>JACJYM010000009.1 GCA_020636155.1 Lewinellaceae bacterium | reverse complement strand
ATACCTAAAATTGTTGTCGATACAATAATTGTTTTTGATCCCGAAACTAAAATTGAAAAAACCGTTATAGTAAATAACTTTTCAATTGAAGACTACATTCAAAAGTTTGATTTTTCGGGTAAAATGTTGGAAGCAATTGATACAGTTGCTTATTTTGACCCTAACACAATGTCTGAATCTATTGGTATTTATCAATACAAGTATCCTATAGAAATTGTAAAAGATATTCCAAAATTAATGGAATTGGGATATTATATGGATGTAATTGAACAAGTGGGAGATGGATTTACATTGGAGGCAAGATGCAAAAAAGACGAAAAGCATATTAAGATATACTTAATGAAAAATTCATCATTCATGATATATGATTCTGAAAATCACCTAATTAAGACTGTTTTCAAGCAAGAAAATTTGAATTCTATTCCAATCAATGAATTAAATCTATCGCCTGGGAAATATACTATTACCTATGATTCTAGTGGTAAACAAGGAAAACTTGAGATAAATTGAAATTTATTCTGATTATATTATCTTGGTTGTTTTGCAATCATCTGCACTGTCAATCGAGTGAATTCATCGAGTTTGATACTTTTCATGTGGATGTGATTCGTATTCCGGCGAAAGAATGCTGGACAGGCTACAAGCCTCATTATAGGGATTATGACATTGTAAAACATCTGACTTGGAATAAAATCGATATTCCAGAAACAGATACCAAACATAATTTTCCGGGGCTGGATTATAGCACTCGCATCGGGTTTTTCATAAAATCTAAAATGGAGGTAAAAAAATCCGGTATTTATGAATTGTGTTTGACTTCTGACGATGGATCTAGACTTTGGATAGATGGATCAGAAATGTTGAACAATGATGACAATCACAAGATGAGAAAAGTATGTGACAGCATTTTCATGGCAAAAAAGGAAAACCAGGATTTCGAATTATGGTATTATCAGGGATTTGTAGATAAGTATGGACTCAAATTTACCACCAAAGAATTGCCAGATTCCTTGTTTCAAAATGTGATAGACACCTTGAGTTATTCTATCTATTTTGATGAAAATTCTTCGAATCCGGATAGTTTGCAAATCGAAAATTGTAAAGAGTTTATGATGAAAATCAAATGCAAAAACATTGATTCTATACAGCTCTCGGGTTTTGCAGATTCCAATGGATCCGTAAAATATAATTATAATCTAGGCATGAGTAGAGCCGAATCCGTCAAAGAACTAATCAATAAATTCTTTGCTTGTCAATCGGTGGACATTAAAACTCGGTCATTCGGTGAGAATCATATTTTAGATGATATAGTCACATCTAAAAATAGGCGGGTAGAACTTGTTGTTTTTACGACTAAATTGAAAAATATAGCCAGTTCCAATTAATAAAATGGGGCTGAAAACACTCGTAATCAGCCCCTATTAAAATTAATCTTCGTTTTCTTCCTCGCCTACAGGCTCATCGCCGGTCGTGATATAACTTAAGTTGTTATCCAGATCATAATAGAAAAAAATCGGCTTTTCGTATCTTAGGATATCGATAAAATTATAATATTTTTCCTCTCTTAGATAGACATGATAAATGTTTATGTCGCCGTGAGTTTCATAGCGATTTTGGAGTTCGTAGTCTCGAGTAAATCGCAGGATTGCCTTTCCCGATGGAACTCTGAACTGGATGCTATAATCGGTTTTTTCACCACCAGCATTTCTACTGTAAAGAAAAACCTTATAATGTAATACTTCTTCGATAATAAAATTGTCGCTCATTGAATTTTGATTTTGAATGAGTTGCGAATATAAACAAACAATGTTTTATTATTCTTAAAATATAACACAATTTCTATGAGGTAAGAATTAGTATTAAGTTTTATGTTTGCTGATAGGATGAAAAGAATCATAGGAAAATATACACAGAATATACCGGGGCCACTCTTGATAGTCATATGTCAAATGCATGGGAATGAACCTGCGGGAAAAAAGGCATTGGACTATATGTTCAAGATGCTTGAGGTAGAACCGATTACCAATCCTGATTTTATATTTAAAGGTACCATCGTGGGGATGGTGGGCAATCTTGCGGCCTCCAAAAGAAAAGTCCGCTATCTGGAAAAAGACCTGAATAGACAGTGGACGAAATCGAATGTAAATCGGATATTGGCGACGGAAAAATCAGTACTTCACGGTGAAGATCTAGAAGTAAGAGAACTGTATAAAACGATAAAAAAGGAAATTGTCAAATCCAAAGCAGATCAAGTGTATATTCTAGACCTTCATACAACCAGTAGTTTTGGCGGAATTTTCACGATACCCTCAGATAATGACGAAAGTGTCACCGTGGCAGCGGAGCTACATGCTCCTGTGATTAAAGGAATGCTGAATGGAATCGAGGGTACGCTGATGCATTATTTTAATACGGAGAATATAGGAACCGAAACGATGACCATCGCCTTCGAATCCGGTCAACACGAAGAGCCACTCTCGGTCAATCGTGCCATTGCGGCCATTACTAATTTTATGCGGAGCACCGGTTGTGTGGATGCGGCACACATCGAGAACAGGCATGACCAAATCTTGCAGGAGTTTTCTAAGGATTTGCCAAAGGTTTGTAACTTGATGAGTAAATATACAGTCAAAGACAATTCCGTCTTCGAGTTGTTGCCGGGCTTTAAAAATTTTCAAAAAATCTCGAAAGGGCAGCTTCTAGGAAAGGATGCGAGCGGTGAGCTGTATGCTCCATCAGACGGACTCATACTCATGCCACGATACCAAAGTCAGGGTGACGATGGGTATTTTATCATACAGGAATCCTCAGAATAGAGATAAGAATTGATTAAAATGAGAAACTGAATTGCTTGAAAATAGCAAGATTTGTGAATGTCAAATTTGACGGACTCAAACTCACACTCACAAACCTTGCTAAAGGGAGCATTCTGCTAATCTAGAAAGGAAGATTCTCCTGAGTTTTTTCGGAGCTGTCTAACTTTATAAA
Source organism: Lewinellaceae bacterium (assembly GCA_020636155.1). Classification (GTDB taxonomy): domain Bacteria; phylum Bacteroidota; class Bacteroidia; order Chitinophagales; family Saprospiraceae; genus JACJYM01. The sequence goes on along the minus strand of JACJYM010000009.1, from coordinate 120,086 downwards.
ATCAGAAGCCACTATTTCCGTGATGTATTTAGTGCTTCCGTCCTTTGCGGTGTAGTTGCGATAGTTGAGTTTTCCGTGGACGATCACTTGTGTACCTTTTGACAAGATACTGGACATGTTGTCTGCGAGTTTTCCCCATGCCACGATGTTGTGCCATTGCGTGACTTTTTCTTTTTCGCCTTGGGCATTTTTAAAGTACTCATTGGTGGCGAGAGAGAAATTTGCCAACTGAGTGCCTGATTCAAATTTTTTGATTTCCACATCATTACCCAAGTGTCCTACTAACTGTACTGAATTTCTTAAAGTTGTCATAATTACAAGATTTTAAAACATTAATAAAAATTTGATTTAAGTGCCATCTGTATTTTTCGATTGATGACGAGGCAAAGATGTGGGTGGGTGGTGTGGATTATTCGTATAAATTACGTTTATATACGGTTATTTACGTTTGTAACCGTTAATAAACTTTTATAATGCTGATAATCAATGTGATATGATTTTATAAAAAACTAGAAAATTTTGAGTATTTTTGGAATGTAAAGAAGAATTATTTAGCATTGAGGGACATTTATGAGGGGATTAATTGTTGTTATAAGTTAGTTATCTGTAAGAAAAAAATTAAAATCAATGCCCTTTAAAAAATGGGAGGATGTTTAAATATAGAAATTCATCAAAGCCTAAATTCGCATGGTCAATTCATTTCTTCATTAAAAGATATACTAAATTTAGGTTTAAATCAGAGGCAACTTGCACAGTTCGTCAGTTCTGTAAAACTGCATAATGATGGTAAACATTGTTGGTGTGAATATGAAAAAGTAAAAGTAAAATTTCAACCAAAACAGAATGTCGATCAACTAGAATGGGATATCTTCTTATACTGTAATCAAGATGAATACAATTATGTAATTGAGTTCAGAATACAAGAAACTAAAATTCAAATCTACGAGGAAGATTGGCCATATTTTGAAATTGACAAAACAAATCAAATTCTTTCTTTAATGAAACAAATTCATGAATTAAATAAAAAGGCACTAATTTTATTTATTGATGAAGCAAGCCAAGGAATATTAGTTGAGAACTTAAACAAAGAAATGGTGGATATAAATTTTCTTTTTGATTTAGCAATATTACCCTTTGGTCTAAATTGGAGCCAAACAAATGGTGAATATGAAATAATTGAAAAGGTAGGACAAAATGAAATTTGGAAAAGTAAAAGTAAGTATATGAGGAAATTTGAAAACATTAATTAAAAATCATGAATTTAAATCCTACAGATAACAAGTGATATAAAATCAGAGTTGCTATCGCTGCGTCCGCTTCATATCACAGAACCGTTGAACATCCGCTCCGCTCATAACATACACATAATCAGGCTATTATAATGTTTTAATTCTATCTTTATGTCGTATTTTTCATAACAAAAATCGATACAAATGATAGACATTAAGCAAGAAGTTACTCAATATCGAGCTTACTTGACTTTGGCAAAATTTAAGCAGTCCACAGTTAGTGCATACTGCCGAACATTGGAGAAATTTTATCACTTTATCTAGTTGAAAATATTATAATTATCTAATAAAATCACTACCTTAGACAAAAAATAACAAGACACTCAAAAATGAATAACCTAAACGCTGTGGATGTCACGCTGAAATACAAACACCACCATATTTAATTACGTGCTTTAGCTTGAAAATTTTGGCAGCGTTCTTTGTATTTCTTTGAGGTGTCTTTCAGCGACAGAAGAAACAAATATTCCCAATTAGGAAACTATTTCTATATTTATACCGTTAAGTGGTCAAATTCATGAGTAAGAATTTCGAAGTATTAATTTCTGAAGAAGCAAAGGAGTTTATTATGTCTTTGGATATCAAGCTGCAAAAGAAAATAGCCTATAATATTCAAAAATCTAGAGAAGTCAACGACACCAAACTACTAAAGAAACTTACCGAGGAAATTTGGGAATTTAGAACAAGATATGACAAGCAACAAATAAGGCTACTTGCATTTTGGGATCCAAACTTAAAGTCATTGATAGTATGCACTCATGGATTTATAAAGAAGACACAAAAAACACCGAAATCAGAACTTAAAAAGGCCTTGGAATTTAGAAAAAAGTACCTAAACCAATAGAATATGAAACTTACTTCAATAGATGATTTAACAGACGAGATCGTTGGAAAACGAGGAACCGCAGAACGTGAAATATTTGAATATGATCTTCGCATGGATGTATTAGGAACAATAATTAAAGAAGCAAGAATTAAACAAAATATGACTCAAGGTGAACTCGGAGAACTCTTAGGTGTCCAGAAAGCTCAAATATCAAAACTGGAAAATAACACAAAAGACTTTAGGATAGGAACAATCCTTAGAGCCTTGGAAGCATTGGGAGCTAAAGTGAAGATAACGGTCGAAATTGAGAAGAAAGAATTAATCGTGGCATAAAAAATTGTAAAAAGATAATAAGTGATATCATATTGAATATCGTCAAATCGACTCTATATCTCAAATCTATAGAACATCCGCTCCTCACATAACTTGGTATTAATCAGAAGATTATAGGGATTTCATTCTATCTTTGTATTGTATTTTTAATGATAAAAACCGATACAAATGATAGACAATAACCAAGAAGTTACTCAATATCGAGCTTAGCTGACTTTTGCAAATTTTAAGCAATCCACAGTCAGTGCATACTGCCGAACATTGGAGAAATTTGATCACTTTAGATAATTAAAAATGCCTTTTTTCTCAAAAAGTCATTACCTTAGATACTAAATAAAAGGATACTCTCGAAAGGGAATACCCTAATCACCGCAACGGTACAAGTGAAATACAAACACCGCCATATTTGGTCACGTGTTTTAGTTTGAAGTTTCGGGTGGTGTTGGTGTTTGTATTCCTTTGAGTTACCGATAATTATTTAAGCAAATTGGAAAGACTTAAGCAAATAGAATTAAAAATCCACGAACTCAAAAAGTTAGATAAAAGGTACTCGACTTTTGGAGCCAACAGACACAAATTCAACTTAAACAAAACCAAAAGTGAATCTGAAATAATTGAATTTGAACGGAACAACGGAATTAAACTCCCGACCGGCTATCGAAATTTTATCAAACTTATCGGTAATGGAGGAGCTGGCCCTTATTATGGACTTGAAAAATTAGAGGATGGAGTTTATGTGGATTTAGATTATAAGGAAAGAGGAGATAAAGTCAACCTTGCTAAACCATTTAAATTCACTGAGAAATGGAATATTGATGATAAACAATTCCAAGGAGAAGATGGTGAATTCAGACATGATTTAAAAGATAAAGATTATTTCAAACCAGAATGGGCAGATGGGATGTTAAGAATATCAAATTTTGGATGTGGAGTCTCAATAAACTTAATAGTAAACGGAGAAGAATATGGTAACATATGGGCAGATGACAGATGCAATGATCAAGGGATTCTTCCATTTCATCCAAATGACAAAAATAGAGTTCAGTTCTTGGATTGGTATGAAGCATGGTTAGATGACAGTTTGAGTCCATTTATCCGAATCAAAAAAATGCTATTGACCAATTCGGTAGAAAATGTAATTAAGGATGAATGGGAATCAAAGAATTATAATATTCGATCTTACGTTTATAATATAATGGATATAGAACCTCCAAAAACAACTCATCATAAACCAGAATACAACGAAGAAATGGAAAGAAAAAGGGAAATATGGTTAGACAAAGTAAATAAATACCAAATAAGCAAACCTGAAACAAATATTAGACCATGGTGGAAAATTTGGTGACCAGAAGGAGTAACTATCTGTAACAGGTGGCGATGATGGAAGAGCTCCTAACGTCGCTCCTCCACATGCCACAGATCCGTTGAACATCCGCTCCGATTATAACTTACACTTAATCAGGATATTATAATGTTTTAATTCTACCTTTATTACGTATTTTTCATAACATGAATCGATTCAAATGATAGACATTAACCAAGAAGTTACTCAATATAGGGCTTACCTGACTTTGGCAAATTTTAAACAGTCCACAGTCAGTGCATTCTGCCGAACATTGGAGAAATTTTATTATTTTAATTAGTCAAAAATCTCTTATCCTTCTCAAAAAGTCACTACCTTAGATACTAAATAAAAGGATACTCTCGAAAGGGAATACCCTAGTCACCGCAACGGTACAAGTGAAATACAAACACCGCCATATTTGGTCACGTGTTTTAGTTTGAAGTTTCGGGTGGGGATGTTTGTATTGCTTTGAGGTGCGGCTTGCTAATAGTAAAGACAGAATCAAAATTACGATTGGTAAATTAACATGCGAATGATTATTTTTGTATAAAATGAAATAATATGAATATACAAACTGAAAAATTAGATTTAATCGAGTGGATATCCAAATTGAATGACGCTTCAGTAATTGATAAATTGAGAGAAATAAAAAATGATTATTCAAACTCTAAAGACTGGTGGGATTCTTTAAAAAAGGAAGAAATTGATTCGATAAACAGAGGACTAAAAGATATCGAAGAAGGTAGGACTCATTCTCACGAGACAGCTCGCAAGATATATGAAAAATACCTATAAGCTTATTTGGTCTGATGAAGCTTTGAACAACTTAAAAAGTATTATTAATTACCTTGAAAATAGATGGACTAATAGAGAAATTAAAAAATTTGCTCAACTACTTGATAAACAATTAAAGTTAATTGGTGATAATCCCTATTTATTTGCGGAGAGTGACAAGTCAAATGGATTGAGAAAATCTGTTTTATCTAGACAAACGACCATTTATTATCGGATATTATAATTACGAAATAAGGATTATTACGTTATTTGATAACAGACAAAACTCAAAAAGACTAATTAATAAATAATACTCGACCGCTCAACGTGGTGTCATATGCCATTGGGGGGGATAGTACTAATTTGGGCATTGTACCCTGCACAAATTTAAGTATCGGTGGATAAGGACACATTCCAAAGTCCCCAACAGCACATTCTCCGGGAACGTTGAACATCCAATTGGAATATAACTTACACTTAGTCAGTATATTATAGTGTTTTTGTCTGTCTTTATGTCGTATTTCTCATAACAAAAACCGATACAAATGATAGACATTAACCAAGAAGTTACTCAATATCGAACTCGCCTGACTTTGGCAAATTTTAAGCAATCCACAGTCAGTGCATTCTGCCGAACATTGGAGAAATTTTGTCATTTTAATTAGTCAAAAATCTCTTATCCCTCTCAAAAAGCCCCTACCTTAGATGCTATATAAAAAGATACACAAATATTGGAATACCCTAATCATCGCATCAGCCATGCTGAAATATAATTAATGTCATGTATAGAGTTACGTTTTGCAACTTTAAAAAATTCGATTGTTGGTGTTTGTATTCCTTGGTCTATACAGATAATCTTCCTTAGACCCAAGATAACCACAATATGAATTACATAAACGGTAGTTTATCAGATAATTACACAAAAGAAACTAATCAATAAACAAATTTGTTTATTTTAGCATAACTTTGTACTTAAAATAGTCAAATCAATCAGATTATGCTGCCAGAATATAAAAGAGTTAAAGGGATTCATCCAGGGGTCATTTTACAAAGGGAACTTAGAAAGCGAAGTGTGAAATCAATAGATTTGGCAAATTCAATTAATGAATTTCCTCAAACCATTAATGCTATAACAAAACAAAGAAGAGGAATCAATCCAAAATTATCAATAAAACTTGGTAATTACTTTAATATTGACAAAGACTATTTCATGCTACTTCAAGCGAGTTATGAAGTTATGAATTGTTGGAAAGCAGAAAAGCCTAATCCGTTTTTTAGAAAAATTCGAAAATCAATCTTTTGGGATACCGATATCAATAAAATTGATTTAGTCAATAATAAAAGATTCATTATTCAAAGAATACTTGAACGAGGCAACAAGACGGAGATCAATGAGCTGATCAATTTGTACTCTAAGAATGGAATAAAAGATGAGATTAAATCTATCAATAATGTCTTCAATCCAAATTTTGATCGTAATATATCTACCTACATAGATTCATGACAATCTATCAGAATTCGGTAAGTGATTTATTATGGAATTCCTTGAATAAACTGATGCAGGTCAATTATTTATCTGAATTCCAATTAGTTGGAGGAACTTCAAATCGGACACAGAATGCCTTCTCTATCCGATTAATAGTAGTTTATGTGACTAATTTGAGGAATAATTATTTTACATCCTAAAAACAAGAAATGACAGATCAAGAGATAATATTTTTTAAAGAAGGCAATTATGAAGTTAATTTCGAAGACTTGAATCCTGCCATTGAATTTGATTTGCTCCAAGATTTGGAATATGTAAGTTCATATCTTGAAATGGCCTTGAAATCTGATAATGAAAATTTAACAAAAGCCGCTTGTGCAATATATTTTAATTTCATAGAAAAGAGAAGATTGGAAACATATCTTAACCAATTAATAATCAATCCAAACCATAGGTCTCATCAACGATTGGTAAAACATCTGCAAGACGATTTAAAATATCCAAGTTCGGTTCCGTTTATAAGAGAAGTACTAGAGTCTGGTTTCGACTACCTTCAATATTCAAGTTCAGAAGAAGGCGTAATTGCAAAATGGTTTAGCCATGCATTGAATTCTATTGGGACAGAAGATGCAATATCATTGATGAAGGAGTATTCGAAATCCTCAAACATTCAAATACAATATGAGATGGCTTATAGACTTGCTAAAGGTCAACATCTTAGCACGATGGGATTATTAAAACCTAGTTTAGATTTAGAATATTTTGAAGTTAGGGAAGAGAAATTACCAACAAAAGGCATGTTTTTTATTGGGCATGAAAAAAATGATATTATCACTTTTTATGCGGCATTCAATAAAAATATTGCTAATGATGCAGTTAAAAATCAAAAATTTAATCGAGGTTTTAACTTCAAGAGAATGACTTGGATCAAGCCCGGATTTATGTGGATGATGCATAGATCAGGATGGGCACTTAAGGAAAATCAAGAGAATATTTTGGCAATATCCATTAAAAAAAGTGATGTTCTAAAAATATTAAATGAAGCAGTACTAAGCAGTTATTCAGCATCAGAATATAAAAATGAAGAAGAGTGGAAACATAGGCTGATGGTTTCTAATGTTCGAATTCAGTGGGATCCCGATCACAATGAGTGGGGAGGTAAATTGGAAAGAAAAGCAATTCAAATTGGATTGAAAGGTGAGACTTTACTTAAATTTAACTCTGAATATATTCAAAGGATTGAAGATATCACTGAGTTTGTCGAACTTCAAAGAGTTCAAAGGTTTGGCTCTTCTCCAAGACAACTTTTAGTCCCTAAAGAAAGAATAGTCGAATTTGACAAAAATTATCATATCATCGGTCAGAATCGAACGATCAGGGAAAAAATTAAACAATTAATCAAAAGGAAATAAGGTTAATTATTCAAGTCGATATAAATCAATTACTTGGAATTGCATTCGATATAGTCATAAGATATGAGAGAATCCGTAAAATTAGAACATTGGAACCTTCAATTATAAAATTACTCCAAGTCCTGTGTGGAATTAAAAACAGTTACAAAAATCTCAGTTAGGCTTTTGCATATAGTAATTTCAAAAAGTAAAAAATTAAAATATTATTTTCCTCATAAGTGCTAAATCATAGAATATTAAAATCAGAACGAAGATTAACCTTTCTATTGGTTTAAATCTAGTCGTAATGCAATATTCGTGCATGATAGGCAAGGACTGTTTTCATCCTTTTCGAATTTATATTGAAAATAATGGAGGGCTATATTTTTTTGGATTTCTTCGTTAATTTTTTTTGAACAAGATTTTATTGAAGTCATGACGACATCTCCATCCTTATTAATTACCAACCAAAAATTCATTTCATAGCTTCCATTCAGATTACTGAGTTCCTTGGTGGGTATAGATCTTTGAATTGCTTTCCTAGGGGTGGCACTTCCATTTTGTAGTTTTGAATCACAAGTCGTACACAAATCTGTACATTCGGTCGCAATACAACGATTGATAAAATCTAATTCAGATGTTAAGGCATAGTATGTATTCCCTCCAATTTCCATTTCTACATAATCTACTTGATCCCACAATTGATTGGATTTTTCTTGCCTACTAGAAGAGCATGACATAAAGATCAAAAATGTAATAAAAAATGAATATCTCATCACTTCTATCTTTTACAGTGTTAACATTCCTTGATAATAACTTGTAAATTTAGAAAATATAAAGAATGCATTACAATTAGGAGAAGTGATTGATAATGTTCCAATCACTTCTCCCCGATCGTGAATTTAAATGAGAATAGAGATTAATCCGTATTTCCCTTCAATATTATGATTTTACCGTAAGCATATTTTCCATTCCAAATGCAGAATATATGCCTTGGGTCAATTGCTCAAACTGATCATTATAGTTCTGAATGCCATCTCTCCATCCCATAAAATCGACAATAGTCCTAAATGGTCGTTGATTCGCTGGTGTATCTATGAGATTGGCAATGGCATCTGCTACTTTTTGAGGGTTTTGCTCTGGTGTGTTTTTTAGCTGTTCTTCAAATCCCGCGGCAGCCATCGCCGGCACGTTCATGAAATCTCCATAACTTTCGTTTCGACTGGTATCCGATGGTGTCATGAGGCTCGTCATAAATGTGGTTGGGTATCCACCAGGCTCTATTATGGTAGATTGAACGCCAAAACCTGATAGTTCTACTCGATAATTTTCTGCCATTGCCTCTACTGCCCATTTTGTAGATTGGTAAGGGCCGTAAAATGGTAAGGCTATCCTTCCCAGCAAGCTAGAAATGTGTATTAATAACCCATTACCCTGTTTTCGCATAAAAGGCAATGCGGCTCGGTTGACTCTCTGTACACCTATTACATTGATGTCCATGATCTCTTTGAAATCTTCTGGTGTAAAATGTTCTTGCATTCCAGACACACCTCGACCGGCATTGTTTACGACGACATCTAATCCTCCCATGGCATCTAAGGCTTGTTGTACGCCACGGTTGACACTTTCGGTATCTGTTACATCCATTTCGATAATGCTTGCTCCCGCATTTCTAAGTTCTGTGGCTATTTCTTGGTTCCTACCATGAGTGTTTCTCATGGTAGCAGCTACTTTATGACCCTTTGCTAATAAAGTCAATACGGCTAGTCGACCAAATCCTCCGCTAGCACCTGTAATTAAGATTTTCTTTGTCATTTAATTTTTATTTTATGAATTTAATTGATTGTACATACAAGTAATATGGGATAAAAAAATTATTCAAGTATTTCATTGGCTTGGTTAATTAGTATTGTCAATTCATTGGCTTTTGATTTTCCTAATATTTCGGTATATCGACAATAGAGTTTTTTCCATGCGTCTTTAATTTTCGGAAATAGGGCCACTGCATCTTCCGTAGGATATACCTCGGTGGTGCGGCCATTGGGCTTTCGAGAAAGTAGTCCTCGGTATTCCATTTTCTCTATCAATCGAGTAACTGTTGAGGGAGTGAGTTGCATGTGAAGGCTGATTTCCTTTGGTTGAATACCGGGTTTTTCAATGACCGACATCAATAAAAATGCATAAGATGAACTCAGACCAGCCACGGCAAATTCTTCATCTGCTATTTTTGTCATTATTCTTGCCAGAGCATTGGCAGAATAGTATAAACATCCACAATATTTTGATTTACATTTTTCCATTGCACGGGGCAAATATAAATCAAATGTTTGTACATACAAATAGACTAACTAAATTTTAAAAACCTAAGTTAAAAATTTTATTGTGGGCAAATCAAATAAAATTTTTCTGAAAATCTAGAAAAGTGTTATTCAGGATTGGAATCATAAGCATCTAATACCAAAGGCAGGTATTTGGACACAGCTTTCAACCCAATGATGGTTAAGCCCAACAAAATGGTAGTTTTTATCTCTTCTCTGGTAGCTCCAACATTTTTTGCCATCTGCACATGCATGACGATAGCTTTTTCGTCATCGACGATCATTTTCATTCCAATATATATCAGCTGCTTGGTTTTGATATCAAGACCATCATCAGATATGAGAGTCTGGATAAAATTGGCATAGGCTTTCTGAACCTCGGGAGCTTCACTTATAAATGTATCTAAGGTGCTTTTTGTCATTTTATTAAAATTTTAGTATCAACCCATTTAGAGAAATCAAATCCTAGTTTTGTCTGTTAATGCTACGATGAATTTTGATGCAAAAATAAATCTAAAATTATTCAATTTTTCTTTGATTGAGCATATCGCATTCTTTAAAATTTCACTTTACTTATTCATAATACAAATATGAAACAAAACCCATGACAGAGTGAAAGCTTTTGAGTTTTCAAAATTTTTGAAGAACGAGAAAATGAAAACTCTAGTTGGTTAAAAATCATTGAGGAGATTAGACTAGCACAGTCTAATCTGTTGAATCGGCAGTTTACCATTACGGCCAAGAAAAAGAACCAAGCTATGTGGTCATTACTTTTGCTTATGATAAATTGACCCGTTTGAGCAATTAAAGTCCTACTGCTGACCGTATGGCTTTTTCGTCCCCGTCATGGCAAATCAAGACAAAAAAATCCTCAGAGGAGAAAAGAGGGAAAGTTTTTTTAGACTTTAATTAAAAAATGAATCTTCTAAATTTTAACAATCTTGATTGAAAAGGTTGATCCATTTTTCAGAGAGTCTTAAAAAAATACTTCCGGATATTAGCTCACTAACACTTATTTGATTGTTATCAATTGTACCTCTTTGATCACTTTTCCAGTAAGACCATAAATCTCGTAAGACTTAAAGTTATGTTGTGAATCAATATTTATCAAATTTTGTACAGGTTTGACTTATAATAACCCTCATTATTGTGGTTTCCATCATTGGTGTGCCTAATCACAGATTTGTTCTCAAGACCGTAAATTTTACCATCATATAAGGTTTACTATTAAGTCTTGGTTTACCATCATTATTATAATCAAATGACCCTATGAGGTTATTCATGTAATTGGATTGTATGGTGAATATCACACTGTTGCCAGGAAATGTTCCAACTATATATCTGGAATAATAGTTTCGTCATGAGTATTTTCAATAATCCTAAGTTTTAGATTATTTACCTCTTGATCAAGATACACTATATCCTTAAAACCATCATTGTTCAAATCTATTAATTTCAAAACTAAAGGCTTTCCGACATCGCTTAATTCTATAATATTTCCGAAACTTCCATTGTCGCTAAATAAGAGGTAAATTTTGTCATAACCATTACAGAACTAAATCAAGATCCCCATCTAAATCTAAATCTACAATTCTCAATTCCTCCAGATGAGTTTCTATGGAAAAGGTAATATCATTTTTTGTTTGAAAAATTCCTTTCATCATTATCCCAAATTCTCAATGCAGGCTTACTACCATAGATAAAACTCAAGTAGGTCTATATCACCATCATTATCAATATCTCCTTCTAAGAACTTTGAATACCTCTTTCTTCATCTTCAAATATATTAGCATCAAAATTTACAAACTGGTCGTTCAAATAAATTCTTTAATACATCATTTTAAAAGCTTCTTTTCTGAGTGATAAAATCATAATCACCATCACCATCAAAGTCCGCCACAGAGACAATATTTCATTGTAGTTAGATGGGAAAGTATGATATTTCGAATTGAATTATTATTAAAATTCAAATACCCTGCATAACTGCATCGGTATCTCCATCATGATCTAAATCTATTACCTCAAGAGTAGGTTGAGTTAAACCTTGGTCGATACTTATATAATCATTATCGTGGCTGTGCTCTTCTAATACAAATTGATCGCTTGTAGTAGAACCGATAAAATCCATCAAGCCATCACTATTGACGTCTATAGGTACCATTAATAATTATCTGCGTTAAAATTCTGACCCGGGTTGCTCTATTAATACCTTGGCTGACGCCAAATAAAGCTGAGCATTTAGTTGGAATGAAATGATAACAGCTAGTGATAGAAAGTAAATTTTCATTTGTTTAAAATTATGTAACCATAAGATTATCAGTAGATTGTGCGAAATTTTATTCATTCGAGTTTGGTGTGATTTAGCTCATGGATATTTCCATATAATTATAGTTACAAAGTTTAATAATAATTTACAAATATAAATCTTTGTGAGTACAAAATAAACTTATATCTAAAGGAATACAAACAACGCTACTATTGAACTTCAAGCTGAAATACGGCACTAATATGCGGTGTTTGTATTTCAGTTGAACGCTGCATGATTAGAGTATTCCTTTAAGGTGTGTCTTGTTAATTTTTTGTCTAAGGTAGTGATTTTGTGAGAAGGTTGAGTGATTTTGGGGAGTTTTTTTTGATCGATTGGTGGTTTTTGATTTTGAGATACTTAATTTGAAAATGATAGTAGGTGTTTTTGGTGAATTTGGTGGGATTGACATTAGTAATTCCATAATTGCAATGGCAATTCGAGCAGGTTTGGGTTTGTTTATATTTTGGTTTTGTCGTCATGGGCTGCGGTTATCTGGAATGATATATTTTTTAATGTACTCTTCATTGGGTCGTAGGTTCTATTTCAAACTGATTATGACCATACCGGACTCATTGCAGTTTTGGTATTTTCAATAATTGGGTAATAATTTCCATCAATGTATGGATGGTGCTTCCGTGGTTTCGGCATCATTTGTAGGATTTCTTTCGTATTTATAGCTGACTTGCACCTGAAATGTATCCCATAGTACCTTACTTTTGAAAATATGGTGGCGGAACGTGTTGAAGGATATTGATGGCTAAATACGGGTGGCTCGATGTTTTGTATTGGCATACAATAGAGTGAGAAAGTCTGGTATTTTAGTGTGGGAGCACTTGAGATAAGATGAGCTACTTGTTCTTTTAAATGATTTTTGAAAGAATTTTGTCCTGCTTTGGTCAAGGCATTTTCTTCAGGCTCCACTAAAGTCTTTGTTGTTTGAAATACTTCTCAAGGATGAATAGTCACAGTTGATGCTCGACCATGACTTCTGACTCGGCGATTGAGTAAGTAATTTTGTACGTGAGATTGTAGAGGTATTACCTGCATGCAAAGAATGGTGAAAGTGATAAAATTGCTCCAATGTTCGGCAGTATGCACTGACTGTGGATTTGCTTAAAATTTGCTAAAGTCAGGTAAGCCCGATATTGAGTAACTTTGGTTAATTTCTATCAATTGTATCGGTTTTTATCATTAAAAATACAATTCAAAGATAGACTGAAATCTCTTATAATATTCTGATTAGGTTAAGTTATGAGCGGAGCGGATGTTCAACGTTCGATGATAAGATAGTATCGACGAAGAAACTATTACTTCATCTAATGTACTACAGCGTATTCTATATCAAAGCATTATTAATCAATAAGAACTTAAAATATATATTCTTCCAAAATCCAATCCTTTAGTCTTTCGTTTTCCTCCAAATCTTCCTTAATTTCTGGGAAACAAATATACCAGCACTAAATCCCTGAAATCAAACATATCATAATTTATAACATCAGGCATTTTAGATTCTTAACTTGAGCATTTTTGTTTTATCGGTCTTGTAATATTCAATCTGTTTGTATTATATTCTTCATAGCTTTCGAATGAAATATTATCTTCAATTATATAATCCTCATTGATTCTTTATCTTCATTTCTATTGTAATACCTATCTTTAAGTACCCAATATATTGAATTTGACCAATCAATTGTTAGGCTGTAATCTTATAGAAATACAAGAAAATAAGATCATCATAAACTATCCCTTGAAATTCTCTCTTTATTCCTTTTATAGACACAATGTTCTGCTAAGTTATAGCCACTTATAAACCTAAAAGTTCTGGTTTTATTAAGATGCCTTGTAATATTCAACACTGGTGCAAGACTATATATTTCCGTATTGATGCTTTGTATCATAAAAACTGCTTTTGCTAAAGGATTTAAACTCAGGTTTAGAATCCTTTAAATCCTTAGACATACTTTTCAAAATTCATGACTACAGCCATCCTCTTCATTATTAAAATGATGACAGTGGAACGTCTAAATCTCTAAGAGCGAAAAGATTGTAAACTCTATAGTATCCATTACAATTTGTTTATATCTATTTTTTTAAATTTTCAAAGTATTCATGAAGTGATTTGTTGCTTTGATATGCTACTTGAATTTGATCCTTTAGGTAGTTACTAAGAGCCGTAGCTTTATTGAATACTTCACTATCTTGGACAGAATTGAGTTTATCTAGGTGCATCTCTAACCCAATTAGTATAATTCGATGATTACCATGAAATACTCCGAGGCTGTTTCATCTACTCCTCCCAAAATATATGACCATTATCAAATTTCTTTTGGGAGTATCAGGCCATTCAAATACACATATCCTAAATTAGACAATTAGTATTTTGTTATATAGTCGGAACATCTACAATAGAATATACTTTGAGTTCATTACTATCTTCTAAATTTAATTTTTTCACTTTTTAATCTTTTATAAAAGTCATTAGAACAATAATAAGAGCCTAAAAGTCGCTTTCATCAAATATGGCAAAAAAGTCATACTCTGAAATATTGGTAATTACTATTTCTTTTTCTTAATACATATCCCTTATCATGCCGATGATTTTTTGCATAATTATAGTCTTCTAAGGATGAAAATTTTGTATCAATGATAATTGATAGGTTCGAAACTTGTCTACATACATGAATGTAGATGACTTAATATCCACATCGTCCCACATACTCTTATAAAATGAATATAATAATAATCATCTCTAATCTCACCCTCATTACGAAACACTATACCGCACCAAAAGCTACATGAGGTGAGATATTATACTCTTGAAAAATCTTATAGGCTCTGGCACTAAGTATAAGATGTTTGTCAAGTTTCCCCCGACATAATATTTATATCTCTGTCGCTTTAGTTAATTTAAACTCATATTTGTCCAACGGATTAAAATCTGGAATAGCTGACCTTAAATGGTATGGTTTAATATAAAGCTGATAGTATTTTTCTACATTTTAATTACGTAAAATCCTAGATCAGATTCGATACATAAGGGTTTCATTATATCCCTTAGTATGATATCCATATATGTTAAAACCATTTTTATTCATCTATAAATTTTTAATATTAAACCATTCCTTACTTAATATCAGTTCCTTAAAGTAATCTATTTACTTTTAGTACCATTAGTATAGGCTGCTTCAAGATGATTCTTTAATAGTACATTAAATTTTTCCATATTATAGATAATAATAAATCATCCATTGAGTTTGCATCAATTTTTTTCAATGCACTTCTACCCAATCATTATACTTAGGATGATTGCCATGAAATACTCCTGAGGCTGTTTCCTGTCTATACCCTCCTGTCTGCTTTTGCTACTTCTAGATGATTTTCCCACTAATCTTTTTACTTGTTCTATTGCCGGCTATTCTAGAGTGTCCGTCGTATTCGTTCCTAAATCCTTGATGCTCCTACGATGACTCCCGAGTCCGTTTTAACAAAGGAGGCCTTTTGCCAAACTCAGTATTTCTTGTTTTCCCTTGATATGCAACATGTGTCAGGTTCATGAATTGAGTAGATTTTATTTTTGTGTCCTTTTTTTGTGCCAATATTTGTTTGTATAATTCTATGTTCAGCTGATATTTGAATTGGGGTAGATTCTTCTAGCTCTCTTACCAATCTTTCCAGCTATCGTTTTCACTTTTCTGTCTGCCTTCTTGGCTTTTTTGCTTTGTTCTTGGGATGATTGCAGAAATCGCTGATCTCGCCAATTGCTTGAGTGTTCTTGTATAACTTCTGCCTTGACTGGTAGCTGCTCTTGCTCTGATATCGCTTGGCACTTTTTTATGATTTTCTTGTGAAGTTTTGAGTCTGTAGGAAGGTTATGTTTTTTTCTTGAACGGTCGTCAACATTCACACAATCATCATGACTGTCATCCCCATTCACTGAATACTTTCTTTTAAAATAAGTTCAAACCCGTTTCTCCTATTCTCTTTCCTAAATACGAGCTCAGATGCTTCAGCGGAACACCTGCCACAAGGAACTCTCCACACAAAGTATTGGTAATAATTGTTATCGCTCCATTGCTCTACCACACTCGTCAGAAACATTACGTATGTGCTTTAACATCAAAAGACCAACCATCAAGCGGATTGGCTTTGCAGGACGACCGTTATTGGAACAATACAGAGGCTCAAATGCCACATCAAACACATTCCAATCGATGGTATTAGCCAAAATATAGAGCGGATGCTTTTGATTCAAGGTATCAGAAAAACTAAAAAATAGGCTCATCTGATTTGTTACTCTTTTCTTCGAAATCATAAGAATTATTTGCAAGTTTCAATGCATAAATTTACAATATCTTGCAATAATTACACAATTATTCTCTACTTATTAATTTAATAATCAAGCCGTTATGTGGTTTTTAAGGGGCGACTAACTAAATTTTAAAAACCTAAATTAAAAATTTTATTGTGGGCAAATCAAATAAAATTTTTCTGAAAATCTAGAAAAGTGTTATTCAGGATTGGAATCATAAGCATCTAATACCAAAGGCAGGTATTTGGACACAGCTTTCAACCCAATGATGGTTAAGCCCAACAAAATGGTAGTTTTTATCTCTTCTCTGGTAGCTCCAACATTTTTTGCCATCTGCACATGCATGACGATAGCTTTTTCGTCATCGACGATCATTTTCATTCCAATATATATCAGCTGCTTGGTTTTGATATCAAGACCATCATCAGATATGAGAGTCTGGATAAAATTGGCATAGGCTTTCTGAACCTCGGGAGCTTCATTTATAAATATATCTAAGGTGCTTTTTGTCATTTTATTAAAATTTTAGTAGTCATTCCATTTAGAGAATTCAAATCCTAGTTTTGTCTGTTAATGCTACGATGAATTTTGATGCAAAAATAAATCTAAAATTATTCAATTTTTCTTTGATTGAGCATATCGCATTCTTTAAAATTTCACTTTACATATTCATAATACAAATATGAAACAAAACCCATGACAGAGTGAAAACCTCTGAGTTTTCAAAATTTTTGAAGAACGAGAAAATGAAAACTCCAGTTGGCTAAAAATCATTGAGGAAATTAGACTGGCACAGTCTAATCTGTTGAATCGGCAGTTTACCATTACTGCTAAGAGAAAAGAACCAAGCTATGTGGTCATTACATTTGCTTATGATAAATTGACCCGTTTTGAGCAATTAAAGTCCTACTGCTGACCGTATGGCTTTGTCGTCCCCGTCATGGCAAACCAAGACAAAAAAATCCTCAGAGGAGAAAAGAGAGTTAAGTTTTTTGGGTAGGGATTCTTCTCTATTAAGTATAAAATTCAAGACCCTTAAATATTATTTCAGATACAAATCATGGAAGAGTTTTAACAACTGTCAATTTTTACTCATATTTGTAAAAAAATTAATGTATTATGAAGAAAATACTAATTTTGTTTATTTTCATAAATTTGTGCAAGAGTTTAGATGCTCAAAATATATCATTCAATGATGGCGTTACGTTATTAGAATTTCCAAACGAATATTTGGGATTGTTACATCCCTCATTACCTTGTGATTATAATGAAGATGGTATTTCTGATTTAACTATTGCCCTTACCAAACTAAGAATATATAAAGGATATGATATAGAAAATCTTGAATCCTTAGACTTACCTAACATTTATGTTACTAATCCATTGAAAACTATGGACTTCGACAATGATGGGGATGTAGATATCATTACAAATAGTAAAATAATATTAAACGATCAGCAAGATCAGTTTACTATAGTGAATCCAGTTATTGAAGGAGAAATCATTGAAGCAGTTGACTTCAATAATGACGGTCTTTCTGATCTATTTACTCACACCAATGAGGATAATATTTTTTCCGACCAGGAGTTAATTGTTTACTACAACAAAGGAAATAATGAATTTGAGGATGTAGTAATTCATAGTGGCGGGGTTTACTCTGGAACAGATGTTGGCGATATTAATAATGATGGCTATTTAGATATCGTGGCAATAGATGAACTAGAAGATTTTCCAGTTATAATTTTTAATAATGAAATATCATCTTTTAGTTTTCAGAGAACTAAACATTTGTTATCTACGTCTCATACTAGTCTTTCATTGGTGGATCTAGATTCTGATGGTGATTTAGATATTACAACAAATGGTGTCTATTCTGATTTAAAATGTATAGAAAACAATGAGTTTTTATATCAAGATAATGCAATAATTAGTATATCAACGCCTCAAATCATCTATTTTAATCATAATGACTTCAATGCAGATGGTATAACCGATTTTGTATTTTTTGCAGGAACTTCAAGCAAAGTGAATATTTATGTTTTAGAGGGAAAAGGGAAATTTGAGTTTTACAACTATGGCGAAATTGCGAGCTTTGAAAAACCTGCTGGTTTTAGCTATCCTAATGTCAATTATATAGTGAATAATCTTAGTATATTTGATTATGATTTTGATGGAAAGAAAGACGTAATTTACACAGATGGGTTTAGCGATACCAATCAAATCGTATGGTACAAAAATACGACTGTGCCATCAAATGTTTATAATGTAAAACTCAATGAAAATACTATAATCTTATCACCTAATCCTACTCTCGATAATGTTAGAATTACAATTGATGGTAATTTAAGTGAGAACATCACATATGAAATAATGACCTCTAACGGTAAAATTCTCAAATCTGGTCAAGTAAAGAATGGTTTTATTGATTTTACTTCACTTGAAAGTGGCTTATATTTTGTTCGTTTTAATGAAATTGGAATACTAAAAAAGGTTTGTAAATTGTAATGGTTAAATTCCTTGGCTTGTAGAATTTTTCATTGATTACTTATTAAGAGTTAAAGTTATTCCAGAGTAAGGAATAATCCAAAATGAAACAACATTAGTCCATTTAATATATCAATTCGAGAAGAACTTTACTTCTAACAGTTTTTTTATCTTTGCTGCCATATCTGAATTTAAGATAAAATGAATTTTCGTGTTTACTGAAATCCATTTCGTTATTTAAATAAAGAACATATCGATAAAAATTTTGATTATCCTTGTAAATTTTATTCTTTTCTAGAATAATCTGGACATTTATTTTCTATTTGTTTCATTGTTGAAATTATTTTTTGTTTACATAATTCTAATTTTTCTTCCTGAACAGAAATATCCTCTTTGGATAGAATTAAATACTTACCGTTACAAATATATTCAATTTCAATTCCATCCAAATCGTTTGGAATAGGGATATCATAATCAAAAGAAAAATAAGTAATCCAGCCCAAAGGAGCTCTATATTCGCTTGCAATTTTATTTAATAAGCGGTCTGTAATTTTGATTGCTGAATATTTAACGGAGAAAACATTATTTGCAGCTGTCAAAAAATCCTTTGCTTTCTCAAAAGTATCAAAACATAATTCATTTACTACAAGACGACCAACGGCATTCTGATATGGATAAAATGAAAAGGTAAGTGAAATAAAAGTATCATTTTCAATTTTTGTTTCTAAGCCAATATGAATGCCACCTTTTTCACCTCGTCGATAATCCAAATTTGGATTATCGACGCCATCTATCTTTCTAATATCTTCCAAATTACGATGAAGAATTTCTTCTGCGAGCATTTCAATGGAATTAGATTTCTGGATATCTATTACTGAGTAAATTGTCTCTTTTTCAGAAATAATATTGATTATGTTAAATAACGAGTTTTTCTCCACTAAATTTTGGTAAAAATTTATAATAAGCTTTGCAATCTGAAGTATTGAAAACCTTTCATTTTTTAAAATTATCAGCGGTACAACCTTGCTATGTTTCATACTATTATAATATAATTTGCTTTCGCAATCTCCAGTTTGCTACTATCATGATTATTTAATGTAATTGTCTTATTCTCATTAGGTAGAAGAGCAATTAAAAGTCCAAATCTTTCATCATATTTTGAAAAATCAAGAAATGCTTTATTAAGTTTCTTGGCAAAATCAAAAATGCTTTCCTCTATCCTATGAAACTCTGAATAAAATCTAAATTCTTTCCCCATAACTATATCTACAAAATTACTTATTTCCGCACAGCATAAAAGATCAATAAAACTTATGGACTACTAGTTCATAGTGGTTTAATTATCAATATATCTAAGGTGCTTTTTGTCATTAATTTAAGTTTGTAAAATCATTGACTCAAATCTTCGCATAATGGAACTAATAACAACAAATAAACAAGCTAATTAGAAGTGAATTAACTCGAAATTCAGCCTTGTGTTAAGAGTATTTTATTACAGACGCCGGATTCTTATATCTTTTGTAAGTTAAATAAACCGCATATAAAAATCCTAGGACACCCAAAATTGTAACCCACATTGGACCTATGTATTCTGCAGCATTGGTAAATAATTGTGTAATACCACTTCGCCTTCCTGTTGCAACATAATGACCACCGTTTTGAGCATCGACAGCCAATCCTCTCATTACCCAAGTGAAAAGTGGAATAAATATAACGGCAACTAAATTAAGTAACAAGGGACCCGTTTTAGATTCATGACTGACTGATTTACTAAATTGCCTTATTGAGGCAATTTCTGAAACGATTTCTTCTCGCAATCCCAAATCGCTTAGCTTGACAGCTTCTTTTTTTGATTTGCCATTGACATCATATACTAATGTAAATGTCTCATCTTTTTCATTATAGTCGATTTCTTGTAAGGAGCTCACTGGAATTGATTTCAAGCTCTCCATCATACCAGATTTCGTAGTAGCTTCAAGCAAAGAGTCGAAAGTACTGTGTTTTTTCGAGCTGAGGACAATTAGCTCATCAGAAAATCCGAATACTTTAAAATTATTTTCATCCAATAGAATGATTTGATTTTTCATTTTCTTTAGTTTTTAATAGTGTAAAAATTTAATTGAATTTAACCTCATTTATTTAATAAAATGGGAATAATCTTCATAAAAATCTTTTTTAATCGAAGATATGTGCCACAATTTTTAACAAATATAGTTATTGTTAATGAAAAATAATCAGTATTAAAGTTGTGATTTATTCCGAAATTAAAAAGGTTTAGTCATTATTCAAACATGACCCGAATCATGGTCAAATCATCACTTGGCTTTTGTCCATATATATTGTTAATATCAATTAATTTCTTTTTAAGTTTATTAGAATTTTCTAAATCTGAGCGATCAACAAAAAATCTATACATTATCTCTTCTTGCGTGATGTTTGGATAGAGTTTACCGTCAAAATTTTTAAACGTAAAGATGCCATCCGTTGCAATGGAAAGATCAATAATTCCTGTTGCCGAAAGTTTTTCAGTTTTGTTTTGAAACCATAAGCGTTTATCTATATTTAAATAATATCCAACATAATCTGGCTTATTGTCATTGTCATATTCGATTAATTGTCCATTTAAGTTTATAATGCCATCTCCAGCGATGGCAAATTCGGCGACAGCTTTCTCCGTGTCTATAATTGCCATAATCAGTGTTGAAAGCAATTCATCAGAATTTAAATCCAACAGACGATTGATTTCGACTAATTCCCCAAATAATTGATTGGAAATATCTTCTTACTGAGCTTTGATATCTTTTGGTTTCTTAAGAGCGAATTCAAGATATGCTTCTTGCTTGGCGATTTTGCGGAGTAATTTACCAATTAGCGTGGAGGCAAAATGAGAGTCACTTCCACTTGAACAACCATCCATAACCGCAATCACTTTTCTTGATCTTCCTGCATCTTCTGACACCAAATAATCCTCATTGTGAGTGAATTGAAATTTACCGATGTGACCTAGTTGATATATTTTCATTACTGACTTGCTCTATAAAACAAACTTGTTTAGATTCTCTTCAAATGCTCAAAATACAATTAATAATTCTTGAGATAAGTAATTTAGAATGCTATATTGTGTGACGCTTTTAAAATTTTAGAGATTGGATAGAATATTAAGTATATTATTAGTCAATAATTTTCTTCAATTTGAAAAGAAGAACCCTACATTAAAATTTGATGAAAAAGTTAAGAGAACTCAAGATTCCGTCGCTAACGTCATATATTTATTTGTTATAGTCCCACTCTTGTTGTGGATAATTACATTTGCAATACTACTATTGGGAGAAAAATTTCTAATAAATAAATGGATTGGTAGTTTTTGTTTTATTGGAATATCACTTCCATTTTACTTTTGCATGAGGCGAAAAATTAAATCAATTAACTTCTATGAAGACAATAGATTAAATATAAGATATGCCATTAAGTCTCACTACTATTACATGATTATAATAGTACTTCTGTTTTTTTTCATGGCTACATTAGTTCTCTCAGTATATGCTATAAAAAAGCATAATTTTGGATGATTTCATCTGCGTGATATAGATTAATCTACATGAAATACTCAGTCTATTAAATAAAAAAAGCCCTCAAAATTACATTTTAAGGACTTTTTGAGTTGACCTACTAGGACTCGAACCTAGAATGTCTGAACCAAAATCAGATGTGTTGCCAATTACACCATAGGTCAGTAACTCGGAAGCGACCGCAAAATTAATACCTTTTATATTATATGCAACAGGAATGCATAAAAAATTATTTTTTTCCGATTTTGAAGAACTTTTTCTCTGAAATATTGTTTATGGAATTGTTCACTTTTTAGAGTAATTCTTTTATGAGCCGAATTTTACTGATTCTAACCTTATTTTCTATTTCAATATTTCCGTTATTAAGCCAAGATACTTTGTTTGTAATGAATAAAGGATTTGAGTGCGATATCAAAGACACACGAAATTTTCAAGATTTAAAATATTGGCATGATTGTCATTTTTTTGCCCGCCGATCTCCTCCTGATATTAACTTTAAATACTCTAGCCATTGGAATAATACGATAGACCCAATTGAGGGTAATTCTTATGTGAGCATGGTGATACGGGATGATGGAACTTATGAGGGGATATATCAAAATTTAGTGACCCCTCTAAAAAAAGGGGAGACGTACAAGTTCGGTATTATGCTATGTACATCACCTTTGTATGAAAGCCCAATTAATTCAGATATAAGGAATGTATATTCTTTTAATGGTCCCATTGTTTTGGAAGTTTTTGGACAGGATGAAAAGACAGAGGAGTATATTTTTCTAGACACCACGGGTGAAATCAAAAATCATATATGGAAAGAATATACCTTAAGTTTTAAGCCTAATCAAGACTATGATATATTGCTCTTACGAGCTTATTACACGGATGAGTCACATCCTGTCAATGGCAATTTATTGATGGATGACATGTCGGATATATATCGAATTCCTGCACAATGATATGACACCCACTTAAAATCACAGTCAACAATTGCTGTGGCTTATTAGGCGAGTAGAACTATAAAATCATTAACTTTGCCATCTTAATTTTAGACTATGAACTTTAGTTTCGAAAACTTAGAGGAGATATTTAAGCAGATTAATGCCTATGAAATTAAGTCATCTGATGATTTAGAACAATTTAGAATTAAATTTCTTGGAACAAAAAACGTTATAAAACCCCTATTTGGGGCAATAAAGGATATTCCCAATGATCAAAAAAAGAACTATGGACAAGAGGTCAATTCGCTTAAGTCCGTAGCAGAAACCAGATATGAAGAAGTTAAGACTCATTTGGATGCCACACAAAAGTCGAAAGCTATTGCGGATTTGGATTTGACTCTACCTGGTGAACCACTCAACATGGGTTCGCAACATCCGGTGTCCATTATGATGAATAAAATCATTGATATTTTTGAAAAGATTGGTTTTGCGGTTGCAGAGGAAAGGGAAATAGAAGACGATTGGCATAATTTCTCAGCCATGAATACTCCCGAGGACCACCCTGCACGAGATATGCAAGACACTTTTTACTTGATGGATTCTACCAAGTATTTGTTAAGAACTCACACTTCATCTGTTCAAGCAAGAGTCATGACGACACAGAAACCCCCTATTCGGATTATCGCACCGGGTAGAGTCTATCGAAATGAGACGATTTCTGCAAGGTCACATTGCCAGTTTCATCAGGTAGAGGGTCTGTATATTGACGAGAAGGTTTCATTTGCGGACTTAAAACAGACCTTGCTTTACTTTGCTAAAGAAATGTACGGCGAAAATGCCAAAATAAGACTTCGTCCGAGTTATTTTCCGTTTACGGAGCCAAGTGCCGAAATGGACGTGTGGCTAGGTACGGAGACAGAAAAAACATACAGGCTGACCAAGGGGACAGGATGGCTCGAAATCATGGGATGCGGAATGGTAGATCCACAAGTATTGGTTAATTGCGGCATTGATCCCGAAAAATACAGCGGTTATGCCTTTGGGATGGGAGTCGAACGTCAGGCACTTACCAAGTTTGACATTGGGGATATCCGCCTATTGTTTGAAAATGATGTGAGATTTCTAAAGCAGTTTAGTACTGTTATTTAATATCAAAGAATGAAGTAGATGAAGCCAGCTCTTCCAAAAGGAACTAGAGATTTTTTGCCATTACAGGTGGCAAGGAGAAAGTATATTTTTAATACGATTGAAAAGACCTTTGTAAAATATGGTTTTTTACCCATTGAAACGCCTGCGATGGAATCACTTTCTACCCTTACAGGAAAGTATGGAGAAGAGGGGGATCGCTTATTGTTCAAAATTTTGAATAATGGAGACTTTTTAGCAGGTGCAGATAGCGAGGCATTAGAAGCTCGAGATTCTCAAAAATTGATTCAATCTATATCTAAGCGTGGACTCAGATATGATCTCACAGTACCATTTGCGAGGTTCGTCGTCATGAACCAAAACGAAATTCAATTTCCATTCAAAAGATATCAAATTCAGCCTGTATGGAGAGCAGATAGACCACAGAAAGGTCGCTATCAAGAATTTTATCAATGCGATGTCGATGTGATAGGCTCTGACAGCCTGATGTATGAAGCAGAGCTGGTGTCGATATATTCTGAAGTTTTTGCCTCATTAGGAATCGAGGTAGAAATTAAAATAAACAATAGAAAATTGTTGTTTGGAATTGCTGAGTGCCTTGGTATTGAAGATAAATTTGTTGATATGACAGTGGCTTTGGACAAGCTAGATAAAATCTCAGAAGCCCAAGTTGTCGAAGAATTAAAAGGAAGAGGCATAGAAGAATCCATCACAATAGAAGCCATCAGCCTAATAAAAAGCGATAATCTAAAGGATTTTACTGAAAAATTTGCCAATTCAGAAACGGGTGTTAAAGGGGTAGAGGAGTTGCTAAAAGTCATGGATTATTGTAAGCGAATTGGTATTAAAGATTTAATTTTCGATCCTTCACTCGCAAGAGGGCTGGGATATTATACGGGATGTATTTTTGAGGTTGTACTCAAAAAGGAAAAATATCATCACATTTCAATGGGCAGTTTAGGCGGCGGCGGTCGATATGATGATCTGACCGATATTTTTGGTTTGAACGATATGTCTGGAGTAGGGATATCTTTCGGTGCGGAGAGGATTTATGATGTATTGAGTGAGTTAGGATTATTTCCGCAGGATGTCGAAGAGATGCCCAGTGCTATATTTCTAGCCATGGATGACCAAAGCCACGAAATGGCATTCGACTGGACGATGAAGTTAAGAAAAATAGGCATTTCTATAGATATATATCCAGAACCAGCCAAGTTTAAAAAGCAAATGAAATATGCCAATGCCCGAAATTTTAAATTTGCTCTTATCGTAGGTGAGCAAGAACGAAACGAAGGAAAAGTGGCGTTAAAAGACTTAGATACTGGAAATCAGGAGCTAATGGACTTCGAAATGCTTAGAAGAAAACTACAAAAATAGAAACACTCCCATTTTAACATTTTTTTAATCTTGGCATAATTATTGTAAATCAATAACTTATATGTTAATTTAAAAAATAATATGATAATTAACATCTGTTAACAATTAAAGCCGTACCTTTGCACACCAATTTTCACACAATAGCAGTTTAATAAAACTGAAATTACACACCAAAAACTGATTTGTAAATTAAAAAAGTTCAACCCATGGACAAATTTTTAAATGCAACGAGATTGCTGTGTGCGGTTTTGTTTTTGACGTTGTCTGCCTTCAATAATGCGGCTTATGCTGGCAATATTGAGGAAGCTCAAATCATAGAACAAAGAGTGTACAACCTCAATACGGTTGTCAATCTTAAGTACACAAGCAAGGTCGCTGATAAAATAAATTTTTATATCAATGAACACCGGGCAATCAGTGAAGTATTGCTTGGAAGAGTGACTATATATTTTCCACTTTTTGAAAATGTTCTTAGGGAAAAAGGTATGCCCGAATCGCTAAAATACCTTCCTATTATCGAATCAGGATTAAGACCTGATATCACCTCCAAAGCGGGTGCAGCCGGACTTTGGCAATTTATGAAATCGACAGCCAAAATGTTCGATCTTAGCATCAACCGCACCATTGATGAGAGAAGAGATCCCTTAAAATCAACGTATGCAGCAGCTGATTATTTGCAACATTTGTTCGATATTTATCAGGATTGGACATTGGCAATTGCGGCTTATAATTGTGGTCCGGGAAAAGTAAATTATGCCATTAAAAAAAGTGGAAGCACTGATTATTGGGAACTTGAGAAGTATCTTCCTAAAGAAACTCGAAATTACATTCCCAAATTTATAGCGGCGACTTATCTTATGAATTATTATCATGAGCATGAGATTATTCCGCAAGAACCAAATGAGAATCTAAAAAATACAGCCACAGCTAAAGTATTTTCAAAAGTGAATTTTAATACACTTTCTGATAGTTTTGAGCTAGATATGAATGTCATTAAAATGTTGAATCCGGCATTTTTGAAAAATTATATTCCAGAGAGTGAAGATGGTAGATATACTTTGACATTGCCTCAGAATAAATTGTATGATTTTTTAGAGAGACACGGCTCTTTTGAAGATTTATTATATCTGTCTTACAGTGACAAACCTGATATGTCGGAGCAAAGATTGGTAGAATTAAATTCGATTCCGAGCCTTTTAGAGAATCAAAACACAGGCGGTAATCTGAATCTAGAGAGAAAACTAGATATTGGAAACATAACGCCACCTGTTAAGCGTACAAGACTAGGAAGAGGAGATACGTATCAATCTGTAGCTTACGAAAAAGGGTTGAATCTCAATCACATAATTGACCTAAATAAAAAATATAATAAAGACAAAACCTTAATTAGAATTAAGTAAATAGTTGAGAAATTTTTGTTTTGAAAATGATAAAGGGCTTATTGATGATTCAGTGAGCCCTTTGTCTTTGCGGTTCGATTTTCAAATAAATTTTTTCGTATCAGAAAATTTTAAAAATAAAACACATCCATAAATTCTTATTTCTTCCGATTAATCTACACAATTCCTTTTTTCAGGTATTAATTGGCTATTATTGTCTTTAATTTGTAATTGGATTAAATAGAATTTTATAAAATAATTCTTGATGAAAATAGCTTTGGCTCAATTGAATTACCACATTGGTAACTTCGAAGGTAATACTCAAAAAATAATCGACGCAATCACTGAAGCGAAATCAAATGGTGCTGATATCATTTGTTTTGGCGAGTTGGCAACTACGGGATATCCACCTAGGGACTTTTTAGAATTTGATGACTTTATTCATCTGGCAGAAAAATCCATAGACAAGATAATGGATTATTCGCAAGACATTGCCATTGTTTTAGGGAGCCCTAGCCGAAATCCAATACTGGATGGCAAGGATTTATTCAATTCCGTGTATTTTCTTTATCAAGGTGAGGTCAAGTACATTCAGCATAAAACACTATTGCCTACCTACGATATTTTTGATGAGTACCGGTATTTTGAGCCGGCTTTTGAATGGTCAATCGTTGAATTCAAAGGTCAGAGAATTGCTCTCACAGTCTGCGAAGATATTTGGGATATAAGCGATGGAAATCCGCTTTATAAAACCGTCCCTTTAGATGAAATGCAGCCTCAAAAACCTGATTTTATCATTAATGTGTCCGCCTCCCCTTTCAGCTATGCACAAGCCAATAAACGGCTTAAGGTCGTCATGGATAACGTCAAAAGGTACGGGATCCCACTATTTTATGTCAACCATGTAGGGGCTCAGACAGAGATAATTTTTGATGGTGGGAGTATCGCCATGTCTCCGGATGGTTCTTTCATAGAAATGCCTTATTTCGAAGAAAAAATATCTTATTTTGATTTGGAGAAGGCGAAAAACAGCTTCACTACACAGGAGCAACCAAAAGAAAAAATTTCTCTGATACACGATGCCTTGGTGGAAGGTGTCAAGAATTATTTTAACAAACTTGGTTTTACCGATGCCATATTGGGTTTGTCGGGAGGGATTGATTCTGCCGTGACACTGGTATTGGCGGCAGAGGCATTAGGAGCTGGGCATGTGAGAGTATTGCTGATGCCATCTCAGTTTAGTAGTGATCACAGTATCAATGATGCGGTGTTGCTAGCTCAAAATCTAGGGGTAAAATATGATATTATCCCCATCCAATCCATTTATTCTCAATTTATGGATGAATTGAAACCACTTTTTGAAAACAAGCCATTTAATGTGACAGAGGAGAACATCCAAGCCCGAATTCGAGGGATTCTTAATATGGCAGTTTCTAATAAATTTGGAAATATCCTTCTCAATACCACCAATAAAAGTGAGATGGCAGTGGGCTATGGAACCCTGTATGGTGATCTTTGTGGCGGTTTGTCAGTGATTGGTGATGTGTACAAAACGGAAGTTTACGAATTGGCAAATTTCATCAATCGCAAGACGGAAATCATTCCTATTAATACCATTGTAAAGCCACCAAGTGCGGAACTGAGACCAAACCAAAAGGACAGCGATAGCCTACCAGATTACGACATTCTCGATAAAATATTATTTCACTATATCGAAGAATGCACGGATCCTCAAGACATCATTGATATGGGCTATGATGAAGCTCTAGTCAAGCGGATTCTCAGATTGGTCAATATCAACGAATTCAAGCGACATCAGACAGCTCCGGTTTTGCGGGTTTCCCCCAAAGCCTTCGGAATGGGTAGGAGAATGCCGATTGTCGCCAAATACCTGAGTTAAACCAAAGGAGTTTTAAAAAATCAGGTAAATGATTGACATTGAAATGCAGCTTTTCATGGCTATTCAGCTGCTAAAATAGTTTAATGTTCTATCTTTGTCAAAACTTAAATTTTCCTTTATGATGAGTAGAAAGTACTCTTTTTTTACGGTGGTTTTATTGGTTTATATATTAGTCAATATGAACTCTTGCGTACCTCCGAGTGAAAAGGTTATGACTACAGTTGATGTGAATATCGGAGACCCTGTGGTTAGGAAAATTTGGACCGCTCAGGATGAGGGAAAAATTGATAGTTTAAAGATTTATTTCAGCGATAAAAACCCGACCTACCGATATTTAGCTGCTTTAAGTTTGGCTTCTGTACAAAATCCCGATTTAGCAGACTCCTTAAAGGTACTATTGAATGATATAAATTATGATGTGAGATCTGCTGCGGCTTATTCTTTAGGGCAAATTGGTAATAGCAATGCGACCATTGATTTGATTTCCAGCTTCATCAGTAAAGATACTTTTGATGTGAATAACGTGGCGAATAGCCAGATACTTGAAGCCGTAGGCAAATTAGGCACTAAAGATGAGCTTTTAGCCATGGCCACTGTTAAAGCTTATCGCAATACGGATACATTGCTTCTACTCGGACAGACCCGTGGGATTTATCGATTTGCGATGAGAGGAATTATCGTTCCTGAAGGTACAGATTTGATGGTCAATTATGTGACCACACCAGAGCTTGATAGTGAGATCAGGTTATATGCAGCGAATTATTTGGCTCGAGCCAAAGACATTGATCTAAGTGGTTATAAGTTTAGATTGATAGAAATGCTAAATAAAGACAGCAATCCTGATATTAGAATGGCAGTGGCTACGGCATTAGGGAAAATACGTGACCCGGAGGTATTGTCATCCTTAATTAACAAACTGGAACAGGAGAAAGATTATCGAGTTCAATGTAATATTCTGCGATCATTGTCTAAGTTTGACTATCCATCAATTGAAGCGACTATTAAGCGAAAAATTGATGACGAAAATCTGCATGTGGCGGTCGTCGCCTCGGAAATACTTTTGAATTATGGTGACAAAAAAGATGCATTAACCTATCCTGAACTAATAAAGGAAAAGCAGCCGTGGCAGGTAAAAACATTGGTATATGCGGCTATTTTTAAGAATATTCCCTTTTATTATTCAAATACTAAAAAGAAGTATGTAGATGAAGTCAAAACCATCATCACCAATTCTTCAAACCGATATGAGATTGCCAGTTATGTCAAGGCCTTAGGGTATGATCCTCTCAATTTTGATTTAATACTTGATGATTATACAGGTACAAAAAGTGAAATTCAAAACACGGCATCAATAGAGGCCATACGCAGTAGCTTGACCAGTGAGAACTTCATCAACATCTACGGGTATGGTCACAGAAAGGCGAAAATGAAGGCCTTAGAGCTTTTTAAACAAAGATTAAGAATTGCTGACGTGGGGGAATGTGCAGAAATAGCGACGACATTGCAGATTCCAGAGCTCGAATTTAAAATGCTGATTGATAGCACTAATTTCATTGATTCTACACTCAGTAAACTTCGACTACCTAGAGATATAGAAGCTTATAATGCCTTAGAACAAGCGAAATCTTATCTTCTAGGCCGTGCTTTCGAACCAAAGAAAGTCGTATTTAATAATCCAATTGATTGGAATATATTCAATAATGTGTCGGATACAACCAAGGCAGTTATCAAAACCACAAAGGGAAATATCACTATTAAATTTTTCCCTCAAAATGCCCCGGGATCGGTTACCAATTTTATAAAACTTGTCAATCAGGAATTTTTTAATAAAAAGAATTTCCATCGGGTCGTACCTAATTTTGTCATCCAAGGAGGATGCCCAAGAGGAGATGGTTATGGCGCTTTGGACTACACGATACGATCTGAACTGGGTCTCAAGTACTATGATAGTGAGGGATATGTAGGAATGGCATCCGCTGGGAAAGATACCGAAGGCACACAGTTTTTCATAACGAACTCACCGGCACCACATCTGGATGGGAGGTATACCATATTTGCAAAAGTGGTAGAAGGAATGGATGTTGTTAATCAAATAGAAGTGGGTGATAAGATTGAGAATGTAATCATTATTTACAGATAAATATTTAAATAAAAAGCAAATAAGAATGATACAGACCATGTCTGGCATAATTTTAACACTTAGGTGGGATGATTAATCTGGAGGGTTGATTTTTTACAAACAAACAATATTAAACAAATGAAAAAAACACCGATTAGTGATATTCATGAGGCCTTAGGTGCCAAAATGGTTGATTTTGCAGGATATTACATGCCTCTCCAGTATGAGGGTATTCAGGAAGAACACGACAGCGTAAGGAAGAATGTGGGACTCTTTGATGTGTCACACATGGGTGAGTTTGTTGTAAAAGGAAGGGAAGCAGAAAAATTGGTACAATCCATCAGCAGTAACGACGTCAAAGCCCTGGTTCCTGGTGAAGCACAGTATTCTTGTATGCCGAATGATGAAGGTGGAATTGTCGATGACATGCTGGTCTATCGGCTATTCGAAGATCAATGCAGTGAAGATGAAAAAGCTTTTTTGCTTGTAGTCAATGCCAGTAATATGCAAAAAGACTGGGACTGGATTACGTCTAAAAACGTATTCGATACCCGAATGATTAACATCAGTGAGGAGACCGGATTATTGGCATTGCAAGGACCTAAAGCGATACAAACATTACAGAAGTTAACCGACATAGATTTGTCTGAAATTAAATACTATACTTTCCGCAAAGGGACAGTTTCGGGAATTGAGAATTTGCTGATTTCTGCCACGGGTTATACGGGCAGCGGAGGATTTGAACTTTATGTTAGAAATGAGGATTTGGCGGCGTTGTGGAATGCTCTCATGCATGCCGGACAAGAATTTGATATCCAGCCCTGTGGGTTAGGAGCTAGAGACACCCTTAGGTTGGAAATGGGTTTTTGTCTATATGGTAATGACATTGACGACACGACCTCGCCTATAGAGGCCGGACTGGGCTGGATTACTAAATTTACCGAAGGTAATGATTTTCCATCCAGAGATATGTTTGAACAACAAAAACTAGAAGGTGTTAAGAAAAAACTCGTGGCATTCGAGACGGAAGAAAGGAGAGTTCCACGACATGGATATCTCGTTTTTGACCAAGATGAAAATGAAATAGGAGTCGTAACTTCCGGTACACAATCACCTTCATTGGATAAGCCGATTGGCCTAGCCTATGTCCGTAAAGAAAACTCAAAAATGGGTAATACCATCTACTTTCAAGCAGGGAAAAAACTGATTCCTGCGACGATTGTCAGATTGCCATTTTATAAAGTTTAATATTGGCCACCCAACGATAGCGAGTCTCTTAGCGTCTTAGTAGAAAAGCAATATTAACACCATGAAAAAATTTTTGATTTTACTTCTTGCTGCTGTTTTTGTCGTTTCGTCCTGTTCTAAAAAGGATGTAGATGATTTTGAATATGGTGAGAACATCACGATTAGAGTGGGAGATGTCGTAAGTTTTGAAGATGGCAATAATTTAAAATTGGTAAAAGCTGAAGACAACCGGTGTTGCTGCTTCTGTGATTGTTTCTGGCAAGGTTATATTGCCTTATATTTTGAAGCTAGGATAGACGAAAGTGATTATGAATTTGAATATGATTTGCATGAATCTTTCGAAAATCCACAACCGTTTGAAGTGTATAGATTAGAAGTTGTCGGTTCTGATCCTGACAGGGATGACGTTTGCAATACTATACCTGTCGAAGATTATAAATATACCATAGTATTTAACAGGCTATGAGTAGCAAACAAATCACTAAATTTGTGGTTTGATAATTATTAAATGCGAACAATGGATTCCAACACCAAACTTGAAATTCAACTGGACTCAGTAGAAGAGGCGATAGAGGACATTAAAAATGGAAAAGTCATCATCGTAGTGGATGACGAAGACCGTGAAAATGAAGGCGATTTCGTCTGCGCTGCCGAAAAGGTCACACCGGAGATCATCAACTTCATGTCAAAGTTTGGGAGAGGATTGATATGTACACCCATACAGTCTAAACGTGGGACGGAGTTAGGTCTTCAAATGATGGTCAATAAAAATACAGATTCTCTAGAGACCGCATTTACTGTTTCTATTGATTATCTCAAAAGTGGTTGTACGACAGGCATCTCAGCTTATGACAGAGCGACAGGAATCAAAGCTATGACACAGGCTGGTACTAAACCCGAGGACTTTTCGAGACCGGGACACATCTTTCCTTTAATTGCGAAGACGGGAGGAGTACTCAAACGAACCGGACATACAGAGGCCGCGGTTGATTTAGCAGAGCTAGCGGGTTTATTTCCAGCCGGAGTTTTGGTTGAAATACTCAATGAGGATGGTACCATGGCAAGATTGCCGCAACTCAAAGTCATTGCAGAACACTTCGACATGAAACTCATTTCTATCCAAGATTTGGTGGCATACCGCATGAAAAGTGAACGGTTGATTTTCAAAAAAACAGAGTTTGCTCTGCCCGGCCAGGAAGGATTTACTTTAGTGGCATTTGAAGAAAAAAACGAGGGGTTAATTCATATCGCTTTGAAATATGGTGAATGGTCTCAGGATGACCCTGTCCTCGTAAGAGTACATTCGTCTAGCAATGCATCAGATGTCTTGTACACGGTTTCAGGATCTACAAAATTTGATTTTAGAGAAATATTGAATCGAATCAGAAGGGAAGGAAAAGGAGTATTATTGCTCATGAGAAAATCTGACAGGGAGCAAAATATGCTTGAAGCAATCACGGATTTACAGTCAAAAATCCAAAACAAATACGTGCCGAAGGATCGAAAAAATATAGTAAATAATGCTCAGAAAGAGCTGGGTATAGGAGCACAGATATTGTATGATCTCGGAGTTAGGAAAATGAAATTATTGACTAGAAACCCATCCCGTAAAATCGGGGTACTGGGATACGGATTGGAAATCGTAGAAAACGTGAAAGAATAGGCGAATTAGAACATTTTAGCCTTCTTCCGTTTTGTCATTTTTAAGTTGCCATCCTTGTCCGTAGCTGGAGCATATTTTTCTTCTAACCCACATCCTTCACCAGTTTTACATGAACTTATTGAGCTTGAGATGATGAATAAAAAAGCCATGCAAAATAGAAATATAACTAATTGCTTCATGAGTCGAATTTTTTTCAAAATTAAAGTAAAAATCTGAATTTTCAATTCTATATCGAGTTTTGAGGCTCTAATATTGTGGAAAACCCCTATTTTTGGGAGTTATAAGCGATATTTTTAATGTATAATGCTTGGAAATGTATAAACTAAACATATTTTTGCAGTGAATTAAATTCTTAGTTAATTAAACATTTTAAAATGAACAAAGGAGATCTTATCAATGCAGTAGCTGAGTCAGCTGGGATTACTAAAGCTCAAGCTGGAGACGCAGTAAGTGCAGTTTTCGATTCTATTGAAAAATCTTTGAAAAGTGGTGACAAAGCTGCTTTCGTTGGATTTGGAACTTTCTCTACGGTTAATAAACCAGCTAGAGAAGGTAGAAACCCTTCAACAGGAAAAACAATCAAAATTCCTGCAAAAACTTCTGTTAAGTTTAAAGCAGGAAAAGGACTTACTGATTCAGTAAATTAATAGTCACTTTTAATGATGAAGAAGGTGATTGGCTATGTAGTCAATCACCTTTTTTTATTTTGCCTCGTCAGGGCATTCCCATTGCCAATTTTTTATTTCTGAATGTATTCCGCGGTAAGAGTAATGCCACCACTCGGTTTTTATTCCCTTAAAGCCAAAAGTGTTCATAATCTGGGTTAATGCCATTCTATTTTTAAGAATTTGATAGTCTAAATTCTTAAAATCTATATGTGATTCTGCACCAAAGTAGTCAAATTCAGTACCCATATTCCATAATTTTCCTTGGCGATCCATTAAGCTGAGATCTACACCAAGGCCTCGATTGTGCATACTTCCTTTCTCGGGTGGCGTGACATAATTTATATTGGGGACTATATCCCAGAGCTTCTTCTGTGCCGATATTGGGCGATAGCAGTCATAGAGTACCAGTTTTAAACCATATTTCTGACCAATGTATCTTTGAGCCTCAATAAGCTGCTTGGCACATTCCTTCTTTAGAAAACACCTTCCACAAGGATATATTGGTTGGCTCGTAAAATTGTCAGTCGTCGCATATTTTAAATCTAAATAAAAACCGTCTTTTTCTGTAAGTTCTGTCCACTCAGTCGTGTCGTAATCAAAGAGTGGCTCAGGTTTTTTCTTGATAATGGTACTTGGTTTCTTAAGCTTTTGAGTAGTAGGGACATTATCAGATTTACAGCCAGTTGCCAAAATGATAAGCACCATGATGAGCAATACTTCTAGTATTTTAGGATAGTCTGTGCCTTTGTCGATTATGTACTTCAAAAATATTATTTACTTTTTGCCACTAATTTAGGATAAAACCAAATATTAAAGCAAATATTAAGATAGTTTTGACATTTTATATTACTAGACTATGACCGCTTATATGTAACTTTGCAGGATGAGAGATTTGTATATTTATAATAGCTTGACTCGGCAAAAAGAACTGTTTAAACCCATCAATGAGGGGTTTGTCGGCATGTATGTCTGTGGTCCGACGGTGTACAGTGATGTCCATTTGGGTAATGTTCTCACATTCACCAATTTTGACATCATTTATCGGTTTTTACTACATCTTGGTTATAAGGTAAGATATGTAAGAAATATAACTGATGTTGGACACCTTTTGGATGATGGTGAAGACAGAATGCTGCGAGGAGCTAAGGCTGACAATCTGGAACCCATGGAAGTCGCCCAGAAATATTCTAACGGATTTCACCACATGATGCGTGTGTTCAACAATCTGGAGCCAAGTATTGAACCGCGAGCGACAGGCCATATCCTTGAACAAATAGAAATGGTACAGGCAATCATGGACAATGGCTATGGTTACGTGGCCAATGGTTCGGTCTATTTTGACACCATAAAATTTGCCAAAGCGACCGGTGAATACGGTAAATTATCGGGCAGAGTCATAGAGGAATTACTCGTAGAATCTCGCGATAATCTCAAGAATCAAGATGATAAAAGGCATCCTGCTGATTTTGCGATTTGGATGAAAGCATCTCCCGAGCACATCATGAAGTGGAATTCTCCATGGTCTGTGGGATTTCCGGGCTGGCATCTCGAATGTAGTGCTATGAGTACCAAATATCTTGGAAATCATTTTGACATACATGGGGGTGGCAATGATTTGAAATTTCCCCACCACGAAAATGAAATTGCCCAAAATCTCGGTGCATGCCGTTGTACACCGGCCAATTATTGGTTACACACCAATATGCTTTTGCTCAATGGCAAAAAAATGTCAAAAAGTGATGGTAATAATGTATCTCCGGCAGAATTGTTTACAGGAGATAGCCCATTTTTGAGTAAGGGATATTCGGCTATGACCATGAGATTTTTTATTCTTCAATCCCATTACGGAAGCACTTTGGACTTGACTGACGAAGGACTACAAGCTGCAGAAAAAGGCTTAAAAAGACTCATGGAAGCAAATAAGGCCTTGCAAAGTTTAGAAACAAAACAACTGGATTCGGCTGAACTTGATGCGGAAATCAATGGTTTGTGTGAACAGATATATGTAGATATGTGTGATGATTTTAATAGTCCAAAAGCACTATCGCGATTATTTGAACTCGTACCCAAAATCAACAGCCTATCGAATGGTGTTATTCCCATGAATCAAATTTCATCTGCGAGTCTTGAAAAATTAAAAAAGGTCTTTAGGCAATTTATTTTTGACGTTTTTGGTTTATTGGATGATGAAAATTCTAACGCAAGTGGGCCGCTAGATGGATTGATGGAATTGATTTTAGACCTTAGACAACAAGCTAGAACTAATAAAGACTGGCCTACAGCAGATAAAATTAGAGACAAATTGGTCGAAAGCCATATTGTAGTGAAAGATGGAAAAGACGGTACGAGTTGGAGTATCGGTTAAGTAAGATTTTTAATTTTAAAAAATGTAATGTGAGAATAATACTATTTATATTGGCATTTTCGGCGTTTGGGATTGCTTGTAAGCAAGACAATAATAAATCTGATACTACCCAACCGAAGAAAAAGGATTTATTTATTCCTGATTTTAATCAAGATTCAGCTTATGTCTATATAGAACAGCAACTTGCCTTCGGGCCTCGTGTACCGGGAACAAAAGCACATCTTGAGTGTCGAGATTATTTAGTAAATAAGTTGGAATCATTTGGTGTTAAAACACAGCTACAGGAATTTAAAGCTAATTTTCTAGACCAAAACAATGTCAATTCATACAATATCATAGGCACTATTAACCCTAATGCTACGAAGCGAATATTGCTCTCGGCACATTGGGATTCACGGATGATTGCGGATAAAGATGACAATGCCGATATGAAAAATAAACCTATTCTTGGGGCAGACGATGGGGCAAGCGGTGTGGCGGTTATTCTCGAATTAGCCAGTGTATTTCATAAATACCCATTAGAAAATTTGGGGATTGACATCGTTTTATTTGATGCCGAAGACCAAGGAAAAGATAATGAAAACTGGTGCTTAGGGGCAAAATATTGGACAACGCATCCTCATAGGCCGGGATATTCTGCCAAGTATGGTATTCTACTCGATATGGTCGGTGCCAAAGGAGCAACTTTTAGATATGAGGCCAATGCATATCAATTTGATCAAGAGTTACATGAGGCAATCTGGACGTTAGCAGGGGACTTGGGTTATGGTAATTTCTTTATACCTCAAATGTCGGGAACAATTGAAGATGACCACTATTATATCATGAAAAACATGGGTATTCCGATGGTGGACATTATCAACACGAAAATGGGAAATCAAGGTGGATTCGGCGATTACCACCACACCCATGAGGACAATCTAGACATCATCAATAAGCGGACATTGCAAGTAGTGGGCAAGTTGATGTGTAATGTGATATACCGCGAAAATGCCTAATGCGAAAGATGACTATCCAACCTGTTTCGATAAGAATACGTCTTGTTATTAAAAACGTAGTAATTATGAAGAGTTTATTTTGGATGGCCATGCTCGCTTTTTTAATATATTCATGTACGTCGAAAGACTGTTGTGTAGAGTTGACTTGTGAATATAATATCATCACAGATGGTATAGTATATGACAATGGCATCGTAGATTCTGGTACGAAAATCAAGAACGTAGGACTAAATGGCAACTGCCTAGAAGTCGAATTTCAATATGGTGGTGGTTGTGCTGAGCATGAAATCCAACTAGTATGGAACGGAGCTTTGGCGGAGTCATTTCCACCGCAAGCTTGGCTAAAAGTCATTCATGATAATCAAGATCCATGTGATGCCCTTCTCACAAAGACTTACAGTTATGATCTATCAGAAGCATTCACTAAGCCAGTCATATTGCACCTTGATGGATGGGAAGAGGATGTGAGATACGAGTAGGAGTGAGTTGAAAGTTAAATTATTGTAGTAAATTCTTGTTGTGATTATTATTTTTTCGTTCTATCTTGTTTGTATGAATATCGTATTCATAGTGCATAATATTTTCATGTAGAATTAATTGTATGGCCTCCTCGATGACTTCAAACGGAACAACAAACCATTCTCTCGGATTAAGTCTTTGTCCTTGTTCACTGAATAAGTCAATGTCCAAACAAGCTTTAGCGAAAAATCTATGCAAAAGATTTTCAAGTTTGTCCGCATTCCGATTGTAAACCTTGTAAGTCACTATTTTCTTGACGTCTGCAAACAAATAAGTCGCTTCGTTTTTTGAATTCTTGATTCTGTCGTCAACTGAACCTCTTGCAAAGCCGATTTTGTATAAGTCTTTAATTCCTGCGAGTTCTTTTTTTGTTGACTTGGTTTTCAATACATAAATCCAACCAGACTGAACATCTTCGTCTTCTACATGTCTAAAATTTACAAATAGATCCTGTTCGATTTTGTCATAAGTATTAGTAATCAATTTACCGTCTTTTTGGATTTGCTTACCGAGAGAGCGATAAAGCATGTTGCTGAAGGTACCATTTTCAAAGACTGTTCTAGTTCGACCTTCAATTCTAACTCTATTTCCTGATTTTTGAACCCATTCTTCTTTTTTCAAGTTTGCTGATTCTAAGTAGAGCATAATGCCATTCATTAGGTAGAAATCTCCAACGTGAAGATTTTTTTCAATGTTTGTAAACGGCCGAATCTTTCGTTTTCCTTCTTTAATTTCCTTGTGAACCTGTAAGAACATTTTCTCATACTGGGCAAAGTCCTTTTCCTTCATTGGTTTTCTTTGGGCTACAAAATCGGCTTCTGCTCGGTCTTCTTGTCTTGGCGTATGTTTGAATTTGAAAATGTCTAAATCATTATCCGGTTCTAACAAGCCCAAATCATCATCATTTAGGATATCGTCAATAGATTGCTTTCCCATTTCTACGTGACCTAATAAATTATGCCTGTCAAAAGGTTTGAGGATTTTTTTCTGGCCCTCATTATCCCGGAAATTTTTGAGTTTGGCCATTAGTCCATATTCAGACATACTTGATTTGTTGGGTTCTCTATCGTTTTTGTCAATAAAAACATTGATTTCTTCAAAAGAATCAATCAGCCTTTCTTCATCTGTTTTCACAATTGAAGTTTTGACTTTAGAATCTAACAATCCAAAATCATCATCATTGAAAATGTCGTCTATTGTTAGTTTCTTCTTAGCCATTTTCTAGTGCTTTTTTACGTTTCAACTCTCTCAAAAACACTAATGCTTCTGCCATTCTTTTTTCCTTGTGGTCAAATGCCTGAATACTGGGTTGCTCTCCTTTGTTGTTTTTAACCCATTCTTTAATTTTTGGCCATAACAAAATGGCTTCTTCTTCAGTCATATCAATTTTGGTAGATTGAATATGCTCGTCAATTAATTTCAAAACTTGAGTTGTAACCGATTTTGATAAGATTTCAAAAGCTTTCTGGAACGGATTAACCTGGTCTATCAAGTCAATGTGTATATCATCAATGTTCACGAAGCTTCCTGCCATTCGGATAAATTTCTTGTCGCCTTGTTCCTCAATTGTACTGTTCTTGATTACAGAATCCACTACAACGTGTTGTCTTACGGCTTCCACATCTTCTTCGTCCAAATCAGGATAAACTTCACGAATGATTTTAGGAATTAAAACGGTATTGATAACCTCTGGCTCAATATTGCCCGGCATCGCTTTGAGAATTTGAGGGTCTTGTAGAATTTTAGCTTTCAAGTCATTCAAGTCAGTTTCAATAATATCTTTAGCCCTTTGCGAAGTAGGCAATTTGAAACCTCTTATTTTTATTGTTTTATCGTCATCATCTTCGTCCTCATCATCTTCGTCTTTTTTGATTTTAAATTTAAAATTCGGGGCCAACACTTGTTCCATCAAAAGAGAAGCGGTAATCGCCTTTAGCATATTGTTGACAGACAATTTCACTTCTTCATCCTCTGCATCTGGTTGAGCAATGAGGTTTGTAAATTGAGCGTGTGTTTTGTTGTTACTGTCTCTTGTTGCTCTTCCAATGATTTGAATAATTTCGGTTAATGAACCTCTATATCCAATTGTTAAGGCGTGTTGACAATAAGGCCAATCAAAACCTTCTTTTGCCATTCCTAGAGCTATAATGATGTCTACATCATCTGCTGATTTTACAGTACGTAAATAAGCACTTATTTTATCTCTTGACTTTGGATTGTCGTTTACTAAATCAGCAACTTTTAATAACCTACCTGTTTTGTGGCTTTTGATGTGTAGAACGCCTGTGGTTTCATCTTGGTACTCCAACTCGCCCAAAACGTCAATGATGTGATTGACCTCTTCGTATTTCTCTTTCGATGATTCGGCTGAATTAACACTTGGAATATGTATGATGGTTTTTTGATTTTCATCTAAAATCTCTGCCAATGCTGACATTTCTTTTTCGGGATGCTTCTTGAAGTATTTACCTGTGTAAAAGTGGTAGCCGATACCCAACGATTTTAAATACTCATACCCATTTAACTGTTGGTAATAGGTGTATGTTACTTTAACAAACTCTTTTTCATCTTCGGGCATTAATACAGGAATGCTATCACCTCTAAAATACGAACCCGTCATTGCGACAATATGAGCGGTAGAATTGTGCATAATGCTTTTCAAAACCTGACCCAAAATATTATCGCCTTCCGCTGAAACGTGGTGAAATTCATCTATTGCCACCAAAGTATTGTCTAGCTTTTTGGGGTCTAAACCATCAAATGCAAAACGCAAAGTGGCGTGGGTACAAACCAAAATTTGCTAATCAGAATCTAAAAAGTTTAAGAAAGCCCTTACTTTACTTTTTTCTTCGCCTGGCGTACATAGATTGTATCTTGGATTGGGTTTCCAATCGGCAAAAAAGCCATACTCTTTCAATTCTGTTGAACCGAAAGATGCACCAATAGACTTTTCAGGAACGGCAACAATTACCTTTTTGATGCCTTGATGTTGAAGTTTATCTAAGGCGATAAACATTAAGGCTCTCGATTTACCTGATGCTGGCGGTGCTTTCAACAATAAATATTGAGCGGTTCTTCCCTCATAAGCTTTTTCCTGCATTTCCCGCATTCCAACAGCATTGGTACTTTTGCTTTTTCCTGTTTGTCCGTATGTTACTTCTACTAAGTTTGGCATGTTTTTTAGTTTAAATGTCTAACTAAAGTCTAACTAAAGTCTAACTAAAAATATTTGTTTTTATCTAATTAGATAGACTTTTAATCCATTTTGGATATCGTATAGTTCCTTCGTTTTCAATGGTTTTGTCTTTTCTTGACATGGCATATACTATATTGCGTACTTTATTAGCTTTTTGTTTTTCATCTAAAATTTTAGGTAAAATATCTAACAGTAATTTATCTATATCATTTTTAGAAGCAGATCCATATTCAGTTATAAAGTCTAAAATCATTTGTTTGTAGTGTGTGTCTTTAAATCCTCTTTGTTTTATGTAATCGGCCTTTTGTCCAGTTGCAGTGGCTACAGAAGAAGAAATGTGAAAATTTGGTTTTCTACCTTCAATTAGTTTTTTTGACTTTAACGAAGAAATCTCAGAATCAGTCAATACTTTTTGTTTAGCAAGTTTGTCAAGCAACATAATTTCCTCTAAAGATAAGTCAGGCATTTGAGCGATTTTTCTAGCGTAATTTATGTCTAATACTTTGCCAATTATATTTACTTGAACTTTATGATTACTGGTGTCATAATCGGGTAAAGGGAAGTACTTGTTTTTCTGGATAACAAACATTTTTTTAATACCACTTCCAATGGTATCAATCATGTTAAGGTTAACCATAGCATTAGCCAAAAAAGGATTGCGGTAATTGGTTTCAGGAGCATCAGTTTCAATTACCTTTTCAATGCTCTCGGGTATAAAAGTGCCAGAATTGGCAAAGGTTAATCTTCCGTCTTCATGTTCCACCACATTTATTTTCCCACCCAAGGTGTAATCTTGATGAGCAATACAATTATTTAACGCCTCTCGTACAATGTAAGGGTCATATTGATCCACTTCATCAGGAAACAACGTGCCGTCTTTTATGTATCTGTATTTCAGGTTTCTAATTTTTGCTTTTACATTCTCTACTTCCAGCAGTAAAGGGCAAGTAAAATGCTCGTAATCTTTTTCAATATTATCCCGATCTTTTAAAATCCACGAAATTTTTGCTGTTGCTGGCGAAATAAAGTGTTCAGATTCAGGCTTTCCCAATAGGAGTATGGCTGTATTTGTGATTTTCCCATTGATGCAAACCTTCGCCTTGTTCAAA
Source organism: Lewinellaceae bacterium (assembly GCA_020636155.1). Lineage (GTDB taxonomy): Bacteria > Bacteroidota > Bacteroidia > Chitinophagales > Saprospiraceae > JACJYM01. The sequence goes on along the minus strand of JACJYM010000009.1, from coordinate 77,032 downwards.
AAGGTAGCATTATCCCACGTATGTATTTCCTCTTTTAGTTTTGGGTTTTTCTCGGTAAACTGTTTGCGTGCCATAGTTATGGCTTCAGTTGACAAATCATCCAAAGTGGCATGTTCAATTATTTGTACCGACCAATCTGCTTTTTCTATTTGCGATTGAATTTGCTTCAGTTCATAGTCGTTCAGTCCACCCAAACTCTCACCATCCCTTCCATATCTGTGACCCTTCCACGACACTGCTGTACCCTGTGGTGCGGCCGGAATTTCGAATAGTAATACATCTAAGCCTTTATATTTCACGCTATGTACATCAATAAACGACAGCTTGGGACTGGTATGGTTAGCCATTTCTGCCTTGTACTCGTTAATTTGATGGTCATTGATGGAAGTGCCTACAACGCTTTTATCATTCCTAACCCCAAGTACCATCCAAGCATTTGGTTTCCCTTTTAGGTTAGCCTCGTTGCTCAATGCAGAGAAATACTGACCCAATTTATTTTTGTCAAACTGGTTCTTGGCTTCCTTAAATTCTACCACTTCATTTTCGGTAGTTAGCGACAATAAATTATTTAATACTTCTATCATTTCTTCTTCGCTTTTTTAACTTTCGCAAAAAGTGTATCCTTCTGCAACATCTCCTCATACATCTTAAACAAATACTCCAAACGTTCGGTGTCGTTTTTAAAAGCTTGCAATCGGTAACATTGCTCTATAGCTTTATCAAGTGCTTGATGGGCTTGTAGCAAGCCTTTGGGCATAGTGGCGGGGTTGTACAACTGTGCCATTGTTTTACTGGGGTGTTTGGCTCGCTCATCCAAAATATCAAACACATATTGATTAAGGTTTTCCTTTTGCTTGGTGGAAATATCGGGGAAAGGGAAGGTGTTGTAGCAAATTGATGAAGAATAACTATAATCCGTTTTCATTCTACCACCAACATTACGTACCCAGACCATATGCATTCGACTGGATAATATTCCAAATAGATATGGCGAAGCATTGTAAACTGGAAAAGCTTTATCCATCACAATAATGTCTTCAAAATAGCCAATTGGAAGATAATCTCTCCTTTCAGAGGAAACTTTAGGAATCAATAAGACTTCTCCTTTAACAAATCTTGGTTCGCCAAACCTATAAGGGAATTTAGCAGCTTCAATTGTTGGCTTCCTCTTACTATTTAACCTGAAAATTTCAACATTATCAAAACGCCTTTTTAAAGGTTCAATTTTTTGAGCTTCTTTATATTCCTCGTTTGTAACCCATATTCCCCATCTTTCAATTCCTTTTATCAATTCTTGTGACCCCATTAGTTTAAAGACATATTTTTTTAAGGTTGGATACTGATTGATAAGGTCTTCTTTTTCATGAGTAGAAAGTATTAAGTTACCTCCGTCTAATGCTGAACTTCCGTAGCCTATTTCCCTGATGTTTGATAAAGGTTTACTTCTCGCAACTACAAACTGATTCCCTGTATTCGTTAGATAAGGACTTATGTTTTTTACGGATTGTTTTAAGTTGTTATTGTAAATAAACTTGTCGGAATTGTCTATATTTCTAATGCCTATTATAACAACTGCAACACCTGCATTTCCTTTGGCATTATTTGTCCATTTAAAGGATTGATGTGCAAATTCAATTTCTTGCCCTTTGTTTAGAATAAGTGGCCAAAGTAACGCCACTTGTTCACCTTGGGTAATTGAGTTGGTAGTCACAAAGGCATATTTTGCATTCTTGTTTTCGATGTATTGAGTCGCCTTATAGAACCAACAGGCGATATAGTCGAGCTTTTTGTAATTATTGATACGAGAGAAGACGATTTTCATATCTTCTTTTTGGCTTTCGTCTTGTCTGCTGTAACCCAAATAAGGCGGGTTTCCAATTACATAAACTTCATCTTTTTCAGAAATAGGACAGACCTCATTCCAAATTCTTCTTGTGGCGTTGCCTTGTAGTATTTGTCCTGCTTCTTTGAGGGGCAGTATGGGTTTTGATTTTCCAAAACCTACCAAATCGTCTTCAAAAACTCGGTTCATTTGGTGTTCTGCCAACCAAAGAGATAGTATCGCCATTTCGTGGGCAAAGTCGTCTATCTCGATGCCATAGAACTGTGAGAGATTAATTGAAGTCCATTTAAACGTTGGTGTCGTTTCTAAATCGGTAATCTTTTGCAGAATTTTTACTTCCAACAAACGGATTTCCTTGTAAGTGATAATCAAGAAATTGCCGCTACCACAGGCAGGGTCAAAGAATTTGATTTTAGAAATGCGGTTAATGAGTGTATTGAGTTGCTTTACGGTAGTAGCATTTTCAAATTCCTCATACAGTTCATCTAAAAAGAGCGGTTTTATGAGTTTCAGAATGTTGGCTACCGAAGTGTAGTGCATTCCCAAATCGCTACGATAATCTTTATCAACCACCGACTGAATCATTGAACCAAAAATGTCGGGATTGATGTCTTTCCATTGCAATTCGCCTAAGTCGATAAGCGTCTTTCTTGCTTTTGCGGTAAATCGTGGCGAACTGATTTTTTGACCAAACAAGCCGCCGTTTACATAAGGGAATTTGGCTAAAAAGTCTGGGTAATCTTTTCCGCTTTCGCTGTCCAAACGGTCAAATAAATCATCTAAGAATGTATGAGTGTCGCTTCCGTTATCTGCCGTATGCTGAGCAAGTGTATTGGTGAAAATGCTGTTTTGCTCAAATATTTCTGTGTCTTCTGCAAAAAAACAAAACAACAAACGAGACAAGAAAATATTGAGGTGATGGATGCTTTCTTTTGAATTGTAGATGTTCGGGTTTTCCTCAATTAACAAGTCGTACAAAGAAGCCATTTTGTAAGAAGCATTTCTGTCTGCTTCATTGTTATTGCTTGCATTGTAAACCTCACTGCCTGCTAAGGGCAAAAAGAAGTCGAAATAGTTCGGCAATTCTTTTATTTTGACATCTAGGTTTTTACCTTTTATAAGGTCTTTAGCAACAATTTGTTTGTTGTCTGTAACAATGGCGAATCTTGGTTTGTGCTTTAAGATTCGCTCTTCTTTTGTAATGGTGTCAATACTGCTCAGCAACTTGTCAGTCGCTTCAACTTTGAAGAAGATTTTCTTTTTGTAAAGTATTTCGCCATCAATCTTGGATAAGTTGTAGTCACCTTTTTTTAGTCGAGTTACAGAGGTTTTTGAAATGCCATAGGCAACTAATAGGTCAAAGACAAATTCATCTTTCGAGAAGTTGTCAATCAGGTTCTGAACGTTATGTTTTATTTCACTTGATTTCATATAAACTTAGAGCTAAGATTCTTTATAACCAATTTTATTGATGACGAAGGAATAAAAACCATTGCAAATATAGATTATTCTGCACTTACTTCATTTATCATAATTTTTCAATTTAGCGTAAAAATTCCCATTTGAAAGCCATAAAGATATTTCACAAAACCTTAATTAGATGAAGATGTTATGGTAGTTGATGAGAATAGTTTTCCTTATTGTTTACCTTTTTTCGACTCTTTGGGTGCAAGGTCAGGTCACTTACTTTCCCTATATCTATGCCATAGGAAAAGATAGTGCGAAGACCACTTATGAGTACGGATATTATTATCAGATTGATGGAAATTTTAAAAAGCAAAAGTTGCACATTGATGAAGAAATCTGGATTGATAATATCGAGAGAGAATTTTCTAAATTGGATAAATCAAATCAAAATGTCCTTTTCTTTATCCATGGACTTTGGGCCGATAAAGATCAGTATTTTATCAATACTATGGAAAATCTCAATAAAGATGTTTACAGTAGTGGGGAGAACCCCTACGGTATGGTGATTTCACTGAAGTGGTCCTCAACATTTGGCTACGAAAACAATCAACAACTTGCGAATCTCAAAGGACGGCAATTGGCAGATTTCATTTCGAAAATTGTGAATCGTCTGAAGCATTCAAATCCTGATTTAAAAATTAGTTTTTTATGTCATTCTATGGGAAATCAAGTGTTCAAGTCTCTGTATCTGACTTTGAAGAATTCGTTATTGATGCCTCAAATAGAAAATCTAATATTAGCAGCACCGGATTTGGATTACGATGTTTTCGATGAGGGAAATGATTTATCCGATGTGTGTAATATTGTTACCCATGCTTGGGTATTGCATAACTGGGATGACAAAGTCCTTGCATTCTCTACCCAAATGAATAAGAAGCTCAGGCTTGGACAGATTTCGGCGACTCCTAAAAATATGAACCTCAAGTGCATTCATTTTTACAATGCTTATCATGACAAAGACCTCGAAGGTTGGAAGGCAAAAATGAACAATCACAGGTATTTTTACGACAGCCCAAACGTCAGAAAATTCATACTTGAGACTCTAAGTACAAGTGAGCGAAATCCTTAATTTTCCTCGTTGTAGGCATAGACATAAACCTGCTTTATAGTGGTGGGTTTTCCATCACCTATCTGTAAAAATTGAAGGTGAATCTTATCATATTTCTTATTTGGAAATTTAACATCAATGAATATTTCATTGTCGATTCCAAAATCCATAAGCTTATGAACCCTGATAAATCTAGATTTTACGGACCGATCATTATCCGTAAAATTGACAATCATTTGAGTCTCTTTCCAGTTGGTCCATTCTTTGTCCTTAGCAAATAATTTTGCCCCGAATCTCAACCATTTTTTATCTGTTATAAAAGTGTCAATCGTCGCAGCCTCAAACAAATGTATGTTTGAATTGATCTCAACTGGTGGATCATAGAATTGATTACAGAGCAATTCGGCATTGTAGGGCTTATCAAGGAATTCTTCATTGGTTTCGAGCAATTTTAAGTCGTTTTTTTCGCGGTGCCACCTCCCGATTAGCTTGGTTAGATAAGCCGTAGTAACGGTAGGTGGAACAAGCATTCCGCCACGATGTGCCATGTGGGCATACCACAAACTCAAATACAACATGACTATGAATAATCCTGTGACCATCGTTTTGGCGATCCAACCTCTTTTTAAAATCGATTGGTAAAAATAGGCCATTGGAAATGCCAGGAATGGATAAGATTGTATCATGGCTCGCTGTCCCAGACTCCCACCATACCACCATATTTTCCAAGAAAAACAGACATACATAAAGAGTAAAATGTAGGTCAAAAGGAGCATACCCATCGCTCGATCCTGCTTTATAAAGGGTCTAAATCCAATCAGAGAAAAAATCATAATAGGCGAATAGACGAGCCATCCTACTTGAGTGCTGAAAAGACCTTTGTAAACATATGGACTTAACCAGTCAAATCCTTGGTCACCATAGCTGTACACAAACCAATTCCCAGTCAGGTATTTCCAATAAAATAGTTGGATAGAATTGATTACGAATAGGATGGCAAAAAAGAATAGCAGATGTACCTTATGATGCGTAAAAAACTGTAAGCGATTCTTTATCCCTTCAATGAAAGTGCCTTGGATTCCCCAAAACATAATAGGCAATAAAACCAAAGCTTCCGTGGGACGGGTGAGTATCGCCAAACCTACAAGAATGGCCATAGGTATAAGATATCTATAGCGTGGAGTTTTAAAATATTTAATGGCAAGCCATATTAAAATACAATAATTTGTAAAAAGATAATTGTGTGTCATAGGGCCATTGATGGTCGCATAGACTAGGTAATTAGTCCCTATCCCTAAGGAAATGAGTACAAGTGTAGTAATAGTATCCGAAAAATATAGTAAGAGTACTTTACGTAAATAATAGAGTCCTATAAATGCGATTAGTAGACTTCCAAAGTATAACATAAACTGGTAAGGAAGGCTAAAACCATTGGTTTTATAAGTTGGCGATGCTTTTGCCCAAGCATTTGCTACAGCAAAAAATGGCAAGTATTGCAAGGCCATGCCACAGGTATATTGAATGACATAAGAGCCGTTTTCTTGCACTCGACCCATATTGGTTTCGATATTAATGGGCGGTTTTTTGAGGCTATCCTCGAAGCTAAAATATTTTAAATCATGATAAATAAAGGTCGCCGGTAAGTACATATAGTATCCGGCTATATCGTAAGTAATCACACCACTCATGCCATTTTTTTCCCACTTTGGATAGTAAAAAAGGCATACGAGAGTCATCAAGACAAAGAGAAAAACTAAAGCAATTTTACTTTTGTTATTTTTCGGAATTGTCGTGTTTAGCCGCACTAATAGTCTGTTTTAATCTCTTTATTAAACGGAATTTTAAACTGATATCCTAGGTTTTCTGAGGTATCGTCTTTGAGTACGTCGAGACCATACCGGATTTTTGAAGTATCGCCATAAACAAAAGTTCCGAAAATCCTATCCCAGATTGAAAATATGTTTCCAAAATTAGAATCCGTCCATGGTCGTTCATAGTGATGGTGAAATTTATGCATATTAGGAGATATAAAAATCCAACTCAACATTTTATCCAAGCCGACGGGAATACGAAGATTGGCATGGGTCAAATAGGTAAATATGACCGTGAGAATCCGATAAATCATGTAATAAGACAAAGGGATGGCACCGACGATGATGGCAATGAGAGCAAAACACTCTCTCATAAAATAATCTCCCGGATGATGTCTCGTACCGGTACTTGCATCCACATGAGTGTCACTGTGATGCACCATGTGAAACCTCCACATAAAACTGATTTTATGTAAAAGATAATGGACCATATATTGGGCAATGGCATCAAGTAGCATCACGGCTAAAATCAGTTCGACGATTACAGGCAAATTCAAAATATTTAATAATCCAAATCCACTGGTCGCATTAAACTTAAAAATACCCACGGTCGCGGCACCGAATAAACTACTTATCACCATGGTCGTTCCTAATAGCACAAGATTTACTTTCAAGTGTTTCAAACGATCATACCTCATATTCCTTAGCGGAAAAAGACCCTCTAGGACGCTGCAAATCGCCAGTGTGACAACCACCCATAAAAATTTATCAAAGGAATTTAAAGTGTCAAAATAATTCAAAATATTATCCATAGCTGTGAATCTTGTATTTGGATTATTAGTCTTATTGTTCTTCTGAAATTAATTCATAACTGTCTAATAGGGACATATCAAGTATCGTTTTTTCCTTTTTAATCATATACATGGTTTTAAATCGTGCATTGACGATAAGCTTATTTAAGTCATATCCTCGATAATCCGTAATAAACTGAGAATACGTATCGTCAAAACCCTTCACGATGAGTATCAGTTCTGCATTTCTTTCTGCGTACCACTCCTTGGATTTGCCGTTTAGAGGGCTGTCTTTATCGATGACATGCACAATGGTCCAGTTGAGCGGAAAGAGATAAATAGAATCAATGAACAAATCTAACCGCTCAAATTTTCGTCGGAATTTACCATCTTCTTGTTCTAGCCATGTAAATAGCAATCTGGCTTGCATATCTGTCATTTTAGTATGCGAACCGTTGATAATCCGTAATTGGATGGATTGAAATTCATTGGCAAAAGGAGTCATTAGTATATTATTACTGAACTTAATGGAAGAAGTAGGCTTGCTAAATCTTGCAAAAAACAAACCCGTGGCCAATGCAAAAGTGAGCAAACCCGCAAAGGCATTTAGTGAAGCTATGATATTAGCCCCTATACCGATAGGTCCTATTCTTCCATAGCCGAGAGTCGTAAATGTCTGTACACTAAAGAAAAAGCAATGGTACAACTCCTCAACCAACGTGCTCGGATAGATTCCGAATATTTCGTCAATGCCATTTATCCAAAATAGGACGGCAAATATTGCATTGCAGACGATATAGGCTCCCATAAGGATCGCAAAAAATCCAATCCAGTGAATTTCAAGCATCCACTCATACATTGATCTTCGGCCGCCTTTGCGTTCTATATTAAAACTTCCATCATCATTGACTAACCTCATTTTATTAGTAAATTTTTGACCAAATCCTGAATCAAAATGCTCAATATCAGCTTCGTCAATGTATGGCGTTTGATTTTGAAATTTTAAATTTTTAAAAAAGCTATTGTCAGTTTTTGACATTTTAAACTCATATTTACATCCAAAATAAAAATAAAATTATTGTATGTTGCAATGGTTGAGTAAATTAATTTTAAAAATGTGGGGTATTCGTGTTTCCGGTACAATTCCTCATGATTTAAAGAAAAAAATCTACGTCGTCGTGCCACATACGAGCAATTGGGATTTCCCACTAGGAATATTGATTAATTGGGCCGAAAAACTAAAGGTTAATTACATCGCTAAAGCCAGTCTTTTCAAACCTCCTTTTGGCTGGATTTTTAAGGCGCTAGGCGGAATTCCTGTTGACAGAAAGAATAGTACCAATTTCGTTAGGAATATTGCCGAAAAAGTAAAAAATATCGATGAGGTGGCACTTGTCATTGCACCTGAAGGTACGCGGAAAAAGGTCGAAAAACTCAAATCAGGATATTATTACATTGCTAAACAAGCAGGCATACCCATCATACCGGTAAAATTTGATTACGAAAACCATGAGGTAAACTTTGGAAAACCATATTATGTAACGGATAATGAGCAAAATGATTTAAAATATTTTGATGATTATTATAAAAACGTTTTAGGTATTAATCCAAAAAACAGCTATGGTTATACGGGTAAATAATTCCTACCAAAAGGAAAACTCATGATTGATGCTCAATACCCAACAAATATGTAATTTTTGTATGTGAATTTCCCTTCGAAATTGCTTTTGAAACTAAATTTTCCCATCGACAGATTTTTACTAACTTTTTGATAATAAATTAAATAATTATACAACCCTACCAAATAAGATTTCTTACCTTTGCGCCAAAATTTGAAAACGGTAGTTTCTATGCATACCAGATTTAAGATTAGTTTCGTCCTTGTCGTGATTATTTTTTCATGGGTGAGAGTATTTGCTCAACACAACCATGATCATCACGAAAACACTCATAATGACCATGCTCATGAGATGAGTGATGGCAATTCCGAACATCAGGAAAGTCACGGTACCTGTGGGTCACATGATGGCCATGCGGCTTTTGATCCCGCATCAACGGCTATTCACCACATCAGTGATGCCAATGTTTATAGCTTGTTGGATTGGATAAGAATTCCATTGCCTACCATGCTTTATGCTGAGGATAGAGGCTGGGATGTATTCATGAGTAATGTCTTCGAAATAGGACATCACGAAGACGGTCACCAATCTTACAATGGCTATGTTATGCATGAGGGCAGTGTATATCGTGTTGCTGATAAAACCTTTCCACAGGAGGGAAGTGTTCATTTGGGAGGTTTTACTACTGAATCTCAATTAATAGATGGGAAAAAAAGAGACGTAACTTACGTCTGTTATGAAGGCAATAAATTTCCTTGTGAATCTAGATCTACATGGGATGCGGGAATGCTCGGTGGTGGCGTATCTTCATTTTATGATTTTTCTATTAGCAAGAATGTGTTAGCTATGCTTATTGTCTCCATATTTTTAATGTGGATATTTATCAAGGCAGCTAAAAAATATAAAGAAAATCCCCATTCTGCCCCGTCTGGTACTCAGGGAATCTTAGAAACCCTTTTTGTTTTTATAAGAGATGAGGTGGCTATTCCATTTATTGGAAAAGATAAATATATGAAGTACATACCCATCTTGATGAGTGTGTTCTTTTTCATACTAGGTTTGAATTTATTTGGGCAAGTGCCATTTTTTGGCAGTACCAACGTGACAGGTAATCTTACCGTGACAATGGTCTTGGCGATTCTTGTAGCTTTGTTTGTCAATTTCAAAGGAAACAAGCACTATTGGCAGCACGTATTCTGGATGCCTGGAGTGCCTGTGGCAGTGAAGCCCTTGTTGGCCGTTGTGGAGGTGATGTCCTTGTTCATTAAGCCATTGACCTTGATGCTGCGACTTGCGGGAAACATTTCTGCGGGACACATCGCCATCCTGAGTTTTATCGGGTTGATATTCGTTTTTGGAAACTCCGGGGCAAACTTAGTTGGAAGCTCTGTTGGTTCTTTGGTTTCAGTACCATTGACGATGTTTATGATGGCTATTGAATTGATAGTAGCATTTGTTCAAGCATTTGTATTTACGATATTGACAGCATCATATATCGGTGCAGCGACAGAGAGTCATGACGATCATCACTAATTGGTAATTATTAATTAATCATATAATTTTTTAAAATTATGACAGGTACATTAGCAGCAATCGGAGCCGGTTTAGCCGTAATAGGCGCTGGAATCGGAATCGGGCTTATTGGTGGTAAAGCAATGGAAGCCATTGCAAGACAACCTGAAGCTTCTGGGGATATTAGATCAGGTATGATCTTGATGGCGGCCTTCGTTGAAGGTGCAGCATTGATAGCGATCATCCTTTCAATATTTTTCTAGTAGGTTCAAAAAAACTTTATGCAGGTCTTCGATACGATTGGTGGAGACGACCTGCGATTTTTATTCAGATTTAGACATTAGATAAATAGATAAAATTCAAAATAAATTTAATTAAATATGATTAGTTTATTAAACTTCAATCCTTTCATGCCTAGTCCAGGTCTTGTATTTTGGACAGTCATTATTTTTGTGCTTTTCTGGTGGATTATGGGAAAGTTTGCATTTACACCAATTGCTAAGGCGCTAGAAAAAAGAGAGGGAGATATACAAGATGCCCTTGACCAAGCCAAAAAGGCAAAGGAGGAAATGGCCAACATGAAGTATGAAAATGAAAAACTTCTTGCGGAGGCAAGAGAAGAAAGATCAAAAATTCTTCAAGAGGCTAAGGATATTAAAAATCAAATCGTAAACGAGGCTAAGGATAAGGCTAAAGAGGAAGCTTCAAGAATCGTGGCTTCAGCTAAAACTGAAATTGACAATCAGAAGAAAGCAGCTTTGGTAGAGGTGAAAAACCAAGTTGGAAACATGGCTTTAGAAATTGCAGAAAAAGTCATCAAAAAACAATTGGCAGGTAACCAAGAGCAAGAGAGCTTGGTGAAGTCTATGGTAGATGATATGAATTTGAATTAATCGAATCTTTCAATTAACAATAAATGTCAGTAACTAAATTAGCGAGCAGATATGCCAAGTCACTTCTAGACCTATCGCAGGAGCAAGGAGTCACTGAGGAGGTACTGTCTGATGTAAACGGCTTTCAGCAAATGCTGGAAAATAGAGACTTCAAATTATTGATTGACAGTCCTATTATCAATGCTTCCAAGAAGTCAAAGATATTTAAGGCATTATTTGACGGCAAGGTCAATAAGCTCACTTATGCTTTTTTTAACATTGTACTTAATAAAGGTAGAGAAGCTTATTTACCATATATTGCCAATGAATTCGTCAATCAATATCGTGATTTAAGAGGCATCACAACAGTAAAAATTACTATGGCGTCTCAGTTGAGTGATGATTCATTAGACGCTATCAAAAAGAAAATCTTGGACTCAAATATCTCAGCGAACTCACTAGAAGTAACCACAGAAATTGATCCTTCAATCATCGGGGGGTATATAGTGGAGATAGGCGATAAACTATACGACAGCAGTGTCCTTTATCAAATGAATAAATTGAAAAAGGAATTCAGTACAGACCTTTACGAAAAAACATATTAATAGATAAAATTAGCTAATTAACATAAAATCATAAAAGATGATCGAAGTAAAACCAGATGAAATATCAGCGATATTAAAACAGCAACTTTCAGGTTTTAAGACAGAGGCGGAATTAGAAGAAGTAGGTACGGTCTTACAAGTCGGAGACGGTATTGCGAGAGTATATGGGCTATCAAAAGCACAGGCGGGTGAGTTGGTAGAGTTTGAAAACGGGGTTCAAGCCATCGTATTGAACCTCGAGGAAGACAATGTGGGTGTGGTACTATTAGGCCCTGGTGATGGTATTAAAGAAGGATCTACAGTTCGTAGAACCGGAAAAATTGCCTCATTAGAAGTAGGAGAAGAATTTGTAGGTCGGGTGGTAAATCCACTGGGAGAACCTATTGATGGTAAAGGCCCGATAGGCGGTAAGAAATATTCAATGCCGCTCGAAAGAAAAGCCCCAGGCGTAATCTTTCGTCAACCGGTAAATGAGCCATTGCAGACGGGTATCAAAGCCATCGACTCGATGATTCCGATTGGTAGAGGTCAGAGAGAATTAATCATTGGTGACCGTCAGACTGGTAAGACAGCAATCGCCATCGATACCATCATCAATCAAAAAGAATTCTACGATAGAGGAGAACCTGTATATTGTATTTATGTGGCCTCTGGGCAGAAGGCCTCTACAGTAGCTCAGGTGGTGAAATCACTTGAGGACAATGGAGCCATGGCATATACCGTCGTAGTATCTGCCTCAGCTTCTGATCCTGCTCCATTACAGTTTTATGCTCCTTTCGCTGGTGCGGCGATAGGTGAATATTTTAGAGATACAGGACGTCCTGCATTGATTATCTATGATGATTTGTCAAAGCAAGCCGTTGCTTATCGTGAGGTTTCCTTGTTGTTGAGAAGACCTCCGGGTCGTGAGGCTTATCCTGGTGACGTATTTTACTTGCACTCAAGATTGCTAGAAAGAGCGGCCAAGGTGATTAATGATGATGATATCGCTAAAAACATGAATGACCTTCCAGAATCATTAAAAGAAGCTGGAATCGTGAAAGGAGGAGGTTCATTGACAGCGCTACCGATCATTGAGACTCAGGCAGGTGACGTTTCGGCGTATATTCCTACCAACGTGATTTCGATTACTGATGGACAAATATTCCTTGAGTCAAATCTATTTAACGCTGGTATAAGACCGGCGATTAACGTGGGTATCTCTGTGTCGAGAGTAGGGGGTAGTGCTCAGATAAAATCTATGAAAAAAGTAGCCGGAACATTAAAATTGGATCAGGCTCAATATAGAGATTTGGAGGCTTTCGCCAAATTTGGTTCAGATCTAGATCCTGCGACCATGGCCATCCTTGAGAAAGGTAAGAGAAACGTGGAAGTGCTAAAACAACCGCAATACTCTCCGGTATCAGTAGAAAAGCAAGTAGCGATTATCTATCTTGGTACTCAAGGTCTATTGAAAGATGTGCCTGTTAATCAAGTGAGAAATTTTGAAGAAAACTTTAATAACAGCCTAGCTCAAAGACATCCAAATGTATTGGAAAACTTGAGAAAAGGAAAATTGGAAGATACGGATCTTGATACATTGAAATCATTGGCAGCAGAGCTGAGTGCTCAATATAAGAAATAGTATTATGTAGTGAGCTTTCAAAATTGTGGAGGCTCACCATTCATTATTTAAAGACAAAATATACTTAAATGTCAGGTAAGCTCAAGGAAGTACGAGAACGCATAAAATCGGTGCAATCGACTCAGCAGATTACAAAAGCCATGAAAATGGTATCTGCGGCAAAACTGCGTCGGGCACAGCAAGCCATTACCGAAATGAGACCTTATGCCAATAGATTGGATAAGATGTTAAAAAACATACTTTCTAACCTAGATGGCGATGCCACTACTTCATTTGGTCAAGTGAGAGAAGTGAAACACGTCGCAGTCGTCGTAGTGACGTCAAATCGTGGATTGTGCGGAGCTTTTAATACGAATATCGTCAAAGCGGCTATTGCAAAAATTGAAGGAGACTATGCTCATCATGTGGCAAATGGTACGCTTAAGATAGTCTGTATTGGTAAGAAAGGATACGATGTATTGCGTAGAAGGTATAATGCGAATCTTATCGTAAAAGACTTTGTCAATCTATTTAATGATCTAAGCTACGAACACGTGGCTCAAGTATCACAGATGCTGATGGACGATTTCGAAGCCGGTGATCTGGATGAAGTTTGGGTGAGCTATGGCAAATTTAGGAATGCGGCAATACAAGAGCCGACACTTGTGCAGTTTTTGCCAGTGATACAATCCAAAGAACTAGATAACACGAAGGGAAAGAAAGCCGATTATATTTTTGAACCAAGCAAAGAAAAATTGTTGAAAGAATTGGTACCTAGCATTTTGCAGACCACCTTTCAAAAGTTTGTGCTCGATACCCATGCTTCAGAGCATGGCGCTAGGATGACCGCGATGGACAAAGCGACTGAAAATGCTGAGGAAATTATGAAAGAACTGAAAATCAACTACAATAAAGCCCGACAGGAAGCGATCACCAAAGAGCTATCAGAGATAGTTGGTGGAGCTGCGGCCTTGAATGGTTAAGAGTAATAGAAAATAAGATATTAATCAAGAGGCATCGGTGAAAAATCGATGCCTCTTTTTGTTTTGGAAAATTGATGGTGGAAAGGGGGGTGAAGATTGTCATTTTACTTGATTGCTAAAGTATCAAAGCACACTTGGTAAGCTATATTTAATATAAGAAAGCTATTAGACATATAGAAATAAAACATATATAAAATATTGATTATTAGTTAAAATTTAATATGTTAAAGTTGAAAAATAAATAGACAGAAAAGAACGAAAGTTGATTTTAATTTTTATATTTGACACATTGTATAACGTTCTAAAAATTCTAATAACATGAAAAAGAACCAAAAATCGAAGAACTCAGTTCTTCACCTTAACCAACCAACCAACCAACCAACCAACCAACCAACCAACCAAGCTAAAACTCTTTGAGTTTCTCAAGATCCCCCTCATGGTGCTTAGCTTATTTTTTGTGGATCTACCCATCTCGCCATTGATAGGGCAGGGGTGTGTTTCTAATTGTGGCACTTTATTGATTGATGAAGGATTTGAAGTTATTTCATCTGACCCTGCTTGCGACGTTGGCAATCAATTAGATCAGTTTAATAAAGATTGTATTTCTCCATGGATAGCTGGATATGGCACTTGTGATGTATTAAGTATTGGAATTTCTGTTACAAATCCAAATGGTATTCCTGCTTCAGAAGGAGATAATTTCGCACGTTTGCTTTATAGTTTCACTGGCCCTTCAGAACCTTATAATCATTCTGAGTTTATAGGTTATCCTGTGCAAATTAGGGGAAACAGACTTTATTTCTTAGACATGGATGCTAGATTGTCACATCTTCAAGATGACGATCTCTATGAGTTTTGGCTTGATATTGTAATTTTAAATGTAGATGAAGCACAAGATCCGGTTACTAATTTCCCTCCAAGCTCTTTACCCCCAGTATGGCAACCACCTGCATTTTTGACTTATCCTTTATTTGGGTGTTCAGATCTTTCGGAACCCGGTTGTCAGCCATATTCACCTAAAGTTTATCAATCACCGTTTATTAGTCCTGGAAGTTGGATCAATTTATGTGCAACATTTGAACTTCCATTTTATGGAGACTCGTCTGAAGGTACTGTTCCAATTGACTATGAATGGATATTTTTTGTTCCTGCCAAAGATGACGATATTAGTGGAAGTCAGATAGGCCTTTTGCTCGACGCAATCAAGCTCTCTTGTGAGCTTGACTATCTGGCGACCATAGCACCTATTCAGCAATCGGAGTTTGTTTATACTTTTAATCCTGTCTATGATACAGATATCCCTGCTGAGGATGTCATTACATACTCATGGGACTTTGGTGATGGTACTACGGCAACTACTGCCGGAATTACCACTCACACCTTTCCGGGCTACGGAGATTATAAGGTATGTCTCACCCTTACAGGGACTGACGGCTGTTGCGAGACCGAGTGTGTGATGGTGAGTATACCACCGCCTGCCTGTACGGCAGCGCAGACCAATGGTATATCAATAGGTACAGGAGGGACGGTCAACCTCAGCGATCTCATAAGTAGTAATGTACTGCCCTCCACACAGCTGGTAGGTCCGGTAGATGTCTATGTCAATGGTACGTTGAATATAGACGTACAGTATAAGTTCAACAACTGTAGCTTCTATATGGAAGAAGGCTCTCAGATTGTCAATTCTTACAATGGCTCCTCAGGCCAGTTTTGGCTGGTCAATTCGTTCTTGTACGGCTGCGACCACATGTGGCGAGGCATCGTCAATCATGGTAAGATCCTCTTTTATAACAACGAGGTCTACGATGCAGAATATGGACTGAGGATAGATGGCAGTACGCTTAATTACATTTATAGCAACCTTTTTGACGCTTGCTATATAGGGATTTATGCTGACAATACGACGCCTCAGTCGATCAATCATGCCATCAGTTACAATACGTATAAGTGTACCTATCTATTAAAAGATCCTTATAGTGGTCAGCAGAATTATCCTGACAATTATAATAGTGTCAACATTCCAGATAGAATTACTTACGCCGGAATATTGATTGAAAATATATCGAATCTGTCCATTGCGCATGAGCTATTTTCCGGTATTAGAAACGGTTTTGTGTCGAATACAGGATATGTAAATTTAAAATATTGTTCATTTCAAAATTTGGCTGGGAGTAACTTTAATTTTGGTAGTAGTACATTTCAAATGACTAGTTCTGGAATTGGTGTTTTTATTAAACCAGACGTGGTAGAAGTATCAATTCTTAAAAATAACGTGTTTGATAATATGTATATAGGTGTTTTTACCTTTGGGGGTAAACAGTGTAGAACATCATTGCAGAAAAATGAATTTATAAATTTTTCAAGTGATGTCGTTAATTGCAGCCCAATTTATACAAGTTCTACATATAATTTGTATTTTGATTTTGTAGACAATGAGATATATGAATCAATAAATGGGGTTTTATTCAATTTATGTAATATTCGAGGAATAAAATTAGATAACAACGAATTTACTATGTCCAATTTTGGTCATTCGATAAATTGTAGTGGGTTATCACTTAATAACACAACTTTCAACTTTAATAATGGATTGGGAAATAGTATAAGTAATAATACATTTATCATCAATTCAAAAGGTAGTGCAATTACTGGAGGTAGTATAAATTCAACCTTAATTGAAAATAATTCAATTTTTTTAAATGGATCAAAGAGTGTAGGAATTGATTTGGTAAATTCTAGAATAGATGTTTATAGGGGTAATAATATTTATTCTAGTAGTAATTTGAATAATAGAGGGATAAATCTACTTCTTTCAGGGAATAATTATTTTTGTTGCAATTATATCAATAATGTAGACATTGGAATACAATTTAATGGGAATTGCGGTAGAGCGGCACCATTTGATGATGCCAATGTCAAGAACTTTACTTTTACAAATAATAATACTGGCCTATACCTCTACAATGCGACCATAGAAGAACAGCCCTATGCAGGCAATCTGTGGAGTGGAGGCGGCAATAAAGCAGAGCTATACCTCAGCGGATCACCATCCAGTTCTGATTATGTGGATGCGGGACAGGAAAATCTCTTTACCGTCAATCCCAACCAATCGGGTACCCGGCCGCAGAACATCGTGCCCTCTACGCTAGGGGGTAACAATTGGTTTAAAAGTGACGGAAGTGATGTGGCAACGACCTGTGCCAATACGCCGGACTGTGGGGTGCCGACTAATCCCTTCGGGGGAGGCGGGGGCAGCCCGGGTGAGGAGCACCCATGGCCGGACACCACTGGTGGTATCAATCCCACGACCTACTGCAGCGAGGCTGCCATCCAGTACCTGATCACGACCATCCAGAACAACAATGGTGGCTGGAGTGGCAATCCCTACAGCGAGCAGGAGCAGTGGCAGATAGATTACTACATCTATACGATACTGGCTACCGCCGATCCCAACTACTGGCAGCACTGCTCCAGTCTGGTGAGCTTTATGAATAGTGCTACCACGGTAGCCCAGTACTATGCCATCGCCACAGGCATAGACGGTGCCTACGATCCCACACCATCGGAGGAGACCAGCCTCACGGCACTACAGAGCCAGATGGATAGTGATATGACCGCACTGGACAATATCTATGACCAGATCAGCGATGAGAATGACTACCTAGGCTATGAATCGCAGATCAATACGCTGAATGCAAGCATCGCAAGTACGAGTAGCTCCATAGGTCAGATACAAACGACGATCACCACTAGGGGCCAGTCCAACCTGTACACGATCACTACGCAGATCAACGGGCTGCCTGAGGTCTATGCCTTCCACCCGGTACTCAAGTCGGCCCTCAAGGCACTGGCGAAGGTGAGCAGAGACGGTGCCGGCATCCTCACCTCGGCACAGTGGGCTGCCCTACGCAGCATCGCCGACGGATGCCCGCTGCTCGATGGAGAGGCCGTCATCATTGCTCGTGGCTTGCTCGCGATGGTGGAGTATAGGGAGTACGACGACCTAGAAGATATCTGTGAGGCAGCCGTAGGCTCAAAGCGATTAAGTAGTAAGAATGAGGACGTAGCCGAACCAGGGATCAGATGCTATCCCAATCCCAACAGTGGTGCCTTTACATTGGTGCTGCCGAAGTCAGACCATCCATACCAAGTGTCTATTATGGACATGACCGGTAGAGAGATATACACAGAGACCATAGATCAAAAGCAGGAAGTGGCACACAATATATACCTAAGGGACGTAGAGACCGGTATCTATATACTGAAGGTGAGTAGCAATGACCGCGTACTGGATACGCAGAAGATTGTAATGATTAGATAACATTGATAAACAATAATGGAGTACCTTATGGCTAAGGTACTCCATTTTAATACCTTGATGATTCATGAGATTATTATTCATATTATTTTTGTGTATAAGTCATTTAACTGACCTAGAAGCCCAGCAAGAGGACAATGTCTGGATGTTCGGATGGGGATTCAAACCTAAAACGACACCAGAGACCAAAGCCGATTCTCTTTGGGGAGGAAGCAATATCGATTTTAGTTTTGAGCCACCTTTTATATATTATGACCCAACTAGAAGCAATGAATTTAATGAAACAAATTCTATTATTTCAGATAGTAATGGAAAATTAATGCTTTCTACCAATGGAATGCAAATTTTCGGAAAGGATAATGAAGTAATAGAAGATACCATCAATTATTGTCCATATTGGAATGATTTTAGTACTCCTTTCCAAGGAAAATTAAGACCTAGGGGCTTTCCCATCATACAGGGAGCGATGATACTACCCGACCCGGCAGATAGCCTGCGGTACTATGTGCTCTATACGCAGTTTCAACGAGGAGAGAACTGGTGGGAGAACTACGTCAAGGGCCTGTACTACAGCCATGTGGATATGTGGCTCGATGATGGTAATGGAGGTTTGCTGAGTCGTGATGTACCCATGGTCGAGGATTCCTTGGGCTGGGGCGGTCTATCAGCCTGTCGCCATGCCAACGGGCGAGACTGGTGGGTCGTGCAAGTAGGTAAAAATCGAGAGGTGTTTCACGAATTTTTAATTACACCCGATGGCATCAGTGATGATCGAGTAATCACATTTAATGGGAAGTATAGAAGAACCTATCCATTGGTTTTTACAACATTTTCTCCAGATGGCAGTAAGTACATAGCACAAATGGCTCATGATACCTGCAAAATGTCAATTATGGATTTTGATCGATGCAGTGGAGATTTGGAAGAAATTTATAGTGAATCTTATGAAATTACCGTTGGCCCTCAGGCAGTAGTTTTTTCAGACGATAGTCGTTATCTGTATTTTAGTAATAGGACAGAGTTATATCCCGATGGAGAGAGTGTACTCTATCAGTACGACACAGAGGCAGAAGACATCGCCGCTTCTAAGACCTTAATAGCAAGCTGGGATGGGTATAGCTATATCTATCCGGAAGATGCCAATGTTCCGCCCTTTGAGTATGAGGTGGACTTTGGCTATATGGGACTAGGGCCCGATGGTCGCATCTATGTATGCCCCACCACCGGGAGCAATCGAGAGATGAGTACCATAGAGTATCCCCACGAGGGAGGCACTGCCTGTGAGGTGCGGCAGCACAGCATACACATCCCGACTAACTTTAGCCGTACCATGCCCAACTTTCCCAACTTCCGTCTAGGCCCACTGGATGGCAGCCCTTGCGATACACTGGGGCTTGACAATTATCCCGTAGCAAAATTCCGCTATGAGCAAGACACCGACTATCTGGAGGTTCGGTTTACCGAACTGAGCTATTACCAACCCGAGCACTGGGAGTGGGATTTTGGCGATGGCGGCACCAGCATAGAGAGATACCCCACGCATCAGTACGAAAACAAAGGCGTCTATGAGGTATGTCTCACCGTGAGCAATGAGAACAGCAGCAACACGACCTGCCGTACCCTCATCATAGGTACTTCATCAAGTAGCGAGGTATCAGACATTGTAGGCATCAGCCTCTATCCCAATCCTGTGATTGATGACTTATTGGTTATTTTGAGCGATTACCTACCCGAGCATGGCATGATGGTCATCAGAGATATACAGGGCAGAGAGGTGCAACGTACCGATATCCGCTATGGTTGGAATAGCCTCTCGCTTGCACATTTGGTGTCGGGAGTCTATGTCTGGGAGTTTTATGATGGTAAGGTATTCATCAAGAGTGGAAAATTGGTAAAGGAATAGTTAGCTTTGAAATTTAATTAAAAAATGTTTTGTCATAATTTTTGCGAAGGAGGCAAAAATAACGCCAAAACGGGTAGGGTGCTATGGTTTAGCCCCGCACGTTGTACGGGGCTATTGATATCTCACCCCTTCGGGGCTATTTTAGGTCAATGCCAAAAAGAGAGGAATAATAAACCCTCCCCGCCCTTCGGGCAGCCCCTCCAAAGGGGCATAGCTAAGAACGGCATGCTATAATTTCACGAGAATTATGACACAAAAGTCGTTCTGAAACCGATTTTTCTGTTCTTTGAGTCGTCACGATCCAGCGATAAGGAACGAAAGGTCGGAATTGCGTTTTCGGGCATGAAGTCGGGAGGATTATTACAAATTGAACGATAAGAATTCGTCATTATATAAAAACTATATGATCCCATCGCCGAAAAAGGAAGCATGAAGACCTGGGAGAGACTGGTGCGAAGCAATCGCCTTATCGTGACTAGCATTTTTTGTTTCTTTTTGGGGCAATGCCAAAAAGAAAGGAATAATCTGACGGAATGTTTTACATAATGTTTTGTCATAATTTTTGCGAAGGAGGCAAAAATAACGCCAAAACGGGTTAGGTGCTATGGTTTAGCCCCGCACGTTGTACGGGGCTATTGATATTACACCCCTTCGGGGCTATTTTTTGACAATGCTAAAAAGAAAGGGATATTAAATCCTCCCCGCTCTGCGAGCCACCCCTCCAAAGGGGCAGAGTTGACAACAACAAGTAGAAATTTCAAAGGAATTGTGATTCAAATGCAGTTCTGAAAATGATTTTTTCTTGAATTAATATAAATTTCTTATGGCATTATTAAAATTTTCAGTTTCTCGAAATTACCGTGATTATTAGAATTTCAATGGAAAAGAACTTATAATTTGGCAATTAAGACCAAACTACTTCTTTAGAATTTTTACTAATGCTAAAACTCTTAGATAAATTAATGACCTCTTAAACTATTAAATAATTTTGAAAATGAGATATTCGTATCTCGTTAAAGAATATTGATTGTAAATAGTTCAAAATGAGATTTAATTTAAATAATAAAAAATTTAAACCTTTGACTAATTCTGATAACGGAGAGGTGGCTGAAACCACGATTTTTCATTATTTTCAAGAGGAAAACATCATCTGGGCAGAATATTCAGGAGGTGGAATATTGAAAGGGTACTTAGTAGGGAAGATGGTTGATCGGGAATTGATATTTAATTATCAGCACATAAATCAAGACTTCGAAATTATGACTGGTAAGTGTCAGTCTCAACTCCTAATTAATGAAAGTGATAAAATTCAATTATTTGAAAAGTGGGAGTGGACATGCCGCGATTTTAGTAAGGGGGAATCTACTTTGATAGAATTTTAATATGAAAGTTCAAATTATATATTGTCACCCGAATAAAATGTCATACACCTATGATGTTTTAAACCAACTTACGAGGCATCTGATATCAGAACAAATCGATTTTGAAATTTCTGATCTTTATGAAATGAATTTTAAGTCTGATATGACAGCGGACGAGTATGAAAGAGAGGGATTTGCAAATATTGACCTTCCGATTCCGAGCGACGTTCGAGGTGAGCACAGAAAAATAGAGAATGCCGATTGTTTGATTTTTCTTTATCCTGTTTGGTGGGGTGATTGTCCATCAAAATTGAAAGGCTGGTTTGATAGAGTATATTCTGTCGGATATGCTTATGGTCACGCAAAGAATTTTCCCAAAATGAAAATCTTAAAATAAGGATTGGTTATTTGCACAGCGGGTCATCCCAATGAATTTTTAAAGGAAATCGGTATCACCGAAAGTATGCGAAATGTGATGTTAGATGACCGTCTTGGAAAGCGCTTTGAAAATAAAGAAATGCTTATATTAGGAGGTACTTTGGATATTGAAAATGTAAGACAAACACACTCTGAGCTGATAAATTCGATTGGCGGAATGATTAAAAAATGTTGTACATGATGTTGAAAATTGGATAGCCGGAGAGCACATATAAATTTTAAAATATATGATTAAATTAGACCCAATTATAGCAGTTAAGGATGTTACTCTTAGTTCTATATGGTACCAAAGAGTGTTCGGTTGTACAAGAATTCATGGTGGCGAAGAGTTTTCGGTATTAGTTGGAAAGGATAAGGATGTTTTACTTTGCCTTCATAAATGGGGTGAACACGACCACCCAACAATGAGAGACCCAAGTATTTCTTCAGCTAATGGGCTTATTTTGTATTTTAAAACGGACAGAATGGATGAGATTAGACAAGTTCTTATTGAAATGAATTATCCGGTCGAAAAGGAACTGATGTTAAATACAAATTCCAATAAAAGAGAATTTTCGTTGAGAGACCCGGATGGTTATTACTTGACGATTACGGAATATCATAATTATGAAGGCTGATAAAGTGATAATATTCTAAAGTGAGTTGTGAAAAATATTTCAAAATATAGTGGTGATAAAAGATAATTTCACGACTTTCGTATTTTGTACATATGATATCATGTAAATCCACTATCTAATAAAAAAGGAGAACAACAATTATTAATTTAAAACCTAATGCTATGATTATTTACGGAACACGTGCGAGCAATATTGGAAATTTTGAAGTATCTGATAGTAAGTGTAGTTATTGTAATGAAGGGGATACCCAAAGAGTTTCAGTATTTGGCCGATATTTTCACATCTTTTGGATTCCAATTTTTCCGATTGGTAAAAAAGCAGTAGCTGAATGTACACATTGCAAAAGAACCATTGAACAAAAGGAATTTTCGCCACAGTTAAAAAATCAATATCAGGAAATTAAAAAAAATGCTAAAAGACCATTTTGGCACTGGCTAGGCATTGGTTTGGTAGGTCTATTTATTGCTTTAGTTTTAATTGCTGGTCTTACCGCGGAAAAAGATCCAAGGAAAGAATTGTTAGATAGAGATGAATCATCCATGGATTTTCTTCCAACTATGGAATCTGATTCGATTTCGTATAAAATTAAACAAGTTTTTGACAGCTTTGCGACAGACGAAATAAATCCATCTGATTTCAAGTATCGGACTAGAATAAGAGACAATAAAGCATTAATCCTTGTACAAATTCCGAAACTAAGAAATGTTGAAAAGGAAGGAAGGACAGAAGCGTTAGAAATGATTAAAATTGTCACTGATTCTCAAAAAGATCTAGAAAATAAAGAATTGTACATAGGAATTAAAGGACTTGTAACCATGATGATTGTTAAGACTCCCACCTATGAAGACAATAGTAAACTTGCACAAACTGATAAGTTGTATGACTTCTATGGACCGAAACCTATGAAGGAAAAATAAGCCGTGTAGTTCTGGCTTTTGATAGTATATATGTTGCCAAAAAAATCAACTCCAATCGTAATTTGGAGTTGATTTTTCATGTTTTTATTTTCAAATTCTCTATTTTTAACCAAAATAAATTAACTAATTTATATGATATTCGAGAGATCGTATGTGCCAAATTCGGTGACTTATGGAGAAATAAATCAATCTATTAAATGCAATTGAATCAAATAACGACCCATGGGAAAATTAGTTAGACAAATAGGAAATATTGATAAAAATCTTCATAAGAAGGAAATTGTTGAATTAGCAAAAGATAATGCTCAAGCGGTTATTGAAAGCGGGAAATATGATTTACTCAAAGTTTATGTTGAGCTGAAACGATATGAAGCTTACCTTAAGGGACTGATTAATCATCTAAAATCATCGGCGATGGAGAAGGCATCAGAAAAAGGAAAAAAGTCTTTTGACTATAACGATGCCAGGATTAATTTATCATCCAGAACTAAATGGGACTTTTCCATCGATAAACAGTGGTCTGATCTTGATTTGCAAATACAAAACCTGTCTAAGGAACGCAAGGAAAGAGAAAAATATCTATTGGAAAATAATATTGTGCAATCCATAGTTGACGAAGAAACGGGAGAAATAAAAGAAGAATTTATTCTTCCTAAGGAAATCAAATTTGGAATATCTGTGAGGTTATAGGAGATACAAAAATCGCCTACTATCCCGCCGATACGGAAAAATTGATGCATTCTTGTGACACGGAAGTTCTTACAGAGGAATATGACAAGGAGAAAATTAAAACAAGGTCATGAAAATACTAATTTAATGGCTAAACGATTGGAATAAATCATAGAATCGATGGATTGGCATAATTTAATTTTAACATTAATTAATAGGTATTGTATTCAACTAATTAATAAATGGAATTGAAAGTAATTGAAGATTACTCGAACTATTTGAAAAGTGTTCAAGTAGAAATAAATGGGGAGGGTTTGTTTGAAATTGAAGTATCTATTTTGAATTATAGAGAAAGTATCGATAAAAACACAATGTCCTTTCAGCTGGTTGGGATAAAAAACTCTGAAGTGTTTTCATTTGATTTGGTTTTAAAAAGATTTGGAATCGTGTATCAAAATCAAAATAAGGAATTTTTTATTCCTGCACGTATTGGGTTAATACCACACAAAGATTTTCTTTACAGAAAGCCATTTTTCAACTTCATTTTTAATTCTAAAACTTTAGCTAGATATGATTTTGTAGATTTTATTGGAGTAGGATTAGAATTGAATAGATCAGAAAAATATGGCTATTTTAATCTTGAAAGACTTTTTAATGAAAAAATAGTAGCCAAGGCTACCAATGAAGTTAAGTCTTCATCAAAGAAATATTTAGAATTTGGGATTGAATTTAATTTTCCAATTAGAAGAGTTCGGTTTTTCGAGACAAATATTAAATATCGAGACAACATTATTAATAGCTACATATTAAAGAGAAATGATGTAGACATACCACCAAAAGAGGAAAATCAAACCAGTGATTATGTCGGAAAATTAAAAAATAAATTATTTGGAAAAATCATTTACTTTGAGCGAAAAAATATTTTACAACTAACACTCTTCTTTGCAATGATAGGATATATGGCATATGCTATTATCAAGCTACAAACGTACTGGAATTCGAGTATAATGGTTGAGGCGATTGTTGTAGATAAGGTAAATGCTGATTGTGAGAATACTGGAATTGATTCACTTTTTATTGATGTAAAATATGTTTCCAATGTAGGTAAATATTATCATTCAAAAGTATTTATTGATAAAAAATTATATGAATATTTAAATGTCAATGATACAATTTTAATAAAGTATAAAAAGAGTAACCCTTCAATTGTATCAATTGTAAAAAACTAATTAATAGCATTTTCAAACAATTTTTACTAAAGCGATTGTTGAAAAAATTTGTACTTTCACAACAAAATTTGTACTTTCATTGCTGGTTTAAATCATTTGCCTAACTTTAATAGTTTGTCGATGTTTCTTTAAACTTACAGCAATTTCAAAAAAAGAGTGCAGTAAAACTGATGATTTAGCAAAAATCAATTTCCAACCCAATTTCTTATGGACAAAATAGTCATAGCATTACTTATATTTTATAATGTAGTCGGACATTCTCAAAAAGAGTATGTTTTTCAGGGCAAATACCCCGGTCTGCCGTATGCAGAAAATAAAGTTAAGGAGGTCAAAGAGCTCCTTGTATATGCCAATGATACACTACAGAACACCTTAATTCGCCATGAATTTTTTAATGAAATGGCCTTCTTATATCTTCGTTATATCTATTCTGATGAAGGCCAATTGAGCTCTATTGATTCTTTTATCTATAAGCATGATACCATACCTATCATGTGTATTACAGAAAATTTGGAATTGAATAAAGTTTATAAAACATATTATGAGTTTGACAAAGAAGGATTCGTCCAAGACATCAAAATTAGCTCAAATGACACAATTATTTTATACTCTCACTTTAAGTGGAATAAAAAAAGAACCAAGCTTAAAATCATTTCTGATAGTGGAAAACAAATAGTTGAATTTGATAAGATGGGAAGATTGATATCCATAACATATAAGGACAAATATGAATCCAAAAAAGGAATTAAGAGATTTGAAAATGAATTTACCTCTGACGGATACAAAATCACCAAAGCCTATTTTTCTGACTCTAATAAAGCTTTTGTAGAAACTATAGAATTATCCGCAACTGAATACGTCACTATTAATCATACCAAAAACGTTTGGTATGATTTAGACTATGCCAATGACCTGAGTGCTCAACCGGGGGATACCATTTCGAAGAAGATGGATTACTCAGAAAACGGACTAATCAATCATAAAGCTCGATACTTAAACAACATACTAGAATCAAAAATAGCATATCAATACACTTATTGGTAGAAGTAATATGGAAGTCCAACTTGCATTGTTAGAATACGATACATCAAAGTAATTATGCCTATATTTGTAGGTAATAATTAGAAGTAGAACACAATGTATAAAGTAGGAAATTATGTTTTGGGATCATGGCAAGATGGTCAGGGTGATGGAAAAATTTTAAGAGATGCTTCTACGGGAGAAGCTATTTGCACAGCTACTTGTGACGGTATTGATTTAGAGAAGGTGTTGGAATACGGTAGAGAAAAGGGGACGACCGCCCTGTCAAAAATGACCTTTCACGAAAGGGGAAGAATGCTTAAGCAACTGGCACTTTATCTTTTTGAGAATAAGGACCATTACTATCCCATTAGCTATCAGACAGGGGCGACCAAAGCAGATAGCTGGGTAGATATCGAAGGTGGCATCGGCAATTTATTTGCGAATGCCAGCTTGAGGAGAAAATTCCCCGATCAGCCCTACTTTATGGATGGTGAAACGGCACCACTCAGCAAGGGAGGGACCTTCATCGGTCATCACATTATGGTACCAAAACGTGGGGTCGCCATTCACATCAATGCATTCAACTTCCCAATATGGGGGATGCTTGAAAAATGTGCGGTCAATTGGCTTGCTGGTGTTGCAGCAGTCGTTAAGCCTGCCACCATTACTTCTTTTTTGACGGAAGCGATGGTAAGAGATATCATCAAATCCGGCATCCTGCCGGAGGGAAGTCTGCAGTTGTTGTGTGGTAGCGCAAGAGATCTACTAGATTATGTTGATTCTCAAGACGTAGTGACATTTACAGGGTCTGCAGAAACCGGAAGATATTTAAAGTCCAATAAAAATATGATTAACAATTCAGTTCCCTTCAATATGGAGGCGGATTCACTGAATTGTATCGTGCTAGGAAGTGATGTGACACCAGAAATGGAAGAGTATCAGATATTCCTCAAGGAAGTTAGGAGAGAGATGACGACTAAATGCGGGCAGAAGTGTACGGCTATCCGTCGGATTTTCGTCCCTGCAGATATTCTTGAAAAAGTACAAAATGACCTCTCCCGAGAACTTTCAAAAACAGTCTATGGTGACCCACGTGCCGAAGGTGTAAGAATGGGAGCATTGGCAGGTAAGGAACAACAAAAGGAAGTTAAAGACAAAGTACTTGCCCTAGCCGAGGTCAGTAATGTGGTATATGGTGATCTTGACACCTTTGATCCTGTAGGCGGAGATCGAGCGGGAGGAGCATTTATGTCGCCTATATTATTGCGGAATGATTTTCCATTTAAAAATATGGCGACTCACGAGATTGAAGCATTCGGACCGGTATCTACTATTATGCCTTATGATAGCCTAAAGGATGCGATTAAGTTATCTCAACTGGGCAAGGGTTCACTGGTGAGCTCGATTGTAACGGCTGATGATACCATCGCAAGAGAATATGTGCTCGGCGCAGCATCGCATCATGGCCGGATACTTATTCTCAACCGTACTTCTGCCAAGGAAAGTACGGGTCATGGTTCGCCAATGCCATTACTTGTGCATGGTGGACCTGGAAGAGCAGGAGGAGGAGAAGAAATGGGTGGAGTACGAGGGGTCAAACATTATATGCAGCGTTGTGCCATACAAGGATCACCCACAACTATTACTGAAGTGTCACAAGTATATCAGCCGGGCAGCCAGTACAAAGATCCGGGTAAACATCTTTTTCGAAAGAGTTTTAATGAGCTCGTAATAGGAGAAACCGTAATCACTCACAAACGAACCATCACCGAAGCGGATATTGTCAATTTTGCCAATGTGAGCTGGGATCATTTCTATGCACATACGGATGAGACCAGCCTTGATGGGACTATTTTTGAGAAAAGAGTTGCTCATGGATATTTCATATTAAGTGCCGCTGCAGGACTCTTTGTTGACCCGGGTAAAGGGCCAGTTTTGCTCAACTATGGTCTGGAAGAGTGCAGATTTATGAAGCCCGTCTATGCGGGAATGACCATAGGTGTGAGGCTTACAGTCAAAGAAAAAATTGCTCAGGAAAAGAGAGATGATGAAGATTTTGCAAAAGGAATTGTCAAATTTTATGTCGATGTGTATGACGAAACCGATGAGACCGTTGCCATCGCAACCATACTCACGATGGTGAGAATAGATGAAATAGACCCTGACTCGAATAATGCCGACACAAAGGGGAGATGATTATCCGTATTTGGTGGTTTTATGATAAACAAATCATATGTATCAGAGGCAAAGGTGGAGTAACACAGAGAAAACTTATTTGTTTTCTTTGCTAAATATTAGTACACTAATTATCTTTGCAAAATGTTAGAAACTGCGATTGAAATAAAAAAATACGAAATGTATGGTCATCGATTGGAAAGAACCGCCAAAATGATGAAACTGTACTTTTCGCGATTTTTAAATAATTCTGATGCGGGAGTCACTGTAGATCAATACGTTATCTCTAGTATTCTTCACAAAAACGGAATCATGTCACAACAGGACTTGGCAGAAATGTCTCATAAAGATGCTCCTACGGTGACCAGAATACTAGATATCATGGTAGAAAAAAACCTGATTGATAGAATTCAGGATGCCAATGATCGAAGAAAATTCGCCATTTCTTTAACAGATACAGGTATCGAAAAATATCGGAACCTAGAACAAGAAGTTGATATATTCAGGAGTGAATGCTACCATGGTCTCGATGACGCTGACCTAGAAGTGTTCTCTCGATGTCTTGATAAAATTTTTGACAATCTTACAAAAGCAAATTAAATCAATGGAAACGATTACAAAAACTGTCTCAAACCAATCTACTGACACCTTCCCAATAAACGGCACTGATTTTATTGAATTTTATGTGGGCAATGCCAAGCAAGCGGCCTTGTACTACCAACATTGCTTCGGATTTGAATTGGTCGCATACAAGGGTCCGGAAACAGGAAGTAGAGAGATTGTCTCTTATGTCTTGCAGCAAGATAAAATTCGTCTGGTACTTACTTCAACTCTCAATCCGAACCACGAAATAGCGAAGCACGTAGCATTGCATGGAGATGGTGTCAAGGTATTGGCATTGTGGGTTGATGATGCTCGTGATGCTTACGAAAAAGCCATGGCAAAAGGGGCAGAATCCGCATTTGAACCAATCGAGCAATCCGATGAAGACGGAACGGTGGTGCTTGCTGCAATCAAAACTTATGGGGATACAATCCACACTTTGGTAGAAAGAAAAAACTACCACGGTGTATTTCTTCCAAATTTCAAAGCTAAAAAATCGGAAGCCCCTGTTAATTCCATTGGATTAAAATACGTCGATCATTGTGTTGGTAACGTAGAACTCGGCGATATGAATAAGTGGGTCAAATTTTATCAGGAAGTACTAGGATTTAAACTATTAATCACTTTTGACGACAAAGATATTTCTACAAAATATACTGCATTGATGTCGAAAGTTGTAAGTAATGGCAATGGTTACATCAAATTCCCAATAAATGAACCGGCTAATGGATTGAAAAAATCTCAAATAGAGGAATATATCGAATTTTATCGAGGAGCGGGAGTCCAACACATTGCCGTGGCTACGGATAATATCCTAGAGACCGTATCAAAACTTAGACAAAATGGTGTTGAATTTTTATACGTACCCGAAAATTATTACGAAGATGTATTAGACAGAGTGGGAGAGATAGATGAAGACATCGAAGATTTGAAAAAATTAAATATCCTCATCGATCGAGATGATGAGGGTTACTTATTGCAAATATTTACCAAACCGGTGCAAGATAGACCAACTGTATTTTACGAAATCATACAGAGAAAAGGCGCTACTTCATTTGGCAAAGGAAATTTCAAAGCCCTGTTTGAAGCCATTGAGCGAGAACAGGCCATTAGAGGCACTCTATAAATTCATTAAATACGATAGAATGGGAGATTGGGGTTCTAAAAGAGAATTACCTTTCTCCCGATTTTAATTCTCTTCACTTTAGTTTAATTACGTATCTTTTTTGGCGAAATTCACCATCCATGACCGAGTCCACCTTCATCGTTTTATCGGCAAAATTGCTCTGCCAATCTAAAGAATCAATCACATAAAAATGCTGAGGTAATAAGACGGATTGTTTGTCTATCAATTGATCTTTCTCATTGGTAATGTAAAATAAGTTATTAAAGAATAACCTTGTATCCTTATACACATGTAAAGGTTCATACTTTCGTGCCAAGGCAATAGATTCGTTTTTTACTTGAGTTGTATGACTATAGACAGCACGGCTCGGCATGATCACGGCATCAAAAAATATCCTTAAAAGTAGAATGTCGATGACGATAAAGTAATAAAAGTATTGGCGATATTTGAATATTAACCAGATTGTAACAGCCATTAAGATTGAAATAAAAACGGTTTTCAATACCAAGTGATTCACAACATCAGTTTCGTCCACAAAAAAAACAACATAGACTCCTACTGGAAGAATAAGTGCAATAAAGTAAAGGAGTGAATTGGCAATTTTCAGTCGCCACGTCGGAAGTTTAATTTCAAATTGTAAAAAATAAGTAAATACCGCAAATATCAAGGGAACCAACATCAGCACGTACCTAGGAAATACCTCGGGCGATACCCAGTACACAGATACATTGGCAATAAAACACCAAAAACTATAGTTTATCAGGTCGTTTTCTTTGATTTTTTTTATAAAATCGGGTCTAATTAGAAGTAGTGCAAAAATCGACCACGGTAAAAAATGGTATAAATTTTCAAATGGATAAGTGACTATATGCTTCAGCACATCGACTACCGGATACTTTAATATCGTTCTTTTGGTCGCTTGCTCTAGTAGTGGTGCCACTGTCTCAGAAGCCTCATAACTCTGATTATACAAGTAATAGTACAAAGCGACGAACCCTCCAAATATCAGAACATTGAATAAATGAAACTTACTTAGGAGCCATGACCATTTTTTGTACATGGTAATATAGGTCATCATGGTAATGGCAAGAAACATTGGTGCTGGAAATCCTTTGAGCATAAACCCTAAAAAGCCCAGTCCATACAGGCTGAAAAAAAACATCCATTTGTTCTCCTTATGACCAAAGCGGTAAGCAAGCATAAACATCAAAAACATCAAGAGTGAAAAGAAAATGTCTATCAATGCCAGAAATGAATCCCAAAACATGATTCTTCCGCAGGTCAAAAACATGAGAGCCAGTAAAATAGCCCATCTTTTGGTTTCAAAAGTATTTTTATAAAAATGGTAAATGGTGAATGTAAATAACAGGGTAAAAATCACCGTAGGAAACCGAGCAATCCACTCATCAACAGAACCATAGACATAAAAAAATGTGAGCAATATCCAATTGTACAGCGGAGGTTTCGAAAAGTAGAATTCTCCATTAGTCGTAGGCATGATGTAGTTGTTGCGATAATGCATCTCCATCGATACCAGTGATCGAAGAGCCTCATCTCCAATAAATGACATAATGCCGAGATTGTACATCAAAGCCACTATCGCCAATGCTATAATGACCAAAATCAACTTTTTATAAGTCTTATCAGTCCCTGTCACTTGACTTTTTTTTGTATTCAAGTTGGATGTATTTTTCTCGGTCGAATAAGGTCTTTGCAACCCTTTGAATGTCTTCTGTTGTTACTTCATTGTAGTAGTCGCTTTCAGTATTGATGAGTTCTATCTCACCGAGTAATTCATAGTAACCAAGGCTGATTGCTTTATTGAGGACACTCAATTCCGACAGAGCGATATTGCTTTCAGTCTTGTGTTTTACCTTATCGAGTTCGCGATTTCCAACCCCTTTAGTTTTAATATTTTCAAGAATTTGCCATACTTCCTCAGTGGCTTGCTCCAGACCGACATCATCCATTAATTTTCCTTCAATGATGAACAGGCCGGGATCATTAGTGCCGGAGATGTAGGCATCTACCGAAGCAAACAATTGTTTTTCTTTGAGTAATTCGCTATATAATCTTGAAGATCGGCCTTCACTTAGGATATCGCTTAATAGATCATAGGTATAATAATCGGGGTGTAATCTTCCCGGCATATTGAATGCCATGTAGAGAGCATCAGCTGGTACATCGGCTTCCACTCTTTTTGTTTTTGACACCGGAGGAATATATTGTACTTGCCAATCTTTGGGATATGCCTCACCGGGTTCAATGTCTT
Source organism: Lewinellaceae bacterium (assembly GCA_020636155.1). Lineage (GTDB taxonomy): Bacteria > Bacteroidota > Bacteroidia > Chitinophagales > Saprospiraceae > JACJYM01. The sequence goes on along the minus strand of JACJYM010000009.1, from coordinate 44,227 downwards.
CAAACCATTTTCTAATTAATGACAACATTTCATCCTCCTCAAAATTGCCGCAAAGGCTTAATACCGCATTTTTTGGCCGATAATATTTATAAAAAAAGTCTTTTACTTGCTGGAGTGTGGCATCAGCTATATGATTTATTTCTTTCCCGATGGTAGGCCAGCTATATGGATGGTGTCCATAAGCGAGATCTGACATAATATGCCACATGTCACCATAAGGCTCGTTAAGACTGGTCTCTTTAAATTCCTCTATGACGACTTTTTGCTGTGTAGTCAAGTTTTTCTGGCTAAAGTTCAATTTTCGCATTCTGTCTGATTCCAACCAAAAGGCTGTTTCAATGTTCTCTGCCGGCAGTATGTCAAAAAAATTTGTCATATCACAATTCGTGAAGGCATTATTTTCACCTCCTGCTTCCTGAATAGGCACATCAAAATCCTTGACATTCTCTGAGCCACCAAACATCAGATGTTCAAATAAATGTGCAAATCCGGTATGCTCAGGGTCTTCATCAGCTGAACCCACATCATAGAGTACATTGAGTGCAATAAGTGGAGTGGTCGTGTCCTTGTGTAGAATGACCCTTAACCCATTGGATAGTATATGTCTTGAATATTCAATCATCGTAAACTGTAAAATTTATTGTGGCATGTATTTGAGTGCAGACATGTCAATGATAACAATATCATTATCTTCCATATCGATGATGCCCTCAGATTTAAATGCGGAAAGAGTACGAATCCCAGTTTCCTTAGCGACTCCTGCTAAGCTGGCTATATCCTCTCGCGATACATAAAACCGATTGGATTTGTAGAATTGGTTAAATTTTATCAGCGCATTGGCAATTTTTTTCCTAACTGAACTGTATGCATGGTCGAGTTCACGGGTTTGTAAGGATTCGTGAAGTCGTGAGATATATTTTAAATACCAAACAGCAAATGCACCATCGGTCAGTATGAGATTTTGAAATGCTTGAATGGGTACCAATATTAATTCGGCATCCTCGAGACACTGAAGGCTTGCAGAATATCTATCGTTGAGAATAGCGGCTCGTACTCCGAGTAACTTATTGGCACCATGCAAGTCAAGGATGAGTTCTTTTCCCCCATCATTGGTAATAAAACTTTTGAGGTGCCCTTTTTTCACATAATAAATCCATTTTGGAAATTGATCATATTGATAAACAATAGACTTTGCATTATAGAGTCGGATTTCTCTATCTTGAATTAATTTTTCAATGAGTCGGAGGATATAAGCTTCGTCATTAACTAACAAAGTTGCTGAGGGTTTAGCTTCTTTAGGCATAAGGTTCTCTGCTTTTTTGAGCCTGATTTCTATTGCTTCCAATAGAGCAAGGTCATCAAAGGGTTTCGTGATATAATCAACGGCTCCGAGTCCCATTCCTTTTCTGAAATCTTCATTGTCTGCTTTGGCAGTTAAGAAAATGAGGGGAATATGTTGAAGGTCAGGACGTTTATTTATAATATTGAGGACGCCGTAACCATCTAGTTCCGGCATCATGACATCACATAAAATTAGATCCGGATATTCTTCGATGGCTTTAGTGATACCCATTTTTCCATTTTCTGCCTGAATGGTTTTATATTGCGAAAGCTCTAAAATCTCCGCAATATTTTCCCTTACCGTATCATTGTCTTCTATAATGAGTATTTTTTTCATCTAAATTTTAATTTTTTCTTGATTCGGAATCATCAATGTAAAACAGGTTTCTCCATTTTCTACACTTTCAAATTCGATTTCTGATTGAATAATTGAAGCATATCGCTCTACGATATTCAGACCCAATCCGGTGCCTTGAATATTGGAAGCATTGGATGCTCTGAAAAATCGTGTAAACATAAACTTTTTGTCTTCTTCCGGAATTCCAATTCCTTGATTTATCACTTTGATGGAGGCATTGTCCTGCCCTTTATTGAGAATAACTCTGATTGTCGTATCATTGAATGCATATTTCAGGGCATTTGAGACCAGATTTAGCATAATATTTCTAATGATTCTAGGGTCAGAGTAGAGCATATTTTCAGAAGCATCGTTTATAAATTCCAGGTTTTTATTGTTTTTACACAAATAATTGCATGAATCAAATACTTCTTGGATAATGTCAGTAAAATGAAAATGTTCATATTTGACCTCTACTCTGTTTTCTTCAATCTGTCCAAAGGATAGAAAGTCATTAAGGATTTCAGTCAAATCGGTCACAGCAGTTTTTATTCTCTCGATGTGTTTTTCTCTGTTCGGTTGTTGGTTGGTATCTTCATATCTCTGAATCAATGCAGCAGAGGACATGATGGATGACAACGGGGTTCTAAACTCATGTGACGCCATAGACACAAACCTCGATTTCAATTCATTGAGTTCTTTTTCTTTATTGAGAAGTTGATTTAATTCTAGTTCTTTTTCTTTCAGTTTAGATTCTATTTTGTGTCTTTCTTGGATTTCTACGTTTAGATTTTTATTGATATCGAGAAGCTTGTTCACGGCTTTTTCGAGGTCGTAGGTTCTTTCTATGATACGTTGTTCAAGTTCTGAATTTATTTTTTTAAGATTCTCGTGGGCATGAGTCACTTCTGTGAGATCATGAATTATTCCGGCAAAAATTGTCTTATTGGGTAGAATAACCTCACTCACCGCCAGTCTAAAAGGAAAGATTTGGCCATCTTTTTTTCTTCCCGAAACCTCTCTTCCAACACCGATTATTTTTGCAACCCCCGTACTCAAATAATTCTCAATATAGTGGTCATGAGCTTCATTATGTGGCGAACTCATCAGTTTAGAAACATTGTAGCCTACCATCTCTTCTTCAGCATAGCCAAAAAGATGGATTACCGCATTATTGACCAGTTGGATTATGCCCTTCGAATCGATAATTATTATCCCGTCAATGGCCGTTTTGATAATTGCATCAAATTGCAATGCCAACTCAGAGTACTGTTGTTCACTATCCAAACCAAAAGATTTTTTTAAAAAATCAAAATTACAAATACCTTATTACTTATAGGTTAATAAATGAAGAAATAGCTCATTTGACGATTATCATTCTACTCAGTGAGAAAAATCATGTTTAAAATTTTATTATCAGCATACCTTGCAGAAAAATAAACTTAAAAAAATGAATTTACTTAGTCCTATCTCTAGTATTATGACGACGAATCTTAAGGTTCTTAGCCCTGAAAGTAGCATTTCCGCTGCGGCAAAAATTTTTGATGAAAATAAAATTCACCACATTCCGGTAGTAGAAGATGGTAAGTTAATAGGAATTATAAGCAAGTCTGATTATTTGTTTTTCAGAAGAGGATTCTTAGATCAAAACATTGATAAGTCACTAGAAGACATGAGATTGCACAATTATCAGGTCAAATACATAATGACTAAAGGTATGGCTAAAATGAATCCCGAGGACAGAATCAATGTGGCACTGGAGGTTTTTAAAGAAAATTTGTTTCATGCGATTCCGATTATCGAAGAAGATGGCACCTTAGTAGGCATTGTGACACCATTGGATATTATAAAGCACCTTGCAAACGATAAAACTGCAACGAACGAATATTGATCATACATTGTTAATAGAAGTATATGGCACGGGAACCGCAACGCAAGATGTCGTAAAGCATACTCTTGTAAGATTGCTCAAGCTGGCCGGAGTTAAGTACAAGCTGGTAGAGGTAGCAGATTTGGAAAAAATCATCGCTGCTGGCATTGACTCCGTTCCTGCCATTCGTGCTGATGATATTTTTTATCCATTAGGGAAAGGTGGATTTAATAGAAAACTAAGAAAATCAATTACGGAAATTCTCTCAAAAAAAAACTTTGGTATGTTAAAGAAAGTACTAGTCCCCATAGATTTTTCTGATGCCTCAACGAATGCATTGTACTATGCACACCGATTGTCAACAGAAACAGGAGCAGTATTGAGAGCTCTGCATATTTATTTTCCACATATAGCGAGTTATACGGAAGGGTATATTCCTGACTTAGAAAATATTAGCCGCGAAAGATTGGAACAATATGTAGATAATATCAATACGGACTGGGGAAGCGATGTACTTGAGACTGCCTTGATTGATAAAGAATTTAGAATTGGTTTTCCAAAGGAAGAAATCATAGATTCGACTATTGAACATCATGATGATTTAATAGTAATGAGTAGCCATGGTGAATCCGGATTTTTTGAAAAATTGATGGGTAGTGTTTCTAGTGATGTCGTAGAACATTCTGAAACGCCAGTATTGGTTGTTCCTTTAAATGCGGGGTATACTCGAATCAAAAATATCATGGTCGCTTGTGAAGATTCAGTTGAGGATAAGAAAATCGAAAAATTGGTGGAATTCAATAAATCTTACGATGCCAAGCTTCACTTTGTTCACGTCAAGGAATCCCCTCATGACCAAAAATTTGAAGATATCAATCTAAAGGTTGGCACCGATAACTATAAAGTAGAAACCTTACCCGGTTCGTCAAACGTAGGCCAGAGACTTCAAGATTATGCCTCGACTCATGACATTGACATCATGGTTCTTTGGCGCAGGAAAAAATCGATCTTTGAATCATTACTCGAGGAGCATGTGTCCTCAGAGGTAAAGCATATGAGCCAGATTCCAGTATTATTTATTTAGGGTGGCACTATCTTAAGGCGCCATTCTATTTATCAACCAGTTGTCTTTTTCCTTTGAGTATAAGATGCGGTCATGCAGTCTATCTCGTCTTCCTTGCCAAAACTCGATTTCAGTAGGATACATTGCATACCCGCCCCAAAATTCAGGAGTGGGGATATCTTCTACTTCCTCAAATCGTGACTCTACGTCCTTCAATCTTTGGTCTAAGGCTTCACGGCTGGATATAAGTTGGCTTTGAGGAGATGCCCAAGCACCGAGCTTGCTACCTCGAGGACGACTTTCGAAATACGCATCAGTGACCTCACGACTAACTTTTTTTACATTTGCTTTTATACGAATCTGACGTTCGAGTCCTAGCCAGAGAAATGTTGCTGCAACATGGGAATTGTGCATGATGTCCTGAGCCTTGTGGCTTTCATAATTGGTGAAGAAAAGGAAGGCATCGTCCCATATTTCTTTTAGTAAAATGGTTCTTCCTGATGGCATCCCGTCTTGATTTACAGTGCTAAGTATAAATGCAGTGGGTTCCGGCAATCCTTCGTCTAAAGCCTTATACAGCCATTCTTTAAATTGTACGAAAGGATTGGCGTTTACGGTGGATGTGTCGAGAATGTCTTTGCTGTAATTCTCTCGAAGAGAAGATATGTCGCGATTCATTTATATGAAATTTTTCTACCACAAATTTAATCAGTGACAAGGTATTTTTCTTTGAAAAGGTACATATATGTCTGCACGAATCCTCTTACAAGTAGAAAAATGCTCAAACTCAACCATAAAGCATTGATGGCATCTAGATTGTTTTTAAATATGTAAAAACTGAGTATATATGCCCCAAGTGAAATCAACATGCTGTTTCTCATTGCTTTACCGGCCGTAAATCCGATAAAAACTCCATCCCAAATATAACTGCCAAACCCTACAATGGGTAATATGGCCATCCATGATAAATAGTGTCCTGCGGTTTTTATTACATCCATTTGATTGGTAAAAACGGACAATAGTTCAAAACCGAAAAAATAATAACAAAAGCTATAAATCAACGCTAAAACAAATCCCCACACTAGAGAATATTGGATCGATTTTTTTAATCTTGTGGCATCTTTAGCTCCGTAATATTTCCCGACGAGACTCTCACTCGCATAGGCGAATCCGTCAATCCCGTAACTCATCCAATTGGTAAACTGAAGTAAAATGACATTTGAAGCAAGTATCGCCGCACCACTTTTTGCACTGATACTGTAGAAAAATCCAAAGGCAATAGTCAGGCACATTGTTCGGATAAAAATATTGGTATTTATTTTTAAAAAAGTCTTCAGACCCGCAAGTTTATCTAATATTTTAAAATTGAGAAGGGTCATATATTTTCGGTATTTAGTGAATAAAAATAAGAATGCAAAAAGTAAACCTAAGTACTGAGCTACGACCGTTCCCAATGCTACTCCTTTCACATCCATATTGAAGTGTTTCACTAAGACCCAACTTACGATGATATTCGCCACGTTAATTATCAAAGTCAATATCAGCGGTATGATGGCATTTTGCATCCCAAAATACCATCCCAATAATCCATAAAGCATAAAAGTGGCCGGTGCCGCCCAGACACGAGTAAAGAAATACTCATTGACAAAGGTCTGGACGCTTCCATCCACGTTTAAAAACCAAGATAATAGTGAGAGCAAAGGAGATTGTAAAAGCAAAATAATCAATGCTAAAATTAATGCAAGTATCAAGGCTCTCGAGAGTGTTTCTGTGATGGCGATGTCATCAGACTTGCCAAAAGATTGTGCAGTGAGACCCGTCGTCCCCATTCTTAAAAACCCAAAATTCCAATAGATAAAATTAAAAATCATGGCACCTAAACCCACCGCTCCAATGTGTGAAGCTGATAAGTTTCCAACCAGCACCGTATCCACTGTTGACAATAGAGGAATAGAGATATTACTCAGGATATTGGGAATTGCCAGTCTTAATATTTCTTTGTTGATACTCATCCTGCAAATCTAAAATATTGATAGTTTTTAATATGCTGACTAATAAAAATCTTCTTAATAATAATCATTTTATATCTTGCCTAAAATTATATTAAATGAAAGATGATATACTAGACCGAAATTTAATGGATTTTGAAGATGAATTTCCACTTGAATATGCAGGATTCTGGATTAGACTTGGAGCTTCATTTTTAGATTTTCTCATTTTAATTCCTGTGTATGTTTTGAATATTTACAACATATTAAGCATAAAATCAACCTTGTTGATGATTTTTCTTACGTTCATAGGGTTTTTATACAAGCCGTTATTGGAAAGTATGAAAAGTGCTACTTTTGGAAAAATGGCATTGGGTTTAAAAGTAATTAATGAAAATAGGAAGAGTATCTCGCCTTCACAAGCTTGGATAAGATACTTCCCATGGATTATTACGAGTGTATTCTCATTCTTAGATTTGCTTCTAAAATTCCAAGACCCGATGTTTGGTGATATTGATGGCTTCATGGAAATTCAATTACTTAAAAGTAATGGTACTATACAGTTAATGAGTACTATTAGCTCTTTTGCATTTTTAATTTTGGTTGGAAGTTTGGCATTTGACCAATATAAGCAAGGATTTCATGATAAGGCGGCAGAAACTTTTGTAATAAAAGTTTAATTATCAAAAGAACCTAGTACGATTTGTGTGAGCGGCAATATATGGGTGTCATAAAAGTATATTTTGAAAGCATAACCAAAGAATGTCTGTAATTGACCCAAATTCAACAGGGATTTCTGTTATAAATTAGTATTAGTACTTGTTTAAAAATTGTTCACGAAAAGTCTAGTTTTTTTATCGCAACTATATTTTAATAATGGGACTATGTGAAAGATATTAGATTATTTCAATAAATTTATGCATTATTAAATTATGACTATGTGATTTTATTTACATTTAAATATTGTTTAATAATAAATGTATTTTCGAAAATTTGTTAAATCCAAAATTTTATTAACAAAAATTTAATACTTTTCTAAGTAATTGATTGCCATATCGCTACGTTATTAAGTTGCTTATTTAGAAATATTATAAATAATTTGTTTAATGAAAATTTGCAAAAGGTTAAACAAAGTATTATTTTTGCAAAGTAAAATTTAGAAACGATATGTCAACAATAGAATTTAAAAATCAATTCGACGAACTTACAGGTTCTTTGAATGCATTTGCGTACAACTTGACTAAAAATCAGGAGGATGCGAGAGATCTATATCAGGAGACGGCATATAGAGCAATTACCAATCGAGATAAATTCAGACCAGGCACGAATTTTAAGGCATGGTTATTCACCATAATGAAAAATATTTTTATCAATAATTATCGAAAAAAAGTCAAAAGAAATACGATAAATGATTCTACTGATAATCTGTTTTTCATCAACTCCGGTAGCAATAGTATCGAAAATGATGGTGACAGAAATATGTTTATGGAAGAATTGCATAAAATGATTGATGAGCTCGATGACAGTATCCGTGAGCCATTTATGATGCACTATTCGGGATTCAAATATCAAGAGATTGCTGATGAGTTAAATTTGCCTCTTGGAACAGTTAAAAGTAGAATATTTTTTGCCCGTAAGGCTTTGAAAGAAATGATACTTAAGCACTATGGCGATTACTACTTAGTAAGAGCTAAGTTGAGTGCATAGTTAAGATAAGGTAATAGAGAATGTGAGGCACTGTCAATTGATGGCAGTGCCTCTTTTATTTTTATTCAATACAAATCCAAAAATAGCGCCACACAGCCCACCAATAATGTGAGAAAATTGAGAAACTTGATCCTCGCCCAATGCGTTGAGTACCTCTTTTCCCAAAAAAAGTAAAGCGACCAAAATAAAACTGAGCGGTATTTCTCCACTCTTGACATTGGTAAATGAAACCAATAAAATAAGCATAAATACAATACCACTGGCACCCATAAGTCCGCTAGAGAAGATAAAATAATTTAATATCCCCGTGACTAAAGCGGTAAACATAATCATGAGAAACAAATTTTTGGATCCGTATTTTTCCTCTGCAATAGGGCCAAGAAGGAGTATGAATGTGAGATTCCCTATGAGATGTTCGACACTTATATGACCGAAAACATGAGAAAACAACTTGAATATTCCTAATGCATTGAGTGGTTGATTGGGATCCAAAATAAACAGATTCATCAATCCAGGTAGAAAATACTTATTCAAAATAAAGATGACCGTACAAATCAGCGAAAAGCTCAGAGTAACCGGTGCATTGTATTTTATTTTCATGGGTATTAATATTGTTTGTTTATCAAAAATTAGGCTAATATGCTTTTTTATATCGCCTGTATATCCAAATTATCATGGACTTGGTCGGTTATTATTTTTTAATTACACTTAAGCAATATTGAAAAATTTCTTCCTTTGATTCTCGTGCTGCTCGCAGGAGTTCTTCAGCCTTCCGAGTCACTGAACTGACATATTCCTGATCAGCAAAACCATCACAATTAATCATGACATTGAGATAAGCACCTTCTACTGCAGCCAGTGCTCCAATGGCCGCAACTCCAGCGTCCGATATTGAGTTTTGATTGCCATTTTTAGCCATTTCCATGGCAAGCGTCATGATTTCAACAGATCTTGACATCACCGATAGAGGCACTTCAATGGCATATTTTGTGGCAGAATTCATGGCTTCATTTCTTGCTGCTTTTTCTTCATCCGTGACTTTTGGCATCCTGACCGCGTCGATGATGCCATTAAAGGCTTTGGTGTCTTCATCCACAAGGTATAATAGCTGGTCTTTTAACATTTGTCCTTTTTTGGCGACGGCCGAAAATTCAGGTAAGCGGTGATCCCAGCCTCTTTTATTGGCACTTAGATTGGCGACCATAGTAGCTAGTGCAGCACCAAGAGAGCCATAATAAGCACTGATACTTCCACCTCCGGGAGCCATGGACTCTGAAGCAGTTTCGTCAGCAAATTGCTTTAAATTTAGGTCGACGAGTTTTTTAGCTTGATCATCTTCAAGCATGAATTCAATGACCCTCTCTTTTGGATTAAAAGGAGCCAATTCGTCAAGGCCTAGTGATTTAATGGCGATATGCATCAATTCTTCTTCAGAAACTCCGGTGCTGCGTTGTTGCTTTTCGAGAAAAAATTTCCCGGCGTCCAAAAGCACTTTCTTAGGTATTAAACCCACAATTTCTGATCCTGTAACTCTGAGACCACGGTGATTGGCACTGGTTCTACATGCCTCAAATGCTACATGTACGGGTGTGATATTGATATCTGTAAGGTTCATGGATATCTGCGCTAATCCATATTCCTCGATGTACCATCCTATGGCCTTCACAGCTTTACACATACCGGGTTCTCTTACTGGCTCTCCATTTTCATCATTGATAATTTTTCCGGTAATGGGATTTCCTTCACGCTTGATTCTTCCTTTTTCTCTCACATCAAATGCCACAGAATTGGCTCTTCTCTCTGATTTGGTATTCAGATTGACATTGTAAGCGACTAAGAAATCTCTGGCACCTATGGCTGTTGCACCGGATTTTGCGTTGAAAACGGCAGGACCATAATCCGGCTTCCATTCCGGTTTTGCCAATTTTTCTTTTAAGCCCTCATATTCTCCTGCTCTTACAGTGGCCAAGTTTTTTCTTTCGGGTTTGGATGCTGCCGATTCATACAGATAAAATGGAATATCAAGTTCGTTTCCAACTATTTCACCTAGTTTTTTGGCATATTCTACGACCTCATCCATGCTGATATTGGCAATGGGGATGAGAGGACATACATCGGTAGCTCCCATACGTGGATGTTCGCCCTTGTGTTTACTCATGTCAATGAGTTCAGCCGCTTTCTTTATAGAGAGATAGGCAGCTTGTACTACGGGATTGGGTTCTCCTACAAAAGTAACCACAGTTCTATTCGTGGCTTTTCCAGGATCTACGTTCAATAATTTTACCCCATCTACTGATTCTATAGCATCGGTAATCTGCTTTATGATATTCATGTCTCTTCCCTCGCTGAAATTAGGGACACACTCTATAATTTGCTTCATTTGTTTTTCTATTTAAAAAATTTTATTGTTCCATTTTTTCTAGCCACTCCATTTCTTTGGCTTCTATCTCTTCATTTATCTTATTGAGTTCAGATCCTAGCTCCGTGATTTTGTCAATACTAAGGCTGGCATCATTAAACATTTCATTTATTTCTTGCTTGCGTTTTTCAAGATTTTGAATGGCTCTTTCGAGTTGTTTAATGGCTTTACTATCAGCATAAGCCAGTTTTGTTTCCTTTATTTCGGTTGGTTTCTGAGCAGACTCTGATTCTTTCATCAATTGTTTTCTCTCTGCCCGATAGTCTGAATAATTTCCATTATAATCTCTAATCTGGCAGCCACCCTCTAGGACAAAAAGATGATCCACCAGTTTGTCCATAAAATAGCGGTCGTGGGTGACGATAATGAGACAACCCGAATACTCCGCCAAATAATCTTCCAAAACATTCAACGTAGGAATATCGAGGTCATTAGTCGGCTCGTCCAGAATAAGAAAATTTGGATTTTTCATGAGGATGGTGAGCAAATATAAGCGTCTTTTTTCGCCACCACTCAATTGTGAAAAATAGACCCTATGCTGATGCCGAGGAAAAAGAAAGCGTTCGAGAAGTTGCTCTGCGCTGATTTTTAGACCTTTTTCGAGAGGCAAATATTCGGCGATGTCCCTGACGACGTCTATGACCATTTTATCATTGTCAGGAATCAATCCCTCTTGTGAATAGTGACCAAACACCACGGTCTCTCCGATGATCACCTTTCCGGTATCAGGTTTTAGTTCTTCTGTGATGAGTTTTATCAGAGAGGATTTTCCTGTTCCATTGGCACCGATAATTCCAAGTTTTTCTCCTTTCTTGAATTTATAACTCAAGTTTTCAACGATGGGGACTTCTCCGAAAGCTTTATTTACATTGTGGAGTTCGACGATTTTAGAGCCCAATCTTGTTGTCAGTAGCTTGATATTCATGGCTTTGTCTTGAGAGTGACCTGATACTTCAGCTTTTAGCTCGTAGAAATCATCAATTCTTGACTTGGCTTTGGTGCCTCGAGCCTGAGGCTGTCGTCGCATCCATTCGAGTTCTCTCGAAAATAGTTTTTTAGCTTTATCCAGATTGGCCGCATCATTGGCGATACGCAGTGCTTTTTTTTCTAAATAATCCTTGTAGGAACCCCGATAAGTGTACAGTTTGCCGCCTTCTAGTTCGATGATTTCGTTGCACACTTTGTCAAGAAAATATCTATCGTGGGTCACCATGAACAGGGTTAGCGAGCTTTTGGCGAGGTATTCTTCGAGCCATTCTATCATGTCGAGATCGAGATGGTTAGTGGGCTCATCGAGGATAAAAAAGTCGGGCTCATCGATAAGTATTCGAGCAAGAGCCAACCTTTTTTGTTGACCGCCCGACATGGTACCCACCTTCTGCTCCATGTTGGTAATCTTAAGCTTGTACATGATTTCTTTGGACTTAGCCTCAATGTCCCAGGCCTTCAAGTCATCGAGCAGGAGCATGTTTTTTTGAATTTGGGCTTGATCATTTAATATCAATGCTTCTTCATATTTTCTTATGGCTTGGAGTGCAGGATTTTTAGAGTCGAAAATGGCATCGATGGCCGTTGCTTCCGGATCTAAATCTGGGTTTTGCATGAGAAAAGCGGTTTTTATCTCTTTGGATATTTGGATGCTGGCATTTTCACCTTCGACGCCATCTATACCAGCTATCACTCGGAGGAGGGTCGTCTTGCCAGTACCGTTTTTTGCAATTAATGCTATTTTTTGTCCTTTTGATATAGATAAATCGATGTCAGAAAAAAGGACTTTTTCTCCGTATGATTTTGATACGTGTTCTAATGAAAGGTACTGCATAATGTCACATTTCTTCTTATCGCACAAAGGTGAAAAAATAATGGCAGCTTATGAAGTATTGATACATAGAAAAGAGGGTTAAAATAAAATGAATACACAATCTTAACCAATTGAGATTCTCAAATCGACTAAACCAAAAACCTAGAAATCTTTTATAAAAATAGTAAGGAGTAAGTATGCTATTCAACCCTAAAACAATACCCTCCTTGCTCTTTAAATTTAAAACCATATCTATTAATACCACTACCTTCTATATTATTCCAGTATGTGTCGGGAGACTCAAATATCAAGTGATAATTATTTTCTGCCCCTTCATTTGTATCGAAGTTAACATAGAAAAGCTCTCTATCACATGCTCCAGGAAAATCTTGAAATATATTAACAACACCGTTATCACTAGAAAATTCAATAAAATACAATCCTTTTCTTTTAGGAATAATATTTAACGAGAACTTAAATATATGGTCTTGTTCTTGATATTCTCCATATACTTGTTCAAATCGCGAGCTGAATCTATGAATTTGTAAATCTCCAAGTAATAATTCTACCTCAGCGAAATTGCTAAAATCAGAGATATGGTCATCTCTATTTGGAATTAATGTATCTAACTTGTAATAGCTGATTGCTGGCTTCCATTTAATTCCATGCATATCAAATGTTCCAGCCTCTTTTTTCTCAATAGTCAATGCCGATACTTGATCATTGAATTCAGATATAATATTTATTGTGTCTCCTAAACTATATACTTCTTGTGCAGGAATAATGCTAACTGGTAATGTAAAAGTATGTGGACAGTGGGATGTGTCTTGAATACAACATTGTATGCAGGCTGTAATTAAAAACGGAGTTAAGATTTTTATAATTGGTTTCATTTATTTTTTTAAATTTTAAAAAGGAGCTATTTAAATAGCTCCTGCAAATTCTTAATTTTAATAACTGCTAAATAGGGTTGATACTTGTGATGTAACTGTTGGAGATGAACTGGTAGTCAATCGTGTCCAAAATATAGTAGGTGTAGTTGTACCTTCATCTAAAATTTCAAACATCTGAGAATTAGTAAAAGATGAAGCCATATCATTTTGGAAAATCACCTCTCCAACCATTCTTGAACTTTGGCCTTTAGCCGTGTTTTTTCGTCATCGGTCATATTCGCAATTCTGGCGGTACCATGGCTCTGACCCGCCATATTAAACCACAGAGCATCTAGATTATTGTAAACAGGCACTCTTGTAGCGGACCATGTGTCGTTAAGACCGTTGATAAATATAAATTCGTTTCCGTTGCGTTTGACCCAGTCAGCCACTTTTTTTGTAAGATCTGCATTCCAACTTGCTTCCATTTTATTTGGCATAAAGACCGCTGAGGCATTATGGTCGGTCGGTAATTCTTTCAGCAATCCTTTAAATTTTGCGGTCTGGTATCCATAATATCCCATCTCTGTCCCTGATTGGTAGTAATGACTGGCAAAATCTGTCATGCTACGATCTGAGAAAAAATCGATGCCTGATACTTTGATGAGATGATCTAAATCGTCCTTGTCCGACACAAAATCTGGCACATCGCCACAGTCCGTCCCCCATTGCCAAAGTGAGAATGGATACTCCAATACCGCATATTCAAAAGCCGTTGCCAAGGAGATGTATGTAAATTCTAGTCCGGCGCCTTTGGCATACCATCTCAATCTATCAATGTTGTAATCCCGGTTTTTTAGCAGTCTTTTTTGAAAAGCAAAAACCCGATCTCTACATTCTTGAGTGCCTACGGTATCCAGAAATTCATAAATTCTTTTTTCTTCCAGTTCGTGATTAAGCGGTGCCACGTAAGGGATAGATACATCCACGTCATCCGGATAGAAATATCGATAAAATATGGTCGTAGTGCCACCTTTGGATATGCCGCTGGCGATAAAATCATCTTTATAAATGGTTTTCATCAATTCATTGACATGGTGTAGATCGGCTGTTTCCTGATAGAAATTTAGGTAATTATATTCTAGTGAATCGGGAAGAGATTCTCCAAAAAAACGATGTTCAACGGTGACTTGATTGGCCTCCAAAAAATCACTCAATTCGTAGATTCTATTGGTATTTCTATTGTACCCTTCCGTGATGAGTACAGTAGGTGCCTCAAAGCTGCGATGGTTTAGATACACCTTTTGGTAAAATTGTCCTTTTTCAGGATACTTATGGTCGAGATCTTGTCTGATCATCAATTTATAGCTTGCCTCAAATCCATCAGCAGTCGCTATTTTTTCAAATCTCACTCCACACATATCAAAAAGTTTAGATTCAAGAGAATCCTGTGACCACAAATTAAGTCCAAAAAATAACCACGAAAATGTAAGAATCACCTGCTTCATTCAGCAAATTTTTTAATGTTTAATAACTAGTAAAATCTCAAATTTAAACTTTAAATCTGGTTTTTCCGCTATGAAGGAGTGATATCCTTGTTGCCAATTGTTAATTTATGTTTAATGAAATCAAGAGAAACAATTTTTAAGCTACATTGTGTGATAATAGCAAGCTGGCAGGAATCGAGGGAACTATCCAATTAATAAGATTTTGCTATTGATGAACTTTTACTTTTAAATTAAACAATTGGCAATGAATAAGGCAATCTTTTTTTTATCCATTATTTCTTTGATAATGAGCTGTAAGGAGAAAGGGATGGTCTATAATGACCCAATTCCCCTACATGAAAGTTTAACAATACCTTCAAAATATGTAAATGAAGACCGTGTCATTAACATCTGGACTCCAACTAATTATCAAGAATCACTAGATAGTTTTCCTGTGTTATATATGCCAGATGGTGGAATAAAAGAAGACTTCCCTCACATTGCGAACACATTAGAGAAACTAATCTTAGAAAATAAAATACCACCATTTATTTTGGTAGGTATTGAGAATACAGAAAGAGGACGGGATTTAACAGGATTTTCAGAGGCTGAATATGATAGGCAATTTTGTCCGATGACTGATGGTGCCAAAGATTTTAGAGCATTCATTTCTGAAGAGTTAATGCCTGAAATTTCTAAAAAATATAGAATATCTAATAAAAAGGGAATTATAGGTGAGTCCTTGGCCGGACTTTTCGTAATGGAAACATTTTTTTTGAACCCAAATACTTTTAATTTTTACATTGCTATGGATCCTTCATTATGGTGGAATGATCACTATCTCACAAAAAATGCGGATTCACTTTTACATGAATTTCCTGAGCAAAGGATAAAGTTATGGTTTGCAGGTTCAAGTGCGGGGGATATATCAAAATTTACGCAAAGTGTGGAAAAAAGTCTAAAAAATAATGCACCATCAACATTATGCTGGAAATATTCGGACGAACCAAACGAAAAGCATAATACCATTTTCAGAGCAACCAAGGAAAAAGCACTAATTTGGACTTTAAATGATTAAAGAAAATACTTGACAAAATTTTAGAAGAATGAATAAATACATAGCCATTATAGTTGCCATTGTTATAATGACGTCTTGCTCCAAAACAAAAGATTTGACGTCCCATGCGGAAGAACAAGAGATGGAATATGAGTTCTTTGACACATTGGTTGTCAATTCTAATGATGTCATCGAGCCGGTAGATACTACCCCTTATCGGGCAAGTGCAACCAAGGAATTTAAATTAATAAATACTGATCTCGAGGTATCATTCAATTGGCAGAATCAAATGGTCATCGGTAAAGCGACCCTGACACTCGTTCCCTACTTTTTTGAGCAGGATATTTGTGTGCTAGATGCCGAAAATTTTGAATTCAAATCTGTGTCAGGCTCAGATGGTCGAGAATTGAAATACGAATATGACGGTAATCAAATTTACATTGACCTAGGCAAATCTTATTCGAGAAAGGATACGTTGAAAGTCATTTTGGATTATGTGGCGACACCCAGTGTGACCGGAGGAAGTGCGGCGATTACTTCTGATAAGGGATTATTCTTTATTAATCCCGATGGATCGGATCCCGATAAACCAACACAGTTGTGGACGCAAGGGGAAACAGAAAATAACTCAAAATGGGTACCCACAATAGATAGACCCAATCAAAAAACAACACAAGATATCAGAATCACAGTGGACAAAAAATATCAAACATTGAGCAATGGATTGATGGTGTCGAGTGTTGACAATGGCAATGGCACAAGGACGGATAGATGGGTACAGACCAAGCCTCATGCCCCATATTTGATGATGATAGCCGTCGGTGATTTTGGACGTCAATCAGAGTCCTGGAATAACATCAAATTAGATTATTATGTCGATAAAAACTATGAGGAATATGCCAAGGATATTTTTAACAATACCCCAGAGATGCTCAGTTTTTTCTCAGAATTATTGGATTATCCGTATCCGTGGGACAAGTTTAGTCAGATCGTAGTTAAAGATTTCGTTTCTGGTGCTATGGAGAATACCACTGCCGTAGTATTTGGCGATTTTATACAAAAAGATAAATATGCACTTGCAGATAACAACAATGACGACATTGTCGCTCATGAGATGTTTCATCACTGGTTTGGGGATTTGGTGACCTGCGAGAGTTGGTCCAATCTCACACTGAACGAGGGTTTTGCCAATTATTCTGAATACTTATGGGCAGAACATAAATATGGATATGAAGCAGCCGAAGACCACCGATATTCGGAATTTTACGGATATCTCTATAGTGCTCAAGCGACAGGAACTCACCCACTGATAGACTATCATTACAGCGATAGAGAAAAGATGTTTGATGCACACAGTTACAACAAGGGTGGGCTTATCTTGCACATGCTCAGAAGTCTAGTAGGCGATGATGCCTTCTTTGCCGCATTACACAAGTATCTGGTGGACAATGCCTACAGCGATGTGGAGGTCGCCGAACTTCGCATGGCATTTGAAGATGTGACTGGTTTTGATATGAGCCCATTTTTTGACCAATGGTTTTTATCTGAAGGGCATCCCGTTTTGGAATTTTCTGACAGTTATAATCCTGACGGCAAAATTTTAAATATCCAGTTTTCTCAAACTCAGGATATCGAACACAATCTCGCAGTTTACAACCTTCCTTTAAGCGTACTGCTTATCTATGCTGACGGGTCAAAAGATTACTATGATGTGGACATGATGGATAGAGAATTTAATATGGATGTAAAAGTCAAAGAAAGACCTGTGGCCATCATTCCTGACGCAACGGCCGATTTGCTTATGTATGTAAATCATGTCTATTCCAATGAAGAATTATTGGCCATATATAAGTATGGGGATGCCTATATACAGAGGATTCAGGCATTTTCAAAAATTGAATCAGCGTACCTAAGTGATGGACTTCTCGAGCAAGCATTGAAGGAGCCATATTACACCTTCCGTAGAGAGGCCATAGAACAGATCCCTGATGACAAGCTTGGCAAGTTTAACGAACAGATAAATTCTATCATTAAAAATGATCCAGACTCTAGAGTAAGAGCCGCAGCTATAGATAGAATTCAGCCAAAACCAGACGCCATTCTTGAAAAAACATTGGCTCAATATATCGGTCATGATAATTCTTATTTAGTAAAAGCGGCTGCCATTTTAAAATTGCGACAGATCAATCTACCACTCACTATTGAGTCGGTAAAAGGCCTCCACAATGTGATGGATGGCAAGATGTTATTGACTATGGCAGACATCCTTTCTAATGACGGTTCCTCTGATTTGTCCGGTTTTTATTTGGATAATATTAAGATGATTGACAATTTTAAGATACCAACTTATTTTAAGTATATGACTGCTTATCTAAAGAATACCAACGATAATATTGCAGCCACGATGTTGACACAGCTGGCATCTCGATATTTTAATGTAAAAAATGCATTGGTGAAGCTCCAATATCTTAATCTATTCAAAGCAGGATTACAAAAAGGTGGAGCCACTGCCGATGCAGTGCAGCAATTTGAGAAATTATTTAACGAGAAGGAAGACAATTCATTTTTAATAGACAAATGGAAAGGTTAGTAGCAAAGGGAAGGCTCGTTAAGTTCAAATTGTTTAAAATTAGATTTTCTTTAGTACTAGAGTTTTATTCCGGTATGGAATGCAGGTGATCATAACCAGTCTGTACAAAGCAAAGTGTCTAAAAAACTTTGCAAAATGAGAAAAGAACTCTTCCTAAAAAATTGCATGAATTAACCTATTCTTTGATGGCTTAGAATATGACGATGAGAGGACTGTGATGAGTATGCAGAAAACTACCTTACAAATGTCTCTCTGCGTGGTAGCTACTCCTTACTAATGGGCCACTCTCGACGAAATCAAAACCCATGTTCATGCCTATTTCTTTGTATTCTGCAAAAGTGTCAGGATGGACGAATTCCTCTACGGCAAGATGCATCTTGGTGGGTTGTAAGTACTGTCCAATGGTCAGAACATCGCAGCCGTTATTTGCCAGATCTTCCATGGCTTCAATCATTTGATCTTTCGTTTCTCCAAGGCCTACCATGATGCCTGTTTTGGTTCTTTTACCTAATTCTTTGGTTCTTTTAATTTGTTCGAGAGATCTTTCGTATTTAGCTTGGGGTCGTACTTTTCGGTAAAGTTCTTTCACCGTTTCCATATTGTGAGAGACTACTTCTTGACCGCCTTCTACCATTCGAAAGAGGGCATCCCAGTTTGATTTGACATCGGGGATCAGAGTTTCTATCGTTGTCGAGGGTGAATATTCTTTTGTTAGCACCACTGTTTGATACCATATTTCCGCACCTCTATCTTTCAGTTCGTCCCGATTTACGGAGGTGATAACTGCATGCTTAACTTGCATGAGCTTGATGGCTTCGGCCACTCTTTGGGGCTCATCAGCATCATATTCTGGTGGTCTCCCTGTTTTCACAGCACAGAAAGAGCAACTTCTTGTACATACATTACCGAGTATCATAAAGGTTGCGGTACCGGCACCCCAGCATTCCCCCATATTCGGACAATTTCCACTTTGGCATATAGTGTGCAATTTGTACTCATCTACGAGGCTTCTTACCTTTTTGTACTCTTGGCCTACGGGTAGTTTCACTCGCAACCAGTCGGGTTTGCGGTTTCTTTTTGCTTCGGTATTGGCTATTGGTAATTCAACCATCTAATTAAATCTTTCTTTTTCCAAATTGAAAAGTCAGGTAAAAGTTTAAAAAATAGGGCTTGTTTTTCACGTTATCAGTTTCTACCATGATGGGAATTTTCTTAAAAAAGACATCTGCCATGAGACCAACTTCGAGTGCTTTGATGGTTTTGTCGTATTGTCCTAGAGAAAATAATAATCCAAGTTTACCTTGAATACCCGGTTGTACAGAAGCCTCGCCGAAGCCTGTAAAATATCCGGTACCACCATAAATTCGGTCATAATCTAAGAAAGTATCGGCATTATCGCTATTATATTTTTCAGTTTTGATCGTTAGATTGGTCACGCCGCCTTGAGTTTCGGTGTAAATCAAATCTAGATAATA
This sequence comes from Lewinellaceae bacterium, assembly GCA_020636155.1. GTDB lineage: Bacteria > Bacteroidota > Bacteroidia > Chitinophagales > Saprospiraceae > JACJYM01. The sequence goes on along the minus strand of JACJYM010000009.1, from coordinate 24,220 downwards.
TGGAATCAGAACAGCCAATGTAGGGCCAATTTCCATATCATACCCGATGGCTATACCTTTTCGTTTTGCTTTATCCGATAGAAATTTCTTTTTCCCCACTCCAGCTCTTAACATGATGACATGATTTTGTTTTCCGAATTTGAATGAACTGGAAATATCATTGTAACTGACGGCTAAATTTTTGTTTTGGCTTTTTTCTCGGGGATCACTGAGAGTGGCAATTTCATAATGGTAATATTTAGTAGATTGAAATGCCCCAATTTTAGCGAAATTTAACCCAAGTGAAGCCCCATTGGTTGAAAGACAAAAATCCATATACACCTCCTTCCTATAGATAATGCCTTTGTACTCAAAGTTTTGTTGTTTCGGTTGCAGTGTAATTTGACCATTCACATCAGTGAACAGTATGAATAAAAACATCAATGTCAGAATATGCTTTACCATCGTCTCAAATGTAATGCAAAACTAATGAATATTTGAGCTTTTGAATATTTTTCTCAACAAAGTACTGTCGTCAAAAACATGTAGACCGAGCTGAACAGTTAATTTTATCCATACTAATTTGGATTAAAATCAGACATATCTTCTTTTTATACGCAAAAACTATACTCAAAGTTTAATTTTAGAATAAATTTATACTATCTTTAGGGCAGATAAAGATTAAATAATTTTATGTTTCGTCGAATAAAAAAAGTGGCTGTACTCGGGTCTGGAGTCATGGGTTCGGGCATTGCTTGCCAACTTGCCAATGCGGGCTTGAGTGTGTTATTACTAGATATTGTACCTCGAGATGAAAAAGGAAATATGGTTTCTAAGCACCGTAACCAAATCGTGGAAAATGCATTGAAAACTGCCATAAAATCAAAACCGGCACCCCTCTATGAAGCAAAATTCGTGTCACGTATTCAGCTAGGTAACTTTGAAGACGACTTGCATAAAATTTCTGATTGCGACTGGGTGATAGAAGTCATCGTAGAGAATCTGGTGATAAAAAAATCATTATTTGAAAAAGTAGAGCGATATCGAACTAATGGTACTTTAATCACATCCAATACGAGTGGCATACCTATCGAGATGTTGGTAGAAGGTAGAAGTGCCGATTTTAAGGAAAATTTCTGTGGAACACATTTTTTTAACCCAGCGAGATATATGGCATTGCTTGAGATTATTCCACATTCAAGTACCAATCAAGAGTTAATCGAATTTTTGATGTATTATGGAGACCGATATCTAGGTAAGAAAACGGTAAAATGTAAAGACACTCCGGCATTTATTGCCAATAGAATTGGATTTTATTCAGGAAGTAAGGTGCTTGAGTTGACAGAAAAATACCATTTGACCATTGAAGAGGCTGATTCATTGACAAAGAGTCCTATGGGATGGCCCAGTACTGGAAGTTTCAGGCTCTTAGATTTAGTAGGGATTGACACGAGTATGAAGGTGACCATGGGAGTCATACAGAATTGCCCAGAAGATGAATATGTGCAAGTTCGTGCTAAGGAGGGATTTCCAGAACACATGAAATTTTTAGTTGACAATAAATATTTAGGTAATAAATCCGGGCAAGGATATTATAAAAAGACAAACGAAAAGGATGCTAATGGACGTACGGTGATTTTATCACTTGACTTGGACACTAAAGAATACCGACCATTTAAGAAACCGACATTAATTTCATTGGCGAATGCCAAAAAAGTTGAGATACTAGCAAAACGGGTAAAAAACATTATTCAAGAAGAAGACAAAGGAGGTCAGTTTATAAAGGAATTAGTGGCGGGGATAATGGCCTATTCTGCCAATAGAATTCCCGGTATTTCTGACAATATTTATTCTATTGATGATGCCATGAGAGCGGGATATGCTTGGGAAGTTGGCCCATTTGAGTTTTGGGACTTTTTTGGACTTGAAGAGGGCATTAAATTGTGTGAATCACAAGGAGAAAAACTTCCCGATTGGATATATGAAATGCGTGAAAGTGGGTGCAATCTTTTTTATAAATCTGAAGATGGACTAAAGAAATATTTTGATATTGAGAGTAGCATATATAAACTCGTTCCTGGTTCGGTAGATAAGCTCAATTTAAATAATATCCGTCACAAACAGCCTATCTATAAAAATTCTGAATGTGTGCTACACGATGTAGGCGATGGGGTGTTAGATTTGGAATTTACATCTAAAAGTAATGCCATAGGAGAGGGTATAGGCATGGGAGTTGCAGAAGCATTAGATATAGCAGAAAACGGAAATTGGAAAGGGGTGATGATAGGCAACAATGCCAAAAACTTTACCGTAGGAGCCAACCTCATGGCTGTCGGAATGATTGCCATGCAAAAGGATTTTAAGAAATTGGAAGAAATGGTCAAGGGATTCCAAGACATCAATATGCGAATGCGTTATGCCAGTGTTCCTGTGGTCACAGTAACGCAGGGATATGCTTTTGGCGGAGGTTGTGAAATGCTAATGCACACGGATGCGGCAGTGGCCTCGGCAGAGTCTTACATCGGACTGGTGGAAGTGGGAGTTGGACTGATACCCGGCGGTGGAGGGACTAAAGAATTTGCCCTTAGAGCCTCAGAAAGCTATTTTGAAGGAGATACCAAAATCCCTACTTTGATGGAAAAATTAAGAGTAATTGCTACAGCTTCAGTGGCTACTTCTGCTTATGAAGCCTATAATTTGGGTTATTTAAAAACGGATAGAGATTCGGTCGAAATCAACACGGAAAGGTCATTACAACACGGAAAGCAAAAAATATTGGAATTAAGTGAATCCTATGTAGCCCCTATCTCTCCAGAAGTGACGGTCTTGGGTAGAGGCGGTCTTGCGGCTCTGTACACGGCGATTAATGAGTTTTATCTAGGCAAATACATGAGTGAATATGATGTAAAAATTGCCCGAAAAATAGCCTATGTTTTATGCGGAGGTGACCTTACCGGTGAGCAGCAGGTAAGCGAACAGTACTTATTAGATATTGAACGTGAGGCCTTTTTAGAATTGTTGGGTGAATCCAAAACCCTCGAACGGATTCAATACATGTTGATGAATAACAAGCCTTTAAGAAATTAATAAAGAAGAGTAGAATGAATGCATATATAGTGGCAGGTATGCGGTCTGCAGTTGCCAAAGCTAAAAAAGGAGGATTCAGAAATTTCAGGTCAGATGATTTGGCGGTTAGGATAATACAAGCTTTAATGCAAAAAGTACCCAATCTTGATCCACATCAAGTGGACGATGTCATTGTGGGATGTGCAAATCCCGAAGGTGAGCAAGGATTGCAGATTGGAAGAAATATTTCCAGTAGAGCCTTAGGCAAAAGTGTGGCAGGCATGACTGTCAACAGATATTGTGCTTCAGGTCTTGAAACCATTACTATCGCTGCCGCAAAAATCAATGCCGGACTAGGTGAGTGTTACATCGCCGGTGGAACTGAATCCATGAGTATGATTCCCATGGCGGGGTACAAAATGGCGCCGTCGTATGAAGCCGTAAGTCAAAATATTAACTACCACGTGAGTATGGGTGCAACGGCAGAAGCGGTAGCTAAAAAATATAACGTAACAAGAGAAGAAGCAGACATTTTTTCCTTGAGATCACACACTTTGGCTGCAAGGGCTATACAAGAAGGCAGATTTAAGTCACAGATTCATCCCATAGAAGTGGAGGACGTTACCGTTTTAAATAATCAAAGGGTGGTAAGCAGCCACCTAGTAGATACGGATGAGGGAGTTAGAAATGATACGTCGCTAGAATCTTTGGCGAAATTGTCTCCCGTATTTAAGATGGGCGGTGTTGTAACGGCAGGTAATTCATCACAGACCTCAGACGGCGCTGCATTTGTCATCGTCATGTCAGAAAATATGGTCAAATCTCTCAATCTTGAGCCCATAGCCAGACTTGTTTCCTGTTCTGTCGGCGGGGTTGATCCTCTTTATATGGGCATTGGTCCATGCGTAGCCATACCAAAAGCGTTGAAAGTGGCAGGATTGAAATTGGATGATATTGATTTGATTGAGCTCAATGAAGCGTTTGCTACTCAGTCACTTGCTGTCATCAAGGAGGCTGGCCTCAATCCTGATATTGTAAATGTAAATGGCGGTGCCATTGCTTTAGGTCACCCACTGGGATGTACCGGGGCAAAGCTATCAATTCAGATATTGGAAGAATTGAAACAAAGAGATAAAAAGTATGGAATGGTAACCGCCTGTGTGGGTGGTGGTCAGGGAATCGCCGGGATATTTGAGAGATTGTAATCGATTGAAAATCGGGAGGTTGCGTGAAGTCAGGAATTCTAAAAGTGAATTTTTACCCATTCTAACAAAACATTAACGCAATCATTCAAAAGAAAACAAGGGTCGAATAAGTCAATTTCATATATTTTTTTCATTTTTGTGATTGACGAGAAATTTTCGATATGAAGTTTTTAAACAAATTATTTTTAAGTGTTCTGTTTTTTGGTACGATGAATTTATCGGCACAGGACATTCATTTTACTAATTTTACGCTTTCACCTGTGACATTTAATCCTGCCTTATCCGGAGCTTTTGAAGGTACACTCCGTGTTGGAGGTAATTTCCGAGGTCAGTGGTTGGGTTCATTGGGAGGGTATCAGACGTATGACCCTACAGTAGATGCTCCCATTCCATTTATGATTAAGAATAGACATTGGATAGGTGCAGGAATATCGATGGTCAATGACAAACAAAAAGCCAGAATTTCTAGTGATCAAATGATTACACTTTTTCCGAATGATGAGATAGGAAATGGACTCTTAAATTTGAATACCAATCAATTTAAAATGAGCTTAGCTTTTCATCTTTCTTTGGATAAAAAAATCACGAAGATTTTGTCATTTGGTGGTCAATACATAGCCTCTACACGAAAATTACAGTCACCTAGTGGAGCCGTTGTGGATCCTGAATTTCTCGCGACAGGCAGCAGTAAAGATTTTAATAGTTTAACCACTTCCAGCGGTACTTCTTCAACAGGTGTGGACAAGCCATTGGCACAAAATTCCCCCAGCGATTGGATTTTCGGTGTTAACTTTATTAGACGCAGTAAGTCTGGAGAATTTTCTATTGGTCTCTCCTCGGCTCATGTTTTTAAAAATAATACCAGCTTGAGGACTCAGACTGATTACGACCAGCCCATGAGGCTTACCGGACTTGTAAGTTATAAAGGAATGATGAACAAAAAATATAAGATTCAACCCGCTTTACTCGTTCAGAGTACAAGTGAAGGATTTGAAGTTTCTACTCATGCACTTCTGGGATTCAAAATCAAACCAGAAAGCGAGTATTGGCTCAATGGTGGTCTAGGCTTGCGAACCGGGACGCTTTCACCACAGGTTTTGATGGGAGTCGACTTTAAAACTATCACTGCAAGATTAGCGTTTGATATACCTATAAATGGGGTGGCAAATGCACCGGGTTTTCAAAATGCTTTCGAACTAGGAGTTCAATACGTATGGGTAAGAAGTAAAATTCCAAATCCTGACCCAATTATTTATTGTCCTAGACTGTAGGTTTTTTAGATTGATAAAAACATAATTATTTATAGACCAACCAGATAATAAAACTTAAAAGATGAAAAAAATTTTCTTCATATTAGGCTTGTTAGTTTCCTTGAATCAAGTCATTGCCCAACCCAAAGGAAAGGTGACCTACGAAGCAAAAATGATGGCGGCTGAAGAGGCAGCAGATACTTATGATTATCAAAATGCCATTGATATCTACTCGGAAGCCTATAAGGAAACTAGAGATTTAGACTTATTGGTCTATTCGGGTGATTTGGCCATGTTGCTTCGACATTATGAAACGGCAGAAAGAAGGTATGACCAATTGCTTAGAAAAGATAAGAACAACAATTACGGCGACTTGAGACTAGACTATGCCAAAGCTCTCAAGTATCAAGGAAAATATCGTGAAGCTCGGACAGAATTGAACAAATTTTTAGAAACTGCCACCAGTGACACATTAATAGGAATTGCCAAAAGAGAATTGGAAGGAATCAACCTGATGAGTGTTTATCCTGAAAACATCGAGGCAGTCGTGACTTTTGAAAGCCCAGAAATAAACTCTAGTAGTGCGGAATCATCACCAGCACCTTATGCCGATGGAAGCTTGTATTTTGCCTCATTTAATCAAAAAAGAGCCATAGTACTTGACGGGGATGAAGGGGATATCGATGCCAAGATATATGTGGCTAAACGGGACAAAGAGGGAGTTTACAAAGACATTAATCCACTGGATGACGTCATCAATAGAAAAGGCTTTAATACCGGAGGGGTCAGTTTTTCTCGAGATGGTAACAAGATGTATTTTACAAGAGCAAAACTAGACAACAATGAACTTGCCAGTTCTAAAATATATGAATCCATCAAAACTGGAACAGAATGGGGTCCTGCCCATGAAATCGCAGCAGTAAATGGAGACTTTATTTCTAAGCATCCATTCGAGGGAGAGTTATATGGACGTAAAGTTTTATTTTTCTCTTCTGATATGGCCGGAGGACATGGAAAGTTTGACTTATATTATTCTACAATTAATGGAAATGAATATTCGCAACCTATAAATCTAGGTACGAGTATTAATACTGCTGGAAATGAAATATCTCCTTATTATAAGGATGGAACCTTGTATTTTAGTACGGATGGATTACCTGGTATGGGAGGATATGACATTTTCTATGCGGTATGGAATGGACGAGAATTCGAAGGTTTGTCGAACATGGGATTCAATTACAATTCGTCTGCTGATGACATGTTTTTGAGATTTGATGAAACTGGTAGAAGAGGTTATTTGGTGTCAAATAGACCAGATAAAGACAAGAAAAAAATGAAAAGTATTTATTGCTGTGATGACATTTATTCTTTAGTCTTGAGAGATTTGGTCATTGACTTGAATACGCTTGTTTATGACAATGACAACAATGACGAAATTATTGGGGCTACCGTTGAACTAATGGATAAGACCGCTGGTAAATCTGACAACAAAACCGGTGTGGCGAGTAATAAAATTCAGTTTTTATTGGATAGTGATAGAAAATATCAAGCTATAGTCTCACATCCGGATTACTACTCTGATACCATTACCTTCAATACTTTGGGGATTATCGATGATTATAGCATTAAAAAGTCTATAAAATTAAAATCAAAACCAAAAGAACCTGCCACAGAGATAGTCACTATCAATCAACCTATCAGACTTAATAATATTTATTATGACTTTGACGACGCAAAAATATTACCTGATGCCGAACGAGATTTGTCGACGCTGTATGACCTAATGAAGGAATATCCTGACATGGTTATTGAGTTGAGTTCTCATACAGATAGTCGCGGTGAGTCACCATACAATAAGAAATTATCTCAAAGAAGGGCAGATAGTGCAAAGAAATGGCTAGTCAACGAAGGGGTTGATGCCAATAGAATACAAGCGGTTGGATATGGTGAATCCGTGATTCTTAACCAATGTAAAAATGGGGTTAGATGCTCTGAAGAGGAACACCGATTGAATAGACGTACAGAGTTTAAAATCATAGCCGGTCCTAAAACTATTGAAATCAAAAGGGAAATATTTAAAGGAGTGACTCCGGTAGATGAAGATTATCAGGGTAGCAAAAATGCCTTTGGACTAAAGCCAAAACCTGTTATTTCATTTGAAAATAATATGCAAGATTTAGGTGTGATTAAAAGAGGTGCCAAAGTCCCTTTTGAGTTCAAATTCGTAAATTCAGGAGATGCAGATTTGTTAATAGAACTTGTTTCATCCTGTAAATGTACGGAAGTCGTCTGGCCAACAGATCCGGTCAAACCGGGTGAATCAGGAATTATCACAGCGACTTATGACACAACATTTCAGCAAGCAGGCGAGACCGAAAAAATCATTGATATCATCGCCAATACCGATCCGATCGTCGTAGAAGCAAGATTCAAGGCGGTTATTATCGAGTGAATCCGGTAGAAATCTTTGCCGTACTATTCGGCCTCATTTACGTTTACTATTCCATCAGAAATAGTGCCACAGGCTTTTATTTTGCATTGGCTTCGTGCAGCTTGTGGGCTTATGCCGATATTATATACTACAATTATAAGTTTGACGCCATATTACAAGGATTTTATGTTGTGATGGCATTATGGGGATTACAGAGTTGGAATCGGAAAGATAAACCAACCCTGGAGATAACACATCTTGGAATAAAGGATAATATTCTCGCCATTATTTTGGGAATTTTAGGCATGATTATTTCGGTCTATTTGATTAGAATGTTTACGGATTCAGATTATATTTGGCTTGATTCATTTACCACAGTCTTTTCCATTTTGGCAACTTTTATGCTTATCTATAGAAAAATAGACAACTGGATATACTTTTTCATTTGCAACCTCATTTATATCTACCTCTATTACGTAAAGCAAGCCCCATTTTTCACGTTACTCATGATTATTTATTCTGTTTTATCCATTGTCGGCTTTATGCAATGGATGAAATTATCAAGGGATAAATGGAGTGAATCAGCTGTGAATATTTAATTTTACACCGATTCAAAAAAGGATAAATTGCAAGGTAACATTATTACAGTGAACGGAGTGACACCGAAATTTGGCAAAAATGTTTTTATTGCCAATAATGCCACTTTGACAGGGAGTATCGTTATGGGTGATGATTGTAGTGTTTGGTTTCAAGTTGTCATCAGAGGTGATGTGAATAACATTATCATTGGCAATAAAGTCAATATACAGGATGGCGCTGTTATTCATGGCACAATCGGAAGAGGAGACACCATCCTAGAAGACAATGTTTCTATTGGGCATCGTGCTATTATTCACGGATGCCATATCAAGCGAAACGTGTTGATAGGCATGGGTGCCATTGTGATAGATGATGCCATCATTGAAAGCAATGTTATTGTGGGGGCTGGCTCGGTAGTGACACAAGGTATGCATCTAGAGTCTGGGTATATCTATGCGGGTGTCCCGGCACGAAAAATTAAAGCCATAAATCAGGAACAGCAAGAATTTTATATACAAAGAACGGCTGATGCTTATGTCAAATATGCTTCATACTATCAATAATGAATAGTAAGTCATACAACGATTCAGTTTCTGTACAATCCTGGATATCCTTGCTCCTACTAAGCTTGGTTTGGGGTAGTTCCTTCATTTTGATGAAAAAGTCCCTAGTAGCATTGAGTTCTCCGCAACTGGCCGGTATTCGCATAGCCTTGGCATCGCTGTGTTTTTTACCGATTGCGCTTTATACTCGCAAGAAAGTCGATTGGTCGAGATGGGATAAAATTGCACTCGTAGGGGTATTGGGAAGTGGTATTCCGGCTATACTTTATGCCTTTGCCCAAACGAAAATCAACTCCTCGATTTCTGGTATTCTCAACAGCTTGACACCGATATTTACTTTCATCATCGGGTTGTTATTTTTTGCAATGCCTTTTGACAAAATTAAGTTTGCCGGGGTGCTAATTGGGTTTTTGGGAGCCGTTTCATTGGTGTATAATGATAATATTTCCAATGATTCATCCCAGTTGCTTTATGCCGGATTAATTGTGATAGGTACCATGTGTTATGGTTTTAGTGTGAATATTATCAACAAATATTTGAAGGATATCAGTGCATTGGTTGTTTCCTCCTATTCATTTGTCTTCATAGGGTTTTTTGCATGGACTTACATTCTTTTTTTTAGTGATTTTAGTACGGCAATGGAAAATCCCTATTTTATAAAATCCCTAGAAGCGGTAAGTGTATTGTCGATATTTGGGACGTTTTTGTCGAGCATTGTATTCTTTCAATTGGTTAAAAAAACCGATGCGGTATTTGCGAGTTCGGTGGCGTACCTTATTCCAATAGTTGCATTGATGTGGGGATATTTTGATGGTGAAATATTGGGGTTAAACCATGTAATTTCTATGCTTGTCATCATTTTAGGTGTTTATTTAATTAGAAAAAAGTAAATCCATGATGAGTAAAATTTCTTCTTTGTTTGTTGCCCACACGGAGGATAGAGGCAAAGGAGTGTATACAATGGAAGATATAAAAAAAGGGGAAGTGATAGAGGTTTGTCACCTTATCATCATCCCCAAGGCCGAGTTGCCTATCATTCATAAAACAGTGTTGCATGATTATTATTTTTTGTGGGGTGAAGAGATGAATCAAGCGGCCATCGCCCTCGGGTATGGTTCAATATACAATCACAAATTACACCCAAATGCCAATTTTATTCTAGATTTTGTGAGTGATACCATTGAGTTTTATGCGATTGAGGATATTGAGGCCGGTACGGAAATTACGGTCAACTATCATGGCGAACCAGGTGCTGACGATGAACTTTGGTTTAATGTAAAAGAGTAACTTTGAATTATCAAATGCCAATCAATCGATGAAAATTGCGATCAATGCCAGATTTTTGTTCAATTCTAAGTTAGAAGGGATTGGTCGCTATGTCTATGAGACCAGTATTCGGATGATAAAAAATCATCCTGAACACGAGTTTATTTTACTCTTCGATAGGCCTTTTGAGCCAGTTTTGTTACAATCTGAAAATGTAAAAAATGTACTTCTCCCTCCTCCTGCGAGGCTGCCTTGGTTATGGTATTTGTGGTTCGAAGTGATGATTCACCAGTATCTAAAGAAACAAAATGTAGATGTATTTTATAGCGGAGATAGCTATTTGAGCTTAAAATCTAAAGTGCCTACACTGCTTGTAAGTCATGACCTGGCTTATAGGCATTATCCGGATCATATTCCCAATTCGGCATTGCGATATTACAGAAAGAATTTCGAAAAATTTCACCGTCGAGCGAATCATATCATCGCTGTATCGAATACGACTAAGGAAGATATAATGTACCAATATGGGATAGATAGTGAGAAAATCACGGTGGCTTATAATGCCGTTGATAGGTCAAAATTTAGTCCAATTACACTTTCAGAAAGGCATGAGGTCAGAGCCAGATATGCTAATGGCAAGCCCTACTTTGTCTATGTGGGTTCGTTACATCCGCGGAAGAATATTGAAAATCTCATCAAAGCTTATGAATGGTATAGAAATACTTCTGGAAAGGATACAAAACTTGTGCTGGTCGGTAGGTTGGCATGGCACAGTGATGCAATTGCGGCTGCTATGAAGAACAGCGAATATACGATGGACATTATTCATCTAAATAGTGTCGGAGCCGAGGTTGCCGAAATCATCGCTGGTGCAGAAGCCATGGTTTATGTCTCGGTTTTCGAAGGTTTTGGAATACCTATACTAGAAGGGATGTCTTGTGGTGTACCGGTCATTTGTTCAAATGTCAGTTCTATGCCTGAGGTTGCAGGTACTGCAGCACTTGAAGTCGACCCCATGGAACCTGTGGAAATCGGGGAAGCGATGTGTCGAATTGTAAGCAATCGGCAATTGTCAGAACATTTAGTTGCCCGAGGATTTCAAAATTTGGAAAGATTCGATTGGAATCAAAGTGCCGAAATTATCTGGCAAAAGCTCGTGGACATATCACGGCCCTAAGCTTAAGAATTTTTTATCGCATTCCATGTTTCGAATAATTTGTCCTGACTTGGTTTTTCTGTTGGAGGTTTAGTTAATGCTTTCACTTCCCTCAATGACGCTTTACATTCACCTGGGAGAGTTTGGTATAGAAGTGTGCCTTTGGTTTTCCAGGCTAGCATTTCGTCACTGACTTCCTTTATGAATTTAGCCGGATTTCCAGCATAGATGCTTCGTTGAGGAATGTTTTCACCAGCTTTGATGAAACTCAAAGCGCCGATTATGCTGCCATCTCCGACATGTACGTCATCCATGATGACAGCATTCATGCCTATCATCACATTATAGCCAATGTGGGCACCGTGAACAATTGCTCCATGTCCGATATGGGCATTTTCTTCCAAAATGACCGTTGTACCCGGAAACATGTGGATGGTACAATTTTCCTGAACATTGCATCCATTTTTGATGATGATTTCTCCCCAATCGCCTCGAATGGCAGCACCGGGACCGATATAAACGTTTTTGCCAACGGTCACATTTCCTGTAATAATTGCTTGTGGATGCACAAATGCACTTTCGTGAATGACGGGTATAAACCCCTTAAACTCATAGATCATTTTAGACAGATTTTATTTTTTTAAACATTTCGCTGACAACAAAGTAGGTTATCGGACAAAAGGAAAGATTCTTTTTATGATAATTTCCCAATTTTCTAAATCCCTTTTTATCAGTGTGAGGATAAGAACTACAAGTCTGCGGTCTTACCTCGTATATTTTACAAGTATTATCATCGTTCAAAAATGGGCAAGGAATTTTATTAAGAATTTGCTGACCATCGAAGTCATTGATTAGATATTGTGATTCGAAATTCTTTTTGCTAATTCCGAGATAACTGGCTATTTTTTTTATTTCATGCGGTTCTAGGTTGGTTGGTGCTGATTTACAGCAATTAGCACAGTCGAGGCAATTGATTTTTTCGTATGCGATTTTGGTTTCTCTTTTGGCAATTTGATCCAATTCATCATTTGATAATTCCGTATGTTTATCAAGTATTGAATCAATTTTAGCATCCGATTCTTTAAAATTCTTTTGCCATTCAAATATATAATCTTTCATAAACCACCCTGATTCTTTGCGAAAATACGACTATATCGCATAAGAGATAAATATAAATCTAGAAACTTACGTACTGAAGCTGAATTAACTAGCCTTCGTTTTTGTAGATTTTTGAAAGTTGTCCACGGTACTTTTTTTTCATACTGTGATGTGTACTTCCGAGTTCTTTTTTGAGATACTTTATGGCGGCTTTTCCTTTTATTTCGTGGCCACAACTAAACAAATCGACAGCTGCATAACCGTGTTCAGGCCAGGTATGTATGTTTAGGTGGCTCTCCGCAATGACGATGGTACCTGAAACTCCATAGGGTTTAAAATTGTGAAAAAACTGCTGTACTATGGTTGAATTGGCTTTAAGTGCAGCTTCGGACATTATTTTTTGAATACTCTCAGAATTGTTAAGTATTTCGACATCGCAGTCATAGAATTCTACAAAATATTGAATGCCTAAGTATGTATTGTTTTTGAGTTTTTTCATTAATGAGAAATTAAACTAAAACATGCGAGATGAATTCTGAATCCTCATCAATAATCATGTTTTCATTGCGACGTAAGCTGATGCAGCTCATATTTCCATTTATAAAATAACATCCCACCTGATAATACCCGTCAGAATCACAATACAGTCTCGCTTTCTCCTGATATATTTTAGGAAAATGTTTATAATCACCTTTGGTTCTAGCAAGTTTATTCCCTTCTTGATCGAATATTTTAATATTCTCGCCCATTCTACCAAAAATTGGTTTTTCTACGTAGGGCACACTGACAAAATCAGAATCAACTAAGGAAGTTTTAAGTAAGAGCGGATCCTGGGGAAACCGTGAATAAAGTTTTTGTAAAATTGCTTTCGATTGCCACACTAATGTATATGCTGGATTCATCACATAGCATTTGTCATTCATCACTAGATTAGAAAGTATGGTTAATAATTCCGGTTCCTCATACATGATAAACTCCCAAGGAATTAATTTGAAAAAGTATTCAAAATGCTCGGAAGTGCCGTCATTATTTTCTAAGAAAATTCCATCTTCATCAAAGATAACATCTTCTAGGTCTGCGTATCGGGCATAAAAACCTGCATTTTGTGCCGCTTTGATAATGATATCGCAGTTTAATTGATCCTCTATATATCCAAGAGAGCTTACGAGTATGGTTTTGTCTTTTTTCGGATTAAAATGAGCCAATTTTGATAATGAAAATTCAAGATCTCTTAATAAGTAGTTGAATTGACCTTTGGTATCGTTTACTGATTCTACCATCCATGACTGTATCAGAGAGGACTCCGGCAGCATGGTTGCCGTGTCGGCATTGAGCTCAAGCAATCTAATGGGCAGATCGTCAATCCCTCCTGCAAAATCGAAACGGCTGTAGAGATGCAAATGCTTTTTCTGCCAACTATATTTGATTAATGGGATGATTTCGGCGTCAAGACCAAGGTCGTCCCATTGGTTGTTTTGAACTATCTCATCCAGTAATTTTTCGAATTTTTGATAGAGAGACAGTGTGGCATTTTGCAAATTTTTACTTTCCTCTGTCCTTATTTTTAAGATTTCAGGAGCTATGTACTCGTCAGCCTCGTCAGAAAAAAACCATTCCAATCCTTCAGATTCAGCTTTTTGAATTGGAAGGTGTTTTAGTTCTTCAATTCTATCCACCATAAGAGCGAGTCGATTTTCTAGACCCAAATCCAGATTTTCCAGCCTTAGGTGTGCGGACGGTTTTTCTAATAGCTGTGGAATTCAGATTGTTTGATGTTGCTTGTGCTTTGTTAAAAGCGGCATCTGAGGCATAAGCCGATCTATTTATGCCAGAACTCAAGGCTCTTCCCATTAAGAAACCCATTGCACCGCCCATCAGTACATTAGAAATAGCTGAGCCTTTTGGGCTATTTGCTGCAACCAACTTGGCTTCTTCCAGGGTGAAGGTGTCGATAGTCCCGTTCATATACTTGGCAATAATTCTCGAATCTTCTACTTTAGGTACTTCGGTTTCATCCGTTATTTTAAATATATCCGTCTCAAATTCCTCTACTTCAGTGACCACTCCATGGGTTAATTCAGTAACTTCTTTGTCTTCATATTCCACATTGTCTTTACAAGAAGTGAAGGCAAAAAGTAATAAAGCCGCAAAAAGTAAATTCATGTTTTTCATAGCATCTAAGTTTAATTTTGAAATAAAGTAACTGATTCTAATTAGAGTGATTAACCTTGGATTAATTCATTAATAGTTTAATTTTGAGTTCTTTTAAAATCAGTATCAATGTAATGAACAAAAGTAATACTATATTTCTCAAACTTACTACTTTTATTGTAGGAATTTGTTCTATTTTATATGAATTATTGATCAGCACATCGAGCTCTTATTTTCTCGGGAATAGTGTTTTGCAATTTTCAATCATTATCGGTTTTTATCTTGCATCTATGGGTGTTGGATCCTATATGAGCAGGTGGATACAATCAAATAAATATGATGCTTTCATATTGATTGAAATTATTTTGGGTTTGGTAGGTGCTTTTTCTGTGCCATTGATATACATTTATTTTGCTTATGCCGATTACACGGGTTTTCAATTTTTTGTATTGCTCATAATATCTATTATCGGTATCTTGACAGGATTGGAAGTGCCATTGTTGACACATTTATTGGAAAATGAAAACAAGGAGAATGAAAATCTGTCGGATGTCTTGACCTACGATTATTTGGGGGCATTAATTGCGACTTTGGCATTTCCGTTTCTTCTTATTCCGTTCATGGGATTATATAAGTCCTCACTTTTAGTCGGTACGATTAACATAGTGGTGGCTGCATTGGTTTTGTTGAAGTTTAAGGATAGACTTAAAACCAAATTTATGACTTCTCATGTCGTAAAAATCGTATTTCTCATCATTTTTGTACTGATGAGTGGGATGTTTTTACTGGCACATCAGTTTTTAAATCGATGGAATAATGTCATTTTTAAGCATCCTGTGGTCTATCACACTGAGAGCAAATATCAAGATATTGTCGTTACTCAGAATAGGAATGAGATGCGATTATATCTTAATGGAGCCATTCAATTTTCATCTAGAGATGAGTATAGATATCATGAGGCTCTGGCACATCCGGCAATGCAATCACTTCATTCTAGGAAAAACATTTTGGTATTGGGAGGTGGAGAAGGTCTTCTGGTCAGAGAGCTTCTGAAGTATAATGAGCTTGTCACGATAGATTTGGTGGATTTGGACGAGAAAATCGTGGATATGGCGAAGACTTTTGAGCCATTAGTTGAGTTAAATAATCATGCTTTTGAAGACCCGAGAGTAACAGTACACATAGACGATGCCTTCAAATTTCTTAAGTCTGACAGTACATACTATGATTTGATCATTTGTGATTTACCTGACCCTACGACAGAATCTCTGGCTCGACTATATAGTAATGCTTTCTATCATTTGGCAGGTTCGAGATTGAGGAATAATGGGATATTCGTTACGCAAGCGACATCTCCTGATCTTACGCCAAAAGCATTTTGGTGTATTGACCAAACGCTGAAAGATTCCGGTTTTTTATACACTTATCCATACCATATAAATGTTCCTTCTTTTGGTGAATGGGGATTTATTATGGCCTCTCGCCAACCCATAAGTCTTCGTATAGGCAATGAAATTCCACTAAGATTTCTAAGTGAAGACATGTTGCCGGCGATGCAGTTTTTCAGTATTGACATAAGGCAGCAGGGTATTCTTCCAAACTACCTTGATCAACCCATATTACTTGAATATTATCTGGAACACTATCGGCAATTAAGCAACGAACAGCGCTAATACGGCCTTTTAAATTCTTACTCTACCATCATTCTAAGAGTATAATATTGTTTGTCGGTATTGATTCTGACAATGAAAACCCCCATGTTGAGATTTTTGGTTTCAATACTGGCCATAGATCCGTTGATATTCATGTCAAGTAATATGTGTCGACCTGAAATATCATATACCTCGATATTCTCTATCTTCTCATTGTGATCCAGACTGATGTTGAATTCTCCTTTAAGTACTGGATTTGGCCATGCTTTAATAGTAGAACTAAGTTCAGAAGTAGACACCATCTCTGATGTGAAAAAAAGTGAGCCATTCGAAAATTGAATATCAAAATTATAGGCATTAAAAGGCATTACCCTCCAGTACCACTTACTGTCATTTTCCAATTGCGGCACGAGCATTTCATTATTTTCCACGATGGTATCTAAACTTATTATTGAGAATTGTGAATATTTTGAAAATTGTACCAAATAATAGTCAGCATTTTCTACTTGAGACCATTGGAGATTGATGTTTTGGTAATTTACCGTCTCTTCGTAAAAAGGCTTTATGTGATCAATGTTAAAACTCGTGATAGCACTCAGTGGAACTTGTCCGTAATTTAATTGCGATTTTTCATTTAAAAAGTTGGCTCTCATAGCAGCCATTTGCTCTTCAGAAAATCTAGCGGCACACTTGTCATCAGCATAGGACATAATTAAGGTACCATCAGATTGAAATTTTTCTCCATTGGGGTCTGTTTGCACCTGTTGGCTTATTGCGTTCGTAGAAGTGCAACTCCAACGAGTGTAGAGATAGTCTGGCTTAGTGTCACAAAATCCATCAGCTGCGAGATGACAATTACTCCCATCTATTTTTTCCACCAAAATAGTGTCTATGATGAGGGTGTCTCGTATCAGAGTATCCTTAAAATTAGTGTAGTCGGCAAGTACGTACTCTGGTGCCGGATTGCTATAGTTATGGCTTACGCTACCATCCCATGAAACACCGCCTTCCCAACCATAAAACGGGTGAGGCAAAGACAATCCATGCCCCATTTCGTGAGCCCAGGTGTGATCTTGCAAGCTGGCACAATTATTACTGACGACCATTCCGCCATAAGGCAGATTATACCCGCAATTTCCGGCTGCATCTAGCAGAAAATAACAATTGATCACGGAATCCTGATTCAGCTCAAACATCATATCAGCACCCTCTAGCACGGTGGCATGTTCACTCCATTTAGAATAAAATTCATGTCGAACGACTCGAGGCAAGAAAAACCTTATCTTGGCTTCTGCATAATCTTCGTTGAGGATATTGAGGATTTTTATCAAATTGAGGTCTCCCATGCGTTTTTTTCCTTCATCATCACCGACCACAGTTAGTCCTATGGGAATATAAAGCGTATCATCGAAACGAAGTTCGTATGCTCCCGGGTTTTTCTGGTAATTGACCAGCCACTCCGATTTTTGATTGATAGCACCACAATAATCTTTTTGTGAATAGGCATTTACACTCAAGGAAAGCATAAACAGAATCCAAAACTTATTCATAATTCTTTCAATATTACTTTGTAAAAGTAACATTGTTGAATGAAAATTCAGAATTTAAAAAAAGCAATGGTGCAAAAAATGTGCAAAAAATATTTTTTCTAATTAGTTTTCCAAAAATATGGTGTAAACAACACGAGGACGGTGAATAACTCTAGTCTACCCATAATCATTAATATTCCTAAAAAGCATTTTGCACCATCAGGAATGTCGTAGAAGTTGTCCACAGGACCCACTTCCCCAATACCCGGACCAACATTTCCCAGTGAAGTTGCTACGGCTCCAGCTGCGGTCATGATATCTACACCAAAGGCGACAACCACAACCATCCCCACGAAAAAGGTGAGAAGGTAGATTAACAAGAATACCAAGATATGGGTGAGAATACGTGGTGGAACCAACTCCCTGCTTATCTTGATTCTTATGAGAGCTCTTGGGTGTAATATTCTTTTGAATTCTAGTAGACTATTTTTTGCAAAAACCATATGTCTTATGATCTTGATACCACCTGCGGTTGAGCCAGCAGATGCTCCCAAAAACAACAGCAAGAAAAATATAACCGTAAGCGTTGGATTCCATGAGGTATAATCTGCAGTCACATATCCAGTAGTGGACACAATGGAATTAACCATAAAAAAGGAATCTCTAAATGCTTTTTCTAGGGGCTGCTGAGTACTAGCGTAAATACCTAATGTTACCCCAACAACTAAAAATATCATAATGTAAAAGTACCAACGGAATTCCTCATTGCTCCACGAAGCTTTAAAATGACCTTTGGCAAGATGATATATCACAAAATAATTGGTTCCGGCAATAAACATAAATAACCCTAAAGTGTAGTGAATGGCGGGATTTTCGTAATAGGCAATACTGGCATTTTTCGTACTGAATCCACCCGTCGCCATAGTCGTAAATGCATGATTAACCGCATCGAATAAGTTCATACCCTCGAGCAATAGTAAGACCGCAAGAAGTGCTGTGATTCCTACATAAAGGAACCATAGTCGCTTGGCAGTTTCTTTGATCCGTGGGTGCAGCTTGTCAGCTGTAGGGCCAGGGGCTTCTGCGACGAAAAGCTCAATTCCTGCTATTCCCAATAGGGGGAGTAGCGCTACTGTAAGGACGATGATACCCATGCCACCAATCCATTGCGTTAAACTCCTCCAAACTAAAATCCCTTTTGGAAGTGATTCGATGTCATTGAATATTGATGCACCTGTAGTAGTAAACCCACTGGCGGACTCAAAAAATGCATGGGCATAATTGTCTGTAACACCCGCAAAGTGATATGGCAATGCACCACAAAGTGCCATGATAAGCCATGAGGTCACGACGATAATATAACCTTCACGCTTATTGACGGAAAGGCTATTATTTAATTTGATTTTATAGGACAAAAACCCAAATCCCATGGTAATCAACGAGGAATAAAGGAAAGCCGTCCCGTCAATAGAGTGTATCACAGTTACATACGCATATACGAATAGCATAAATGCCCCATAAATGAGCATGAGCACCCCTATGACATTGGATATTGGTTGAAAATTTAATTTCATTAGTTGAACATCTCTTCTAACTTATAAATACTTTCTGTGAGGGCAAATACTATCACCCTGTCATCAACCTTAAGTTGAAAATCACCGGTCGGCAAGAGGCTTTCTTCTCCACGTATCACCCCCGCGATGAGGGCATTTTTAGGAAATTTCAAATCCCTCAGCACATGCTTGGTCAGTTGATTGTTTTTGTGAATAATGAATTCTATAATTTCAGCATCTACACCATGCAAACTCGTAATGGCCTCGATCTGACCTTTTCTCACGAATCTAAAAATGTTATTTGCGGCTATGAGTTTTTTATTGATTAAGGTGTCCACGCCAATATTTTGTGAAATGTGAGTGTACATCGTATTGTCTACCAACGCAATTGTTTTAGAGACGCCTGATTGTTCGGCCATCAGAGATGTGATGATGTTTGTCTCAGAATTGGGTGTCAAGGCAATAAAAGCATCCATAGATTCTAATCCTTCTTCTTTCAGCATTTCAATATTGGAAGGGTCACCTTTTATTATCAAGCTATTTTCTAATTCTTCAACTAGGGCTTTACAATTTTCCTTATCCTTTTCAATGATGGTGACTTTGTACTTGTTTTCAAGTAGTGTTGCCACCCTACGACCTAAATCGGTACCACCAATAATCATCACGTTTTTTATTTTGCGAAGCCGTGTACTTATTAAATTGACGATTTTCGACACGGAATTTTCCTTTGCAATAAAGTACACATGGTCATTTTTAAGTAACCTTGTGTTACTTCGTGGAAGTATGGTTTCTTCGCCTCTTAAGATGGCAATGGCACGAGATTCGATATCAGGAAACTTTTCATTGATTTCTTTCAGCGTTTTATATACAAATGGAGAATCTTCATCCATATTGACCCCGATAACACTTAATTTTCCACCTTCAAATGCAAAATTATCGGTCAGCTGGCTCATGGCTACGAGTCTTTCGACTTCTTGAGCTGCTAATATTGTGGGAGAAATTATTTTATCGACACCGAGTTCTCTAAAAGTGATTTTTTGATCCTCATCATAAAACTCTTGATTGCCGACTCTAGCTATCGTTTGACCTGCACCAAGCTTTTTGGCTAAGATACAGGCTACAATGTTGTTATTTTCAAATGTTGTGACTGCAAGAAAGAGATTTGCTCGGCTTACCTGTGCTTTTTCCAGTACACTGAGCGAAGAACAATCACCTTTAATGGTAATTACATCGAGTTTGGAATGGGCATGATCCAACACATCTTGATTCATGTCTATTAAAACGATATCCTGCTGCTGTGTTGAAAGCAACTTGGCTAAATGAAATCCAATATCACCAGCTCCTGCTATGACAATTCTCATTTTTTGTTTTTTTTAAATCTTTGTTATAATCGCTTTTGATTGCAATTTGTACCGCACTAAAATCAAGAAATAAATTAATCTGTAAAATTACTAGCAATATGTGACATTGAGAGTAAATGCTTGTAATTATTTAAATAATCTTATAAATGTTTACATATAGATATCACCCAGTGTATCTTTGTGGCATTGGGTGCATTTGATTTTTTTATTCTACTAAGGTTTTATGGGAGGAAATTTTTTTCTCAAATGGGATATGTAAAGTGGTATTCAATATATAACTATAAAAATCAAGCTAAAATTTAAAGTTTTATTTTAAAAAACCATTTTTTGTGGTAAGTATATTTTGATTATTATGAAAAATATAATATATTTAGGTCTATTTTTAATATTTATAAAAAATTTCTGAATGGATAACTCTAATTCATCGTCGCAATCATTTTTAATGGTATGTCTTGGTAATATTTGCCGCTCTCCATTAGCTGAAGGAATACTTAAGGACAAAATCTATAAAAAAGGCCTTGACTGGAAGGTGGATTCGGCGGGTACCAGTGGTTTTCATAATGGAGAAAATCCGGATCCCAGATCGATTCAAGTCGCTAAGAAAAACAATATTGATATCAGTAGACAGATATCTCGGAAAATTACGGTTGACGACATGCTAAATTACGACCATATAATCGTGATGGATAGCCAAAATTATCAAATGGTCAATGAGATAACAGGCGGTGTGGGTATGGAAAAGGTCTCATTTTTGTTGGATTATCTGTACAAAGATGAACACAGAGCTGTACCAGATCCATACTATGATGGTGGATTTGACTATGTTTTTGATATTGTTTCTAAAGCGGTAGATGCTTTGATAGAGACCTATTCTAATTCCGAACAGAAGGTGTAGGCATCCGCTTGATTTCTAGTGAATAGCCCATGGCAGAGAGTATGCCTTTCAGCATATTTTCGATGTCTTTTTTACGTTCGTTTACCCGATTGAGTACTCCACTTTCTATGGCTTTTTCCCGAATAATTTCCTTTGCTTTTTTATTGATTTGATTATAATCATCAGCTGAAAAACTATTAAAGGTACCTTCCGTAATATCGTAATAATCCAAATCATGATCTATAGATAAAATCTCAGCATCAGGAAAATGCGAAATGATTACTTGGTGATTTATACTGTCTATGTAGATTCCCATATTTTCTAAATTGAAGCCTGCCAGTACTTTTGCATTGATTCTGACGAGAGCTTTTTTTCTTAAAAAACTAACATCCCAATTTAAGTAATCCTTGTACGAGTAAAGTTCTGAAAGTTCTGCCTCTATACTGACAAGTTTATTGACCTTTCTAATTTCTTCGATGACAACGCTTGCATTGACCGTACTTGTTTTATTTGTAAATGATTGCCTAATACCATAGAGATAAGCGAGTAGAATCGCCACTATGGATATTAGAAAAATTACGAAATACTTTCTCACGGGGTATTTATTTTAACTTAGCGGTTAGAGGATATCGAAGTCCTTCGTAAGATTTTAACACAGCTTTGATGCTGCCGACACTCACGGGAGATTCGATCAATAGTGGCAACTTATTTTCATCATTGCTCACCCATATTTTCATCTTATCACCTTTCTTAAATACCTCACCTGCCACCAAATCGGGTATGACACGTAAAGTATTGAACTTGCCTAAGTCCTTAATTTTTTTACCATTTTCGATGCCGTCATAAGTAACATTAATGGGAAATGTTTCCTTGTCGAAAAAGACTTTAGTCGGAATATAGTCCCCGACTTTGTATTGGTCCACATCGGTATTTCGTAAAAAATAGAGGATTGATACCAAATCTTGCATACACTCACCTAATGCATGTGCATTCATCTTGGCAGATTCTTTGGTTTTTCCGTTAAAAGAAATGGCAGTTCTATTTTTTTGGTCAAATGCGATGCTATCAAATTTACGATAGTCTCCTTCCTCGACTTTTCTCACGAAATTTCGAGGATACATCGTTTCTTTATCTACTCTGGAGTAATAATAATCTCTCACCTTGAAGAAGCTGTCATAAGAAGGGTAACTGCGGCCGTCGACGCTGATTTCGTAATTTTCCTCATCCTCAGAGACGTAAAATGTCACCTCACCGGCTGGTATCCAGATGAATTTTAGATTATAATAGGTCTTATAAACCAGTTTTTCGCCACTTTGGAAAGCCGTATTTTGGATATGGCAAATTTCAGGGTCAACTCCAATACTTGATGTACTCATACTGGTAAAGACAAGTATTAAAAAAATCGGTATTATTAATTTAATCATTTTCATAACTATTTGAATTATAATCAGTAAAGAGAATAATTGCTATTCCAAATAACGCTGGAATTATCAAATTTATTACCCAAAGTGTAAATGTTGCCGCCAAGATTCCTGAGACTGAAAGATTGTACATTCCCCATACCATGAGTGCAATTTCTCCTCTTGCGAGAATGGCACTAAGAGGTGGTAGAGGGATGCCGGACTGTACCATGAATATCGTGGCTATCCCAGCCATCATCTGACTTATTCCTAGGTCGAGATTAAAAAATTTTAGAATCATACAATACTGTAGAAAATATACAAAGTATCTAACCAATGAATATATTCCTGTCTCCACTAAGGACTTATTACTGACATTTTGGATAAGGTCTAACTTTTTAAACCAACGCTGTAGAAATAACGGAAGGGGTAACTTTTGTGTTACAGCTACCACCTTTCGAATGTTAAAATATAATGAGATTAATAGGATGGAAAGTAAGCATACAGCTACGAAATATTGGTTTAACTTAACATCGTCAAATTGATAATAATCATCTAAAAAATATAGGATGCCAAATATCCCAAAGAAAATATTTATTATGTTTTGTGCCAAGCTGTTGATAAACATCAGAACCACACCTGGCGGCCTTTTTTCGGGGGTTAATACACTTAACCGACCTATATATTCACCGATTCTAGCGGGTGTTACGATGCCCATAGATATGCCTGTCAAAACCGCATAAGTGGATTGGCGGCCAGTGATTTTGTCTATGGTACTCACCAAATTTTTCCATTTTATTATTTCGATGCCCCAGTTGATTGGCATCAAAAGTAGAGCAAGGATTAAATAAAAAATATTTTTTGTGAAGTCCATAGATTTGAATTCCGACCATGTCTTCAGTAGATCCTCCTGAGAAGAAATTTGCCAAATCAAAAGCCCTAATAACCCAATTGCCAAAATTACGTGTCCAAATCGTCTAAAATGAGGCGAAGTCATTCAGTTAGAAATTTTTCTTGCTCAAAGTTTCATTAATTTCTGTATTACTTGCTTGGATAGCTGGAATGATGGCACTTATCAATCCGATTGCTAGAGAGGCCAAGGCAAGT
>JACJYM010000008.1 GCA_020636155.1 Lewinellaceae bacterium | reverse complement strand
GTTGTGGCAGTTATTGGTGTATTTGCAGCTCTAAAGAAAAAAGTCACCGGGCAAAAAAATGAACAATAGCTGTGATTGTCTAATTTGGTTCATTCATAGTACAATCAATCTTAGAGCTGCGACCAAGGTTACCCATGCGATTGGGAAATAAGCTCGAGGCAAAAATGAATAAAAAACTCAATCTTTATAAATAAAGAAGCAAATTGACTTAATTGGCCGTTTCTGTGTTCTCTACCTTTTTCCGATTGCGATACCACACATATCCCAATCCAAAAATCAAAAGATAAGGTAGTGATAACAAGTATAAAATACCAGTGTTCAATCCCCTGCCCTCGTCACCACCATTGGCCATATTAGTTTCGGCACTTATTCTACACATAGGGCATTGGGCATAGATAGGATAGGTGATTAATATCAAGACTGTAATAAATATAAATGTGAGGATTAATTTCTTTTTCATCGTAATCAATAACATGGCATTAATAATAAATACGTCAATGGACCCGAAATGGCTACATACAACCAAATAGGAAAAACCCATTTCGCTAATTTACGGTGTTTTTCTACCCTATCATAAAAGCCCAGTATATAGGTAAACAATATAAACGGCAAAGAAATTCCAGCTAGAACTATATGACTGATTAACACTGTGAAATAAATTATCCTCATCATCCCTTCTCCACAATACTTGGTTTCTACAGTGGTAAAATGATACAAAACATAACTTAAAAGAAAAAGGGCTGACAAGAACATAGCTCTATTAATATATTTCTTATGTACCGAGACATTTTTTGATTTTATGGCTCTAAAGGCCAATATTAAACAAATCGCGACCAATGTATTAAGAATGGCTGAAACCATAGGCAAAAATGAAAATTCCATCCCTAAATCTAATTTGGTGGGCATTCTCATCATTCCTACTAACATATAGACTAATACGACGAGAACAAGAGCTAAAATTTTCGCCTGTTTTTCTGTCAATTTCATTGATTCCTTCTGTTTAGTCATTATACGGCAATAGCACCGCGGTATCTCTTATTAACCTATTAATTTCCTCCCTACTATCACCAAATGTGGCTCTGACTTGTCCTAAGGTATCTAAAAGTGCAAAATTGGGTTTATTCAATAAAGAATAGAGAGAACTCATTGAATCGATAGTAAAATTTTTCGCATCAATGGGTAAGCTTCTAGTTGAGATGCACTGAAAGGTGTTTACTTTAATAAACCTATTCACAATATCTTCTAACTGATTCTCACTCAGTTTATTAGGGAATATAAGCAAAGTATTAAATCCTTTCAAAGGAATATTGATTATTTCAGAAACTTCCTTCGTATTGTATTGTTCCTTTATTTCTAAGTCTTTTAATGCTTCTTTTCTGTAGCTAGTACCTTTACTCAGATAATACCATGATATAGCCGGAAATAATATAAGAACGATAAACAATAATATAGCGCCTGGCTTACTTTTCATCTAAAATATAAGAATAGGTAGACGATTACGACTACCTATTATATTTTTTTTAAAACTACATGATAAATGTGTCAGGTGAGATTCTATTTATGTTCTCTCCCGTAGGAACATATTCTTGATTATCAGCATCATCACCAGATGTTGTTCTTTGATGACCCCAATACTTTCCTTCCATTAAGAACGCAATTATGGCCCAAACCAAAAGCAATGTAGGGAACAATATTGATCGAACCATACCGGGCATCTCGTACTTTAGATGCATAAATATGAATATGATAAAATAGGCCTTTACCAAGGACATAACCACCATCAAACTACCCATCCAGAAATGATTCCAATGTACACCTTCCACAATATAACCTTTGCCATACAAGGCAATAAATACCTCAACAACGGTAATGACTGCCAATAGGATAATCGTATGTAAAAACTTTTTCTTTAAATTTTCGTAAGAGTGCGAAGCCATTTATTTCAAATTTATTTTGTTAAACCAATTAAAGAAGATAAAAACATAAGAATACGAATACCCACACCAAATCTACAAAGTGCCAGTATAGACCTACTTTTTCGACCATTTCGTACCCATTTCTTCTCTCCACATAGACATTTGAAAGCACATTTGCAAGCACTATCAATAATATCATAACCCCTGAAAACACGTGAAATCCGTGAAACCCTGTGATAAAGAAAAACAAAGCTCCGAATTGCTTTGGACCAAATTCAAGTTCTTTAATCTTACCCGCATCGGCACCTTCCGACACTTGATATTTTAATTGCTGGTACTCATCGCCATGCTTATGGATTAAATAGGTATCTCCAGCGTGAAATAAGTCACCTTCATTGATTCCGTGACCATTTCCCTCAAGGTATTTACCATTTTCTACGTGGGTTCCAAAGGGGTTGGTATGTATCGTCATGTGTTCTTCACCGATCAACTTATTCCACTCCCAAGCCTGACAACCTAGGAATCCAGCGCCTCCAATAACTGTCAAAAACAACCAAAAAGCAACTCCTTTTTTATTTTCACGATGACCTTCCTGCACGGCCCGAACCATCGTAAATGAGCTAAATAACAGGATGAATGTCATCAATGTCACAAACAATAAAGGATGTGAACCCTCCAATCCCGGAAAAGAACTAAATACGAAGTCAGGAACTGGCCATGAAGGCATACTTAATCTCAATGCTCCATACGCTATAAGAAAACCAGCGAATGTAAAAGCATCTGAAACCAAGAAATACCACATCATTAACTTACCATAGCTGGCCTTAAATGGTTCTCCCCCACCTTTCCATGTACCATCATTTGGATTTACACTATGTACTGTTGTGTCCGTTGCCATTATAAAATTAAATTTTTACTTTACGAATAATATGAAACCAAAAATCACCAACCACAAAATGGTCAAATAGTGCCAATAATGAAGAACCAATTGATACCTATTTTTTCTTTTAACAGTTGGCTTAAATTTTAAGGTAAATGCATGAATCATGGCCACTATCAGTGCCGACAATCCACCTATCACATGAGCCGCATGAGCCCACATGATTAAATACAAAAAAGAACTGGATACATTCAACTTTAAATCAATGCCTTGATGATATAAAGCCATCCATCCAAAATATTGACAAACAAGAAATATGACTCCTAATACAAATGAAAGAACCAATGAAATCTTGTATTTACTTTCTTCTCCGTTTACAAACGAATTGTATGAATATTGTAATGCAAGGCTACTAAGAATTATCAGAACCGTACTTACATAAAAGTAAGATGGGATTGCAAAATTATACCAATTCCCCGCCGCTTGTTTGACGATATAAGCACTGGTAAATCCACCAAACATCATCGTAATACTTGCCAAAGCAATCCACAGTCCGAAGAGTTGCGGATTTATTCTTTGTGCATTTTCTTTAGTATTTTCTAATGTCAATGTCATTAATAATTTATAACAACCAATAAGTTAATAAAATCAACGGCATATAAAAGAATGAAGCGAACATCATTTTTAAGGCCGATTTTCTATCAAATCGCAAGTGAAAGTTCCAAGCGGATATGGCAAACAATAATGTCATAACAATAGATACTATCATCGCAATCCCCGACGTATTTTCCATCCAGATATACACAATTACTGGAATTATCAACAAGGTGTATATCATAGCATAAAATCCCACTTTTCTATCGATATCACCTTTACTATCCTCCGGTAAGAGTTTGTACCCTGCCCTCTGATAGTCCTCATATCCCAAATATCCAATAGACCAAAAATGTGGAAACTGCCACAAAAATTGAACTATAAATAAAGATATCCCTAACACTGATAAACCGTTTTCAATGGCAGTAAACCCAATAAGCACCGGTAATGCTCCTGGAATAGCTCCAACAGCCACTGCAATGGTCGAATATCGCTTTAGTGGTGTATATATAAAAGCATAAGTACACAATGCCAAAATTCCAAGCAATACTGTCAATGGGTTAAAGGCCGAAAGCATGATAATCCCCGTGGTACTAAACAGTCCAGCAATTAAGACCGCTTCAGAAACCTTCATTCTTCCAGTCGCTAGGGGTCTATCTGCCGTTCTTACCATGAGAGCATCAAAATCCTTTTCAATCACCTGGTTGAGTGCATTGGCTGCTCCGGTAATAAAAAATCCACCAAAGATAAGCAACACTAATCCAATGTAGTCAACATGACCCTTTGAGGCCAATAAGTAAGCAAATACAGAGGTAGAGACCACGGTTAAGCTTAATTTAACCTTGACCAGCATCATCAAATCCCCAAACCATGTGTAGGATTTGCTTTTATCAATATTATATGTTGCCGTTTTATCTTTAGTCACAACTTTCAAAATCAATGATTATCCACTTCGTTTTCGTTCAACTTGATATGTTGTGGCACATATTCTCTATCATCCTTGTTGTAATCATAAGCCCATCTGTAAACTACCGGTAAGTTTCCAGGCCAGTTACCATGCAAATGTTCGATAGGAGTGGTCCATTCAAGAGTATTGGCATGCCATGGGTTTCTTGTAGTTAATTTTTTACCTTTAAAAATGCTGTAAAAGAAATTAACCACAAATAATATTTGAAGTCCAAAAGCAATAATTGCTGCTATGGTAATAAATTTATTCAAGTCTTCGAAATGCTTAAATGCATCAAACGTGCTAAAATCATAATATCTTCTCGGAACTCCAGCCAAACCTATATAATGCATTGGCCAGAAAATCGCATAAGCACAGATTAATGTTCCCCAAAAGTGAATTCTTCCCAATGTTTCATTCATAAATCGACCGTACATCTTCGGAAACCAGTGATAGATTCCAGCGAACATTCCAAAAAATGCCGCCACTCCCATTACAATGTGAAAGTGTGCAACCACAAAATAGGTGTCGTGCATCTGTATATCAATGGTCGAGTTGCCCAAGTAAATACCGGTTAATCCTCCAGAAATAAACATAGATACAAATCCTATTGCAAACAAACTGGCAGTCACCATTCTAATATTTCCACCGTATAAAGTCGTAATCCAGTTAAACACCTTGACCGCTGAAGGTACCGCAATGATTAATGTAAATACAACGAAGAAATTAGAAATAAACGGATTCAACCCAGACATGAACATGTGGTGAGCCCATACTATAAAGGACAAAAAGGCAATTGCCATAATAGAATAAGCCATAGCTCGATATCCGAATATTGGTTTTCTAGAATGTACTGCCAATACTTCCGACACCATACCCATCGCAGGCAAGATGATAATATATACTTCCGGGTGTCCTAAGAACCAGAACAAATGCTGATATAATATAGGTGAACCACCTACTCTATCTAAAGCTTCTCCACCAATAAATATATCATTGAGATAAAAACTGGTACCTAATCCCCGATCAAACATCAACATAAAAAATCCTGACAATAATACAGGGAAAGACAAAATACCGATAATCGCAGTGATGAACAATGCCCATATCGTCAATGGCATTCTCCACATGGTCATTCCTTTCGTTCTCAAATTTAAAACAGTAGTCACATAATTAATACCTCCTAATAATACCGAAACCACAAAGAATGCCAAACTAACAATCCATAAGGTCATACCAGTACCAGAGCCCGAAGATGCTTGAGGCAATGCACTTAGTGGTGGATATGCCGTCCAGCCACCCGCAAAAGGTCCTGTACTTACAAACAAAGATAAAAACATGACTACCCCAGCAAGAAAGAAAAACCAATAGGACAACATATTCAAAAATGGAGATGCCATATCTCGAGCTCCAATCTGGAGTGGAATTAGTAAATTAGAGAAAGTTCCACTAAGCCCAGCCGTCAATACAAAGAATACCAATATGGTTCCGTGCATGGTAACCAGAGCATAGTAAAATTCTGGTGCCAATTTTCCAATGCCTGCATCGTTAACCACAATCCATTTGCCCAATATTGGTTTTAGCCAAGCCAAGCTTTCCTCAGGAAAACCCAACTGCAATCTAAATATTACGGACATGGCTGCACCAATAATTGCCCAAAAAATTCCCGTAATAAGGAATTGTTTAGAAATCATTTTGTGATCCATTGAGAAAATATAATGACCTATAAACGAGGATTGATATTTATCTCCATGGTGATGCTCATAAAAATGATCATCGTACCCGCTTTCCTCAAATATTTTATCCTCAGGATAAGTAGTTACATTAATATTTGACATTCTCTACTATTTTACTTTGAAATAATTCTTAATTCAGTTCTTCTGTTTTCTTGTCTGCCTTCAGCGGTATCGTTAGATCCTATTGGCATGGTTTCTCCATAGCCTTTGGCACTTAGCCTTGAGTCACTTATTCCTTTACCCACCAAATAATTATAGACATTATCTGCCCTCTCTTGAGATAACTTCATATTCAAGTCATCATCTCCTACATTATCAGTATGTCCACGCAACTCCAATTTCACATTTGGATATTTATTCATCAAGGACACAACATTATCCAATTCGTGCTTTGACAAATCTCTCAATCCTGCAGAACCTGTATTGTAAAAGACATGCTTTAGGATAATAATGTCTTCACCAGCCGCAAGTGCAGTCTCAGGATTTGCCTTAGCATCAAATTCAGCCGTTAATTCTTTTTTCCTGTTTTCTATTTCGAATGGAAACAATTCATCTTTGTGAGGGTCATTTTCAGTGCCTCTTATATTTTTTAAATAAAATGATTTTTGTCCAGCTAGCCATGAATCATATTCTGATTTGCTTACAACTTTTACGATACGTCTCATACTGTAGTGACCTTTGCCACAAAGCTCAGCGCAAGCCAATTCGTAATTAAATTCTTTCCATCTAGGCTTACTTTCAGGATCAGAAGGGTCATAAGGCTCATTCCATTCAGGATATTTTCTTAGCTCTTGTCTAAACTCTTCAGTAGTTTTAGTCGGTTTAAACGTAAAGTAGGTAGGCATACCTGGAACCGCATCCATTTTTACCCTGAAATGTGGAAGATAAAAACTGTGCAAAACATCCTTAGAAGACACTCTCATTTTTACTAAAGTATCTACTGGTAACATAATCACATCAGAACCACCCAATACGATATCATCAAGGCTAGCCTCATCTTTCCAATCCAAACCTAAGCTGTTGGTCGCTGGATCTATCAATCTAAAATCTTTAGCCCCCAACTTATTATCTGCACCGGTATATCTGATATCCCAAGCAAATTGATAGCCTGTAGCTCCGATTTCAATGTAACCCTCGCCGTTTTTTCCGGCATCAAATATTTTGTTCCAATCAACAAGCCCTCTTACCACAAGGAATGCCATTACTACCGCGGGGACAAGAGTCCATACCATCTCTAGCGTAGTATCATGAGCCATGAAACTTGCTTTTCTTCCTCTTACCTCTCTGTATTTATAGGAAAACCAAAAAAGTGCGATATGAGTGATCACAAACACAATCCCGGTAAAGAACAAAGTCCAATTGAACATACTGTCAATTAAAAACCCATGCTCCGAGGCCGAAGTAAGTGGACCATATCCCAGCATAACGTCTTTGTAATACCATGCCGAGCCGATACATAGCACTAAGAACACTACCAAAAAGATTAACAGACCTAATGCAGAGCGATTATTTTGTTGCTCATTGGCAACTTCTTCACCTCTGATTTTTGTGGCCAAATCAGAAATCCTTCCAATCTGTATCGTGATGATGACGATAAGTGCCAGTATTATTAAAACAATAAAAGTCATTTTCCCTTTATTTAAATTTTATACTTATTAAATTAAACATGATGGTGTAAACTTTCATCCAAATATGGATCATTTTTAGGGGTAAGCGGTGCTTTACTTAAAAATGTAAAGAATACAAATAAGAAGAAAGCTAAGAAACCTAAAAATGTACCCAATTCTAAAAGTCCCGGCATGGTGAAACCACTTACAAAATTACTTACATGTTCAGCAGCATGTGCCACTTCGTGACCATGCTCTCCCATAGCCTCTCCAGCAGGTGCCGCATGCATAGCAGTTTCATATATTCCCGGTTTCAACATCAAGAAAAAGTCCATCCAGTGACCCAACAATACGATAATCGCTACGATACCTACTGAACCAAACTTGTATTTTGCATCATTACGCATTAACACTAAAAATGGAATTGCGAAATTGATAAAAATATTAGCAAAAAATAATACCGGATAATGATCGTATCTCGTCTTAAAGTATATCGTTTCCTCCCCTACGTTTCCGTACCAAATCAACATGAACTGCGAAAACCAAAGGTAGGTCCAAAAAACACTGAACGCAAATAGGAACTTACCTAGGTCATGGATATGGTCTCTTTTTACTTGATGAAAATACCCTTTACCCTTTAAATATATTAAGATTAATATCGTCAAAGCAATCATGGAAACGAACCAACTCGCAGTGGCATACCACGCAAATAAGGTACTGTACCAATGTGAATCAACACTCATAACCCACTGCCAAATAATGGCAGCACTCGAAAAACCAGCAATTGGTAAAAATATGGCGGCATATTTTCTCATTGTTCTATGCGTAGAAAAATGAGAATCTTCAAAATTATCCTCCAATACAGAAAGTAATCTCAACTTATTTGCAAAGAAAATCCACAATCCTACAATAATTATAGTACCACCTAGGTACCAGTTTTTATTAAGGAAGCTAGACTTTCCGTAAAGAACTTTATCAAAATCAGCCGTATTTGAAGGGTCAAGAATTGCGGTATCAGACCAATGATACAAATGATGCCAATGGAAATATACTCCTAAGCCAATGATTGCCATTAGAAGTATTCCGGGCATTAAAAAAGCAGAAATCGCTTCCCACACTCTTTTAAAAATAGTATGCCATCCTGCATAAGCCGTGATACAAACCGCTATAAAAAAGGCTGCAGTAAAGCTAATACCAGTAAAAAATACTGAGTTATGTAAAAAGTTAGACCAAAATCTTGTGTGATTATGATCATCAATCATCCATGTCCATCCTAAACAGAGCACACCAATTAGTATTCCTGCTAAAAGCACAGTTTTTAGTGACCCTTTAAATTCGAAATGATTCATATTATTCGCTTAAAATCTTTTTTAATATTTCTTAATGTTCCATGTTGTGTGAAGTCTCTTCACCTCCCATCTTTTGATGGTCTTCCATTGTCTCCACCTCATTCATTTCGTGCATGTCAGACATTGCCATCTTTACCATTGCCGCAGGAACATCTGAATTTAATGTATTTTCCATTGGTGAGTACAGCTTTTTAGCAGCACCCGCCTGTAGGGATCTTATATATTGAATGACATCCCACCTTTCGCTAAAATTCAATTTGTCAGAATATCCGCCCATCAAATTTTTACCATATATGATCGCATGGTAAAATCTTCCGTTTGAGGCATTTACAAATTCGTCCAGTAAGAAATTAGCTGGCTGTACCAGGTATTTTCCGCCGTCATCTCTCACTAAGTATCCTGCACCATCACCTTTATCACCATGACAAATAGCACAATTGATCGCATAGAGCTCCTTACCTACTGACAACGATTTCTCAGTGATTGGGAAGGGACTCGTGGTGATATTTTCCATAGCTTTAGATCGGTCGTCTTCGGTATCAGCATATTCGTAAGGAACACTGTTACTTTCATCAATGCTAATTCCAGTTGCTGAACTTCCTGCTGTGGCTTCATAAGAACCCCTCGGTACCGTGTGTAATACCGGATCCTTTGGTTTAGCATAGCTATAATATTCCTCTTCACTACCCCATGTATTATTGACATAATAATTATAGTAGTTCGCTTCATAAGCAATAGAGTGAGCCATATCGGGCATATATTCACTACCCGTACTATTCTTTCCCGGTTGCTGACAAGCATTTAATATTAAAGTTGCTAAGAGCAACATGCCAAACCAAGGTTTCATTTTAAAATTCATTTTTAACATCAATTTATATTATAATAACTGATTTCAAATTATCATTATGCGACACCGACTTCCTCCGCACCTGTACTTCTGAAAAATTCTTCATAATCACTGTTTTCAGAATTTTCAAAAGAAATACAAAACTTATCGTCTGTCAATCTTCTATCTAATAGTTTACTTTTTACTCCGGGACCTAATCCTGATACGACATAAAAACTCACCACCATACCAATAGAAGCAAACAATACTGTCAACTCAAAAGTAATAGGTATGAATGCTGGCACTGACCAGTAAGGTTTACCACCAAATATAATAGGCCAATCTTTGGTAAAAATCCAAGTCATTCCTAGAAAAGCCGTTAATGTACCAATTGCTCCAAACACAAATCCCGCAATATGTAATCTTGATTCTGCCAATCCCAACAATGGATCTAATCCGTGTACCGGAAATGGTGAATATACATCCTGAATGTCATAATGCCTTTCTCTAGCCTCTTTAACTGCACTCAAAAGCACCTCCTCGTCACCGTATATTCCGTATATTATCTTGTTTTCTTTAGACATATCTTTCGAATTGTTTTCTTAATTAATGTTCATCGTGATGTGTAGCATTTTTACCAACATATTGGTCTCCAGAAGATTTTAAAATCGCTTTGATTTCAGCAATCGCAACTACCGGTGCTACTCTCGTAAATAAAAGATAAAGTGTGAAAAATATTCCTATCGTTCCTACAAATATTCCTATCTCAACCCATGTAGGTGAATAATAACTCCAACTAGATGGTAAATAATCTCTTGCCAATGTCGTCGCAATGATTACGAATCTCTCAAACCACATACCTATATTTATCAAAATAGATAAGAAAAAGGTCAGTGTGATATTTCTTCTCCACGATTTTTTCCAGAATAATTGTGGTGTAATCACGTTACAAAACATCATTCCAAAATATGACCACCAATAAGGTCCCACCGCTCTGTTAAAAAATGCAAACTGCTCATAAGGATATTGAGAATACCACGCGATAAACAACTCTGTCAGGTAGGCAATACCCACGATGGTTCCAGTCAATAGTATGACCTTGTTCATCGATTCGATATGCTCAATCGTGATATAATCTTCTAGATTAAGGACTTTTCTCGTAACAAGCATTAGTGTTAACACCATTGCAAAACCTGAGAAAATGGCTCCAGCAACGAAGTATGGAGGGAAAATCGTCGTATGCCATCCAGGTATCACAGAAGTAGCAAAGTCAAAACTTACGATCGTGTGAACTGAAAGTACGAGTGGAGTAGCCAATCCCGCTAGCACAAGTGATAAAGACTCCCATCTTTGCCAATGTTTTGCAGAACCTTTCCAACCGAATGATAAGGTATTGTAAATTTTATTTCTTAATCCTTTAGCTCTATCCCTTACCGTTGCAAAATCAGGAACTAAACCTGTGTACCAGAATAACAATGATACTGTAAAATAGGTACTAATCGCAAATACGTCCCAAAGGAGTGGCGAGTTAAAGTTAGGCCAAATCGGTCCTCTAGTGTTTGGATATGGAAAAAAGTAAAAAACTACCCATGCTCTACCTACGTGAATTCCCGGGAAAATAGCAGCACATATTACCGCAAAAATGGTCATGGCTTCTGCAGCTCTGTTAACACCTGTTCTCCACTTTTGTCTAAACAATAGTAAGATGGCTGAAATCAGGGTACCTGCGTGACCAATACCAATCCACCAAACGAAATTGGTAATATCCCATCCCCAACCAATGGTTCGGTTCAAATCCCAAGTTCCTATACCTACCCAAATGGTCCAGAAAATACAGAATAAACCAAAAGTGAGCAAAGTCAAAGAAATTATAAACCCTATCACCCATGACAAGTTGGGCATTTTCTCTGTTGGAGAAACCAAATCCTCAGTAATTTGATGATAGGTTTTATGCCCCGTTACTAGTGGTTCTCTAATTGGACTAACGTGAACACTCATTTATTTAATTTTTAAAATTGATTTTCTAATGTTTTTAAGCCGTAATTGATTCGTCTCTGTTGTTTACTTTAATGGTATAAGTCACTGACGATCTTACGTTTATCTCCTCCAATGCGATATAATTCAAATCTGACTGAAGTTTAGTATCTAATACGTCTCCTTTATTATTAAAGTCTCCGAATGTAATAGCACCCGTAGGACATGCCGTTTGACAAGCTGACTTTACATCTGCATCTCTCAGTTTTCTACCCTCTTTCTTTGCGGTTAATTTACCCTCTTGCAATCTTTGAACACAGAAACTACATTTCTCGATGACCCCTCTTACCCTCACTGTAACATCAGGATTTAGTACCATTCTTGTTAAGTCATCTGCTCCAAAAGGCGTTTTCTCACCGTTCAATGTCGGTTGGTTGACAGGGAATATATCCGCAGTAGTATAATCTAACCAGTTGAATCTTCTTACTTTGTAAGGACAGTTGTTGGCACAGTATCTCGTACCTACACATCTATTGTATGTCATCTGATTCAATCCCTCTGTACTGTGGCTTGTCGCATTTACAGGACATACGTTTTCGCATGGTGCATTATCGCAATGCTGACACATCATTGGATGATAAACCGTATTTGGATTTTCCAACTCTCCATAGAAGTATCGATCAATTCGCAACCAAGCCATTTCGTGATGTCTCGAAACCTCTTTTTTACCGACCACAGGTACATTGTTTTCTGCCATACAAGCTACGGTACAAGCACCACAACCTATACATGCATTTAAGTCGACATGCATCCCCCAGTGATGGCCATTTTCATATTTGGCATCAAAGCCACGA
Organism: Lewinellaceae bacterium; assembly: GCA_020636155.1. Taxonomy (GTDB): domain Bacteria; phylum Bacteroidota; class Bacteroidia; order Chitinophagales; family Saprospiraceae; genus JACJYM01. The sequence continues at coordinate 122,777 of JACJYM010000008.1, read as the reverse complement.
TATATTTGCTTGGAGTTAAGGAATTGTGCATCTTTTCGCTTTTCCTGAACTTTCTCCACTTCCTCACCTAAATCTTTAAGATTGGTCGTATATACAACTGATCTATCCGTCAATGCTCCTTGATATCCAGCCTGCCCATAAGCCATTCCAAGTGCTTGCTCATCGGCATTCACCATATTTCCATCATTGTCAAGTGCTTTTACACCATAGGTATGATGGTATTGAACACATGAATAGTGCTTCTCCTTTCCAAGGCTCGAGCCTAATTGAACATCTGCACTGTAATAACTTGTGTTTCCGTTTTGATTCGTAAATGGATTTACGTCTACGCCGATACCGGTTCCACAATCACCGGCCTCAGTTCTACCATAACCTAAGGCTAAAGCTACGGTTCCCGGCATTTGGCCAAACTGTTTCACTACAGCAACCGTTAATTCTTTTCCATTTATAGTAATATTGACTAAATCTCCATCGTCTAGGTCATTTAAACCAACCATTTTATTGTAACCATCAAAATGTACTGGAATAGCCAAGTAATTTCCCCAAGATGTTCTCGCTACAGGGTCTGACATTTCCATCAACCAAGGGTTATTAGAATATTCGCCATTTCCTTGCGCAATGGTCTCGAAAAAGGATACCTCCAATTCTGAGTTTGCAGGCTTCGTTACATTGCTAAAATTTATTCCTGCCTCACTGTATGACAATTCGCTGCCAGGAGCAGACATGAAAACACCATCATGCAGCGTGTTATTGATAAAATTATCAAACGACAAGTATTTAGACTGACTCGCAAATAAGCTGTTCTTCCAATTATTGGTCAAATAGCTATACATCGGCTGCTCATCGGAAGACATATCTACACCAGCCCATCTAAGTAAGGTTTCTTCAGTCTGTCTAGTGCTGAACAAAGGCGCTATCGTCGGTTGTATCAAACTGTAACTACCTTTTTTAGGCATGGCATCACCCCAGCTTTCGAGATAGTGGTGCTTTGGAGCTACTAAATCACACAAAACACTCGTTTCATTCGCTGAATAACTTACGGCTACTTTCGTTTTCACTTTTGACAACCCTTTTACAAAATCACTTGAATAGGCACAATCATAAGCTGGATTACAATCTAAAACAACTAAAGTAGACACGCTGCCGGCGTTCATTTCTTTTATCAATGACATTAGCTTGGCATCGTCACCAGTTCTTTGCAGTGAAGCACTTGCCATCATCATAGTGTTGCCATAGTTAGACAAGGCTTGGTTGATTGCATTCACCATCAACTGCTCATCCACATTATTTGATGCAGAGACGACTATCGACTTACCAGCATTTTGTTTTAATTGCTGTGCAACTTTCGTTAAGGCTTCTTTTGCTTTTTCGTTTAATCCTGATGTCGGTGCTGAACCACCTACCACACTATTGTATAACTGAGCGATGGCTGCACCTTGCTCAGATGGTTTTACTAATATCCTGTTATCTGCATTAGAACCGGTCATCGACATGTGTGATTCGACCTGCACGTGTCGAGACATCTTGGCATTTTTGCTATTTTTCATGACTCTTTTAGAAGCATAATCTTTCGCAAATTCTATAGGTGACAACCATGTACCAAGAAAATCAGCACCGAAACTCACAATATAATCGGCTTTATCGAATCTATAGTCCGGCATGACCCTTTCTCCAAATGACTTCTCATTTGCCGTCAAGGCACCATGAAATGAAACTGGGTCATAACTTACCAATTCAACATTTGGATATTTCGCTTTAAAATCTTCGATCGCTTTAAAGGTCATAGGTGACATAATGGTATTCGAAAGAAGTTTTATTGATGCAGAGCTAGACAATGCATCCATAACCATTTTATCTAGTTCAGACCAAGTCATCGAACCAAAAACACCTTCATTTGATTTTTGAGGTTCTCTATATCTATTGGTATCATACAGTGATAATACCGAAGCTTGTGTTCTGGCACTTGTTCCACCCTTGGTAACATTAGAAGAAATATTACCTTCAATTTTAATAGGCCTTCCTTCTCTAGTTTTTACCAAAACAGAGCAATAATCGCCACCATTCACATAGGTGGAAGCATAATAATTTGCGACACCTGGTACAATCGTGTCAGGCTTTACAACATAAGGAATGGCTCTTTTCACAGGAATATCACATCCTGCAGCAATAGTGGCTGCACCTATTCCAAATCCCATAACTTTCAGAAAATCACGACGATTTCCTTTCATGCTAGGCAACGAATCTGCCGTGCTTTCAAGATTCATCAAAGATTTTTCCTGATCCAGCTCATTTAGAAACTCCTCCTGTTGTGTTAGGTCTTTTTCTCCGATCCAGATATTCTTATTATTTTTCATATTGTACTTTTCCAATGTGATTCAAATTAATAATGACATTTTTGGCACTCAAGACCTCCGATGTCTGCCACGGTCACCTTCTCGATTTGTCCTGCTTTCATTTCATCATGAAAAGCTTGATAACTGTCGTAGTATGGATTATTGGCAAATTGAACGGCTGTTTGTCTGTGACAGTTAATACACCATCCCATTGATAATGGAGAGGCTTGCTCTACGACTTCCATCTCCTCCACTTTTCCATGACAAGTTTGGCATTCCAATTTACCAACGGTTACGTGCTGTGAGTGATTAAAATAAACGTGGTCAGGAAGATTGTGAATTCTTGTCCATTCAATCGGGCCCTGTACTTGTTTCTTAACATTATTCGTTAAGCTCGCCACGATATCACTCCACTGGTTATCTACAAAAAGTTGTCCCTCAGCATCAATCGCTGCTAGTTCATTATCTTCTACATAATTCTGAGATATCCATTCTGAATATACCGCTTTGATGCTATCTTGAGGGTAGTTTTCGTAGTTTTGGATATAAGTATTCGTGATTGGGTTGTAACCGATGGATGCATATATTTTTGTAATTTCAGCAGTCCCATATTTCGAACCTTTCTTGATGGCTCTGTGGCAGTTCATACAAGTGCTAGCCGAAGGAATTACAGAATGCTTTGACCTTCTTGCTCCATCATGACAATATTGACAATCAATCTTATTTACACCAGCGTGAGTCGCATGTGAAAATTTAATCGGTTGATCCGGTTGATATCCTTGTTGTCTTCCTAGATGCATGGCATTAGTTGCTAAGAAATAGACACCTATTATCACCAATGCAAAAACCAAAAAGCTCACGAAACCCTTAGAGAAAATGGTCTCCATGACCGTTTTGTCATGGTATTTTTTACCCTCTTTTAAAGCCTCGATTTTATTAAGACTGTTGATTATCCTTGCTAAGATAAATGCCAATACGGCCAATCCCGCAAAAAGCAAATAGTATAACCAATTGCTGCTAGATTTCGATACAGTACTAGAAGCAGAGATATCACTACCAACTTCTTTTTTTGGACCCAACGAACCATCCGCTGTACCATTGATAAATGCTAGCAATGAGCCTATCTCATCATCTGTCAAATCAGGAAATGCAGTCATAACCGTAGGCTTGTATTGATTCCAAAGCTCCACTGCCCTAGGATTACCAGAGGCAATCATTCCTTGCGAGTTCCTAATCCAATTATAAAGTGCTTCGTCATCAGCCCATCTTTCTTGAGCTCCAGCTAATGCTGGACCTGTGGCCGCTGATTTCATGTCTTTAGCATGACAAGAAGCACAATAATTTTTAAAGAGAGTTTTGCCGGCGTCGGCACTGACCTGGGCTTGAGCTGCGAATAGTATTCCAAAGGCGAATACCAGCAAAAACCCAAACCTTCTTAGATGATTAGATTTCATCATATTTTTCGTTATTGTATAAACTATTGATTACTAAAGCATTGTTAATTTTAACACAATCTTAACGCTGCAAAAATAAAACTCAGGAATCTATATAACAATATATTTTTAATATGAAATTTTATTTAGATTCCTTCTAAATAAACAAACTAATTTTAATACTTTTTATACCGCTACCTGAGCTCTAATGTGAGGGTGAAATTGATAATCTACTAGATTGAAATCTTCAAATTTAAAATCAAATATATCTCTAATATTTGGATTTAATTCCATTTTAGGCAAGGAAAAAGGAGACCTAGATAGTTGTAATTTTGCTTGTTCAATATGGTTATTATAAAGATGAACATCTCCGAATGAATGAATGAACTCTCCAACTCCTAGGTTGCATACTTGCGCCATCATCAACGTCAGTAATGCATACGATGCGATATTAAATGGTACTCCTAAAAAAACATCTGCTGATCGCTGGTAAAGTTGACACGACAACTTCCCATCGGCGACATAAAACTGAAATATGGCATGACATGGAGTCAACGCCATTTCGTTTAAATCTCCTACATTCCAAGCGTTTACTATAATTCGACGAGAGTCAGGATTGTTTTTAATGGTCTCCACGGCATTCGAGATTTGGTCAATTATCTTTCCATCTTTTGCCTCCCAAGACCTCCATTGTTTACCGTAGACTGGCCCTAAGTCTCCATTTTCATCAGCCCATTCATCCCAAATTCGTACGCCGTGATCATTCAAATATTTAATATTCGTATCACCCTTTAAAAACCAAAGTAATTCGTAGATTATGGATTTGAGATGAAGTTTTTTAGTAGTCAGCATCGGAAAACCTTGATTGAGATCAAACCTCATTTGATAACCAAAAATACTTTTGGTACCAGTCCCTGTTCGATCCTCCTTTTGAGTGCCTTGTCTAAGAATGGTGGTCAATAAATCTAAGTATTGCTTCACTTATTTCTAAAATTTATAATTATTCAAATTACTCATGACTCATCCGTCATCCAATGCTCACGATCCACATTCATTTGCCATACGGCACCACCGTTTTCAATGGCATTGAACATAGGTAACCAATCCTGTGGACCTGTAGATTCAGATAAAATCTCGTATCGACGCATTTCTAAAATTGGTTCTAAGGGATTGATTAACACAGGACAGGCCTCTACACAAGCGTTACATGTGGTACAAGCATGTATTTCTTCACGAGATATGTAATCAAATAATGATTTGCCATCTTTATATGTTTCACGGTCTTGAGTTCCCTTATCCAAATTTTCGCCAATTTCATTCGCTCTATCGCGAATGGACATCATGATATGTCTTGGCGACAATGCTTTCCCAGTCATATTGGCCGGACACTGAGCTGTACATCGACCACATTCTGTGCAAGAATAGGCATCCAGTATGTTTTTCCATTTGAGACCCATGACGTCATTAGCTCCAAAATCTGGAAGTTCTTCAGATACTTCAGCTACTTCTACCGGCATGCCCATCATACTTTTTACTTCGTTCATGATGGCCGGCATATTATCCATCTCTCCTCTCGGTTTTTGCGACGAGAAATAGACATTTGGAAATGCAAATAAAATGTGCAAATGCTTTGAGAATGGCAAATAAAGCACAAAGCCAAATACCACCAATATATGCAACCACCAGCCTGCCCTCTCTAATATAACCAAGTTGTTGTCTAACAATCCACCAAATAATGCAGGACCCAGCCAACTACTTACGGCAAACTGACCGGTAACGTGATAATGTTCTACCCCTCGTGACTGAAGAACCATGTCGGCACCATTCATCATAAATATTCCCACGATCAATAATAACTCTCCGATGAGTATTAGATTGGCATCGAGCTTGGGCCACCCATTGAGCTCTGACATAACTAATCTCGGAACTTTCAGTGCATTACGCCGGTATAAAAATATTATGGTTGAAACGAAGGCTAGAATTGACAAAATTTCGATAAAACTGATGACAAAGGTGTAAAAGCCTCCTAAAACTGGTGCAAAAGTTCTATGATTTCCAGTGAGACCGTCTACAAATATTTCTATAAGCTCGATCTGTGTAATGACAAAGGCGACATAAATAAAAAGGTGAAATATAGCTGGAATGGTGAGTTTAAACATTTTTTTCTGTCCTAGAGCAATTAGAAAAACATTTTTCCATGCTTTGGATTTGTCTAGGTTCAAATCATATTTTTTCCCCAGTTTGATATTCCGAATGACTCTACCATAAAACTTTTTTGATAAAAAAGCGACTGTAATGACGAGGAGAATAAATACAATTTGCGACATAATCATAATTATCAATTACGAGGGGCAAATTACAAAAAATGTGGGAAAGAAATAAAAGAGGCTGTCTTTTTAGACAGCCTCTGAAAATTAATTCTACTTTCTTAGAAACTTAGCCTTGTGCTAAAGTTCCAAGTTCTACCAAATCCAAAATAAACTTGGTTATTTACATTTAAGCCATCGTATGTAGCTACTCCTGTTTCCGCATGTTTATTAGTTAATGACTCAGCGATATATGTTTTATCGAATAAGTTATTAATATTCATTCTAAAAGTTAACGTATTAGAATCTGAAATTTTCCACTTGTAAGTGGCACCTAAATCTATTAAATTAAATGAAGGCAATTTCACAGAACCTCTATTGTCTGCAGTTCTGAATTCACTGTCAGTAGGAAGGAATCCTGCATACAAGTTATTATATGAATTCCAATCAGTATCAAAGCTAAGTCTTTCAGTTGCATCATATCTAAGACCTAATCCAAAGGTAGTCTGAGCTGCATCTCCTACCTTCACACCATCTAAATACAATGGATCACCATCAGACACTACATTTAAGTCTGCATCATAGACTGTTTGTGTAGCATTACCGCTATATTTCCAATCACCGATTGAAGCAAAACCTTTAACCATAAAATTATCTGCTGGTTTTACGTTGAAATCTAATTCTACACCCATGTGTAACTGAGTAACACCTTGATATTGATAAAATCCATCGTCAGCACTCAAGCTACCACTTAGTACTCTATCAGCCCATTCTGTACGATATACGTTTAAGTTAAATGCAGCCTTTTCTGCTCTATAACCATAACCCACCTCTATACCAGTGATATTTTCATTTGTCAACAATGGATTTACATTATTTCTAAAGTTCAAGAACATGTTATCCTGAAATGGTTGTCTTGAATATTTACCAGCATTAATGAATACATTGTTCTGCTCATTGATGTTGTAGTTTGCACCAACTTTTACATTATAACCCGAGTTTACTACTTTTTCAGAAGAAATATTATCTGCATCGTAATTAAAATAATCAAATCTTTGATTAGACTGAGTTGAATATGCTCCTTGAACAAATGCAGATAAATTATTATTAGAATATTCCAATTGTCCAAATCCACCCATGTAACGGATGTTTTCAGGATTGTCATATCCAATTCTTTGATTTCTTGGTGTGTTATGGAATGTAGCTGCCCAAGGGTCAGTGCTATAAGCTTCAGTTACTACATAGTCATTACCTAATTGTACATTATTAGTATCATCATCCCATCCTTTAAGACCAAGGAAATTAACGACTCTTCTATAATGTTCACCATGATATCTTCTACCGTCAAAACCGATATTGAAACTTATGTTTTCATTGATTTTTCTGCCATAATTACTTACGATACCGAACCAACTATGTTCATTAACACTTGATCTAATGATATCAGTTGGACCTCCTTTTCTATGTCCAACCCCGTCAGCAATCGAAGTGTTATATGCATAAACAGAGTCTAATTCATAATAATTTGACCCTTGCCAAGCATAGCTTCTCATTCCTATTGATCCTCCTCTACCCCATGAGCCATAAACTACGGTTGAAAGTGAGGACGCATTATCAATTGTCCAATCCCAGCTCAAGTTCATGATCGGCTTATGGTAATAATTTCCTCCAGTATTATAAAATTCTCCATCTAATGAACCCCAAGAGTTATTAAATCTTGTATATGGTTCTGGATTTAGAGGATCCTCTTGACTATTTGCACCTTTGTCTAAGTATGTTTGAATAGTGTATCTATCTCTTTGATAGTGTCTTTGAGGAGCTCCCGTCACCAAAAAGTTAAAGCTGTGTGATGCATTTGGTACATATCCTACTGAAGCGAAATAAGTTTGGCCACTTCCTGACATGTAATCGTTATAACCGTTTCCTGACCAATTTCCTAACAAAGCTGAAAATGCCCAACCGCTACTTGATAAGCCAGTAGAGTAATAAGCAGATTGTTTTTGATACCCATTATTTCCAAGCATTGTTTGCACAAAACCACCTTTTTTACTATCAATTGTTTTTGTAACAATATTTATCGTACCACCTACAGATGAAATTGCTAATTTAGAAGATCCAAGACCACGTTGAACCTGAATCGCATTGGCTACATCAAGTACTCCCTGCCAATTTGACCAATACATTTTACCATCTTCCATTCCGTTAATTGGTTGACCATTAATTAAGAATGCCGTATTAGATTGGTCAAAACCTCTCAAGTTCATTCTTGAGTCACCAAATCCTCCACCAGATTTAGAAGTAAAAACTGAAGGTGTAAGTTTCATAATTTCTGGAAATTCCTGATTACCAGATTTTAAAGCAATTTCTGACGCTTTAATTGTAGATACAGCAACCGGTGTTTTTCTGTCCCTTGCAAAGTCAATAACCCCTGTCACAACAACCTCATCCAATCCAAGTCCGCCAGAATTTAATTTTAGGTAACCCATGTCCACATTGTTGCCATTGACAGTTACCATAACTTTCATAGTTTGGTAACCTACGTAGGAAACCTCTACCTCATGGGTGCCGACTTTAACACCTTGAAGCTTAAACATACCATTAACATCCGTAATGGTTCCCAATGATAAACTTTGAATGTAAACTGATGCCCCTATGAGTGGGTCATTAGAATTATCATCAACTACCGTTCCAGTAAGCATGGACTGCGCCGATAGAGAGTACGTAAATAGAATGCACAAAAGTAATGTGTAAATTGTTCTCATGTTGATTTAATTTAGTTGCCACAAATGTACAAAGCATGAGAATATATATGAATTTTTTATATTAATTTTTTGTAAATTTGTTAACTAAACGTCAATTCACATATTCTACAGCATACTTTAAGACTACCTTTAGTTTTCCTAAACTCATGATTTACTAGGTTGTAGAGGCATAATCTTGAGTCTTACAATTTAGTAACTTTATTTTGAGTCAATAATCTTGCTCCGTCATACATTTGAAGAATATACATTCCTGATTCCAGACTCTCTAAATCAATGTTCATTTCATTTAGCATCCCATTTTGAACATTGATTGCTTTCACCAGTACCCCATGAATAGTGTACAGCTCTATTTGTGTCGCACTAAAATTCTTTTCACTAGTAATTAGTATATTACTTGAAGTAGGATTGGGATAAATTATAAATTTTGGTTTTTGGGGAACATTTGTTGTTATTGTATTTGATTGCCAAGGTATGCCCAAGTCTCTCACATTTACTCCAAAAATGTAACTTGTGGCTGCTTGAGTCCATTCATCAAATTTTTGTATTGTTCTGATTTGTTCTACCAATATACCATCTTCAGTAATGTAACTGGCACCTTGGTCGTACCATACCGTATAATCTCCCTCTACTAATACATCTGTATCCATGCTTGCTACCTTTTCTGTGGTTCCATCTTGATACACGGCGACAATATCTGCATTGCAATAATCCTCCTCACCGCCCCACCACATCTCGAGATAGGTGACCTCATCATCTGTATAAAGGATATTTGCTATACGTAAGTAGTTTCTCTCTCCTGACATGATGTGTTGTTTATAGTTTAATACATTTCCTTCGGCATCCATTTTTAGGAAATAGGTGCTTCTTTCAGCGCTAGTTCTGTCATCGAAGTAGTCGGTAATGCAAATATTCCCATCTATTACTTTCAAAATCATATATTGCCATTCCCATGCATTAAAAATGACCAAGTCATCTAGCCGTTTTTTGCGTTCTACATGGATGTTATTGACATCAGCGACATTTATCCAATACATTTCTGTCGTTGAACCATACCAATTGTCATCAATATTTCGATGAGGTATCAATTGGATAATAATGCTATCATTAAGCTTTGCGTAGGGATAACCACGTGAAAAAGACCATATACTAGTCTCAAACGATGGCTCGTAGTAGATACGTTTTATGATCCCACTTACCGAATCCATATCGTTATTGATGATTTCAAAGATCATCTGCAAACTATAATTATCTCCCCCAAATTCCTCCGGATGATACATGAGGTAGCCCGATTTATCCTTGAGTGGCATATATATCCCCTTACCAGAACCGATTTTATCAGTAAACTTAGCATGGTTTGAAGTGTCCCGCTTGAAGGAATAAAGCTCGCCTGTGTTTTTGTTGTATTTCCTTTCAAATGCCATAGGAAAATTGTTGAGCCCGATTTCATCGTACTTTCGATTTCCAATAATGGTCAGTGTATCTCCTTCAAATAAGGCATTATCATTGAGAGGTCCCTGAATATAATCATCCGCACCATGGGGATGGTTGTAAATGTCCTTCCATAACATATCACCTGTACGATAATCCATAGACGTCAAGCTAAAACCATCCAAACTAAATTCGTTAATTTCTTCACCGAAATGGTGAACGCTTGAATACGCAAAGTAAATTTGATTACCATATTTTATATTACCGAAATTAAACAAACCTTTATTTCTAATCGTATCATGGTCATCAAGCAATTGTTCTGCAAGTGAGACTCGATAGATCCAAAGTGGCTCAAAGTTTTTATATTCTGGGAATGGTACATTATATTCTTGAGACAGTATAGGTATTAAATTTAAAAAACTAATTATAAACGTAATAATTGGTGTCTTCATTTTTTCTTTACATTTAAAGATGAAGGGAGGCCTAGATGGCCTCCCATATATTCAATTATTATTCTTGACAAGAAAATTCGCATCGAGTACAGCTTACTAATGTATTATTGCCGTACCTTGGGTTTAATTCAATCTCTGCATTTTCGTCACATAGAGGACTGCCTCCTCCCAGAAGAAATTCAGAAAGAGTCGTTGATTTTTCTAGTGTATTCGTATCAGGATTAAAGCAAATTCTAGTTTCTCTACGACAACATCCATCTGTAAGACAGATATTTTTCGCATAAAAATAGGTTGGGTCGAGCCCTCTATTTCCAGTCTTATCATTGCCCTTTAATGGCGATAATCCGCCTCCCACAGAAATAGGTTCTTCTCGATATGTGCAAACAGCATAGCAAGATGCCTTAATAAAAGATAAAACAAAAGTACCTTCTTGTAAAGAATTACAATTAATACCAGTGCCGAATTCCGCGAAAAAGTAATCCTCTAATCTTGTATAAATCTGCTTATCAATGCGGTGAACAAATTCTAAAATATCACCTTCCGTACCATTTAAGTAAATATCGGAATAGTCATGCCAAAAATCAGGACAATCCTCTGATATTTGATTAATGTTAGCCCAGTCATAATCAGAAACGGTTACGAATGTAGAATTTCCTGCATATTGTACACAGTAAGTCACAATGAGATCGAAATCACAATCTGGATAATCTGGAATACCATGAATAGGAATAGTCTCAGGATCACCTGTATCGCAACCTTGAGTTGCATGTTCATAGCAAGTTTCACCGAAGTCAGAGGCTGCACTATTATCCGGCACTTTTCGCTGAGCTTGAATTTCGTCTTGTTTTTGATCGTGTGTATTGTCAATCTCAGAACACGAGGGCATTAAAAATAAAAAAAGAGAAAACAAAGCTAATGACTTGAAAACTCTAAAAATCGTGTGTGTGTGTGTGTGTGTCACACCTAGAATTACTGATTTCATAATATAAAAATATATGGTTAAAAAAATTATTACAGAAATTTATAAGTGCAATATAAGTAAGCTTTTTAATTTTTTCACTTTTTTCATTTAATTTTAACTAAAAAATGGTCTTATCCAATTTGTTATCAAATAAATTACTTTTGAGATTGTAAAATATTTCCTATTTTATTTCCACAGCTCGTCGTCAAGATCTTCCAGATCCCTTAATTGATAATTGCACTTATAAGCCGCTGAAAAACAACACACAGCATAACATATAAAACCAAGAAAGACGATTCCCCCACCTACCGTCAGAACTATTGCAGAATTTTTGTAAACAACAAAAGATAATGCTATAATAAATAAAAAAATTATAAAATACCATTTCTTTCTATGATTAATGTCAACATTTTGCTGAGGAATAGGAGTCGCTTTGGTATCTTTTTTCTCTTCGGCTGATGAAATGGCTTCGATTTCGATAATTGCATTTTTCATTAATATAAGGTTTTTTGTTGATGCAAATGTCCGACAGAACTTAATAATAGAAAAGAGGAAAATCACGGTTTTATTACGGGGGTTATTCCTAAAAATTTATGAGGGAATAAATCTACCCTTTCATTTTTTAGAGGGGGGAAAATTCCCCCTTTTTTAAGTTAAAATCAGAAACTGATCATTTAATACAGATATTTGCAGTACAATTTTGCCCTAGAAAACAAAAAGAAGTTTGATCCCTTGCGACACTTCTCAAATATTAAACATGCGGTATAGGTGGCTATTTTTTAAGCCACCTATTTTTTTTTAACGCCGATTCCACACTTCATATTAAATACAAAAGACTTTATCTTTGCCCCGTGGTTAAGATAGACAATATAGAATTGGGAGAATTTCCCTTATTGCTTGCACCAATGGAAGATGTCAGCGATCCTCCATTCAGAGCATTATGCAAAGCCAATGGAGCCGACATGATGTACACAGAATTCATCAGTGTAGAAGGCTTAATCAGAGATGCAGATAAATCCGTGCAAAAGCTCGATATCTACGACTATGAGAGACCAATTGGGGTTCAAATCTTCGGTGCAGAGCTTGATTCTATGAAACGAGCTACTGAAATAGTAGAAGAAGCCAAACCTGAGGTACTGGATATTAATTTTGGATGTCCGGTCAAAAAAGTGGTGTGTAAGATGGCCGGTGCTGGTATATTGCAAGACATAGACAAGATGGTCAGCCTTACGGAGGCTATTGTCAAATCGACTCATCTCCCTGTGACGGTCAAAACGAGACTGGGCTGGGATGAAAACTCAATGCACATCGTCGAAGTGGCAGAAAGGCTACAAGATGTAGGCATCAAAGCTCTCACGATTCACGGTCGTACTCGCAAGCAAATGTATAAGGGTGAAGCCGATTGGTCGCTGATTGCCGAGGTTAAAAACAATCCACGTATGCATATTCCAATTTTTGGCAATGGAGACATCGATGGTGGTGAAAAAGCATTGGAATACAAAAACAAATATGGTATAGATGGCATCATGATTGGTAGAGCTAGCATAGGATATCCTTGGATTTTTAGAGAAATAAAGCATTATCTCAATCACAAAGAAAACTTGACACCACCTAGCATCGAAGAAAGAGTCAATGCAGTAAAACAGCATCTCGACCACAGTATTGCCTGGAAAGGCGAAAAATCAGGTATCAATGAGATGAAAAGGCATTATACTAATTATTTTAAGGGATTCGAAAACATCAAGCCTTACAGAACCAAACTTGTACTGGAAGACAATCCAGTTGTACTGCATAATATATTGGATGAAATTCTAGAAACATACAGTACTATGGCCAATATCAATGCGATCTAAGCTTGTAATTTTTCGCCAAAAGCCAAATCTCCAGCATCGCCGAGCCCCGGTACAATATAAGATTTAGCAGTTAATTCTTCATCAATAGCCGCTACCCAAATGTGAACATGAGGATACAATCTATTGAGATGATTAACACCATATTCCGATGCAATGACACTAACGATGTGTATTTCCCCGGGCTGCCCATGTTCCTCAAGTGATTCTAAACTCTTTACAAATGAAGAACCTGTTGCCAGCATAGGATCAGACAATATGAGAGTTTTCCCACTCAAATCTGGACAGGTCACATATTCCTTGTTTATCTCAAAAGTTCCATCCTTGTGATGTTGGCGATAAGCCGCTATAAAAGCTGACTCCGCACAGTCGAATACTTCAAGTAATCCATCATGCATCGGAAGTCCGGCTCTCAATATTGTGGCTAGTACTATTTTACAGTTTAACACTTTTGAGTCAGATTCCCCAAGCGGTGTAGTTACCAACTTGTCAGAATAGGTCAATCCCTTGCTAATTTCGTATCCCATGGCAGAAGCCAATCTTTTAAGATTAAACCGAAACCGCTGTGGATTGGATTGGATTTCACAATCTCGCAATTCTGCAAGATAATGCGAGATGATAGAATTACTCCTTGAAAAATTGTGTATCATAACCGTAATAATGGACAAAGGTAAAGTTTAAGCAACATTTTAAAAAATTCCAAGGAATATTAATCACTCAATTTAATGATAGACTTTATAATGATGGCCATTTCATTCCAATAGCTTTTGCCAATATTTGAGTCATAATTTGGCTTTTTATCTTTACTTTATACTAATTTTGTGGCTTTTTCAATCTTAGAGAATTCAATAGTCTATTTGTATGTCAAAGTTATTATTATTTACTATTCTACTTTTCTTTTCAATTTCAGCTTGTAATTCAAATGACAAACAAGTTTCTATAGAATTGGAAAATATACCTAAATTTAGTCAGGTGGACAATGCCACTACTGGTATTAATTTCAGTAATGATGTGGTTTCTGACTTGGCACAAAATGCCATTTTTTATAAGTTTTATAATGACGGGGGCGGTGTTTCAGTAGGTGACATTAATAATGATGGACTTCAAGATTTGTTTTTCACAGGGAATCAAGTCCCTAACAAATTATACCTCAATAAAGGTGATTTTCAATTTGAAGATATTACAGATAAAGCTTTTGGTTCTGTTCCGAACAAATGGAGCACTGGAAGTTGTTTTGTGGATATTAACAAGGATGGATTCTTAGACCTTTATGTGTGTAATGGAGGACCAGTCAATGACCAAAGCAGCCTCGAAAATGACTTTTTTATTAATAATGGCAATCTTACTTTCAGCAATAAAGCCAAAGATCTAGGAGTCAATACTTCAAAAAGAAGTGTCAATGCCGCTTTTGTGGACATGGACTTAGATGGAGACTTAGATTTAATAGTTTCCAATGTTGCGAATTACGTGGATAATATCGAAACTTGGTTTTCTGTAAATGGAAAAGTTAGCCAGGATAAATTATTGAATGTATCCAACACATTATTCATCAATACTGATGGTATATTTACTGATAAAACTAAGGAATATGGACTTTTCACCCCGGGGTATAGTATGGGAATCAACGTCCTTGACGTCAATGAAGATTCATACCCAGACCTATATATATGTAACGACTACTACCTTCCTGATTACCTGATGATAAACCTTAAAGGAAATGGATTTTACAATAAAAACAAAGATATCCTCAAAACTGTAAGCTATTCCTCAAAAGGATGCGATGCCGGCGACATCAATAATGATGGAATGGTTGATATTTTCACTACCGGAAATCACTCCAATGATCAATTTTACAACAATAGTCATGACATTCTAATCCCATTCGAGAAAGGAAGAATACTATCAAGCAAACTTGGATTTCCAACTCAAGTGAATCAAAATTCACTGCAAATAGCGGTCGGGGGTGGCGCCATGGTCGAGTCCGCAACCGCTTTTGGTGTCTCGTCGACCGAAAAATCGTGGTCTCCAATCATTGCTGACTTTAATAATGACGGCTGGAAAGATATTTTTGTGAGTTCTGGTAATGTGGCAGATGTGGATGACAAAGATTTTAAAAAATTAATTTTTGAGAATACTGATACTACCACTCATCAGCTGCGAGAAAACAGCATCTCCTCCCTATTAAGCCAGGTAAAAAAAATAGATGGAAAAAACCATTTATTCTATAATTCCAAAGGCAAAGGATTCGTAGAAGTCAATGAAAAATCAGGGTTAATTTCAGGAAGGATTGCAACCGGGACGGCCATTGCCGATTTGGATAACGACGGCGACCTAGACATTATTTGTAATTCTATCAATGATGGTGTTCAAATCTTTAAAAACGAATCTACTGGAAGTAATTACCTAAGGGTTAAGTTGGAAGATTCTGGCAACTCCACTGTTTTGCCAGGTGCTTCTGTTAAAATATATTATGATGGCGGTCAACTCCAGAGGGCAGATTATAAAACGACTAAAGGATTCTTATCATGCAGTGAGTCAACCTTGCATTTCGGACTCGACCAAGTCAATGTGATTGATTCTATGATAGTCTCTTGGAATGATCGGACTTACACCAAATTGACAAATATTAAAGCAAATCAGTACCTAAGTATTGATAAAGCGACACAATCCAGCAAGCCAATTTCAACAAAAAACGAAAAACCCCTATTTACCAATATTGGATCGAGAATTGAAGGCTTTGAAGTATTTACAATAGACAATTTTTACAATGATTATTTCAATGTCCCTACTCTTCCTTATTTGCTTTCTAATCAAGGTCCTTGCCTTGCCGTAGGGGACATCGATGGCGACGGCGATGAGGATTTTTATGTAGGAGGTGCAAAAAATGTCGCGGGTCAAATATGGATACAGGAAGGACAAAAATTTGTAAATTCTACTTACCCAGTTTTTGAAAAAGATAAAGTTTTCGAAGATTTAGGTGCCGAATTTTTCGATGCGGACGGTGATGGTGATTTGGATTTATACATAGCTTGTGGTGGTGGAGAAGACATTTCTAATAATGCCGATCTCACTCAAGACAAATTGTACATTAATGATGGTAACGGAGCTCTGACGGCCAATATCATCGCCATACCGGAAATTAAATCCAGTACCAAATCCATCGTGGTTTTTGATTACGACGGCGACGGTGATAAAGATTTGTTCGTGGCAGGCAGGAATGTACCCGGAAATTATGGTGCAAAAGCGAAATCCTATTTGTTAAACAATGAAAATGCACTCTTCACTGACGTGATGGATGAGGATTTTCAATCGGCATTGCCCAATATGATCACTGGTGCAAAATCCATAGATATCGACTTGGATGGCGACCAAGATTTAGTCGTATGTGGTGAATGGTCAGAACCCATGATTTTCTTAAATGAAATGGGTAAATTCAGCAAATTGAAAAATAAGGTTCTCGAAAGCTCCAGTGGATGGTGGTTTAGCATTTATCCTACCGATTACGATGGAGATGGTGACATTGACATCATCGCGGGAAACATCGGTGAAAACAACCCTTTCAATTTAAATGTTGGTGAACCACTTAAAATGATTACCGGCCAATTTGATGAGTCGAAGAATGTTGACGTATTTCTTTACAAAGAACAAAATGGCAAAGATGTACTGTTGAATGCATTTGAAAATGTCATGACCGCATTGCCTAATTTGAAGCTTGAGTATGATTCTTCAAATAAATATAATGAGGCAAGTATGTCAAATATATTAGGAAAAACATCCGGTAATGGAATTGAGAAATTTGAAGTCAATACATTGAGCTCCTTCGTATTTATTAATGATGGCAACATGAATTTTACTGCTAAGAAACTACCCAAAGAAGCACAATTATTTCCAATTTTGGATATTCTCGTCGATGATTACAATCACGATGGTGTTAAAGATGTTTTACTTGCAGGAAGTATTGAGCAATCGAATCCGTCAAATCGACACCTCGCAAATGGAAAAGGGTTGCTTCTACTAGGATCTAAGGACGGAAATCTAAGAGCAGAATCCAACATATTAAAGAGCGGCATTTTCTTAGATAAAAATACGAAAACAATGAAAAACATCACCTTGGGTGCAAGACAAAAAGGAATATTAGTAGGTAATAACAACGGTTTGATTGACCTATTACTAAATTGGTAATTTTAAATAATCCAACATGAATAAAGATAGAGCAGAACAATTTTTTGCATTAACCATCGAATTGGTAAAATCAGACAACGAAATATCCAACCCGGAACTTTCATTCCTAAAAGAAATGGCAGATTCTCTCGGACTATCTGCATCGGAAATAGATCAAATTGCGGAAAACCCGACATCTTATCCATTGCAACCGCCACCCAATGAAATGGAAAGGATGACATTGATGTACTATTTATTATTTGCAATGAAAATCGATGGAAAAATCATGCCTTCAGAAGAAAAAATCATCCATCGAATCGGTGTAAAATTGGGCTTCAATGAACTCATGTTAAATGATTTCATCAATGTGATGAAGGAGCACCTCAAGACTAGATTGCCGGAAGATGCCCTTATTAAAATTATTCAAAAATATCAGAACTAGACTATTTTTTGAAGGCACTTTCATAGGTATTTATCCAATCTGCGACGCTTACTTTTTCCATGAGTCGACCTATCAATTCATAAGGAATGTCATCCATTCTTTTAAACCTGACGCAGCTCTTTCCCATGTCCAATTTATACTTTGAATACTTAGGGTATTCCTGCACAAACCACTTGTATAAATCGGGCATCGCATACAGGCCCATGTGATAAAAACCAATAAAATTTTTCTGTGCCGCTATACTTGCAAATGGAAGAGGAGTATTGGGAGTACAGTGATATCCTGCAGGATAAGTCGATAATGGCACCACGTAACCTATCATTCCGTAGCTGATTTCTTCATCATATCCCACTGGAAGATGATCTAAAATCGTGGCTCTCAGCTTATTCAATGCAGGCGATTTATCAGTCGGAACTTTATTCAGATAATCCGTGACCCCAGTTGATTCAATTCTCATTTTTAAAAATTTATTTGCCTCATAAAGAAAGTAAAAATAGTATTTGTTTCTATAATTGCACTTCTTAAGCATTCAGAAATCATAAAAATCAATAAATGATACGAATTGGTGGTGTTCCCGAGCATTTTAATTTGCCTATCCATCTTGCCATTGAAAATGGTGAATTTGCCAAGCGTGATGTTGCTGTTCATTGGCAAACTTATGACGGTGGCACAGGTCAAATGACCAAAGCTTTGCGCAATGACGAGGTCGATGTGTGCATCTTGCTTACTGAAGGCATCATTACTGATATCATCAATGGCAATCCCTCAAAACTAATCAGCGTTTATGTCAATACACCACTTATATGGGGAGTGCATACTGGATATCATAATACCTTAAAGAATTATAAAAATATTTTTGACAAAAAATTCGCTATCAGCCGATTTGGCTCAGGATCTCATCTCATGCCTATAGTTGATGCCAATGCAAAAAACAAAAGCATCGTAGAAGACCAATTTGTCATAGTAAAGAATCTTGACGGTGCTTTAAATTCACTGAGTAATCTAGAATCAGATGTATTCTATTGGGAAAAATATACCACTCTACCCTATGTAGAGCAGGGCATTTTACGTCGGATAGGCGAATATCTTACTCCTTGGCCATGTTTTGTCATTGCAGCAACGGATAAAGTCATTAAAGAAAATCCAAAGGAATTGATACGTATGTTAAGAACCATTCATGACTCTTCGGATCTATTTATGAATTCTGACGAAAGTATATCCCTCGTGAGTACCCGATATCATCAAGATTATGATCAAGTAGAACGCTGGTTTCACTCCACCGAATGGGCCATTCATGGCTGGGTTAGCGATAAGATGGTTAAAAGTGTGGTATTTAATCTCGTAAAAGCAGGAATTATCAAGGAAAATCAAGTAATCCCGGAATTGATTTGGAAAAGAGAATAATCAATCTTTCCGTCTAAAATCTAGGATATTTCCCATTTCATAACATATTCTGCAGCGAGGTTCGTATTTATCTTTCTCACCTAATACGACGGTTTCAGTCTCTGCGCTGAGCCTGTAAGAATGCGTCGCAAGATTGCCACAATGAGGGCATATCGCATGCACTTTGGTGATGTATTCGGCCACCGCGAGCAAATCTGGAATAGGTCCGAATGGCTTTCCCCTAAAATCCATATCAAGACCCGCCACGATGACCCTCACACCTGCAATCGCCAATTTTTGGCAGACTTCCACTAAATCTTCATCGAAAAACTGAGCTTCATCCACTCCTACCACATTGACATCTCTCACATATTGCAGCATCTCGGTACTCTTCTCGATGGGGATACTTCTGATGTAATTTTCATTATGTGACACCACATTATGCTCATCATAGCGGGTATCTCTTTTGGGTTTAAAGATTTCTACTTTCTGATTGGCAATCTGGGCTCTTCTCAGTCTCCTGATAAGTTCTTCTGTTTTACCTGAAAACATGGAGCCACACACGACTTCAATCCATCCGCTGCGTTGTCCGCGAAAACTTGGTTCTAAAAACATCTCTCAAGTCAGATTTATAAAGTCATAAAAGTACGCATAAAGAATTTGATTTCTATGTCATATCTAAAATCTTTATATATAATTTATTCTGTCTAATCAAAATTGTTTGATTGTCAAAAATCAACTGTTTCTGTGAATTAGCACACACAGCTTGGTTTCCTTAATCCATTCTCTATCATATTTAAGCAAATCATGGCTGGGAATTCAATAAAAAGCTTTAATTTTGGTCAAAATACTACAACTATGAATAAAATATTTACACTTTTACTTTTCACAATAGCCTCTATGTTCGGTCTGAATGCACAAAATGCCGTTTACCTGAATATTAATCACAAATTGGGAGAAGAGGATTTTGAAATGAATAAAATGGCTCAAAATAATTTGGATGAAAATTTTCTAGTCACCAGAATGGAATATTACCTATCAGAAATATCCATTACTCACGATGGTGGTACAGTCACAAACGTTGAAGATACTTGGATACTCGTAGATGCAGGTAAAAAAACAAACATCAACCTTGGAAATTTCGACATTAATAATGTAGAAAAAATAGAATTTTACATTGGCGTTGATGCCACTCACAATCACACAGATCCTGCAAGTTATCCTGCCAATCACCCATTGTCACCCAAGTTTCCTTCCATGCATTGGGGGTGGACTGCCGGGTACAGATTTGTGGCAATGGAGGGATTTTGCGGCTCGAACATGGATCAAGTATTTCAATTGCATGGACTTGGAGATTCTAATTATAGCTCGGTAAGCATAGATCTTAATGCCATACCTGTTGATGGTCAGGTAACGATTTCTTTAAATGCGGACTATACCCAAGCACTAAAAAACATTGACATTCAATATGGAGTCGTAGTACATGGTGAAAGTGATGAAGCTCAAGTGTGTATCAACAATTTGGCTAGAAATGTCTTTACCGTATCAGAATCAACGAGTGCTACCGAAGAGGAACTTCAATCGATTCAGTTTGATATTTATCCCACGGTAGTTTCTGAAGATTTTATAAAAGTTTTGTTTAATGATTCAAATGTAAATTACGGAGATTTGGTAATCTCAGATACATCCGGCAAAATACTACAAAATAATTTGGGTGTAAAAAATGAGGAAGTAATCCAACTTAATGGATTGAATGCAGGTATTTATTTCGTGAGTTTACAAGTAGGACATAAGACAATTGCAACCAAACGTATCGTTATTCAATAGTAGTATAGGCCTATGATTCGATTAAGTTGGGTTTTTATCCTTTTGATATCATTTCTCTTTTCATGTAGCAAAGAGGAAATTTCTGTAGAAAAGCACTTTGAACTCATGGAAATTCCCAAGGGATTTGATGCAATTCAATTTCCTGCGGATAATCTTTATTCCAAATCGCGATGGGAACTTGGCAAAAAACTGTTTTACGACCCCATACTATCTTCTGATAAGTCAATTAGTTGTGCTTCCTGCCACCTTGCAGAAAATGCCTTCAGCGACAAGGTTTCAGTAAGCCAAGGTGTTGAGGCACGAGTAGGGACACGAAATGCACCTTCCCTTGCCAATGTCGCCTTTCATCCTTACTATCTCAGAGAAGGGGGTGTGCCTACTTTGGAAATGCAAGTTTTGGTGCCCATTCAAGAACACAATGAATTTGATTTCAACATATTACTGATCGCTGAACGCATGAATCAAGATGTCAGTTACGTAGAGATGGCACTGGAGGCTTATGATAGAATTCCCGATGCCTTCGTCATTACGAGAGCCATTGCCACATTCGAACGCAGTCTTATAAGTGGTTATAGCCCTTATGATAAGTATGAAAATTATAACGACCAAAGTGCTTTAAATGAAAATGAAATACGAGGAATGAACTTGTTTTTTAGTGACAGATTGCAGTGTTCTCAGTGCCACTCGGGGTTTAACTTCACGAATTATTCCTTTGAGAATAATGGATTATACGACGAATATTCGGATTCCGGGAGATTCAGACTCACAGGCAAGGAAGAAGATTTTGCCAAATTCAAAACTCCCAGCCTCAGAAACATAGCCCTTACAGCACCCTATATGCACGATGGATCAATGTCCACTCTGGATGAGGTAATAGATCATTATAATACAGGAGGAGCAGAAAATCCTCAAAAAAGTTCCTTAATCAAACCACTTCATCTTTCGGAAAGTGAAAAAGAGGATTTAAAAGCATTTCTAAATTCATTGACCGACAAAACGTTTATTACGAATACACTAATTCATAAATAATAACTATGAAATTCTCATTTTCCATAATTTCGATTTTCGCTGTACTCCTATCAGCTTGCAATAAAGAAGAGAAGATAGAAGAGGTAAAATTAGATGAAACTCCATACACCTTAAAATCTGGATATTTTCCAGCTCCTACCCTTCCCATTGACAATGTTTTGACCAATCAAATAGTTAAACTAGGTCGAATGTTGTTCTATGAAAAAATGTTATCAAGAGACCAATCGATGTCCTGTGCGAGCTGTCATGTTCAAAATGATGGCTTTTCGGATACGACCCGGTTCTCTGTCGGTGTCGAGAAATTACCGGGAAAGCGTCAAGCCATGGCCATTTTTAATATGGCTTGGCATAGCAATGAATTTTTCTGGGATGGAAGAGCTCACCTCCTCCGAGACCAATCACTAAAACCCATTCAAGATCCTCTAGAAATGAATGAAACCTTGGATAATGTCATCGCCAAATTAAACTCATCAGGAGAGTACCGAAACCAATTTATTCGATCTTATGGTACAGAAGATATAACTCCCGAAAAGATGTCTCTCGCCATGGAACAGTTTATGTTGAGCATCGTCAGTAATGATAGCAAATACGATAAATTTAAAAGAGGTGAAACAACATTAAGCGCAAGTGAGGAAAGAGGTTTAGCACTATTCGAGACCGAATTTAATCCCTATTTCCCTGAATATTCTGGTGCCGACTGTGCCCACTGTCACTCTGGCTTCAATTTTGAAAACAACAAATATATGAATAATGGACTAGACGGTGACGCTGAAATTACTGATATTGGTCGAGAAATGGTTACAGGACTTGAAAGTGACCGAGCAAAATTCAAAGTGCCATCACTCAGAAATGTAGCCGTAACTGCACCCTATATGCATGATGGCAGATTCAAAACCCTTAATGACGTACTAGACCATTATAACGAGCACCTAAAAATGTCAAATTCGATAGATCCGGCATTGATACAGGTCGTGGAAAAAGGTGGTTTAAAACTAACGGAAGAAGATAAAGCAGATATCATCAACTTTTTGAATACACTTACGGACGAGACCTATTTAAACAATGAGGAGTATAGCAGTCCATTTTGAAAAATTGAATTCGAAGTCCGATAAAATTAGTTCAAATTGTCATATCCAATCTATTGTCACTGGATATAAAAAGATTAAAGATTCTAATTATTTTAACTTTGATTAATCATTAATATTTATTCTATTAGTCTATATAAAATAGGTTTTTCCATCTTTCACGATGATGGACTCTTCGAAGAATTCTTTTGCCTCCTCTCTAAAAACCTGACGCTTGTCATAGCGACTGCTAAAGTGGCCTAGTAATAGTCTTTTAGCATTGATCAATTTAGCAAATTTTGCGGCTTGTTTTGCAGTACTGTGGCCCCTTTCGATGGCTTTATCTACCAAATCTTCAAGATAAGTGGATTCATGATAAAGGGTCGTCAACCCATAAAGAAAATCAGCATATCCCTCTGAATAAATCGTGTCCGACATATAAGCGTATGACCGCGGTTCATGTATCGAAAGTGTTAAATCTTGCAAAGGGAGTTCGATTCCATCTCTAATAATTGAGGTACCAAATCTAATGTTTTGCATTTCCTCAATACTCAGTGAGTATCTTTCAATAGCTGCCGGATTAATGTTATAAGATTGCTTCTCTTTAAACAAATATCCAACGGTTGGTACTCGATGTACAAGAGGAAAAGCAAATATTTGCAAATGTTCAGACTCGAATACCAGTGTGGTTGTATCATTGGGAACTTCCCGAATCTCTAGTTCGTAATCCAAATATCCTGAAGAGATTTTCAAAACACTTTGTACAAATTCTTGAAGTCCTGATACCCCCACAAGGGTCAATTTCTTACTTCTCGAAAAATGATTATAACTTGTCAATAAACCAGGCAATCCATAAACGTGATCTCCATGGAGATGACTGATAAAGACATGACTTATTCGATTTCTTTTAATCTTGCATTGGTCAAGCCTGAGCTGAGTACCTTCACCACAATCGATGAGGAATAGATTCTCATTATAATTTAATACTTGTGCAGAAGTCGATCTTCCGACCTGAGGAAGTGCCGCATTTGCACCCAAAACTGTTACTTCAAATTTTTTCATTTGAATATCAACTTTTGCCAGTATAAAACAAAAAAGATATTTCTAACAGTTCAACCAAATTTAAATGATAAAGTATTCTACTCTTCTTCGCTTTTTAGCTGTCTTTCTATAGAATCTAGAAAAATATATTCACGAGCCTCTTCTAATGTCGGTACGAGGGTAAGAATCGAGCCTAAATGTGAGATTTCAATTAATTTTTTTACCGAAGGATGAACGGCACCACATACCACAAAAGTACCATAACCATTCCATAGACGATTGGCTGTTAAAATTGAACTTAAGCCACTAGAATCTACATATTTCACATCCGTCATATCCAATATCAGATTTCTCACTCCCTCATTTCTTAGGAATATAAACTCCGATTTTAAATTCGGTGCCATAATAGAATTCAAATTTTCTTCATTCAATTTAAATACTGAAAAATCTTCGTTTTTATCTAAGGTAAATTTCATCTCTCCTTTTTTACTAAATTTCTAAAGATTCTTTTTGAATGCTTCATTTCCTGCTTTCAAAAGAATTCACAAATGTAAAATATAAAAATACAATACGTAATTATCTACTTAAAAATTTAACGAACGATTAACCATTCACTTTGATGTATGTAAAAACCAATAGAGTATTTAATATGTTCGTTTAGTTGAATATATTTCGGCAAAAGTTAATTTTGCATTTCTTTACTCATAATAATTTAAGTATACAATGTCATATCTTTTTACATCTGAATCTGTTTCTGAAGGACATCCAGATAAAGTTGCAGATCAAATTTCTGATTCTTTAGTAGATCACTTTTTAGCATTCGATTCTGAATCTAAAATAGCCTGTGAGACTTTAGTGACAACTGGACAAGTCATCTTAGCCGGTGAGGTCAAATCCAACACCTATCTTGATGTACAACAAATCGCAAGAGATGTGATTAAAAAAATAGGATATACGAAGTCGGAATATATGTTCGAAGCAAATTCTTGTGGTGTGCTTTCTGCCATACACGAACAATCTCCGGATATTAATCGAGGTGTAGATAGAAAAAACAAAGAGGATCAAGGTGCCGGTGACCAGGGCATGATGTTCGGTTATGCTACTAACGAAACATATAACTACATGCCATTGGCGTTAGATCTGTCACACAAAATATTACAAGTATTGGCAGAAATCAGGCATGAAGGGAAAAAAATGAAATATCTCCGCCCTGATGCCAAGTCACAAGTCACAATTGAATATTCAGAAGACAATACACCGATTCGTATTGATAGTATTGTCGTATCGACGCAGCATGACGATTTTGACAAAGAAAAAGATATGCTCAAAACCATCAAAGAAGATATTATCAAAATAGTGATACCTAAGGTAAAAAAGGAAATGCCTAAGAAAATTCAAGTATTATTTGACGATAATATCACCTATCACATCAATCCAACCGGAAAATTTGTGATCGGTGGACCACACGGCGATACAGGATTGACTGGAAGAAAAATAATCGTCGATACTTATGGTGGTAAAGGTGCCCATGGAGGCGGTGCCTTTAGTGGTAAAGACCCAAGTAAAGTGGACAGATCAGCTGCTTATGCAACAAGACACATAGCCAAAAACATGGTCGCCTCTGGACTCTGTGACGAGGTACTAGTCCAAGTTTCTTATGCCATTGGTGTAGCAAAACCGACGAATATTTATGTGAATACTTATGGCACAGCAAAGGTAGATATGCACGACAGTGAAATAGCACGAAAGATTTACGAATTGTTCGACATGAGACCTTATGCCATTGAGCAAAGGTTAAAATTAAGAACTCCTATTTACTCAGAAACAGCGGCTTATGGTCACATGGGCAGAGAATCTGAAAAGAAAAAACTCGTATTTGTAAACGGATCTGGAGAAAAGAAAACAATTAATGTAGAGACATTCACGTGGGAGAAGCTCGACTATGTTGATAAAATCAAAAAGGCTTTCGGACTTAAATAATTTACAACTTTTTTAATCGACTGAAACCACTTCCTTAAAGTACTCATAGGTCTTTTTTAGACCTTCATGTCTGTTCACTTTGGGTTGCCACCCAAGTATTTCATTGGCTCTCGTGATATCCGGTTTCCGTTGTTTCGGATCATCAATAGGCAATGGTTTGTAAATTATATGGGCTTTGGGGTTGTTTACTAATTTTAATATTTCATCTGCAAACTCTAAAATGGTAATTTCTGCGGGATTGCCCATATTTACCGGTAGTTGGTAGTCCGACAAAAGTAATCGGTAGATTCCTTCCACCAAATCATCAACATAACAAAAGCTCCTCGTTTGGTTTCCATCACCAAATACAGTTAATCCTTCCCCTCTAATGGCTTGTGAGAAAAATGCAGGTAAGACCCGACCATCATTCACCCGCATGCGAGGTCCGTAGGTGTTGAAAATTCTTACAATCCTTGTTTCCAATCCATGATAAGTGTGATAAGCCATGGTCATCGCCTCTTGAAATCGTTTGGCTTCATCATAGACTCCACGGGGACCTATTGGGTTAACATTTCCCCAATACTCTTCAGATTGTGGATGTACTAAAGGATCGCCATATACCTCAGAAGTACTTGCAATCAAGACTCTCGCATTTTTAACTCTTGCCAATCCCAACAAATTATGTGTCCCGAGTGAACCCACTTTCAATGTCTGGATTGGCATCTGTAAGTAATCAATAGGGCTTGCGGGACTTGCAAAATGCAGTATATAATCAATATTTCCCGGCACATGAACGAACTTTGAAACATCATGGTTATAAAATTCGAATTCTTCAAGTGGAAATAAATGGGCAATATTTTCAAGGTTTCCAGTAATAAGATTGTCTATTGCAACCACTCGATACCCTTCATTTATAAATCTATCACACAAATGTGAGCCGATAAAACCAGCTCCTCCTGTTATCAAAACTCTTTTTTGATTACTCATCGAAGACATTTTTCTCATTAAATCGTTTAAGTTTGCAAAGGTAAGCGATTAGCTGTAATATTGTGATACGAAAATTGGATATGAAAAAAATTCAGGTTTTTATACTTTTTATAATAAGCATAACAATTGCTCCAAATCTGGTTGGTCAAAGTACTTTTGGTGGCATGTTTAACCTAAATTTTGGTTATGGCATGGAATGGCCTGGTGGAGACATGGCAAATCGCTTTGGTAGAAATTTAAAAATATCTATCGGCGCAGAGCAAATATTATCATCCAAATTCTATTATGGTTTAGATTTTGATTACAAATTCAATGCTCCAGTCAAGGAAGATGTTTTTGCCCCATACCGAGCTGAAAATGGAGTTCTCTATGGCTCTTTTGGTGTCCCTTCTGAAACTATCATAAGAGGAAGAGGAATGTTTATTGGAATATATGCGGGAAAAATTTTCAGCAAAAATATTGAAATCCCGAAGGGCTTAAAAGCAGGTTTAGGCGTTGGATTACTTCAACATGAGTTGATTTTTAACGACGATACCCAATCTTTTGAAATCATCAATGGGGTTTATAGCAAGGGTTATGATAGACTGTCGCGAGGGTTAGCTATCAAGTCACACATTGGGTATATGTTTGTATCCAAGGACAAAAAGTTAAATATGAATTTCTTAGTAGATTATACTCTGGCTTTCTCACATAATGTAAGAAAGTTCAATTTTGACCAAGCCGCTTTTGACACCGAGGGTAAAATTGATCATTTGATAGGTCTTAAATTCGAAATTTTACTCCCTTTTTATAGATATAGTGAAGAAGAAATTATTTATTACTAAGAGTAAATGATACTTTATAGAGTTCTAATCCAAATAATTTCATTATTCGAAATTTTCATTGGTTTATTTTCCAAAAAATATATTCAACGACTCTCAGGATTAAAAAATTGGCGAAACAAGCTAATTGATATCAAGATTTCTTCGGGCAACCGAGATATAATATGGTTTCATGTGGCATCTTTAGGTGAATTCGAACAAGCTAGGCCACTCATAGATTATTATTTTAATCAGGGGTATTTTATTTTGGTCAGTTTTTTTTCCCCCTCTGGCTTAGAGTTCAGGAAAAATTACGAACGGTTGAATGCTGCTATATATCTACCACTTGACACCTATACAAATAGCCGAAAATTCATCAACATTCTGAAGCCAAAGTTTGCTATTTTTGTAAAATATGAATTTTGGTGGAATTATTTGAATCAACTTACTCTATCTAAAACTCCAACCTTTTTTGTCGCCTCCATTTTTCGGAAAAATCAATATTTTTTAAGACCATGTATTAGAAATATTTTTTTACCAATATTGCAAAAAATAGATTGTTTTTTCGTTCAAAATGAAAATTCACTAATCATCGCAAACCTCTTTCATCTCAAGGCAGAATTAACTGGTGACTCTCGAGTAGATAATGTAATACAAAGGTCTGAAAATAGGAAGGAAATTACGTTGCTTGACGAATTTGACCCTAGAAATAGAATCATAGTATATGGTAGTATTTGGGTAGACGATCTTAAAATATTGGAATCATTTATTAATAATTCCGATGAATTCCTTCACATCGTAGTGCCACATGATATCAATGATAATTATATTACCAAAATCAAAAAATTAATACCTAAAAGTATAATGTGGGATGAATTTAATCATCAAGCTAACGACTCCAATATCGTGATTGTAAACAAAATGGGTATGCTCTTTGACTTGTATTATTATAGCACAATGAGCTATGTAGGTGGTGGTTTTCATAATGGATTACACAACATTTTGGAGCCGATTAGCTTTGGCAAACCGGTAATTTTCGGTCCTAAACATAAAAAATTTCCAGAAGCAAAATTGGCATTGGACTCAGGCATAGGTTTTGAAATTTGTGAAACAAAAGACATATATGATATATCAACATACATAATCCACAACTTATCAACAATTAATCGAAATGCAGATGTATGGCTATTAGAAAATGTAGGATCAAAGGATAAAATAGTCCACCTCATTTCAAAAAAAATTAAAGTATAAAAATGACGAATGTTGTTCCATAAGACATTTCAATTCAAAATAAATAATTAACTTTACTCTCAATTATTTGAAACATTTTTATCTAAAATCGAAATTAAAAACTTATTAATTATGATGAAGAAATTTACAAATTCATTGGCTGGTCTTGCTACATTGCTATTGATGTTTTCGTATGCACTGAACGGATACAGTCAATATGTATTAACCATTAACGAACCTGCCGAAATCGCTGGTGATTATCCAGTAGCAAGAGCACAGTTTGGCGATCAAAGCGGCGCCAATGTTACTGCTGATTTGGCTCTTGGATATGACGACCAAGCTATTGATTCTAACGGTGACATGACCCCAGGTACAGTAACAGATGGTTGCGAACCAATTACAAATGGCGGTGATTTAGATGGAAAATTCGCTATACTTGACAGAGGTGAATGTAATTTCACAGTAAAAGCAGATAATCTTGCTGCTACTGCGGCTATTGGTTTGATGGTTTGTAATAATAGCGATTCAGACCCAAGTATTATGTCTGGTACTTCTGCATTTACAGGCGTAGCATTTATGATGTCTAGAGCAAATTGCAATATCATTAAAATGGCGTTAGAAAACGGCAATGTGAATGGAACCTTTAGATATCAGTGTGACCCGATGTATGATGACAATGTATTTTGGGGTAATGAAAAAGGACAAGGTGATTTTGACGGTGGTCTTGGTGATTGGACAAGTGTGGGTGTAAGTGTTGAAAATACCGATTTGATATCCGTTGATGACTTAGCTTGGAAATTTACTGCTGACGGAACTTCTGATTGTACATATTTCGGATCTGGTTCAGTAATTGGATCAGAGTCTCTTTGCAACGGTGCAGTTTACTTCGACTATTGTGGTACCACACTTTCAGTTTATGCACCTGCAGAAATTCCAAATCCATATCCTAGATATACTGCGGAGTTAATTTCACCTGTTATAGATTGCAGCAATAGAGAAAATATTGTACTTTCCTATACTACGCTAGATAATAGATTAAATGGAAGTAGCTCAGTGGCATTCTCAACAGATGGCGGTGCTACTTGGGGAACTGCAATATCAATTCCTACTGCAAACGTTACAAATCAAGTTTTAAACACAGAGCAAATTGATGTTCCAGCTAGTGTTCTTGACAATCAGTCAAACTGTAGAATTAAATTCATTGGAACTGGTGATTTTTATTACTGGATCATTGATGATGTTGTTTTGAAAGAAGAATTACAACAAGATGTTGCATTGTCTGATGACTGGTATGCCGGTGCTTCTGACAAATTATTTCCTGAGGGTCAAGGAGCTCTTCCTATTCCATTTATGGTAGATGTAAAAACTCTAGGTAATGCTAGCCCTGGAAATGTTAGCGTTAACGTAGAAGTTGTAAACTCTGCTAACGAAACATTGTACAGCGAAAACTTGGATTACGGTGTTTTACAAGCAGATACTACTTATGAAAATGCAGTATTCCCTAATAAATATACACCTGCAACCGAAAACGATACCTATACAATTAAATACACTGCGAATGCTGAAGCAGATGGGGATTTAGGCAACAATGTTTTAGAGACCAGTTATACTATTGGTGGAAAAATATTTTCAAAAACTCCAGTCGATGGTTCTGGTAATATTGGTGGATGGAGATACAATTCTATGAGTAATTATGCAACGATAGCTAATAACTACCACTTTACCAATGGTACAGCTCCAGGCAACTATAAGTATAAGGTTGATAACGTACAATTTGGATATGCAGTTCAGGGAGATGCAAATCATAGTGGAACTGTAAGCGTAACGATTTATCAGTGGGTTGATGTTAATGATGACGGAGTAGTTGGAGTTGACAATGATGAAAGATTCCCGTTGGGAGGCGGATTTGCAATTGTTGATCCTGACAGTGCTGACCGAGTAATTACAGTACCTGTTTACAAATTGGACAGTGAAGAAGCATTAGTTTTAGAGGATTTTGAAGATGGACAAGAGTACAATCTACTTGTAGCCGTTAATTTCAATCCAATTGACCCAGGTACAACTGGTACTGGTGGAGAAGCCTTGTGGTATTTTTACGCTGCAAACTCCAATAGCAATGGTGATATTAATCCAGCGGCAAACGTGTTTGCATTAGCAACTTTTGCTGATGATCCTATTAATCTAGCAGGTTGTGTTTTTGGTAGTGGCTCATCTGGAGATGAAGCGGATAGAGTTTTAGATCAAAGTGGAGCATTGGTATGGCACATTCCTGTAGAATTGGATATTGTTACTAGTTCGAACGATTTAGATCCTAATATTTCCTTCGAAGTATTTCCTAATCCTACAACGGATTACGTTAATGTAGATCTATCATTTGAAAATATAGAAGATCAAGTAACTATCTTAGTAAATGATATTACTGGTAAAAATGTCATTACTAAACAGTATTACAAAGTGAGTGATAAAAACGTGAGATTAGATGTTTCAAATCTTGCTTCTGGTGTATATTCAGTCTTAGTAAGTACTAACTCTGGATTTAATAGTACTAAACTGACTATTCAGAAATAAGAAAAAATATTCCACGAATTAATAAAAGGCTCACATTATGTGGGCCTTTTTTATTGAGAATTTCTAAAGCAATCACTGTGAAAAATCTTTCATGTCATACAAATGCAAAACTTAAAGTTTATACAGATTAAATTGCTAGATGTGACTGCATACTCTTTGAACAATGGGAAAACAATATTTACTTTTTTTTAAAAAAAAGCTTTGTTTTTATGATTTATATATTATATTTGTACCACATAACAAATGAATACAAAGAGCTTACATTTGTTATCGCTCGATAACATGTAAGGGGGTTATATAGAAAGATGGGGCCTCTAACTCGTAGGAGTTAGGGGCTTTTTCTTTTTTGCATGTGATTCAATTCATTTTTTCCAAAAATTTGCAGCTTGATTTTAAGTATCTTTGTACCTCTTTGATTGAATTCAACTAAAAAACACTTTTTGGCTGCCTACATGAGGTGTCAAAAACATAATTTATACATAGATTAAAAAACTAAATCATCAAATGAAATATTTCGAAAATGTACTTCAGACCATAGGTAACACACCACTAGTGAAACTAAACAAAACAGTATCCGATGTACCGGCATTAGTATTAGCAAAGGTGGAAACCTATAATCCAGGCCATTCTATCAAAGATAGAATGGCTCTGAAGATGGTAGAAGATGCAGAAAAGCAAGGAAAAATAAAGCCTGGCGGTACTTTTATAGAGTGTACTTCTGGAAACACCGGCATGGGCATTGCTCTTGCCGCAGCGGTAAAGGGTTATAAGTGCATTTTCACAACTTCGGATAAACAATCAAAAGAAAAAGTAGATATGCTTCGTGCAGTAGGAGCAGAAGTCATCGTATGTCCAACGAACGTAGAACCGAATGACCCCAGGTCTTATTATTCTGTTGCAGAAAGATTATCTAAAGAGATTCCCAACAGCTGCTGGTTAAATCAATATGATAATCCTTCCAATGCTATGGCTCACTACGAAAGCACCGGCCCTGAAATATGGAAACAAACGGATGGAAAAATCACACATCTCGTGGTAGGCGTGGGCACTGGTGGTACTGTTAGTGGAACTTCCAAATATCTCAAAGAAAAAAATCCAAACATCAAAGTATGGGGCATTGATACTTATGGATCCGTATTTAAAAAATACCATGAAACGGGTGTTTTTGACGAAAGTGAGATATACCCCTATATTACTGAGGGTATAGGTGAAGACATATTGCCTAAAAATGTGGATTTTAGTGTCATTGATCATTTTGAAAAAGTAAGCGATAAGGATGGTGCTCTCGCGGCAAGAAGACTGGCAAAAGAAGAGGGACTCTTACTGGGATATTCTGCAGGATCAGCTCTTGCGGGAATTATCCAACTTAAGGATCAGCTCAAGGAGGGTGACGTTGTGGTCGTCATATTTCATGACCATGGAAGTCGGTATGTGGGGAAAATATTTAACGACGATTGGATGCGAGAAAGAGGATTTCTTGAGGAGGAATTAAGTGTCAAAAATATAATTAATCGGCTCAAGAATCAAAGATTTATGACCGTAAACAAAGATAATTCTGTCAAAGAGACATTAAAGATTATGCAGGAGAATGACATTTCTCAATTACCTGTAGTAGAAAATGGTGAATACATAGGTTCTATTAGAGACACCAAATTATTGGAGTACATTCTTAAAAACCCTATGGAACACCTAGATTCTTCTATTGATAAAATCATGGAAGCGGCTTTTCCCGTTGTGGATTCCTCGATTTCAATAAAAGAATTGAATAAGTATATTTCAAAAGATTCCCCGGCGGTAATCAGTAAGGACATTAATGGTCAGGATTACATAATTACTCAATACGATATCATACAAGCGATGTAAGCAGGCACCTTTGCAATGAAATGGATAATTGACTTGGCACGATTCTATGTGAGATCTTTTTCGGGTCTTAACAAATATGTGTGGCTACTGGGGCTCGTCATGCTTATTAACCGATCAGGTACGATGATTATCACATTTATGTCACTTTACGCCACTGAGGAATTATGCCTCAGCTACACACAGGCGGGGATTATCATGGGAGCATTCGGCCTAGGAAGTATATTGGGCTCATTTATTGGTGGAAAACTAACCGATAAAATCAACTATTATGACATACAATGGTCATCCTTGACTATCAGTGGCTTGATTGCCTTTTCAATGTATTTTGTAAGAGACTTCTACCCTATCCTTTTCTTAGTTTTTGCATTCAGTCTTACGGCTGATACATTCAGACCAGCTAATGCAATCGCCGTGTCGACCTATGCTAAGAAAGAAAACATTACAAGATCCTTTTCTTTGATGAGGCTGGCGATTAATTTGGGTTTTACCATTGGGCCTGCCGTCGGTGGTGTCGTGGCGCAACATTACGGTTTCAAGTGGATATTCGTCTTGGAGGGTGCTACTTGTTTGTTAGCAGCATTGGCATTGGTTTCATTTTTACCTAAAAAGCATGCATTGAAAAGCCATGAGGAAAGTCGCTCTACAGATAAAGGCAACAAGGTAATTCACGACCTTGTATTTATAAAATTTTTAATTTTCACTTTTTTATTTGCCTTTTGTTTTTTTCAATTATTTACGAGTGTCCCTTTGTATATGCATGATTTATGGGGATATTCGACTGAAACCATCGGCTACATTCTGTCTCTCAATGGACTACTCATTGTCATGGTAGAAATGCCATTAATTACAAAAGTAGATGGAAAAAGATCCAACTTTAGATTTATTCAATTAGGTTGTATTCTTTTAGCCTTGAGTTACTTAATTTTAATAGCTCCTTTGAATGCTATAGTGATTGTGCTTTTATTTATATCGATCATCACTTTCGCAGAAATATTTGCCATGCCCTTTATGATGAATTTTGTCATCACTAGACCAGCCAAAAGGCGTCAAGGAGAGTACATCGCATTGTACTCCATTGCCTATGGTCTATCACATATTACAGCACCTTCGGTAGGACTTTATATTGCCGAAAATTACAACTTCATAGTTTTATATTCTTTTATTGCTCTATTGGCATTTGCAACGGCTTGGGGCTTTTATATTTTGTCTAAATCACAAATTGAGAATGCGTAAATCATTGAATTTGAACTTTTTTTATTATCTTTACGTTTAACATAATCATTCACTATGTGAATTGAAGTAATTTTTCTAAGTAAAAGGAGACGTTATAAAGTTTTTATTTCAAGGTAACTTACCAAATTGCGATTGTCATACTTTCAATAGTATGATATCTCCTACAAGTTTCGGAAAATTGATGATTTAGTTGTCTTTGGTAAATTGTATGCTATAATTTACCAATAATTCTATTTAATATTATTTTTTAATATAAATATATAAAATGCTAATAATTAACGTAAAGGAAGAAGAATCAATCGACAGAGCACTAAAACGCTACAAACAAAAGCACAGAAAAGTAAAATTAACAAAGGAACTAAGAGCGAGGCAAGCATTTACAAAAAAATCAGTAAGTCGACGAAATGAGATATTAAATGCTCAGTATCGTCAACATAAATTTCAAGATCAATAAAATTTTTAATTATGGCTAGAATAAGCACAAAAAAATTTGATTACGGAAAAGGGATTTATTATTTCGTAATCAAAAAAGATCACAATAGCAATATTACAATTAAGAGATCAGATAAGCAAAAAGCCATCGTAGCCTATGCCAATTATCTAAAAACATACAAAGATAAGTGTGAGTGGTTGGGCAAATGGGATGGCAAAAAATTTGTAGAAACAGATTTTAATTCGCTAGAAGCCAAGATGTTTAAAGAAGCCTAACTTAGGCATTCGAATTTACTAAATAATGTGCTATGAGCCAAAGTGTCGAGGTCTGATTCTTCGATTCTTTGGCTCATTAATTTTAAAGTGGAATCCACTTCATTTGACACCCAGTTTTTTAACTCATTTTTTATATCCGTGTTGTAGTGGCATTTCTCGTTTTTTTTGCCGCATTCGTTTAAAAAATCGGCAAATTTATTTCTAGTCAATTCTTTACCATCCTGCACCATTGAAATAAGAAATGCATTGCCATTATAATACTGGCAGTCTTCGTGCAAATCCATGACATCGTCATTAATCTCAGTCACTAAATCAAACAATTTCCAATCTGAAAGATTGATATAATCATGCAGTTCCGCAAATTGCTCATAAATGAGTTTTCTCAACAATTTGACATCACAAGATTTGAAATAATAAAAATATTCCATATCCAAACCCAATGGAGAAATCCCTTTTCGAAGGGCTAATTCATGGCTTTGATATTTTAATATTTCACGGCACCATTCTACCTTTTCTTCCCTTGAAAAATCGCGAAAAAGTTGGCATTGATTAATCTGTTTCCATTGCTCACTAAGGTGCATGGGGTCTATATCCCAATCTGACTCCAAAATTGAATCTAAATCATATATTTTTTCTTGAAGCTCAATTAAACTTTCCACAAAGGGGCTACTCACCTCCCATTTTTTACCTGCTGCCTCAAACAACAATGGAAATTTCCTATATTCAAACAGTTCAATAATCTTATCACGCATTGCGTTGGTCTTTTTGGTGTTTTAGGCTAGTCATTATCAGCCAAAAGATTTAGACCACTGATAAGCCATGTCGTCACTCCCTTAATCATATTATTTACCAACATGGGTGCCTAGTATGGCATTTTGAATATTCATATCTAGGGCTTCTTGTGCTATCGGTGCTGAGTAGTCATTCAACTCATTGATGGCCTTTTGAATTGCATCCTTTGATTGTTGTGAAATCGCTTTCTCAATTGAATCCGTCAAATTTCCCAATTTCTCAATCTGCTCAATAGATAAAAAACTTTCATTTTGTTTAATAAATTTCAAACTTGATTGCACAACGTATTTGCCCTCATTTATCGCTTCATTCAAGGCTCTTGCTTTCATATCTACCTCGGCATTTTCAATCGAGTCCTTAAGCATAAGTGCCATTTCTTCTTCAGAAATTCCGTAAGTTGATTTAATTTTAATTTCTTGTTTCACTCCAGATCTAAGCTCTGTCGCACTCACCTTAAGGATACCATCAACATCCAATTGAAACACAATTTCAATCTTTGGAATTCCCGCAGGCATCGGGGGTATATTCGTGAGGGTAAATTCACCCAACTTTCGATTATCAGCAACCATATCTCTCTCACCCTGAAATACACTGATTCTCAGATTTTTCTGACCATCAACCGATGTCGTATAATTTCTGCCTACTTTGCATGGCACCTTAGAATTTCTACTTATCACTGCATCCATAAGACCACCGACAGTTTCTATCCCTAATGATAAAGGTGTAACGTCAAGTAATAAAAAATCTTTATTATTACCGGCTAAGATATCGGCTTGAATCGCCGCTCCCATCGCCACCACTTCATCAGGATTCATCGAAGTATCGACTGATTTTTCAAAATATTCCGACAATCTTTCCTGAATATAAGGTATCCGAGTGCTTCCTCCTACAAATATGATCCGGTCAATCTCTGACTTGTCTAATTTAGCATCTTTCAAGGCATTTTTACAACAATCTATAGTTGTGTCCACCAAAGGTTTTATTATG
Source organism: Lewinellaceae bacterium (assembly GCA_020636155.1). Classification (GTDB taxonomy): domain Bacteria; phylum Bacteroidota; class Bacteroidia; order Chitinophagales; family Saprospiraceae; genus JACJYM01. The sequence goes on along the minus strand of JACJYM010000008.1, from coordinate 85,178 downwards.
GCATTGAAATGTGATAAAGAGAGATTTAATGTAATTCCTTGATATTCAGTATGAAATTCTGTAGATTGTGACAATGATTTCTTAGCACTTTCAGCAATAATTCTAAGTTCCTGAAAACTCCCATTACTCTCTCGTCGTAATTCCGGGTGTTGCTCCAACCAATAATTCACAATTAATCGATCTATATCATCACCTCCTAAGTAAGTGTCACCATTCGTACTCAACACATCAAAAACCCCATCTACAATATCTAAAATACTGACATCAAAAGTACCTCCCCCTAGGTCATAAACGACGACTCTTTCAGATTTTTCCGGATCCAATCCAATGCCATAAGCCAATGCTGCGGCCGTTGGTTCATTGACGATTCTCAGCACGTCCAATCCGGCTAATTTACCTGCATCCTTGGTGGCTTGGCGCTGTGCATCGTTAAAATACGCTGGAACGGTAATAACCACTTTGCTGATGACGGCTCCCAGCTGTTTTTCTACTTTTAGCTTTAACTCTTTAAGGATTGAAGCACTGAGTTCTACTGGAGTATAGGCTCGTTCATCAATCCAGACTTTGACCATCGCTTCTTTATCCGAATCTATGATTTGATAGGCTAAGGGATGAGAATCTGTGTTGATATCATGGTAGCTCTTTCCCATCAATCTTTTGGCACTGTATATCGTTCTTTCTGGCGCTGATATAAGTTTCTCTTTGGCATAGTTACCTACGAAAGTATCGCCGTTTTCGTCAATAAAAACAATGGATGGAACTAATGCATTGCGACTATTATCATCTCTCACTACTTTCACCTCTCCATTTTTAACATAAGCCACCAAACTATGTGTGGTTCCTAAATCTATTCCAACGACCATTGGATTTTCAGTGTTCAATTCACCAGATTGGATATTAATTGGAATCTTCACGATAAAAATTGTTTAGTTAAGTCAATGCTTTTAATTGGAAAGTGTTTATAAGAAACTATGATTATTGATAAAATCACTACCAATTTCAGCATTAATTGGATTCAAAGATATTCAAAAAGGACTTCCGTCGCTCCTCCATTATTGATTTCCGAAAAAAATCTGACTTCACGATAGGATCTTAGTAATTCTACTATATGATTTTTTAGTATCCCCTCACCCTTGCCATGAATGATGGTCGTCTTGAAACGCTTTCGATTGATATTCTCATCGATAAAATCTTTGGCAGCCTTCATTTGGACGTCTAGGGCATGCTCTAAAGTGCTCAAAGTACCGTTTTCTAGCAGTTTTTCTAGGTGCAAGTCTATGGAATTCAAAGCACTATAATCGATGTTTTTCTTTTTCCTTTTTTCACTTTCAGTGGGAATTGGATTTTTTAATTCTTGATCGATTTCTAATCTCCAATCTGCCACCTCTTCTGTCCCAATCACCGACACATTTGTAAGAGAAGAAATAATAATTTTACCATTCACTTCTACTTTCAGTTTCTGCTGAGCCGTAATACCCAAAAACTTTCCCTTCCTTGCGCTTTTACTCAACAACACGATATCCCCCACCCACAATGATTTGGCTTCTTGAAGTGTCATTTTGATTTAAAAACTAAATTTGAGTTGCGCCTTAAGGTCTGTTTTATTGTTGCCCAAAATTTCCTCATAACCACTACTAATGTGATCAACATTGGTATAATGCGTACGTGAATATCGGAATTCAGCGGTCAGCCAACGAGTCAAATTGTAGCGAAAATTGACATAAAATCTAGAACCTTTATTTTGGAAAAATGGAATGCCATATTCGTACAATATGTCGTTTTCGTAGGTATAAATACGGCTATTGAAATCATCAGTATCAAACAGAGCAAATCTCGTCGTCATTGAAAATGGATTGGCTATTGGTTTATAAATGATGTCTTGATAGACGATATATCCTTTCGAATTTAATTCACCTTTTCTATAGTACGAAAATTCTATACGATTCCTGAACTCTAAGGATTTATTGTATTTATGACTAAAATGTAATCTCAATCGGTGTAACCACAAGTCCGTCAATCCATCGATTTTCTTGCCCTCTTGTTCATAGTTTTCCTGTTTTTGCTCCACCCGATATTGAAGATATAAGTTATATTTTCTTTTTTTGATGTATTCAAGCTTTACAAAAAATTCTTTGCCCGTAGAAGGTGCATCTTTCCGAAATCTCAACCATGGGTGTTTCCAAAAATCAAAATAGCTGCTGATTCTGAAATGTTTGTTTGGATTAATCAAAATACCGCCATACAATCCTCTTTCGTTAATGGGTTGGCTGCCGTCTGCAAAGGCATTTGCATTGAGAACTTGATAGTCCTTGTCATAATCTCTAAAGAGCAGTGATACATCTACTTTAGGACTTATACTTGTCAATAATCCCACCAGCCACGCTTTGCCCCCATTGTCTGAATAGGCAAATTCGCCAAAAAGATTGTAACTGTACTTAGAATAAGAGAAATCTACACTTCCGTTGAGAAGCTTGTCTCCGCTGAAATAATATTTCTTGTACAATTCATCACTAGGCAACAATGGTTTCGAAAGGCTGGTATACAACCCATTTAGACCCAATCCCAAGTTACCCAAATTCATCTTATAACTGGCTCCCGCATTGTGCTGCTGTATGGTGTTTTTAGTCAAAATTTCGGATTCCGTCCGATGTAAACCATCTTGTCGTATGCTTCCAAAAAATTCGAATCCATCGTTTTCAAGTGTGTCGATTTGAATGCTTCCAGCGAGGTCATTTCGACTCCCGAATATAGTAAAAGTGGAATTTTCAGTGACATCTATATTGACGGCTGCCCCTCTAAAGTAGTTCACCTCATTCACTGAGCTATACGGTCTAATTGGGCGACCTCCTTTCTTAATCCCCATAACAAATGAGCTCTTCCCAGCTCCAAAATCATTATGAAGAATCAATCCTTGACCAAAACTTACACTATAATCTCCAATGGCTAAATAATTAATGGTAGAATTTAAATCCTTGATAAAAATAAAGCCCGAATAAAAATCAAAGCCTTTCTGATTGGGACTCTTAAAAAAGGCTTCTCCGGCATCTTTTTCGGCCGTAAATCCCATCATCATCCGATTCGAATTATTAAATCTATAACGAAGATAGAGGTAGTTAGGACTTCCCACATAAGGGGTTAATCTATCATCTCGAGGAACGTAACCATCTTTCTTTTCCAAAGTCCTTTCCCATTTAAGAAAGACATTTTGCTTTGCCCCTTTGAACTGGTCAGAAAGTACAAATTTCTTAAGATTAGCACCGGCACCAAGTGTAATAAATGGGCTCATGAGCCTTATACTTTCAATATCCAAAGAAGGTACGACTTGTAATTCCTCAGGTAATAAAAACTTTCCGTATCGATTGCGGTGTTCGACTATTTGATCTATTTGTTGCTCTGTGAGAAAAATCAACTGTCGCAGATCTTCACGACTCGCCGTGTTAATATTGATTGGATGAGATCTAAATGCTTCTAAGTTTTCGAAAATCGTATTGTAATCGAAACTTTCTAACTCTTGATTTTCTACATAATCTTCGAGGACATTCGACGCCGAATTAACCAGACTATCTTCCTGTTGGGAAAATGCCTTCAATGATAAAATCAAAAGTATAGAAATGCAGAACGTCCTCACATTAAACAAGAATTATTCTCAAATATAGTCAGAATTACTTACTCTGTGTAAGGTCATTTGATAATATCCCCAAAATTACTCACCTTGACTCAGAGAAAATCCAATCTCACCATCAAATGTGTAAAGATTTTCTGTCTTAATCACGTCAAATCCTCTATCAATCATGGCCATCATGATTCTTGCGACATCATGTGGGTCAATTTCTGTGGTGTCTTTTGTTGAACTGCTGTCATTGTGTAAAAAACGGCACCGCCAATGGTCTGAATATTTAATGGGCTCAGCAATACCCGGGTACACTTTGACCCCTTTATTACTGAGAACTCTTAGCGTAATCCCATCGACATTTATATCATCAATCATCTTTCCTAACTTTTCCGGGTTTCTACCTTCTTCCGCCCATTCTATAAAGACATCTACACCGATTAATTTCTTATCAGAACGAGGGATAACCGGATCTTGAATTCGGATAGGTTTGATATGTTCATTGTATTTAACATCTGGAATCTTAGTAGGATTCTGTCCCAATCGTTTGATGATTTCTTGAGCAAATTCTTGTGTTCCCACTCTTTTGACGGTAAATTCATCATTGGCTATATCACCCGTATGTATGCCGTCTTCAAGGGTTCTCAAGAGTGCATTTTGAATTAAGGCTGCCTTATCAGAAATTCCAAGATGAAGTAGCATCATGCAAGCTCCATTTAATAATCCACTAGGATTTGCAATATCCTTTCCTGCAATATCAGGCGCTGAGCCGTGTATGGCCTCAAACATCGCAAAGTCATTCCCAATATTAAAAGAACCTCCCAATCCTACTGATCCAGCAACTTGGGCAGTAATATCAGAAATAATGTCACCATAAAGATTGAGGGTAACGATTACATCAAATTTATCAGGTCGAGCTGCCAACATGGCCGCACCAATGTCTATGATGTAGTGATCAGCTACTATTTCCGGATACTCCAAGGCAATATCATTGAATATTTTGTGAAAAGCACCATCTGTACGTTTCATAATATTGTCTTTGGTCATAGCAGTCACTTTTTTTCTACCATACTGACGTGCATATTCAAAAGCATACCGAATGATTTTCTCACTGCCCTGTTTCGACACCAATTTTAAACATTGAATGACCTCGGAGGTTTGCTGGTGTTCAATTCCAGCATACAAGTCTTCTTCGTTTTCTCTCACCACGACTAGATTCATGGTGGGGAAGTGAGAGGCAATATAAGGCACATAAGCTTGTACAGGTCTTACATTGGCATAGAGGGACAATTTTTTACGAATTGTCACATTGAGGCTTTTGTAGCCTCCACCTTGGGGAGTTGTAATCGGTGCTTTTAAGAAAACCTTATTCCTCTTGAGCGATTCCCACGCTTCATCAGGAATACCGCTAGAGATCCCTTGGAGATATACTTCTTTACCAATTTTTATTTCTTCATATTCAAGTGGTGCTTCAGCAGCTTTCAATATGGAAAGAGTCGCTTCCATGATTTCTGGACCGATTCCATCACCGTAGGCTACCGTTATTTTATGTTTCGACATGTTTTTATTTATTTTTGTTAAAAGGAAGTGCAAAAGTATAATTTTATGCCATCTTTCATACATTTGTCACAAGGCTATTTATAAAAATTTACCATACGTGTTAAAAAATTACCTAACATATATTTTTCTCACAGTCTTCATAGTATCATCATGGAGTATTAGTGTCACAGCTCAAAAAGTTTCAGTTCTGACCTGCGATCCCGGTCAAGAAATTTATTCCTTATTCGGTCACAGTGCCGTGAGAATAATTTATGATGATGGAAGAGATTTGGTTTTTAATTTTGGAACGTTTGATTTTGAGGAGCCAGGATTTATATTAAAATTTGTACAAGGTAAATTACCATACAAACTGACGGTTACCAGCATGAGAAAATTCATGTATGAATACCAATATTTCCATCGATCCGTGAGAGAACAATTATTAAATTTGGACAGTATTCAATCCATAAAGATTACTAATGCCCTAGAAGTCAATGCTTTGTCCGAAAATGCTTTGTACAAATATGACTTTCTCTTTGACAATTGTGCGACACGTATTAGGGATGTTGTTTATAAACACTGCGACATTAATTCGTCCAAAGTTTACAATTCGCATGGGCTTACTTTTAGAAAATTATTACTCCCCTATCTTGAAAATTATCCCTGGACCAATCTTGGTATCAATTTGATTCTGAGCGGAAAAACAGACTTAGAAGCCGACTTTAATCAAGAGATGTTTTTGCCGGATTATCTCCATGACAACTTAGGCAATCTTCAGAAGAATGACGAAATGAAACTGATAGATAGTGACAAAGAGATATTATCTTTCGTCGATGACACTTCAAAAAACAATTTTTTACTTTCACCAAATTTCTTCTTTGGTTTACTCCTTGTTCTACTCGTGATTGCCTATTTTTTCAATTTGGCAAAAACCTATAGAATTGTGTCATCACTCACGATCGCCGCTGCTTTCATTGGTTCCATATTGTTTATTTTTATGTGGTTTTTCACTGACCACAGCAGCACTTGGGCTAATTGGAATCTGTTGTGGATCAATCCTTTGTATGTTTTTTTATTTTTTAAAAACCGAAATCAAATTTTAGTAATCAAGGTTTTATTTTCTCTGACTTCCATTTCTTTGATTAATGTATTTTTCCAGTTTTTACCGCAAAGATTTGATGCTTCGTTTGTGATGATTTTACTGTTACTTCTTATTTTATTAATCACAAAACTGACTGAGGATAGGAGAAGTTTTGCACCCAAAGTTTAATTGCGAATTATTAGGATAGAAAATCAGTCCATGACTTTCCAATACTTATCAAAAAAATAGCTCACTGTCTAAATTATTCACATTTTAAAAAGATTAAAAAGAAAAATATTCACTTTTATAGTCTTTTCATCGATATTTGGCAATATTTAATCAAAATCATTTTTTCAGCAATTAAGAAATTATGATTTTGTGACATTATTAATAAAATTTAAGCTTAGATAGTAAATGACCATGCTCAAAAAGTTAAAATCACTTTTCGTCGTTGAAGATGAGAACCAACAAAATCAAGCGGCTCCCGACGTAGAAAAAACGGAACCTACGATACCTTCAACTTCTGGAAATAACAAACAAGTCCAACAAAATATAGAATACGATTCTGATTCATCTACACCTCCAAACCAACGATTCGTTGACATTCTATTAAAAGCAATCGAAGCCAATAATCTTGATGGATTTGATTACATTGAATTCAAAAACTCATTGCATTCCCTATCAAAAATGAATATGGACGAACCGACACGTTACAAATCGGCTTATGCCATGGCACAGACGATGGGTACCAGTGTCGATAAGCTCGTACAAAGTGGCAATCACTATCTGGATGTACTCGCTAAAGAGCATAATAAATTCCAAAACGCCGTAAAAAATCAACTCGACTCACAAGTCAATGGCCGAAAACAACAGATTACTGAGCTGAAATCCAGTATCGAATCTAAAAAGAAGAAAATAGCGGAGCTGCAAAAGGAAATTGAACAAGAAAGTAAGCAGCTCGACGAATTAAACAATGACTTAACCAGTGCGGCCGAAAAAGTAAAAAGTACGGAGAATTCCTTCAACCATGCTTATGACTCAGTGGTAAAGCAAATCAAAAACGACATACAACAGATGAATAACTACCTCAAATAGACAGCATTTACTTACCTTTGTAATTTAGATATTTGGAAATTTAGAATTAATGGCAAACAATCAATCAAAATCGTTCTGGCAACGTCCTGAGGGTGTCACCGGCATCATTTTTATCCTCGCCTTATTGGTTGGTGGTGGTATGTTGGTAGCCGGAAGTCTTACGGCGATTATGTCTTTTCTCGGAACGACGGTCGGGCTAGTGATTACCTTAGGTGTTCTGGGCTTATTGATTTTTATGATTTTGGATAAAAAATCTAGAACCCTTGTGTCCTATATGTACAAAAGTGTCATGCGAGCCATTACCGGACTTTTTATAAAATTGGATCCCATCGCGATATTGAAAAGTTATGTACAAGACCTCAAGGATAATCTTAAAAAAATGAATCGCCAAATCGTTCAACTGCGTGGTCAAATGCATAAGTTGAAGGAAATGATTATCAATAATAAAAAAGAAATCAGCGCCAATCTAAATCAAGCAAGTATAGCCAAAGAAGCCAATGCCAATGCTCAAGTTATCCTTAAAAGTAGGAAAGCCGGTAGACTCAAAGAATCCAATGTTAAATTGGAAGATTTGTACAAAAAAATGGAAATACTTTATCGAGTATTGACTAAAATGCAAGAAAATTCGGCAATACTCGTAGAGGACATCGAGGATCAAGTCACTGTAAAAGAACAAGAACGCAAGGCACTCCTAGCCGGACACTCCGCTATGAAATCGGCCATGAACATTCTCAAAGGGGATCCTGACAAGAGAGCCATGTTTGATGCCGCACTTGAAGCTGTGGCCGATGATGTAAACCAAAAAGTGGGCGAAATGGAACGGTTTATGGAAATGTCAGAAAATTTCATGCAGTCCGTGGATTTACAAAATGGTGTTTTTGAAGAGGAGGGCTTAAAAATGCTGGAAAAATGGGAAAGTGAAAGCGATTCCTTACTTTTGGGCGGTGAAAAGCCACTGATAATATCAAAGGCAAATGATGAAGATGATGTCTTAGACCTAAGTCAACCGATAAAAACACCTGAAAAACAAGGAAGAGGCAATCAGTACGATCATTTATTTGACTAAAATAAATTTTTAAAAATCTTAATTAAATCAAATTATAAAAATGGCAACAAGATTAACCGGATTTTCAAAACTAATCATTACGTTACTCATTCTGGCAATTATATTTTTTGCAGGTAAGTACTTCCTTGACAATACTTCTGTAGGTCAAAAAATAAAAGACAAAGCGGAACAAACAGATGACAGCAACATGTCAAATGGTAACGACTCCAAAAATACAGACACAAATTCTGCCTCCACAAACACTGGAAGCAAAAGAGACCCAAATGACAACACCCTCAGAGTTCAGTTGGTATCCTGGGGAGGATATGCCCCAGGCCTATACTTCAACGAAGGTGCAGCAGCCAATACCCACAGTAGATTCTTTAAGGAATATGGTTTTAAGGTTGATTTTAAGTTAGAAAATGACTTAATCAATGCCATGAACGCTTGGATAGCTGGCGAATATGACGTCTTGGTACAGACGGCCGATGCGTTCCCTCTTTATACAGCACCAGATGATATCAAAGCCTTTGACCCAACGGCATTTATTCAGGTGGACTGGAGTAGAGGTGGAGATGCAATTATTGTAAAAAGAGGCATCAATACCATCAATGATTTAAAAGGCAAACGTGTCGCCGTGGCTGTACCCTCTCCTGCTCAGACCTTGCTCATAGCTTCATTAGAAGCAGCAGGATTGAAATACAGTGATGTAGAAGTTATTAAAACCACAGATAATCTAGAAGCCGCTAAATTGTTTAGAACGGATGATATTGATGTAGCAGTCGTATGGAGCCCTGATGACATCCTAGCAACGAGAGATGTCGTTGGATCAAAAATATTATTGACGACGATTGAGCAATCGCATATCATTGCCGATATCATGTTCGCTAAGAAAGCATACATTAATCAACATGCTGACATGATAAAAGGCTTTTATGAAGGTTGGATGAAAGGAGTCGCAGAAATGAAGAATGAAGCAAATCACGAAAAAGCAGCCAAGTATCTTGCAGAGTTGAATGGAATCAGTGTAGATGATGCTTTAGGAATGATGTCGACAGTATACTGGACTGGACAAGGTGATAATGAAAATTTCTTTGGATTGAATCCAAATTATAAGGGACAGAAAGGTCAAGACCTCTATGAAAAAATGGCAAATAAATTTGTAGAAATCGGAGACGCTGAAAAAGTGGCACCACCCTGGCGATCAGTCATCTACACAGGAGCAGTCACGGCAGCGAAAAATGACTTAAAAGGATCACAGTATGACGCCGAAAAATCAAAAGTATTTACGAGCAATGCCGCAGATAAAACAGCACCAGCACTGTCTAACAAACCCGTGAGTATCAACTTTGCCACAGGTCAATCAGCTTTGACTGAAAATGCCAAAACCATTATCGATTTACAATTTGCAGAAATTGCAAAAACATTTGCCAATACAAAAATCCGTGTAGAAGGAAACACCGACAATGTAGGATCAAGAGCCAGTAATATGACACTTTCGCAAAAAAGAGCCCAATCTGTAGCTTCCTACTTGCAGAGTCAGTATGGTATGGATCCCAATCGATTCGTCATCGTAGGTAATGGGCCTGACAAACCGGTGCAAGGTTGCGAAACCAATGCCACAGAGGCATGTAAAGCCAAAAATAGAAGGACAGATTTTCAGCTTATTGCAGGTTAAAAAATGTCACTGAAAGGATTATTTAAATTAAGAAATGAAATTCCACCGATACAGAGAAACATCTTGATGATCGGTGGAATCCTCTTCATTCTAGCAGTGTGGGTATTACTCACGACACCCTTAAAAGACAATCCATTACTCAATGACCCCACTTTGCTACCACCCGAGGGAATGACCATAGAAGCATATAAAGCGACATTGGTTAAAAAAATACCATTGGTACAAAGTGCCATCTTACCACCACCGGCTAAAGTTGTCAGTGCCTTTTTTGAAAGTATTGAAAAAAGAAGTTTAATCCAATGCACGACGATGTCTTTGGCACTGAACCTTGGCGGATATTTTAAAGCCATTATGTGGGCATTGCCACTGGGGTTTCTCATTGGTTTGATACCATTTTTTAATGGCGCTTTTCAAAAAATAGTGGATAGTCTTCGTTTTCTACCATTGACAGCCATTACCAGTTTGTTTATCATTTGGTTTGGTATTGGCAGTGCCATGAAAATGAATTTTCTTGCTTTTGGTATAATCATTTATTTACTACCTACTATCGTGCAGCGAATCAATGAAGTGGATGATGTCTATATAAAAACGGTACATACGCTGGGAGCATCGAGTTGGCAGAAAGTGTGGTCGGTCTATTTTCCATCGGTCATATCAAAATTGATTGATGACATCAGGGTCTTGACTGCTATAAGTTGGACTTACATTATTGTCATAGAAAATATAGGATCGCAGAAGGGATTAGGTCAGCTTATATGGTCAACCGGACAGCGGCAAGCAAGAGCCGATGTCATTTTTGCAGTATTGATTCTTATTATGGTGATTGGGGTATTTCAAGACCGAATTTTCTCATACTTAGACCGAGTGATATTTCCATACAAATACCAAGCAAAAGTGGCCTATGGACAGGCAAATTTGGTTCATGAAGTCAGTATATGGGACAATATTTTTGACTATGTCATACAGTCACTTCAATACATATTTATTGGCATCTATATTTTACTCGCCATCAACGAAGTTTTTCCATTCCTCGGAGAATTAAAACCATTGAGTTATTTGTTCGGTGATCGCTTGTGGGTCATCCATGTACTCTTTGTATTGATATTGATTTTGGTATTTAAAAAACCGATAAAAATGTTAATTCAGCGGGTATGGAAATATTAGACAATAAAAATCTAAAAAACATCATCGAGCTCAAGAATATTGGGCAGAGTTATGATGGTGGGAAAAATTGGATTATCAAAGACTTAAACCTCATAATCGAGGACAAACCCAACCAAGGACAATTTGTCGTCATACTCGGAATGTCGGGATCTGGAAAATCAACCCTTTTACGTTACATTGCCGGATTGCAAAAACCAACAGTGGGTGAAGTGATCGTGAATGGGTTTCCGGTCACCGAAAACACACATATCAGTATGGTCTTTCAGCAGTATTCGTCCTTGCCATGGATGACGGTGCTGGACAATGTAGCTTTGGCACTTAAATTTCAACACATCACCCGTGACGAAAGGAATGAAAGAGCAATGGAAATGATCAAACTGGTAGGACTCAGTGGCCACGAAAACAAATATGCCATGTACCCTACTCTATCTGGTGGTCAACTGCAACGGGTGGCCATTGCAAGAAGCCTTCTTGCCAATCCAGAGATTCTCCTTATGGATGAGCCCTTTGGTGCCCTGGACATCAAAACGAGGCTGCAAATGCAAGATTTACTCACGGAGATATGGGAAAAATTTCATTCGACGGTCATTTTTGTCACGCATGACATTTCTGAAGCCGTTTATCTGGGTGATGATATCTATATTATGAAGTCGCCGCCTAGTAAATTTGTAGAATACATCAACGTGGATTTACCCCTAAAAAGAAACCGCGAAACCAAAAGAAATCCGAGATACACGGAGTTAGTCCATTATGTCGAAGACACGATGATGAAGGTGAGTGGTATGGAGTAGAGGGAGGATAATGTCCCTTGGGAGTGACACTTCGCAGAACAGGGAGGATTTTGTCCCTCTGGAGGGACGGTACGAAGTACAGGGAGGACATTTGAATTACTAAATATGCGAAGCACTTTTTGTGGGTAATAATTTCCCAATATCAACCTGAATTGCTATCTTTAACCCATACTTTTTGATATGATGACCTTAGCGGATCAAAATATACGACACCTCAAGCCAATATTTCACGGAGATAAGAAGTGGATGGGATTGTTTTATGAGCATAATAAAGGTCTAGTCTCTGATATAAAAAGAATTGAATGTTGCAAATGTTTGGAAAGTAGAAAAATGAGCAGAGTACCATTGAATAAGATGAATATAGATAGAAATTCGCCGCTAGATAATAGAAATATGTCAAACAGGAAGGGTATATTCATATACGATATATACGCAATTTGGCGTATATGCAGTCGTTGTAGGGCATTAAAAAAAGCAAACAAACTGTCGAGAATATGAAAATAAGATTCATTTTTCTAACTCTCCTATTACTCTTTGCACGGGGTTGTGACTTCTATTCGACAAGCCTTTGGTTTTTCGATAATCCTTCTGATGAAATGAATCCTTTAACTCGAATTTTTGGATTAGATTGGACGGGTTTAATATTGACAAACCTGATATTAGTTGGACTAATTATTTATGGACACTACTATTATACTTTCAAATATTCGACCCCGCAAATATCAAGTATACCAGAAAAACTGACCGATTTTGTCTCAGAGCTATACTTCAACGAAAAAGGCAGATTTTATCAGGTATTTTACAAGATACCAAAGAATAAAAAAATATTGATTGGACATACCGGTTATGTACTTATCAGGGTAATCATTCTTGCAAGCATTTTGGCTACAATACATAACCTATGTCAATTTTACAATTTCTCAGCATATAATACCTTTAGAGAAATTGTAAAACGACCTTTGTTTGTCATATACGGACTGATTATATCTTCGTTCATTTATTTCTCATACAGACTTTGGAAAAGTGAATATGAATTTGTCAAAGAGAATTTTGCCTTGAAAAAGAATGATTTGTAATACAGAGATGACAAAACGCCCTACAACAATGTATAAAAGCAATAGCGGGGTTAGTGGTAAAATCAAGGTCTGTGCATTAAATAAACTTTGTTGGTGGCAGACAGGTTATCGCTCTTAAATCCGCTACTGCTCTTATACTAACCGTTCTCTGCAAGCAAGGAAAAGAAACATCCACCCACATTAGGCACATTTGATTTTTATCACCGCACATATGCCAACGCTAAAAAAACCAAAAGAGCCTAATTCTCTTGCCCACCGTGACAATTTCAAATAAAAATTTAAAAAAAATTTGCAAGATTAAATTAAATAGTCTTACCTTTGTGAGTGAACATTAACATACTTGTTAAATTATACAATTATGAACGGTAAAAACAACATAGCAATTGGCTTCATAGTGATGGGGCTTTTTATGGCTTACGGCTTTCTTATAATTTACCTTAGAGACTTCGCCCCTAATGCTAAAGAATGGGCAGAATCATATAGCGTAGGTAAACATTTTGAAGCACGTCTTGCACACGTACACGGCAACTTATTTGCCTTTCTAAATATTCTTATGGGCTATTTGTTACTACACTTCCAAGACAAGATAAAAAACACTAAAATTATATCTTGGTTAGCACTTACTGGCTTACTGATGCCTATTGGAATACTTGCTGAGATATATCTTGGATTACCACCTTATTTAGTACTCGTTGGTGCTACGGCAATGACGGTATCTGTAGTTTGGATGGGAATATCATTCCTTAAATTTAAAACAAAAGCATAAATGTCAGAGACACTTACGGATAGGCAATTTGAAATAATAGAGGCAGCTGGAAATATCCTAACCCAGTCAGGTGTTAGCGGATTGACCATAAAGAATCTGGCAAAAGAAATGAAATTTTCTGAAAGTGCTATTTATAGACATTTTTCAAGCAAAGAGAAAATAATCATTGCCTTACTGGAATACCTTGCCAATGATATGGACAAAAGATTTAAAACTGCTTTGAGTATCGATTTACCCATTGAAAGTAAGTTTAAAATCTTATTTCAGAATCAATTTTTTTTCTTTAATGATAATCAACATTTTGTAGTAGCTGTTTTTTCGGATGGACTATTGGAAGAAAGTGATGCTATCAACGACTGTATTCGTGAAATTATGGCAGTAAAAATGAAACATTTAAAACCAATAATCGAAGAGGGGCAAAAAGAAAAAATTTTTTCAAATGATATTCCTGTAGAAGATATGATGCACATTATAATGGGAACATTCCGACTTCAAATGTACAAATGGCGTGTTGGTAATTTCCTATTTGATATCATAAAAGAAGGTGACAAAATGATTAACTCAATTCTTAAATTAATAAAAGTATGAAAATGCAAACAATAACAACGGTAGCACTAGTGCTGGCAACAGCTTATTTGGTTAGTTGCAATAATTCTGGAGGCCACAGTCACGAACAAATGGTAATAGAATTAAACAATGGTCAAAAATGGTTGGTCAATGATGAAATGAGTCCTTATATTTTGGCTGCCGAAAAAGTACTCAATGATTATAATGGTGATGATTATGAAACTCTTGCGGACGAGCTTGAGAGTCAAAATAAAAAACTCATTAATAGTTGTACAATGGACGGTAAAGCCCACGATGAGTTGCACAAATGGCTGCACCCCCATATGCAATTGATAGAATCCCTCGGGGATGCAGAGAATATGGCTCAAGCCAATACTATTATTGAACAACTTAAAGAATCTTTTAATACTTACCATACTTATTTCCAATGAAACTAAACAATCTACATACCACAGAAAAAGAAGTATCGGCCACCAACCTATTCAATGGAGAGGTGGGAACAGCAACAGCCATTCGACTTAAAAAAGATGGTGTACTAAAAGAGCACATTACAAAGACACCAGCTTTGCTACTTTGTGTCGTTGGTAAGACAACCTACAAAGACGAGACTAACAACGTAGTTGAATTGAGTCCAGGCGACTTTGTGAATATCATTCCTCACTTAAAGCATTGGTTGGAGGCTCAGGTAGAATCTCAACTCGTACTATTGAAATAAAAAAATTTGACTAATGAAGTTAGTAAATATTCACAAACAATACTTTGTATTAATACTTGCCGTATTTATTTTCCAAAATGGACAGGCTCAACAATGGTCTTTACAGCAGTGTATTGATACCGCAAATAGCAACAATAAGAATTTGCAAATAGCCCAAAATAATATTGAAAGTGCGAGTATAAAAGTAAAAGAAGCCAAATCTAATTTGATGCCCAAACTATCGGCCAATGCAGATTATAAGTATTTCACCAACCTGCCTTATCAATTAATGCCCTTATCCACTTTTGTCCCTACGGCACCAGAAGGAGAATTTAAAGAAGCCCAATTTGGTGTGCCGCATAATATTAATGCTAATCTTCAATTAGCAATTCCGTTATACAATCCACAAATCTATGGTGGTATTGAAGCAAGTAAACTCGCCACGGAAGTAGCACAGTTAAAACACGAGAAAAGCCAAGAGCAAATTTATTTTGAAATTGCCAACCTCTATTACAATGCCCAAATCATTCAGTCGCAAATTGCCTTTATAGATAGCAATTTAGTAAACACCAATCGGCTTTTATCCAATCTAAATCTCTTAAAAGAACAATCGCTTGCTACGGGTACAGATGTAGAAAAAGTGAAGCTTCAACGTTCTCAATTAACTACTCAAAAACAAACGCTTGAAAGTAAATTAGGACAAGTTTTGAGAGCTTTAAAATTCACAATTGGTATCCCCATTGACCAAAATTTTGAAATAGAATACAATTTCAATTTTAAAGAAGAAACCAACTATGATGTGCAATCGTCTATAGACTCAAAACTTATACAAACCCAAAACAAGCTATTAAACATAGAGCTAAATACACTTAGTAAGTCACGGTACTTGCCTACGGTAAATTTTGTTGGTAGTTACGGAACTACTGGTTTTGGTTATGACAAACAGCCTAATAGTTTTCTAAAGTTTTACCCAATAGGTTTTGCAGGCATACAGCTCAATTATCCGATTTTCAATGGTACTACCACACTAAGAAAAATGGATCAAAAACAAATTGAGATAACTAACAACAAGCTGCAACTTGATTTAATTAATGATCAAAACGAAATGCAAATCGCCAATGCAAAGGCTCAACGGCTGGTTACATATAGTAATATTGAGACAACTCAACAACAAATATATTTAGCAAAAAATATTTACAACAATACAGTTTTACAACAAAAGCAAGGATTGGCTTCTCTTACAGATATTCTCTTAGCAGATAACGCCTTGCGTGAAGCTCAACAAGCCAATATCTCAGCAATAATTGAGTATCTAAAAGCAGACTTAGAACTCAAAAAACTTACAGGCAACATTAAATGAATTATACAATGAACTGGAAAAAAATAATTGGAATTATTGTAGGCTTAGCACTTATAGCTGTCTTCGTATTAAAACTAAAAACGAACAAAGAAATTGCAACTGAAAGAGTGTATCAATATGATAAAGCAGAAGCCATTCCCGTAAAGACACAAGTTTTACAATTGGAAAATCTGGAAAGTGAACAAACTTTTAGTGGCACTTTTGAACCAATAAAAGAATCTAAACTAAGTGCTGAAACTCAAGGGAAAGTCAATGTTGTAAATGTGGAGGTGGGTGATTATGTACGCAAGGGACAAACGCTAATTCAACTGGATAAATCACTTTTAGAACTTCAAGTACAATCGGTAGATGTAAAGATTGAAGAGTTACAAGCAGATGTAAAACGCTTCACCATTTTGGCACAAGCAGATGCTATCCAAGGTATCAAATTAGAGAAAGCCACTTTTGGGTTGAAGTCTCTGAAAATTCAGAAAGCCACTTTGTTAGAGCAAATCGACAAAGCAAACATTAAAGCCCCTTTTAATGGAATTATTACTGCCAAACTTACAGAGATTGGGTCCTTTGCTGCCCCAGGAATGCCCCTACTTCAATTGACAAACATTGACCAGTTGAAGTTTACCATAAATATATCTGAGAACGATCTTGGACAATTCAAACAAGGTGCTACATATACTATTCTAACCGATGTATTTTCAGATATTACCCTTATAGGTAAAACCACTATGATCGGTAGTAAAGTAAATATGGGAAGTAGTTACGCCATACAGTTTACTGTAAATAATACGACTGGCAATAGAATTAAATCAGGGATGTTTGGAAGAGTTGTATTGAATAATTCTAATATCTCTAAAGGGATACTAATTCCTTCTTCTGCGATAATAGGAGGTTCAACTCAACCCCAAGTTTATATTGTAAAGGAAGGTAAAGCCGTATTGCAAAATATTACGGTATCTCAAATCATTGATGACAAATCGGTAATTTCTTATGGGGTACAAGAAGCAGATACGATAGTTGTTTCTGGCCTTATTAACCTGTTCGATGGGGCAAATGTCTCATACAATTAATATAAGCGAAGATGAATATTACAGAAATATCAATTAAACGTCCTTCGTTAATCATTGTACTGTTTAGCGTATTTACACTTCTCGGGTTTATTGGGTATAAAAATTTGAGTTATGAACTAATGCCTGATTTTAACCAGCCAGTTGTTGTCATTAAAACTGGCTATCCAGGAGCAGAACCAACCGAAGTAGAGACTTCCGTTTCTCGTAAAATAGAAGATGCACTATCCAATTTAGAAGGAGTTGATTATTTGGTTTCAAAATCACTGCCTAACGCCTCTGTTATTATTGCTAACCTAAAATATGGAACCGATTTAGATAAGGCAATGCAAGATGCTCAGAGGTATATAGATAATATCAGGAAAGATTTACCTCAAGACATTTTAAGTCCTGAAATGAGTAAAGTATCGCCTAATGACTTACCTATAATGTCGATTAGTGCCACCAGTGATATACCTGCTACTGAGTTTTATCAGAAAATGAAAGATGAATACTTACCCCAAATACAACAGCTAAAAGGCGTAGCGGAAATAACTCTATTAGGAGGCGAAGAAAGAGAAATTCAAGTCAGGATAAATCAAGACAAACTAAAACAATACAAGGTATCAATGCTTCAAGTGGTAGAAGCTATCAATCGGTCAGGTATAGACTTACCAGCTGGTAAAGTACAAACAGTCCAAAACAATAATACTGTTAGATTGACAGGGAAATTTGCAACAATTCGAGATATCGAAAATGTACAAATAGCAATGCCAATTCCAGGCAGCCCAGTATATGTTAAAGATGTCGCTTTAGTTGTTGATGGAGTTAAAGAAATAGCCTCTTATAGTCGCTATAATGGTAAAACGGGAATTGGACTGTTGCTCAAAAAACAAGGTGATGCCAATGCAGTTGATGTATCTTCATTAGTCCGAGATAAGTTTAAAAATATTGAAGAACAAAATTCAAAAGCCAATGTGCAATTTATCATAACAGACGATAGTACGGACAACACTATTGCAGCGGTTAATTCCGTAGTGGTAGATTTAATTTTGGCCGTTTTGCTCGTCTCTCTGGTAATGCTCTTATTTTTACGCAGTTTTAGAAATTCCCTTATTGTACTGGTTGCTATTCCGACCTCATTGGTAACGGCTTTTGCCGTAATGTGGTTATTGGGCTATACCCTGAACTTAATGACCTTATTAGCAATGTCTCTTATTATAGGAATTTTAGTAGATGATGCCACTGTAGTTTTAGAAAACATACAGCGGCACTTGGATATGGGAAAGAACAAAAGGGATGCGGCAATGGACGGTAGGATGGAAATTGGTTTTTCGGCATTATCAATTACCCTTGTCGATATTGTGGTTTTTCTGCCTATTCTATTTTTACAAGTATTTGTTGCCGATATGCTTAAACAGTTCTCAGTAGTGGTAATTACTTCTACACTTACCAGTTTGTTAGTTGGGTTTACACTCACCCCTTGGATGGCCTCACGAATTGGAAAAAAAGAAGATCTACAACCTACTAATTTCTTTAATCGTTTTTTACTTTGGTTTGAAAAACAATTGGAACGTTTCACCAATTGGTATGGTCGAGCATTAGAGTGGGTACTCTCACATAAAATAATCTTTACAGGCATAGTTCTATTATTGTTTGCAATGACTTTGGGGATTATGAAACAAGGAATCATTGGTAAAGAACTAATTTCAACTGGCGACCAAGGAAAATTTAAGTTGGCTTTAGAATATGACAAATCCACCTCCATACAAGAGAACAATAAAGTTTCCACCGAAATTGAAAAGTTTTTGATTTCTCAACCTGAGATTTCTACCGTGTTTAGCAATATCGGTGGTCCGAGTACTGGAATTGGTAGTTTAGGGGTGGGTGCTGCAAACAAAACAGAATTTACAATTCAGTTAAAAGATAAGAAAGAACTAAACAACCTACCCACGGAAACCTATATGAAGGGATTAAGAAATAATCTTAAAATCAAATTCCCAGGTGTCAATTATTCAATGGTAGCATTAGGTCTTATTCCTCGTTCAGCCCCCATTGAATTGACTTTGAGTGGAAGTAATAATGAAATAGTGATGCATACTGCCACAGAATTAAAAACCATCATTCAAAATATTCCCGGTGCAGACAATGTCAGACTTTCTGTAGAAGAAGGAAGTCCAGAATATGTTGTAGTACCAGATAAAGACAGGATGCAACGATTAGGACTTAACACAGCTTATGTGGGAATAAATCTGAGGACAGCTTTTACTGGCAATGATGATGCTACTTTAACGGATAGTGGCACAGAATATCCTGTAAGAATCTGGTTAGAAGATTTTGATAGACAGAATTATGATGATGTGAAAAATCTGTCCATTGTTAACCCAATGGGAATGCCTGTTGAAATATCCCAGTTTGCTAAGATAGAACAAGGAAATTCACCTTCCTTATTAGAACGAAAAGACCGTCAGCCAGCAGTAACGCTAATTGCAGATGCGTTAGGGCGACCTTCGGGAACAGTAGCAGATGAAGTGGTCGCATACATTAAGGAAAACCCTTTGCCTAAAGGTATGGAAATGACTTGGGGTAGTGATATTAAACGGCAAAATGATAGTTTTGGAGCATTAGGTTCGGTACTACTTATTTCCTTTTTGCTCATTTACCTAATAATGGTGGCATTGTATGATAGTTTTGTGTATCCATTTGTGGTATTGTTTTCAATTCCAGTTGCTGCTATTGGGGCATTCTTTGCCCTTAATTTATCATTGAGCAACCTTAGTCTGTTTGCGTTACTTGGATTAATTATGCTGATGGGGCTTGTGGTAAAAAATGCTATACTAATTGTAGATTTTACCAATCAATTAAAAGCAGAAGGAAAACACTTTAAAGAGGCTTTACTTATTGCAGGAAAAGGAAGATTACGACCTATTCTTATGACAACACTTTCTATGGTAATAGGAATGCTCCCCATTGCAATGGCAACTGGTACAGCAGCAGAATGGAAAAATGGTCTTGCCTGGGTTATTATTGGTGGCTTATTATCTTCACTAATATTGACAGTATTTTTAGTCCCAATGATTTATTACTTAGTAGATAGGTTAAAAGAAAAAATTAAATTCCGAAAAGCTAACTCATAGCCATACACATTTGCAATTACTCACGAGTTTTATAATTTGTTTTCGGTGTTCGTGAATGATTCACATTTCGCACAAGCCAACGCTGTAACCAAAAATTGCAAAAGAGTATGTCTTTGTCAACACAACGAACGAAGGATAGCCAGCAGAGAACATTGTGTATATGCAATAGCGAGTAAATGCCAAAAATCAAACTATTGAACTTCTAATAAAATGTCGTAAATTAGAAGAAGTGTAGGAGTTCTAAATCGCTACTGCACATACACTATACCGTTAGCACCAATTTTATGGAAAAACACGTACCATATGAGCAGATAAGAATGCAGCCTTGTGATTTTATCGTAAAATATAGATTCTTGACAAAGGATGAAGGTGGTCGACAGACAGGTTTGCCTATTCAAGGTATTCGTTCTGATTTTATGTATTTTGGTGATAATCCAAAAACTGATATGATTTATATGATTCATCCTGAATTTTTGGATAAATATGATAATGTAATAACTGAGAAAATAGTTGTACCAGAATCAGGAAAAGCTCTCATGTGGATTATAAATCCTAATTTCAATGATTATCATAAAACTAGACTCAAGATTGGGACTAAAGGATATTTTATGGAAGGACCAAGAATTACAGCAGAATGTGAAGTTATAGAATTAATAGGACTTAAATGAGTAAGAAAATTGAGTATTGTTGTGATAGTATGAAATACTTCTCAATATTAAACTGTGATTTGCATAAGTCCAAATATGATTGTCCAGACGTATTAATCGATTCTGGAGAAAATGGGGCTTTTTATCGGATTATAATACATGATGGTGGCACATCAGGAATTGAAATAAATTTTTGTCCCTGGTG
This sequence comes from Lewinellaceae bacterium, assembly GCA_020636155.1. Classification (GTDB taxonomy): domain Bacteria; phylum Bacteroidota; class Bacteroidia; order Chitinophagales; family Saprospiraceae; genus JACJYM01. The sequence goes on along the minus strand of JACJYM010000008.1, from coordinate 63,683 downwards.
TGGCAAGAAATTATGATAAAAACTGATGCTAATAAATAAGGCTTCGTGTGGTCGGCAAGACCCAGCATGAAGCCTGTGTCAAAGATACACGAGTTCTACTCGGGATTATACTAAGTCCTGAGTAGAACTCGTGGACAGATTTCTATTAATGTTTCGTGTGGCGATGTTTGTATTCCTTTGAGTTAGTGGTCATAAAGAGCTAAAATAGTTGGAAATATGTAAATAATAGTTTACTTTTGTATAATGAAATGTTCAGAATTTCTCAGGATACTTAAAAAGGATGGTTGGTTTGTTGTTAGTCAAAACGGTTCACATATGAAATTGAACCATTCAACTAAGAAAGGGATAGTAATCTTCCCGAATCATGGAAGTGATGAACTAGGTAAGGGGTTGGAAGTGAAATTAAGAAAAGATGCACAAATTAAAAAATGATGAGAGTAAATAGATTTATTATTGAAAAAACCAAAACAGGTTATTCTGCTTATTGTTTTGACAAACCCATATACACGACAGGTCAAACAATTCATGAATTACAATTAAATGTATTAGAAGCATTAAATCTATATTTTGAAGAATTGGGAAAAATTGCAACTTCAAAAGACATTGAATTAGAACTAGATTTTAAGCAATTTTTTGATTATTACAAGGTTATCAATGCTAAACATTTGGCTGGAAGAATAGGAATGAATGAAACATTACTATCACAATATGTAAATGGAATCAAAAAACCTTCGAGAAAACAAGTAAACAGAATTGTAGAAGGTTTACACGAAATTGGAAGAGAACTAATGGAATTAACTCTCGTCTAGCATAAATTCAATCACTAATAATTAAGCCTTCGTGTGGTCTGCAAGACCCAGCATGAAGCCTGTGTCATAGACCCACGAGTTCTACTCGGGATTGATCTAAGTCTTGAGTAGAACTCATGGACAAATTTCTGTCGCCTAACTTATCAGTTTTTAGTGGATTCCAATTTATATTAAATCTAAAAATCCTCGCAAAAATCACTCCTCCTTCTCACAAAATCACTACCTTATACAAAAAATAACAAGACACACTCCAAAAGGAATACCCTAATCACCGCAGCTGTCCAACTGAAATACAAACATTGTTATAATTAGGTAAGTAGTTCAGCTTTAAGCTTGTAGTGGTGGTGTTTGTATTCCTTTGAGTTTACTTGCAATTAGTGAAATCAAAATGAAGGAATTTTTAATAATTTCAATCCTGACAATATTCTTACTAACATCTTGCAGTTCGCAAAATAGAACGATCAATGCAGTAGAAATTGAACTTACAAATGAACTTGTTGATTCTTTGGTCTACCAAGAAGATTGTGGAAACGAGCTCAAAATGCGAATAGCAAATAACTTACATCTAATTCATCAATTCAACGGTATTAAACAAATTCTTGGTCAAACAGATATTATTAGAGTATTCAAAGTTAACAATAGCTATTTAGCATACTACCGCGATAAGGAGTTAGAAATAACCAAAACATACATAGATGAGGAGAAACTTATAAAAATATGGGGAAGTAAAGCTCATACGGTTAACTTCATATTTTCAGAAACATTCAATGGTAACGGAACAAGTCAGCGCATTATACTTTCATCAAGTAAACTTAATTCTGATAAAAGCTCAATTAAAGTTGAAAATTACATAAATGGAGTCATATCAGGCTCTTATAAGGAATTAAAACTGAACGGTGAGCCAATTGTAATAGGGAATTTCACTCAAATCGATTCAATCTATCATGACACCATAATAACATACGATTACGAAACATATGAAGAGCAATTCAAAGTGATAAAGAGGCTGCAGATTGGCATTAAGTGTGGTGAATGGATGCATTACAATAACGATGGACAAATAAAAATAGAGAAACAAAAAATAAACTGTATGTATTAAGCTGCGACCAAGATCATAGCCGACTATTGGACGGCTACGACGGGTGCAGCGAAACCGTTGGCACCAATTTAAAATGAGACAGGTAATTTACATATTGACTTCTTTACTTCTTCTCTCTTCTTGTAGGCAGACAAACACGTATAAAGAACAACTGACCCTAACCAAAAACAAAAAACTGATCGGTTTTAAAACAATGTTTCTGTCGGAACTTGGCGATGATAAATATGATAATTTTAAAGAAGAACTCAATAAGGAGAAAATCGAAATCAAATACCTTAACGACATAATTTATGTATCCTATTTGGAAGAACTAAACGCTTGCGGACAATATGACGGAAACATGAAAACCACAGGAGACACCATTAAACTATATGTTAAATTAACTTCTGATGAAGTATGTACTTCAACCTCAATTGAGAGAATTATTTTCTTAATAGACAACCCTGACGGAAACATGAAAATGATAAAAAGATAAAAACGGTTGCTAATAATTAAGCCTTCGTGTGGCATGCAAGACCCAGCATGACGCTTCTATCAAAGACCCTCGGGTTCCACTCGAGATTGAACTAAGTCCTGAGTAGAACTGGAGGTTAGTTTTCTATGGTCTTATATATAGTGAACCAAATTAAAACGAAAGGTTTCGGTAATTTTATGATTCAGAGATCATGCAAGACCATGTTCCATCTGAATTTCTAAATTTTAGCAACGGTAAGGCCTTGTAGAAGTTTCACAAATTGTGCCTTAACACTTTAAGCATTCAGCCGAGAAGAATAAAAATAAAAAAGGCTCGACAAAATTCATCGAGCCTTTCTAGTAGCGAGAGCGAGACTTGAACTCGCGACCTCCGGGTTATGAATCCGACGCTCTAACCAGCTGAGCTACCTCGCCATCAAAATTGACTATTGCATGCTTTTCTTAAGCGGCTGCAAATATATAAATTTTTTATTTTTAGAATTAGTTATTAATTAAAAAAGTGAAATACAATTTTCAGTTTTCGATTGACGGATGTCCGTGTATCCTCACTAATGACTAAAAGGCAATAAATTTTTGAAAAATTGGATACTACTATATCATAGCGATAAACAATGTTTTATTTTAGAACGTAATAAATTTATTCACCAATAGATTTTAAGGGTATTGATTATATTTGCGAATGCTTATAAGGATATTAATCTTATTTTCTATTGTGTTTTATTCCGGCATTTGTCAGTGTCAGACCTTTCTTCAATTAAATCGGTTTGCAAATCCTGAACCTAAAAGGTTTTATGTTGGCGACAAGTTGACTTATAAGCTAAATTCTTTTGGCGACGAGTGGTTTTCGCATACGATAGATGACTTGAATCTCGTGGATAGTTTGATTATATTTGAACAAGGTTTCATTGATGTATCTAATATTTCTGAGCTAAGAATTTATAAACCTGTCGTCAGAGGACTTGGTGCAAAATTGATACAATTTGGAGTGTTATGGGTCGTCTATGGTATCATCATCGACCTTGTAGACAACAATAATCCTTTTACTATTGGGAATGCTTCCATAGGGTTAGGTGGCATGGTCGTGGGATGGTCCATGAAAACTTTTTTGAGTAAGAAAGATTATAAAATCAATGAAAAAAACAGAGTAAAGCTCATGTATCTTGGATATTGAGAACTCTATTTTAGAAAAAATAAAAATATGAACCAAGCTTATATAATTGATGCGATTAGAACACCAATAGGTAGTTTTAAGGGGACTCTTGCAAAAGTAAGAACTGATGATCTGGCGGCTATTCCATTACAAGAGATAATCAAAAGAAATCAAAAGATACCTTTAAACAAAATAGATGATATCATACTTGGATGTGCAAACCAAGCAGGGGAAGACAATAGAAATGTCGCACGCATGGCACTGCTACTCGCTGGATATCCTATCTCTGTGCCTGGCGAGACGGTTAATCGATTGTGTTCATCCGGCATGTCTGCAGCCATTCATGCGAGAAGAGCTATCGCAGCCAATGAGGGAGATATTTTCGTCATCGGTGGTGTGGAAAATATGAGCAGAGGTCCTTGGGTCATCTCGAAGTCAAATGAAGCCTTTGGAAACAGCCAGATGATGTATGACTCTAGTTTTGGTTGGCGATTTATAAATCCAAAAATTGAATCGCTTTATGGCACTGATGCGATGGGCATGACCGCTGAGAATCTTGTTGAAATGTACAATATCAGCCGGGATTCTCAAGATGCTTTTGCGGAATGGTCGCAACAAAAAGCAACAAAAGCACAGGCAAGTGGACGCTTGGCAGAAGAAATAGTTTCAGTGAATATTCCTAGAAAAAAAATGGAAGATTTGGTATTTGCTCAAGATGAATTTATCAAACCGACCACTAATCGTGAAGTGCTCGCAAAACTAAGACCTGCATTTAAAAAAGATGGAAGTGTCACTGCTGGGAATTCTTCAGGACTAAATGATGGTGCGGCAGCAATGATCATAACATCAGAAAATGCCTTAACAACTTATGGGTTAGAACCTATGGCAAGAATTGAAAGCTCAGGCGTCGTCGGTGTCGAACCTAGAACCATGGGCATAGGCCCCGTTGAAGCCAGCAAATTGGCACTTAAGCGTGCTGGGCTAACACTAGATGATATGGATGTCATTGAAATTAATGAAGCATTTGCGGCACAAGTTTTAGCTTGTACACGGAGCTTGGGATTGGAAGATTTTGACCCTAGAATCAATCCTAATGGTGGTGGAATATCACTCGGGCATCCTCTAGGAATGACAGGCACTCGAATCTTACAAACAGCAGCGATTGAACTCAAAAATTCCCATAAGAAATATGCTTTAGTGACCATGTGTGTAGGCGTTGGACAGGGATATGCGGTCATAATTGAAAATATGATTTAAATAATTAAATTCTATATCTTAATTTTACCAACTAATTAATACTTCAGTATATGGATTTTAGAATGGATAAAAGCAGCTGGGTCATGATTGCTCTAATGCTCATCACATTTTTTTATTTTATAGTAAATGGTCATGGTGAATTAAGTGCCATGGAAATATTAAAGGTCGCTTTACTTGCACTTTTTGTGTTGGTCGCATTGTTAGCCATCGTGTCGATACCGGTGCTTGTTATTTGCTATTTTATAAAGAAAATTCCGGACATCGATTACAGCATTCGTGCAGCATTTGTATTCACTATAATTGGGATTATTTCAGAACTTATTTAATTTAAAGAATATGGCAACAGGAAGATACTATGGTGGAACGGGAGACCCGTATAGCCGACAGGGACAAGGGCTCGGTACCAGTAGATTCAAACTCTTTCTCCTACTGGGTTTGATGTTTGCAGGATATCAAGCATTCAAATATTTTACCAATACGCAAGTCAATCCCGTTACAGGCGAGACTCAGCGAGTTCAGTGGTCTACTGAGGAGGAAGTAGGAATAGGCTTGCAATCAACTCCTCAAATGATACAAGAGTATGGTGGATTATATCCAGATCAAAGAGCTCAAGCGTATGTACAAAGCGTTGGTCAAAAATTGGCGAGTGACCCTTTAGTTCAAAAATCAGGATATCCATTTCAGTTTTATTTATTGGCTGACCCTCAAGTGGTGAATGCTTTTGCATTGCCCGGAGGAAATGTTTTTATCACTGCAGCCCTCTATGGAAAACTCCAAAACGAAGATCAATTGGCTGGAGTTTTAGGACACGAAATCGGTCATGTCATAGCAAGACACGGCGCTGTACGCATGGCCAAAACAGGATTAATCCAAGGCTTAATTCAGGCGGTCATGATAGGAAGTGGTGGTGACATGTCAGCCACACAAATCGCCAATGTGATAGGAAATTACACCAATTTAAGCTATGGTAGGGATCAAGAGTTAGAATCAGACGATTGGGGAGTAAAACTTATGCTAGATGAGGGTTATGACCCGTATCAATTCATTGGTGTAATGGACATATTAGAAGCATCTAGTGGAGGGCAAAGAGTTCCTGAATTTCAAAGTAGCCACCCTAGCCCAGATAATCGAAGAGAAAAAATAAAGGAAGCAATCAAAAAATATGAAAAATAAACTGGTTTATTTTTTTTCGGTATTCTCGTTGTTTTCTTGTTCTAAAAAAAACTTGATACCTAATCCGATAGAGTCCAATGTCAAAAATATCACAATCGAAGTAGCGACTAATTTTGTTGGACCCTGTGAGCCATCTATTTCCATCAATCCTAAAAACAAAAAACACATAGTTGGTGGCTCTGTCCTCAACAATGTATATTATAGTCATGATGGTGGTAAAAAATGGCATGTCGATAAAATAAGTTCCTCACACGGAGTTTATGGGGACCCGGTGGTTCGATATTTATCAAATGGAAGTGTCTTGTATGCCCATCTTTCCAATCCTGAGAACAAAGCTTTTGCCAGCGATTCCTTTTTGGATAAAATAGTCGTGCAAAAATCAAATGACAATGGTAAGACATGGTCTGATGGTTCATTTCCAAAGGTGAATGCGTCGAAAGATCATGATAAACATTGGCTTGCAACGGGCGAAAATGACGGCGAGGTTATTATGACATGGACAGAGTTTGATAGTTATGGTTCTAAAGATAAAAATTGCACCTCAAAAATCCTTTTTTCAAAATCCATGGACTATGGTGACACATGGACGGATGCAGTGACCATCAACCAGTTTTACGGTGATTGCATAGATAGCGACGGCACGACTGAAGGTGCTGTACCTGCCATCGGAGTCAAAGGTGAATATTATGTTGCATGGGCATTGAATGACAAGATCTACCTAGATATATCAAAGGATAAAGGTAAATCTTGGCTAGCCCAAGACTTAGTCATTGCTGATCAAATCGGTGGTTGGGATATAGACATTCCCGGAATAGGTAGAGCCAATGGAATGCCAATCACAGAGGTAGACCACAGTCATAGCCCATATCGTGGCACCATCTATGTCAACTGGAGTGACCAAAGAAATGGGGATGATAATACAGACATTTGGTTGGTAAAATCATCGGACGGTGGCGAATCGTGGTCGCAACCAATCAAGGTCAATGACGATGATACAAATAGACACCAATTTTTTAGTTGGATGGATGTCGACCCAAAAACGGGGTATATTTATATCGTTTTTTACGACCGAAGAAACCACGAAAATATTGACACTGATGTTTACTTGGCCTATTCAACAGATGGCGGCGATCATTTTACGAATGTCAAAATAAGTGAAACGCCATTTACACCTAATCCTCAGATATTTTTTGGTGATTACAATGATATTTCAGCTTATGACGGCCAAATAAGACCGATATGGACACGTTTGGATGGTTTCAAATTGAGTGTATTGACGGCATTAATCGAACACAAATAAAGATTGGACGAAAGAATTTATAATATTAGGGTGTCTAGCGAACCAATTCACCGAATTTCTTGTCGTATTATTAAAATATATAAATAAAATGACAGAATACCGCTCTTATAATTACAACTCGTCCAGTCCTTTTGGTGGAATCATAACTTTATTACTTTTTATATTGATCTTTGCGGGATTATTTTATGTGGCCAAAGGGGTGTTTTATATACTTACTGCGGTTGCGCCGATACTTTTTATCATCACGCTATTTTTGGATTATAAGGTCATCCTAAATTATGGAAAATATTTGATAGATACCCTTAAGCAAAAGCCTTTGACTGGATTGGTCATGATGGTTTTTACATTTTTTGGCTTTCCTTTAGTTGCAGCTTACTTGTTTTTTAAAGCTTTGTTGAATAGAAAAATTAATTCTATGGCACAACAATATGGTGACAATGCCACACAAGGGGGATACATTGAATATGAGGAAGTTAAAAATGAAAATGAACTAGAAGATTTTTTAGAATTACCAGATAAATTGCCTTCCGAATCTAGAAATCAATCCTCTGATTACGACCAATTATTCAAATAAGACATAGGGTGAAATGGCATACTTCACTTTCATTTTTATAGGGATTTATGTCATTATTGGAATTTATCATCTTTTCAAATTGTACAGTTTAGTCCAAATTTTTAAGAGTGATAAAAGGAAATTGTCGCCACACGACTATCAGCCGAATATTGGCATTAGCCTTATCATACCTTTTAGAAATGAAGAGGAAAACCTGCCAAGATTAATTGAGAGTCTAAGAAAACTTGATTATCCTAAAAACCTGCTGGAGGTGATTTTTATAGATGACCACTCAACAGATAAGGGCACTGAATTCATTCAATCATCAGGCTATCAACTCCTAAAATCTATGGAGCATAATCAGGGCAAAAAAGCGGCACAATATACCGGGATATTAGCAACGAAACATGAACTCATCGTATGTACTGATGCCGATTGCATATTTCCTTCCGATTGGCTCAGGGAATTGTCCTATGTATATCAAAAAGAGAACCCTGACTTTATGGCTGGGAAAATTGAATTTTTAGAAACTCACACATGTTTGGAAAAATTTCAAATGGTTGATAATTCTGTAACCATGATGATGACAGGGAGTGGCATCATTTCTAAGAAATTTTATTTAGCCAATGGTGCAAACATGGCTTTTAAAAAGTCTGTTTATCTGGAAATTTGTAATTCGCTTGAAACTAATTTTGCAAGTGGAGACGATGTGTTTTTAGTAAATTCTATTGCAAATCTTCCGAACTCCCACATCGTTTTTCTTCACACTCCTAATTTTACTATAAAAACAAAATCTATTAATTCTTTCAAGAGCTTTTTCAAACAAAGAAAACGTTGGGCCTCAAAGGCAATGGCTAGTAATAGTAGCAGTCTCACGTTTTTTCAAAGCATGGCTGTATTGTCATCTTTGATGCTAATGAGTGCATTATTTGTAAATGTAGGTGCCGCCATTTTGGTATTTGTGTTATTTATTTTGAGATCAATGATGGAGTTTTTTATGTTAAAAAAATATAAGATTATCGATTCCATAAATACATCAACTTATCTATGTCTGATTTTTTGGTATCAATTTTATATTCTGTTTATGGCTTATCATGCTATTTTCCCAACAAAATATGATTGGAAATCTAGAAAAACCCGTTGATTAACCTTATTATTTTTAAGTTTAGGTTGCAAATTTGTCAAGTATAAGAATTTTTAATTGTTGGCAAATTTGGTTATTAACTTGTTAAAATATTATCTTTTCAATCCAACTCATCGTTTAATCATTATTTTGGAGTATAATTGGTATTATTAAAATTTTAAATCTATAAACTGCTGTATTATGAATAAGGTATTTTTATCATATTTGTTTGTTCTGAGTATAATAAGTATGAATATTGCGGCTCAATCAACTGCCTATAAAGTGAGCTATGATGATGAAAAGTTTTTTGATTTAGAAAAAAATGATATCCCCGTCACGGCGAATATGCCCAAGTCATTTACGAGTTATTACGTCTTAGAAACAACCCCTGAAACCAGTATTTACCATGTAGATAAAATAAAAACCGAGGAAGAAGCTAAAAAAAATGATAATGGAAGAAGGTGGCGATGGATGCGGAACAATGATGATATTCTTTATAAAAATATAAATGAGGGCCGTCAAATCGACCAATCCGATTTATTTGGTAAAAACTTCATTGTAGAAGATACTTGTCAAACGTGGAAATGGAAAATTTATGCCGCCGAGCAAAGAGATGTGCAAGGATTTACATGTATGAAGGCTGTTTTTCAAGATTCTACTACGATGCTTGAAGCCTGGTTTACACCTCAAATTCCCATATCAAATGGACCACATATATATGGAGGGCTCCCTGGATTAATTTTGGAAATGCGAATGGAAAACAGACACATCGTCGCAACTAAAATAGAAGAATATACTCAACTAGAACCCTACCCTACACCCAGTGATGGTGAAGTAATTACAAAGGAAGAATACGATAAAATAAAGGAAGAGAAACAAAAGGAAAGAGAGGCCATGTGGAGAGGTGGAGCCAGAAAAAGAAGATTTTAGATTAACGCTTTAAAGACTATTAAAACCATGTCACGACAAAAATTTAAATATACTGTAATATTCTTTTTATTTTTTGTGGTAAGTCAAACCTTGAGGGGACAATATACTCTCGTAGGCGAAGTCAAAGACAGTATTGAAGGACCACTCATCGGCGCCACCGTAGTTCTTCTCGAGGCTAAAGACAGTACATTTTATAAATTTGCAGTGACTGATGACAAAGGCAAATTCGAACTAAAATTAATTAAATCAAACAACTATATATTACAAATAACGTATATAGGTTACGGAACATTTGAAAAGGAGCTTGATATTAAAGGTGAAGCTAAAAAGGTGGATTTGGGTATTTTTAATTTGAGCAATAGCAATCTGCTAGATGCCGTTACCGTCACAGGGGCATTGACACCGATTATTGTAAAAAAAGATACCGTTGAGTATAATGCTGCTGCATACAAGGTTAGACCAAACGCCTCTGTCGAGGAATTGCTCAAAAAATTGCCGGGAATGGAAGTAGACAAAGAAGGGAATATAAAGTCTGAGGGTGAAGATGTGAAGCAAGTATTGGTGGATGGTAAAAAATTCTTCAGCAATGATCCTAAAATGGCAACAAAGAATATACCCGCCGATGCCGTAGATAAAGTTAAGGTCTATGACAAAAAAAGTGACAAAGCTGAACTAACTGGTATCGATGATGGCAATGAACAAAAAACCATAGATTTAAAATTAAAGGAAGGAAAAAAGAACGGATTATTCGGTCAATTGGAAGCTGGATACGGCTCATCAGATCGTTTTACTGCCAAAGCGAATTTATTTTCATTCAGTACTAAAACTCAGCTCTCATTTATCTCTAAATACAACAACCTTAACGACTTAGGATTAACTTTTTCAGAATATTCCGGACTTACCGCTAGCAGTGGAAGCTCTAGAAGTTTTTCATTTAATTCCAGTAAGAATAGTGTACCCGTGAGTTTTGGAAACAACATTACAGGTGATGCTAAAGCAGGAGTCCTCGGCGCCAATATGAACTATATTAAAAGTAAAGAAACGGAATTTAATTTGAGTTATTTTTTATCAGGAGATAAGAAATTCTTGACACAAAATCGGGATTCAGAGAATTTTCTTCCAAGTGGCAATTATTTTGTGAATTCAATTTCAGAGAGTACTACCGATAACTTAAGGCATAATATTGGAGGTAAATATAAAACCTTGATAGATTCCACTCATCAAATCAGCATTACCGGAAATTTGAATTTCGTCAATACCGAAGCGAATCAAATTTCAGATGAAAAAAATTCCAACGATTCCCGAGAATTACAATCTGAAAACGACGCAAATCAAAAATCTAGTAGCGATGCGACTAATTATGGTCTGGATTTATCCTATACGTCAAAGCTAAATTCAAAAGGTCGATCTTTTTCACTTGATGGCGCTGTTGGTAATGATAATAATCAACAAGCATTGGATCTATATCAACTCCTTTCATTTTATGAAAATGCCATCATCGATTCCACAAATTTGATTGATCAAAATCAAAAACAAAACAATGATAATTTGAACTATAATTTTGGAATTTCTTATGTAGAACCTTTAGGAAAAAATTATTTCCTATCTCCAAAAGTAAATGTAAGAAATAATAATTCCGACAGAACTAAAAATGTTTTTGATAAGATAAATAATGGAGAATTGGTCTTTAATAACGATCTCTCAGGGTTATTTACAAGCCAATATCAATATATTACACCGGGTATTTCCATTAGAAAATCTGAAACGGATTTAAAATGGCAATTGGGTTTGAATTTTCAAAATTCAAAACTTAAAGGCACTCAAAATGACTTGGATCCTCTAAAGCGAGAATTCAATTTCTTTCTACCCGATTTCTCATTAGACCTAGATAATATCCACATTTCCTTGGATTATAGAACCTCGACCAATGAACCGAATATCACGCAGTTACAACCATTGCCTAATAACGACAATGCCTTATCCATCGTATTGGGAAATGAAAATCTTAAACCTGAATATACACATAGAATAAACCTAAGATATCGCAATTTCGATAGGTTTAACTTTCGCAGTTTGTGGACCGGCATTAATTTCAGCTATACCACCAACAATATTATCAATTCAAAAACAGTAAATGAGGATCTTGTTCAAATCACAAAACCAGTGAATGTCGCTTACTCCGAATCCTTTGGTTTGTATTTTAGTTATGGCTCTCCTATCAATCCGTTGCACATTAAGACGAGATTCAATATTGATTTATCAAAACAAATTGGGTTTGCATACCTCAACAACTTACTTAACAAATATTCTAATAATTCTAATTCCATTACCTTGAGTATTGAAAATAAAAACCAAAATCGTATCAGCGCTGAAGTTTGGGGAAAAATAAGCTGGAATAGTACCAACTACAGAGATGAAAACCAAAAAGACAACAATTATAGACTCTATAAATATGGGTCCGAATTGTCCTTAGACATTGGAAAAAGTTGGTTTTTGCTCACCGATTTCGAATCTAATATCTATTCTAGTGAGAGTTTCACTGGAGAAAACACTGTGAATTATTGGAATGCCTCTCTTTCAAAATCAATCTTGAGCGATAGGCTTGAAATGACATTCTTGGTCAATGATATTTTGAATCAAAATAACGGCGTCAGTCGGTCTATCAGTGGATTATCCATCTCAGAAACGACGAGCAATGCACTGGGTAGATATTTTCTATTTAAAGTGTTATACAAGCTTACAAGCTTTACGCCTGATAGTGGAATTAGAATAATGAAGCACAGGTAATAGGTGGTGAAGTTGGGTCCGCATCAAAATCAATATGTTAAGTGAGAATTGGTCTTTGTAATACGAATATAATGTTTTCCTAACCGCTCAACAAGGTTTTCACTTTGACCAATATAAAATCTGTCGTTTGATTTCGAATAAAGTAGATAAGTATAAAATTTCATTATTATAGAATAAGTAAAACTAAGTGGAGCTAGGGGGATTCGAACCCCCGGCCTTTTGATCCCGAAAAACTTAATCGTTTTTCGTGGACTCTCGAATTTTTATTAAAAATTCGGAGCTGCTCTTTGGATTTATTCTTCCATTTTTTGAAATGTAATCTATTACTCGTCGCTGGGATTTTAAATTCTTTAACTTTTTTTCTCTAGACATAGATTCCGATCTGGTGTCATAAATATCATACCAAACGAGTTCCCAAGGAAGATATGGTTTTGTCGATTTTACTAGTCCACCATTATGTTTTCCTAACCGCTCAACAAGGTTTTCACTTTGACCAATATAAAATCTGTCGTTTGATTTCGAATAAAGAAGATAAGTATAAAATTTCATTAGTATAGAATAAGTAAAATATAGAGTTTTCAAACTTTTACGGAGGAGGAGGGATTCGAACCCCCTGGCTCAAGAATTTTCTCCTAATATTCAGAGCTGCATTTTTTAATACTAAGTGGAGCTAGGGGGATTCGAACCCCCGGCCTTTTGATCCCGAAAAACTTAGTCGTTTTTCGTGGACTATCGAATTTTTGTTAAAAATTCGGAGCTGCTCTTTAAATTTAGCCTTCCATTTTTTAGAACTAAGTGGAGCTAGGGGGATTCGAACCCCCGGCCTTTTGATCCCGAAAAACTTAGTCGTTTTTCGTGGACTCTCGAATTTTTGTTAAAAATTCGGAGCTGCTCTTTAAATTTAGCCTTCCATTTTTGATCCCAAAATGTCAATTCTATTATTAAAAATTGAGATTTTAGAATTTTCTTCCATTTTTCTAGAACTATAGATTAACTTTTTCTGGATTCTGGTAAATATCATACCAAACGAGATCCCGGAAAAGGAAGATATCGTTTTTGTTGATTTTACTAGTCGAATTTCCTTGTCAACAAGGTTTTCACTTTGACCAATATAAATCTGTCGTCCATTTTCTAGAACTAAAGTAGATAAGTATAAAATTTCATTAGTATAGAATAAGAAAAATATAGAGTTTTTTCGTGGACTTTCGAATCGAATTAAAATTCAAGAATTTTTCTGGATTTAGAGCTCCATTTTTTAGAACTAAGTGGAGCTAGGGGGATTCGAACCCCCGGCCTTTTGATCCCGAAAAACTTACTAGTTTTTTTGTGGACCGAATTTTATTAAAATTCGGAGCTGCTCTTTAAATTTAGCCTTCCATTTTTTGAAATGTAATCTATTACTCGTCGCTGGGATTTTAAATTCTTTAACTTTTTTTCTCTAGACATAGATTCCGATCTGGTGTCATAAATATCATACCAAACGAGTTCCCAAGGAAGATATGGTTTTGTCGATTTTACTAGTCCACCATTATGTTTTCCTAACCGCTCAACAAGGTTTTCACTTTGACCAATATAAAATCTGTCGTTTGATTTCGAATAAAGTAGATAAGTATAAAATTTCATTAGTATAGAATAAGTAAAATATAGAGTTTTCAAACTTTTACGGAGGAGGAGGGATTCGAACCCCCGGCCTTTTGATCCCGAAAATTTTCTCTCGAATTTTTGTTCAGAGCTGCATTTTTAAAACTAAGTGGAGCTAGGGGGATTCGAACCCCCGGCCTTTTGACTGCCAGTCAAATACTCTAGCCATCTGAGCTATAGCCCCATTTAAATGCGTGGCAAATATGAAAATAAATTTCCGTTATTGCTAAGATTTATTTAACAAAAAGTTGATATAACCTTTTACGACATCCAAACCTTTATCAAAACTCTGGTTATTATTAACGATGATATCGACCTGATCTTTGAATGGTTCTATGAATTGTTCGTATGCAGGCATGACGTGCTTTTCATATCGATAGAGCACATCATCAATCGGGTAATTTCTCTCATTTTGATCCCTTTTTATCCTTCGTATTATTTTGCTGCTGGTTTTGGCATCAATGAGGATTTTAAGGTCTATGAGTTCCCGAATTTCCGCAAAATGGTAGATAAAAAGTCCTTCAATAATCAAAATTTTTGCTGGATAAAAAAGTTTGGTATCAGCTTCTTTGAGCGAATTATTAAAGGTATATTCGGTTCTTTCGACCGCATTTCCACTTTTTAACTGATGAAGGTCTCGGATCAATTCCCCATCTTCAATCGAGCCAGGCAAGTCAAAATTTATTATCCCATTTTCATCTTTCTTTTGCAAGTTTCGTTCCTTGTAATAATCGTCTTGGCTGACGACACATACATCCAATTCGTCAAAATCCCTTCTCAGCTCATTAATGAAACTTGTCTTGCCAGATCCACTACCGCCTGATATGCCTATGATAAATTTTACAGCCATGATTGTATTATAAACATTTCAAGATTCAAAAATCTAAATCACGCTGCGAATATAAACCCATTGAATATATTTACTTGTAAATTAAAAGATTTTATTAATTTTCCAGCGTAAAACAATCAAATTTACAATGGAGCTAATGTCTGTGACTAGAGGATTGATAGGAATTACCACCCTTGTTTTAATATGTTACCTTTTAAGCTCAAATAGAAGAGCTATCAATTGGAAAACTGTTGGCATAGGATTGGGTGTCCAGTTTTTGCTTGCCGTTGGAATTCTTGTAGGCGATAAAATTGGCTTTAATTTTAATATTGGTGAGGAAACATATAGAGTGGATTTGAGTTTCATCGCTTGGATTTTCAATTTCGTTGGCAGTATATTCATCAATATTCTGAACTATACCGGTGAAGGAGCTAAATTTTTGCTTGGCGATTTGATGGATATCAGTAAAAATGGTTTCATTTTCGCTTTTCAAATATTGCCAACTGTCATCTTCTTTTCCGCCCTGACTTCCGTACTTTTTTACTTTGGGATAATACAGGTAGTTGTAAAAGGAATGGCAAAACTACTCACAAAACTTCTAAATATCTCAGGTGCTGAAAGCTTATCCGTGGCCGGAAATATATTCTTAGGACAGACGGAAGCACCCTTACTTATCAAAGCTTACCTCGAAAAAATGACGAAATCTGAAATCCTGCTTGTCATGGTTGGTGGAATGGCCACCGTAGCAGGTGGTGTATTGGCGGCATATATTGGTTTTTTGGGTGGTGACGATCCAGAATTGAGATTACAATTTGCAAGGCATTTACTTGCAGCATCTGTTATGGCGGCACCCGGAGCCATTGTTGTGTCTAAAATGCTCTATCCTCAGACGCAGCCAATTGACATGGAAGTGAATGTATCTAAAGAGGTCATAGGCAGTAATTTTCTTGATGCCATTGCGAATGGTACCACAGAAGGTCTCAAACTAGCAATGAACGTAGGAGCTATGTTACTAGTCTTTATTGCTTTTATTGCTATGGCTAATGGCATTCTGGGGTGGATAGGTGGTTTTACTAATTTAAATGAGTGGATGGCTACCCATACTCCTTATCAAAGCTTTTCTTTGGAATCAATTTTGGGGATTGTATTCTCTCCTTTGATGTGGCTCATCGGTGTCTCTAGCGATGACATGATGCTAATGGGGCAATTGCTTGGAATAAAACTTGTTGCAAGTGAATTTGTAGGATACATACAACTTGCAGATCTAAAATCTACCGAATCAGCAGTTCATTTAGTCAATCAAAAATCGGTGATCATGGCGACTTATATGCTTTGTGGTTTTGCCAATTTTGCGAGTATTGGCATTCAAATTGGGGGAATTGGTAGTCTTGCTCCGGGTCAGAGAAAGACCTTGTCAGAATTTGGATTGAAAGCTTTAATTGGTGGGAGTCTGGCATCACTATTGTCTGCCACTATGGTTGGATTGTTTTATTAAGATTGAAATGCTAACCAAATAATAAATGTCCAGTTTTTTTTCAAGTAAATTAATAGAACTGAGTGTTAAAATTATGAATCGCTGAAAACTAGATCAAAATCTCTAAAATGGAATATATCAAGATTTTAGATTATCTAAAAGAAAAGGATGTGGCTCTCGTCGCTGTGTCTAAGACCAAATCGAATGAAGAGATATTGGACGTTTACAACAGGGGACAAAGGGATTTTGGTGAAAATAAAGTTCAGGAACTCGTGGGTAAGTATGAAGCATTGCCCAAAGATATTCGCTGGCACATGATCGGGCATTTACAGAAGAATAAAGCCAAAATGATAGCTCCATTTGTTCACATGATACATTCCGTTGATAGTATGGAATTGATCGAACTATTAGATAAACTAGCATTAGATAATGACCGCATAATCAACATTTTACTTCAAGTAAAAATCGCCGAAGAAGATTCGAAATATGGAATTTCTCCTGAGGATTTAGAGGATTTTGTCATTCCACTTTATGAAAATCAATTTTCTAACCTTCGTCTAAGAGGACTCATGGGTATGGCTACTTTTACGGATGATGAAGTACAAATCGGACTCGAATTCCACGGACTGTGTTACAAATACCTAAGTATTCATCAACGGTTTCATATGCATCATTTCGATACTTTATCAATGGGAATGTCTGGCGATTATCAAATAGCCATTGAAGAAGGAAGTAACATGGTGAGAATCGGCAGCTTGATTTTTGGTTCTAGAGCTTTATAATACGAGCAATTCCGGTCCCCAAGTTTAAAAAATATACACCCGAAGGCAGTTCTTTCACGTCTATTTTGTCGCTTTCTAATGTTCCAGATTTCATGATTTTTCCTTGAACATCCAGTAATTGCCATTTTTTTCCAATCAATTCGTAATCTGCTTTGATAATAATTTCATCCAATATAGGATTTGAAACCTTCAATTGCATACTATCGTAGAAGGTATTCACAACATCTGATTCGTCATCTACTTGAATATCACTATCAAAAAAGCTGATTCCTCCCCTATCATTTCCAATGACAAATTCATATAATTCATCATTGTCAATGTCCGCTGCACTAAAATATATGGAATTACCTTCTCTAAAATTATTCAAATTGGCAATCAATTGAAATGGTTCCTCAAGCAAATCATTTCCAGTTTGATAGTACTCTATATTTCCTTTATTAAATCCAATTAAAAATCTCAAACCTTCCTTAGTTTTTAGAAACTTCGGTGTTCCGACTTTCCTCTTGGTGTCGGCCGTTGGAAAAATTCCACCTAAGTCTTCCGTATTTGGCGCCAGAGTGACATCGGGTTCAAAGAAAGGAGATAAAGCATCACCATTATTTTGATAATAATTCAAATAGTTATTATTCTCCCCTATCACCAAATCTTGATGTCCATCGCCATTCAAATCAAAAACTGTCGGTGCCAATAAATTGCCCAATACATAGTCAATTAATGGAAATGTATAGCTTTCAAAATTCATGACACCATCATCACCTTGCTGATTTTCATAGTAAATTAAGTAACCGCTATTCGTTCCTAATACTAAATCATCATCACCATCTCCATCCAAGTCACCAAATGCAGGTTTGGGATAATAAATCACATCGCTGAAGGACTTTAATCCCAAGAAATTGTCATCTTCAACGATATAATTAGGCGATGACTTTGTTCCAATGTTTTTGAGCAAGGTCAACTTTGCATGGTCCGTCCCATCCCTTAATTCTAACCCATTACTTCCAACTAAAATATCCATGAGTCCGTCGTTATTGTAATCAACGAATTCTGGAAAACTTCCGACGCCAAACACATAAGTTAGCTCGCTTAAAAAATTCTTCGTTGTCAAGTGAAAATCAGGGTTGTTATTACTTCCTCTGTTTAGATACAGCCATATTTGGTTATAGGTTTGACCTCCTGACGATATATTAGGTGCTACGAGTAAATCTTTGACCTGGTCATTATTTACATCAACATAAAATGCAGCTAGAAAGGTGCTGATATCAATTTTTTCTTCAAGGCTTGGAAAATTATTGTCGTATGATGTCGCCCAAGCTTGTGTACTCGTACCTCCGTTAAAAACAGCAATTAAGGTATTGCTTGATGTGTCGCCAATCAAGATGTCCATATCGTCATCGCCATCCAAATTTATAGGAAGAATGGTACTGCCTGCATGCCTATTAGAACCAATAGGAGATTTAAAATTAAAATCATAACATTTGGCGGGATCATCACTTAGAAAAATACTATCACTCACTCCGGACTCTACAAATTTCCCCCAACACGGATCTTTCCTCACTAATTTAAAAACATCATAATCCAAGCCTTCTTCTACGGTCATATTTTGATAATAAACGATATATGTGCTACCTGAATCAAAACTTAAAATATCCAAATCCCCATCCCCGTCAATATCTTCAACTCCTGGTACATCCGACGTTGCATTGTAAATGGAATAGACATTGGCATTGTACAGATAGTGCAAATAATTTTGTGGATAATTAGGAAACGTCAACAATTCGTAAGTCAATTTTCCGTCAACAATTTTTCCTTTATATACGGCAATAGCACTACTTGCTACCCCTATGGGCAGGGTAAATATGTCCTTTATACCATCAAAATTATAATCTCGAAAAAGTAAAAAACTGTCAAATTTTGGAAATATATTTCGATATTCGGGAGCATAGACAAATTGGATATCACCCACACTTCCTGTGGACACAAAAGGCAAAATTACGCTACCCAATTTATCAAAAACCACGAGATCATCCTTTCCGTCAAGGTTTAAATCCACGTTTGAAAATTGAGGATTTTTTACCCCTCCAAAAAAGGGCAAAGCTTTTACATCATTTTCTATGCCTGAAGGGACAAACTTATAGGTAAAATTCTGTGCTTCACAATTAGAAATAAAAAATTGGACAAGCACATATATCGAAAATATCAATATTGTTTTTATCTTTCCTCTCATAATTATGAATTTGATATTATGGTTCAAAGATATTCTTTTAAAGTTTCGAATTTAAAAAAGTCAATCCAAATTATTTATTCAATCTTGCTTTTTGTCTTGGTCGCATCAACCATTCATGCTCAAATGGACAGTATCGCCGCTTCCACGACCTATACACCGAGCACCGAACAATTGAAATCAATCGAACCATTAATACAGGATAATTCAATTTATTTAAAAACAAATTCTAAAGCAGATTCGATAAGTTATCTCCTTAATGGAAATAATGTTACCGCTGCCAACCATAGTGGACTCGTCAAAACAGATATTCATCCCGATTTTAAGGGAGAGTTATATAAATTTGGAGTTGAAGATGGAGAATATGGACTGTACCATATATCCATGAAAAATAATCATCAACTCAGGATTCAATGTATACCTTCATGGACATCGATTATTCCACCACTTTTGGCAATTTTATTGGCTTTAATTTTCAAGGAGGTATTGGTCAGCTTATTCATAGGTATTTGGTCAGGGGCATTCATTCTAGGGGGCATGAGATTGGATTCTTTCTATTGGTTTATAGCCTCGGTTTTAGATGTCGTACAAAAATATGTATTGACAGCACTCAATGATACAGGTCATCTGAGTGTCATCTTATTTTCGCTATTAATTGGTGGAATGGTAGCCATCATTTCTAAAAATGGAGGAATGGCCGGGGTTGTTCAAAAACTTGAAAAATATGCCAAAAACCGCCAAAGCACTCAGTTTGTAACTTGGTTTTTAGGGATTGCCATTTTTTTCGATGATTATGCCAATACCCTCATCGTGGGTAATACGATGCGACCGGTGACCGATAAGTTTAGAATAAGTCGAGAAAAATTGTCTTATTTAGTAGATTCTACAGCAGCGCCTGTGGCCTCAGTAGCTTTTATCACGACATGGATCGGAGCAGAACTTGGTTATATTTCTGACGGTTTGGCCAATCTTGGACTCGACGAACATTTTACTGCCTATAGTGTCTTTATCAGTTCGATTAAGTATTCTTACTACTCAGTATTCACTATTATTTTTATGTTTTTATTGATAAAATTGCGTCGAGATTTTGGGCCAATGTATAAAGCCGAAATAAGGGCAATAACCACAGGGCAAATCTCAAGTGCTAAAACACCCGATCAAGACGAACCAAATATGGAGGACTTGAGTCCCGTACCTAATGCCAAGTTAAATTGGTTATTTGCATTCTTACCAATACTGACCGTGATCATAACTACCATTTTTGGATTGATCGACTCTGGACTAGATAGTATTCATAAGGGCATGAGCAATTTCAGTTCAGTTAATAATACTTGGGGAGATATATGGAGTAACATAGTCGATAAGGATGGCACATCTCTGCATTTTTTCCAAAAACTAGGCTTGGTAATCGGCTCATCAGACAGTTATCAGGCTTTGATTTGGGCAAGTTTAGCAGGAGTCATCGTTGCATTATTGCTTACTGTGTTTTCTAAAACCATCAACCTTTTCAATTCCATGTTTTATTTTACCACTGGGGTAAAAACCATGTTGCCGGCAATATTGATATTGGTTCTCGCCTGGTCTTTGGCATTGACCACCGAGCATTTGCATACGGCCGAATTTATTAGTAATTCATTGCGAGGAACGATAAGCCCGTTGTTTTTGCCGGGATTGATATTTATACTGGCTGCACTCATTAGTTTTAGTACAGGATCAAGTTGGAGTACTATGGCCATTCTATTTCCTATTGCCATACCGACTACTTATACCCTAGCCATTGATGCCGGGCTTGATTTTAACCATTCAATGGAGCTTACGTACAATGTCATTGCGACGGTATTAGCAGCCTCAGTATTAGGCGACCACTGCTCTCCTATTTCCGATACGACCATATTAAGCTCATTGGCTTCGGATTGTAACCACCTAGATCATGTGAGGACTCAATTACCTTATGCGATGACCGTTGGATCATTGAGTTTGGTCTGTGTAGTACTCTCAACCTATTTCGGAGGAGGTCTTGATGCGTTTGGTTTTTATATTTTGGGAATTATTATCCTTTACTTCGTGATTAAAAAATTTGGTAAACAAACTGACAATATTGAAGTTGAATAATGGGTTATGAATCGAGACTAAATTTGGAATTTACAATATGAATCGCAAGCAATTTTTGACATTTTTATTGTCCAACATAGTATTGGTTTTGGTTTCACTAATAATTTATCACCAATATTACGTTAAAGATCAAACTTTTGACACCGAAAGAATCAAAGCCATCGCCGTTGCAGAAAAAGAAATTCAATTTTCATCTCGATACAAAGATCGGTTTATATCATCAGTTCCTACGGATTTTATCAATGCTGCCAATCTAAGCCGAGAGTCGGTTGTCTCCATAAATTCTATTATTCAAAACCATTCCAATAATGAAGTTAAAAATTATGCTTCGACCTCGGGGTCCGGCGTCATTGTTACTAAAGATGGTTACATCGTGACCAACCGACATGTCGTGGAAAATGCGGATAGAATTACTGTCATACTCAACAATCAAAAAGAATATCTCGCCGAGATAAAGGGAATGGATTCCAATACGGATTTGGCACTTTTAAAAATTCCCACAGATGGTCTTCCCTATTTGGTATTTGGAAATTCTGATTCCTTGCAGGTTGGCGAATGGGTTTTAGCAGTAGGCAATCCATTTAAATTGAGCTCTACGGTGACGGCAGGTATCGTCAGCGCTAAGGGTCGTGCCATAGACCTACTCGAAAGAACCGGAATTGAATCTTTTATCCAAACGGATGCAGTAGTCAATAGAGGCAACAGTGGTGGTGCATTGGTAAATACAAAGGGAGAATTGGTCGGAATCAATACCGCAATCATCAGTGAAGACGGAAATTATGAGGGCTTTTCGTTTGCGATACCAATCAATTTGGCTCAAAAAATAATCAAAGATTTGATGGAATATGGAGTGGTGCAGAGGGCTTGGCTAGGAGTCGAAGTCAGCAATGTAGATAATGAAATTGCAGAATCTCTCAATATGAAACAAGTCGCTGGTGCCTACATTGAAATGGTGTATAAAGATGGTGCAGCCGATGAAGTTGGCTTGAAGCGTGGAGATGTCATACTTTCTGTAAACGATAAAAAAACCAATTCAGTAGCACAATTTACCGAAGAACTGGGCAAAAAACGACCAGGTGAAAAGATAAGTCTTAGGATTTTCCGAAATTCCAAAGAAATTCAAGTCAGAACAACCTTAAAAAATCAAATTAACACGACCGAAGTGGTGGTGTTTTTAAAAGATAAAATATTCGAAAATTTTGGTTTAGAATTGCGAATGTTGACAGATTACGAACAGAATTTATGTCAATGTCAAGGAATCTATGTCAGTTCGGTCATGCAAAATTCAATCGCGGACAAAGCAAATATAGAACCCGGCTACATCATTCAAAAAGTGAATGGAATTAATGTTACCAAAGAAAAAATGACAGAAGTATTTGAGAGGAATGATCGTCCTATTCACTTAGAAGGAAAATATGAGAACTATCCGGATATCTATAATTATAAAATCGAATAGTTCTCATATTTATTCATAGAAGATTATTGCTTAACGAACTTTTTATATGTTAAGTAATCTCCTTTTATCAATTGTATAAAGTATATACCAGCATTTAATTCCGATACATTCAGACTCTTAGAAAAATCAGCTTCTGAAACCAAATTCATATTGACATCATATAATTTTACTTTTTCAATATTCGGAATGTCCGTTTCAAAACTCAAATTTTCCAATACGGGATTTGGATAAACATTGATATAACCAAGTGATGATAAATCGTTTACTTTTGAAATTGGTACGATATCACTTGAATATCTGATAAGTAGTTGATATCCCTCAAGATATGGAGATGAAGAATCATATTGTGACAACACCCCAGTAATATTGAAAGGAGCTTGTGGAGCAGGCTGACCTTCTAAATCTGTATCGCTGTCGATTCTTATGTCAAAGACATCCGTTCCATTCGTGACAGAAACATTGTAACTGCCTGTTCCTTTCCATTGTTCCGCATCTACGTAAGTCATATTTTTTATGGTCAGTACATGAGCCTCTAACGCTTCTTCAAAAACATTCGTTTCGTCAGGAATTACCAAATCGTTATTACTTGAAACTAACAAAACTTCATCCGGTGCAACTTGAGTTCTTCCATTAAATTGGGTAACCGTGCCTTTTACCTCGATTTCATCGCCTTCAGTCACAGTATATCCAAAGGATTCAGAATTGCTGAAGATAAAAACGCCATTGTTCTGATCATCGGAAATAACAAAATCCAACCCTCCGGGTCTCCAATTTATGCTATTCACCACACCTTGAACAATCACTTTTTCACCGATTCTAGTACAGACACCATCTACGTCAGTGGCGTTAACCTCATCCAAACCTAAATTTGTATATGGGTTTAAAACGGTAATTGTTCCGGTCATTCCTAGACCTGCATGAGGATCACATCGATACTCGTACACTCCGGGAATCGTAAATGTATAATCAAATGTCCATGCAGCACTAGATGGGTTTCCATTCATGAATCCTTCCGGATTATTCGGATACGCAGTCAAGCTACCATTGACATTGTGATTTCCACCTAGATTGACCCAATGCACTTTTCCTCCCAGAGGAATCGTCACATTTGCAGGTTTGAAGGTATTGTCAGGATTGGCTGTTATTTCAGCATCATAGATAATAATACAATTTTGCTCACCGGGAGAGGCATTTATCTCGATACCATTGACTATTTTCCCAGTGGCATTAAGTGATGCCGTCCAACTTTCTGGCAATGAATTATCCGAGTTAGGATCGCATAGTTCAAGGCTGCTCCCGTTTCCATTGGATTCTGAAGGCCAGGGTGCATCTCGACTGTAAGTAACCTCGTCTATTACATTGTCTTGAGCATCTAAAACTGCTAGGGTCTCTCCTGAATTATTCAAAGCACCTGCGGTAACTTGGATTGAATTAGTACCGAACAATGCATCTAATTCTGCTTTATTCACTGCCAACACTAAGTAGCCATTGGCAGGAATAATTTCTCCATTAAATACATATTCCACGCCTTGCATTTTATAACCAGTCATATCAAATTCTACATCCAGATTATTGTACAATTCTATGTATTCATAAATATCTGTACCTGATTCCGGTGGATTGTACATAATTTCTGAAATGACAATTTGGGCATTCATCATCATTGGAATAATGATAAACATTAATAAGTGTAATTTTGCTTTCATCGAATTGAGTTTGATTAATTAACAATTTAACATGGTAAATATATCAATATTATTTAAATCCACAGGCATGTAAAGACATTAAAGAATTGTAAACAATGTCTTCACCCGTTTGATATACATAATAATGGGTGGCTCTTATTATTAAAAAAAATAATATCTTTGTTCGAATTAATTTTTAGTAGTAATATTATTGTACAGGATTTAATACTTCCTTAACAATAATAAATTCAGTTAAACGTCTTAGAACTTAATAAAACTATTGCCATGACTGACATTAGCATCAATGAACAAAAGAATAAGAGAAAAGGGAGAAATATTTCCATTATCATTCACTTATTGCTTCTACTCATTGCATTTTTATATTTTTTCCCGGTGGTTAATGAACCAGATCCACCAATATATTCTGTAAATGTGGAATTTGACTTTGTAGAAAGCTCATTGAGTGATTATGCGCATGAAGATGTAGGTAAAATGCGGCCAAAGGCAGATCCTGTAAAATCCATTGATCCGACACCTACACCTGAAGTAGAGGTACCTAAGCCAGATATCGACATTCCAGATCCTGATCCGACACCCGTGGAAGAAACGACTCCGCCCATAACGACGGATGCAGTTCAAGATGAAAGCCCGGTACAAGCGGTGGAGGATGATATTCCAGTGGACGACCCTGAACCAGACCCTGTACCTGTTCCACAAAAGCCTAAGCCAGTGGAAAAACCTACAACGAAGCCGGTTGAAAAACCTACCAGTAAGCCGACTTCTAAGCCCACCGGTAGCCCTACGGGTAGCACTACGGGTAAGGACGCAACAGGTGATCCTTCTGCATCGAATAATTCTGATAGCGGAACAGGCAAAGGAACTTCTGGTACAGGAAAAGGAAGTAGTTCTGGTAATGACGGAGACAGTGGTGTAGGCAATGGAGGCCCAGGCACAGGAGAATACGATGGCTCAGGAGACGGAATTTTCGGAAGAAGAGTTATCTATCAAAATACTGCAGAATTATTAGCTATTGGATTTGCAAAACAAAAGAGTAAAATAGTTGCAAATCTGTGTATCAATAGATCCGGTATAGTGACTGATGCAGAATTGCTACCGGAAACACAAGCAAACTTAGATAGAGCCACTTTGAAAAAAGTAATACGTGCACTCAAGGGATATAAATATGAGCCAGATTTATCGGCACCAAAAGAACAGTGTGGAAAATTCACAGTAATTTTAGATATCAATGCTCTAATGGGAAAATAATAACAAAATTATGAATAAGGGAAGATCGTAGAGTTGCGGTCTTCCCATTTATCGTATTTTAGAGACCCTAGACATAAATTTCTGGTCATTTTATCTAACAACTAATCAAATACTAGAATTCATTCGTATTTTTGCAATAAAATAATCATAGTTTCATGCGGACATTTTTCAAAATTGTGTTTGGTTCTTGTCTTGGCACTATTCTAGCCATGGTGCTTTTACTTGTTATTGTCGCTTCCATAGGATTTATGGGAGCAGAAAAAGAAAGCATTAGCTCAAATAGTGTTTTAAAATTAGAATTTAAAAATCCAATTCCTGAGAAGACCAATAATGTCGCTTTAGAACCCTACTCTTTTGAGAATCCAAATGCCTTAGGCTTACGAAGGATATTATATCTTATTGACCAAGCTGCCAATGACGATAAAATTGAAGGAATCCTGCTGAACACGAAAGATATTCAAATGGGTCATACCGTTGCAAGAGATCTAACTTTAGCACTCGAAAATTTCAAAAAATCAGGCAAGTGGATATATTCCTATGCAGATTTTTATACCCAAAAAGCATATCTGTTAAATCTGGCTGCCGACTCCATCTTTATCAATCCTAATGGAATGGTTGACTTGAAAGGATACGGGTATCTCAGTCCATTTTTCAAAGAAGCTTTTGACAATTTAGGGATAAAAATGGAAGTTTTCTATGCCGGAAATTATAAAAGTGCCACAGAGCCTTTCCGAAGAAATGACCTAAGTCCTGAAAATAAAGTTCAACTAAGGGAATTTTTTGGTGAAATGGCCGACACATTAATTGGTGAAGTTTCTCGTTACAGAAATATTTCAAAAGTAGAAGTAAATAACATACTGAAATATTATTACGGTAAAAATGCAATATCCGCTATGGAGCATCAACTCGTAGACGGAGTCAACTATTTCGATGAAATAGAATCAAAAATAAAGCAAAAATTAGGTTTAGAAGCCGATAAAAAAATCAATTACGTCAGCTTAGAAAAATATGACCGAAGCCAAGGTCTTGAAGATGCTGGAAGTTCAAAGAACAAAGTAGCCATTGTCTATGCTGAAGGCACCGTCAATTATAATACGGCAGATGCAGGTGAGATTAATGACAAAACCTACCTTGAACTTTTTGATAAGTTGAAAAGGAAAAAGGATTTAAAAGCCATCGTCCTAAGGGTTAATTCTCCCGGAGGCAGCAGCATAACCTCAGATATTATTTGGCACGAATTAGAAGAATTAAAAGCAAAAGGCATTCCCGTGGTGGCATCCTTCGGTGATTATGCGGCTTCTGGAGGATATTATATTTCATGTGGAGCGGACACCATTGTATCAGAACCCACCACTCTGACGGGTTCCATCGGAGTCTATAGCATGTTTCCTAATTTTTCAAAACTGGCGAGAGAAAAGCTACACGTCAATTTTGACACATTACAAACGCATCCTTATGCACTAGGGCCTACGAGTGTCTATGATGTGAGCCAAAATGAGGAAAATTTATTTAAAGAAAGTGTAGATCTAATCTATCAGACATTTTTGAGTCGGGTGGCACAAGGAAGGCACATCTCGGTAGATTCGGTCAATACGATAGGTCAAGGACGGGTGTGGACGGGTAACAGAGCGAAACAACTTGGCCTAGTGGATGAGATTGGAAATCTAGACGATGCCATCAGAATCGCGGCGGAAATGGCCAAGCTCGAAGATTATAAGATAGAGGAATTTCCAAAGATTAAAAGGAATAAATTCTTGGAGTTGTTGAGTCAATTTGAAAGTGCCGAGGAAATTAAACAACAATTTACCCCGGATAGTAAGACACTACTGGATTTGAAAAAATATCAAGAATTCCAAAAGATCTTTGAAGAAAAAGGTGTGCAAATGCGGCTACCCTATTTATTGGAACTGTAGATAAATCGTATTTTCGGTAATCAACTCGATAGAGATTATCAATTTGTCTTTGTATAAAATTAAAAATTCAGGTGGGGTTGTTTTTATTTCTTAGAGTTACATACAATGAAGGAAGAAAATAAAAACTTGGAGAAAGAGGTTATCTTTGTAAAACTATGGCAACAAGAGTCAAAAAATTTAATAGAAATAATATTGAATGGGCAATTCAACGTGCTGGAGTTGAATTGGATGACCTACTTATTGCATTTCCTAAATTGACGGATTGGATTAATGAAGAATCTGACACAACTGTAAAACAACTAGAAAAATTGACCAAAAGACTTCATGTACCTTTTGGATATATGTTCGCAGACAATTTACCTGAGGAAAGCTTGACATTTCCTTTTTTTAGATCTGGAAAAGAACCTTCTGCAAAAGTATCTTTAAATGTTTACCACACAATTCAAATTCTAAAAGACAGGCAGACATGGCTTACAGAACACATGGAAGAAAGTGGTTATGAAGAATTACCATTTGTAGGTAAATACAACCTGGATTCTAATGTAATTGAAATTGTCAATGATATAAGAAATACATTGGAACTTCAAACAAATTGGGCATCCAAACACGCTACTTGGGAGAGGACTTTAGATTTTCTCACTAATAAAATAGAAGAGATAGGTGTCATTGTAACTTTCAATGGTGTTGTTGAGAATAACACTAAAAGGAAAATAGATGTAGATGAATGTAGAGGATTTGTTCTAGTCAATAATATGGCTCCTTTTTTATTTGTTAATTCTGCAGATACTAAAGCAGCTCAAATGTTTACATTAATTCATGAATTAGCTCATATTTGGATTGGTGAAAGTGCAGGGTTTGATTTGAACCAAATGATCCCAGCTGATGATCCGATAGAATTATTTTGCGATAAGGTTGCCGCAGAGTTTTTAGTACCAACTGAATTACTAATAAAAGTGTACAAAACAGAACAAAGAATTGGAACTCTCAGTAGAATTTTTAAAGTAAGTCCGATTGTTGTAGGAAGAAGACTTCTTGACAATGGACTCATGACAAAAGAAGATTTTTTTCAATTCTATAATGACTATATTGATTTCATTAATAAAAGGAAAGAGAGCCAGGGAGATGGTGGAAACTTTTATGCGACAGCAAAGAAAAGAATTAGTTTACGCTTCGCTAACTACATTAATAGTGCTGTAAAAGAAAACAAATTACTATATCGAGATGCCTATAAATTAACTAGTTTAAAGGGCGATACTTATTCCAGATTCATGAAAGAACAATTACTTCAATTATGAGTCCGTATATTTTAGATTCAAATTTCTTTATTCAAGCACATCGATCTAATTATCCCTTTGATGTTTTACCTAGTTTTTGGGCGAAAATCGAACAGTTAGCTCGTCAAGAATTAATAATTAGCATAGATAAGGTGCGAGATGAAATTTTTCAAAATGATGATGAACTTACGAATTGGTGTCAATCAAATTTGCCAACAGATTTCTTTAAAGACAGTTCCATTTCAATAAGTGAATATGCAGCATTAGTATCATGGGCAAATTCAAGAAACGATCATTTCACTCAACGTGCAATTGAACAATTTTTAGACAATGATTATGCAGATACATGGATAATATCTTATGCAATAAATCAAAATATTCCTATATTAACTCATGAAAAAAGTGAGCCAGAGAAAATCAAGAATTAAAATCCCAGATGTATGCATTTATCATGGAGTAAACTATTTCAATACGGTTGAAATGCTTAGAAACTTAGGAGAATCTATATAAATCACTCCCCATAATATATAAGACATTTCGTAGTCGGCAAGACCAAGCATGAAGCCTGTGTCAAAGATCCTCGAGTTCTACTAGGGATTGTGCAAAGTCCCGAGTAGAACTCGAGGAAATTTTTCTGTCGTATAGCTAGTCAGCCATTAGTGGATTCCAATTTTGACTAAATCCAAAATTCCTCTCAAAAATCAAGTATCCTTCTCAAAAAATCACTACCTTAGACAAAAAATAATAAGACACACTCAAAAAGGTATACCCAAAGCAACGTAAATGTCACGCTGAAATACAAACACCGCCATATTTAGTCACGTATTTCAGCTTGATGTTTCGGGTGGTGGTGTTTGTATTCCTTTGAGATATGTGTCACAAATGATAAAGTTCTATCATGAAAATGTTCTCGTATTGATAACTTTTGTATTTTTGTCACGTGAAAAGAATAATTGCGAAACGAACAATTCGAGAATTTTGGGAAAAGTATCCAGATTCCAAAGACTACTTAGAAACATGGTATGATACAGTAAGAGGAGCAAAATGGTCAAATCCAAATGAAATCAAGGAATTTTATGCAACAGTTAGTATTTTAAAAAACTCAAGAGTTGTTTTCAATATAAAAGGGAATGACTATCGGCTGGTAGCTAAAATAAATTATGATAAGCAATGGGTATTCATTAGGTTTATAGGCACACATAATGATTATGATAAAATAGATTTAGACAAGATATGAAACATACAATAATTAAAACTGAGGAGCAATATGACACATCATTGGAAAGGCTTGAACAAATATTTGATGCCGATCCAACTACAAAAGATGGACAAGAGGCTGAATTGTTAGCATTATTAATAGAGAATTATGAAGAGGAACATTATTCAGTTGATTCGCCTGATCCAATTGTAGCAGTAAAAATAAGAATGGAAGAACTACAGCTCAGACAAAAGGACTTGGTTGGCATCGTAGGCTCCAAGGGAATAGTATCTGAAATACTAAATAAGAAACGAAAGCTTACAGTAAGTATGATTCGAAATTTGTCAGAACGACTAAAGTTACAACCGAAAATTCTGATACAAGATTATGAAATAAATTAGAATGTGATATATACCAATGTGCAGAACAAAATGCCTCCATTTTTCGGCACTCCGTCTGCACTTGGACGGTAGCTAATCAAATAAAAGAGAAAATCTGAATACACTAAAAAACATAGAAAAGATCTATTTTGACCTCTTTGAAAAACGAATCACAACAAAAGAATTCGAGAGTATAATTTTTTATGAAGAGTGGCCAGAAAAAGAACTAAACTCATCCGTGTTTAGTGAACTAATAGCTATTAACTATTCAGAAAAGGAGGCAAAATTTAATGTCAAAAAAGTATTGTCTCAAACAATTGACTATCAAAAAATATTTCATGGATTAGTAAAAAGAACTTTGGAATCAAATATTGGCATGAAACTGATATGGAGTATTGAAACTTACGAATATGGTACAAGATATGGTATAGTAACTAAATTGAATGATCAAACAGATATAAAACTTATAGAGCCAATAGATACTACTGTTCACAAAGAATCACAATATCATACTAAGGCAGGAATCTATAATATACTTGAAGAAACATTTAATTCTAAAATGTCAGATGCTCAAAATTTGAACTTGTTCTTAAATAATTTATTCTTAAAAAGGAGTTTGTACTATTGTTATGAACATGATGTTGATGAATTTAATAGATACTACAATTATAACAATACCGAGTTCAAATTCAAAATGGGAAAGACTTATGCCAAAATTGGAAAGAAGCAATTTATGAACGATATAAGCCTAAAAAACAAATAGAGACTTTCGACAATAAATAAGCCTCCATGTGGTCATCAAGACCCGGAACGAAGCCTGTGTTCTTAATACATTAGTATAGTTTTTTATTACCTGCAAAGAGTCTTCATAGTGGATTCCAATCTTTATTAAATCCAAAAAACCTCTCAAAAAGCACTTATCCTTCTCAAAAAATCACTACCTTAGAGAAAAAATAATAAGACACCTCGAAAAGTAATACCATATTGACCGCAGCTGTCTGACCGAAATACATACACCGCCATATTTAGTCACGTCCATTAGTTTGAAGTTTTGGGTGGCAATGTTAGGATACCATTGAATTGGCGGTCATTATTAAAAACACTACTATGGAAGAAAAAAAAGATTTAAAATTGGCTGTACTCATTGACGCTGACAATATTCCTTATTCAAATATAAAAGGAATGCTAGATGAGATTGCAAAACTTGGAGTTCCAACAATTAAAAGAATATATGGAGATTGGACAAAGCCAACTATTTCTGGTTGGAAATCAGCATTGCTTGAACATGCAATAACTCCAATTCAACAATATAGCTATACGTCAGGTAAAAATGCAACAGATTCAGCAATGATAATTGATGCAATGGACATTTTGCATAGTCAAAAAGTTGATGGGTTTTGCCTAGTTTCAAGTGATAGTGATTTTACCCGATTGGCTATTAGAATAAGGGAATCTGGCATGTTAGTTATTGGTATTGGTGAAAAGAAAACGCCAAATCCTTTTATTGTTGCATGTGATAAATTTATTTACATTGAAATTATTGAGGCTAATGTGATTTTAAAAGCACAAAAATCTACAATAAAAATCACTACACAAGTACAAACACCTAAGTTAGATTCGATTGATAATAAGTTAATTAGATTAATAGAATCGTCAATTGAAGCCTTAGCTGACGACAACGGATGGGCATTTCTTGCCGAAGTTGGAGCATTGATTATTAAAAAGAAACCAGATTTTGATGCACGAAATTATGGATTTCCAAAACTAACTCCATTAATAAAATCTTTAGATAAGCATTTTAAGGTTGATGAAAGAGAAGTTGAAAAAACGCATATAAAACATATTTATGTCAAAACGATAAAATAACTCCAACCAATATAAGGCTTCATCTGATCCGCAAGATTTATATCAGTTCAATGAAAATATTATATTACTCATTTAACAGAACCCTAAAATCACCAAGTTTCTAACTAAAATCGTATAAACTATTACATGTAATAATCTTTATATTTACACAATAAAAAGGTAACGGATTATCATGAAAAAGCTATCACGAAAGGAATTTATAAAAAATACGGCACTCGCCACTGGAGCATTGATGGCATTCAATTCATGCAAGAATGAGTCCGCTGAGATTGAATCCCCCAACATCATAAGCAAAAAACATTACGAGTGGAAAATGGTCACTACTTGGCCACCCAATTTTCCCGTTTTGGGCGAAGGATGTGTGGCTTTTGCACAATGGGTAGAAGCCATGTCCGGTGGAAGGATGAAAATTAAAGTCTATGGTGGAGGAGAGCTCATCCCGGCATTACAAGCTTTTGAAGCCGTGAATAGTGGAGCTGTTGAAATAGCGAATGGCGCTTCCTATTATTGGGCCGGCATAAATCCGGCGACGCAATTTTTCACTACCGTTCCTTTCGGCATGAATGCCCAGCAGGTCAACGCCTGGCTGTATCAAGGTGGCGGGTTAGATTTGTGGACGGAACTCTATGCCGAGTACAATTTAAAACCCTTTCCGGGAGGTAACACCGGAGTACAAATGGCCGGTTGGTTTAATAAAGAAATCAAAAGCATTGAAGATTTTAAAGGTCTAAAAATGAGAATACCCGGTCTCGGCGGAAAGGTGCTGAACGAAGTGGGAGGAACTGCCGTGCTATCTGCAGGTAGTGAGATATATACCAATCTCGAAAGAGGTGTGATCGATGCCACAGAATGGATTGGACCCTATCATGACTATAAAATGGGCTTTCAGAATATTGCGAAATATTATTATGCACCAGGATGGCACGAACCAGGGTCAAATCTAGAATTCATGTTCAACAAACGAGAGTTCGATAAATTACCACTTGATTTACAAACAATTTTGGAAGTATGTGCTGCGAAATTGAATCTGATGGTACTCTCTGAATTTGAAGCGAAAAACAATATTTACCTCCAAAAAATCAAGGATGAAAGTCCTGCAGAAGTGAAAATTTTACCAAAAGACGTATTGAATCATCTTAAAAATGCAACGGATACCGTACTAAGAGAATTGATAGAAAGGGACCGTTTCTCAAGAAAGGTTTTTGAGAGTTACTCAAAATTCAAAACCAACATAATGAACTGGTCTAACATTTCTGAAAGGCTGTATTATAACGACATGAATCAGTTATAGCATCAATCTATAGTCACCCTCGGCACGAGATACCAAGCATTTTTTGAGATCTCATCTCTTACATGATGAATAAAATCAACAAGATCCGTATGACTGCAATCAAACTGAAATCCTACACGTGTAAAGCCATTGTACTCCTCCGTGTATAGCTCAAATTGTAACTCTCCCACCCTTTGAATCATTTTTAAGCTATTTTTTGATTCCTTATAAGATCCCAAAATGACGATACACGTATTCACCTTCTCATTGGTAATTGAGGATTGCATATTAGTATCGGTCTCTGTATCAAGGCCTGTCATGGTGTCTTTAGGTGCCGCTTCTGAAGTGTTGCTGGCCGAATCAGCGGAGTGATTCATTACAGCATTGGCATCCGTAGTATCAACGACCATACTTATAGCCCCACCATTGGAGTTAGATTCACGGCATTTATCAAGATTGAAAATCAAGAATATTGATAAAATCAAACACAATAGAAATGGAATCCAATAATGCCATGCTGGTTTTGTACCCTCTGGATGGTAGCTTAATTGAGGTAAATCATACTCTGAAATAAATTTCCCCATAATGGGCTTGATCGGATATGGTTTTAAATGACGGTGTACGTCAGAAAAAATTTCGTTTTCGGGAGTAAATACAATAGCATCTCCGTCTTTGTAAAGTGTCCCAATTCCTGTAATTTGACTTTTATTGGTCTTGCTTAGACTATCTTTAATGTGTCGAACATAAGTATTAAGTTCATCAGCTGTCACAACCTCATTCGTACCTTCAACAATGGATAAATACTTTGCAAAAGCATTGTCATCCAGTTCGATATTGGGAAAAAAGTGCAAAATAGAAGTTGGTGGAGTAATCTTTGAATCAGCCAAAACAATCTCCGCCTGCTGGTTATGGACAATAAATTGACCAAGACCGGACAAGTTAATTTTGCCATATCGATGCAAATAATCCTTGATATGTGCTTCTATCCTATTTTTCATTCGCTGTTAAAACCGAAATTTTATCCAGTTTCATTGACATTTTCATTTTCAAAATGTACTGATACAAATTTTTCACCAAAGAATTCAATCCAAAAGTTGTACCAAGAATTGAATTACGCTATTTATTGCTTCAAAATTCTAATAAAAAGGACAATAAAAGTCATTTTCATCCCTAAATACTGATAAATCTACACAAATTACAATAAAATGAAATGCAGCTCAAGCTAAGTATTTAAATTAGTTTTAACCGTATTAATTATATTTGCATTCGAAATAAAAATTAAATTTTGTTTTTAAAGATTAATAAATTTAAATTCGAAATTAGTATTTATACTTTAGATAAAATATAAAATTTAATTGAAGCACTCTCCATGTTTTACGTTAAACGTGTATAAGTGCATAGTTTGGATTCTTAAATGGTAAAGATTAATCTAAAACAATCTAAACTAATGGAGTTTCTAAATGGTTTTTAATAATAAAGCAGTGAATTTTGGGTAATTTTCAGACAAAACTAAAAACAGATTTCGTCCTTATTTTCAAGGAAATTTACGATGTCGATATTGATGACTCTGCGGTTATAGTGAATCAAACAAAACCAGAATTTGAAGGAGAATATACCCTTGTCATGTTCCCCTATTCAAAACAATTATCAAAAGCACCGCAAGTAATAGGGAATGAAGTCGGAAGTGCTTTTAAAAGCAAAGCTTATATTGACGATTTCAATGTGGTTCAGGGATTTTTAAACCTTAAAATGTCAAATGAATTTTGGATTGAGCAAATACATGAAAACCATTTAATTATTGAAAACACCAATGATTCATCAAGGAAAATCATGGTGGAGTTTGCTTCTCCCAATACGAACAAACCTTTGCACCTAGGTCACATCCGAAACATTCTCTTAGGTTGGTCAGTTAGCCAAATACTAGAAAAAGCAGGTTATGAAGTGGTGAAAACTCAGATAATAAACGACCGTGGTATCGCTATTTGCAAGAGCATGCTCGCATGGCAATTGTACGGCGAGGGTAAAACACCATCTTCGACAGACATAAAGGGAGACCATTTTGTAGGGGATTTTTACGTATTATTCGAAAATAAATTTCAAGAAGAATATAAAAATTGGCAAAATTCAAGTGAAGCTGAAAGCTTATATTTGGATAGCAAGAAAAACGAAGAGTCTCAGGACGATTATTTTAAAAGATTCAAAAACGATTATTTCAATCAATATAGTCAGCTTGGATCACAAGCAAAACAAATGTTGTTGGACTGGGAGTCTGGGAATGAATCAGTCGTTTCACTTTGGAAAATGATGAACGGCTGGGTGTATGAAGGTTTTGAAGAAACGTACCGCCGATTAGGTGTCGAATTTGATAAACTCTATTATGAATCAGACACTTATCTATTGGGCAAAAAAGTGGTCAATGACGGACTTGAGGCCGGTGTTTTTTACAAAAACGAAGACGGAAGTGTTTGGATAGATCTGGAAGATGCCGGTATGGATCAAAAAATTGTTTTGAGAAGTGATGGCACCTCAGTTTACATAACTCAGGACATCGGGACGGCGATGCTGCGGTATCAAGATTACAAAATGGACGAAATGGTCTATGTAGTAGCCGATGAGCAGGATTATCATTTCCAAGTACTTTTCGAGACATTAAAAAGGCTGAATCAGCCTTATGCAAATGGGCTTCATCACTTAAACTATGGAATGGTTGATCTTCCATCAGGCAGAATGAAGTCTCGCGAAGGCACTGTAGTAGATGCTGACGATCTGATGAACGAAGTGATAGCAGAAGCCAAAGCCAACACCGATGAAAGAGGTGAACTATCAGAGCTTAGCGCCATAGAGAAAACTAATATCGTAGAGAAAATCGGACTTGGGGCATTAAAATATCACATTATCAAGGTAAATCCTAAAAAACGCATGATATTTGACCCAGCGGAATCACTGGATATGCACGGGCAGACAGGACCTTATATTCAAAATGCCTTTGTTAGAATTCAGTCGATATTGCGCAAGGTCGAAGTAAAAAACTCGAATGATTTCGCAGACTATTTAGTATTAGATATAGAAAAGGAATTGGTGCAACTTATTATGGATTTTCCTTTTGTTTTACAAAATGCTGCAGAAAGACTGGATCCCAGCGAAATTGCCAACTATAGTTTTAATCTTGCCAAGCATTTTCATAGATACTATCATGAAGTCAGAATTTTAAAGGCGGAAAGCGAGTCTGCATTTAATTTTCGAATCTTACTTTGTCAGAAAATTGCCGAAAGTATCGAAGAAAGTATGAAGTTATTGGGCATTGAAATGCCAGAAAGAATGTAATTATCAAAATAATAATTTGACCGATGTCAGAGAAAAAAGAATCACTTAATTTTATTGAGCAAATCATAGAAGAAGATATTGCCAGCGGAAAGCATGGTGGACGAGTTCACACAAGATTTCCTCCTGAACCCAACGGTTATTTACATATTGGACATGCCAAAGCTATCTGTATCAACTTTGAATTGGCAGCAAAATACGGAGGTAAGACCAATTTGAGATTTGACGACACCAATCCCATCACCGAAGATACCGAATATGTAGAAGCTATAAAAAAGGATATTCAGTGGCTGGGTTTTCAATGGGAAGGAGAAGCCCTTTTTGCAAGTGATTATTTTGATCAAATGTATCATTTTGCCATAGATTTAATCAAAAAAGGTCTTGCGTATGTCGATGATTCGACTCCGGAAATGATCGCGGAGATGAAGGGAACACCAACCGTCCAAGGTAAAAATAGTCCCTTTCGAGATAGAACGATTGAAGAGAATTTAACTCTTTTTGAAGGCATGAAAAATGGTGAATTTCCTGATGGGTCTCGGGTATTAAGAGCAAAAGTTGACATGACTTCTCCTAATATGCTTATGAGGGATCCCGTCATGTACAGGATCAAACATGCCCATCATCATCGTACAGGTAATCAGTGGGTGATTTATCCCATGTATGATTTTGCACATGGTCAGAGCGACTCTATCGAACACATCACTCACTCTCTATGTAGCCTGGAGTTTCGTCATCACAGACCACTGTATGATTGGTTTATACAGCAGCTGGAAATATTCCCATCGCGGCAGATTGAATTTGCAAGGATGAATGTCGCCTATATGATTACCAGTAAGCGAAGGTTGTTAAAATTAGTGCAGGAAAATTACGTTACCGGTTGGGACGACCCGAGAATGCCTACTATATCTGGTATGCGAAGGCGTGGATACCCGGCGGAAGCTTTAAGAGTGTTTTGCGATAAAGTAGGAGTCGCCAAGAGAGACAATTTGATAGAAGTAGAATTACTCGAATCATGCGTAAGAGATGTA
This sequence comes from Lewinellaceae bacterium, assembly GCA_020636155.1. GTDB lineage: Bacteria > Bacteroidota > Bacteroidia > Chitinophagales > Saprospiraceae > JACJYM01. The sequence continues at coordinate 25,312 of JACJYM010000008.1, read as the reverse complement.
TTGAATAGAGATTCTGAACGGGCAATGGTAGTCCTAAACCCTGTAAAACTGGTAATTACCAATTATCCAGATGGAAAATGCGAAAAATTATCCGTTGAAATAAATCCTGAGAAACCAGAACTAGGACATCGCGAAGTGGACTTTTCTAGAGAAATATTCATCGAAAGAGAAGATTTCATGGAAGATGCACCTCGAAAATTTTTCCGCCTCTCTCCTGGAAGAGATGTCAGATTAAAACATGCGTACATCATACATTGCAATTCCTTGGAGAAGGATGAAGAAGGAAATGTTACAGAGATTCACTGTAGTTACTATCCCGATAGCCGAAGTGGAAATGACACAAGTGGAGTTAAGCCAAAGGGGACATTGCACTGGGTTAATGCCGGTTCAGCAAAGAAATGTATCGTAAGGAACTATGACAGATTATTCACAATTCCTGAGCCGACCGTTGATGACGGTCAAGATTTTCTAAAATTTTACAATGAAGAATCTTTGGTTGTGAATGACAAAGCCCTGATTGAACCTTATCTATTGAGGCAAGATGTGGGCAAATCATTTCAGTTTTTAAGACAAGGATATTATTGTGTGGATGCAGATAGTAATGATGAAACGATGATATTCAATCTAAGTGTTTCTTTAAAAGAGGGGTGGAAACCAGGATATTAGTAGAATGACGTAATGGATTGCTAAATGTCGAAGAAAAAAATCTATGCCATTATTGACCTTGAAACAACGGGTGGCGTAGCAAAGAGAGAAAAAATTACCGAAATAGCCATTGTTTTGAGTGATGGCGAGAAAGTGATAGACAGCTATAGCACATTGGTAAATCCTGAACGTAGCATTCCGACGGAGATAACAAGAATTACAGGCATCACCAATGAGATGGTGGTCGATTCACCAAAGTTTTATGAAATTGCCAAAGATGTGGTCGAGTTTACAACGGATACCATATTCGTAGCACACAACGTAGAATTTGATTATAGCTTTTTGAAAGAAGAGTTTGCAAGGCTAGGTTATACCTTCACAAAAGCCAAATTATGTACCGTCCGGCTTAGCCGCAAAGCATTTCCAGGATTAAAATCTTACAGTCTCGGTAACCTTATTCAACATTTCAACATTTCAGTGAATGCCAGACACAGAGCACTTGATGATGCCATGGCGACGAGTATCATCTTTCACAAAATATTGAATGAAGAAAATAGTGAAGAGAGTGTCAATGACTTGATAAACATGGGTCTTAGGGAATCCAGAATCCCAAAAGGACTCAAAATCGAACAACTCCAAAGCTTACCAGAATCTGAAGGGGTTTACTATTTTCTAAATTCTTACAAAAAAGTCATCTATGTAGGTAAGAGCATTAATATTAAAAAAAGAGTATTTCAGCACTTTACAAAAAACACTCAAAAATCCATTAATATGGGTCGCATGGTCAATGAGATTTCATTCGAGCTTACAGGAAATGAACTCGTCGCCTTACTCTTAGAAAGTGCAGAAATCAAAGCATTAAAACCTGAGCTCAACAAGGCTCAAAAAAATAGGACTTATCCATATTTTATTTACGAATTTCTTGATGATTCGGGTTACATTAATTTTGGAATAGCAAAAAGCAGTACTAAAAACGAAAAGGATAAAAAAATCTTAGGTCACTATACCAGCAAACTAGCGGCAAAATCTTTTCTTAGTTATCTCAGGGATGAATTAATCCTGTGTGGTAATAAATCAAGCCTCGAAAACACACTCAATTCTTGCCATTACTATCAATTGAATAAATGTTTTGGGGCATGCATAAATGGCGAATCTATTGAGGACTATAACATCAGAGCTTCCAGAGCCATTGAATACTTAAACCAAAAATTTGATACAGATTTTTTAATATTAGGCAAGGGAAGAAACCATCAGGAAAAAGCCATTGTTTTGGTCGAGGATGGTTACTACCGTGGATATGGTTATGTGGATGACGAAGTATTGTCCTATGGTATTGAAGAAATTAAGGAAAATATAAAGAGGGTCAAAGAAAATCCTGAAACCAACCGCATCATTCGCCAATATATTGAACACAAAGATTATGAAATTGTATATTATTAGAAATGATTGAAGGAGATGAAATAATATTGGCTGGATTTTTCAGAAGGTTTGTGGCTTATATCATTGATATGATCCCGATATTCTTCATTACTTTCAATTTTATCATGCCAGAAATGAAAGAAGAATTTAATCTCGCAGTAATCGAACAACGTCAAGTAGATGACTCCTACGTATTAGCATTTAATCTTACCACTTTATTAATTTGGATAGGTTTGTGTATTGCCTTTGAATCATCAAAATTAGCGGCGACACCGGGCAAATTACTCATGAAAATAAAAGTAAAAAATATGGGAAATTCTCCTTTGACACAGCGGCAAGTTGTCATACGAAATGTGACAAAGATATTTTCTCAAATGGCATTTAGCCTTGGTTTTATCTGGATAATTATAGATCCTATGAAGCAAGGATGGCATGACAAAATCGCCAAAACCATTGTAGTTCAAAAATAATATGTAACAAATAGATTACCTAATGAGAGTAATATCACCTGTGTGAATTATCTCTTTACCATTTTTCAACCGGACTTTCATCATATACACAAAAACTCCCGGATTGAGTACCGCCCCATTAAACCTACCGTCCCAAACAATATTGTCTACCGATGGGTCAAAATTTTGAACATCAAAAATCAGAGCTCCCCAGTTAGAGAATATTTTGAAATCATATACATATTCCACACTTGGGAATGGAGGAAAAACAATTACGTCATTGACCCCATCTCCATTAGGTGAGAAAATATTTGGAAAATCTAATCTCGGATCCTGAATGACTCTAACTAATAATTGTGCAGAGTCCAAACATCCATCCACAGATTTAACCACATACGAATAGTAAGTGTTTCGGAAAGGATAAACTTGTCTTTCATCACACGGATGGCACTTTAAAGAATCGGGATACCACTCAAAATCCATAACTTCGCCAGAAGATAGATTATAATCAGCAAATAAATTAGCTTCCTGTCCTAAATAAATGAGAGTATCGCCTGTTAAAGTCGCATTGATAAACGTGGCGGGTTCTACGATAATGGTCGTGTCTATCACACAACCAAGACTATCTTTTATTTGGATATAATACGATTTCGCTGCCAAGTTTTCATACAAATGATTGTAAGAAAAGGGTCTGCTTTCAAATTTCACTTCAAAGGGTCGATATCCTTTAACAATATCCACAACATTGATTTTGCCATCTTCTATTTCTTCACAACTCGGAGAAGTGATATCAAATATACCACCTGCCAGATCCTGCGGTGAATTTTTTACCATTACACTATCAATGTTTTTACAGCCTGATATGTGATTGATTATTTCTAGCGTATACGTACCTGTCTGCGATATTTCGGGTGTAAGCGTGGTATCGCCTTCCAAAATGTGTCCATCACTTGTAGTCCATTGATAACTTAAGAAATTACCCTGAGAAGAGCCGGATGCATCCAGAAAAGTGGATGGATTCCCACATTGTAAATAATTATTATCAACTATGTCAATTGTGGGAGTTATGGTATCAATACTGACGAGATATCTTAAGGAATCCTGACATCCATTAACTCCGGTCACCACAAGGGTGTACAACCCTACTTCCTGCACATTGATATTAGAGGCAAGGGAATATGGCTGATAATTATAATACCATTCTGTACTCCGGTCGTCAGCTGTATTAATTGCACCTAATGCAGCAAAATCAGGGACACAATAAATTGTATTTCCAACGAGGTCAAATTCCGGTAGTTTTCCGTCATATTGCACTTCAAATTCAAGTGGGTCAGAAAAACAATCTGAAATACCAGCCACCTCTACCCTATATATTCCAGATTCCAAAAATCCCGGGGATAATTCCTGTGTAAAATATCCATTGGGACCATACCACCTTGTTTTCAAAATATCAATATCGCTGTTCAATATTGGAACTACGGGTATGGAATCACAATTAAGTATGAGAGGCAAATTGATTGAAAAGTTAGGTATTGTATAATCAGCTCCCATATATAAGGAATCAATTCCTATACAACCAAATTCATCGATGACTTCCACTTTATAATAACCCGTATCAATAGCTATGATGTTTTGCGTATTTTCAATATATCCATTAGGTCCTGTCCATGTAATTTGTTCAATATTAGAGGACGACATAAAGGATAACTGCCCCTTACCATCACTACAAGTTAGAGTATCAGTCTGCATTTCCAATATCGGGATATCATCATTGGCTATGACACTAAAATTCATAGATGATGAACATCCATTCGTAGAGGTGACTTGCAGAATATAATCTCCCGGTCTATTGAAATTCGGATTTTCATCAATACTGCTATAAGTACCCTCTAAATTATACCAAAAGTATTCTACATTAGATTCATTAATATCCGAAATACCCATTACAATCGGAACGAAACATGTTATTGGTGGAACATTTATTCCATTTATTATTGGAGCCACGGTATCAGCAGGAATTTTTATTTGTATTTTCGAAATACATCCCATTAAGCTGGTAATTGTACCAATATATTTTCCTGGCTTATCTATTGTAAATTCTGTAAGGTCATTATCAATATTTTTTGGCCCTTGCCAAACTATCGTATCATAATCATCTGATAAATACAGTTTGACATGGCTTACCAAGTTGTTACAAGTGATGGTATCCGCCGTATAATTTTCTAAAACTACATCGTCACGAGTTGATGATACTTCAATTGAATCAATTGATTCACAATATTCATCATCATAAAAATTTAAATAATATACCCCAGGTTCATCAACTGAAATTGAATCCATATTTGACAACAACATCCCGTTTTTAAACCAATTAAATGAACTCGATGGTTCATCAATGAGAGGTTTTAAATTGATAAAATCATGGTCGCAATCCAAATTCCCTGAAGAAATTAAGTTTAAATTAGGACTGAGTGTATCAACCAAAACTGAAACGGTATCAATACTAATGCACCCATTTGTCCCCGTTGCAAATACATAGTAGTCACCACCTGCATCCACACTTAGCATGTCAATTTGAGACAGTGTATCAATCCCATTGGTCCATAAATAATTGGTTATTTGATCACTAGAATTAAGCGACAAATCGATAATCCTATTTTGGCAAGTAATCGTTGTATCCGTAGTGCTAATAACCGGACCCGTCATATTAACCATGACTTCTATAGAATCGGAAGTAGTACAACCCAATTCATTCGTAAGTTCAAAATAATACCATCCACCATTACTTACCACTGCCGACGAATCAGTAGATGAAATCAAGGCTGCAGACGGTAGCCAACTGTAATTTTGAACCGTTCCCTGATAATTCAGCACATTAATCTGGGCCGTATTTGTAACACAATTTAATTCTTCCGCCTGAAGGTTAAACTCTGGATATTGTACTAAGGATTGAATTTCAAATTCAAAATCATAGATACAATTGGTAATTTTATCCTTGACTTTGACATATTTGATACCAGATGAACTATATATTTTTACAGTACTTGTGTCATAAACATTTCCATTTTCAAACCAATAATACTCATAATTTAATGTATCAGAAGGGATCACCGCAGATTGAGGTTGTGTACATCTTAAGGTATCCGACAGGAAAGTTATCATAGGTGAGCTGAATTCTGAGCTTACTTCGAAGGTCTTCGTGGACTTACATCCATTATCACCAGTAAGAGTTAAAGAATACTCTCCTGTTCTATAGATATAGGGCATTACTTCATCTGACATAAACATAGCTGGTCCTAACCATTCTAACTCTATATAGGGATCCGATGAAAAATTTATTTGAATACTATCCACACCACACTGTAGTACTACGTCATTCACTATGAAATTAACAAAATTCGTATCTATGATTAGTTCATAATCTTTGGTTGACTTACAATGTTCTTTATCTTCATAAGTGACTTGATATATTCCCGGTGTTGAAGTAGTAATAGATTTTGCATTTTTAATGCTGGTATCGGGATATATCCAATGCCCCTGAAAGAGATTGGAATTAGGTGAAAGTTTGAGTTTGACGCTTTGATTGTCACAAGTAATGGTGTCTCCGAGAATCTCAAAATCGGGTTCATATCGAAAATCCTGAACTGAAACTACTGTGGTATCCCTGCATCCGCCTTCGCCAACTACTTCTAACCTATAATTTTTAGCCGAAAATACATAAGGACTTAAATCAAATTTATAAGGATTGGGAATGTTTAACCATTTAAAACTCGCTGGAGTACCTGAGAGTTGACCCATTATTTGAATTGAATCATGACGGCAGTCTAATGAATCTACCGTAAAAGTATATTGTGGAACATCCTTATCCTCTATTATGGTAATACTGGAATAATTCTTGCAACCGTTGTCTCCCGTTATAGTTACACTATACAATCCAGGTTGAGTGACTTTGATGTCCCCTGCAAGATCCTGATAGACTTCTGTACTACTCCATTCTATTTCTATTAAAGTGGACGTTGAATTAAGATATACGATGGAATAGGTAGAATCGCAGCCCAGTACATCTGCCGTCAAATTAATGTCTGGAACATCCGATTCTTCAGTGACTAATATGCTATCAAGTGTCGTACAATTATCATTGGTGAGGGAGACATAATACCATCCCCCAGAGTTGACATTGATTACAGGTGTATCTACGGAACCAACAATATTTCCCGTATTGGTGTACCAATTTAAATTAAAATCATTAATGTCAAAATTTATCAGGTTCACTTGCAGTTGTATGTCTTCACCACACTGTATACTCGTACTACTGGCAGTTACATTTGAATTAACTTGAATAAAATTGACATCTAGTTGATAAGTCGTATCACAAAATGCACCATCGATATAGGCAAAATAGGTTCCAGAATTTAGAATGGTTTGACCATAAAAATCTAGACTGTCACCCACACAAAGGCTTTCTGAAACAAATATGGTGTCTCTTCCGTAAATATTTAGTTCGACACATGCTCCCATGTTGGCACAAATTGCGGAAGTGTCGATAAAACTGTTAAACTCAGCAACCGTAAACAAAGAATCTATAGGCAAGACATTGTCCTCATCTGAAATATTGTAGGTTAAGCCACAAATTGTATATTCACCGGGCTGCAAAGAGTTTAAAAATGTAGAATTGGCTATTTGAAATAAGGTATCGTTGATGAAATAAACCAAAGTGCTGTCATATTTCAATGTATCGTAAGGTTCTGCAATTGTGATATCCAGTATATCTGGAAAGACATCGTCTATGCATAAATCATTACTAGAGATTTCAACGCTGGATTCGGGGGCTGAACATGATTCACAATTAATACCGGTATCGTCACAAAAGATAATGGTAAATGAAACTAATTCACCAATACCAAACGGCGATGTATCATAAATATTTAACGACCACGTACCACTGACCGCTCCGGATAAGTCTTCCAAGCATCCTGAACTTGGATGATAACTACCATTATAATTATTCCAAATACCCCAAGATTGGGCATTGTTCCATACCTCGTCAAATCCATTATCTGGTATGACAGTATAGTCACAAGGATAGAATGTAACATCCCAATTAGTAAAACCTGTAGAATTCTCTGATCCATTGGGTCCCACCAATTCAATGACTTGTCCAGAAGGACTGACTAATTCAATAATTACATCCCCGATAAATTGATGCTTAAACTTTAGCTGTACAGCACATACACCTTGCCCAAGCATCCCTAATTCATTAAGGACAGCGCCTTCAACTATAAAATTATTATAGGTCGTATCATCCTGAATAGGTATGTTTTGCAAGCCACATTGAGCATTTATATCTTTCAAAAAAAAGCCCATAAATGCAATCAAATAAATAGAAATAATCCGAACGTTCATAAATTACTAAACTAACTTTTAAAAAGTAGCGTATGTGGTTCAATTCAAGTGCAAAAGTATAATATTAATAATGTATTTTATCAGATATAAATAAAAAAGGGGAAGCTGTGCTTAAAAATAGACAGCCACCCCTTTTTATAAAATAAATATATCTTATCTCACTACCGTAACGTCACCGGCGTAAGTTTCGACGACAGGCTTTCCTACCGTATCAAGTATCGTATATTCTATTAATACTGTATAAACACCTTGTTCCACTTTTCTACCTTTAAATCTGCCATCCCATCCTTGTGAAGGTTGCATATTTCCGACTATGTTTTCTGCTAAGAACACCAATGAACCCCATCTATCAAATATTTTGAACGAATTGATTCCTACGATGTCTTGATCATTAAACGAAACATAGAAATTATCATTAGCTCCATCATCATTGTTCGGACTGAAAATATTCGGGAATGCTACATTGATCACTTTTCTCAATCGGATATTGACACAATCAGAAGCTGTACATCCATTTTCGTCGACAACAGTTACACATACGTTATTTTCAAATGCAGTAGGTGTAAACGTAAAGTTTGTACAATCAGTAATCGTGGCGGTAGGACATATAATAGTTCCATTTAAAGTCCATTCCACGGTTGGATTATCGAAATTAACCAACTGATCTGTAATATCTAATGTGGCACTTTCACCCAACTCAATCACACGATTATCCCCGGCGTCTATACTCAATGGATTTGGATTTGTTATTGTCACACTTCCAAGATTTACTTCACATCCGTTGTCATCAGACAAGTAGATGTCATAAACTCCAGCTCCAAGGTTGGAGTATGTCGTTTGGTTTGAGTAAGTCGTACCACCATCTATTGATACCTGGACGTTGCCAATACCTCCAGAGATATTGATTACTGAAATGCTTCCATCATTCGTATTGAAACAAGTAATATCATTGAATTCAAATTCTCCAGCTGGAACTGAAGCATCTGCTTGAACAACGACAGAAGCTGAACTCGTACACATGGTACTACTATCATCGGTCACTAACAAAATGTAAGTTCCACCTGCTCCCACTGAAACCGTGGCTTGATCACCACCTGTGACAGGATTTCCATTTGCAGTTGTCCATTCATAAGTCAAATTATTGCCTGTACTGCCAGAACCATCTAAAGTCACTTTAGGGTTGGTACAAGTAATCGACCCGTCAACCGTTGCAACCGCAATCGGATTTGGATTAATGGTTACAACCACATTGGCAGAGACATCTGGACACGGTGCCTGATTTGTAAATGCATAAGTGAATGTATAAACTCCAGGAGCTTGATTTACTGTGTTAAAAGTACCCGCAGAAGCGACGAATGCTCCACCTGTAGAAGGTGTTGTAGAGGTCTCTGTCCATGTACCACCCGCATCTTCATCAGTCAGTTGAGCCGCTAAGTCTATGACATTTGTACCAGTATCTCCCTGACATACATCAATTTTTCCATTCGATCCGGCGTTGGCAGGATTAAAGATACTAATTACAAAATTCTCAATACATGGATCAATACCAGCCTCCGTATAAGTATAGGTCACATTATAATTGCCTGCAACTACTCCACTAAGATCTATCACATTGTTATTTATTGTCAATTCTGTAGAAGACCAAACTCCCACATAATCTCCATTATACTGATTTAAATCTACAGTTCCTTCAGAAGTACAAATATCGGCTGGCTGAGAAGGATTGATTTTACAATTAGAACAATCTACCAATACTTCTACCTCATATCTTCGATCTTCACAAGGGCTATCACTTGTTACAATATACGTAAATGTATAGCTATCACCAAGATTCACACCGTTTGCAGCATCAAAGGTCACCAAACCTGGATTTGCAAAATCAACCGGTGCATTATCCGTATTTTCCCAAGTTCCATTTGCAGAAAACGGAGGTGTAAAGACGACCAGTTCAACAAAGTTTACTATATTTTCGTTGCCATCATTGGTATTGTTACATGTTTTTATTTGAGTCTTGGTTAACATTCCTACATTCTGATTACTAACATGTAAAAGGACTGTTGAGTCATTTTGACATAATACCGGTCCTGAAGGATTTAATGTATAAGTTAATTCATAATCCCCTGCTGTTCCCATATTTACATCCAATAAGTTTCCGTTTAAGGTCATCATATTGCCAGAAGGATCAAGCACAGACCACGTTCCCGGATCCGTATCCGCCGTCAATAAAGTAGACAAATCCAAAGTAGTAATACCTTCGTTACACAAGGTGTCCGGCCACATCAAATCAACATTAAGACAATTACAATCTATTATTTCAACTGTAACCACGACTTCAACCGGCAAACAAGGGGAGTTGGCGGTCAATGAATATTTGAATGTATAGATGTCACCTATCATGGTTCCGTCAAAGTCCACATCAGCGTTCATCGCAATGGTTACTGAGGTAGGTCCTGATTCCTGAGACCATGTTCCTGTATTGGTATAACCGGATTGAAGCAAACTGAAAAGGTTTACTACCGTCGTTCCAGCACCGGTACCAGAGACATTACATGCATATCCCGGTCCTTTTACCTGTGCTTTTGGTTGTCTTCTGATAATGATTTGTGTACTGAATACTTTAGTACAACTACCCCCGGGGTCATTGCTCAAAGTAAACGACACCGTATAAGGTCCTGACAAAATGCCAAACGGATTGAGATTATTGCCGGAGATGGCTGCATTTAAAGTAGGATCCGGAGACGACCATGTACCTACTTGATTGGAAGGATTGGAAGCAATCAATGTGTTTAAGTCAAACATCATATCACCATTACACAGGGTGTCCATGACCAATGCAATTTGTGGACAATTACAGTCGATAACATTGACCGTAAAATCAATATTGACATCTTCGCATGGATCTACTGCCGTATTGGTCATATATCTAAATATCAACTGACTATTAATCGGTAATGTTAATGTATTTACTATAGGTAAAGTACCTCCAGGTGTAGGACCAGACATTTGAGACCAAGTTCCTGCATCAGATGTGCCAGTCAGATAATCGTTCAAATCTATTTCAAAATCGCCCAAATTATTATCTTCATTGCAAAGATCTATTGATGATTGAGTCAAGCCAACCACTGGTGCTTGGAATACACTTATCGAGGTTGTATCCATCGTAGGACAAGCACCTTGAGGATTATTAATAGTCCATATTACTGAGTAATCTCCTGCAGTAGCACCATCCGGATCAAAGGTATTTCCTGTAATCACACCAGTGTCTGGATTACCACTTTGCTCTGACCATGTACCGGTAACTCCATTACTTGCTGTCAAATAACTATTCAAATTAATGGAATTTCCATCATTACATAAGTCAGGAATCGGGTTTATATTAAAGGTAGGACAAGGGCAAGTTTTAACTCTTACAACCATCGTATCTGAAACATTTTCACACGGTGCCTGAGCTGTATTCGTTGTATAGGCGAATTTGTAATAACCCAATGCAATGCCTTCAAAACTCACACTGTTCAAATCAGCTAAATCCACTCCAACACTGTTGATATTTACCCAATCTCCTGCATCACTTCCTCCTAGTACTTGATCGTTAAAATTAACAACTACACCCGGCGCAATTCCATTATTCACTCTACATACCTCTACAGTATCTGTTACGCTGGCCATAGGAGAAGTATTATTTATTACCTCAACGGAATCGCTACCACTACATCCCGTCACGTCAGCCACGGTAACTGAATATGTTCCTGAAGTGGTCACTTCAATTTTAGAAACACTGCCCGGATCCGGAATTCCAGAAGGTACTGTCCATGCGTACATCGCAAACCCAGCACCAGCTCGTAAGGTGTCTGGCATATTGTCGCACAAGATGAGCTCATTTAATGTAATATTTAAATTCGTATCTGATGAAACATCCACGGACTTAACTGTAGAACAACCGAATTGATTGGTCACAGTACAAGTTACGGTTCCTGGCGTTGTCACTGTAGCAGTTGACATATTTCCAAGAGAACCATCAGGTGAATGCATCCACGAGTATGTCCAATTCGCATTATTTGGAACTTCTAGGGTCGTACTGGATCCCACACAGAAAGACAAACTTCCTGAAATATCAAATACTGGTGGATTATTAACAGTAACAGTCCACTCATCTGTATCGGAACAACCATTTACGTCAGTAACTGTAACCGTATAGGTTGTGGTCATTGATGGAGAAACTGTAATATTAGGAGTCGTCAATCCTCCAGGATTCCACAAGAAGCTTGTAAAATCCGAAGCATTTTGAACTCCAAAGGTCGCTCCTGTGCCATTAGAACATCTATCAGAATCCCCATCTAGTACTGGAGCAATTCCGGAAGAAGTCGTCAGATTTATCTCATTTGTAATACCTGTACATCCATTGGCGTCAATGACTTCTAAATAGAAACAATTGTATTCGGTTAAATCAACAGGAGGGAAAAAAGTAGGATTTCCGTTTCCTTCTTCAATGATATTGCCTTCACAATCCCGTAAATACATGACCTCCAGTGCAGAGTTATTAATTGAAATCATTGTTCCTATGAAATTCACGGTAAGATCGCCACATCCTATGTCTTCATATTCTAAGAAAGCAATTGGCGCTTCTTGAACAGTTACTTCCATACATTTCGTTAATTCACAACCATAAGTATCTGTTACTGTACAACATAGTTGGTACGGAGTGAGCGATGCATTAGAATCTTCTTGATTAATCGCAAATTGAGAACCATCGCCAATTGGATCTCCGTATAAATTAGATGGTGTCTGCCAATCATAACTATAATTTGGAGAACCTTGTTGGATATCAATACCTATGACATAAATAGGGTCATTAATGTCATATATACCATTTTTACAGACCAATAATTCGTTTGGATTGAAATCAAATAAAACATTAGGAACTACTACGACCTCAACGACCCCAACACCTACACATCCTAAATCATCCGTTATAGTTACAGAATATTCCGTTGTTTCCAATGGACACACATTAATCGTTGGCGATGAAGAGCCCGTGTTCCATGAATAAGTTAAACCTCCAGAAACCGAGGTATAACCACCGCTCACATTGGGTGTCAGGTCAGTACATTCAAGTCTACATATTTGTGTAGGAGGAAAATCTACCACTAATTCTGGATAGACTATCACTTGGAATTCAGTAATTGGTCCAGGACAATTGAAGGTCGTACCCCCATCCACTTGACCATAATAAGTCACTATCTCTACAGAAGATCCTACATTATCTAATTCATCATTTATATTTCCACTACCATTGGTTATGGTATGAGTATTCTCACCTGTTACATTAGGATTATCATCATACCAAATATTAATATCATAAAATGAATTTGGATCCGTTTCTACGTAAATATCCGTGGTACCATTATCACATATTTCCTCGGGGTCTGGTGTTGCGACCACATATGGCGGTGTATTACAATCTATCTTCCACGGAGGGCTAACTTGTTTTTTATCAAGTAAACATTCACCGATTGGGTCTTCCCAACATCCACCTACTCCATCTGAGAAGGTCTGGAACTTTATACTTAAATCATTATTTTCAAAACAATCTTCTGCATTATCGAATTCCTTAACTTTTAGACATAAATTCCAATCAATCTGAACTGTAGTGGTACCAATACCCCATCCTTCGCCAGGTGAACAGTCATTTTCACATCCGGCATTACCACCATTGCTAACCCAAGCATACCCACTCGGTAATTGATCACCGGGTTGCAGTGTATTACCAGCACAAGGGCAAGACTCACAAAGTAAATTACACAATTGCAAATTACCATCGTCATCTGTATAAGTACAGAGAATCGGTACTGGTTCTTGAACTAACCAATTACAGGATCCTCCTTCCTCATACCATTGTGCAGTCTGTCCTTGACCCATCGGGGCATTGCCCGCAAAATCGAATCCGTCCATATCCCAACCATTACCAAATGTAGGAACAAACCCTATCAACCAATCCACGCCTGTTTCTGATGCATCATAGAAAAAGGATACATTCAAACATACTTCTGAGCCCTGACAATAAGGACCCGCTAATCCATCTCCATCTGGGTCTATATCTGCGGGATCTCCATTTAAATCTGTCACTGATTCCACTTCAAACATTAATGAAGGTTCTGCACAATCTCCACTTTCAATATCTCCCAAACAAACAATGGCATTGATTGTAGTAGCAACACATAATTCAAAAGCAGGATTATCAATAAGACCACTTGCCGGAAGAGATGCAGGATCAACGGTTACTGCAATCCAATAGGTATTCCATGTATCCTCAACAGGTTGTTGCAAAAGATCAGGAGTGGAATCTCCATTACTACATGCTGCTGTTGCTGCCGTAGATAATTGATCTAAGCTTGAACAATCATCGCCTCCATATATTGTCCATATAGCTTGCCAGGAGCCGCTCGTCTCAACCGTAGCGAAGATCTGAGCTGCAATATCATCCGTAGTTATTTGAAACCATACGGTAGGCATCAAATTTGTACTACAAGGATCTTCTACCGGGCTTTCTTCAGGACAGGCATAATCCAAACAAGAACTTAAACAAACATAATCTAGAGTAAATTCAGGATTAGTAATCGGTGTTAGTTGTTGCGATCCTCCCACTTCCTCACAACTATCTGCATAATCACATGATGGTGTCAAAATCTCAGTAGTGATATTAAAATCTCCTTCTTCCAAACCATTTCCATCATCGCCATCATCACTGTCTGATCCAACTTTTACTATGATGGACGTAATGGAAGGATCTAAACATTTTGTAGGAATAATCCATTCTTTAGCTCCCGTACCGCATCCTTCGTAAGTATTTCCACCTGGATCTGTTGCTACTATTAAAGTACCACATCCGCCTGTACTAAAAAATGCCTGAGCTCCAAACGGACCATCTCCAGTAAACCCATCAATGGTAATCATAACCGCATCCATGGTGTTGTCAATTGGGATTTCATAGTATACGTCAGCATTATTTAGGTCACCAGAACAGTTTGAAAAATCAAATACTGATTTGGTTGCACAATTTGTAGTACCCGTCGTGCCCCCGCCAGCAGCAATTTCTTCAGCAGTATCACAATTATCATTTTCAGGGGCTTTGTCAACTTTGATTTTGATAGTAAATTCACCCTGTTCCCCAGACTGACTAGCTACAGCTATAGTATATGTTGTTCCTGGTGTAATCACTGCATCCAAATTCTCAGCAGGATTTCCTCCACTTACACAATCACCCATTGGGACAGCACCAGTCGCCCACATTGGATCACCACAAGCATCATTCATGATACTAAACATCGGATCCGTAAAATCGATTCCTTCGACTGAAACACTCATTTCAACGATATTAGGATCATCCGGTATTACTACAGAATACCAAACTGTCGGAACCACACTATAATCGCATGCTCCTACCAAGAAAATTTCAGGACATGCTTTTAATGTAGTACCGGTCACTTCAATCCACTCACAATAAGAATCAACCGGAATTACTTCAGCTGCACCACATGCATCGTTGGCTGGTGAACTGGTTTCTGCCGGTGTCATATAATCCACTGAAATTGTAAAATCTCCTGCTGCTTCATCAGTAGATGCTACATTTATATAATATTCTTGCTGTTCTATGGCACATGGGAAGTCCACTGTGAAAGAGGCATCTCCACTACAATCTGTTACTGTAGGTGTTCCAATTGTATTACAGTTTGCAGTATCATACGTTCCAATTTGTACAGAAATGTCACCCGTTATAGAAACATTATTAATAGTTACAGAGAATCCATTAAATCCTGCAGGCAACTCTAATTTGTACCAAACTGTATTTACAGTTGTAGGACTACAGTCACCCTCAGGTTCTCCCGTCAAAATCGTACAACTTACTGTACTTGCAGGATTATCGATAGTGGTATTCTCCGCAAAGGTATTAATATCAAAAGCATCACAAGGATCATCATTAACACATCCTGAGCTAAGTTTTATGCATAAATCAAAAGTTCCACCATCAACATCATCAGAGCCAACAGCTATCCAATACATCTCGCCAGCAACCGGAGGATTTACAGGATCAATTTCAATTGGTCCGGAACTATAACTATTCATTTCTCCTGGAAGGCATGGATTTAGCTGTGTCAAATTATTACAATCGGGTCCTTTGAAAATACCCACAATTGGAACATCAAATTCAGCATTGGTGAGGTCTACACTAATAAATTCACCCAATCCGTCATTGCTCACTTTATACCAAACCACGTTATTGACTGGCTGTCCACCGTTACACGAACCAACTACTTCAGCACAAGCATTCAAATTACAATCCGAGGTACAAACTCCTGGATCGACATCCGTTGTTACCTCACCAAGGTCTTCTGCCATGTCACAATTATCATTATCGATACAGTTGGGATCAGGAACTATCGGCGTAATAATTAAGTCAAATTCACCTTCAGAATCCGGGTCTGAACCCACCTGAATGGTTATGGTTGCTCCATCATCAAGGTCTAAACATGATAAAATCAATGGCTCAGTGCCTAAATCACAATTAAACGCATTATTCAGAAGAACTTGATTAAGTGCATTACACCCATTTACAGAAATATCAATAGCCCAAACATTGTATGGCCCACCAGATATAGTGTTAAGTGTCAATTCAACACCTGTCTCGCCAGCACCCAATGAATATTCAAACCAAATTTGACTATCATCGTCCTCCAAATCACAAGTAGTAAAATCATAGTTATGATTCCCACAAGTTGTCATTCCCGGGTTGCTTCCTGCACTTGCAGGAATTGCATCACATGGATCATCTCCAAGAGGAGGTACAAGTGCTTTAATATCAAAACTAATGTTAGCACTTTCATCAGTACTTAGACTAGATATTGCCACTAGATATGTCAATGGACCGGAAATAGGCCCACTTAAATTGATGCTTTGAATCATCCCAGTCTCTTGAATACAGTTTCCAACCTGACTTGGCAATTCACCATTGGCTCCACAGTCAGATTCAAATAGACCAATGGTAAAATTCGTAGAAATGTTTTGGAATTGTATTTCTGTAGCTCCATCAGGCACCGTAAAGCTAAACCATACAGTTGATTCTTGATCAAAATCACAAGAACCTCCACCATTGGCATCTTCTGGACAAGCATTGACATTGGTTCCTGTGGCAGTTGTCCACTCACAGGCAACAAGGTCTGCAAAAGTTAGATCAGGATTATTACAAAGGTCATTTGCCGGTTTATTATTATTAACTTCACTCACTGTGAGATCAAAATCTCCTTCTTCATTATCGGTACTTCCAACGGCTAAAAATAATTGCGTATTGGGCGGAACGCATTCTAATTCGATGGGTTTTGTAAATAAGTTACACTCCTCGTCAGCGTTTAGTGCAGGCATAAATGCTGAACCATTACAGTCAGACCATACATTGATACCCAAGCCCGTTGCAGCAGTTCCTGTTGTTCCCATCCCTGCAATAGCAGAAATGGTAACATCAGAATAAGCACTACCTGTAGTATAAGTAAAATATACTACGTGATCAATAGTTGCAGGTGCACAGGTGAAATTAACATCTGGTGTAGCACAAGCAGTACTACCAAGCACAGTAATTGGAGTATTCGGAGATGCAGAAATTTCTTCAGCTCCCGTTGCACAAATGTCATTTGGTTGTGGGACGATGGCAAGTATATCAAAACCTACGGCGGCACTTCCAGAGACTGCCACGAGATAGGTATTACCTCCCATTAATCCTAGGATCTGTCCGGAAGACGTTAGACAATTTCCTACTTGAGTTCCAAAATAATTAGGCGGTATGCAAGTATTATCAAAAACACCCAATGTACCAGTAATATTGGCAAATTCTAATCCCACTGCATCTGCTGGCAGGGTAAATTGATACCAAGTAGTATTTTCAATATTAAAATTACAACCTGCATTACCCTGCATAGATTCCGGACAAGCATTGGTATTATCTCCTGTAATTCCGTTCAACCACCCACAAGACACGAGATTCATATCGTTCGTTACATCCGGAGCTAGACACATATCATTGTCTGGCACATCTGTATTAGTTTCTGTCACTGTTATCGTAAAGTCACCTTCATCACCATCAGCACTTCCTACCGCAATGGTAATTGTAGTACCTGGCGTTACACATTCTATGATAATCGTTTGATCTATGACATCACAGAAATCGGGTGGAGAAGTAGATTCAATAGAGTATGTATAGGCAGTATTGCTACAATCTAAATATAATTCTGCACTTAATCCAGTAGCGGCAGTGTTGGTAAAATTAGTATTTGCAGCAGCTGTAAAGCTAAATTCTAAATTTGTAGATTTTGTATTCGCTGACGAATAAGTATAAGTATAGTACACGACATGGCTTGTAGTGGTACTAAGCCCACAAAATGCAGCATTGTGAGGGGTAGCACAACCAGTAGTTCCGTCTTCCGCCGTTCCATCCATCAGGTCAATGGCATTTGTGCAAAGATTGTTAGAAGGTGGAACAATCGATTTGATTTCGAAATTAATAGCTCCTTCAGTACCATTACTTATTGCTAAATTATACGTGTTACCTCCGGTAAGTGTAACTTCTGTGTTTGAAGTAATACATCCTCCTATTTGAGTACCAAAGTAATTAGGAGATGAACAATCACCCACTGCAAATATTGCTATACTCGTACCGGCATCTAAAGTTTGAAAAGCTAGACCAGTTGCATCAGTAGGCAAAGTTACTTGCATCCACACGGTAGGTTCCGTGTCAAAAGAACAACCACCGGCACCGGATTCTACACAAGCACCGGTATTGTCTGTAGAAGCTGCTACCCATTGACAACCATCCGATACGTCGATCGGAGCATTGCTGGCTCCTGAACAAATATCATTATTATCCGCAACGGTAACTGCACTATCATCTAACTGTATTGTAAAATCTCCTGATTCAACCGCATTAGCAGTTACTGCGAATTGTAAGGTTGTATTGGGTAATACACAATCCAAAGTTACAATAGAGCCTAAAGTATTACATGATTCTGCATTAGCATTATTATATATAGTATTACAAGTAGTCAGTACAATTAAAGATACATCCATAGCATCTACTCCACTTGTCCCTCCACCTGCAGCGTCATTTACAGTGATCTGTAAATTATGGTTTTGACCATCATTTGGTGTAGTGTATGCATAATACACGGCTAATGCGGTATTGGCACAAGAAGTACCGCTTAAACCAGATTGGGAACAAGCCAAAGTTCCGTCCACTGGTGTTCCATCAGATAACGGTGTGGCATTTGCACAATTATCGTTTGCAAGAGGTGGCACTACCACCGATTCAGCAGTAAAAGTTCCGCCATCGTATACCAAAACAAAATAGGTCAATGTGTTATCCAAAATATTAGAAAGAGTAACATCTCCGGCACATCCTAATTGAGCAAGAGAATTACAATCTCCAGTAAATACCTCAAAATTAGACCCCGTGATGTTAAAAGATAAAACTCCAGAATTCACTGTAAAGGTGTACCAAACTCCAGCAGTAGGATTATTGGCATAATCAAATCCCGGGCAGGTAGCCTCGGGATCTGGACATGCATTTGTGTTACCATTTCCTGTCAAAGTATTAGAACAAGTCAATGCATTTAATAGGGAAGCTTCCGCACAGGTTTCGAATGAGATTCCATTGTCTGTTTCCGAAAAGCTAAACATAAAATCACCATAACTAGGAGTGGAATTATCTCCCACTTCTATATACACAATATCACCTGGTTGTAAACAGGTCACATTGGGTGGGGTTGAATTATAGACATCTGAGCCTAAACAATCATTCACTAAAACCTGATAAATTTCAGCAGATGTTATCGCTTGTCCATTAGCATCTGTGGATGTTAAAATAATATTAAGATCTTCGGTTGGTACACCACTTGCTCCATTGTTATCACCAGTATATGTGTAACTATACCAAACAGTATAATCAGAAGCACAGAAATTATTCACAATATCGTTGTTTACTACACTAATGGCTCCAGAACAATTATCATTGCCCGTAGTATTTATAGCTGAGGTAAATGTAATATCAAAATCACCTTCATCACCTTGGTTTGTTGCAACTCGTATCAGGTATGTTGTATTAGCACCCAAGCAAAAGGTACTGGTACCGTCATCTTGAGAAGAATTACTAAAAGCAGAGGTTAAATCTGTACAATCATTAGCGAAAATTGAAATTACAGGGTTTGTCGCCGTTGAATTTGCAAGATTTATTGACAAAATAGATTCACCAGGTGGCATGGTATAAGAGTACCAAGTTGAAGCGATTGGAGAAGTTAATCCTGGTGGTATTTCTTCACCAGCGTCTTCTGTCATACCCGTAGTCGTTCCTGCGTCCATTGTTCCACTTGAGGGAATTATCGTTGCCGTTGTACAATCATCACTACCAGTAATAACTAAATCGTCTAAGTTGAGACTAAATATCGTTTCATGACCTTCTTCGTCACAAATTGAATAGGAAATAATCTTAATACCATCAGCGAATATGATCGTAATAAAACTAAATAATCCCAAAAATAAAGTAAGTAAAGTCTTTCTCATTATTAATTTTTAATAATTAATTCATAAATCTCATATTCGGCCAAGGCCGTTATTCTATTCGTAAAGTGAGAAAGTCGCCTGCGTGAGGCAAAAGTCTTCAGGTTAAAGACTTGTTAAAGCTTCAAAGATATACAATAATTTTAAGTATCAAAATATTAACGGGGATAATTTTAGTTATCCCCGTTTTTTACCTATATTTTGGTTAGTGAATAATTACAAATTTCTTGACGAAAAGTCTATCACCAAATTTACAACTAAGCACGTAAGTTCCTCCTACCAATTGGCTGGAGTCTAAAATGATTTTATTAGAAGATTTTGAAATAATTCTGTTAGCATCTATGACTCTGCCATCTATACTATGAATTTTCAACTCTTCTAGGTCATTTATAGTACTGCCTTCGATGTTCATTTTTTCGCTTGAAGGATTCGGATAAAAACTCAATTGTTGTTGATCCAGCTCAAAAGTACCAGAAGGCTTAACCACTACATCTTTAGAAATAGTATCAATACACATTCCATTAGAAACCACTAAACTTACCGTGTAGCTACCTTCCTTATCATAGTTATGTGATGGATTCTTATCTACCGCAGTATTTCCATCCCCAAAATTCCAAAAGTATTCAGTGGCAGACGTAGAATTGTTTTCAAACTGGACTTCCAATTCATTAGATGAAAAAATAAAGTCTGCCGTTGGATTTTCTATCACTGTAATCAATCCCACTTCACTCCAAGTGACTTCTCCATATTGATTGCTCGCCATAAGGTTTACTGAGAATGTTCCAGGATTATTATAAGTAACGGTTACAACTTTATCTGTGCTAGTCGCAGGAGAACCACCTTCAAATTCCCAGGCCACCTCCGTCACATTAGTCCCATTTAACGCATAGGATACCTCTTCTCCCGTACAAATTTCATTGGTCGAATATTCAGGACTAATCTCAGGATATACATTGATTTCTACTTCAATAGAATCTTCGACCGAGCCACACTCATTTGACACATAAAATTTCACCATATAAGTTCCATTGGCTTCAAAGGTGTAGTTCAATGGTTGATTTTGAAAAACCTCATCTTCTACGTTCCACTCGTAATCGTCAAAATTAAGAGAGGTATTTGTTAAATTCAACACATTACCCATCATCTCTTGGGTATATGACAAAGTGGGTACATCGTGGACCGTGATGAAGTTGTCATATTTTAATGTGTCAGCACCGACATCATTTGTCACAATTAATTGTACAGAAAATACACCCGATTCTTGATACGTAACACTTGGGTTTGCCTCGTCTGAGACTGAAGGGGTACCACCCTCAAAAGACCACTCATAAGTGTTTACTGAAAACTGACTCATGTCAGAATATTGCACTTCAAATGGAGCACAGGATTCTTGCATGGAAGCACTAAATCCAGCAATCGGTGGCACATTGGTAGCGACGGTTTGCGTAATGGTATTTTCTCCACAATAATTACCAACAGTCAATATCACCACATAGTCATTTTCTGTAGGATAGGTGTGGCTTGGGCTCATTTCACTACTCGTGGTGCCGTCTCCAAAATCCCATGAATAGGTTTCAGCATTTTGGCTTGTATTGACAAATTGAACCACATTGGCATTTCCATTGTAAGAAAATGATGCCACTGGTGGTGCCGAAATCGAAATATAGTCTTCCATCACCAAGGTATCGGTATAGACCGGATTGGATGCAATAATTGTCACATCAAATAATCCAGTGCTTGAATATACCACGCTAGGTGTCAATTCATTGCTCACACTGGCAGGATTTCCCCCTTCAAAATACCAAGTATAATCCGTCGCATTGGCAATGCTGCTATCAAATAAAAGTGTGTCACCGACACACATTTGTGCATTTTGAATAGCGATTGATAGTGCAATAGGTTTGTAAGCTAAAATTTCTTGCGATGAAGATACTGTGCCACACTCATTGGTCACATCCATAACTACCATATAAGTGCCTTGGCTGGTGTAACTGTGAGATGGTTCGTATTCAGTGCTAGTGGCGCCATCACCGAAATGCCACAAATAGCTATTTCCATTGGTGGATGCATTGGTAAAACTCACGTTCAACTCCTGAGCATCGAAATCAAAAATGGACTGTGGCGCTTCCTTAATCACTACAAAATCTGCCATTACCAGGGTATCTGCACCATTGGCATTGGATGAAATAAGTGTGACGTCGTAACTTCCAGCATTTATGTAATTTATGATTGGATTTTCATCAGAACTTGTTGATGGATTGCCACCTTCAAAGCTCCACAAATATTGTGTAGAATTTTGGCTCATATTTGTAAAACTGATGTCAACTGGGGTACAATATGGTTGCATCGTTTCAACACTAAATCCTGCCGTTGGGTACAGACTAATCGTTACATTCTGAGTGTAGGAGAATTGCTCGTTACAAGCATTCGTCACGGTTAATGTGACGGCATAAGTGCCTTCATTTGCATAAATATGACTTGGGTCACTGGCGTTTGAACTATTTCCATCACCAAAATCCCAAAAATTACTCGTGGCATCCATTGTAGTGTTTGTAAATTGAACGGTATTACCCGAAACACTTGCATTAAAGGATGGGTCTGGCGAAGGCTGTACATTAATATATGCGGTCTTCACTATTTCATCAATCCCTTGGGGATTAGAAACGATAAGACTCACTTGATAAACTCCGGCATTTTCATAACTCACCTGAGGATTCTCATCAGTGGAGCTCATTGGATTACCCCCAGGAAAACTCCAACTCCATGTTGTGGTATTATTTGAAGCTAAACTTTGAAAATCAACGGTCATGACCTCACAACCATTGGTAATATTACTCGTAAACTCTGCCGTTGGTGGCGTAGCAATGGTAATATATTCCGAATACTCGGTCGTTCCACAATCATTGGTAACGGTCAAAATGACCAAGTAAGTGCCGTCTTCGGCATATTCATGAACTGGATCAGAATTGCTAGCATAAAAGTTGTCCCCAAAATCCCATTCATACCAAATACCAAATTGGCTTAAGTTTATAAATGCAACCGCATCTTCATCTATGACATAAGTAAAGTCAGCTATTGGGGTTGAATTAATTTCAATGGCATCATTTATGGTATAGGTATCCTGTCCAAAAGCATTATAGGCCGTTAAACTGACGTTAAAAATACCGCCATTTTCATAAGTGACCGTCGGATTTTGAGATGTTGATGTCGCTGGCGTCCCTCCTTCAAACTCCCAGAAATAACTCGTAGCACCAGTAGAATTATCAAAAAAATCAACTTCACCTACAGTACAATTTTCAACAATATTGAAGGTAAAATCAGCACTCGGTGGTGAGGATGTAGCGCAAGCATCTAAACACCAACTCGATCCATAATGGTTTTCTATGTCATTAATAGAAGCACTGGACCACGAACTTGTATATTGTACAGCAGGAGCCATAATAAAGGGTGAACCCGAGGCATCGTGTTCTGCACTAAAGTTATGACCGACTTCATGGGCCACCATAACTCTTTTTAAAGCAGCATCACTACTCCAATCTTGTAAACAATTGTAACGACTATCGGTACATACTACTCCAACCCAAGCAATTCCTATAATAGACCCATCAAAGTTTCTATCTGTCCATAAAGATCCTATATCATGCGAAGCTGAAAAACCCGATGGACCCCAATTTGTAAAACTATTAAGTAATACCGTTGCATCAGTAGAGCTCGTCCACGGGTCACAACTTGAACAGCTAGATACCCACTGCTCTGTAATTTCAAACATAAGTTCATCCGCAAATTCATCATCATAGTTAGTTTGCACATTGTTTGCTACGCCAATATTATGATTTTCTACTCCACTTACCGACCCATATTTATTAAACATCAACCAATCAGAAGCAATGGCCCACTCCACTGTATAACATAGTCCATCTCTATTTCCATGCCCATGTGGTTTTACTTCATCTTCTACTTTTTTCAACATATCCGCTCCACATGTATAATTTTCTGTTATTATAACATCCTTCGCATTATAAACTACAAATCCATTGGCACGATTATTCTTTAATACCCCATTCACTGGTTCTACGAAATATGTATCCTGACCATTATCCACGTAACCGTAGATAAAGCCATCATTAAATGTTAATGAAACCTTTGAGTTCTGAAATCCTACAATTTCTCCTTGCATGGCGATTGGTCGAGAAGATTCAACTTGTTTCAAACCATTATGTGTTTGAACATTGACTACATAATCCTTGGTAATCAAATTTGACATCCAGAGTCTCAATTCAATTTCCTTTCCTTCAATGTTTAATTTTTGAAATACGACACCATCTTTCAAGTCCGCTAAAATTGCCTCCTTATGAATACTCGGGCTAATAATTTCATATTTGGTAAATTTTTGATCAAGTTCTTCCGCAACTTTTGAATTGACATTTTGAGACATCAACGAAAAGGGTAACAGCAATAAGAATAAAATTCGGCTAGATCTAAATTTCATAATTTGTGTATTAATAACTAAATGTGTGAAATAACTTGGCAGCTAAAAGTTGCCAATCGTGTGATTCTGTGGAATTTGAATAAATTGCAGGGCGAATCTATAATAAAACTGGATAATTAAAAAAAATTAAAGGCAATTTTGATAAATTTAGTCATTTTTGCACCACTTATGTCGAAAATTAGCGCAGTAACATATAAGTTAAAACAATATATCAACTATTATAAGTCGGCAAAAACCATATACAATATCCAATCACCAAGTGTATTCGATATAGTAACACATATATTTGATTTTAGTAAACAATATTATTGTT
>JACJYM010000007.1 GCA_020636155.1 Lewinellaceae bacterium | reverse complement strand
GTGACCTTCAAGACCTTTTATCCCAGAGGCTAGACCTTGGTCATAACCAAAAAACAATCCCATCCACTTCCTATCTCCGTGAAAAATTGGCTTGAGGTGTCGTATATTTTGATCCGTTAAGGTCATCATATTAAAAAGTATGGGTTAAAGATAATTGTTTCGTTTGATACGAGGAAATTATTCCTGGTAGTAGGGCAATACTTTTTTGACATTAACATTCTGTATCCTATGAACTTCCCCACCAATTGAACAATTATATTGTTAAGAATTGAAAGGTATCTACATCCTCTATCTCAATTATTATCAATTATTTTTAACATCTTTGCCTTACTAATTGACATGAAATAATAAAATAAGAATCGATGAAATTCAATACGAAAACAATACATGCTGGAGTGCAACCCGATCCATCTACCGGAGCTATTATGACGCCGATTTTTCAAACATCTACTTACGTACAAGAGGAACCAGGAGTCCATAAAGGTTATGAATATGCCCGTACACAAAACCCAACGAGAACAGTGCTAGAGAGTAATCTCACGGCTTTAGAAGGAGGGGTGAATGCCATTTGTTTTTCTAGTGGGCTGGCCGCACTAGACGCAGTTCTTAAAACCTTATCACCAGGTGATGAAGTGATAAGTACCAATGATTTGTATGGCGGTTCGTACAGATTGATGACCAAATTATATGCCCAGTATGGTATCAAGTTCTTATTTATTGATATGCATGATGAAAAGGAGCTGGTAAATGCATTGAATGATAAGACAAAATTGGTGTGGATAGAGACACCGACGAATCCAATGTTGAATATTATTGACATTCAAAAAATGTGTCAAGTTGCTAAGTCTAAAAATGTCAAAGTCTGTGTTGACAATACATTCGCAACTCCTTATCTGCAAAGACCCTTGGAATTGGGTGCCGATATGGTGTTACACAGCGCAACAAAATATCTGGGCGGGCATTCTGATGTGGTACATGGAGCCATCATTTGTAAATCGGAAACGGATGCCGAAAAATTGAGATTTATCCAGAATGCTGCCGGTGCTGTCCCCGGTCCTCAAGATTGTTTTTTGATACTTCGTGGTATTAAGACCTTGCATGTACGAGTACAAAGAGCTTGTGAGAATGCAGAGAAAATTGCCGATTTCTTAAGTCATCATCCAAGGGTATCGAAAGTGTATTTTCCGGGATTGGCGACTCATCCAAATCATGAGGTTGCCAAAAAGCAAATGAAGCACTTCGGAGCCATGATTTCTTTTGATTTAGTCGAGAATACTGAATCAGCCGCCAGAAAAATACTGAGCAATACCCACTATTTTTCATTGGCAGAATCGCTGGGTGGTGTGGAATCATTGATAGGGCATCCGGCGTCTATGACTCATGCCTCAATACCCAAAGAAGAAAGGCTAAAAGTGGGACTAACAGACAGTTTAATCAGGCTGAGTGTGGGTATAGAAGATGTGGACGATTTAATCGAAGATTTAAGCAAGGCATTGAATAAAATATAAACTTTTTTGGATAAAAAGCAGCCCAATACCTCCATTAAATCTTGGTCATTAGAAGACAGACCAAGGGAAAAACTCCTCGAAAAGGGTAGGAGTGTACTGACTGATTCTGAGTTGTTAGCCATATTGATTGGATCGGGAATTCCTGGCGAAAGTGCGGTGGATTTATCAAGAAAAATGCTCCAAGCGGTTGATAATTCGCTAAATAATCTCGGAAAATTAAGCATTAAAGAACTCACTAAGTTTAAGGGAATCGGGGAAGCCCGTGCAATAGTCATTGCAGCTGCTCTCGAGCTTGGCCGTAGAAGGCAGGTCAGCGAAGCCGAAGATATCGAAAGCATTAAAAGCAGCAAAGACATTTTTGATATTATGTCGCCTTACCTCTCGGACTTACAGGTAGAGGAGTTTTGGGTTCTACTATTAAATAAAAGCAATAAAATAATCAAAAAGGAGCTGATATCTAAAGGCGGTGTCAGTGCCACCGTGGTGGATATAAAATTGATATTTAAATCGGCCATTGACAACCTTGCAAGTTCAATTGTGTTGTTACATAATCATCCTTCGGGTAATATTAAACCGAGTAAAGAGGATATTCGACTCACGCAAAAAGTCAAAGAGGCTTGCGAGTTTATGGATGTCAATTTATTGGATCATATAATTATTGCCAATAAAAATTATTTAAGTTTTATTGACGAAGGATTGGTTTAGTAAAATAATTTTAATGGAAAAATCAGACAAAAAATCATTGGATTGGCAGCTATTACGAAGGGTCGTTCGATTGGCTACTCCTTATAAGAGTTTGCTGATTTGGAGTCTGTTTTTGGCGATTATATTAGCCCCCATTTCGACGATGTCACCTTATATTGTTAAGATGATAGTAGATCAAAACATCTTGCCGGGCAATATGTCAGGCATCTGGTGGCTCATGGGTCTTTATGTGGCTCTCTTGATGTTAAATGTTGTCTTTAGATATCAATTCATTTACGGAACAGCCCGTCTGGGACAATCCGTGATAAGAGATCTCAGGGTTAGGGTATTTAAGCATATCACTGGGTTGAAGTTGAGATATTTTGATCAAAATCCCATTGGTACTTCAACGACTAGAACCATCAGCGATATCGAGGCCATCAATGAGATTTTTACACAGGGTGTCATTACTATAATTGCTGACATACTGACCGTCGTTGCGGTACTTGCGATTATGTTTTACACAAGTTGGCAATTGGCAATTATATGTGTGATTACTTTGCCATTTATGGTCTTAGCGACTTACGTTTTCAAAGAAAAAGTAAAGGTTTCATTTCAAAACGTAAGAAAAGAAATTTCCAATCTGAATGCCTTCATGCAAGAACGTATCAGTGGTATGCGTACCATCAAGATTTTTAATGCTCAACAGAAGGAGAGAGAAAAATTTAAGCAAATTAACCACCGGTATACCGATGCGAACCTCAAGGCGGTTTTATATTATGCGGTGTTTTTTCCTGTCGTGGAATTAATTTCTGCCATCGGTCTGGCACTCATGGTTTGGCTCGGAGCCAAAGCCTATCTTCAAGATTATGTTACTTTTGGAGCCTTGGTGGCATTCCCAATGTTTTTGGATATGCTTTTCAGACCAGTACGAATGCTAGCTGACAAATTTAATACCCTACAGATGGGTTTAGTGGCAAGTGAGAGAGTTTTTAAGGTTCTAGATGATAATAGCGTAATCGCCAATGATGGAAAAATCGAAGTCGCTAAATTGAAAGGCGATATACGATTCGATAAAGTGGATTTTGCTTATGACGGTGAAAATTTAGTATTGAAAAATATTTCTTTTGAAGCTCGACCAGGAGATACCATTGCCTTGGTAGGTAGTACCGGATCAGGAAAAACTTCAATAGTCAATGTCCTTAACCGTTTTTACGAAATACAATCAGGAGAGATTTCCATTGATGGTAATAATATAAGGGATTATGAAATGTTTTCTCTACGCCGAAGAATGGCGATGGTGCTACAGGATGTTTTTCTTTTTACAGGTACGCTGTATGAAAATATCACATTAAATGACAGCTCAATAAGTTTAGAAAAAGTCATTAATGCGGCTAAGACCATAGGGGCTCATTCTTTTTTTGAAGTGTTACCGGGAGGATATGATTATGTGATTATGGAACGAGGAAACAACCTCTCGCATGGTCAGCGTCAGCTCATTTCCTTTGTAAGAGCCATGGTTTTTGACCCCGATATTCTGATACTTGACGAAGCCACGTCATCTATTGATGTGGAGACAGAAGGCATCATTCAGAATGCTATCGAAAAGTTGATAAAGCGCAGAACGAGTATTGTCATAGCTCACCGATTATCAACGATTCAGCATGCAGACCAGATTCTCGTGATGAAGAAAGGTAAAATCATTGAGCGAGGCAGACACGACGATTTGCTTTTGAATGATGACGGATACTATCGCGAGTTGTATGAAATGCAATTCAAAGAAGGGGTGGAGGTGTAGAGTTTGTAACCATCCAATATTAAAATGCATAACCCAATCCTACGAGAATCCCTAATTCCGTCAATTTTTCAGGATAATAGTTGCTTTCAAATTGTATCACATTATGTCGTTTAAAGTTTGGGCTAATCGTTACGATAATATTATCGAAAAATATCTTTTTCCCAATCCCGATTTCATAAGCAATCCCAGATTGTGAATCAAAAGACCTTTTACGGGTTTGAAAATCTAACAATATTCCACCACAGAGATAATAATTTTTGCCAATGTCATAGTTGATCAGTGCCGGAAAACTCAATAACTCTATAGATTCCTTGCGATCAGGGAGATTGAAAGGAGAAGGTCCGGCGGATATAATGACTTTGGCATTGTACAGAGTGATGCCTGTTTCTAATTTTAATTTTGCAGACAGTCTTACTCTAAACCTAAGACCAAATTCGAAAGGATTTTCAAGTTCGTAGCTGGCACCTCCATCCAATCCCGATTGAGTCAATAACTCACTATGAGATACCTCAATATAAGCATAGACTTCACTGGATATTTGAGCTTTTAGAATCAAGCTGTGAAGCAAAATCAGCGTGGAAGCCAACAATAATCTAATTTTCATGATTGGTACTTTCTGCGTTATAAATTCTAAATTTCAAATTCTTACAAAGTTTCAGGTATTTCTATATTCAACTTAGCCTCTTAGAAACGAATATTAAACTGAGATTGTGCTTCAACGTATATTTAATTTTCTTTTGAACCCATCAATTCTTAGTTTTGCGAATTAAATTCAATATTTATGAGAAGAAAAAATTTTCTATTACTGTTAACCCTTATTTTTGGTTTAAATATCGTTAATGCTCAAAGTGATTATGAAGCTGGAGGAGAATTTTCTGCGGGTCTGCGAGTTGGCGGCGAATCAGGCGTTTCCGTCAAGTGGCATTTCGAAAATAACAAGACAGCCTTAGAACTCCTAGCAACTTCCAATTTTTTTAACCAAGAAAACAATGGATTTACGACCAATTTTTTAATTGAAAAACTCGCAGCACTATCTTCTAATCATAAGTTGTCTGCGATCATTGGCGCCGGCTTTGGCGCAAGATGGGATAAATCTCAATATGGCCCAGCTGGAATTATAGGGTTCGATTGGAGAATGTTCAGAAAGCTAAATTTTCAAGTGGATTGGCAGCCGACGTGGTATCTTTTTGGTAAAGGCGGCTGGTCCAATGCCAATGCTGCGTTTACGATGAGGTATAATATTTTTAATTAGAACGTGAGAGTCTACATATTAGAAGTCCTTTTAAAAAGAATGAAATTTTTCAACATAATATTAAAGTTTTAGAATATGAAAAAAATATTTATAATTGTTTTCCTTTCGTGTGTGCACTGGACTATTACCAATACTCTTGCCCAGAATTCAAATTATTTTGGTGTAAAAGGGGGATATTTGTTAAACGGAAGTATCCAACTATATGAAGGATATATTGATATAGGACCATCGCCTGAGTTTGGTCTTGTCATTGGTAGAGAATTTGGCAATGCAGCCATGGAATTTGAATACACTTTTGCCGCCAGTTCTGAACTTGAGTATTTTGGGAATCCGTATTATAATACGGATTATCAACGAAGTGATCTTACTATCCATATATTTCAGCTCAATAGGGCAGTACAATATTTTGCTGAGAATGATTTGAGACCGTATTCTATATTTGGATTAGGCGCCATCTATTTTGATGCAAAAGACTTTGGAAGTAAAACTTTTTTTGGTGTCAATTTTGGTGCTGGCGCTAAGTACGACATTAACGATAATGTAAGATTGAGATTTCAAGGTCGCTTTATTCTACCTTTGGTATTTGAGGGCGGAGGACTATTTTTAGGTATAGACTCAGGCGGGGTAAGTCCTGGTGTGTCTGTTTATAGTAACAGCCCAATTCTTCAAGGTGATTTCTCCCTAGGATTTGATTACCGATTTCAATAATGATATGATTCAATAATAAAGGTCTAAATCACATTAGCCCTTTATTATTGAGGATTAGCATCTTTTTCTTATTGCCTTTATTCTATTCCGGGTATCTTACATTCATATTAAAAAACATAAAAGACAGGATGTCAGCTGCTTCTTCGATTTGTTTTGAAGTGGGCTTACCGGCACCATGTCCTGCACTTGTTTCTATCCTTATCAAGGTTGGATTGGTACCTTGTTGATTTTTCTGTAATTCTGCTATGAATTTGAAACTATGAGCGGGGACAACACGATCGTCATGGTCTGCCGTAGTTACTAGGGTGGCTGGATATTTTTCTGGTTTGATATTTTGCAATGGTGAGTATTTTATCAAGTAATTGAAAGCCTCCTCATCCTCACTTTTACCATAATCACCTGCCCATGCCCATCCAATGGTAAATTTGTGATATCTCAACATGTCAAGTACGCCAACCGCAGGGAATGCCACTTTGAATAAATCCGGTCGCTGTGTCATACAAGCCCCTACTAGTAAACCGCCATTCGATCCACCCTGAATCGCTAATCTGTCACTACTCGTGTAACCATCTGCGATCAGCTTTTCTGCCGCGGCTATAAAATCATCAAATACATTTTGCTTTCTTTCTTTGGTACCTGCTTCATGCCATTCTTTGCCAAATTCACCACCACCACGAATGTTGGCGACTGCATAAATGCCATCATTTTCTAAAATCGGTAATCTTGATATACTAAAAGATGGCAATATACTGATGTCGAATCCACCATATCCATAGAGAAGGGTAGGTCTTTCTCCATCAATTTTCAATCCTTTTTTCATTGTCAAAAACATAGGTACTTTCGTTCCATCTTTGCTAGAGTACCATACTTGCTTTGTTTCATAAGCATCAGAATCAAAATCAACTTTTGGCTCTCTAAATACCTCCGAATTCAGATTTTCCGCATTAAGACTGTATATTGTATTTGGTCGGATGAAAGACGTAAATGAATAAAATCCAGTATCATCTGATTTTTTGCCATTCACGCCGCCAGATGTTCCAATTCCGGGCAGAGCCAAATCCTGAATAAATTTTCCTTTTGAATCAAATACTTTTATCAAGCTGCTTGCATCGTGTATGTAATTGGCAAATATTTTTCCACCGACTAAAGAAATTCCTTTTAATGCATCTTTTGATTCTGGAATAATATCAGTCCAGGTTTCTTTGGAAGGATTGTTAGTATTAATCATAACCAATCTCTCCAAGGGAGCATTGTCATTGGTCAAAACCAACAATTCATCACCTTCGTTATCGATAAAATTGTAATCATTGTTAAAATCTGTAATGACGGGTACGATTTTATTCGCATCTTTTTCAGTATCAATAAAATATAAGCCGTTTCCACTGGTTGACTCTGAGGTTGAAATAATCACAAAGCGTTCATCCTCTGACGTGGTTGCATAGACATTTCGAAGTGGATTTTCTTTGTCAACATAAATCAATTGGTCGTCCGCTTGACTCGTGCCTAACTTATGGTAATACAATGAATGAAACTCATTTTTACTACTCAGTTCGTCTCCTCCTTTCGGTTGTGGATATCGACTGTAATAGAAACCATCTTGTCTCCATGCTAAGCTGGAAAATTTAACCCATTCGAGTTTATCATTTAGCAATTCTTTGGTATTAACGTCCATAACGAATACTTTTCTCCAATCGGAGCCCCCTTCAGAAATCGCATAAGCAAGGTATTTTCCATCATTATTAAATTCCATTCCACCGAGTGAGGTCGTACCGTCTTCAGAAAATTTGTTAGGATCAATGAACACAGTGCCTTCATCTTTGATGCCTTGAGATTGATATAAAACACTTTGATTCTGGAGACCATCATTTTTGAAATAATAGTAGTAATCGCCTTCTTTGAATGGAGACGAATACTTTTCATAGTTCCATATTTTTTCAAGTCTCTTACGAATGTTTTCCTGGAAAGGTATCTGAGATAGATATTCGTCAGTAACCTTATTTTCTTCAACAACCCATGCTTTGGTCTCCGGAGAATTATCATCCTCCAGCCATCGGTAAGGATCTGGGATTTTCTGCCCAAAATAATCTTCTACTATCGTGTCTTGTTTCGTGTGTGGATATTTCACTTGTATTGGTTTGAATTCAGAGTCAGGATGTTCTTGCTTGCATGCTAACATTGTGATTGTAAATGCAAACATGATAATTGAAAGTTTTTTCATGATTCAAATTAAATTTTCACAAAAATAACTTTAATTCTAAAAGTTTGCAATAAAGAATATTACAATGGATAAGGGTGAAAATAATCAAAGTGGATGCACCACGTTAAAAGTAAATGCATCCACCAACGGATAATTAATCGTAAAACTCCACCAATCCTGTGCTGACGTCATACATGGCACCGATGATTTGAATTTTTCCTTCGTCCTCAAGGCCTTTTAATATTGGACTATCGTTTCTAATTTTTTCAATGCTTAGTAATACATTTTGGTGCGACACTTCATCTACAAACTCATTGTTCGATGAATTGCGAAGGTCGGGATGACTCGGGTCTTTCACAGCATCTACTGCAGGCTTAATTTTATTAACCAACTTAGTCAGATTGCCCATTTCTACGTTATCGCATGCTCCTTTTACTGCACCACATGAGGTGTGACCCATGACTACGATTAATTTAGTGCCCGATATTTTACATGCAAATTCCATGCTTCCAAGTATGTCCTCATTTATAAAATTACCCGCAATGGTGATGTCAAATATGTCGCCTAGACCTTGGTCAAAAATATGAGTCGCAGAGACCCTGCTATCAATACAACTTAAGACGGTCGCAAATGGAAATTGACCTTCAGCAGTTTCGTTGACTTGCTGTAATAAATTCCTATTTAACCGGATATTTTGTTGAAATCTCAAATTTCCTTCTTTTAAAAATTGAATGGATTTTTCAGGAGTCATCGTCGCTTGAGTTTCTCTGGTATGTGCTTTCATTTCTATTGATTTTTTTTTAATAAATATTAACTTAAACTGAGCTTTGATTTTGGACGTGTGTTAAAAAATTCAATATAGCTGTCAGGATTTTCTTCAATACCTCGCTTTGACAACAATTTGATATTGATATTTCTTTCTTTGGCTTTGATTTTAAAGTCTTCGAGTATTTCTATGATGTCATAATCCAGGTACCTTGTATTGAGTAAGTCTAACTCTAACTGGGTGTTTTCTGGAAGACTATCCAATTCCTTAAGAATGGCTCCTTTGTTAAAAAAAGTGACTTCCTCTGCAAGTGTCATTTTGATTTTATGAACACCATTGCTTTTGTCTTCAATGTGCAGGAAGTGAGAATTTTGATAACTTTTCAGTAATATCACGACAATTCCTACTAATAATCCAAGTCCAATACCTACCAGTAAGTCCGTAAAAATAATTCCGGCTATCGTTACAAAAAACGGAACGGATTGTTTCCATCCCAGGCTGTACATCTTTTTGAACAATTGAGGTTTCGCCAATTTATAACCGACAATTAATAAGATGGCTGCCAATACCGACAGAGGAATCATGTTGAGCAATGTAGGAATGGCAATGACCGAAACTAATAAGAGTATGCCGTGAAGAATGGTAGAAAGCTTTGTCTTAGCGCCTGATTGGACATTGGCTGAACTTCGGACAATCACCTGAGTAATCGGGAGTCCACCAATGAAACCGGAAACGACATTTCCTACACCTTGGGCGATGAGTTCTCGATTGGTAGGAGTAACGTTTTTGTCAGGGTCAATTTTATCCGAGGCTTCTACGCAAAGTAAGGTCTCAAGACTTGCCACCAAAGCGATGGTAAATGCCGTAATCCAAACTTGTAGGTTGCCAATTGCAGAGAAATTTGGAAAGCTAAATTGCCCAAGAAATGAACTTACGTCGCTTGGCACAGGTACGTTAACCATGTGTTTTTCTGATACAAATAAATCACTCGTGGTGGGAGTAAGATTGTAAAAAATGATACCAATGACAACAGCTACCAAGGGACCCTGTATTATTTGAAAAATCTTGGATCTCGGAATGAGAAATTTTTCCCAGATAATGAGAATTAAAAGACTGATAATACCGATAAGAGTAGCACCGGGGTTAATGTTATTGATAATGCCAAGTATATCTGAAAAGGTATTACTTCCCTCTATTTCTAAAAATTCTAGATCCCAAGCCGAATCTTCATGATATCCAAAGAAATTAGGTATTTGCTTTAATATAATGATGATACCAATCCCTGTCAACATTCCTTTGATGACGGAAGATGGAAAATAATAACCTATTATACCGGCTTTAAGAACTCCGAATAATACTTGAATAAAACCTGCAATGACCACGGCAACGAGAAAATTTTCAAATCCCCCTAAAGCAGTAATGGCAGTCAACACGATGGCTGCCAGACCGGCGGCAGGTCCGCTAACACCAAGTTTAGATCCACTGATAAATCCAACGACTATACCACCTATAATACCGGCAATCAATCCTGAAAACAATGGAGCTCCACTGGCCAGTGCTATTCCTAGACACAAGGGAAGTGCGACGAAAAAAACAACCAAACTGGCTGGAATGTCATTTTTTAAATATCTAAACATAATATCATTTAATTTTTGAGAGACAAAAATATATACTTCGTTAAATGATAGTATTACTATTTATATATATAACAATACTTTAACAATTTAAACTGAGAGACTATTCAAGACCTGCGTAAACATCTTATCTATATACAAAATGTATAAAAAATCGAAGTGATATTTTTGTAATTGGGGTATATAACTGGATTATTAAAAATTATTCAATCAATCTAGCATCTAGGATTTCCTCCAAATCTTTTTTTGATTTTTTACTTTCGTATTTAAAGCCGAATAAGGTCATAAAATACCCTGCTAGGAACATACTTATAACAATTAGAATCGATGGCTCAAATTTATTTTCTTTAATAGAAGATATCAATAGAGCAAAAATTATAATTCCAATAATCCCTAGCCATAAGGACATAAACACCATTACCATAGGATGAATTCTCATTTTTACATTTATCCGTGCCCTTCCATTATTATCTTTAATTTCTCCTTTTATAAATGGCATGAACGAATTTCTATAATTAAGGATCCTATTTATCTCAAAGATATTTGCTGATACATATCCTTCGTATCGTTTATTATTATTCTCAAAATCATTAAAACGAAAATACTTCTTAGGTTCTATGAATTGGCTTAGACGATGCAGTAGCTCCCTTTCTGTAAGATAAGAATCATAAATTAAATTTTCAAAGGGAATAAAATTATTCATAAGAGGAATATCATAATGCAAAATAAAAATGTTGCGCCATTAGGGGCAAATACAACACGGAAAAAATATTACGGTTAAAACGAAAAGTATTAAAAATGTAAAACCTTAATCACTCTTTTCTAAGCCATCCCAAAATATGGTAATCTGCGATTGTCCAATAATCCATGAAATGCACCAGCTTTACTTCTCGACGTGTTGTCTTGCCAAAATTCTGGGAAATTATTTCGATTTCATTATCTGAAACTCTGGTGACGATACCAACGTGTCCAAAAGGATTGCCAGGATAACTGTCATAAACGATCAAATCTTCGACCTCTGGCTTATATTCTCTCACATTGCGGTATTGCATGAGTCCTCTTTCTCGGTTGTATGCTTTGTCTGGCAAATTCTTGTCAAAAAAATCTTTTGCATGCCCGTATGAATTCGGCATTTTATGATCTTTGACTTTGTAATAATACCGTTTTACAAATTCGACGCATTGATATTTTAGTCCAAGATTGTAACCGTCAGTGGTGACATTTCTACCTAGGGTATTGGTAAATTTATCGCCATTGTAGAAAACTCTGACTCCATTAAACTCATCAAGGACTTCACCTACCCTCGGAGTAATCGTGGTAAATGACAAAAATGTAAAAACTAATGTGATTTTAACAAGATAATTTAGCATCTAGTCTCTCTGGTTTTTGTAGGCTTGCATATTAAAACGTGCAAATATATAACATTATATCTTTATACATCCAGTATTTGTTGAAGAATTGAACTTATGACAATTTTAGACAAAAGGTCTTACTTTATTATTTGGATGAAAATACCATACATTTGCCTTTCTAAAAAGTACATTTGGCAGGTATTTATATTCATATTCCTTTTTGTAAACAAGCTTGCAGCTACTGTGACTTTCATTTTTCTACTTCTCTAAAATTAAAGGACGATTTCTTAAAGGCTTTAGACAGAGAAATTGACTTGAGAGGTTCATTACTGAACGAACAGGTCATTGAAACCATTTATTTTGGTGGAGGAACACCTTCTATACTTAGTTCAGCAGAAATCGAAGGAATTTTAGCAGCTCTCGACAAAAGGATGTTATTGGATAAGGTCACAGAAATCACTTTAGAAGCAAATCCTGATGATGTAAGCTATGATAAATTTAGGGCTTTTCAAAAGGCAGGCATCAATAGGTTAAGCCTTGGCATCCAATCGTTTCATGAGGATGATCTCCACTACATGCATCGTGCCCACACTTCGCAAGAGGGAATCCAAGCATTAGAGGTAATTGATGCTTTGGGATATAAAACCATAAGCGTTGATTTAATTTATGGAAGTCCGACGACTACGGATGAAATGTTGGTCAACAATGTGGAATTAGTTGCCAATTTTTCAAATGTGAACCACCTTAGTGCCTATGCCCTTACTGTTGAAGACCGAACTCCGCTCAAAGCGCTGATTAAAAGAGGGATGAAAAAAGAAGTCAATGAGGAGCAACAAGTACGGCAATTTTATTTGTTAAAATCAGAATTAGAGAAACGGTCTTTTGTACATTATGAAATATCTAATTACGGAAAAGATGGGCAGGTGAGTCGTCACAATACGAGCTACTGGTTTCATGAACCATATTTGGGTCTCGGTCCCTCTGCACACAGTTTTTTGAACCACCGCCGACTTCAAAACATTGCGAACAACAAGAAATATATTGATCTATTGAATAAAAAAGAAGTACCATGTTTCGAAGAAATTTTATCGCCTACCAATAAATACAATGAGTATGTCCTCATCGCCTTAAGGACAATGTGGGGAATCGATGTCAATCACATCCATCACAATTTTCCTCAATTCGAATCATATTTTATGAATCAAATGTCAAAGCTTCTAGATGATGGTCAATTATTCAAAGTTGATAATCATGTTAAACTATCTAAAGAATCCCTAATTTATGCGGATCAAGTGGCCATGTCACTTTTTGTAGATGATTGATGTACCAATAGTTTGACACCTAAATGACACCACAAAATTATTGAAATAGTATCTTTGCTGCCTTATAATTCGTACATGCTCAATCACTATAAAGTACTGACGGTAACGCATCAAAATGTTGATATTTCTAAGATCAATAGTTTTGTGATTCCCTCTTTGGATGAGACCGATTTGATAGCTCGTCTTTCTTCCCTGAAGCAACAATTTAAGTTAGATGAATTGGTGTACTTATCCACATGTAACCGGGTTGCTTACCTCATGTACTGGACGGGAGTGATTGATGATGATTTTGTGAATGAATTCTTTAGCACCATAAATCCTAATGTGGAAGTTGAAGTTCAATCTATTGAAAATCAAATAAATGTGTACGAAGGATCAGAAGCTGTTAATCACATTTACGAAGTAGCCTCATCTGTCGATAGCTTGGTAATCGGAGAAAGGGAGATTTTTAGACAAGTGCGAAATGCCATAGAGATTTCTGCGAAAAATGGATTGATAGGAGACCACTTTAGGCTATTAGAAAAGCATTTAATTCCCAGTGTGAAAAAAGTCTACAGCCACACCAGAATAGGAGAGAGACCACTATCAATTGTGTTCTTAGGGTTTGAATTGTTGAAATCAGAAAGTGTCAGTTTGCAGGATCGAATTTTATTAATTGGTGCTGGTGAAACCAATGCCTTGATGGCCAAATTTCTTGTAAAAGAGGGTTTTACTAATATGAAGGTTCTCAATAGAACCCTTGAAAATGCTCAGGCGCTTGCTGGTAAAATTGGATCCGAATATGGAACATTAGATGCGATTAAGTCAGAATTAAATACGGCCAAAGTTGTGATAACAGCAACCTCAAGTACAAAGCCTCTCGTGTTAAATACGGAAGTTGAAAATTTATCCCATTCAATCATTTTTATCGATTTGTCAGTGCCCTCTAATGTTGAAAAGAGAATTGGCGAAACCCACCGGTTGATTGATATTGACCAATTGCGTGGGCTTGCAGCTCGCAACCTAGAATTGAGAAAAAAGGAGATAAAACTGGCAAAGCAAATCATAGCGCAACAGTTGGAATCATTTGAATCAATGTGCCTCGAACGCCAAATCGAAAGATCTTTAAATACTTTGGTTTTAGATATTAAAGAAGTAAAATCTAAAGCCTTAAATGAAGTGTTTGTTAATGAATTATCAGCATTAGATGCTGAAAGTCAAGATTTAATACATAGAATTGCAAACTATATCGAAAAAAAATATATCAGTCTACCCATGAAAAAAGTAAAGAATGATGTTTTGTAATTGAAAATAATTTTAATTTATCATCACTCAAATTTGCAAATAACAAGAATATATTTTATGTTTGGATTGATATTTGCGTTTATTCAAAAAATGAGACATAAACAAAAATTGTCTTAAATTCCCCAAAATGCCAAATTAATTGGATTGAAAATCTGTGATTTTTTATCCTAAGCTTAGTTTCTCATTATTTTCAAAACTAAACTGTATTAATTGGCAACACGTAATAAATTATATCTCGTTTCCTTTATTGAAGGTGCAACTGTGATGGTTGTAGAATTGTGTGCAGCGAAGTTGTTGGCACCTTATTTTGGGACATCTGTGCAAGTATGGGCCGCGACTATTGGCGTGACTATGGCAGGGCTAGCTGGAGGTTATTTTTTGGGAGCTAAACTTGTTCAAAGAAGTAACATTGAGGCAACGCTAAGATTAATACTTGTTTTTGTATCGATGCTTATTATTTTATATCCCATGATAAGCTTTTTTGTAATGGAAAAGTTAGTTTATATGAGCTTATTTGTAGGAGTATTATTGTCCCTACTGATTACATTATTCCCAATACTTGTCTTGTTAGGTATTACTTCACCAATGATAATCGGATTGTTATCTAATCATAATAAATCTGCTGGAACAATTGCTGGTGTCGTTTACGGTATATCCACCTTGGGAGGTATATTAATGACGCTGTTAACAGGATTCTATATGATACCATATTTGGGAATTCGGTCCACTATGTTAATTTCGGGAATAGTTCTACTCATAACCTCTCTGGTAACACTTGTTGGAAGTACAAAATCTACGAGCATAAGCCTACTAGCATTAATTGTTCCCTTAATGCTAACTTTTAACTTTGACAAAGAACTAAACCCATATTTTAAAGTACTTTTTGAAAGTGATGGACTACTCGGTAATATAAAAATTATTGAACATCAATCAGATGGTTTAGGCAAAAGTGGATTATTAGGACGAGGATTAATTGTTAATAATACATTACAAACTTTTATGGATGTTAAAGATCCATTTCACTCTAGTATTTGGGCATGGTCAAATATTATTCCTTCTGCCCTTTCTGTTTATAAAAGCAATACAACTAAAGTGTTGTTGTGTGGCTTAGGTGGAGCGACCATTGTGAAACAGCTGAATTTATTAGGTTTTAAGGATTATGACATTGTTGAGTTAGATTCAAGAATTTATAGTCTAGCTCGCAAATATTTTGATCTCGGAAATAGTGCCAATGTTATTATAGATGATGCCAGACATTTTATAAGAAAAAATAATAAAAAATATGATGTAATACTATTTGATACATTTTTAAGTGAATCTGCACCAGAACATTTACTAACAGTTGAATCATTACGGCAAGTTAAGGAAGATCTTACGGATCAAGGAATGCTAATGACTAATTTTTATGGATTTACTAGTGGAGAGTTAGGTTATGCCGCAAGATCTGTAATCAGAACTTATATA
This sequence comes from Lewinellaceae bacterium, assembly GCA_020636155.1. Classification (GTDB taxonomy): domain Bacteria; phylum Bacteroidota; class Bacteroidia; order Chitinophagales; family Saprospiraceae; genus JACJYM01. Next base: position 143,699 of record JACJYM010000007.1, on the reverse strand, counting down.
GAAGCAGGCTTTAAAACTCAAGTAATTGCTACGCCAGGGGATGAAAATGGACGCAATATTCTTATTGTAGGAAGTATAAATGACATTGATTTTAGCGATGTTAGCTATGAGGAAACTGATGGGATGCACATTACAGATATCTCCGGCCTTTTGCTTGATTTAAAATCATTAGATCTTAAGCATGCGGAAATACTAAGGGATAATAATCCGAAACTTTCTAAACTGTATTCGAATGTTTCAATGATGTGGAAGAAGGGATATAATAATTATTACACAAAGAATCTATACAAGTAAAATGTTGATTCTTTATTATATAATGGCATTTCTTGAGGGAATACTTGTAATGAGCTTTGAGCTAATCGTAGCAAGAATACTCACTCCGCATTATGGAGGTTCGATATATGTTTTGACCTCGGTTTTAGGGATTACGATGTTTTCTCTCTTTTTAGGATATTTAATAGGAGCTGAACTTGTAAAGTATAATAATTATTACCTATCGGAATTGTTTTTAGTTATTGCATCTTCATGCTTAATTCTTCTAAATTTTATTTCAGACGGGCTAATAAAGATCACGATTGATTTGCCATTAATATTAGGTTCTGTGTTAGCTGTATTTTCACTACTGGGATTGCCACTAATTATATTGGGAGCCATTTCTCCAATGTTAGTAGAAACAATTTCTAATTTAAAAATTAAATCGGGTGAAGCTTCGGGTAAAATTTTTGGAATTTCAACTTTAGGTGGAATATCAATTACATTTATCTTGGGATTGGTACTTATACCATTTCATGGAATTATAAAGTCTATCTACTACATTGGTGTGCCATCATTACTTATTTCTATCTTAATCTATTTCATATCTAATTATGGTTCATTGAAATCAAAATTACTAAATATTGCAATAGTTACAATTTGCTCTATTGGAGTGTTAAATGCCCTAAAGGTCAATGAAAATTTAAATAGTAGTACATTTAATACTATATATCAATCGGATGGATTAATGGGTAGACTTGAGGTGAGAGATAAAGGTGATAATGTTAGATTTCTCACTAATAACGGATCTATCCAAAGTAAAATAGCAAAAAATAGTAACTCATCATTATTATTATATACTCATGTAATTGGGACATTAGGAGCCTTTGTTCCTTATATTGAAAGGGAAAATGCATTGTTGGTTGGATTGGCAGGTGGTTCAATAATTCAAGAACTTAAGTCATTGAATTATAAAAATATTGTGGCAGTTGATATAGATCGTCGAGCCAATCATGTAGCTAGAGAATATTTTGGAATAGAGAATGATTCTTATGTTTTTGTAGAGGATGATGGTAGGCATTTTTTAGAATCCCAAAAAGAAAAATACAATCTTATTATAATAGATGTTTCTCTTGGAGAGCAACAACCATATCATTTATTTACTGAGGAAGCCTTTCAGATCTATTATAACAGATTAACAGACAATGGATTGCTACTTGTGAATATTATTGATGTAACAGATAATACCAAATTAAAAGTTACAAATAACATCGGAAATAGTATGTATTCTCAAGGATTTACTACCAGATTATTAAAGGATTTTTACCCTATTGGAATGTTTAAGCCTACGGATGTGGAATATCATTTACATGAGCGGATTTTAATAGGTACAAAAAATTCTGGCAACTTAATACGTCCTGAATTTGAACAATTGTCTCCATGCTGTAAACAAATGGGGTTTTCACATTCATTAGTCAATCATTTTGAGCAGCACACATATTTGAAAAATGGAGTTGAAGGCGAGGTCTACGTTGATGATTTACCAATTATGGAATTTGACAATTATAAGAAAGAACAATTATTTAGACAGCTAAAAGAACTTAAAAATTAAAGAACTATGAAAGTATTATTAATTTCAGTGCTAATGGTCTTTTCATCGCTACTTTTTTCTCAAAAGGAAAATTACATTATCGAGGTTGTAAAAAGAGGCAATGATTCTTTTGTCCGATCATGTTTAGATGAATCGCTGTATATAGATGATTTAGTCTTACCTCACAAACCAAATCAAGAATATGTACCTGGTTCTAAAATTGAAAGAACCCATCCTATTTCAATATTAGATGCTTTTTGGGAGGAAGAATGTCTATTATTCCCTAACCTGAATTATGACGAAGAATACTTGAAATTAATGTTTGAAAGGATTACACTAATCAACCGATCTAGTTTTATAGTTAAAATGCACCAAAATGATTAAGAATCGATACATATATTCATTACTTATAATGTTATGTTTAACTTGGGTTAACAATTTATGTAGTATGGGAGGCGTAGCTTGTGACAATTCTCCTGGAGCTGTTTGCGGGCAATTTAATACAGATGCCACAATAAATTCATGCATAAACTGTACAGTAAATACTGCTAGCGATGGTGGTTCAATAGGCGGATCATCATCGGGTTTATCAGTAACAGCTGATGGTTGTGGAGCCATCACATTATTTTTAACATATTCATTTGAATGGGATACGGGTCCATCAGATAATTGGATTCATGGAGTAACTATTACGAATACCTCAGATTGGGATGCTTATACTCAAACTCCTCCAGCAGGTTGGATCTATTCAACCGGTGTTACAGGCGATTGTAGCAATTTGTCTTATGGTGCAGGATTCTACTATGATGGTACTGGCTCTACTAGTAACTACACAGGAATTGAGGATTCAGATGGAGGTTGTATGAATTGTTTTTTTCCTAATTTAGTAGGATGTGATCTTACTTGTGATGGAACTATATCCTCAAGTGAAATAGGTGCTTCGACTAGTGGAGGCTGTTGTAGTAATGCTTCCCCGAGTGGCACGGTTGATTTGATTGGTCAAACAGCCAACGATGGAGATCCAGGAAATAACTGGGGGGTTTGTTGCACTAATAATTGCCCAACATTTGATTTTGAACTTACTTTTTGTCCTTCAAATACGACACCAACTACTTTAAATAAAAATTTTACTATTCAAACCAGTCCAGATGGTAATTCCGGTGCATGGTGTTTTACAGCCACATGTGACGAAGATAATGACTTTACTGTTGAAATAATTGGAGCTTGTAAACCCGATGCCTCCTTTGATGGGCCCTCGGATAATTTTTGTAATGCCCCTGATTGGAACCTTAATAATGTTTCATCAAACTATGATATGGGTAGTGAGTGGACAGGAAGTACGGTAAATTCACCAGGAGATGTTCCAGCCTTCTTTTCATATTGTGAAAATATAAATAATTCTTCAATCACTCATATCGTTGGAGAAAATGGATGTGGTGATGGACCAGATACCTATAATTATGAAATATGGCATCCTATGATTCAGAATATTTCTGCTACTCCGATGGAAGGCTGTGGGACAATTATTCCGGTTCTTACCGCAGATATACTGTATGATGATGGAAGTGGACCATTGGATGATTGGTTTGCTGATGGAGGATTAGGAACCTTAGAATGGTTAGAAGGAGGTTCAGTGGTTACAAATTTCACTGTGACAGCTGGTAATTGCAATTCAGCCTCCAGAACTTTTACACCAAGATTTAACACGGGATGTGCTTCATGTGATGTGACGGGAACTCCGATTACAGTAACCGCTTATCCAAATTATTCAATTGAAGAAATAAACGACCCAGCTGATTGTGGTGTTGCTACGGCAAATCTAATAGGTACAGATGGGGTTACCATCTGTCAATCGGTTACCGCCTCTTGTCCCAATCAAGGTGACGGCCCTACAACTGTTCCTTATGATTGGAATAGTTTAGATGTGCTTAATTGTCTGCCTGATTTATCTGGAGATTTAATGTGCAGTTGTGCCGCATGTATGGCGGACGCTGGCTCAGTTTCAGGTACACCATCCGCATTATGCCCCGGCGAGGATATCACTATTACAGCTTCTGGGTATTATAACGACCCCGATTACACCGAAATTATTTTTATTGCGAACTCCACTGGTACAATAGTTGATGTTCAAACAGCACCTCCTTCCTCAATGGTTTATACGATACCTACAGATGCTGTTTGTGATGATTGGACAGTGGGTTCATATAATTACCTAACATCTGATGGTGCATTTATTCCTATCCCAGCTAATGGTGTGCCTGTTTTAGTTTTGCAGAATGCATGTGGAGTGTCATCTCCCACTTATTGCTGTGACCTTGAGACTAATACTGTTACGGTTGGCTCTACAGATCCATTATCCATAACTTGCCCCTCACCTGGCAATGAGCCTGCTTGCCAAACTCAAGCCGTCATAGACGCTGCTTTTGCAACATGGTTAAGTTCAGTCTCTACTTCAGGAGGTTGTGGAAACCCCGTAGTAATGAATGATAATACAGGAGCTCCTGATGCATGCGGTGGCTCTACTACCGTTAATTTTAGTGTAGAAGATGATTGTGGAGATATACAGAATTGTTCTGCAATGTTTACGGTACAAACACCTGTCGTCTCTACAATAAATACTTCAGCGGTAAATGGAGATCAAGGCTGTTTGAATATCGCCCCTACGGCTCCAACATTTACGGTGAGTGACCCATGTGATGCAACAGCCGTTGCGACCGTGAATACGAGTGGGCCGAGCAATACGGGGTGTGACTATACCCAAACATGGACAGCGAGTTATTCACCAAATTGTGGAACAGCCCCAAGTGATGTGAGCATCACCTATACATGGACTCAGCCAATAGGAACAATTACCTTAAGCACAAGTGCGGTAAGTGGAGATCAGGGCTGTTTAAATACTGCCCCTACGGCTCCAACATTTACGGTGAGTGACCCATGTGATGCAACAGCCGTTGCGACCGTGAATACGAGTGGGCCGAGCAATACAGGATGTGATTATAGCCAAACATGGACAGCGAGTTATTCTCCAAGTTGCGGAACAGCACCAAGCGATGTAAGCATCACCTATACATGGACAATCAAGTTGCCTATTACCATCAACTGCCCCTCTAATCCAAATTTACTGGCCTGTGCAAGCGAAACAACCATTCAAAATGCATATATCAATTGGGTGTCAGGATTTACTTTTTCTGGCGGGTGCTCAGACGCTTCAGATAACATAATTAATATACCGACACTACCTGCATATAACTGCGAGGACGGTGTAAGCTTAAGTTTTGAATATATCGTAACAGATGCTTGTGGTTCTAGTAGTTGTACTGCCAATTTTACAGTGGCTTCTTCTACTGCTTTATCAGTAAATTGTCCTTCTGATCCTGATTTAACTGCTTGTTCAGATCAGGCGACAATTCAATCAGCTTATGATGCCTGGGTTGCCGGTTTTAATACAAGTGGTGGTTGTGGAAGCGTTTCTACCAATATATCAAATGTACCGTCATTACCCGGATATGTTTATGGTCAAGAAATATTGTTAAATTTTGATTTCGAAGCAACCGATGGATGTACGACAAGTCCTATTTCTTGCAGTTCTACGTTTACCGTTTCGGGAAGTACAGCGACAGCCTTATCGGGTTCAAATTCTCCAGTATGTGAAGGCGATGATATCAATTTTACAGAATCAGGAGGTACTGCAGTGAGTTGGAATTGGAGTGGCCCTGGAGGATTTTCGAATCTAGACCAAAATCCTTCAATTACTCCAGCCGCTACATCTAACTCTGGTATTTATACGGTCACAATTACCGATGCCAATGGCTGTACTGCTACCAGTTCAGTTAGTGTAACAGTAAACCCACTTCCAATTGCAAATATGTCAATTGATCCTACTTCCGTTTGTGAGGGAGAAAATATTACCATAAACTTCTCAGGAACTCCTAATGCAACCATTACTTATAATTTGGGTAGTGGTGATCAAACTATAGTTTTAGATGCAACTGGATTGGCTTCAACAACTGTAACGGTTGGTAGCTCAGATTTTAACGTAACACTCATTTCTGTCGAACTTGGCGGGTGTATAAATGTTATTAACTCTAATACACTAATCACAGTAACACCATTGCCAAATGCTTCGATAAGCGTACCGAGTTCGGTATGTGAAGGTGATGACATTATGATTACTTTCAATGGAACTCCCGGAGCAACCGTAAATTATAATACTGGTGGCTCAAACTCTACCGTAGTGCTAGATGCTTCAGGAATGTTTGTAATTAATACGACTGCAGGCTCATCAAATATTACCTATAACTTGGTTTCCGTAAGTTTGAATGGATGTAGCACTCCATTGAATCAATCAGAAACCATTCAAATAATACCTCTTCCAACTGCTTCGGTGAGCATATCGCCGAGTACGGTGTGTGAGGGTGAAGATTATATCGTTACTTTTACTGGAACGGATGGTGCAATCGTTACGTATAACGATGGCGGTACCAATCAGAATATTACTTTAACAGGGGGTTCAGCAACTTTAAACTTAACTTCAGGAAATACAAATTACACGATAAACATTCTTTCAGTTTCGAATAACGGTTGTGACAATGATATAAATGATAGTGCTACTTTGACGGTGAATCCCATTCCTTTACCACCAATTGTAAATTCGCCCATTGAATATTGTGTTGGTGATATTGCAGCAACTTTAAGTGCGACGGCTCAAGGTGGTGGCAATTTATCTTGGTACGATACAGACCCAAGTTCAGGAGGGGTTACACCATTGGGCGGGGCTCCAACACCAAATACAAGTTCATCGGGAACTACCGCTTTCTATGTTACGGAGATTAACAATGGATGTGAAAGTCCGCCATCTGTAATCGTTGTAAACGTTATTGATAATCCGACTCTTACAGTAAATCCTACGAATCCAACAGGATGTGGAACTGGAGATGGAATCATCGAATTTACTTTTACAGGATTGCTAGACGGTAACTACGATATTATGTATAATGGAGGCGTTTGGCTTGGTGTGAACGTACTTAACGGAATGGCAACCGTTACCAATGTATCGGCAGGCAGTTATAATGATATAATTGTTTCAAGTGGAAATTGCGAATCTGCTCTCGGCGTAAATGTTACACTGACGGCACCTAGTCAACCAAATCCTCCAAACGCATTGGGAGACACCTATTGCGAAGGCGAGACAATACCCAGTATTACCGCGACTGGTGAACCCGATGCAACATTTACTTGGTATGATAGCAATCCATCAAGCGGTGCTGCAACAATAATAGATAATGATGAGACTTATGATCCCACTGGCGTTACAGAAACGGTATATGTAACACAAACGGTCAATGGTTGTGAGTCAGGCGCAACCGCAGTGACTTTAACCATTATACCTATACCGATATTAAATGCTGTAGGAACAAATCCAATCCTATGTGGTGGAAGTGGAGGTTATATTACGATTACCCTTACAAATGTTGCAGATGGAGTTCATACTATCAATTATGACGGAGGAACATGGAATGTAAATATTAGTGGGGGAGTGGGTACTATAACAGGTCTGACCCAAGGTGATTACAATAATATATACATCTCCGTAAATGATTGTGATTCTGATCCTGTTTCTGTTACTCTGATGGATCCTGATCCTCCTTTGGCACCAATAGCTTCTGGAGGTACTTATTGTTTGGGTGATGACATTCCAGATGTCATCGCAACTGGTGATATTGGCGCAGCATTTTCATGGTACAATACTAATCCTGATTCAGATCCATTAGCAACTCCATTTTCATCAGGGAACACATGGAGTCCAAATGGTAATTTAGGCATTGAAACAGTGTATGTCACTCAGACTGTAAATAATTGTGAAAGTGAATCAACCGAGGTAACAATTACGGTTAACCAATGTGCTTGTAGTGATCCCATAATTGTAAATGCAGGAAATGATTTCACCATCTGTGAGGGCGAAAGTGTGGATTTGATGACTCTTGGCGCCAGTATTTCTGGAAATGTTTCAGACGGTACTTGGTCAACCTCTGGGGATGGTGCATTCGATAATAATATTTTTAGCATTGGAGCTAGTTATTTTCCGGGAACGAATGATATTACAAATGGAACTGTCACTCTTACTCTAACGAGTGATGTTCCAACCGATCCTTTGTGCATACAAGAAAGTGATGATGTAATAATTATAATAAATCCGATCCCATCGGCTCCTATTACTTTTTCCCCTGTTGAGTATTGTGTGGGACAAACTTCAATACCTCTTACAGCTACTGGCTCAGGAGGAACACTGGTTTGGTACAATACGGATCCCAGTTCTGGTACAGCAACCCCCTTGGCGGGAGCACCGACACCAAGTACTAGCACGGCTGGGACTATCCAATATTACGTATCCGAAAAAGTAAATGGATGTGAAGGACCGGCTTCAATCGTAGCTGTAAATGTGTTCGCTATACCTACCGTTATTGGACTAGAATCGAATCCAACGGCATGTAATCTTGATGATGGGCAAATTGAATTAAGTTTCATGGGATTACCGGATGGAATTTACGATATCATGTATGATGGAGGAATTTGGAATAGTGTAAATGTTGTAAATGGTATGGCCATAGTTACTAATTTGCCGGCAGGCAATTACAACAACATTATCGTTTCCAATGGGAATTGCGATTCTGAACTTGGGGTAAATGCAACATTGATAGCACCAAGTCAACCAAATCCACCGACTGCCACAGGAAACACTTATTGTGAAGGCGATGATATAGATGATATAATCGCAATTGGTGAATTAGGTGCAACATTTACTTGGTATGATAGTAACCCCTCAGGAGGTTCGGCAACCATTCTGGATATGGATGATACCTATACACCTTCTGGAATTACGGAAACCGTATATGTCACCCAAACAGTAAATGGCTGTGAATCAAATGCAACCGCTGTAACCATAACTATTAATCCTATTCCTTCAATTATAGCAATGGGTATTGATCCAACATCTTGTAATGGTAGTAATGGAGCAATTAATTTACAAATAAGTAATATTCCTGATGGAAATTATGAGGTATTTTATGACGGTGGCTCGTGGGTTGTGAGTGTAGTTGGTGGAGTGGCAACTATAAATGGACTCAAAGAAGGGACTTATTCAAACATTTATCTGATTGTACTAAATTGTCAATCTAATTTGCTTGAAATTACGCTTACTGATCCTATTACTCCTATTTCTCCCATGGCGGAGGGCGGGGATTATTGCGAAGATGAAACTATTGCAAATGTCGTGGCAACGGGAGAAACAGGTGCTTCATTTTCTTGGTACAATTCAAATCCAGATACAGACCCATCGGCTTCACCATTTTTAACTGGAGATACATGGACACCGACAGGGAATATTGGGTCTCAAGTAGTTTACTTAACTCAAACTCTGAACGGATGTGAAAGTAATGCGACTCAAGTTGAAATAAATGTATTTGAAAATCCAAGTGCAACGATCGTAAGTAAAGACTGTGCCGATGATTTGCTGACTTATCAAGTTATTATTGAAACGGATAATACGGATATGGTGTCTACTGATAATGGGGTAGTGACAGGAATAGCTCCTAATTTTACAATCAGTGATATTCCTTCCGGCGAAGGTGCGACGCTTACACTTACGAATTCCACTACAGGCTGTACTGGAACCTTAAATTTATTACCTTACAATTGCGATTGTCCAGATATTCCCGAACCGACCAATCCACAAGGCGCTAGTTTCTGCGAGGGTGAAAATATTCCTCAGATATCCGTAGATGACCCAGGTTCTGATTACACAGTTCACTGGTATGATTCAAATCTTGTGGAACAAAGTACCGACAATCCTTTCAATCCGACTGCTCCGGGAACCTATTTTGTTACATATATTGAATCAAGCAGTGGGTGTGAAAGTGATCAAATTCAAGTAGATGTAATTGAAAATCCGATACCTCAAGGTGCTATAACAAGCATTGAATGTTCAGATGATTTATTGACTTATAGTGTCGGTGTTTTTATTGTAGATGGAGATGAGATAAATACTACCGAAGGAGTAATAACAGGTGTGGCACCAGATTTTATAATATCTGAAATAACTGGTGGAACAAATATTACAGTTACTTTAAATAATACCTCAACAAACTGTTCTAATACTATAGACGTAGATGCTCCTATTTGCAACTGTCCTGATATAGAAGAGCCAGTGGGAGTTGATGGCAGTTATTGTGTTGGAGATGTGATTCCGGCATTGACGGCCAGTGTCGGCGGCGGATTGCAAATCAATTGGTATGATGCCTGTAATGGAACTTTACTCCTTGCCAATAGTGAATCATTTACTCCAAGCACAGCTGGCACTTATGTCATTCAATCTTATGACCCCGTGACGGATTGTTATTCTGAATGTGTGGAGGTTGTGATGACCGAAAATCCATTGCCATCACTTAGTGCTGGCACACCGAGCTGCAGTAGTGATTTAGCTACATGGATGGTAACGATTACGTCAGCGAATCCCATTACCAGTGATTCAGGTACGATTACCGACAATGGAGATGGAACTTTCCTAATATCCGATATTACTGCAGCGACAAACATCGTGGTCAGCACTACGGATAACAATAATTGTAGCAATAGTATCAATATAAACAGTCCAAATTGCAACTGTCCAGATATAGAAGAGCCAGTAGGAGTTGATGGCAGTTATTGTATTGGAGATGTGATTCCGGCATTGACAGCCAGTGTCGGCGGTGGATTGCAAATCAATTGGTATGATGGCTGTAATGGAACATTACTCCTTGCCAATAGTGAATCATTTACACCTAACACAGCTGGCACTTATGTCATTCAATCTTATGACCCCGTGACGGATTGTTATTCTGAATGTGTGGAGGTTGTCATGATCGAAAGTCCATTGCCAAATATCACATGCACTCAAACATCTACCGTTTCTACTCCCAATGGAAATGATGGTGTAGGGGGTGTCAATATTATAAGTGGAATGGAACCATTTGAAATTATATGGATGGGTTCAGTAAATGGATCGCAAAGCGGAGTCTCATTAGGTCAATACCAAATAAATAATCTAGAATCAGGCAACTACCAAGTTACTGTAACTGATGCTAATGGATGTAGTGTATCGTGTGGCTTTACCATAGATAATGTAGTTTGTGATATTTTTGAGGCTGTCGTGTCAAATGTTTTATGTGACGACAATGGTACTTCTTCAGACCCCTCTGATGATACATTTACATTCGAGTTGATAGTTAATGGTACAAACGTTTCAACTGATGGTTATCAGATTACGAGTCCATTTATCTTTTTTGGAAACTATGGTCAGATAGTAACTTTAGGTCCACTTAATATATCAGATGGAGATATCCTCATAGAATTAGAAGATATTGATTATCAAGATTGTAACATTAATATTCAAGTTGAAGTTCCGTCAACATGTTCTAACGATTGTGAACTAGTTGCCAATATTATTGACATCTCTGATTGCGATGACGGCGGTACCGGAAACACTGAAGATGATGACACTTTTGACGTGACTATCTATGTCTCAGGCCAAAATACTGGTTCAACCTATTCTGTTATTATTGGTGGAGATACTTATGGTCCATTTAATTATAATGAGAATGTGGTGATTGATAATTTGCCAGCGGATAATAGCATGATTCAATTAAATATTATGGATGTCAACGACACGAGTTGTAGTACAATGTTAAGTGTCTCTCTGGCACCATGTTCGTCTTGTAATCAATCCGTGGATGCAGGAGAAAACATGATAATCACCTGTGATAATGACTCAGTCCAACTCAAAGGCTCGGCCTCAGAACCTGGAGGAACTTTTGTATGGGTAACCCCGGATAATGTAACGATTCAAGGACAAAATCCGAATGTTGATATACCAGGTTGGTATTATTTGGAAGTTACGTTTGAAGATCAGTGTGTAGCAATAGATTCGGTCTTAGTAGATGTAGATTCAAGTGTACCTGTAGCAGATGCAGGTCCCGATCTAGTAATTAATTGCTTAATTAATGAAGTGACTTTAGGTGGTACAAATACCTCAGTTGGGGATGATTATGAGTATATTTGGCGAGACCAAAGCGGCAATATTATTTCAACTGATTTGCATCCAACGGTCTCTGAAGGAGGAATATATACATTAGAAGTTATCAATATAACTAATAATTGTACTTCTCCACTTAGTACGGTAATTGTAGATAGTAATACAGATCTTCCATCAGTTGTAATTTATGCAAGTCCGGATAATGTCATTGATTGTGTCGTAGGATTGGTTACTTTATCTACAGATGAAATACCAAATGTTGATTATACTTGGGTGTATCAAAATGTACAATTAAATCAAAATGAAATTACGGTAGAAGAAGGCGGAATAGTGCAATTAATTGCGATTGATACTTTAACGGGGTGTCAAAATCAGAATCAAATTGAAATCATTGAATTAATTGAATATCCAATTATCACTATTGAGGCACCAGAGCCAATTGATTGTCAACTATCTACAATTACTATTGATGCTGGTGCAAGCCAGACTGGTTCTACCATCACATATCAATGGTATGACAGTAATAATAATCCTATTCCTAATGCAAATGGATTGACACTTGACGTCAATCAAGAAGGCACCTATTATTTAGAATCAATTGATTCTAATAATGGCTGTACGAATATAGACACCGTAATAGTTGAAAATATTATTTCTTATCCTTCCATTGATGCCGGTGATGAGACTACTATTGATTGCAATGATAATGAGGCGACACTTAATGCATCGATTATTGGAGTTACAGATTCTAATTCCTCTTGGTATGATGCTTTCGGAAATATTGTTGGAAACGTTAATGAAATAGTGGTAGAATCACCCGGTGTCTATTATTTATCGGTAACAAATAATGAAAATCACTGTATGAGCCAAGATAGTGTTGTCGTGTTACCAGCGGATTATCCTCAATTTGTATATGATTACGAACACGAAGGATGTGGAAGCACTCCTGAAGGATTGATAAGTATCACCAGTATTTCAGGAGGAACTGAACCATATCAATCCGCACTGAATAATGGGACATTAACAGCCCAGATGCTCTATTCTGGACTTCAGGGTGGGGTTTATTCCATTGTGGTGGTAGATGCCAATGGATGTTCTAGTGAAGAACAAGTGACTCTTCAAGAAGGTGTACCGTTTGAATTATCCATTGATGGAATAGATAAAATCGATTTAGGCGATAAAACCTTGCTTTCAGCTATTGTTGGTGTACCGGAATCACAAATTGACACAGCGTTTTGGTCTCCTTTAGATTCTTTGGATTGTTTCGATATCAATTGTTTGTCAGCTGAGGTAGGACCTTCGTTTTCTACTCAATACTCATTGACAGTAATTGATATTTACGGTTGTGAAGCCATTGCGTTTATCAATATTTTTGTAGATAGAAATATCCTCATTACGGCTCCGAATATATTTTCACCAAATGGGGATGGTGTCAATGATTATTTTGGCATATACGTTGACAAACCAGAATTAATAGATGTGTATGATTTATACATTTTTGACCGATGGGGAGCATTGGTTTACAATGAGAGCTTGGTGGATGTCAATAATCGCTATAATGGTTGGGACGGCAAATTCAAAGGACGAAACGTAGAGCAAGGAGTTTATACTTTTATGGTTAAGTTTAAGATACGTGGCGGCCAAGAAGAAGTGTTTACCGGAGATATTACAGTGATGAGGTAATTGGTTTAGTCATTCAATAGGTTAAATGAATTAAATTAATCTAATGTGTTGGTTTTGGTAACTCATATCATTTATTCGAACTTACAATATTTATACAATATTGTAGGTTCGAGTATAGCTGTGATGAAAGTACCGTATGGATAATTCATTCCTTGCCTAATTAAGCTTTAATAAGTCATTGGTTTCATAAGGATAAATTTAACTTACTGGTGTAAGATTTCTCAATTAATCATATATACAATTTATATACATAAATTAATTTTTCTATTCAAAATACCATAATTTCAATCGTAATTATCACTTTGTTTTAATGTATTATAGCTCCTTAAAACATGGTTTTTAATTTATTTGTATATTATTTGTATATACTTTATTTTAGAGCAAATTAACTATATTTATACTTTAGAAAACCGAATTTGATAAGATGACATTAATAGTGTGGCTAATTATTAATTCAATGCAATATCTGACATATTAATTTTCACACTTTGTGGTCAGCTTTTTATCGATTTTTAGAATTTATGTTTGATACAAAAGCAATAAAATAAGTCAAAATTTTAATAAGAGTATGAGAACACTAATATTCCTTTGTTTTTTACTTTTTTCCTATTATTCTAACACTTTTAGCCAATCAAACCAAATTTATGTCAAGAATGACAACTCTGGTTACTCCTTAATGGTAAATGATCAGCCCTTTTTTATCAACGGAATGAATTGGGATTATTTTCCGAGAGGATATAATTACTCGTACAGCCTTTGGAATCAACCGGACGATATTATTATGGCTGCTTTGGAAGAAGAAATGTCCTTACTCAAAAATATGGGTGTCAATGTCATTCGTCAATATACTGGAGTACCAGCTCGGTGGATTACTTATATCTTTCAAAAATATGGAATCTATACCTTGCTCAATCATTCATTTGGCCGATATGGCCTGACTTTAGACGGTACTTGGGTTGCCAACACCGAGTATAGTGACCCCCGAGCAAGGGAGCTATTAATTGCAGAAACAAAAAACATGGTGATGGAATACAAGGATACTCCTGGTGTCCTCATGTTTTTATTGGGTAATGAAAATAACTATGGTCTGTTTTGGGAAGGAGCGGAAACCGAGGACATTCCTTTAGAGGACAGAAAATCAACCATAAGAGCCAGGGCATTGTACAAACTATTCAATGAAGCCGTGGTCGAAATGAAGTCCATCGATAGCAGCCATCCAATTGCTATTTGTAACGGTGATTTGTTGTTTTTGGATATTATTGCTGAAGAATGCAAGGACATCGATGTCTTAGGTGCTAACATGTATCGAGGAAAAACATTTACCGATGCATTTACAAGAGTTCGTGCGGAGTTCAATAAACCATTTATGCTTACAGAATTCGGTGCTGATGCCTTCAATGCACAATCAAATCAAGAAGATCAGCAAGCTCAAGCCTACTATTTGGTTGAAAATTGGCGAGATATATATAAAAATGCCGCTGGAATGGGCGGGGCCCAAAATACCATAGGAGGATTTACTTTTCAATTTAGTGATGGTTGGTGGAAATACGGACAAACCAGTAATTTGGATGTACATGATAACAATGCCAGCTGGTCTAATGGAGGTTATGAAAGTGATTATGTCGAAGGTGAAAATAACATGAATGAAGAATGGTTTGGTATATGTGCTAAAGGACCAAACAATGCTAGAGGACTTTATCAATTGTATCCTCGAGCTGCCTATTTTGCCTTACAAAAAGTTCATCAATTTAATCTGAGCAGTAGTGTCAAGAACCGAACGGTCGTCGATGATTATTTTGATTCTATATCTATCATGGATGCGGTATTGGAAGCGAGAGGTGAAAATGCGGCCTTGGAGGGTTTGCAGTCTCAAAAATTGAGCATCAGCCGACTCAGTGCAGAATTTACAACTTTTAATACTGGTGGAAACCTTATTTCAACGCCTAAGGAACCTGATCCTGACAAGGAAAACTATCCCGATAAATTAGGTTTCGACCATATGCAATCCTTCTATGTTGGGATTGCGGCAAATCCTTCCCCAAGTTTAAGAGCAAATGTTGAATTTAATGTGGTAGCAAATGTTGCAACTAATCCTATTGATCAGATATTTTACGAAAATAGAGCGAGACCGGTGACAGTCGCGACTCCATCTAACGGTCCTACTACTTTGAGAGATGTAAACCGAGTCCAAGTTTATCGTGCTGATTTCTCATGGAATCACAAGCAATTTGATATCAATGGATTTTATCGTACGGGTCATTATCATTGGGGTTATGAAGGTGATTTTTTTGGACTATATCCCGAGGCAAATTATGGACCTAACATTGATATTTACAATGGTCAAGCTCCATTAGGTATTGAATTGAATGGCAAACGGAATTTCAAAGGATTTTCATTGGCATTAGGACCGGAATTGTGGTGGGGAGCGAATCCTGCGGCCTTGTTAAAATACTCAAAGCAAATTGGCAAGTTCAATTTTACGGGAATGTTTCATGAGGATCTTGAGCAACGATCTACTGCCGTCAGTTCATTTGCAATTCCAACACCAAAGACGAGACGAGCAACTTTGTATGCAAAGACAAAACTCGGAAAATTGGGTGTAGAGCTTGGTGGAATCTGGGGAGGTCAACCACTGGTAGGTAGAGCATTTATGATTACTGGAGGTGAGGCTGGTAACTATACCGTTTATGAGGACAAAATTAAAAACTCCGATACATGGGGAGGTAAGATAAAATTAATGCTCTCTAGTGGTCGTGTGAACTGGTATGCACAAGGATCTATTATGGGGCTCGTTGCCAATGGTGGTGGAGATTATACGCAAACATATACAGGCTGGAAGCTCAAAGATTCAGGCAGTGGAAATCAATACAACATACTGAGTGGTTTTACATACTATGCTGGTAACCTACAAATTGCACCCAATTTCCTTTGGCAAAAGCCAATTGTTGGACCCATGCCTAGTGATGTGAATGCACCTGGTCGGCCAAGAAATATACTTTCAGATCCATTTGCCGTGAGATCTAATAGAGAGACCGTGGCTGGTGAAATCCTCTTTACCTACGATCCTACACCTGCGACTTGGATGTACGAATGGGACAATGATCGAGCAGAGGATGCCAAGTTTGCGATGAATCTTGGATTTGTTTATAGACATCTGCCCACCTCACAAGATGCGGCAATAGGAATACTAGGAGATGGACGAACAATTTTCGCATTTCCTGGTGCTGCACCAGCACATGATTTGTGGGAAATTCATTCTAGAATAGTTTCAAAAGTGAATCCAAATTTGGGACTTATCGCCAATATTTATGCAGGTACTGCTCAAGCCAATGGTAGTGATAAGCGAACCATCAATCGGTCCGGTATTGATTTTAGAATGATTTATAATTCTATGAAAGTCATCACCGGGGTCAAATTAAACGATTGGGGACCTTATGATTATCACAGGGATTTTAATCTCACCTATCCTCAACAGTTGGTACTCGATATATCAACATCCTTAGGCAATCCTTCTTGGTTTGAACTACCTACTACAAGTTTGGGTGTGAGAGGGACGTACAGAACCTTAGATCAGTACTCGCCGAGATACTGTCCGACACATAATATTGATGCCAGTGGGGTTCATGTATGTGATCCGACTGCACCCGGTTATGATAATGGTAACGAATGGGAAATTAGGACTTATGTCAAATTAAATATTTTTAAATAAAAATTATTCAACATAAAATGAAACCGACCATTTCTGAGATGATTATGACAAACAAGAGGAATAATTAACGGCATTTGGTCATTTTTAGAAAAATATACAATTTTAATCAAATGAAAAATATAAGCAACTTATCGATAATTCTCACCCTACTCATTTTCTGGGTTTTTATTACTGGTTGTGAAAGAGATATAGATGGATTGCCAGAAGCAACATACCCGACGACGGCAGAAGTATATATCGATGGTTTCAGTTCAGGGCTCAATTATGCGGCTTTTGGGGGATCCGATGTGACGGCTTTTGATGTGGATACTGAGGTAAAATATAAGGGGACTTCATCCATGAGAATAGCAGTTCCTGATTTTGAAGACCCCAAAGGGGCTTATGCCGGTGGAGTGTATTTTACTGAAACAGGTCGAGACCTTTCGTCCTATACTGCACTTACCTTTTGGGCAAAGGCCAGTAAAGCAGCGAATATTGACATTTTAGGAATTGGAAATGATCTAGGTGAAAATACCTTTCAAGCCTCGATTACGGATGTTCCCGTAAATACAAATTGGACAAAATACTACATACCATTACCTGATGCTTCAAAGCTTACGAAAGAGAGAGGCATGTTCTTTTATTCAGAAGGCCCAGAAGAGGAACGAGGTTACACGATTTGGATTGATGAAGTCATGTTCGAAAATCTAGGAACCATTGCTCACCAGGAAGCGAGTATTCTCGATGGTGAAGATGTCACTGTACAGGCCGAAACAGGCTCAACCTATAATCTTAATGGAATTACAACTTTTAATTTGCCTACAGGCATAAATCAAAATGTGAATACTTCATCGGCTTACTTCACTTTTTCTTCATCTGACGAATCAGTGGCAGTTGTGGACGAAACCGGTACGGTAATGGTTATAAATGCAGGTTCTGCGGTTATAACTGCGACACTTAATGGAATTCCTGTGGAGGGTTCTTTGCATATTGAATCATCTGGAGCTCCTATATTACCACTGACACCAGCCCCTGCTCCAACGAAGGATTCTGAGGATGTAATTTCAATTTTTAGTGATTATTATACCAATGTCAATGTAGATTTTTACAATGGGTATTGGCAGTTTTCAACGACGACTTCTGACATCATAGAGGTGGACGGAGATGATATCATTAGATACCAAAACCTCAATTTTGTAGGTATACAATTTACGTCACCGACGATTGATGTTTCGGATATGACACATCTTCATATTGACATTTGGACACCTAATCCCACAGATTTGCCTAAAACCTTTAAAGTGTTGCTTTTTGATCTGGGACCAGATGGAACCTTTGATGGAAATGACAATGCCTCTCATGAGATCAGTTTTACCAGTCCAATATTACAGACTGAGGAATGGGTAAGTTTGGATATTCCTATGTCAGATTTCACGGGGCTCACATCGAAATCACATCTGGCACAAATTGTGTTATCAGGAGATTTGCCGACCGTTTTCGTTGATAATATTTATTTCTACAATGATGGCACGGTCACGAACCCGACGATTCCAACTACGGCAGCACCAACTCCTATGCAAGATCAAAATGATGTCATTTCTGTATATAGTGATAGTTATGAAAATGTCGTGAACACCAATCTTAATCCTAATTGGGGTCAGGCAACCGTATTTTCGCAGCTCGCCATTCAAGGCAATAATACAATTCAGTTGACTGGATTAAACTATCAAGGGATTGAACTAGGCAGTTCACAAGATGTCAGTGAAATGGAATATTTGCATATAGATTATTGGACAATGAACTCAACATTGCTCAATATTTATTTAATCAGTCCTGGGCCAGTAGAAAATAATTCTAATTTGATTGTACCTACACAGGGATGGTCAAGTTTAGATATTCCATTGAGTACTTTTGGAGATGTGGATTTGACAGATATTTTCCAACTTAAATTCGATGGAAACGGAACAATATTCATGGATAATATTTATTTCTTCAAAGAAAATATGAATAATGGAACTGAGCCAAACGTAGCTGCACCCGAACCGACCTTAATGCAAGAAAATGTGATTTCTTTGTTCTCAGAGGTATATACCAATGTTCCGGTCGATAGCTGGAGGACGGATTGGTCAGCAGCTTCATTAGAAGATGTAACAATAGACAATAATGCCACTAAAAAATACTCGAGTCTTGACTTTGTGGGTATAGAAACTACTACAAATCAAATTGATGCCAGTGCCATGACCCATTTTCATATCGATGTATGGTCTAGTGATTTTACATTTTTTGCGGTCAAACTGGTAGATTTTGGTGCAGATGGTGCCTACGGCGGAGGAGATGATGTCGAGCATCAAATAGAATTTGACACACCAGCTCAAGGCCAATGGATTAGTTATGATATTCCTTTGAGTGATTTTACAGGTCTCACGACCCGTAATCACATGGCTCAATATATCTTAGTTGGAAGGCCAACGGGTGCCTCCACCGTATATGTCGACAATGTTTATTTCCATAATTAGTAAATCATTGATCATGAAAAAATTATTATATTCTTCATCGATATTCAGTATTATCCTTTTACTTATTTCTTGCAATGTGGATGATAGCCAGCATCTAGAGCAAAGGAATTGGTCATTGTCGTGGAGCGATGAATTCAATGGAGAAAAAGGGACATTACCTGATGATAGTAAATGGAACATTGACATAGGAAATGGAACTGATGGGTGGGGTAACCAAGAATACCAGTATTACACAGACCATCCTGAAAATTTATCAATGGATGGCGAAGGAAACCTTATCATCACAGCGAGAAATGAGCACTTCGGCGGTCAGCCCTTCACCTCAGGTCGTATCAATACTAAAGGTCATTTCAGTCAAACTTATGGAAGATTCGAAGCAAGAATTAAGACCCCTTACGGTCCGGGTATTTGGCCTTCTTTCTGGTTATTAGGGGCAGATTTGGATGATAAACTCTGGCCGCAATGTGGAGAGATAGACATTATGGAACTCAGGGGGCAAATACCCAATGTGGTGAATGGATCCGTTCATGGTCCAAATTACTCATCAGGGTCTGCGATTTCTAAATCATTCGGTTTGGAAAATGGTAGATTTGATACTGATTATCATATCTATGCCATCGAATGGGGTATTGATTACCTGGAATTTTATGTGGATGATACATTATACCAAAAGTTGACACCGCAAGACTTACCTGGGAATTGGGTGTTTGACCACGATTTTTTCATTATTTTAAATGTCGCAGTTGGAGGCAATTATGTAGGATTTCCTACGAGCAAGACTCCTTTTCCGCAGCAGATGGTCGTAGATTATGTAAGGGTTTACAATTGATTTAAAAACTAGAGAAAGCTTTTAATCTTTGAATTTGTAATTTTAAAATGATGATTGACGAAGTAAAGGCAAATATTGAAAAAGGTTCTCTCGAACAGACATATTTTGATGATGAAATATATTTCAAAATTCAGAATGTTCAATCGTTAAGGCCATTTTTTATGAGCATCGTCAGTGATAGCAATCATTGGATGTTTATCTCCAGTAATGGAGGCATCACGGCAGGACGTAAGAATGCGGAGTATGCACTTTTTCCATATTACACGGATGATAAAATTACATTTAATAACGAATTTACAGGAAGTAAAAGCATATTTCAAGTTTATCGAAATTCAGAAAAATATGTCTGGGAGCCATTTTCTATTAGACATGATATTGGATACGATTTTACCAGAAATCTTTACAAATCAAAATTTGGGAATAAAATTATTTTTGAAGAAATCAACCGCAAGCTGAATCTTATTTTTAGATACAAATGGTGCAATAGCAATCAATTTGGATTTGTGAGACATTCAGAAATTCTTAATATATCTGATGATGAAGTAAAAATTGAGGTTCTAGATGGTATTCAGGATATACTCCCAAGTGGAGTGCCCAGCGATTTGCAAAATAATGCAAGTAATTTAGTCAATGCCTATAGGAGAAGCGAATTGGATGTGAAAACCGGTATCGGTATATTCGCTCTCAGTGCCATTATCGTTGATAAGGCAGAACCGAGTGAAGCCCTCAGTGCCAATATTGTTTGGTCTTTTGGATTGTCTCATCCTAAGTATTTATTATCCTCAAGGCAATTGGATGCTTTCAGAAATTGGAAGCTGATAGTAGAAGAAAAGGATGTAAAGGGGGAAGTTGGGGCTTATTTTATAAATTCTTCAATAATATTAAATGCTTATGAGAGCAAGAAATGGTCTATAGTCGCTGATGTTCACCAAGACCACAATGGCATTGCATTACTTCAACATTTGCTAAGTAACAATAGCCATATTCCCGAAGAGGTAGAGAAGGATATCGAGCTGGGCACTTTAAAACTCATTAAGCTTAATGCTTCTGCAGATGCCTTGCAATGCACACAAGATAAGCTAAAGGATTCAAGACATTATACCAATGTATTATTTAACAATATGCGTGGAGGAATCTTTGATGATAATTATAACATTGACAAACAAGACTTAATATCATATTTAAAAAATGCCAACAAATCTCTATGGGAAAGGGAATATGAATTTATTAAAAATCTGCCAATAAAGCTTGATTTATATTCACTTCAAGAGGCATTAAAAAACAAAGCAGATTATGACTTAAACCGATTGATGAATGAATATATGCCCTTGAAATTCAGTAGAAGGCACGGAGATCCAAGTCGGCCTTGGAATAAATTTTCCATTAACACTATTAACGAAATTGATGGAAGCAAGGTGTTGGATTACGAGGGGAATTGGAGAGACATATTCCAGAATTGGGAAGCATTGGTACACTCATTTCCAGACTTTATCGAAGCCATGATATTTAGATTTCTCAATGCAAGTACCTTCGATGGATACAATCCTTATAGAGTTACCAAAGGAGGATTCGATTGGGAAACGATAGAGCCGGACGACCCGTGGTCATACATTGGATACTGGGGAGACCATCAGATTATTTACTTATTAAAATTCTTAGAATTCATAGAAAAATACCAACCAGGAAAGCTGTCCTCGTATTTTAATCAAAACCTTTTCGTCTATGCCAATGTCCCTTACAAAATAAAACCCTATCAAGAAATTTTAACCAATCCTAAGGACACCATAGAATTTGATGAGAATGCGGATATAGACATTAGGAAAGCGGTGACAGAAATCGGAGCAGATGGAGCATTATTACAAAATGCATCATACTCAGTGTGTCGAGTAAATTTTATCGAAAAATCATTGGCAACATTGCTGGCAAAACTTTCTAATTACATTCCTGAGGGAGGTGTCTGGATGAACACCCAACGTCCCGAATGGAATGATGCTAACAATGCCTTAGTCGGTAATGGTATCTCCATGGTGACGTTATATTATATTCGTCGATACCTGAGCTTTTTCATTAATCTAATGGAGGGCACTTCAAAATCTGTGAATATTTCCGTAGAACTTGCCGAATATTATTTTGAGATAAAAAAAGTATTTGAAAATCATCTGACAATTGCCCAAGCGGGATTCACAGATGTTTCGAGGAAAGCGATGGTCGATGCATTAGGAATGGCAGCATCCCACTATAGGACACAAATATATTCCAAATCTTTTACAGGTGAAAAGACCGCCATTTATCTCGCTGAAATTCTAGCATTTTTTGCGATAGTTTTAAAACACATAGACTATTCCATCTCTGTCAACAAAAGACAAGATGGTTTATTTCATGCATATAATTTGCTCTCAATCGGTGAGAATGGCATGAGTATCTCTAATCTCAGCGAAATGCTTGAAGGGCAAGTCGCTGTTTTGAGTTCTGGGTATTTATCTGCTAAAGAAAACTTAGAAGTGCTTGATGCTCTAAAAAAATCAAACTTGTATAGAGCTGATCAAGACTCTTATATTTTATATCCTGACAAAGAGCTGCCCGGCTTCCTAGAAAAAAATACCATCCCAGAAGATAAATTTGAAGCATCAGAATTATTGAAAAAATTACTCGCTAATGGAGATTCATCCTTAGTGAAAAAGGACATATTTGGGAAATATCATTTTCATAGCTCTTTTCGAAATGTTTCAGACCTAAAGCAAGCATTGATGCTTCTGGATGAAGACATTTATTCTGAGGTACCTGATCACGAAATTCAAGCAATCTTCAATATCTACGAATCAGTATTCAATCATAAGGCATTTACGGGTCGATCGGGAACATTTTTTGGATACGAAGGATTGGGGTCAATCTATTGGCACATGGTTTCGAAGTTGTTGCTTGCCACTCAAGAGTGCTGCCTACAGGCAATCAATAATGGTAGTTCTCAAGAAACTATTGATAGACTCGTTAATCATTATTATGAAATAAGTGAAGGACTCGGTGTTCATAAGGCACCTGAGTTATATGGAGCATTTCCCACCGACCCATACTCGCATACTCCTGCGAATAAGGGGGTTCAGCAGCCGGGTATGACAGGTCAAGTGAAAGAAGATATTATAAGTCGTTTTGGTGAATTAGGGATTGTCACAAATAATGGATGCTTAGGCTTCAATCCGGTATTATTACGAGAAGAAGAGTTTTTAGAAGATGATTGTGTTTTCAATTACATTGACACCAATGGCGATGAAAAATCGCTAAAACTAAGACAAAATAATCTTGGATTTACTTATTGTCAAGTACCCATTCAATACATACAAGGTGAACAAAGTAAGATAAGAGTTTATTTCTCTGATGGCCAATCTTCGGAGATTGAAAGCAATATGCTTGACAAAGAACTGAGTAAAAATGTGTTTGCAAGAAATGGGAAGATTGAACGGATTGAAGTAACAGTGGATAAAAATATTTTGAAATAAGATGATCAGAAAGCACCTAACTCGACCTGAATTTATTCTCAAGTTTTTGAGGGTTGGAGTGCTATTTATGATTGCGTTTGTTTTTGAAAATTGTACTACTAAGAGTAGCATGGAACGAGCTAATATGACAACTTTAGAAATGTTATCGAATCCTTCATATTTGGCAATTTCTTATGGTGGATATAGAAACACAACCCGCGATATTCAACCGTCTGTGCAGGATATAAAAGAAGACATGAAACTGCTTGCCGCAATGGGTATTAAGTTTGTCAGAACCTATAATGTAAAGTTACTGCATGCTTCCACCGTCTTGAAGGCTATACATGAACTAAAACTGGATGACCCAAATTTTGAAATGTACGTTATGCTGGGTGTATGGATTGACTGTAAAAATGCGTGGACAGATCTGGCACCCGACCATGAAGTGGAAAGTCCCGAAAATCAATATGAAATCGAGCGAGCAATCCAACTGGCGAATCAATATCCGGATATTGTAAAAATCATCGCTGTAGGCAATGAAGCCATGGTCAAATGGGCAGAAGCCTATTATGTTCCTTCATCGGTCATTTTAAAATGGGTCAAACACCTTCAATCACTTAAGTCGAATGGAAAGTTACCGAGTGATATCTTAATAACGAGCTCCGATAACTTTGCCTCATGGGGTGGCGGCACATCCGATTATCATAATAGAGACCTTGAAGAATTAATCCAGTCAGTAGATTATATCTCGATGCATACCTATCCCATGCATGACACCCATTACAATCCCGATTTTTGGGGAATATTACCGGAAGAAAACAATTTGTCCAAAGAGCAAAAAATCAATGCGGCGATGCATAGAGCAACTGAATATGCCAAAATGCAATTTAAAGCCGTAAAAAAATATGCCGATAATATTAAAAAGGACATTCCGATTCACATAGGGGAGACCGGATGGGCCAGTGCTTCCGATGGGTTTTATGGAAGCGAAGGGTCATATGCATGTGATGAGTATAAACAGTCACTTTACTATCAAAATATTTTGGATTGGACAAAAAAAGAAGGGATTGCTTGTTTCTTCTTTGAAGCATTCGACGAGGTGTGGAAAGATGCCGGAAACCCGAATGGTTCTGAAAACCATTTTGGGCTCTTTACAGTAGATGGCAAGGCGAAATATGTGCTTTGGAATTTAGTGGACGAGTCTATTTTTCAAAATCTCGGAAGAGATGGAAAACTTGTCGAAAAAACCTATGATGGGAATTTTGATAAATTAATGAATTCGGTGCAAGTACCCAAATCTATAATCCAAGAAAAAGTGCCTGTGGAATGAAAAAATCAGTTTATTTCCTAATCGCAATAGTAATTGTATTGATTATGAGTTTTAACATGAATTCAGATAAACTTGATGTCAAAGTATATGAAACCTCATCTTCTGGAAATAAATTGAAACCGATTCAATCCTTTATACCTTGCAAAAATAAGGTGGTCATCAATATAAATCCCGAAACACAATTTCAAACCATCACAGGAATAGGTGGGTCATTCACAGAATCGTCAGCCTATTTGTTCAAAAATTTAAGCCTAGAAAATCAAAGCAAAATACTAGAAGCTTATTTCGGTGATAATGGAGCAAAATATTCCTTAACTCGAACCCATATCAACTCCTGTGATTTCTCTCTGAACCACTATGCTTATGCCAAGGTTCCAGGTGATTCACTACTTACCAGTTTTGATATTTCACATGATAAGGAATACTTGATTCCAATGATTCAGAGAGCCCAGCAAGTTTCTACTGATGGCTTTAAAATCATTTCATCACCTTGGACTGCACCGCCCTGGATGAAGGATAACAATTCATGGATTGGAGGTCGATTACTTCCACGATATTATGACACTTGGGCCTTGTATTTTTCAAAATATATTCAGTCATATCGCCAGGAAGGTCTTAATGTGTGGGGAATTACAGTTGAAAACGAACCCCTAGGCAATGGAAATAACTGGGAAAGTATGCATTATACACCGGATGAGATGACAAGATTTGTAACTCAATATCTAGGGCCTCAACTTGAAAAAGACGGACTGAGCGACATAAAAATATTAGGCTATGATCAGAACCGCGACCACCTCAAGGAATGGGTCAATGCAATGTATGAAAGTCCGGAAGTTTCTAAATATTTTTCCGGCACCGCTATTCATTGGTATGCCAGTACTCAAGAAGTATTCGAAGATGCACTGCAATTTGCTCATGCCAAAGCACCTGACAAGTATCTGATAGAAACGGAGGGATGTATCGATGCAGAAATACCGCATTGGAAAGACGATGTGTGGTATTGGAGTGAAGAAGCTACAGACTGGGGCTGGGATTGGGCTAGCGAAAGTGAGAAACACCTTCATCCAAAATACACCCCAACTTTCAGATATGCAAAAGATATGATTGGCTGTCTAAATAATTGGGTAGATGGCTGGATAGATTGGAATTTAATTCTAGACCGACAGGGAGGCCCCAATTGGTTTAAGAATTGGTGTACTGCACCAGTCATCGTTGATATTGATTTGGATGAGGTTTATTTTACTCCCTTGTATTATGTCATGTCACATTTTAGTAAGTACATCAGACCAGAATCCAAAGTCATTAAAGTTGATACAAATACGGATAAAATTATGGCAACGGCCGTGATTAATCCCGACCAAAGCTTAGCCATCGTCGTACTCAATGAACAGGATTATCCTCAGGAATTAATTCTCAATATCTACGATAAATCAACATCTGTGACGATAAGCCCTCATGCCATTCAGACCATAATATTTTCTAACATGAACGTTTCACTATGACATCAAAATCAACAAATACGGTTTCCATGGGGCAAAAGATCGCCTTTGGGTTAGGAATGTTAGCCAATCAAATGTTTCCAGCCGTCTTGGGAATTTTCATGGTCGTATTGGTGCAGAATCTGGGCTTTCCGGGCTGGATGTGGGGGATTATTTACTTTTTTCCGCGAATTTTTGACTCTTTTACGGATCCTATCATGGGATTCATTTCTGATAATACGAAATCAAAGTGGGGTAGAAGAAGGCAGTATGTATTTGTAGGTGCCATCATTATGAGCATCGCATTTATGTTTATGTGGCAATTGTATGCTGAAAATTCTATCAGTTACAACTTTGTCTATTTTATGATAATGTCGTTCGTATTTTACCTCGGACTGACCATTTTTAGTGTTCCGTATGTGGCAATGGGCTACGAGATGAGCAATGATTTTCATGAAAGGACGAGCATCATGGCCATTGCTCAGTGGATAGGGCAGTGGGCTTGGGTGATAGCTCCTTGGTTTTGGGTGATTATGTATTCTAATGGCGACGATGGCTGGTTTGACACGGCCGAAAGTGCAACGAGAACGCTTGCAATATGGGTCGGTGCTGCACTTATGGTCGTAGCAATCATCCCGGCGATATTCATTGAGAGTAAGTCTACATTGAACGAAAATTATTCTGAATTAACGTTCAAGAATATGAGAGGCAGCTTTGATGAAATCATTTTAGGTTTTAAAGAAGCCTTGAAAATAAAGCCATTTAGAAAATTATGCATTGCCACATTCCTGATTTTCAATGCTTTTAATACGGTGGCCTCTTTCACATTTTTTGTCATCGTGTACCAATTGTTCAACGGTGATACGAATGCCGCTAATTCTGGGTATTGGCCTACGTTGTTTGGTTCTTTAGGAGCCCTCTCTACCACGTTTATCGTGATACCCATTGTGACTTGGATGTCCCGCAAATTAGGCAAAAAAAGAGCATTCCTATGGTCTCAAGGGATTTCGATTATTGGTTATATTATGCTTTGGTTTTTGATGATTCCAGGTAAGCCATACATGTTTATTTTTGCATTGCCATTTTTCTCATTTGGTATAGGCAGCCTCTTTACCTTGATGATGTCCATGACTTCTGATGTGATAGATATTGACGAACTTAATACAGGCAAAAGACGAGAAGGGATTTTTGGTGCTATTTATTGGTGGATGGTGAAATTTGGTTTTGCCATAGCCGGTGCCTTGAGTGGATTCATTTTGTCATTTGTAGGATTTAAGGAAGGAGTTCCTACCACCGAACAAGAAAGCGCCATCATCGGATTGAGAGCTTTTTTCTCAGGATTACCTATACTGGGAACCCTCATTGCGATGTACGTCATGAGGGATTATTCCGTAACCGAAGAGACAGCCAAAGAAGTTAGGTCCGTATTAGATCAAAGAAAATTAAACAATTCATCAGCTTATGTTGGTGGTAAAAGATTGTCGTCACTGTCCGGTGATTTGAATTTTATGGATGATATACTAGATGATTCAACACAGCTTAGTCATTTAGAATTAAAGGCTGATTTTCAAAAATTATTAACTCAAGGTATTCATGGCATCTGTTTCAGTCCATATACCGAAGGGCAAAATGTTGAAGATTTCGTGACGAAGGCTCAAATAGACAGGAGAATGCAAGTCATAGCACCTTATACTCAATGGATAAGGTCTTTTTCTTGTCTCAACGGGAATGAGGAGATTCCGATAATTGCACGTAAGTATCACAAAAACACCATGGTGGGGGCTTGGGTAAGTCATGATCTAGAACAAAATAATCGCGAGATTGAGATGCTGATACAACTCGGGAAGCAGGGTTTTGTCGATATTGCCGTAGTCGGCAATGAAGCACTCTTGCGTGGCGAACTGACTGAAAGCCAAATCATCGGCTATATCAGTAGGGTTAAAAAAGAACTGCCAAATACACCCGTAGGTTATGTGGATGCATATTACCAATATTGTGAACGACCTCAATTGGTTGATGCTTGTGATGTCATCCTTATAAACTGCTATCCGTTTTGGGAAGGAATAAATATAAATCAAGCCTCACGTTATTTGCAAGAAATGTACTCCGTGACGAGAAAAGCGACTAATGGGAAACCCATAATTATCACAGAGACAGGATGGCCAAGTCAAGGAAAATCAGAACTTGAAGCCGTACCTTCGACTGAAAATTCGATGCAATATTTTATCCATACTATGAAGTGGGCTAGTGATAGTCAAATTGAAATTTTTTATTTCTCGTCTTTTGACGAATCTTGGAAAATTCATCATGAAGGGGACGTCGGTGCTAGATGGGGCCTATGGGACAAAAACGAAAAGCTTAAATTTTAAAAAACATGTCATGCAGAGGAGAAAAATACCTATGGAATAAAATTGAGATTAGTCAAACTGACGAAGGTTCTAATAATGTCATTGACACAATTAACATAGATGAGTTAAAAAATCGATGCTTGGAAATCCTCAATAATGGTATTCATGGATTATGCTTTAGTCTATACGAGGACAATCAAAAACCCGGTGACATTATCTCCGTAGAACAAGTTGAAAGACGGATGAATATACTCAAACCCCATACTCAGTGGATACGATCTTTTTCGTGTATTGAAGGAAATGAACATATTCCCAAAGTTGCTAAAAAGGCAGGTCTTAATACCCTAGTCGGTGCATGGTTGTCTGATAATTTGGATAACAATGAGAAGGAAATCGAATCCTTGGTAAACATGGCTCATGAAGGCCTCGTAGACATCGCAGCCGTCGGAAATGAAGTGCTGTACAGAAATGAGCTTTCTAAATCTCAACTCTTGCAATATTTAAAAAGAGTGAAGGAAGCGATTCCGGCAGATATACCCGTGGGATATGTCGATGCATACTATGAATTTACAGATCATCCCGACCTCGCAGAGGCATGCGATGTGATTTTGTCAAATTGCTATCCATTCTGGGAAGGCTGTCCATTAGAGTATTCATTAGAACACATAAAATCCATGGTTCGGCAAACGGAAATGGCCGCCAACGGCAAAAAAATGATTATCACGGAAACCGGATGGCCAAGTCTAGGTGATTCCCTCAAGGGAGCAGTGGCGAACTATGAGAATTTTTTAAAATATTTTATAAATATACAATTGTGGTCCGTATCCCATAATATTGAAGTATTTTACTTTTCATCTTTTGATGAATCATGGAAAGTCAATGCGGAGGGTGAGGTTGGTGCTTATTGGGGACTATGGGACAAAAACGAAAAGCTAAAGTTTTAGAATGATTTATAAAAACAATATTTCTTAATTAAAAATTTTTGATATGAAATCAATTTTTACTTTGTTATTTGCAAGCATATTTTCATTTGCTTTGCAAGCACAACCGACGGATAATGCTGGGAATCCTCCAAGTAGAGAGGCGGCAGACGTGATCAGTATTTACGGAGATACTTATTCTACCATTTCTAATGTAAATTATGACCCTAACTGGGGTCAGCCGGGCTTTACCTTGGTCAATCCAGCTTACGATCCGGGTACGGGAGACGTCATATTGGCATATCCTAATTTCACTTACCAAGGCACGGAGTTTATCGATAATTCGCAAGATGCTTCCTTGATGGAATATCTTCATGTCGATATTTGGGTAGCCGCAGGGACTGATAGACTAGTGAAAATTACCCCAATCGATAATAGTGGAGAAGGGCCATCAGAGGTCTTGGTAGAAGTGCCATTGAACCCTGGTGCATGGAGTAGTGTCGATCTTCCAAAATCGGTGTTTGGAGGAATGTCATGGAACAACGTGATTCAAATGAAATTTGATGGGCAATTTAATGGTGATGGCAGTGCTAATACGACACCATTCGATATCTATGTGGACAATATTTACTTCTGGAAAGAGCCGGTGACTTCAGGTACTGATGCGACTTTGGCAGACCTGCAAGTGGATGGAACGACTATTCCGGGTTTTGGCTCAGGTATCTATTCTTATAATTATGGACTTCCAGGAGGCACGACGGATATTCCTATGATTACCGCGGCTACACCTACCGATCAAGCTGCAAGCACTGTTATTACGCAAGCGAGTAGTTTGCCGGGTACAGCAACTGTAGCAGTGACTAGTGGTAATGGTCTGATAGAAAGTGTCTATTCGGTGAATTTTTATTTTGATTCGCCAGCTGAGGCTGCACCAGATCCGTCAGAGCAAGAGATCAATGTGATTTCTTTGTTTAGCGATTTGTACACAGACGTCACTGTCGATACTTGGCACACGGATTGGAGTAATTCGGCAATTGAAGATGTTGAAATCGCAGGTAACCCAACGAAGAAATATACTGCATTGGGATTCAATGGAATAGAAACCGTGTCTGTACCTGTTGATGCTTCAGAAATGGTATTTTTCAATATGGATATTTGGTCACCGAATATGACAGAATTTAAAATAAAATTGGTGGACTTTCTAGGTGATGGTTATGGTGGAGCCAATGGTGACACAGAGGCTGAACTTACATTTCCGGTAACGCAAGGCGAGTGGATGACTCTTGAAATTCCATTGTCTGATTTTGAAAGTGCTGGAATGACTTCCTTCAGCGATGTAAACCAATATATCATCAGCAGCGTACCTTATGGACAAGGAATACTCTATGTTGACAATGTATATTTTTCAAAATTAGGAAGTGCGACTCATGACCTAGACACGAAGACTGCTTTTTCAATGTTTCCGAATCCTGTACAGGTCGGACAATGGCTTCATGCATCTGAAAATGTAGTTGATTTGGAATTATTAAACCTTAATGGACAACTTATCACCAGTTCATATTCTGGCGAGATGGAGATGACAGGTATCCAATCAGGATTATATTTAATCAAAGCGACTCTTAAAGATGGAAGACAGCAGGTACAAAAACTGGTTGTAAAATAAGTAATTTTTAAGTTCTATGAAATAATAAAGATGAGTCGGTAAGATTCGAAATATCGGCTCATCTTTTTTTACTAATTATTTTAAGTGATTGTGCAAGGTATTAGGAATCGATTGTATCGAGATAATTGATATCTTAACTCAATACTACTCTTTGATTTTCAACCACTTTATATAATTTTCTGAATCTAAATTTTTTATAAAATATATGCCTACCGGCCAATTGGAAGTTTTGACCTGATATTCTTTGAATCCATTAGATGAAAAAACCTGAATTCCAAGTTGATTTACAATCTCGAGATGAAAAGGACTTTCCTCTGAAATGAATAAATATTCACCTCCTGGATTGGGAAATACTTTAAGGCTCTTTTGTAATACATCTTCAATTCCTACAGTTTCTTCGATGGTGTGTATCGTTGTATTTGTTATAATCGCTGGGTTTTGATCAAAATAAATTTGCCCTGTATTGCTTATTTCTGTGCCTTCGGCTAAAGATTCCATTGTGTTAATTCTAAATTGAAAATACCCCTTACTTGCCTCAGGATTTGACGTACTATCCGGTAAATTAATATTTTCAAAATCTACAATAATCTGACCATCTACAACATAAAATTCGTATTCATGAGAGGCTGAAAGAACCTCTATGCTACTTAAATCCATTGATTCATCAAGTGGATCGACTAATCTGACAAAAGAAGCTTTGTAATTTCCTGTATTTTGAAAACGAATGGTATAGTCTAACCGTGTGCCGGATTGGATATAGTTGGGTTCGTCTCTGGAAATATTTGAATATTTGTCATTGGGGTCATAAGAACATAATAATGGTCTACTAACATGTAGGGTATCAAGCAGAATAGCACTACCAAAAACATTCGTAAATATACCTCCACTCATTTCTAATATTTCACCAATGGCATCAGTACCCGGATTCTTAACTTGAATATGTATTGATGTCTCAGCAAATGGTGCTAGACTGTCCAGATTTATAATTACATTATTTTGATTGTCAATATCATAGGATTCTGTATCAATATCTAAAACTTCGAGCTTGTCATCAATTTTCATTTTTATCTCAAATGAAATGGATTCTGAGCTTTCATTGGAAACGATGATAGGTAATTGAGCTTGCTGGTTGCATATTAGGGGAGTGCTGACATGACTGATTGTCGCCTCGAATATGTTTTCTTTTAGTTGAAGTCCAATATCAATATGGTCACTCCTAAATCCATTTATTGGCTTTGTAAAGGTGTATGATGTGTCTCCTTCGGATTGGGTGAAAAATTCCGGTATGAGAATTTTAGCATATAACAAAGTATCAGTATATTCCACATGGACTTTACCATTTTGATTGGACAAGTGTTTTTCGGAATTTATGGTAATTGGGATATTTTTGATGGGGTTTTCTCCGATGTCTTGGATCCCATTTCCATTCGCATCATTATAAGTATTAAAAGTCAATGCCCCAGTGTTACAATAATCTGAACTCACGAGAAGGCTGTCAAAACCTGCCGAAAAATCGCATTCTTTAAAATATTCTTTCATAATACTGCCGAGAACACACCGATCGACATTATTGAGTAGGGTAGAGTCGATTTCATTCAATATGGTGGCCGACTGCAGTGCATCAATCATAAAGTCACCGACATTATCGGCATCCGAGACAATATTCGCCACCCACTGATCTACTTTTGTGAAGCCATCGGTAGCGCCAGTGGAGCTTAGCGCCAGGGCTACTTGAGTGAAGTAGGTGGCGATGGCTTGGGTGGTATATTCTTTATCATCTTCCGCTGCATTTAATTTGGAACAATCAGAATTTTCGTAATTTACAAAATGTTTTG
Organism: Lewinellaceae bacterium; assembly: GCA_020636155.1. Taxonomy (GTDB): domain Bacteria; phylum Bacteroidota; class Bacteroidia; order Chitinophagales; family Saprospiraceae; genus JACJYM01. The sequence continues at coordinate 110,027 of JACJYM010000007.1, read as the reverse complement.
GAAGGCCTTCGCTACTGTTTGTTGAGCTCAAGCCACCATACTTAAAACATTGCTTGTCAGTAAGTGATTTACCTTTGTGTTGGTATAAATAGGACTGTGCTAAATAGTATTTTTCCCCTAATCTAAGGTAGTAATTAGAAACTCCCCCATTGTCTTGTAGGGCTTTATCAAAATAGGCGGCCGCAATGTGGAACAAATCATGATGAAGTGCAGGATATATTTCCGTATTACCTGAGTCCAATTTTCTATCACCTATGTTTAATAGTCCTCCAGAATAATTTGCTATTGGAATCGTAACACCTTTGAATCCATAAGTAAAGTCCGTTCCCACATTAAGACTAGATTCTGAATCAAGATTATTAGCTATTTCTAAAAAACTATAGTGTAAAAATACAGCGCCATATTTATCACTCTCTCCAGTGGGATTGTAATAAAACTCATTGGCAGTTTCCACTGGATTCTGACTTCCACTTAGACTAAGATCTGTAAAATCACAATCTCCAAATTTATATTTAGAGGATACATCATCATAGCATACGCAAGGATCCAATCGATCCACCGTGTTTTGATTGGTAGTAGGGTCTATTTCATGGATTTTTATATTGTTAGTATTACTATTGATATCTGTACACCCTAAGACTCCTCTATTGGTTGGTTGGTCTTTACTTTCATTTTGTATTACAGTTTTATAGCTTCTATAGGGTGCATAGATGTCATTCAATACTTGACCATCCACTATCGACCAAACTACCTCTCTTGGAAAGTTGATTTTTTCAGTTTGCACTACATATTTCGTCGCGGATACCAATTGATCATTGACCACATAGTAGCCGGATTCCTCATTTGTAATTTCGTATTTACCCTCATAGTCTAGGTAATCCTTTATTTTATTTTCCGCATTTACTGATCTTTCATCTATTATATTATGAATTTGTTCAAAGGTATGAATGCTTCTTATCTGACTATTTTTACCCAATATGAGTTTGGATTGTCCATTTAGTATTCTTTTACCTTGATAGTAACTATCATACACATACATTCTACCTATAATCAATCTATCATTAATACTTGATAGCTTATAGCTGAATGTATTGCGATCGTCCAATTGACCAAGGCGATAAGTATTTATCTGCGCAGATAGAGAATTGACGAAGTCCTTATTTGCACCAATTGACATGGTCGATTCTTGCTTTTTCAGCTGAGAAAAGGCCATGAATGGTATGATTGCCAATTGTAGTACTAAAATGATCTTTTTCATAATCTAAGGTTTTTATTAATTGTGTTTATTATTCTTTTTTGTCTGAATCGCGGATTACCGCGGATTAATGGATTACGCTGATTTTTCCTCCCCCGCTCTTCGAGCACCCCCTCCAGAGGGGGATAGGTTTCATTCTATCAATATACGTTGTCCTATTATCCGTTCCTCTACTCTAAATTCTAGGATATACATCCCTGTATTTATATCATAATCTGCCATATTTATTCTTTCATTATTAAGTCTCAGTGTACATACCATCGCGCCATTCATATCCATTAATCTAACATCTTGGTCTTCTACTTCCGGTATGTGTAGCACTCCACTTTTTGTTACAGGATTGGGATATATCTTGTATGCTTCATTTGCAGCCAACTGTAAGTCTTTACTATCCGTCAAACTGTCTATATCTATCTCGAATATGAATTTATTATAATAGTCCGTAAGGGTTTTGTCAAGCTCAGGTATATATTCGTGAAATTCTGGATCCTTTATCCTTGCCACCATCAAGACTTTACGACCATCTTCTACCCCTGTCATGCTTTCTATATAGAATCTCGAAACTTTTTGGTAACTCGCTTCCTTCCCATCGCTGTCTAGCTTGCCAAGATAGACTTCATAGTTTTCACTGGGCACTATAATCTCGCTACCATTCAGGCCATAAAGTATATTTTCAACACTCATGATAAACATTACTCCATTATTTACTAAAAATAGTGATCTAAAATTTGTATATGCATATGATGCCGTTATATTATACCAGATAGTCTTACCCTCAGCGTCCAATTTTATAACTCCTGCTAACCATGCAGCATTAGGCAATCCCTCTACCACTTCTTCGTCATTAAATGACATATAATAAGACGAACCTACACCACAATATAAGTTGCCGTCATCGTCGTAATTAAAATTTCCGATATACCCCCTTGCTGAATATTTTGCCACATCATAGCTGTACTTGACTTTATAATCCTTATCCATTACGAATAAAACTGCATTTTGTCCTAAACCAACTCCTGATGTCTCAATAGAGGTGTCTTGAAATTTTTGAACATATCCTAAACATGCCGAATTAATTGCTATATCTCCATTTTTGCTGATGGAGGAATTGTAACTGCTACATTCATAAGAATTCCCAAACACATCGCTAAACAAGACCTCGCCTGTATGCTGGTCAAAAACCATGATATAATTGGTACCCAAGCCTGTACTTGCAAACTCCTCTATATAATGTAAGGTCACGCCATGCATCGTAATGGAGTCTCCCCTAAAATTTCCCATCACATACACTCTATCATTCCATGTCTCTACGGACTGGACAAATACATCCTGTGGAAAAAATTTCTTGAAGATGATATTCAAGTCAGAATCCATGCCTATCACGCCTCCCAGATTACTGGAACTGTCCGGTGCATAAGAGAGTAATTCGCCTCTATATATCAAGGAGTCTGTGTACTGTGAGATGGGGAAGAATATTTCGCTTTTATCATTGATCACTAAATTATTAGAATATTGAGCCCCTAAACCAAAACTTTTGCCTGTATTTATTATTTGTTCATAGTCAATAATATCATTCTTATCATTCATTTTGAGGATTAAAAATTGTCTATCAGAATTATAAAATGGCTCAAAAATATCTTCCCCATTATATTGATATCCTTCATTCCCCGTTGTAGTAATTAAATATCGATGTCCATCGACAGATTCTTGCATTCCATATACGGCTATCCCCGGCGTAAATTGCCCTACGTCCTGATACTTCTGCCCTTGTAGTACTGCGCTACCTAATATTAAGATGATATGTAGTATTTTTTTCATTGTTTGTTTCTTTTTTGTCTGAATTGCGGATTGACACGGATTACTGGATTAAGCTGATTTTTCCTCCCCCGCTCTCCGAGCACCCCCTCCAGAGAGGGATAGGTGTTTCTGTGTCATCCGTGTAATCCTTTTAATCTGTGATTCTGAATATTGTCTGAATCGCGGATTGACACGGATTACTGGATTGCACTGATTTTCCTCCCCCGCTCTCCGAGCACCCCCTCCAGAGGGGGATAGGTTTCATTCTATCCATATACGTTGTCCTATGATCCGTCCTTCTATTCTAAATTCTAGGATATACATCCCTGCATTTATATCATAATCTGCCATATTTATTCTTTCATTATTAAGTCTCAGTATACATATCATTGCTCCATTCATATCCAGTAATCTCACTTCTTGGTCTTCTACTTCCGGTATATGTAGCACTCCACTTTTTGCTACAGGATTGGGATATATCTTATAAATTTCCTTATCAGACATCTGCAAGTCTTTGCTATCTGTCAAACTGTCTATGTCTATCTCAAATATGAACTTATTATAATAGTCCGTAAGGGTTTTGTCTAGCTCAGGTATATATTCGTGATATTCAGGATCCTTTATCCTTGCCACCATCAAGACTTTACGACCATCCTCTACCCCTGTCATGCTTTCTATATAGAATCTCGAGACTTTTTGGTAACTCGCTTCCTTCCCATCGCTGTCTAGCTTGCCTAGATAGACTTCATAGTTTTCACTGGGCACTATAATCTCGCTACCATTCAGGCCATAAAGTATATTTTCAACACTCATGATAAACATTACACCATTATTTACTAAAAATAGTGATCTAAAACTTGTCCATCCATACGATGCCGTTATATTATACCAGATAGTCTTTCCCTCAGTGTCGAGCTTTATAACTCCGGCTAACCATGCGGCATTAGGCAATCCCTCCACCACCTCTTCGTCATTAAATGACATATAATAAGACGAAGCCACACCACAATATAAGTTGCCTTCATCGTCGTAGTTGAAATTTCCTATATACCCTGTAGATGAATATTTTGCCACATCATAACTATACTTGACTTTATAATCCTTATCCATTACAAATAAAACGGATACAGGGCCTAATCCTACACCCGAAGTTTCAATATAAGTATCTTGAAACTTTTGAATGTTTCCAAGACATGCCGACTTAATAGCGATATCTCCATTTTTGCTGATGGAGGAATTGTAACTGATACATTCATAAGAATTGCCAAACACATCGCTAAACAAGACCTCGCCTGTATGCTGGTCAAAAACCATGATATAATTGGTACCCAAGCCTGTACTTGCAAACTCATCCATATAATGTAAGGTCACGCCATGCATCGTAATGGAGTCTCCTCTGAAATTTCCCATCACATACACTCTATCATTCCATGTCGCTACGGACTGAACAAATACATCTTGTGGAAAAAATTTCTTGAAGATGATATTCAAGTCAGAATCCATGCCTATCACGCCTCCCAGATTACTGGAACTGTCCGGTGCATAAGAGAGTAATTCGCCTCTGTATAGCAAGGAGTCCGTGTACTGTGAGATGGGGAAGAATATTTCGCTTTTATCATTGATCACTAAATTATTAGAATATTGAGCCCCTAAACCAAAACTATAACCGGTATCTATTATCTGTTCAAAATCCAAAAGTTCGTTATTTTCATTGAATTTTACAACTCATAATCTGTGAATAATTTCTTGCAACTGAATCACCCAGCGGCTCTCCATTATAATAAGTTTCTACAAAGTGGATTCCTCCCCTAACATAAACCGCTCTTTGCTTCCATTTTCGACTAATCCTGCTGGGATATTCTTGGCGTAAATTGCCCGACGTCCTGATACTTCTGCCCATATAGTACTGCGCTACTTAATATTAAGATGATATGTAGTATTTTTTTCATTGTTTGTTTCTTTTTGTCTGAATCGCGGATTGTCGCGGATTAATGGATTACGCTGATTTTTCCTCCCCGCTTTTCGAGCACCCCTCCAGAGGGGGATAGGTGTTTCTGTGTCATCCGTGTAATCCTTTTAATCTGTGATTCTGACTTTATTTCTTTTTTAATACAAATCGTTTAAATTCTAATGATTTACTTCCAAAATTTATCAATAAACCAATTTCTATCTTGTAGGCTCTCAAGTAATCCATAGTATTTGAACTTTATGTACTTCTTCTAATTTTAATCGCTTTTATCTCTACCAATACTTTTTTCTATCTACTACAAAATCTGCTTTCATTGTTAATAGGTTCTATCAATTCTTTGCGCCATATATTTGCTGCTCAATCTCCTCTTCTTGTACTTAATCCCTATTGCCAAACTCGTATGCCAATGCTCTCTGATATATACAACTCTTGAAATATATTGCTTAAAAATTTCCTTAACTTCATAAGTTGATCCTATTATTTTTCTGTAATATCTTTATGTTTTAGTTCATCCATATTTTATTACTTAATGTCTGAATCGCGGATTGTCGCGGATTAATGGATTACGCTGATTTTCCTCCCCGGCTCTCCGAGCACCTACCATCAGAGGGGATAGGACCATCTGTGTCATCCGTGTCATCCTTTTAATCTGTGATTCTGAATATTGTCTGAATCGCGGATTGTCGCGGATTACTGGATTACACTGATTGTCCTCCCCCGCTCTCCGAGCACCCCCTCCAGAGAGAGATAGGTTTCATTCTATCCATATACGTTGTCCTATGATCCGTCCTTCTATTCTAAATTCTAGGATATACATCCCTGCATTTATATCATAATCTGCCATATTTATCCTTTCATTATTAAGCCTAAGTGTGCCTATCATTGCCCCATTCATATCCAGTAATCTCACTTCTTGGTTTTCTACTTCCGGTATATGTAGCACTCCACTTTTTGTTACAGGATTGGGATATATTTTAATCGTATTAATTTTATTTGGATTATCTATATAGCTCAAGCTATCCAAATCCAATATTATTAGGAACTTATTATAAGGATTTGTCAATGTTCTGTCTAGTTCCTGTATATATTCCCCTGACTTACCCGCATCTACTCCTGCTGTCATTAATAGTTTATTATTCCCAATAGGTATCATCAATTGCGGTTCTATTCTTCCTAGTTGATTAAAAGATTGGCTTTCAGTCTTATGATTGTAATTCCACAACCAATATGCATCTTGATTACATACAATGTTTCTCTCTTTGTTATACAATGTTGCCGTACTCGGTCTTAACAAAGACATATAATTCTCTTTGTTCAATATTTGAAAGCGACCAATACTTGCATCACCAGCGGTATTACCATTACTCAACAAATAATTATACCAATTTGTATTTCCATTAATATCTACTGAAATAATAAATCCTACTTCATTTAATGAGTCCTGAAAATGTTCTATTCCATCATCGTTTAGGTTTAACTTAAATAGTACGAGACCAGATAGTATCATATCATCACCATCAAACTTGATTTCTGTCACTCCGGCATTAAATGTATAACTTCCCATTGTGTAGGTGTACTGCAACACATAATTACTATCTATTACAAAAATACCCGGTGATCCATTGAGTCCCGCGTAATAATTATATAGTGTGTCATTTCCCCAGGTTTGGGTACTATGTGAAGATCTATTATATATTGCTAATCGACCATCCGTGGATATGTCTATCACTCTATCAGCACTATTATAATAATCACCTCCAAAACACTTAGTAAACTCAACTTCTCCAGTATTTTTATTAAAAACTGCCAAAAAGGAACTAAATTGAACTTGATTAGTCTTTGGTTTTAACGAATGTATAATCGTACTATCTATCATTACTGAGTCACCACCAAAATATCCTAATACATACACTCTATCATTCCATGTCTCTACTGACTGAACAAATACATCCTGTGGAAAAAATTTCTTGAAGATGATATTCAAGTCAGAATCCATGCCTATCACGCCTCCCAGATTACTGGAACTATCCGGTGCATAAGAGAGTAATTCGCCTCTGTATATCAAGGAGTCTGTGTACTGAGAGATGGGGAAGAATATTTCATCATTTTCAGTAATCGCTAGGCAATTACTACTACCTCCTCCTAAAAGAGCAGACTTACCTCGATTAATAATCTGAGCATAATTAAGTAATTCATTATCTCTATCAAGTTTTACAACTAAAAAATGCCTTTGATTTTCTGGCAACTGAACACCCAATTGTACTCCATTATAGTTCTTAACTACATTTCCTGGATCTCCTATTATGTATCTATCACCATTACTTGCTTCAATCAGCCCATCTGTGGGATAGCTTGGCGTAAATTGCCCGACGTCCTGATACTTCTGCCCTTGTAGCACTGCGCTACCTAATATTAAGATGATATGTAGTATTTTTTTCATTGTTTGTTTCTTTTTTGTCTGAATCGCGGATTGTCGCGGATTAATGGATTACGCTGATTTTTCCTCCCCCGCTCTTCGAGCACCCCCTCCAGAGGGGGATAGGTGTTTCTGCGTCATCTGTGTAATCCTTTTAATCTGTGATTCTGAATATTGTCTGAATCGCGGATTGACACGGATTACTGGATTGCACTGATTTTTCCTCCCCCGCTCTCCGAGCACCCCCTCCAGAGAGGGATATGTGTTTCTGTGTCATCCGTGTAATCCTTTTAATCTGTGATTCTGACTTCATTTCTTTTTTAATACAAATCGTTTAAATTCTAATGATTTACTTCCAAAATTTATCAATAAGCCAATTTCTAACTTGTAAGCTCTTAAGTAATTTAGTATTTGAGCTTTATGTACATCTTCTAATTCCTTAATCGCTTTTATCTCTACCAACACTTTTTCTTCTACTACAAAATCTGCTCTCCTCGTGCCAATGGGAGCTGCCAATTCTTTATAATATATCTGCTGCTCAATCTCTCTCTTGTACTCTAATCCTTTATTGCCAAACTCGTATGCCAATGCTCTCTGATATATCAACTCTTGAAATCCATTGCCCAAAAATTTATGAACTTCATAAGCTGCTCCTATTATTTTTTCTGTAATTTCTTTATGTTTTAGTTCATCCATATTTATCCACTTTTTGTCTGAATCGCAGATTGTCGCGGATTAATGGATTGCACTGATTTTCCTCCCCCGCTCTCCGAGCACCCCCTCCAGAGGGGGATAGGTGTTTCTGTGTAATCCTTCTAATCTGTGATTCTGACATTATTATCATCAACTATGCTTACTTTATCCTTTTTGTTTTTATTCATTTATCGTTTTTTTTAATCATCGGTAATCGGGGCATCTCTTGTCTGAATCGCGGATTGTCGCGGATTACTGGATTGCACTGATTTTTCCTCCCCCGCTCTCCGAGCACCCCCTCCTGTGGGGGATAGCTGTTTCTGCGTAATCCGTGCAATCCTATTAATCTGTGATTCTGAATATTGTCTGAATCGTGGATTGTCGCGGATTACTGGATTACACTGATTGTCCTCCCCCGCTCTCCGAGCACCCCCTCCAGAGGGGGATAGGTTTCATTCTATCCATATACGTTGTCCTATGATCCGTCCTTCTATTCTAAATTCTAGGATATACATCCCTGCATTTATATCATAATCTGCCATATTTATCCTTTCATTATTAAGCCTAAGTGTGCCTATCATTGCCCCATTCATATCCAGTAATCTCACTTCTTGGTCTTCTACTTCCGGTATATGTAGCACTCCACTTTTTAGCTACAGGATTGGGATATATTTTATAAATTTTCCTTATCAGACATCTGCAAGTCTTTATATCTCAAACTGTCTATGTCTATCTCAAATATGAACTTATTATAATAGTCCGTAAATGGTTTTGTCTAGCTCAGGTATATATTCGTGATATTCAGGATCCTTTATCCTTGCTGTCATCAAGACTTTACGACCATCCTCTGTATCCTGTCATGCTTTCTATATATCCTTCGAGACTTTTTAAATAACTCCTTTTCCTTCCCATCGCTGTCTAGCTTGCCTAGATAGACTTCATAGTTTTCATACTAACTATAATCTCGCTTTATCGTCAGGCCATAAAGTATATTTTCAACACTCATGATAAACATTACACCATTATTTACTAAAAATAGCCTGATCTAAAACTTGTCCATCCATACGATGCCGTTATATTATACCAGATAGTCTTTCCCTCAGTGTCGAGCTTTATAACTCCGGCAACCTTGCGGCATTAGGCAATCCTCTCCACCACCTCTTCGTCATTAAATGACATATAATTTAGACAAAGCCACACCCACAATATAAGTTGCCTCATCGTCGTAGTTGAAATTTCCTATATACCTGTAGATGAATGTTTTGCCACATCATAACTATACTTGACTTTATAATCCTTATCCATTACAAAAATAAAACGGATCCATTGAGTCCTCCTACACCCGAAGTTTCAATATAAGTATCTTGAAACTTTTTGAATATTTCCAAGACATGCCGACTTAATAGCGATATCTCCCATTTTGCTGACTGAGGAATTGTAACTTATCAGCATTCATAAGAATTGCCCCCAAACACATCGCTAAACAAGACTTCTCCTGTATGCTGGTTAAAAACCATGATATAATTGGAACTAAATCCTGAACTTGCAAAGTCATCCATATAATGTAAATGTCACAATCGTACTATCATCATTACTGAGTCACCCCCAAAATATCCTAATACATACACTCTATCATTCCATGTCTCTACTGACTGGACAAATACATCCTGTGGAAAAAATTTCTTGAAGATGATATTCAAGTCAGAATCCATGCCTATCACGCCTCCCAGATTACTGGAACTATCCGGTGCATAAGAGAGTAATTCGCCTCTGTATATCAAGGAGTCTTTATAACTTGTAATTGCAAAAAACATCTCTCTTCTATTATTAATTACTAAATTATTGCTCGATCCCCCAATTTCAATTGCTCCTCTAGTTGTACATATGATTTGACCATAATCTAAAAGTTCGTTCTTTTCATTCAATTTAAGCACCATTATCTGTGAATAATCTTCATTGAAAGTATCACCTATTAACTCTTCCTTATAATAAGTTTCATATAAGGGGTTGGCTCCCAATACGAACCTTTCATTATTATTGCTTTCTACCATTCCTCCAACATAGATACGTGGCGTAAATTGCCCGACGTCCTGATACTTCTGCCCTTGTAGTACTGCGCTACCTAATATTAAGATGATATGTAGTATTTTTTTCATTGTTTGTTTCTTTTTTGTCTGAATCGCGGATTGTCGCGGATTACTGGATTACAGCTGATTTTTCTCCCCCGCTCTTCGAGCACCCCCTCCAGAGGGGGATAGGTTTCATTCTATCCATATACGTTGTCCTATGATCCGTCCTTCTATTCTAAATTCTAGGATATACATCCCCGTATTTATATCATAATCTACCATATTTATTCTTTCATTATTAAGTCTCAGTGTACATATCATTGCCCCATTCATATCCAGCAATCTTACATCCTGGTCTTCTACTTCCGGTATGTGTAGCACTCCACTTTTTGTTACAGGATTGGGATATATCTTGTATGCTTCATTTGCAGCCAACTGTAAGTCTTTACTATCCGTCAAACTGTCTATATCTATCTCGAATATGAATTTATTATAATAGTCCGTAAGGGTTTTGTCAAGCTCAGGTATATATTCGTGAAATTCTGGATCCTTTATCCTTGCCACCATCAAGACTTTACGACCATCTTCTACCCCTGTCATGCTTTCTATATAGAATCTCAGAAACTTTTGGTAACTCGCTTCCTTCCCATCGCTGTCTAGCTTGCCGAGATAGACTTCATAGTTTTCACTGGGCACTATAATCTCGCTACCATTCAGGCCATAAAGTATATTTTCAACACTCATGATAAACATTACTCCATTATTTACTAAAAATAGTGATCTAAAATTTGTATATGCATATGATGCCGTTATATTATACCAGATAGTCTTACCCTCAGCGTCCAATTTTATAACTCCTGCTAACCATGCAGCATTAGGCAATCCCTCTACCACTTCTTCGTCATTAAATGACATATAATAAGACGAACCTACACCACAATATAAGTTGCCTTCATCGTCGTAGTTAAAATTTCCTATATATCCCCTTGCTGAATATTTTGCCACATCATAACTATACTTGACTTTGAAGTTTTTATCCATTACAAATAAAACTGCATTTTGTCCTAAACCAACTCCTGATGTCTCAATAGAGGTGTCTTGAAATTTTTGAACATATCCTAAACATGCCGAATTAATTGCTATGTCTCCATTTTTACTAATCGAGGAATTGTAACTAGTACATTCATAAGAATTGCCGAATACATCGCTAAACAAGACCTCGCCTGTATGCTGGTCAAAAACCATGATATAATTGGTACCCAATCCTGTACTTGCAAACTCATCCATATAATGTAAGGTCACGCCATGCATCGTAATGGAGTCTCCTCTGAAATTTCCCATCACATACACTCTATCATTCCATGTCTCTACTGACTGGACAAATACATCCTGTGGAAAAAATTTCTTGAAGATGATATTCAAGTCAGAATCCATGCCTATCACGCCTCCCAGATTACTGGAACTATCCGGTGCATAAGAGAGTAATTCGCCTCTGTATATCAAGGAGTCTTTATAACTTGTAATTGCAAAAAACATCTCTCTTCTATTATTAATTACTAAATTATTGCTCGATCCCCCAATTTCAATTGCTCCTCTAGTTGTACATATGATTTGACCATAATCTAAAAGTTCGTTCTTTTCATTCAATTTAAGCACCATTATCTGTGAATAATCTTCATTGAAAGTATCACCTATTAACTCTTCCTTATAATAAGTTTCATATAAGGGGTTGGCTCCCAATACGAACCTTTCATTATTATTGCTTTCTACCATTCCTCCAACATAGATACGTGGCGTAAATTGCCCGACGTCCTGATACTTCTGCCCTTGTAGTACTGCGCTACCTAATATTAAGATGATATGTAGTATTTTTTTCATTGTTTGTTTCTTTTTGTCTGAATCGCGGATTGTCGCGGATTAATGGATTACGCTGATTTTTCCTCCCCCGCTCTTCGAGCACCCCCTCCAGAGGGGGATAGGTGTTTCTGTGTCATCCGTGTCATCTTTTTAATCTGTGATTCTGACATTTATCTGTTTAAAGAAATTAAGTATTTCGATCGTAATTTGACGATGTTTACTGTTTATAATATTTTCTAGTACAACGCAATATAAATGGTTTTCTTGAATAGTTGGCATTCCATAAAATATAATTTTTCAGTGTGAAAAGAATTTTCATTTTCCAATATTGCTTTATATTTGGGAGATGAGGGAAACAAGATATGATATATCTCCGGGACGGAAATTTCACGTACGACACGTATGTGTACTTTATTTCTTTATTCTATTTCTAAACAAATCTGCAGCGCAACAAATACCTCACTGGGGAGTACCATATATTGATGTATATACGCCGGAATCCTACCTTAATGCGGGCAAAGTATGGGATATCTCGTCCGCAAGTAATGGGATTCTGTATTTCGCAACGGACAAGGGTCTGCTCGAGTATGATGGGTTCAAGTGGAAAAAATACAAAGGGAGCAAAGGCTCTACGAGGGCACTTTACGTTCTCAATGATACGACCATATACACAGGTTCTGATTTGGATTTCGGGGTTTGGAAGCGTAGGGCTTACACTGAATTTGAATATACCTCCCTCTATCCATTTAAGGAAAATGTCAATCATATTACTGAGGAATTTTGGGGTGTTTACCGATTAGATGATTTTATTGTTTTTACTTCATTTGACAATGTCTATGTACTCAAGGACTCTCATTTGACTAAAGTGGCGGCACCAGGCAGATTTAGCAAGACTTTTCAGGTTAATGAATTGATTTATCTGGTAGATGATAAGGTGGGAGTTTTTACTTTTGATGGGGTGGCTCTCAAGTTACTTTTCTCTAACCCTGACAATGACCCTCTAGATCTGGTTTCTATATCTCCCCCAGAAATGGGTTCTTTGATTGTCACGCATAGTAAAGGTCTTTATCGTTTTGAAAATGGAAATTTAATTCCTTGGGATAAGGATATCTCTGAGCATCTCAAGAAAGATAAGGTATTCGCCTATACCAGCATTGAAAATAAGTATCATGTCTACGGGACGATTCTTAATGGTATTTACATCGTCAGCAATGAGGGCATAATCATCCAGCATATTAATAAGCCTCGCGGACTAACGAACAACACCATCTTAGACCTTTATTATAGTAAATCTGGGATGTTGTGGGCAAGTTTGGACTTCGGTTTAGTGGGTATGTATCTCAATGATAACATTGCGTATGTCTTCGATCATAATGGGCTCTTCGGCACTGGACAAACGGCACTTTTACAAGGAAGTCAGTTCTATTTAGGCACCAATCAAGGGCTTTATACGAGCAAATGGTCAGAGATTAATAATGACGTGAAAGGCATATCCTTTTCTATAATTCCCAATTCAGAGGGTCAGGTATGGGCCTTGGCAGAGGCAGACAATCAAGTATTATGTGGACATGACAATGGTCTTTACCGAGTTGAGAATCAAAAATTCATTCCGATTGACAATAGCATTGGCGTACTAGACATCCTTGTAAAAGATGAAAAAACCCTGTTTGCCGGGACGTACAATGGCATAGATGTCTATGATTTGATCGAGGATCAATGGCGAATGAGAGGAAAATTGGAACTCATAAAAGGAGCTTGTGAAAAGTTGGTTCTCGATAAGGAAAAAAACTTATGGATAAAGCTGCCAAACTATGGCATTATTAAAGCCTCATTGAACGATAATAATAGCTTGAATTCTAGAATTATTTTTGAGCAAGATGAATTTGAGGGAGAGATTTTGTCATTGGAAAACATTGACGGTGAAATCGTGGTGACTACCACTGAATGCCGCTACGTATTCAACGATGAGAATGGTACATTTCGCAAGAAAGATCAATATTTTGACATCAATCAAATTCAACATAGATTACCCAATAATTATGCTCCGATTAGCTTACAAGATAGTTTTTTGTTTTACTCAGTTTACAATGGATTTGCAATTAAAAAAGGTAGTGAACTACGAGGAAGTAATACACCACTACAATTGGTCATAAGGAAACTAGAACTCTATAATCGAGAGTCAAATACCTCTTTCCAACCGAATGAAGATATTCCATATAATTTCAATAATATAGCGGTCAGTGTCGTAATTCCCAACCAAAGAAATGCCCTATATCGATACAAACTAGAAGGCTATAATAATCAATGGACGGCGTGGTCAACAAACCATGATTATTATTTTGTACATCTTGATGAAGGAAATTACAAGTTGGATATCGAGGGGATGACCACACAAAATGAACTTATAAGCCGTGTAATAGAATTCCGTGTTTCACCTCCATGGTATAGATCTCTTATGGCGTATGCCGTATATTTTATAGGACTTTTCCTAATCTATTTTTTGATACAAGCATGGCAAAGGCATAAACTCAACCAACAAAAACACCACTTGAAACTTCAGAAGCAAAAGGCTTTGGAAGAGCAAGCAAAAATCTATAGCGAAGAAGCAATGTTTAAAAAATACGAAGCTCTGGAATCGGAAAAACAACACATCGAAAAAGAGCTTAGAAGCACCAAGGTTGAACTTATTAAGAAAATCAAAGAAGATGACGAAAAAGGAAAACTCCTAAAATCACTCAATGAAAAACTCAGCCTTCTGAAAAGTAGCAATGCCAATAATACCAAAGTCAAGGAATTGCTGAAAATCATTGAAAGGTCCAAAAATGATAAAAATGACAGCTTTCAGATTCATATCGATGAGCTCAATCAAAATTATATTCACAATCTTAAAGCGATATTTCCCTCGCTGAGCATGTATGATTTGAGACTTTGCACCTACATAAAAACCGGCTTATCGACTCGCGAAATTGCCGACATCATGAATGTACTTCCATCGAGTATCAATGTCAGTCGGTCAAGACTTAGAAAGAAGCTAAATCTAGAATCCAATGATGACCTTTTCAGTTTTTTGGACAGTCTAAAAGACGAAGAATAAAATATCACCTTTGTACATTAAGTTATAAAGTTATATACTATTTTTGCAATTGATATCAAATAAAAAATTTTGAATGAAAAAATTATTGTTCCCTATAAATCTTCTACTTGTTTTGATTCTATTTTCAGGCTGTTTTGAAGTTTTAGAAGAAATCACACTTAATGATGATGGCTCAGGACACATTAATTTTACGGTAAATCTTAGTCAGAGCAAATCCAAATTGAACTCCATAATGTTAATGGATAGTATCAATGATTACAAAGTACCAAGTAAGGATGATATTCTCGTTCACATGAACGAACTGGCACGTGAGATTGGTCAAATTAAGGGAGTGACTAACGTACAGAAAAAAGTCAATTTTACAGATTTTGTCTTTTCCATGTCTTGTAACTTTACGAGTGTAGAAGTGTTAAATAGAATCATCTCTCATTTTAGTTCCGGTGGTGTAGAAACTCAAAGCATGGAAGATTACAAACAGTTTTCATACGATTCTAAAAAGAAAATATTTAAGAGATTTTATAATTACAATTTAGCTCAAGAGACTAAAAAAGTCAAATCTAGAGATCGTCAAATCTTAGACGGAGCGACAGTCACGACGATTTATCGCTTCGAATCTAACATTGTAAAATCCGAAAACCCGGCTAGCAAAATAGCTAAAAACAACAAAGCTGTCATGCTCAAAGTCGGCGTTCAGGATATGATTAATAAAAAGAATGACATCACGAATACCATTACACTCAACTAATAAAAATTATTTACAATATTATCGAAACAATATACAATAGACTATATCTGAGACAATTATGACACTGGGGTGGGATGATAATCTTTATAGTATATTATTGACAATCAAACAATCTTAAGAAATGAAAAAGACTTTAATTTTTATTTTACTCGCATTATCTTTCAATATAAAATCTCAAAATCTAGAGCAATACATCCCTGCAAATAGCGATGCCGTATTAGAAATTAGCGGTGATAAATTATTCCAATTAATTAGCGAAGAAGATATTGTATCCTTTGTCACTAGTAGTATTGGACCAGTGATAGATGTGGATGCCTTAAATAATCTTGGAATTGATCTCAGAGGAAAAATGTACTATACCTATTCAAAATTGGATGATATTATTTCATCTAGATTCATATGTCGCATACTCAATATTGACAAATTTAATAGTACTTTACAGCAGCAATTTCCCATGACACCTGAGCTAAAGCAAGGATATTATCAAATAAAAAGTGGAACGAGAACCTTACTTTGGAATGATAATATTTTAGTTGTGAATATGCTAGACATCCCCAAAGTAGTTTATACGATGGATGACCTATTGGCTGAGAAAGCTCTTGAAACTCCTATGGAAGAGGAGGAAATGCTTATCGAAATGGAAGATGAGCCATCTGAAGAAATTGAAATCGACATCATTGATGTCGATGAAGCCGAGTCATCAGATATAATTGAATATACGGAAGAAATGATGGCGGTGGATAGTAGCTATTCGGAGGACTACGAGGATTACTATGGTGAGGAGAATTATGGAGATTCTGAATACGAAGAACAACAAATGCTTGAGTACGAGCTAACGATGAAAAATTATATGGCACCATTAATCTACTCCGAAACACAGATTGATAGCCTAATGGATATTCAAGTTGAAAGTTTTTTTCAATCTAACGAATTCAATTCAATAAGTAAAAATGCCAGCTTCCGGAAAGGGAGAAATGATCAATCGTCCCTATATTTTTGGCTTAGAGATCCTAATAAAATGATATTTGACAAATTTCTAAAAGAATCAATGCCAGTTGGGATGTATATGGGTAATCAAATGCCTAATTGGTATCAATCCATTTCTGGTAATCTGATTTTTGATACGGAAGAGATGAAGTTATCACTTAATATGGAAGTCAAAGATGATCTCGCTTCTAAGATTGAAAAAATGTACAAAACAATTGATAAAAAATATCTTAAATTTTTCAATGCAGATGACATTATGGCGTACATGGCCTTGAGTTCGGACATGGAGGAATTCTTAAAGCAATATCCAAGTTTTTTGCAAGACATACTTGGTAGGAAGGATTCAAATTTTTCTGAAGAAGTCGAGGTTTTGGGGGATCTGATGTCGATATTTTTAGACGAGGAGGCTATCAGTGATTTGGTTACAGGGGATGCCTTAATGTTATTCCATGACCTTGACAAATTCGAGGTGCCTTTCACTTCTTATGAATATGACGAAAATTTCAATATGGTAGAAGTAGAACGAACCAAAGAAGAAATGCTTCCCTCATTCACTATTCTTATTGGTGCTGAAAATAAAGCTTTTAATGATAAATTATCTAAGTTAGTCTCTAAATACTTAGATACTCAAAACATAGGAGCGATTAAGAGGTTTGCGACGAAAAGTCAAACCAACTTTGACATGTACTATACTCAGAAAAACGGGATGATTCTTTTATCTAATTCGTTGCCGCGAATGACAAATTATGTCAATGGAAATATTAAGTGTAATCTAGGGAAGAACAAAGATTACTTGAAAAAGAACATTTTCACACTTTATTTAAACTCTTCCAAAATGATAGATAAGGGTACAGACTTATTTCACATGAAATCTGACTTTACGGATTACTTGCAACAAAATTATACTGACGTGATATTAACGGCGGGTAAGCCTAAAAATAACTTAATTGGTTATGATTTGATTTTGAAAACCAATAAGCAAAATGGGAATTCATTAAAACAGATTTTCACTACTTATGGTAAATTTCAAGAATATTTAAGGGGTTATTAATAGTATTTGAGGTAAAGAAATAATAGAGTGTCAATGAAATGGTTAAAGAGAGTTTTCCTAGTCTTTTTACTGATTTTTATTGTTATTTCAATTCTTTTTTACTCGAGGTATTACTCTAAGATTTCGATTGATGAATCCATTACCAAGGGAGCTTATGCCACCATTATTATAAATAGCCGGAGTATTGAAAAATATATACTGATGGATGCATTGCGGCATCCATCAACTTTTTTTGAGAAAAAAGATTCCGTTCAAAAAGATACGGCTTTAGCGACTGTTTCTAGGGATAAGCCCAAGCTGTTAAAGTATATTAACGTACCTAAAATGGTAGCTTTTAATGCCTTAGATAGTTCAAAATTAACTTGGATAAGCAATCCCATAAAAGTCAAAGAGTTATCGAATCTACAAGCATATCTCATAAGTCAAGGGTTTAGCAAAAATGAAGAGAATGGTGTCTCATATTTACGAAAGAACAAATGGATATGCCTTTTTCATCAATCTGATATGCACCTGATTTTTACTACAAATTTTGATATTAAATCTATTGAAAATTGTACAAACGAAAAGGAATATGAAGGTGCAGGAAATATTATTTATGACCAACTAAACTCGAACGATGGCGATGTGATATATGCAGATATTGAGGGCAATGTATTGACCCTGCGAATGGGTAAAAACCAAATAAATATCTTGGGACACATGAATTTCGATTTTTTAGGTGAGCCCGTGGATATCGCAAGCGAGCAAGGTCTAGCCCAACTCTTCATAAATGCGAATAAGTCCTATTTAAATAACCATAGAGACTCCCTCTTAGTCAATAAGTTTACGGAATTTACAAAGCTGGATGTGGACACATTGATGCAGAGCTGGAACGGGCAATTCATGGCTTTGGCTCAGGATTTTTACACTAAAATTGACAGCAGTGTCACTTATGATTATGATGATGATTTCAACCCGATTGAAGTTATAAAAACAGAAGAGCAAATGGTTCCTGAGTTGTATATCAATACCGGATTGAGCTCGAATGCATATAATTACATGATATCAAAAAAAGCGATTGTCAATCAAAATGAAATAAATATTTTGGCTGTTTTCCCTTTAGTAAGCTTAGATGCTAATTTGGATTCGGACAGCTTAATTGTATTTCATAATTTCCTTCCCGAGCCAGTGAGTCCTGCTTTTAAATCTAAATTCTATCTTTTTCTCAACAATTCAGCATGTAGGGAACAATCCAAAAATTCAATGTTGAAATCCTATATGCCATCAGAAGAAATTACGGCCTTGAAGCTTATCGTTGATGAAGAGAATGAAGTAGAAATAATCATAGACACGAAAAACGAAAATGTCATTAAATCCATTTTCGGTAGTTTTTGACGCTGATATTTTTGGTTTATCAGTTATTCTTATTGTTTCTCAAATACTACTTTCTCGATTCTACCCATAACTTGTTCAATAATGCATACACCTCGTCAACATTCAATATTCGTTCAAATGTGATATGAGCCCGATCTTCGTTTGTATCGAAATCAAATTTGTTGATCTTGTATTTTTTCCCTGTCCCAAAATGAATGGTTGACCTGTGAGAGTTCGTGTACTTCACGAGATTCATAGAAATAATATCGGTAAATGGAATGCTAACGTCTTTTGGAGTAAAGAGTCCCCATTGAAACCTAATTCTATCCTTATATGTTGAATATTTCATACTGGAAGCTATAGAGAATACTTTGAGATTCAACCAAATAATAAATACCGAAACCGCAAAATAGGAGAGTATTTCCACGACCGGTATTATGGCTGATGAAAACGCTTTTATGATGTCAATTTTCCAAAACAAACTGACTACCGTATATACCACAATCGCTTCTGGAAGTAATATTGGCAATAATTTTATTGCTGCCCAAGGATGAGAAATATATTGTTCCCATAATGGGATTTCATCATGATAATTAGAGGGATTTATCGGCCTACTTTTTAAATATAAATGATTTTGTCACTACACTTCCATCTTTGGACACAATCTCAAGATAGTATGGTCCATTGGCTAAATCTTCAATGTCAAGTTGTTTTTCAAGAAGGGTCGGATTGGCAATTTTTTCTGTGTAGATTAGTTTTCCTTCCAAAGAAGTAATATTTATCAGCTTAACCTCGGTTTCACTATCAAATTTTATATTAAGCTGTCCCGCCGTGGGATTGGGATAGATACTAAAGGAAATGTCATTTTCCAATTCTTTAACACCTGACGACCCAGGTTTCCATTCGATATTTATGTTATTCAAATTAGTATCTGATGGGGATACCGTGCTTGTTGTGGACCCCTTTTCAAAGGTAAATGTACTCAGGAATTTATGTTGATTATCAGCAGGTTCAGGATTACACCAAGAACTCTCGACGAGGATTTTATAAGTCCCATCAGCCACGACATTACCATCGGCATCGGTACCATCCCAAGTAATCGTTTTATCGCCGAATGCCGTCGGACTAGACGTTGAGAATAAAGTGGCTCCGGTCACGGCATCTACGGTATTCTGACTGGATTTCGATTTCCAAGAAGGCAAGTGATCCTTGGTTTTATTGCCCCAGTAACGACATCGAGTTTTTACGAAATTACCGTTAGCATCTTCTATCCAAATAGCCATTAC
This sequence comes from Lewinellaceae bacterium, assembly GCA_020636155.1. Taxonomy (GTDB): domain Bacteria; phylum Bacteroidota; class Bacteroidia; order Chitinophagales; family Saprospiraceae; genus JACJYM01. Next base: position 89,455 of record JACJYM010000007.1, on the reverse strand, counting down.
ATTTTTCGAAGCATTGTTTCCGGGCTTAGGGTTGTTAAATGTAAAAGTCATACTGCCCGTGGTTTGGGAAAAGACATTGGAATGATAAAAAAAGCTAAGCAGTACCGCAACAATAGAAATATTAATTCTAAAAATTCTTAAACTCATGAGTGTGTTATTTTAAATAAAAAGTGAAATTAAAATAAATTTTGGATTTTAGCCTCTACAAATTTTCTTCCAGCCATATTTTTCAATTTCTAAAATCGACAAATTCTCTGATTATTCCATCAATATCCAGCGTATTCCGAGTCTGAAATTATGATTAAAATGTGGGTAATCAACAAATTCATAATAATATGTATCTGAAAAATAATTAGTGATATTCTCAAATCTGAAAAACACCCTGAATTTATCCACCTTGCTGTCTATATAAAAATTGGTCATTGGATACGAGGAAACCTCACTTTTAGAAAGGTAAAATTGTCCAGTCAAAGGGTTAAAACTTCGTGAGGCATGTTTCTCAAAAACCGACGTTTCAATCCCTATTCGACTGTGTAGGTGGTCATTAAAAAGTTTTAGCTTCCAATACAAGTTTCCACTCATCCAATATCTTGGGAGATGGTACAAATTTTCGTTAAACACTTGGTACATCGCATTGATTTCAAGTCCTAGGGACCCTATTGATATTGACTGCTTTAATTTCAAAATAGTGTTTAAATAAATATCCTGACTTTGCTCGGGTTTAGATTCAAAATTCCAGAAAATGGCATTATTTACGGTGTGTTGCAAAAGCTCGATTTCTGAATGCCACTTGCCACTTTGAATTTTACCGCCTATGGTATTACCAAAGCTTTTACTGAAATCATTTTGATAATTTTTTACGCCATTAGAAACAAAAAATTGTTCGACAAGAGTCGGTTTTCTATTAAATAATCGAAAATATCCATTTAACGAAAAATCATTGGAAAGTTGATATTTCAGCTGACCATCCAAATTTAAATTACCCGCATTTTCTGCCAATCCAAGGGTAAAATTTCCGTTAATGTACACAGTTTCACCAAGTCTTATCCGCAACGCAGCATCTAAACTTAGGTCTTTTTCAATATCATTGATGAGTTCAACATCATATTTATTGTGGTCGTATATGAGCTTGCTTATAAGTTTAAAGTTCTCATTGAACTCCATGATGAGCCCTGATGCAAATGTGGTTTTATCATTTTTATAATATCGTCTGAGACCTCTCGAATCGGTTAAAAACCCCGCATAAACCATCGAATCCTTAGCTGTATTTGTCGTTTTGTCATAGAACTTATTATACAATTTGGTCTTTTCAAAATCAGCTATCACACTCAGTCCAAATGCATCGGATTGATTGTTGATTCTAAAATCTGTGTGCAATAGATAGATTTTGCTTTGTTGCCTTCCATTGGCTTCAGATAAAAATACCGGAATGTTTTTGGTATTGGCGTAGAGTTCCCCTGTATATAGTTCAGGGTCTAATCCTCCATTGAATGTTTCATCATTGACATCGCTGATGTAGGAAGCGTTGAGTTTTAATTTTTCATTTTTAGATTGGTATAAAAACGAAAATCCGAAATTGGTGGTTTTACATGCCTGATCTTTAAATACACCGGTGTAAAGTCGTCGTTTGTAATCGAGACTAATAGAAATGCCATCATTAAAACTTTGGGCATGCGTCGCTGAAACATCGAAATTTTCTTGACCAAAAAGGGGTGAAAAAAATACATCCGAAAACGGCACATCAGATTTGTAGATTTTATAATTTTCTAACTCAAAATTATAAAGTGAATACTGTTCAAAACCCAGGTCTAAACCTCGATAAAATCTTGGAATGTAATATGGTGCAGCAGCGGATGAGCCCCCATTACCCAATGAAAACCAATGGATACTCTTTGATTCGGTTGCATAGATTTGATGTAATTTTTCTAAACTGGTATCTCCAAAACTTTGCCATTGATCTATTCTATTCAAAGATTTTTGGTAGACCCCCTTTGCTGAGTATTGTGTGTTTTTATAAGATTTGTTTGTCGGTATTTCTGTTTTGGTAGAGTCTACTCCTGATTTCTTTATCTGGAGGCTATCACCTTGCGTTTGAGCATTTATGGGGCTATAACTTGCATTACAAATCAATAGAATAACAATAGACTTGATAGAAAGTCTAAATATTTTTATCACCTTTTTATGAGCTCCAATTGGATTTATAAGATACACCATTCCTTAATTTCTGCTCATATAACGAAAACTTACTATTGAATGTAAACTTTTTTAGTATACACAGCTTCGGTGCAAATTATTCTTGCTAGGTAAATACCTCCACCAAGATTGGTGTCTACATTATATTCATTATTCGAATTTCCCTTCAAACTCACGACTTTCTCAGAGGCCACATTATACAATTCTACGGAAAGTACATCGACTAAGCCCTCTATTTTAAATCGGTCATGAATAATACTCGGTACAATGCTAAAATCCCTAGGCTCTCTGATATCTGTTGAACTACTTGTATTTGCAATACCTTTCACTACAAAAAGGCCATTTTGCATGTCAGAAACCAGGATATTTCCAGAAGGTAAAAATGGAAAGACTCCCCATGCTCCCTTATAGTTGGCGTATGGTGCTATAGTACTCGTAGGATAGTACATCACTCTCTCAGGAAAATCAGGATTGGTTAAATCATAGACCTGTAATCCATTAAAATAATAGGAAACATACAGATAATTGCCAGATACGATTTGATTATGAGGAATCGAATAATTAGAAGAATCTCCGGCATTGAAAAAATCTACAAATTCTATTTGACTTAAATCACTGACGTCAATCGCTTTGATATCCTTACCCCAGGTTTCGTCAGCCATATAGTAGTAATCTCCTTTGTCATTAAGCCAACCAGAATGATTGTATCCTGATTGAGGATAGGCATTGGGTTCGATATCATTGAGTAAAATCGGTTCATCCTGAAAGTTTACAATAGCAAGTCCATTAGGTCCACAATTCAGAAATGCCGTATCTCTTCTTACATAAGCATCATGTGTGTGGCTAATATTTTTGCCAAGTAAATTTCCAGAAAAAGCATAGATACTCTGAGGTGATGTCGGATTTTCGAGGGAGAACACCTCTAGGGTGTGATATCCACTGTTGCCTATCGTGGAACAAGAATACAGTTTTGCAGGATACACAAATGTGTCGATAAATATATTATGTGTTCTCTTTATCAATACATCCGAATCATAGACTACGGTCACTGAATCAGGTAAAGTGGTAAAATCAATGATTTGTAACGAGCTGTTACCTTCATCACAAACCGCATATAATAATCCCCTATAATCGTGATAATCTCTATGGATAATAATAGAACCGAATGCTTTTCCCTTAACAAAAGCGGCTTCATAAATATCATCAGGGTCGGTAACATCAATAAAATGCGTACCGAGGGTAGATCCTATAATCGCATATTCTCGACCGTTATTGGTGATTCCCCATACTTCATTGTAAGAATTATCATACGTTGCAGACCCCGTCACATCAGGGCTTGTCCATTGTGCCAGCAAAGTTCCCTCCACGGCTTGTGAATATAGACTTAGTTTTATAGAGAGAAATAAAATTAAATAAACAATTGATTTTCTATTCATCATAGTTCTAATATTTCAGGTGCCATACCCATACTACTGAAGCCACCGTCGTGATATAAATTTTGCATGGTCACCATACGAGTATAATCTGAAAATAATGTTACACAATACTCGGCACAAGATTGGGCACTAGCATTGCCGAGTGGCGACATTTTATCAGCATAACCAAAGAAATCACTAAATCCTTTGACACCACTTCCGGCAGTGGTCATGGTAGGAGATTGTGATACTGTATTGACCCTTACTTTTCCTTTCTTGGCAAAATGATAACCAAAACTCCTTGCAAAACTTTCAAGTAATGCTTTAGATTCCGCCATCTCACTGTAGTCGGGAAATGATCTTTGTGCGGCGATGTAACTAAGTGCCACTATTGAGCCATATTCGTTCATGGCATCTAATTTATATGCTTGTTGCATAAGCTTATGAAATGAGATTGCGGAGATGTCAAAGGTTTTTAACATCCACTCGTGATTTAGATCCGTGTACTCTTTCTTTTTTCTAACATTGAGTGACATACCGACTGAATGTAGCATAAAATCTAATTTTCCACCCAAAATATTCATTGACTGTAGGAGTAAATTTTCTAAATCTTCCATGATCGTTACATCTGCAGGTATTGCCTCACACGAAAGTTTTTCGGCCAATGATTGTATGCCTCCCATTCTAAAGGCCACCGGAGCATTGGTCAGCACGATATTGGCACCTTCAGCCACGCATGCTTCTGCTACATAGGTGGCGATAGAATTTTCGTCTAATGCACCAAATATTATTCCTCTTTTTCCTTTTAAAATTCCGTTAGCCATCATTGTTTCTTCAGTTTTAAAATTAGTGATGCACAAAGATAATAATCGTAACCACCACAGAAATTATTTGATGTTAAAAATTGTGACGTAAAATAAATATTTGAACCTACATTTTCGACTCAATTAATATCTATTTTTTCTTTAATATTCAAATATTATATTGTCATGAGACGTAGACGAAATTGTTTTTTATAAAAATTTGCAAACAATTGAAATATTTAGCATTTTTGACAAAATTAATATGGTTAGCCAACGTTTTTGATATTGAAATCGTCTTTATAATAGTAAAATGTTCTTTATGCGTTTAAAAAACAAATTAAAACTACTTTCGCTTCTAATATTTACGTTCTGTATTCATTTTCAAGTATCGTCCCAATCCGATACTGTTTCACTCAATTCATTTGCCATCAACATACAACCACTTTTATCCTCGGTTTTGAATGGTGGCAACACGGTAAGTACATCGATTAAGTACGGATGGCTCAATGCGGATAAAACACGATTTCAGGAAATTAGTATTGATCCCACCATTAGTTTAACAAAGGCAAAAGATGATATAGACAATACAGATGACTCTAACACACAACTTGGGATTGGCTGTAGTTACTTCTATGGATTTATCCTTAAGTCTCAAAAACGGCTTTGGCTCGCTTCTGGACCTAGGGTTTCTCTCAGTTATGCTCAATTTAATAATACAAGTAATGAATTTGAACAAAAATCAATAGGATGGAATGCAGGAATTGGGTATCAGCTCGATTTTGGGATTAAATTAAATCGCAAATTACTTATAAAATCCTCCATAGCACTCGTTTTTAATCATTCAAGCACATCTAGTAAAATCACTTTTATGGATGATGAAATTTCTTCTAACTCAACGTCACAGTTCAGACTTCAGTGGGTTGGACCAAGCAATATAGATCTTGTTTATTTTTTTTAACAACTTGAAATCCTACAATAATTATAATATGAAAATCAAACACCTTCCTTTTTTCGTTTCGCTGCTGATAATATTAAATTCTTGTTCGACGTCTACCATTGAACCTGATGAAACTTCTGTTAAAATTACAGATCAAGTAGATTATTTAAGTTTAAAAAGTGCCATTGCTACATCTACTACCAATTTCAATTTCTTTAGCAACGAATTAATTCACATGGGTCGGGTTTTATTTTATGATAAACACCTCAGTGCTAATAATAAATTTTCTTGCGCCAGCTGCCATCGTCAAGAATTGGCTTTTGCTGATGGACAAGCATCTAGTGTGGGAATTTCAGCTCAGATGTCAACCCGTAATACACCCTCCATTGTCAATACGGCATCTGCCCAAGGTTTATTTTGGGATCAAAGAGCCTTAAATCTCATGGATTTGGTCTTACAACCGGTTGCTAATCATGCAGAAATGGGTATTTCAAATGAAAGCTATTTAGTGGATAAACTGAATGAACTGGGCTACTACAAAGACCTAAATCAGCGAGCTTTTGGTATGGAAAGGCTGTCAATTAATCATATCCAACAAGCATTGGTTGCGTTTACTAGCCAACTTAACAGTTTTGATTCTAAATTTGATCAAGGATTTGATGCTTTGAGTCCGTTAGAACAAAGCGGTAAGAATCTTTTCGTGAGTAAAAATTGCAATAATTGCCATAATGTAATCAACCCAATCTTTGATTTTGGAATATTTGAAGAAGGCAATGGATACACAGGTGCTTCTGTCATTGGAAATTTTGCGAATATTGGCTTAGATATGGAGTATGACGATAATGGCGTCGGTGCATTAAATGGTTTTGAAAAAGACAACGGTAAATTTAGCATTCCAACGCTACGTAACTTAGCATATACAGCACCATATATGCATGATGGTCGTTTCAAAACATTAGATGAGGTCTTAGATTTTTATTCAAATGGTGTACAAAATCACAAAAATCTAGACAGCCGATTAAAATTAGGTGAAACAATGGGTATTCAACTCAATGCTTATGAAAGGCAGGCTATAAAAGCATTTTTGCTTAGTATGACTGGTGATGATTTGATGCATAATCCGGCATATAGTGATCCGTTTGTTCAATAATTTTTCCTATTCAGAGATTCTGTAATTATTAAGAATACTACTAGAGCCCTAAACTATTTTGGTTTAGGGCTCTAGTGTTTTATTTGTTTCCGAAGATATTCAGGCAATCCACAAAAAATATTCACTTTATTCATATTGAATATCAAAAAAGTTTTACTTTTGCACCCTGAGGGTCAGACGGCCAGCTCCCTCTGAATTCCCCCAGGGTAGAAATGCAGCAAGGGTAGGAGGTTGAGCGGTTAGGTTTGCACCCTCTTTTTATTTTTTTAAATACTTGTCCAATGAGATTTTTTATAGATACAGCTAATATTGACCAAATTCTTGAAGCCAAAGATCTGGGAATCCTTGATGGTGTGACGACCAATCCTTCACTCATGGCTAAGGAAGGCATCACGGGAAAAAACAATATTTTGAAGCACTATAAAAAAATATGCGATTTAGTTGATGGCGATGTGAGTGCGGAAGTGATTTCGACTAATTATGAAGGAATGGTAGAAGAGGGAAGGATGCTTGCGGACTTAGCGGATAACATTGTAGTGAAAGTGCCTATGATTAAAGATGGTGTTAAAGCAATTTCTTGGTTCACTGAAAATGATATATTGACCAATTGTACTTTGGTATTTTCCGCAGGTCAGGCATTATTGGCGGCAAAAGCGGGGGCCACCTATTTATCCCCATTTGTTGGTCGTGTTGACGATATTAGTTGGGATGGCATGGAGTTGATAAGAGAGATTGCAGAAATTTATGCCATTCAGTCTTTTGAAACCGAGATTTTGGCTGCCTCGATTAGGTCACCACTTCACATTGTACAAGCAGCTAAGTCTGGCGCAGATGTCATTACAAGTCCTTTGTCTTCAATTTTGGGATTATTAAATCATCCTTTAACGGACATAGGTTTAGAGAAATTTTTAGCCGATTATAACAAGTTGAATAGTTAAATAGAGTATTTTATCGGGGTGCTTCCTAAGTGGATGCTGAGATCATACCCGTCGAACCTGGTCAGGTAATGCTGACAAGGAAAGTAGAGGAATTGCGACACTCCGATTATTGATCATTGATAAAAAGGAGTTTGTTTATGTCTTTAAGAATATTAGTTTGTGTCATCTTTCTTACGTCAATTTTTAACTTAAACTCCCAATCTACTATTTTTGGAAAAATCACCAATGCAAGTGGAGAAAAACTAGATTATTGCTCTGTATTTTTGGTTGATAGCAATTATGCGACCGTTTCAGCTGAAGATGGTTCATATAAACTAGAGGGTGTCGAGGCGGGGACGTACATCCTCACTGTTACCCAGTTGGGATATGCAAGATACACAAAGCAAATCAATGTTTTTGACAGTTCTTTAGAATTGAATGTCGTATTGGAATTGGAAAATTACTTGCTTGATGGTGTTATAATTGAAGCGAATACGGTAGGCGATAATGGGGTTTATGCGTTTGAAAAAGTTGTTATCAAAGATATGGAAGATAAGAACTTAGGTCAGGATATCCCCATTTTAATACAAAACCTGACATCTATTCAGAGTACCAGCGATGCGGGTGCAGGAATAGGATACACCGGCTTTAGAATACGTGGTATTGACCCACAGAGAATCAATGTAACCCTTAACGGTGTGCCTCTTAATGATAGCGAATCACATACCGTATTTTGGGTAAATATGCCTAACCTGAGTTCAGATATATCCAATGTCGAAGTACAGCGAGGAGTGGGTACCAGTACGTTGGGTACTGGAGTATTTGGTGGTGCCGTGCATCTGCAATCCTCTCAGTTTCACCAAAATCCATACCTTAGATTTGAAGGATCACTCGGCAGCTTCAATACCAGAAAGGCATCGTTCCACTTAGGAAGTGGGATTATCAATAACAAGTATTCGTTCAATATAGATTATTCAAAAATAGGAAGTGATGGTTATATCGATCGAGCCTTTTCGGATTTGTCATCCATTAATTTTTCGGCATCAAGAATTAGTGATAAGAGTAGTCTAAAACTAAATATTTTTACCGGAAAGGAGAAAACTTATCAGGCATGGTATGGCGTACCTGAAAGTGTGTACCTTCAAGACGAGAAATTGATTAAAGAACACTTTGATCGCAATCTAGGAAGCCTTTATCTCACGCAACAGGATTCGATTAATTTGTTTACTTCTGGGGATACCTATAATTACTATACATACAAAAATCAAATTGACCGATACAACCAAAACCATTATCAGTTGCTGTATGGATTGAAGCTTTCCGAAAATTCCTTGTTCAATGCGAGTTTTAACCTTACTCACGGTGATGGATATTACGAACAATATAAGTACCAGGATGATGTATATAACTACATAGGAATGCCCTTTGTAGATGAAGAAGGTAATGAGTACGAAATAAGCGATATTGTAAGACAAAAATGGCTTAATAATAATTTCTATTTCACTTCAATGAGCTTTGAAAAATCTTTTCAAAATCAGGTCGAATGGATTACCGCTTTATCTTATTCCTTGTATGATGGGATGCATTTTGGCGAGTTAATCAGCATTAATGATATAAATGTGGCAGGAAAATATGAACCTTATTATAATGGAAAAGGTAAAAAATCAGAATTAAATGGATTTTCTAAGTTAAAATGGCCACTTTATACTAATAAATTAACGCTACAAGGTGAATTTCAAGTTAGGAAAGTGAATTATGAGGTTTCTGGAAGTACGGACGATTATGCAGAGGTAAATCTAACGAAAGACTACACCTTTTATAATCCAAAACTCGGTCTTAGATATAATGTGAATAATTTATGGAATCTGTATGCCAGCTACGCAGTCGGCAATAAGGAACCATTGCGGTCTGATTTATTAGAGAATATTGATGGGAATGTGGTGTCCGAAAATCTACAAGATTGGGAACTTGCAATCAATTTCAATAGAAAAACATCCATTGTTGAACTGAATTTTTACTTTATGAACTATCTCAATCAGTTGGTACCTACCGGTGCATTAAATGATGTGGGAGCTCCCTTGAGAGAAAATGTAGCGAGGAGCTATCGTGCAGGATTGGAAATAACCACAACATTCGAACTATTTAAAAATATGGAATGGTCAAATGGGCTCACCTTAAGTACCAATAAAATTAAGAATTTCCAATATTTAATCTATGATTATACGAATGGATATGAAGCCATATTTATAGATTTAGGCAATACAGACATCGCCTTGAGTCCGAAAATCATCAATAATTCACAATTGCAATACAAGATTGGCAATTCTTGTAAAATAGGTTTTCTAACCAATTATGTAGGCAAGCAATATTTAGACAACACCTCTGATGAATCTAAAGCATTGAAATCCTATTTTGTTGGAAACATAAATTTTATCTATGATTTTCGCTTTGGAGGATTTGAAAAATTTAGATTTAAATCATTGATAAACAATGTTTTTAATACAAAATATGCCAGTAATGGTTACACCTATAGTTATATATATGGTACTAAAGTAACCGAAAATTATGTGTATCCACAAGCAGGGATTAACGTATTAGTAGGAGTAGAAATAAGTTTATAAAAAAATGGCTTTCAAATTAAATTTTGAAAGCCAATGGTTTTAACAGTTGCCTTATTTTGAATAAATTCTCAGTACTATTTTATACCCAAGAATTGTGCCAAACTACAGTTTTATGCTTAAATTTAAAATTAATCTAGAAGGATTCATGTCATTGGTAAGTTTCGAATCACCAACCTTGATATATTCTGAATAGCTTGACAGATTATTTTCATACATAAAATCCAACCTTAAATTCCATAAGTCGAATCCAAGTCCTAATAGATAACCATATTTCGCAGATTTAGCTTTCTCTCTATAATTGTAAAATTCAAAGAGTTCCGAAGTACTCGTAAGTTTTACGTGGGCTATAGCACCGATACTCGTTCTTATAAAAGCAAGTTTAGTTCCAAACACAAGTGGCAAATCCAAGTTGAGATACGATTCTTTAAACACCGTATTCAAGGGTTGATCAGTATAGTTGTTCAAACTATAACTGGTCTGACTACTAGTAAATAATATGGATGGCTCTATGTAAACCACCGGTAATTGTACTCGGGTATAAAAGCCAAAGTGATGACCATATTGAGCCTCATTAATGGTAATTTTAGTTTCCTCATGATCAAATAGTAAATCTCCAACTTTTAAGTCATAACTGGAAATGCCGAGCCGAAAACCCGCTTCAATTTGTGAATAAATACAAGATGATGTCAGAATCAGCAGTACACTTAATATATACTTATATCTTTGCATTTAAAGGTTTTTTTGTTTGAACTAAACGTTTGCATTCGTAAAATTAATTCATCGTATTAAACTTTTAACACTTTTATTTGCTTTTAAAAGTGAATATTTATTTAACATATTATAATAATTTATAATATCAAAATTTATGCCGAAATGGAAATAAAAGAAGTGGAATACATCGGTAGTTATGAGCATCTGAGTCAATGTCCAAAGCCAAATATGCCAGAAGTGGCCTTCATAGGGAGATCAAACGTAGGTAAATCTTCGCTCATCAATATGCTCTGCAATAAGAAAGATATGGCTCGAACTTCCAAACAGCCCGGAAAAACACAAACAATCAATTATTACTATGTTCAATCAGGTTGGTATTTAGTGGATTTGCCAGGATATGGATATGCTAAGGTTTCTAAGCATAGAAGAAACTCATGGGAAAAGATGATTGAGAGATACCTTGAATTGCGAGAAAATTTACAATGTGCCTTTGTCCTCGTAGATAGCAGACATGAACTTCAAAAAATTGACCTTGAATTTATAAATTGGCTAGGGGAGAGGGCCATTCCATTTTCTATTATTTATACAAAAATTGATAAGGTAAAAAATTCAAAGCAAGATGCTAATATTCAAGCACTTAATGATGCCCTTATGGAGTATTGGAATAGTCTGCCACCGAGTTTTGTGACCAGTGCAGAAACCGGAGAAGGGAAGGATGAACTTCTTAAATATATTGATAGTCTAACCAATCTTTCTGAATAGGAAATTTGCAATATAGATAAAATAATGAACAAAAATATGAGTTGGTCAAAGGTTGAAATACATTCACAAAAAACACTATTTTTGAGCCGTAATATGAGAATTGTTGAATAGTAGCTTTCGACATATAAAACCAAGGATAGAGGATTGGACGATAAGTAAGTTTGCTGAAAACCGAGATACTTTTAAAGTAGAATTGGAGCAAATCGTCGCAGATAAGATAGCCGATGAATATCAAGATATTGGGGCTCTTATCTCCAAAACTGTGTATATGGAGGAGCATCGTATCAAGACGAATCCATGGAAAGTAGATCCTGCGGATGAATCCGATTATTGGAAAGAAATAGCTCAACAGCTCAAATCTTCGCAATCGTCCAGCGAAAAAACGGAGATTGAAAATGAGATATTAAAGAAGATTATCAAAAGGTATGTAGCCGAGATTACCGGAGACTTTAAGGTGGGTACTTTTAAGTTTGCTAGGAAGTTTCTTACATGGTTTTTTAAAGTCATTTTTAATAAATTTAGTGAAGGAAATTTGTTTCAGTTATGGGGAACTCGAAAAATCCTTTGCTCTAAAATCATTCTTTCTGGAAAGGTAGAAGAAGTAAGATCAATGTTCGACAAGGGAACAATGGTGATAGTCCCCACCCATTTTTCAAATCTAGATTCCATTATGGTGGGGTATATGATAGATGCGAAGGCGGGCTTACCGGCATTCACTTATGGTGCCGGATTAAATCTCTTTGACTATGAGATTCCAGCATATTTTATGAATAGATTGGGAGCTTATAAGGTAGATAGGAGAAAGAAAAATCCCATTTACTTGATGGTCTTAAAGGAATATGTGAGCAGCACACTGCAATACGGATTAAACAATCTATTCTTTCCTGGAGGCACTAGATCGAGAAGTGGAGAATTAGAAAGTAAGCTAAAATTGGGACTTTTGGGATCTCTCATCGAAGCACAGCGTGAAAGTGTGATTCGCAAGGAGAATAATAAGATAATCGTCGTTCCATTGGTGATTGGATATAACTTTGTTTTCGAGGCAGAGTCACTGATCGAACAACACCTTAAACTAGATGGAAAGGAATTATATAGAAAAACAAAAGCGGTAAAAAAATCTAAAGGCAATTGGTTTTGGTTGGTTAAATCACTATTCAAGAAAAACTCAGAAGTCTATATGAGTTTTGGGCAGCCCATGGATGTTTTTGGCAACTTTTTATCACCAGAAGCGAAGAGCTTAGATGTCAAAAATCAGGAAATAAACTTTGAGGATTACTTTGAAGGGGTCAAGGGATTTAACGTAGATAATCAAAGAGAACAGGTTTATACCCAATTACTGGGAGAAAAGATTGTAGAGGAATTCAAAAAAACCAATGTAGTCTTACCCAGTCATTTGGTTTCGTTTGTTGCATTTAAGTATCTTGAAAATCTGACCAATGAGAACGTTTTTTCTTTAGTATGTCAAGATTCTGATATATTGGACATTGATTTTAATACATTTTTAGAATTTGTAAGTCAAGCAAAATCTACTGTTGAAAAATGGGCTTTACAAGGGAAATTGTCCATTTGTAAAGATTATGATTTAGACATAAAATCTTTTGCCATTAAAGGAATTCAGCTACTAGGCATCTATCATGAGTCCAGAGTTTTATATGTTGATGACAATGCATTGAGATCCGAAAACCTCAAATTACTTTATTTCTATCATAATAGGTTGATTGGATATAATTTAGAGAATTTTATCGATTGGTCAGCAATAAATAACACCTTAAACTAGCATTTTGATCCACATTATATATGATTTAGAAGCAACTTGCTGGCTTGGTAAACCACCTAAGGGTATCATCGAAATTATTGAAATCGGTGCCGTAAAGTTGAATCAATACGGTGAAATTCTCAGTCATTTTAATGAGTATATACGACCAGTTATAAACCCTACCTTATCTGGTTTTTGCAAGAGCCTAACAAAGATTGGTCAAGAACAAGTAGACCATGCCAGAGAATTTCCTGATGTGATTGAACATTTCATCGATTGGATACTAGAGGAAGATGAAGATTATCTTTTATCATCTTGGGGCGAATTTGACTATCGACAGATCATTAAAGATTGTAGCCTACATAATCTAGAAAGTAATTGGATAGAGAATCGACATATAAACCTACGTAACCAATATTCAAATTTTACACATACGTCTAAAAAACTCGGTTTAAAAAATACAGTTAAAAGAGAAGGTTTTGAATTTACGGGTAAAAACCACAATGCACTTTCTGATGCCATCAACCTTTCAAAAATTTTCGTAAAGTATATCGACGATTGGGTTTATTAAAAAAAAAATGTAAAATTTTTTACAATTTTTTCATAAAAATTGGATAAACTCAATTTTCATGTAATCAATATATAATACATAGTAAAATAAATTATATTATTTGATTTAGCTAATATGCGAAATATTATATTGGATTATTATTGTTTATTTTCAATTAAAGGTTATGTGTGTGAATTAGTTACATTTCAACGTCATAGTTTGAATCATTATGTTCGGGATTAATTCGACTAAAAAGCCAATTAACTTATTTTAATTGCTTAATTATGAGCTGAATTTTGGTATAGAAAATAATAGTTGGTTTTAGTTAGTTGATTAATTCTTGATTCAATTGAAATTTTATTATTGATTTAAAACTTACACTATGAAAAATTTTCCAATTGATTTTTTATTATTTATTAATTTTAATCTCAGCTCTATTCTAGGAACTTGCATAACAGTACATTTACATTAACACGTACAACAACTGGTATACAGCAGATGGCGGAACAATTTTGACAATCATTCTGGAAGTTTGATGGCGGAGATGATTACTATTTGTAATTACTCTTCAACTGCCAACGATGGAGAATCACCAATTGGTTGCTTCATCTGGTACTTGGACCTTAGTATAGCTATATCAGAAGGCTGCTCAGGGAGGTGGTGGAATTTGTTGATCAGCACATCATCCTGAAATGAATCTTTTGGTTAATGGCATTAACAGTGTGGCACACCTATTATATTTCTACTGCCAACCATACATTTGCTTAGATGTTCTTTATTCAGCCCCGATACCGATTATGATGATGTGCTGATGAATCAACGTTCCTGTCAACAGCTGGAACATGTATCAGTGGTTTCGAACTGTTGACTGGCCACCAATTCAGGGTAATAATTGTTCGGAACATCAGACGATGATGTTTGTTTAGTTGGCAACCAGAGTAAAGTAAGATGAGTTAACAAATATTTTAGTTCCGCCATGGTATTTCATAGCTAGAAGCTGTGGGTACAAAATCGTGTCAGATCCAAATACTATATTCAATGGGATGATATTTACGATGTTACACTCTACTCCGGGACACAATAACAATGATATATGTTTAAGCTGGTTTTGATTTTGCTGATCAGACTGGTGGCAGTACATGTCAATTTAGTATTGACGACCCTAACTTCGTCGACAATGGGGCAATATGTAGTGATTTTACATTTCCGGCATCAACCGGCTCCACTGATGCTGAAGATATCGATCCCGATATTGATTATGGTTGCTTAGGAACTACTCCTAATCCTGCATGGTATTATATTGAAATGTCTAGTGATGGAGATTTTGAATTTGAAATCACAGCAGATCCTGCGGTGGACGTAGATTACGCTATTTGGGGGCCATTTTCTGATCTAAACGCTGCAATATCAAGTTGCAATTGGGGTGCACCGATTGAATGTGACTATTCAATTTCTCCCGGTGGATCGGGAGTGATAAATTGTACTACAGTGGGAGATGTTTATCTTGTACTAATTACAAATTATTCAAGTGATCCTACAGATATTTCTATGAACCAAACCGGTGGAACTGCCGTACCAGATTGTTCTATTGTTATGCCAGTGATAATAAAATCATTTAATGCAGCGAATAAAGGCAACTATAATGAAATTACGTGGGAGAGTTCATCTGAATTTAATAGTCATCTTTATGTCCTAGAAAAGCAAGTTAAGGATCAATGGATTTCTATTAATGAAGTTGAATCTAAAAATAGACCCTATGGAGCTAATTACTCTATAAAAGATCCTGATGTTTTAAAAGAGAATTATTATAGATTAAAAATGATTGATTATGATGGCTCTACAGAATACTCCACTGTGATATATGTTCGCGGATATATACATGATAATTTAGTATTATTTCCAAATCCAGTAATGGAAAAAATCAATTTTTCCATTGAAGGCACCGAGATATACGGTGATATAGAAATAAAAATATTTAATTCTACTGGTGAGCTTGTCAAGAACTTGAAAATGTCCTTAGACTCCGAAAGGAATACGATCGACTCCAAGGACCTAAAAAACGGAGTTTATTATATCGAAATAACAAGTAGTTTAGATACTTGGAAAACCAAATTTGTTAAAAATTAGTGGTTCAAAGTTGGTAGAGAGTTGAAATTCAATTCTCTACCAACTTCACTATTAGTATATCCATCAGCACTAAATTGCATTCCTAAAATAGAAGATTTGAAAATTTTTAAAAAAATGTAAAATTTTTACAATTTTTTCATAGAAATTGGATAACCTAAATTTTCATGTAATCAATACATAACATATAGTAATATAAATTATGTTATTCAATTAAGTTAAAATACAAAATATTATATTGAATTATAATTATTTATTTTTACTTAAATAATGTGTGTGAAATATTTTGTTTCGTCATAGTTTTAGATTACCCTAAAAAGCCAAAGTAGTAAATTAGAAAGTTGTAATAACCTTAGAGACAACGGTTTATAATTTTGGTATTGAACAACAGTTTCTAAATTGACTGCATTCAATTAAAACTTTTCGAGATTCATTAACAAAAATAAAATATTATATCAATTCAATTCCAATAGGTCAGATACTAACTGATCTATTTGGTTGACTGAGAATAAATCATTTACAATTAATAACTAATATTACGAAAAAAACTAACTTTACTTTTCTGCTTTTTCTATTATTCGGGTTTTTTCAAAGCATTTATGGTCAGAATTTGACAATAGATATGGAAAATATATTCGAAAACAATCCTGACTATACTAAAATCCCCAAAATTAAAGAAGTGAAATTTGATACTAATCAAACTTATTATTCTGAAAATTCTATTTTTATTCAAGAAACAAAACTTCCCAATGGGGAAGTTGTAAAAGTTTATTCAGAACCACTTCGCCCTAAAAGAGATATTAAAAACATTCAACACTAAAATTCTATAGATATGAAAAATATTTTTACCCTTTTAATATTGTTGATCTCATCAAACATAGTTTTCGGGCAAGGTGAATCCTGCTCAAACCCGATAATTTTTGATTGTTCTGTAGAAGGTGTTGAAAGCTCTGGTCTCACTGGAACAGGGTCAACTACCGGATGTGCAGAATCTTCAGCCGGGACTTGGTTCCAAATTGATTTACAGGCTGACCAGACTTCGATAAATTTTCAATTCAATTCATTTTCCTGTTCTGGAGGTGGTTGTAAACCAAACTATGCCCTTTATAATGCCTGTGGTGGAGCTATAGTCGCCAGCGGATGTGCCGTAAATACAGGTTTTAGTAATACAATCTCTGGCTTAACAGCTGGTGGTACTTACTATTTATTGATTAATGGAAGTAAAGATGCTTTTACAAGTGCGACTATTCAATTAAATGCTCCTTCAGGATATTCTCCTCCTGGCAGTACTTTCACCAACTCCATTTCCTTAACCAGTGGATCAACTATAACCAACAATCTATGTCAAAACGATGGAACCAATGCTTTTAGTTCGAATGCTTGTGGAACCTCTTATGATGCCGATAAAATATTTAAAATGACCATTCCATCTGGAAATTGTTCAAGTGTAGATATAACATTATCAAACTATACCGGATCAGGTAACGTTGCCATGGATATAGTAAATTATTGTGCATCTGATTTTGCATACTATGGTATTGATGAAATATGTGGAACTGGTACGATAACTCTGAGTAGTTTATATAATAGTACAACTGCGATTGATTATTATGTCATTATTTCTTCAAGCACAAATGATGGAAGTTTTGATTTGTCGTATCTTGAGACTACCTCGTCAATTAACGGAGCTGATGGATCTACTTGTTCTTCGCCATACAATCTAACAGTAGGTGATGGAATCGGGTCAGCCTTCTCAGAAGCTTTGACAACAAGTAACGAATGTGCAGGTGTTGGTTCCGAAGATGGAACTGTAGCAACCTACTGTCCAACTGATGTCGAATTAGTTGGGACAGGATCAAACATTTTTACTGCAAATACAAGCTGTTCGGCATCTATAGAAAATTCGCAATATTTTACTTTTGAAGTACCAACAACTGGATCCTATAATATTTTTATTGGCAACCAAGATTGTGTTAATGGGAGTGGAATTCAGTTTTTTGTTACCACGTCGTTAAATTGTAGTACATCACCTGCAACTGCAGATACTATATTAGGTTGTTCGAGTACAGCTACTTTAAGCAATCAAGAATTATTGAATTTATCCCTAACTTCAGGTGTAACTTATTATATCGTTACGGATGGTTATGCTGGTGACGTATGTACTTATGATATTTTAATTACTACCTTATCCAATCCACCTCAACTCCCTGTAACTCTTAGAAGTTTCTTGGTTGAGAAAAAGAATAATTTCAATCAAATACAGTGGATTACTGAAACAGAAACAAATAGCTATAGACAAATCTTAGAAAAATCCTATGATTTAAAATCTTGGGAAGAATTGAGTTCGGTTAATTCAAACAATAAGCCATCAGAATATTCTGTTTTGGATGATAATCCATCAGCTCTAACTTATTATCGTTTGCATTTTGTGGATTTTGATGGTAGTTCTGACTTTTCTAAAATTATTTCTTTGAAGAGGGAGGATTTAAATGACAAATTGATTCAATCATTTTTTCCTAATCCAGCAAAAGATGTGCTTACAATTAACTTAAGAGAAGATGCTTACCTTGAAAATGAGATAAAAATTTCAATTTTCAATTCCGGTAGCTCGGAAGTTTACAATAACATTATCACCGATAATAAAGCATACATACCAACAGAAAATCTTGATTTTGGGTTATATTGGTTGAGAATAACGACTGGTTCAAAGAGTGAAATAATTAAATTTATAAAGAAATAATTTTTGGTTTGGTAGTTATTAAAAGAGAGGGTCAAAAACCCTCTCATTTTTATTTTTACTTAAATATCTCTACACCTCCAAAGTGGAAACTACCTTCGATCATTGCATTTTCATCACTGTCTGACCCGTGAATGGCGTTTTCACCGATATTCTTAGCAAATTTTGCCCTGATGGTTCCTGGGGCTGCATCCGCAGGGTTCGTTGCACCTATTAACTTTCTGAAGTCTTCAACCGCATTTGATTTTTCCAAGATTGCGGCTACGATAGGCCCACTAGACATAAAGTCAACCAGCTCTCCATAAAATGGTCTTTCTTTATGTACTTCGTAAAATTCTCCAGCCTTTTCTTTAGAAAGTTTCGTGTATTTCATCGCAACGATTTTAAAACCAGCCTCATTTATTTGATGAAGTATAGCCCCGATGTGGCCAGCCGCCACGGCATCCGGTTTTATCATCGTAAGTGTTCTTGTTCCTGACATGACTAACAAATTTTATTTTAAAAAATTAAAAAACGCCGCAAAAATAGGCAACAAACAACAATTTGAAAGATTTTAACAATTTTTTATTTTGAAATCACGCCTATTTTATGGAATTTCGCAAATCTTATGACGGAATATCAAAAATTACAAGAATTAATACTTTCGAAGCCTTCGAGAATAGTGATTTTGTCACATCGAAATCCTGATGGGGATGCCATTGGTTCATCGATAGGTCTATGCTTGTTTTTACAAAAATTTATGCATACCGTACATATCATTTTTCCGTCTGAGTATCCTTTGAGTTTTTCATATTTAAAAAATAGCGAGGACATCGTTATTTACGATATTGAGGCCGAACATGCCCAAAATCTTGTTGCTCAAGCAGAAATCATCTTTTGTCTTGACTTTAATGACCTCGATAGGATAGATAAATTGGGTGTATCGGTTGCCGAAAATATTAAAGCAAAAAAAATATTAATTGATCACCATCTATTTCCAGGCAATTTTCCAGACTTGTGCTTTCATGATGTCGAATCCAGTAGCACTTGTGAGCTCGTGTTTGAAGTCATTGAGAAGATGGGATATTTCTCAAAAATAGACCCAATGATTGGAGAAGCTCTATTTACCGGGATTATAACTGACACGGGATCATTTAAGTATAGCACTAGGGCTCAGACTTATGAAATTGCCTCAAAATTGAAAAGCATCGGGGTAGATGATTATTTTCTACAAGATAAAATATTCAATAGTTTAACTCACAAACAACTTTCTTTACTTGGATATTGTTTGTACAAACGAATGAAAGTTATCGAGGATACAAATGGTGCCTATATTTATCTTACAAAAGAAGATTATAAGAGATATGCCATTGGTAGGGGAGATACAGAAGGCATTGTAAATTATTTGCTCATGATGCCAAATATTAAAATTGCAGCTCTGATCAGTGAGCAACCCAGTATTATTAAGATTTCTCTCAGAAGTAAGGGCGATATCAATGTGCAGGAAATGGCGACTAAATATTTTAATGGTGGAGGGCACAAAAATGCCTCCGGTGGGGGAATATATGGAAAGCTAGATGATATAATCGATAGGTTCGAACAGGAAGTAAAAAGATTGAATAAATAATATAGTTGTCATGATTAGGTGGCAATTTTTTTTGAATAAATTTCTTATTATAAAAACAAGCTTAATGAAAACAAAATTTTTAGTAGCACTTGCCTCCGTATTGATGATATACGCTTGTAATGGGCAGAAGAAAAGAATGGTGCTAAAGGGTATACAATATGAATATCTCATAACTAACGAAGCAGGAAAAAGTGCAAATCCCGGCGACTATATGATGTTTGCATTGGAAACTATAGGAAAAGATAAGGTTTTAGATTCTCAGAATGATGAAAATAACTTGCCTTTTTTGCGGATTCCCAAAATAGGTGACATGCAAAAACCTAATACTGTGGTAGAAATCGTCGAAGGACTCAAAGAGGGTGAAAAAGTTAAAATCTACATGCCAATAGATAGTATTCCCAATGCAAGAAGTAATCCTGAGTTAGATTCATTAAAAGAATTGATTTACGAAGTTGAAGTCAGAAATATTTATAGCGAGGATGAATACAAAGCTATGCAACAAGAAAAAGTTGAAGCAGCAAAAGTTCGTGCGGACAAAGTAAGTGACCAAGTGAATAATCTATATCTAGATTACAAAAATGATAAAATCGAATGGCAGACGACGGATTCGGGCTTAAAATATTACATCGTAGAAGAAGGTACAGGAATGATTCCTGAAAAGGGTAAAGTAGTCAATGTAGATTATTATGGAGTGCTTGCCAGTGATGGTACTAAATTCGATGATTCCTTTTCAAGAGGTCAGGCATTTAAATTTCCTTTGGGTGAGGGTCGTGTAATTCCTGGTTGGGATGAAGGCATCGCATTACTTAAGGGCGGCACAAAGGCAATGTTGTATGTACCATATACATTGGCTTATGGAGAAGCTGGAACCCCTGGAATTCCCGCTAAATCTGATTTGATGTTTTATGTTGAATTAAGGGATAAATAGTAAGAATTACTGATAAACTGCCAATTGTTTATTGATACAATTGGCAGTTTTTATTTTAAATCACAAAAAAAGGACAAATGACACAAGAGCAACTCAGTGATTTGCAAGATCGTTTGGCATCGATAAGGAGGTATCTTTGACGTCGATAAACGTATTATCGAAATAGAAGAAAAAGAACAACTCAGTGCCAACCCTGATTTCTGGAGTGACCCTACGAAAGCAGAATCCATTCTCAAAAAATTAAAAGAGGATAAATCTGCCGTTGAAAAATACAATGACATCAAAAGTGTGGTAGATGATGCTGAGGTCATGTTAGAATTCCAAAAAATGGGAGAAGCCTCAGAAGAGGAAGCGGATGAGAAGTACCTCCAAGCAATCGAAAAAATTGAAGAAATTGAGTTTAAATCGACGCTTGACCAAGCTGAAGATGCCCTAGATTGTACCATCGAAATCAACGCAGGCGCCGGCGGCACCGAAGCCAATGATTGGGCCGAAATGCTCATGAGAATGTATATCATGTGGGCCGAAAAAAATGAAATGTCTATCAAGGAATTAAGCCGTCAAGACGGTGACGTAGCCGGTATCAAATCAATATCTCTTGAGGTGACTGGAGATTATGCTTACGGCTTATTAAAAAGTGAAAATGGTGTTCACAGATTGGTAAGAGTCAGCCCTTTCAATGCTCAAGGTAAAAGAATGACTTCATTTGCCTCGGTTTTTGTGCATCCTATGATTGATGATTCCATAGAGATAGATATCAATCCAGCCGATATCGAGTGGGATACATTTAGAGCCAGTGGTGCAGGTGGTCAACACGTCAATAAAACAGAATCTGCGGTTCGAGTTAGGCATTTGCCTACAGGATTAGTAGCTGAATGTCAGCAAGAACGAAGCCAACATCAAAACCGGGACAAAGCATTACAACTTTTGAAATCACGCTTGTATGAAGTGGAATTAGAAAAACAGCGAGCCGAAAAAAATAAAATAGAAGCCTCAAAAATGAAAAATGAATGGGGATCTCAGATTCGGTCCTATGTACTGGATGATAGGAGAGTCAAGGATCACAGAACTCAGTTCGAAACTCGCAATACTGATGCCGTTCTTAATGGAGATATAAATGGATTTATCAAGGCTTTTTTACTTTGGAATCCGGAAGATGAATAACTAAATTATTTTTTATAGGTAATTTATTTAAAAAGGTTTACATATTATATATATTTATAATATATTTGCATTCTAAACCGATGAAAGCAAAAACCGATGAAAAGATTACCTGTCGAAAGTATTTGGCGGTATTGCCAATTACTTTTTTTTACTATATCTTCTATAGTAGCTTTAGATGCGCAGACCGTAGGCACTAATGAATGCCAATGTCTAAACAATAGCACGGATTATACAGATGGACAATTTGCTGATATTATATACGTTAAGTCAGAACCTAATGAAAATTGGGTAATAACTAATGTCGTCAATATGTATCTTTTGGAAAGTCCAGATCCGCCAAGCCTACCTATTTCACTACCTGACAATACAGTGATACCGGAAGTCTTACCAGGAGCTTACAAAATTACAATAAAGAGAAAAAACGATACAGCCTGGGCAGCGACTGTTTCTAATGGCATCAAGTCCATAAACATACAATCTATTCATCACTGTATTTACGATGTGCCACAGCTAGTTGTAGATAGTTTAGTTTGTATGAACAAAACCTTGAATTATAATTTCACGACTAATAACGAAAATTATAATAATATTTATTGGGTTGTTTCAGACGGTGGAACCATCGTTGGTGATAATACACAGACCAGTGTACAAATTACTTGGGGTAATGAACCGGGCAATCAATATGTCGGACTTTGGGCTGATGTATATCCAAGTATGAGCAATTTTGGTACGACATGCCATTTTGATTTGACACAAAAAGTTGAAATAGTTGACGAAATTCAGTGCTTATTGCTTCCTCTAGAAATTGTATCATTTGACGCCATTGCAGAAGACACCAAGAATAGAATTGAATGGATTACAGCATCAGAGGAAGATATCTCAGAATTTGTGATTCAAAAATCACTCGATGCAGAACATTGGCAAAGTATTGGAAAAATATCTGCCAAAAATAAAAAAGAAGGTTCTACTTATTTGTGGTATGATGACGACATACTAAATTCTCTCATATATTACAGATTGAAAATTGAAGATTTTGAAGGGGAAGTGCTTTATTCACAGATTGTAAAACTCACTCGTGATTCGGACATCGATTATTTAAAAATGCACCCAAATCCTACCAGTGGAAAATTATTTCTAGAAACCAATCTCGATATTAATCAAGGTATTCAATACAACGTAACAAGTATAAATGGAGAACCATTAAAGTCAGGCTTTTTATTCAATAATTATCTTGATATATCAGAGCTACCTGATGCCATTTATACCATTTCTTTCATGATTAACAATGAATATGTAACCCGAAAAATTATTAAAATAAAGTAAATATTATTCCTTGAACATAAGAGGCCATTGATTTTCCGATCAATGGCTTTTTTATTTGATTAAATTTACTTGCTCATCCATATTCTATCAATTATTATAAATTAGCCCATCTGTAAGTTCTAATAGCTATAGACATGGTAGTTTTATATTTATTTTTTACTTTTGACTCAATTAAGCCTTGGCTAAAAAGTATCATTTGGTAAAGAAAATTAAGTGAATATGACATTAAAATATCCTGTTATCCGGGGCATAGTGACATCGCCTTATATGGATGTTTTCGCTGCATTGCTGATTTTAGTCATTAGCTTGGTTAAAAAATTTCAATATACATTCTATTTCGGTGGCGAAGTACACTTTTTAACTAATGTTGACGAAGTGCAAAGTGCCATTTTTGATGGAGCATATCCCTTGGGTATTATGTCAATTATCGGTGCCGTATTTTCAATGTTATCTACAAGACTAGTAGGAAAACAAAAAAACAGTGGTAATTTAATAGGCATTGCAACCACTATTAATTCAGGTGTAAATGATTATTTATTTCGCAATCCTTCGGCTTTATTAACTTATCCGATTACTTTCATTGTTCATAGTATTGCATCCTACAAATGGGCTAAGGGTCAAAAGATTAAAAAAATTGATAAATACTACTACTATATTGTGGCTATTGCCATGATGGTCGCATTTTCTCTTGTTTTCCTAGGATTTTACTTATTTGGCGAAATCGAAGAAAATATCACATTCATTTCTATCATCGCCATTAGTTTTGGACTATCCCTGGGAGCCACGGTCAGTAATATCTTTAAGTATCAAGAAACTTGGTTAAATTGGACAATTTACAATTCCTTTCAACTCATTAAAAATGCAATGCAGCTCAATCTACCCAACGTTGTGAAATATGTTTTCTATCTTTTTAATGGCACTATTACCTGGATTGACTGGAAGTTTAATGGAGATGTCGAATCCATAAAAAACATCGCTTGATTTCAATTGTTATATTCTAAAAATAAGCTATAATTCTAATTATTATTATATATAATATTTTTGTATATTTGCGAGCTTATAAAATCACGAAGGTAAAAAAATATAAATGGCAGATAACCAAAGGATTATTCCAATTAACATAGAGGAAGAAATGAAATCAGCTTACATCGATTATTCGATGTCTGTGATTGTGGCAAGGGCATTGCCTGATGTACGAGACGGATTAAAACCTGTACATAGGAGAGTGTTGTTTGGAATGGATGAATTAGGGCTTGGATTTGGAAAAGCTCATAAGAAATCCGCAAGAATAGTAGGAGAGGTATTGGGTAAATATCACCCACATGGAGATGGTTCAGTCTATGATGCCATGGTAAGGTTGGCTCAGGATTGGTCTTTGAGATACCCTTTAGTTGATGGTCAGGGTAACTTTGGTTCAATGGATGGGGATAGCCCAGCAGCCATGCGATACACGGAGGCAAGATTGGCCAAAATTACGGATGAAATGTTGTCTGACATAGACAAAGATACCGTTGATTTTAGTTTAAATTTTGACGATACACTCGAAGAACCTACTGTACTTCCAGCAAAAATACCCAATCTATTAATCAATGGAGCATCAGGAATTGCCGTAGGTATGGCCACCAACATGCTTCCGCACAACCTTGCTGAGGTAATTGATGGTACAATAGCGATGGTCGATAATCCTGATATTTCTATTGCTGAGTTAATGGAATTCATTAAGGCGCCAGACTTTCCAACAGGAGGAACAATTTATGGATACAGTGGGGTCAAAGATGCATTTGAGACCGGTAGAGGAAGGATAGTGGTAAGAGGAAAAGCAGAGATTCAAGCACATGGAGGCAGAGAAACCATAATTATTTCTGAAATTCCATATCAAGTCAATAAGGCCGGATTAGTGGCTAAAATTGCCGAACTTGTACATGACGAAAAGATTGTAGGCATCAGCGATGTCAGGGATGAGAGTGATAGAAAGGGTCTTAGAATAGTCATTGAAGTGAAACGGGATGCAATGGCCAATGTGGTGCTAAGCAAACTATACAAATACACTCCATTGCAGTCTTCTTACGGTGTTAATAATATTGCTTTGGTCAATGGTCGGCCAATGCAGTTGAACTTAAGACAAATCCTAGATGAATTTATTAAATTCCGCTTAGAAGTTATCGTAAGGAGAACACAATATGAACTTCGCAAAGCGGAAGAAAGAGCACACATTCTAGAAGGATTACTCATTGCCTTGGCGAATATTGATGAGGTGATAAGAATAATCAGATCATCAAAAACTGTAGAAGAGGCTAGAGAGGGTCTCATGAATGCCTTCCAGTTAAGTGAAATCCAGGCTAAGGCCATTCTCGACATGAGGTTGCAAAAACTCGTATCACTCGAGGTTGAAAAAATTCAAGCGGAATACGATGAACTGATGTTGACAATACAGCGTCTCAAAGAATTGCTTGCGAGTGAGAGATTACAACGAGATGTAATTATCACGGAACTCACAGAAATCAAAGATAAATATGGAGACGTCAGAAGAACGGATATTTCTTATGCTGACGATGAAATAAGCATAGAAGATATGATTCCAAATGAACAGGTGGTAGTGACCATTTCTCACTTGGGATATATCAAGAGGACTAAATCTGACGAATTTAAACAACAAGGCAGAGGAGGGCGAGGCTCGCGAGGCAGTAAAACGAGAGACGAGGACTTCGTTGAACATATTTTTACAGCCCACAATCATAATTATCTATTGTTATTTACTGAACAGGGAAGATGTTTTTGGCTTAGAGCCTATGAAATCCCTGAAGCTAGTAAAACAAGTACCGGAAGAGTCATTCAAAACATTGTGAATATGCCGGCTGATGACAAGGTGAGAGCTTATATAAAAATTGAAAATCTCGAAGATGAGGAATTCATCAATAACAACTATTTGATATTCTGCACTAAGCGAGGAATTGTTAAGAAAACCATCGTTGAGGCATTCTCAAGACCACGTGTTAACGGTATTAATGCCATTACAATTAACGAAGGAGATCAGTTATTGGAAGTCAAACTTACCAATGGAAATAGCGAAGTTATATTGGCAAATCGCAATGGTAGAGCGGTACGATTTACTGAAAGTGAAGTAAGAGCAATGGGTAGATCCGCAGCCGGTGTAAGAGGAATGAAACTTGACGAAAAAGACAATGACGAAGTGATTGGGATGATTACTCTAGATCCTACCAATCCAGATAATACCATCTTAGTCGTTTCTGAAAATGGCTACGGTAAGAGGTCAGCTCTAGACGAATACAGAAGCACTAAAAGAGGTGCTAAAGGGGTAAAAACACTAAAAATCACCGATAAGACAGGAAAATTAGTCTCCATTAAAGTATTGACAGATGATGAAGATTTAATGATAACGACAGAATCCGGAATTATCATTAGAATGGATTCAAATGACTTGAGAGTAATGGGAAGAGCAACTCAAGGTGTGAGAGTTATTAAACTAGGAACCAACGATAAAATAGGCGATATCACCATCATCAGTAAATCAGAAGAAAGCGATGAAGAAGAATAATGGCCACTCAGTTAAGTAGGAAAGAAAAAGCAGTAGAGATTGCCAAGATTCTTGACAATCTTTACCCTGAAACTCCCATTCCTCTTGACCATCAAGATACTTACACCTTACTCATTGCGGTGTTATTGTCAGCACAATGTACTGACGAGAGAGTCAATAAAATCACACCCTTACTATTTGAAGAGGCAGATACCCCTCAAGAAATGGTCAATTTAGGTATGGAGAGAATCAAAGAAATAATCAGACCGTGTGGGCTTTCTCCGCAAAAATCAAAAGCCATTTTTGAGCTATCTAAAATTTTGATAGAAAAATATGATGGTAAAGTTCCTGATTCTTTTGAAGCTTTAGAAGCACTACCAGGGGTAGGCCACAAAACGGCGTCTGTAGTTATGAGTCAGGGATTTGGCGTTCCAGCTTTTCCGGTGGATACACATATACATCGCTTGGCATATCGATGGGGACTAAGTACTGGAAAAAATGTGGTTCAGACAGAAAAGGATTTAAAGAGACTTTTTCCTGAGCAAGATTGGAATAAAATCCACCTTCAAATCATTTTTTACGGGAGAGAGCATTGTCCCGCTCGAGGGCATAAAGTGGATGAGTGTTCTATTTGTAGTCAATACATGAGAAAATCATTGATACCTAAAAAATAAATATTTACTTCATTCCTTCTGATAAACCCTTAGAAATCAATAATGCATTTTGATATTTCCGATTAAATGGGACTTTTGTCAAAAAATAATTTTTTACTTTTTTTGAAATAATTTTAAAAAATAAAAATTTTTCATCAAATTGCTGTTGAAAATAAACTCAATTGCCCGAAGGTAAACAAGAAATAAAAGGGATTAATTATAAATTTAAAGAACTCAAAACTTATAGTTCGACCGAATGGCTTATTGATAATAGCAAAAAGTACCGACAAGTATTTGATGTTGAAAATACGAGTTACATCTACGCAGAATTATCACTTTATAACAAGGAATTTGACAAGGAAAGTTGGGATTTGAATGTCCGGCTAGTCTGTCGCGATATGAACAAAAGAAAGCAAATTTGCAGTATCGATGTCAATAAGCAAGTCTCTAAAAATGAGCCGGTAATATACGTGAGAGAAGGGTGGGGAAACAAGAAAAAATCCTCATTTTGGAAAAAAGGCATATATTGTTGGGAAGCATGGATAGATGATGTAAAAATTGGTACGAAATACTTTTACCTCGAAGATATGGAATCTTGGGAAGCAGATTTTCAGGAAGGCCATATTTTTAAATCTATGAAACTCTACGAGGGCAATTACAATGAAGTCATTCCTCCCGAGAGAATTTACATGAAGAAGTTTTCTGCAAGTGAGACACGGTATATTCATTTAGAATTGATTATTGAAAATATATTTCTTAAAAAGGAATGGTATGCAGAGATTTTTATCAAGTTTTTCAATGAGGTCAAGGAATTAAAGGGTCAAATTGTAAAATTACACAAAGTCAATGTTGAAGATACCGAAATCGACCTGTCCGCAGGGTGGGGTTCCAACCTCAAAGGCTCATGGAGGGAAGGCAGCTATACCGCTGAAGTGATTTTCATGGATCAATTGATAGGGATTATTCCATTCGAAATAGGAGACGAGTTTGAAGAAGGTGTTTCTCCCATTTTATTACCCAAAGAAGGTAAATCAGTTGTCCTTCATCCAGGTGAAGAAAACCACATCAGCTTTAAGGAGGTGATGTCTAAACTCGATGCACTCATAGGGCTAGACAATATCAAAAAGCAGGTAAAAGACCATGCGAGTTATCTCAAATTTATAAAATTAAGGAAAGAAAAAGGCTTCTTGGAAAACAGTAAATTGGAACTGCACTCAGTATTTACGGGAAACCCCGGTACGGGAAAGACCACGGTAGCTAAAATGATGGGATTACTCTATCACAAGATGGGTTTTTTATCCAAAGGCCACGTGGTAGAAGTTGATCGTGCGGATTTGGTAGGTGAATACATAGGTCAAACAGCGCCGAAAGTAAAAGCTGTCCTTCAGAAAGCCCAGGGTGGAGTTTTATTTATTGACGAGGCCTACGCATTGGCACGGGCTTCTGATGATAATAAGGATTTTGGCCGGGAAGTGGTCGAGCTCCTTGTTAAAGAAATGTCATCGAATGATGGTGATATGGCCATCATTGTCGCTGGATATCCAAACGAAATGAAAATATTTATCGATTCAAATCCTGGATTGAGGAGTCGGTTTAAGCACTATTTTAATTTCAAGGATTACACCCCGGATGAGTTGATGTCCATTGCTAATTACATGGCACAAGAACGTGAAGTGGAATTGAGTGAAAGTGCCATACCGGTTCTCGATGACATCATACAAGAGTCTTATCGCAGTAGAAATCGAAGTTTTGGAAATGCAAGATTTATAGGAGATTTATTGGATAAGAGTAAAATTAATCTCGGCTTGAGAATCATGGCAAGAAAGAATCCGAATAAGCTTTCCAAGCAAGAATTGTCAGTAATAAGTGCCGAGGACATAAGATTGTCCAAACCAAACACTGATGAGAATCGACTTCTACAACTGAGAATCGACGAAGCATTGCTAAAAGATGCCATGGAAGAATTGAATTCTTTGATCGGTATAAGCAATGTAAAAAAACAAATAAAAGAAACCATCAATGTCGTAAAATACTATATCAAAACGGGTAAAATCACCAATTCGAGTTTTTCTATGCATACGGTGTTGATTGGAAATCCCGGCACAGGGAAATCAACCGTTGCTCGCATTTTGTCAAAAATCTACAAGGCACTTGGTATTTTGGAAAGAGGGCATCTTGTCGAAACCGATCGCCAGGGTCTAGTGGCAGGATTCATAGGTCAAACAGCCATCAAGACAAAAGAAAGAATCGATGAAGCCATGGGTGGCGTTTTATTCATTGATGAAGCGTACAGCCTAAGTAATTCAAATGGCCTTCAAGGAGATTATGGCAATGAAGCCATTCAGACTCTTCTCAAGGAAATGGAAGACAATCGAGGAAAATTTTATGTCTTTGTGGCCGGATATCCCGAAAACATGAAGCACTTCCTCAATGCAAATCCTGGTTTATCCTCGAGATTTGACAAAACGTTGGTCTTTGAAGATTACGATCTTGAACATTTGATGCTTATTGCCGAAAAAATGATTTCGGATAAGGGATATTCATTGAAAAAGCAAGCAAAAATAGCCTTGAATGAGATACTGAGCCGTATTTACAAAACCAAAAATAAACATTTCGGTAATGCTCGAGTCATTAGGAAGATGATTCTTGATATCATTAAACATCAAAACCTTCGAATTGCGGACAATCCTGACTTGATGCATAACAAGCGAAAATCTAAATATATAGAATACGAGGATGTGGTATCTGCCAAGGATGTTGAAAATGAAATATTCGATGATAGAAAGCGAATATCCTTTCGCCAATCGTAAATAATTGTTCTAAATAGGGGCTTGGTTTTATAAAACTAAAATGACAAAGATTATCTTTGCAACCAATCATGGAAAAAGCTAAACTGATATTAGATTCAAAGCGATTTGCACTGACCATAGATAGGCTCAGTTATGAATTGGTAGAAAATCATGGTGATTTTAGTCATAGTTGCATTGTAGGTATTCAAGATGGAGGGGTTATTTTAATGGATAAAATCTTAAAAGCCTTGAATGAAAAATCCAATATTTCCAACATTTTAAATGGAAAATTGGATATCACTTTTTATCGCGATGATTTTAGAAAATCCTCACATCCCATCAAAGCATCAAGCACGGAAATGGACTTTTTAGTAGAGGGCAGGAGAGTCATTTTAGTAGATGATGTGCTTTATACAGGAAGAACCATCTTGGCGGCGATGACGGCATTATTGGACTTTGGAAGGCCTGCCAGCATAGAATTATTGACTTTAATTGATCGTCGGTTTAATAGGCATATTCCCATTCAAGCTGATTATCTAGGTATGGCTATTGATACAATGGATCACTCTTATGTCAAGGTAGAGTGGGATATTAAGGGCAATTCAGATTGTGTACGAATGCTAAAGGAAAAAAAGAATTAATATTTTATGTCACAGGGACTTAGTACGAAACATCTTCTCGGCATCAAATACATCACTTTGGATGATATTAATCTAATTTTTGATACCGCCAGAGAATTTAAAGAAGTTATAAACAGACCCATCAAAAAAGTACCCTCTCTGCGAGATATTACGATTGCCAATCTTTTTTTTGAAAATAGTACACGGACAAGAATTTCTTTTGAGTTGGCAGAAAAAAGATTGAGTGCAGATATCGTCAATTTCAGTGCCTCCTCGTCTTCCGTAAGCAAAGGTGAGACCCTTCTTGATACGGTTAATAACATTCTGTCTATGAAAGTTGACATGGTGGTCATGAGACATCCTGCCCCTGGTGCTCACTTTTTCCTTGCAAATCACATTGATGCCAATATTATAAATGCAGGAGATGGCACTCATGAACATCCTACCCAAGCATTGTTGGATGCTTATTCAATGCAAGAGAAACTGGGCAATCTCACGGGCAAAAAAATTGCCATTATTGGTGATATCTTTCATAGTAGGGTAGCGCTTAGCAATATTTTTTGCCTCAAAGAACTCGGTGCAGAAGTAACCGTCTGCGGCCCTCCAACATTAATACCTAAATACATTACAGAATTGGGTGTCAAAGTAGAATATAATCTCCACAAAGCCTTACAATGGTGTGATGTTGCCAATATTCTCCGAATACAGCTTGAGAGACAGGACATTAAATACATACCTTCTCTACGAGAATATGCCTTGTATTATGGTGTGAATAAGGCACTTCTTGACAGCCTCGATAAAGAAATAATAATTATGCATCCGGGCCCGATTAATCGTGGAGTTGAGCTCAGCAGTGATGCGGCAGATTCTCATCATTCCATTATTCTGGATCAAGTTGAAAATGGTGTTGCCGTAAGGATGGCGGTATTATATCTGCTGGCGGGTAAAAGAAACTAAAATACTTTGCTCCAGCCTTTTTGCATATCTTTCAGATTTTCATTAATCCAATTGTTGGACTCTTGAACCAATTTCTCGGGATCAGAATTTTTAATATTCGGACCAAATCGTAACTTGACCGACGTTCTCCATTTGCTAAATTGGTGAAAATACTGGGCTATGAAGTTAGGCACGGTCCACATGTCGCAGGGGTCACGGTATTCTATGGCAATTGGTACAACTGAAAATCCATGACTTGCCGCCTCATGAAAAGTACCCGTTTTGAAAGGTAATGTTGTAGCATCCGTTCCAACTGTTCCTTCGGGATAGACCAGCACATTTTTATGGTTAGTGATGAGCTCTATCATTTTTTCCCTGGTAGAAGACCTCGAATTTTTATCTTCTCTTTTGACATATACAATACCTGTGAGTTCGGCACCTTTGTTGATAATTGGGTAATCTGCCACTTCCGCTTTGGCTATGACAAAGGCATCTAAATATCTACAAATCACAATGGGATCAGCAAAAGATCGGTGATTGGAGATGTAAAGAGCTGCATCTTCTATGGGGTTTCCTCTTTTTTCAATTTTGATGTTTAAAACTGGTATCGCAATAAAACGAAGCCAAGTTCTCCGTAACCAGAATGCCTTTGTGTCATTGTGTTTTATAAATAAAGTAACAATTCCATAAAGAAACATACAGATAATCATACTTCCAAATATGATGATGGCACGTATGAATGCCAGAGGATAACCAAAAATATACTTCAACTGTATTGGAAGTTTATTCCGCAGTACGCAGATTCATAATATCTCGATCGAATAGATAGAGTCCGCTTTTGTCACTTCCTATCATTTCGAGTTTGTCATTGAGATCACGAGCTGATTTTTCCTCCTCCATCTGTTCTGTCACATACCACTGTAAGAAGTTATGTGTTGCAAAATCCTTTTCTCTAAAAGATAAATCCACGATATCGTATATGCTCTTGGTTACAGCAATTTCACTTGCCAAGAAATGTTTGAATAAATCTTGTACAGTTTTGTATTTAACGGATGGTTTTTTCAGTTCGGGTACTTGTCCCGTGCCACCTCTTTCATTAATATATCGCAGTAGCTTAATCATGTGTATTCGTTCTTCTTCGCTTTGGGCATAGAAGAATTCTGTGATTCCGTCTAGTCCCGGTTGGCATTCTGCCCAACTCGCCATAGCTAAGTAATTCATACTACTCTCGGCCTCCAGTTTCACCTGATTATTCAGGATTTTTTCCATTTCCTTTGATAACATAAAGTTCTTATTTTTAAAATTTTGACTAAGATATAATAATTATTCGAGTTCTTGATTTTTGTTAATGTCCGAATCGCGGATTTTCCTTCCCCGCTCTCCGAGCACCCCCTCCAGAGGGGGATAGGTGTTTCTGCGTCATCTGTGTAATCCTTCAAATCTGTGATTCTGACATTTTACTTTCTTATCATTTACATTTTTTCGCTTTCTGTTTTCTATCGCATGACATCTCGGTTACACCTGTCCCCCTTTGAAGGAAACAGAGACGACCAAAAGATCATGATTTTCTATTATCTCGGCTTTAATGAATTCCAGTTTATACTATTAATAAATTGTTCATAAGTATAGGTACTGCTCAATTCTTGATCTGACAGATGGAATTCAAAGAAAATTCCATTCTTCTCAGATATTAAATAATTATATTTATCTTTATTATAAATTTTCTTGATGGCATAATAGGGTTCTTCTAATTCTTCTGAAAGCTTAATTCTACTCTTCCAAATGCATAAAAAATTTCTGTACTCTTTAAGTGCTTTATAGATATCTCTTGTCTGCATAAAACTATATTCATTCCATACTTGAATTATAGAAATATTCTTATACGAAGCTATATAACATTCATGCATTCCCCAGCTAAAACCATAAAAATCATCATTTAAAAATTGTAATAAATTGGCTTTTGGATCCGTTATTTTATCTAATTCGGTATCCTCCCTACATAAGAGATTTTCTAAACTCAAAATTACTTTCTCAAAATATTTTGGATCTTCCCAAATCCCAGGTATCATTGGTAAAATACCTAAATCATAGTCAAACATAAATCCAAATGCAAGACTTTCCCTACTTATACTAATGCTAAAAGTAATTGCCATATTAATTATATTTTGTCCAAGCACTTCCATATAAATCCAATAAACTGGGTGGGTTAGTGGGGTTATCTGGTCCAATATACATATAAATTTCAATTGAGGACTCTGAACCGCTGATTTTTCCTCCCCCGCTCTCCGAGCACCTCCTCCAGAGAGGGATATAGGTGTTTCTGTGTCATCCGTGTCATCCTATTAATCTGTGATTCTGAATATTGTCCGAATCGCGGATTGTTTCCTTCCCCGCTCTCCGAGCACCCCCTCCAGAGGGGGATAGGTGTTTCTGCGTCATCTGTGTAATCCTTCCAATCTGTGATTCTGACATTTTCATTCTTTATCATTTACATTTCATTTTTCTCTTTCTTTTTTGTATCATATAACATCTCGGTTACACCTGTCCACCCTTGGGGGAAACAGAGACGATCTAAAGATCATGAATTTCTAATATCTCGGTTTTAATGAATTCCAGTTTATACTATTTATAAATTGTTCATAAGTATAGGAACTGCTCAATTCTTGATCTAATAGTTTCATATAAAAAATAACGCTATTTTCTTTAGAAGAATAAAAATTGACTTTATCTTTATTGTAACTTCTTTTAATCGCATAATATGGCTCTTCTAATTCTTCAGAAAGCTTAATTCTACTCTTCCAAATGCACAAAAAATTTCTGTACTCTTTAAGTGCTTTATAGATAACTTTTGTCTCCATAAAACTATATTCATTCCATACTTCTATGGCCGATATATATTTATGCGAAGCAATACGGCATTCACTCATTCCCCAGTCATAGCTAGTTACATCTGCCTGAGACGTTAAATAATTGCTTTCATTTAATGATTTATCTAAATCGGTATCCTCCCTACATAAGAGATTTTCTAAATCTAAAATTACTATCTCCAAATATTTTGGATTTTGCCATATCATAGGTATCATCGGTAGCTTTCCAATTTTGTCATTTAATCCAAATCCAAAATAAATTGAATCTTTGGATACATGAATACTGTAAATATCATTTATTCCATTCATATTAACTATTTTGTTGTCTAAGCACTTCCATATAAATCCATTAAACTTGGTGGGTTAGTGGGGTTATCTGATCCATTATACATATATACATTAATGCCACTTTCAGAAGATTCTTTTTCCAACCGTTTTTTCCTCCAACTGTTGCTGGATCAAAATTAGTCATATTCAACCTTGATCTCGCATAGGCTATTTCATTTAACGTAAACCTAAACGTAGTCAATATTGGATTTATTCATCATCCTTTCTTCGCTTTCATTTGAGGGAAGAACAATACATCCTGAATACTTTTTTGATTGGTCATAATCATCGCCAGTCTATCCATACCGATACCCAATCCTGCCGTCGGTGGCATTCCATATTCTAGAGAGTTCAGGAAGTCTTCGTCTAATACCATGGCTTCCTCATCGCCTCGTTTTCCGAGTTCCAGTTGTGCTTCGAACCGAGACCTCTGATCCAATGGGTCATTCAATTCTGAAAAGGCATTACATATTTCCTTAGCATTGCAAATGGCCTCAAACCTTTCCACAAGTGCAGGATTGTCCTTTTTCCTTTTTGCTAATGGAGACATCTCAACAGGATAGTCCGTAATAAAGGTCGGTTGGATGAGTTTACCTTCACACTTTTCTCCAAATATCTCATCGATCAGCTTGCCTTTACCCATGGACTCATCGACATCCACGTGCAGTTTTTTTGCGGTCTGAAATAACTCAGACTCCTCCATTTCTGAAATGTCGATCCCTGTAAATTCCTGTATGGCCTCATACATGGTATATCGCTTCCATGGTCTTTTGAAATTGATGAGATTTTCTCCTACTTGCACTTCTGTGGTTCCGTGTATATCGATGGCTATTTTCTCAACCATTTCTTCTACAAGGTTCATCATCCACTCGTAATCTTTATAAGCCACATAAAGCTCTATCTGTGTGAATTCCGGATTGTGAAAACGACTCATCCCTTCGTTTCTAAAATCCTTACTAAATTCATATACACCATCAAATCCACCGACGATCAATCGTTTTAAGTACAATTCATTGGCAATTCTGAGGTATAATTTCATATCCAAGGTATTGTGATGCGTGACAAAGGGTCTTGCCGCCGCACCGCCGTATAAGGGCTGTAAAATGGGAGTTTCCACTTCGAGATAGCCTCTTTGATTCAGATATTCTCTGATACTGTTATACATCGTCGTCCTTTGCTCGAAGACTTTTTTAACCTCGGGATTCACCACAAGATCCACATATCTCTGGCGGTATCGCTGTTCAGGATCGGTAAATGCATCAAAAGTATGTCCTTCTTCATCTCGTTTAACTACCGGGAGGGGTTTCAGGGATTTACTGAGCAATTTGAGCTCTGTGACGTGTACCGTGCATTCTCCCATCTGGGTATAAAATGCATAACCTTTAATGCCGATAAAGTCACCTAGGTCTAGAAATTTTTTAAACAAGTCATTATACATAGTTTTATCTTCACCCGGAGCAATATCGTCTCTTGAAACGTATAATTGAATTCTTCCTGTGCTATCCTGAAGCTCTGCAAAACTGGCTTTACCCATGATTCTTCGGCTCATCAACCGACCAGCGAGGCTTACAGATTGATAGGTAGTATCTCCTTCCTTAAAATTATCCTTAATTTCCTTTGTGGTTGCATTGACCTCATACGTCTCGCTAGGGTAGGGTTCGATTCCAAGATTTATAATTTTAGTCAAATTATCTCTACGGATGATTTCTTGCTCTGAAAGTTGATTATGCATAACTTGATTTTATGAATTTAAGGTGCAAAAATAGTGCTTTCCGCAAAAACGAAAACTTAACCGCAGATTAATATTATAAATTATACGAGTTGCCAAATAATTTTTAATTTTACAAGAATAAAACTAACTGTTTTGAGAATGAGGATTTTATTGTTGTGTACATCTTTATTTATCTCAGTTTTACTTACTGCACAATGTGGACTATTACAAGTTATGGTTAATTCTTGCGGTAATGAATCTTCCTCGGAATATTTTGTTTTTCAAGCTGAAAATGATATGCTTGCTAGTGATGTGAATCTAACAGTAGATTGTCCTGATGGAGTACAGAATGCGAATATCGATTTTGGTTATCCTACTACTAATGATTTTGTAAATTCCATGAATACGGCAATGGAAGCCGATTGTGGGGCTGGAAATGGAATTTTCATTGATGCTACTTCAATAACCATACCCGCTGGCGCAATTGTTATGGCTTTTCCATGTCAAGCACCAGACGATACTTACCTTACAGGTATAGACTATTCAGCAATATGTAATTCAGAAAACGTTTATGTAATTTTTGGTAACCACAATTGTACTATTCCATTGTTTAAAAATTCAGGCTGTACTTCATGTGGTTGCATTCGTTATATTGACATTACAATTGACGGTTGCTTATCCGAAATAAATTATGATGTTAATTTTATGAATCCCGCCGATGGTAGTTATATAATTCCTGGAGCTGACCCTACAGACCCTGCACAGAATATATATGAAGATCCTGATGGATGCTTGCCAATAACCGATATTATCGAACCATGCGTCGATCCACAAGTAAATATTGATGTTCCAACAGTATGTATTGGTTCAAATATTTCAATAAATGAAAATGCTGGAGAAGCCGTTTTATGGAGTTGGAGTGGACCTAATGGTACAAATAATACACAAGAATGGCAAATTAATAATTTTAATAGTACCGATGAAGGAGATTATACAGTAACAGTTACTGATAATCTAGGTTGTACAGCTTCACAAACTATTTCAATATCTGCAAATGAACCCTCCGCAACACCCCCCTCAATCCAAATTTGCCAAAACGAACTCGACAATGTCGATCTAACCCTATACAATACACAAGTCAATGCCACTGAAACAGTCACATGGTATGAAGGGCAGCCTTCGTCAGGTGGTACTTTAATCTCCCCCGACAATAGCGTGGACTTGAATAGTATAGCAGATTTATGGGCTTTAGTAACCGATGGTGATGGCTGTACTAACGAAATTCAAGTATCTGTAACGGAGATCAGCCTTCCGATAGCAAACAATGCAGGGCCACTTACCGAGTGCGATAACGGAACTGGTAGTGCTGTTTTTGATTTGACAACATTAAATTCCATAGTAAATGGTGGAACGGGTAATCCTGTTACTTGGTACTCTGATATGGCTTTGAATAATCAAATCTTCGGTC
Source organism: Lewinellaceae bacterium (assembly GCA_020636155.1). GTDB lineage: Bacteria > Bacteroidota > Bacteroidia > Chitinophagales > Saprospiraceae > JACJYM01. The sequence goes on along the minus strand of JACJYM010000007.1, from coordinate 50,852 downwards.
CGGGAATTTATTCGTCATCAGGAGGTAGTGTTTATGCGGTAGTAGATGATGGGACCTGCACCTCTGATCCAGTGGAAGTCATTTTGAATCTTGAGGCAGCGCCAACGGCTACGATTAGTGGCTCTCCTAATTTATGCCCAGGGGAATGCGATGTCATAAATATTACGTTTACTGGTGGAACTGGTGTTTTTGATGCACAACTCAATGTTTGGATACCCGGAGTTGGAAACAATCCTTTTAATATTGATAACTACAACGGAAATCCTGTAATTACGGTTTGTTATGACGGAAGTGTTCTCGACTTGGACGAACCGGGACTAACTGTTACCATTCCGACGAGTGTCACATCATCCGCTTTAATAAGCTTAAATTCCGCACAAGATCAAGGTGGTGCAATGTGCGATGTGATTCTTAATTCAACAGATGTAATTGTTGCATTTAATACAGTCAATGCGGTAGATCCCGGTGTATTGGAGGCCTGTGACAATGGCAGTGGAGTCGGGGTTTTCGACCTTACTAGTGTAGATGACATCATAAGTGGAGGAAATGGTGCTACTGTCACGTGGTATTTAGATATGAGTGCAACGACTGAAATTACCAATCCTTCAAATTACAATTCGACTGATGGCTTTGTGTATGCGGTAGTCACCGATGGTAACTGTATGTCCCAACCCCTTCAAGTAGTGCTTGATGTGACAGATGCGATTACTTATCATTTATCCGGTGACCTGACGTTGTGTACTGGAGACTGTGGCATGATCGAATTTTTCTTTACCGGAGGTTCAGGTTTGTACAATATGAATGTTGAGATAGAATTTGCAGGCATTCCAATACAAGTCCCATTGGTTAGTGTGGCAACTGGTTTTAAAATAGACATTTGTTATGATGGTAGTGGTGCATTCCCCTCATACAACTCTTCTACTTCGACCCTTAGCATCCCGACCAGTTATAACTTTGATGGAAGTCTGACCATTCTTGATGTGGTTGATAATGCTAATACTTCATGCTCCGGTGTTTCTGATGGACAAGATATGGCTTCCATTTCATTAGAAACTAGCCCCGTTGCAGGTGAACCTTTGCCTTACGTGATTTGTGATGCCTCAGGAACTGCAGACTTTGATTTGACAACTTTAGATACTGAGATACTTAATGGCAATGGTGGAACCGTCCATTATTACAGTGACCAGAATCTTACCAATGAAATATCAAATACGACGAGCTTTAATAGTGGAACCACTACAATATACGCAGTCATAGAGTCAAGTCCTTGTAATAGTAACATCGTGGAAGTGGACTTGGTGGTTCAAAGTGGAGGTGATGACATCCACGTATCAGTGAGTTGCAATCCGGTAATGTATGAAACGAATTGCTCTGTTTGTGACATCGATGGTGTTGCAGGAGAAGATTATACCATTTATTTTCTAGCGGATGTACCGGGAATTTATGATATTGATCTCGAATACGTGATTAATGGTACTCCACAGAACACCACTTATTCCAATTTTAGTGCCCCGGGAGTCTTAGATGTTTATTCCATAAACCAGGTTTCTACATTCACGATTACCAATGTTTCTCAAGTGAGCTCCGATTGCCCAGGCAATATCATTATCGATGGATTTTTGGTCATTTTTTACAATATTTTACCGACCATAGATGACCCGGGAGATTTATCAGATTGCACACAAGTAACCTTACCTCCGATTACTGGCGCTAACGTGGGGAACAATAATTCTTCTTACTTCAGTGGGATGAATATGACAGGCACAGAATACAATGTCGGAGATGTGATTAATAGTTCGACGACTTTGTATATCTATTCTGGAGTGGATGGATGTTATGACGAAATTTCGATTGATATATCTGTGGGAGAACTGACTATTTATGATATTCCTGAGGATGTTGATACCTGTGGAAGTTATACTTTACCACCTATTGAAGGACAAAATGTGGGAAGTAATGCATCTTATTTTACGGATTCAAATGGTGGTGGCATTGAGTTTCCCCCCGGTTCGGTATTGACTAATAGTACTAACAGTGGAAATAATATCGGACTATTTATATTTGACCCTTCCAATAATTGTCAAAGTAATCAACCATACTTTGTAGTTGATGTGGCTTTAGGACCTAGTTTTACGGTGCCTGATTTTGTCTTATCCTGCGGCAGTTACGAGTTGAATGAAATTACTGGTTCCAACCTTGTAAATCCTTATTACTCGGACAGCATTGGTGGATTAGGAACCTTGTACGCCATGGGAGATATAATTTTGTCTGATACCACCATTTATGTTTATGACGATGGCGGGGGTTGTAAAGCTCAAGATAGTATCGTAATTGAAATTTATAACCCAATAGATGTTGGACATGACACGGTTATTAATGTTTGTCAAGGATATAATACACCGCTTAATTTAATGCAGCTGATGGGTGGAAATCCTGAAATGGGAGGGGAGTGGCTTGATATTGATAATTCTGGTGTCAATTTAAGTGATTCCACATCGGTTGATGTGTCTTCACTAGAGCCGAGCCTATACGAATTTGTCTATAAAGATACCTCTGAATATTGTGCTGATGTTATGTCTAGCCTTTATCTTACCATTTCAAGCACATTCTCAGCCGGAAGAGATTCACTATTCAACACCTGTGAATCTGCTGCCAATCAATTCAATCTAAGCAATTACTTGAATGGCAATACCGGGAATGGTATCTTCATAAATGAAGCTGGAGATACGATTTTAACGCCTTATACGATTGATATATCAGATACTTCGGGGGTATTTAATTATTATTATATCATTGACAATGGGCTAAATTGTAGTGCGGATACAGCATCTATTGTTTTTTCAATTGACATGAGTCAAAATGCAGGAGCCGATGTCAACAGCGTAGCATGCCAAGGAAGTATCATTAACTTACAAACTTTGTTGATGAATAATTCAACCGTTGGGACATTCGAAAGTGTAGATGGTACAGTGACATTAGCAGGAAATGAATTCAACAGTTCGGGCTATTCTCCGGGATTATATTCATTTTATCACCTCCTCCCGGAAAATGGATCTTGTATGGCCGATACAGCAAGGATTGATATCAATTTAGCAAACATGGTGTCTGCAGGGCTGGGAGATACATTAAAAAGTATGCAAAGGCGATATCGTCAATCTCTATGATGGCCTTATGAATGAAGACTCGGGAGGTCGATTTTATGTGCTGGGAAATATTGCACCTACTCCAAATCCCATAAATACCAATGGTATATCGTCAAATCTAGTGGAATATATCTATGTAGTAGGAGATGGTAATTCCTGTCAGGAAGATACCGCTCATGTCTACTTATCTATCAGTCCAAAACCACAATTTGTATTTGATTCTTCGACCGAGGTGTTTTGCGATGAAGATGTTTGGGATTTTGTCATTGATAAAGGAACTTCAGGACAGCAATCTTTTACATTTGATATTTTTGAGAGTAATAATCAGCTGAGCTCTACTATCAAAAAATATTAGCGAAACGTCTGTAAATGGTACTGTGAAATTGGATCCAAATAAACCCATCGGCTACACTACCGATACCATATTTGTGTCAAAACAAAATACTTGGTATAGGATAGAAATAAGCAATATTATGGAAAATGGTTGTGTTCTAGACACTACTATTACCAAAGAAATGGTTTTTGCTACTTCTAATAATGTAGATTTAAATAGAGATATTTGTAGTGGACAAAGTATTGTGATAGGTAATGACACTTATGATGAGAATCATTTAATGGGGACTACGACACTCGTATCTCAGTTTGGTTGTGACAGTATCATTACAGTACAACTCACTCTAAGTGATATTGCTTTCGGGTCCTGATTTTATAGAATCGACCTGCGATGAAAATGAAACATTTACGGTAGGTAATCAAACCTTTGATATGGACAATCCGACGGGAGATGTTCTTCTGCAAGGGGCAGCACAAGGAGGTTGTGATAGCCTTATTCACGTAGAGATAAATTATTTATCGCCTCAAGAAGGCGATTTATTCTTACCACCCACCTGCGATCAATCTTTCAGTATTACTTTATCAGGTATTACATTTAATATTGATAATCAAGAGGTAGTGTAACCCCTAGTGGGAATGGCTTCTAATGGTTGCGATAGTATAGTTAATGTATCGCTTGACTTTTGGATGTTGCTAATTCTTCTATTTCAGAGACAAGTTGTAATATTGATTACAGTATCATGATAGGCAGTGACCTTTATAATATGGACAATCCTGTGGGGGTTACCACGCTTTCCAATGCAGCCTCTAATGGTTGTGATAGCATAGTCAATGTAAATTTGAGCTTCTTACCTCTCATGGTAAGTTATGATATTACGGATGCCTATTGCGAGGGTAGTAACGGCATGATTACGATCAATGAATCGAGTCTCGAATTACCTCTACAATTATCGATAGACGGTGTTCCTCAAAGTAGCCAAATCATAACACTACCGTTTAGTGTTGAGTTGAACCCTGGGATACATACAGTACATTTATCGACAGATGACGGATGTGAGGAAGAATTCAATGTCGATATTGAAGAAATTGACTCTTATTTTCTGAAATACAATCAACACTTATTGGCGAAAATACATACTCTCTCAACGTAGAGAGACCAATGAAATTCCTATTCTTATAAGTTGGAGTCCACAGATGGCTTGTCTTGTACCGATTGTCTAAATCCAATGGTCACGACTACTGAAAATACGAGCTATACGGTTGAGTTGACTTTTGCGGATGGTTGTAAAATTACAAGCAGCATTTATCTGGATTATATTCAAATAAATGTCCTACATATTCCGAATATTTTTACACCGAATAATGATGGGGTGAATGACGTGTTTTATATCAGTCATTTCGATGAAAACCTCATTATAAAGCGACTTGCAGTGTACGATAGATGGGGAAATCAAGTTTTTTTTTGATATTACAGGCAAAACCTGTAAATGACCCTCAGTATGGATGGGACGGAAGATACTCAGGCAAAATGGCAGAAGAAGGCGTTTATGTTTATGTCCTTGAATTGGTCGATCCAAATACTGGCGAGGAAACACTAAGATCCGGTGACATTACTTTGATTAAGTAATATACACCCCGAATGCAAAAATCTAATAACAAGCTCGAAAAACTCATTATCAAGATAGGGAGAGCAGCAGTTATTTGGTTTTGGTATTGATTATTATCATCTGCATTGATGTCATGATGCGTTATCTTTTTAATAAGTCAAATGCATGGGTCATTGATTTAGAATGGTACATTTTCTCTTTGATTTTCTTACTAGGTTTTTCTTATACATTGGCCGCTGATAAACACGTAAGAGTTGATGTTTTTTACTCTAAATGGCCTCAGAAGAAACAGGATGTCTTGAATATTATTGGTTATGTATTTCTCTTGATTCCGTGGTGTATCGTTGGTATTGAAAAATCCTACACTTTATTTATCAACTCTTTCCACATGCGTGAGGGCTCACCCGACCCCGGAGGAATGCCCGCTAGGTATGTAATAAAATTCTTTATCGTCGTATCATTTGTATTATTATTAATTCAAGGTGTAATTGAGTTATATAAGGCCATTTTATCATTCAAAAACAAAAGTAAGGCATGGAGTGGTTAGCATTGGTCTTGTTTTTATTGATTTTAGTGGTTACACTTTTAGGCTTTCCCATAGCCTTGGTTTTGGGCGGTATATCGACTATTTTTGGGCTGCTGTTCGTACCTGATTTTTTATCCGTATTGCCTATGAGGCTTATGGGTGTGCTTCAAAATTATGTCCTTATTTCTGTACCCTTGTTTATATTTATGGGCATTATGCTTGAAAAGTCCGGCCTAGCCGAAGATTTGTTGACGACAATGGCGGCACTTTTTGGAAAACTAAGAGGAGGACTAGCTGTGTCCGTGATTATAGTGGGTGCAATGCTCGCCGCGAGTACGGGAATAGTAGGAGCGACGGTCATCACAATGGGACTCATCTCGCTTCCCAGTATGCTCAAAGTTGGCTACAGCCAATCAATCAGTACCGGAACTATCGCTGCATCAGGTACTCTCGGGCAGATAATACCTCCGTCCATAGTACTGATTTTATTAGGAAGTGTCCTAAATGTTTCCGTAGGTGATTTGTTTGCCGTGTCTTTTTTACCTGGATTTTTACTTGTTATGGCCTATATTATTTATGTATTACTTTCCTTCAATATCGGTAGTAATAAATTAAACAGCAATCAGGACGAAGTTCATTTTTCCATACCGTCGAGGAGAAAAGTACTAAAAGTTTTTGTTCTGCCATTATTACTCATATTCTTGGTTTTGGGGAGTATTTTTTCAGGAATTGCATCGCCAACAGAAGCAGCGGCAGTTGGTGCGATGGGAGCCATGCTAATTGCCTTTATAAGTCGCAAAATTTCTTTTAAAATAATCAAAGAATCTGCAATTCAGACGAGTCAGTTGACCAGCATGGTCTTCCTAATTCTGTTCGGTGCCGCCACATTTTCTTTGGTTTTTAGAGGACTTCAAGGTGAAAAATTGTTATTGGACTTTGTTCAAAACAGCGATATGCCCGCATCTAGGTTTATATTAATCCTCATGATTGTTATATTTATTGCCGGATTTTTTATTGATTTTATTGAGATTATTTTCATCATTGTACCAGTGGTTCTTCCTATTCTCACGATGTATAAAGTCAATTTAATATGGATAGGTCTATTAATGGCCCTTAATCTTCAAACCTCCTTTTTGACACCGCCCTTTGGATTTGCCTTGTTTTATTTGAAAGGCGTTGCGCCTCCAGAAGTAAAGACCATAAATATATACAAAGGGGTTATCCCATTTTTGATTATCCAATTATTACTGCTTTTATTGGTTTATTTTTATCCAAGTTGGTGGATTTAAACCAAAATTAAACTTTAGTTGTTCATTAAATAAAATTGAAAACAGTGAATTATTTACTTAAAGTTGAAAATATAAAATGTGGAGGCTGCGCCAATACTATTGTTAAAAAATTGTCTTCAATAGATGGTGTATCTAACTTAGAAGTAGACATTGAAAATCAAGAAGTTAAATTTGATGCAGAAAGCGAATTACAAGTTGAAGGTGTGGTAAAATCACTCGCTGACATGGGATACCCACTAGAAGGTGAGGGAACTGGCTTCCAAAAGGCCAAATCGTACGTGTCATGTATGATTGGGAAAATTAGTTAAAAAGTCCGTGAATGTCGGCTTCTATTAAATTAATGATATAGCCGAAATCTTCTTTTCGTTCCTTGAAATTAAGTTTATCGACGTCGATGACCAAAAGTTTACCTTCGGTATAATTGGATATCCAATTCTCATATTTAGAATTCAGTCGTTTGAGGTAATCTAGGCTCATATTGCCTTCATAATCTCGGCCTCTAAGTTGTATATGCTCGACTAAGGTCGGAATGCTCGCTTTGAGATAAATTAGCAAATCAGGTGCTTCTACTTGGGACGACATGGTTTTAAAAAGTTGGTAATAATTCTCAAAATCACGCTTGTTCATCAGACCCATGTCATGTAGATTTGGTGCAAAAATATTGGCATCTTCATAAATGGTTCTATCCTGAATCACGGTTTTATTGCCATTCCTGATATTCAAAATTTGCTGGTAACGACTATTCAAAAAGTAAATTTGTAGATTGAAAGCCCAACGATTCATATCGTCATAGAAGTCACTAAGATAGGGATTGGTGTTGGTGTCTTCATACATTGCTTCCCACTTATAATGCTGAGCCAGCATATTGGTAAGAGTGGTTTTTCCGGCGCCGATATTTCCGGCAATAGCAATGTGTTTTATTTCAGTCAATTTCAGTAAACCTTTTAATTATTAATACATCAAAAGTAATTAATATCTAACATATCGCCATAAAATAAATATAAAATATACACATATGTTGTTATTTTTAATAATTCTAAGACATTCTTATTCATTTCACATGATTATCAAGTAAATTTGTAAATGTTCATAATTAAATACCAACAATAGTTATGCAATTACGAAAATTACTAACTTTTTTATTGTTTTGCAGTGTCATTTCATCCGTTTATTCGCAGTCTGTCAAGCCAAAGGTAGCTTTAGTATTAAGTGGTGGTGGTGCCAAAGGATTTGTTCATATTCCCGTGCTCCAGACACTAGATTCTCTAGGTATTGTCCCTGATATCATTATCGGAACCAGTATGGGCTCCATTGTAGGAGGATTATATGCCATGGGATATTCAGGTGATGATATATACAATATGGCTAGTCAAGTCAATTGGAATGAACTATTTTCTGAAGGTGTGAGTCTAAGAGATGTAGCAGTTGAAGAAAAATCAGAGTACGAAGAATACTTAACTGAACTCAATATAAATCACGGTAGATTTAAAACTTCAAACTATTTGTTGAATGATTTTAACTTGATGAATCTGTTTGAAAAATTAACAGTAAGCACTTATTCTTTAAAAAACTTTGATGAATTAAACATACCCTTCCGATCAGTTACAACTAATATTGTGACGGGCAAGGAATTTGTGATTGATAAAGGTAGTCTGGCAGTGGCCATGAGAGCCAGTATGTCGATACCGGCCTTATTTGACCCAGTGGTACTAGATGATAAGATCCTTCTCGATGGGGGAGTACTGAATAATTTTCCAACTGATATTGCTAAAAAATGGGGGGCAGATATTATTATTGGAAGCGATGTAGGCGAAGGAATGGTGAGCAAAGAAGGATTAAATAATCTATCTGACCTGCTTTTTCAGACGGGAATGCTCATAAGTAATCTTCATCATGAAGAAAGTAAAAAATTGTGTGATATTTTAGTGAATAATTTTCCCAACCTTAAGTATTCATCCGGTGATTTTGATAAATTGAATGATTTTATTGATGATGGAAGTATTGCCTTAAAAGAAGTACTTCCACAGTTGCAATCCCTTTCATATCAGCTAAAAAATTTTAAACAAAGAACACGACATCAGCCAATACCACTAGATAGCTTAGTTATTGATGAAGAGATTTTTACAGGAGTCAATCCTGAAAACTACAAATATATAAAAGCTAGAATAGGTGTTGAAATCGGTAAATATAATCAAATAGATGCCATCGAGCAAGGATTAGTCAATGCAATGGGTAGCACCCTGTTTGAAAAATTATCATACAATATTTCCAATCATGAGTCCAAAACAACCTTAGAAATAGATGCAAAAGAAAGAGATAAACATAGATTTAAAGCTTCGATTCATTATGATAGACATAATGGGGTAGGTCTCATTCTTAACTATACCGGTAGGAACATTACGGGGCCGGCTTCTCGATCCCTCATTTCTATTGATTTAGCAGAGCAGCCGAAAATCAGATTACAAAATATTATTCATGTGGGTCATGAGAGGAATTGGTGGTGGAAAGCAGAAGCACTTGCACTCCAATCTCGAGAAAGTATATATCAGAAGGGCTTCGAAGCTGATTATTTTCGATATCGATATTTCAATTTTTTAAATGAATTCAATAAAAATATTAATAATCTTCAAAGTTTTATCGGGCTTGGTATCAAATACGAATTGACTCATTTTCACCCTATAATAAATGCAGAAATCAATCCCGGAATTTATGGAATAAAGAAGTATAATTTCCATACTCTAGATTTATTCTTAAAATATGAGTTCAATAGCTTAAACAAAGTCCTTTATCCCAACTCAGGTAGATATATCCGGGTAAAATTGAATAGAAACTTAAGTAATCATGTGGCCGTCTCTTATATTGATAATAATTTATCTGAGGTCGAAGGTAAAGTCAATGGTTATTGGATATTTCAGTTTGATTTTCAACAATTATTTAGATTGAGCTCACATACAATATTAAGCGCCTCCGTGAATATAGGAAATACATTAATCGATGAAAATTCTCAATTAAATTTTGAATCCTACGCGTTCGGATCCAAATTTTTCATAGGAGGGATTACGGATTATTATAGATCGTACCAATTAGAATTTTATGGCCTGAAAAGAAATGAAATTTTAGCTACACAATATTTATCTACGACGTTATCACTACAATATCGTTACAATTATGATTACTATGTAACACCGCATTTTTCTATCGCCAACGTGGCGTATGGGGATTTAAGCGATTTTGCCAGTCAATTATTTAAATCTAACAACAAATGGACTAATTTTGACACCAGTGGTATTAGTGTTTTAGCTTCTGCTGGATGTATGTTTTCCTATAATTCTTTAATCGGACCTATTGATTTTGATTGCACTTGGGTTAATGATGTCGATAAATTTAGATGGAATCTTAGAGTTGGATACTTGTTTCCTAAGTAAAATATTTTGAGCATATCAGAATACCACCTTTAGATACTTTAAATTTTATGTATTTGTCCCATAATTAATATTATGTTAAATTGTATTTTCTCAGTTTATTGCCCATTATATCTTTACACCAAATAAATCTCCAGAACTCATTAGTAACACCACTCTATTTTCGCCTTTAATAGCATCTTCGTATTCCTCTTCAAAAGCTATTTTATTATTAATTATCTTAATAGCATCATTGCCGAATCCTTGGATTATTTTTTCTGCATCAGGCGCCTTACGATTTTTAATTTTTAAAGTATCCTCATTATACAACACATAAGCACGGTCAGCTTTATCCAACGAGCTTTTATAATGCACCAAAAAATTTTCTTGCAAACTAGAATATGTGTGCAATTCAAAAAATGCAATTAATTCCTTATCTGGAAACCACGATTTAACGGCATCAACTGTTGCTTTCACTTTGGATGGCGAATGAGCGAAATCAAGAAAGATTTTAACTTTTCCATTATCATTCATAAGCTGTAGCCGTTTTTTAGCTCCTGTAAATGTAGACAAAGCTTGAAAAAATTCAATTTGAGAAACACCAAGTTCTTGACATACAAGAAAGGCTGCCTGTGCATTTTTCAGATTATGTTCTCCTATCATTGGGAATTTATATGCTTCTCCATTTAACATAATATTCCCGTTTCGATCTTTATCAAAACCATGATAAGGCAACATATTTGTATGATTTTGAGCAAAATTATTTAGATGAATATCTTCTTCGCAATAGTATATCTTAGCGTCTTCATTGTGTGAATTGATGTAATTCTCAAATACTTTTAAATATTCATCAAACGTTGGAAAAACATTAATGTGATCCCAAGCTATCCCAGTGATAATGCTTATATCTGATTGATAATGAGCTATTTTTGGCCGCAAATCTAAAGCACTACTTAAATATTCATCACCCTCGATTATAATCAATGGCGCCTCACTTAGTCTTACCATATTATCAAAACCATCAATAATAGACCCGACCAAATAGTCAAAATCCATATTATTTTCTCTAAGTATGTGCATAATAATCGAGGTCGTGGTGGTCTTACCATGACTCCCAGCAACCACTACCCTTTTCTTATTCTTTGATGCAAGAGCCACGTACTCGGGATAGCTCATGACAGGAATATCTAACTCCAGAGCTCGCAGCAATTCTGGATTATCTATTTTGGCATGCATTCCCAAAATTATTATATCAATAGCAGGAGAGATTTTTTCGGGAAACCAGCCCATCTCAACAGGTAAAAGTCCTTTAGCGTTCAACCTTGAAAGTGAAGGTTCATATATCTGATCATCAGATCCTGAGACGATATTCCCATTGTCATGAAGGGCAAGAGCCAAATTGTGCATGGCAGCCCCTCCTATCGCAATTAAATGTATTCTTTTGGCTTCATTCATGTGTTTCTCGTTTTTGATTCATTTGCATCTGGGTGAGATTCTAATATTTTGTTAATCTTTATGTAAAAGAAATAATTATTACCATCTTTGCGTTCAATTTTCGATACTAAATATTACGAAAAATTTTAAATTAAGAATAGTCATGTTAAAGAGTATTTCAAATAACTGGAAAATAATGTTAGTTTTAGTTGTTGGCGTTGTTTTGTTCAGCAGTTGTAGTAGAGGTGGATATGGTTGTCCATACGAATTAGAAGCGGCCACCGACGTCCTTAAAAGTGTGATCATTAAGTGATTGATTGGATTGAACTAATTCCTCCCGTTGATTATAATAAATTGGATGTTACTAGTAAAGAGCATCCAATATTTATTTTTAAACATTCTACTTCTTGCCCATTAAGTAAGGTGGCTCTCTTGCGTCTTGAGGATGCTTTCGAATCGGCACCTATTAATAAATTTTACTTTTTGGACTTGCTCAGATACAGAGATGAATCCAACCATATCGCCGAAAAATACCACGTTCACCACGAATCTCCTCAATTAATAGTTATTGATCATGGCGAATGCGTACTTGACCTTTCCCACTTGGATATTGAACCTTCAGAAATCTTAGAATATCTCCGTTTTTCATAATGTTTTCTAAGGTAATCCTCACAGAAGACGGCTCCTCAAGTGTTTTTTCGTCGATTTTCAATGCAAGTTATCATTCCATGCATGGATCTATTCAAGAGACCGATCATGTGTTTATTGATTCCGGATTAAAATATTTTCACAACCAGGATGAAATTTCAATTTTTGAAATGGGTTTTGGTACTGGCCTCAATATGTTAAGAACTTATATGTATTGGGAAACTCAGAAAATAAACGTTCGCTATACCGGGCTAGAGGCATATCCCTTGAGCACGAATCAGGTGAATGAATTAAATTATCTAGCGGTATTAGAGCGAGAGGATTTGAAAGATATGTTTTCAAAATCCCATTCAGTTGGGAAATATTCGGATAAAAACGATCATGGCTACTCTTTTTCATTCAAATTAGAAAATACAAAAATAGAAAATTACGAACTCCCTCATCGAGAGTATGATTTGATTTATCACGATGGTTTCGGGCCTTCCGTTCAGTCATTTTTGTGGGAAGAGGAATTGCTACAGCGTTTTTACTGCTCACTTAAGGCTCAAGGAATATTGGTAAGCTATTGTGCAAAGGGATCTTTCAAAAGGGCATTAAAAAATGTGGGATTTATGGTCGAGTCCATTCCCGGCCCCATAGGAAAACGTGAAATGACGAGAGCAATAAAAACAATAGTCTAGGAATTTTTAAACCAATCATCGCCATTAATGTTAATTAAAATTGAATTATGAAGGGTAATCATTTACCATCGAAATAAGAGTGTAGAGTAAATTTATGGCAAAAATTATTTTTAAATTTGAAGATAAAGACATACCTGAAAAGGTTGTTCTTGATGCCGAAAAGGGATATTCAATTCTTGAAATAACAGAGGATCATGACGTCCATTTAAACCACAACTGTGGTGGTGTCTGTGCATGTAGCACCTGTCATATCTATGTCAATTCAGGAGATGAATTCCTCGAAGAAATTTCCGATAAAGAGGAAGATTTTATAGATCGAGCGATAAATCCACGTTTAGAATCGAGATTGGCTTGTCAATGCATAATATTGGATGATGATGCCGAAATCGAGGTAGAAATTCCCGATCAAAAAAGAATTATTGGACACGAACACTAAATAATAACACAACATGTCATTTGAAGCTTTTGAAGATATGCCCATAAGTTGGGCCGACCACGAGGACATTGCGATCAAACTATATGAAAAATTCGGAGATGAATTCGGAGAGTCACAAATATATCGAATTAGGTTTACTGACTTGCTGGATTGGGTAATGGGTCTACCCCATTTTGAAGGAACAAAAGAGGAATGCAATGAGGGGCATCTTGAACAAATACAAGCCAAATGGGTCTATGAATGGCGAGACAACCAGTAATTTATGAAAGACATTTCGAGATTTAAAAATATTAAGTGCTTCATCTTTGATGTTGATGGTGTTCTCACGGATGGGAGTCTATTAGTTACTGAGGAAGGTGAATTGTTAAGAAGAATGAATGTCAGGGATGGGCAAGCCATAAAATATGCCTTAGAAACGGGTTTTGACGTGGCCATCATCACAAAAGGTGCTTCCAGAGGTGTAAGAAAAAGGTTGGAAATCTTGGGAATTACACATCTTTATGATGCAGTCATTGACAAAAGAATCGCCATTCAAGATTTAAAAAATGAGCTAAAAGTGGACAAAACAAAGTGTTTGTATATGGGGGATGACATCCCAGATTTAGCCGTTCGTGACGAAGTTTCTATTTTCACATGCCCAAGGGATGCTTCTCCTCAAGTGGTCGATGTGGCGGATTATATTGCGATAAGTCAAGGAGGACATGGCTGTGTAAGAGAAGTGATCGAAAAAACCATGCGAGCTCAAGAATTATGGCCGCTTATTTTATGAAATTCTCTAGCGTATTAAAAAACTTTAGAGTTCTCAATTTATTCATTGTCGCCCTCAGCCAGATTTTAATTTATTATGTGTGTTTTGGGGGATTAATTTCTTCAGGTAGAGCCATCTTGCAAGATTCTGTTTTTTATGTTTTTATTGGAATCACGGTTCTTCTTGCCTTATGTGCTTATCTTATCAATGATTACTTTGATGTCTATACTGATGATGTTAACCAAAAAAAGAAATTAAGTACAAAAGATAGAAAAACCTTACTTCTCAGCTATTGGATTCTGAGTATTACTGGATTTTTCTTAAGTCTGTGGGTAGCCACTAGGACGAATAACTTAGGACTACTTTGGATTTACCCTTTTGTTTCTATTCTACTATATTACTATTCTAAGTCACTGAAAGGCAAAGCTTTTTGGGGAAACCTAGTGGTCGCCCTTGCTTGTGCATTGGTACCCGGCATGCTCTTGGTTGCCGAGTGGCCCAATCTCCAATTTATAAAAGAGAACTACCCTTTCGAGCTCATCCTATTTGCATTTTATCTCATATTTGCTTTTTTATCTACTTTGTATCGAGAATTAATCAAGGACATGGAAGACATGAAAGGAGATCTGGCAGAAAACCACACTACCCTACCTATAAGTATTGGTTTAGAAAACTCTAAGTATATTGCTGTATTAGAATCAGTTATGCTATCTATTTTAATCGTTGTGTGGTTAATATATTTTGATCCTTCGATGTTTGGAAAATTGACCTTGGGCTTGATATTATTCATGAATTTGTATAGTATTATTAAACTTAAGTCCGCATGGAGCCCATCTGATTTTCACCGTATTAGTTTTTTGATTAAAATAATGATGCTCATTGGTTTAATTTATTTACTCTTTGTAAAACATTTTTATGCTTAATATTTTTCATAAATTCACCTATATCTTAGGCTCTGCCTCGCCGAGAAGAGCTCAATTATTACAAGATATGGGTTTGTCATTTGATGTAATACCCAGTGATATTGATGAAGTTTATGATGAATCAATTCCCCCTGAAGAGGTACCGTTATTTCTTTCAAGACTTAAAGCGGATTCTTTGGGTGATCGCATTTCTCCACATCATTTATTAATTACCGCAGATAGTGTAGTCATCTCAGATGGACAAATTTTAGGAAAACCAAGTAATAAGGAGCATGCCACTAATATGCTTCAAAATTTAAGCAACAGAGAACATCAAGTGATTACTGGAGTGAGTCTTTATGATGGGTATAAATTGGATAGTTTCAGTGTAGAAACCAAGGTATTTTTCAACGAATTATTGCCAGAAGAAATAGAATATTATATCCTGCGATTCCAGCCCTTTGACAAAGCCGGATCTTATGGCATCCAAGAATGGATAGGTCATTGCAAAATAAAAAAAATAGTGGGCAGTTATACCAATGTCATGGGCTTACCCACGGCAGAATTATATGAGGCCATCCACAAATTTTAGAGTTTTATCACGCTATTCCATAGATTCATCTAACTGTTGGATAATGTTTTAGTTTTTATACTATTTTTGACTCGTTCTAAGTTAAGAAATCTAACACAATGGCTAAACACTATCCACTATGGACAAAATTATAACTATACAAAACTTAAGCAAAAACTACGGCTCTATACGGGCATTGGACGGATTGAATCTTGAGGTACAAAAGGGTGATGTCCTCGGAATACTGGGCCCTAACGGAAGCGGAAAAACCACTACCCTTGGCATAATTCTAGGGATATTGCAAGCAGACAGTGGAAATTTCGTTTGGTTTAATGACGCTTATGGGAAACATCATCGCAGAAAAATAGGCAGTATTTTGGAAACACCAAATTTTTATCCCTATCTCAATGCCGATGATAATTTGTCTATCGTAGCACAAATAAAAAATATCGAAAATCCTAGAATTGATGAAGCATTGGAGACTGTGGACTTACTTAGTCGAAGGAAGTCCAAGTTTTCAACCTATTCACTCGGGATGAAACAGCGATTAGCCATTGCAGGAGCCATCCTTGGCGATCCTGAAGTATTGCTTTTTGATGAACCGACGAATGGTCTAGACCCCAATGGAATAGCCGATGTGAGGAATATACTTAAGCGTCTCGCAGAACAAGGAAATACCATCATCATGGCCTCTCACATTCTCGATGAAGTAGAAAAAATATGCAACAAAGTGGCCATTCTCAAAAAGGGTAAACTACTCTCATGCAATCCCATTGGAAGCCAATCAAAGTCCAATGTAATGTTTGAAATATCGGCCATTGATATGGATAAACTCAATAAAACTCTGTCTTCCAATCATCATATTAAAATTACGGAATCCAACTTGACCATGATAAAAGGGCATTTTGTAATGGAAACCAGTACGCAGGATTTTAGCAGATATCTTTATGATAGCGGGAACATAATCACCCATTTCAACATCAGGAAACAAAATCTCGAGGAAGATTATTTGAAAATAACAAGTAACCAAGCGTAATCATGAAATCTATCATATACTTTTTATCATTAGAGGCTAAGAAATACAAGAAAAACAACCTTGTCATCATACTTTTGACGGGTTTTGTGCTTTTGTTTTGTTCATTGATATTCCTTGGAAAAAAGGTTTTTCAAGGGGCTCCTCCCCCGTTTCCAAGTTATAAGATTTTTTATGAATTTCCGACGGTGTGGGATTATCAAGGAGTTATAGGTAACTGGCTTGTGAGTTTTTTTATAGGTTTTCTAGTCATATATTCCATCACGAGTGAGATAGATTTTAAGACCATGAGACAATCTATCATTAATGGCTTCACGAGACAGGATTATTTCATGTCTAAATTAATTTTCATCATCGCATTGAGTTTAATCGCGACGATAATCTACACGTTTTCGACCTTAATCATTGGTATGTTTAACACAGAATACCCTGATTTTTACTTAGCGATGGATAATAACCATGCCATATTGCGATTTTTCGTGATGTGTATGGGGTATTCGAGCTTTGCGATGTTGGTCGCATTTTTAGTAAGGCGAGGGTTTCTGAGTCTATTGATTTACATCGTTGTTAAGGATGTTTTTGGAATCTTTGCTCAGGTATCCACTTTTATTAAAAACCGAAATGCGAGCTTTCCAGTTTATGCCGCTTAACTCCATTGAAGATTTGATGCCAAACCCATTTTATAAATTAGGAGACTTTTTTTCAAAGAGACATTCGGCGAAAGCTACTTTTAAGTGTCAATGAGGCTTATATCTTCAAGTCTTTATACTTTCTTGTTTATCTATCTGAGTTGCTGGTTGCAAAAAAGTTTAGACTTAGAGAGTGTGAAATAGGGAAGCCACTTTCATTTCCCTTGTAGAGGTAAAAAATCTTTGAGTCATTAGACCTATTTTCATGATGATATAATTACTAAAATTAAGAGCCAAATCTCTTTCAATATTTCATAATGGATATTCAGTATGTTGTATGATAAACATCAATTTGATAAGGACAATCTTTGATCTAAACAGGGCAATGAATTTCTTTATCAATATATATTTCCTCCACCTATCCAAATTTGGACAAAATAAAATTTCTGCTAATTTTATTTTCTCTAATGTAACTGAGTTGTATTGAACAATTCTTAATAATAATTTACAAACAAAATGTCCGCTCAATTAAACCTTTCAACAGATATTTATTTAAATGTATTGATTCATTTATATGTAAAACAAGATTTTGCAGTATCAATATATCTAATTTTGCAACTAATGAAATATTCATAACGCTTACGTCTGAAATTGGTTTATTTCATTAATTATTAACCAAATTAAGCACCTAAAAAAGACTTAAAATCCCATTATAATAATATATCGAACTATGTCGATTTTATTCATGTAAAACCAATTGAAATAAAATTAAATACAAATTATTTTTATCATTTATCTAAGATTTATTCTAATCAAAATGATTGTATCTGTGATCTACAGACAGCCACGTACAACTATTAAGATCAAATAAATCTGATGTCCTGAACTATTTTCCGGAAATATTGCATAATACCTTAATTCAATATTTAAATGATACCAAATGTCGAAAAGAGTGTTTAGTTATCAGGCTAACAAATGTCTTTGCATCCAAATACCAAAGATTAGATGAGAAAAAATAATTATCATCATTTTAACAGTTGAACCTCAATATATGGAATTTGTATACCACTATAAGCATGAACACAAGTATTATTTGTTAAGATAATCAAGTCTTGCTTCTGAAAATCGCGCCTACTAGAGGATAAGTTATCTGTCATACATCCATAACCATCAGAATTTTAGAAAGGCATTTATAAATGCTTGCAAGATGGAAATTTTAGTTGTTAGATTATCCGATTCCAAAATTCATCGTCAAAGAAAATCTAAATTATCCAACTATTATTAAGTCAAATTAATTTATAAAATAGAGAATTCTGTCAATAAGGCTTTAAATTCGATTAAACTAGTATTATTTCAACCAAACATTCCTCAAAGTCAAATTGAAATCTGGGTAAGATATAATAAAGTAAATTTTCCGACTTATTTTCGCAATTTGTTCAAGTGTTAGTGCATCATCACTTCATTATATATTGGTACCATCAATGTAACGATGATTACGAGATGAAGAGTATTCACCTAATCTATGACATAAATATTATATCCATACCAGCTTTACAAACATAAAATATCATCATAAACTGTCCAAGCACATTGTTGTCCATGAAATCATCTAAATTTTCGATTATTCATTTGCAGTAATCATTCAATTTTGACACTTGATGTAACATAGCTTGATGAGGGTATAGGAAATTCCATTTAAACATTCTGTGCTTTTTTATTATACTGTCCATTTAGAAACCTTAACCATTATCTTTCGCTTAATACATCATTATTTAAGATTTCATCTGTGAGCTTTAATCTATTGCAACTTGTTTATGCAAATTAGAATTAATATATGCTTCATTGTTCCATTATTTACCATTACCCATTGTTTCACCATTACCGCAACCCAGTATAGCCATTCCATCCACCACCACCAGTAGAACTGATTGGATGTAACTGCTAGTAATGATGTCATCGGATACCATTGATTAAAGATCGTTCCAAATATTTTCTGTAAATGCAAGCAACAATCAAAAATAAATGAATTGAAAGATAAATAGCAACATCATCTCTGGTCATATGAAAATTATATACAAAATGAATAACAATATCGTATTAACAGACTGATTTTTAGTTTGATTAAAAATCTATCAAATGAATCGCGAAATCATTCTCAACAATTTGTATAGTAACTCCCTTTTATTGTAAAATAGGCATTTACAAATTAGTATTAGAATCCTCCAAATAAAACAGCATCCAATAATGCACCATCTTGGTAAAATTGTCATCAAAATCTATTGTATTCTTCGATAACTATCCTTACTCAGAATATAATTTGTTGAGCTTGATTTGTCGTACATTATATAAAATTCACCGTTGCCACAACCAGAGTAATTCATAATTGTGCTATTCAATAAAAATACGAATACCCTTAACTCAATATTTTCTATAAATCTTTCTGACGATATAATAAGAAGAATCAAAAACTGAAACTGAAAAGTTTAACTTTCATTTTAAAAATTTTAATGTATAAAATGACCTTTTGTTGGGATTATCACAGTTCGTATATTTTTAGAAGGAAACAAGAAAGCCTGAAAAATACTTTCTTTTGCAAATAACTTATTTAATAGTTCCACCTATGTCCAGATTGAAATAAAAGCAATAAATATAAAGATAACTGGGCTTATCAATCAAAAATAAATAGCAATTTCTTAAATAAAATTAATTCTTTTAAAATAAAATTGTGGGTCACTCATACCAAAATATCAGTAAAAACCCCCACCCAATCTATTTAGGTGGCGGAAACATGGATTTTCAAAATAATGTATTATAAATGCAAAAATATTACCTGATATTTGTGTCATAATGCAATTTGAAAATATTACACATTAGAAAATGAATACTTATAAATCAAAAATCAAACGTAACATCTTGAGGCATTGATTGCCATTATAGTTTTGTTAGGACTTAATGCATACCAGTGGTATGTCAATAGTAAATTGAAGTCTCTAAATGACCAATCTCAACGGAGCTCATCGAGGCCGAAAGGATTCAGTAGAACTGGATCAAGATTATCAGGCTGCGCTGGTAAGTCTTGAGGAAATGAGAAGTGAAAATACAGACTTAAACACTCTCATTGACAGTCAAAAAGCGGAATTGGCTACGCAAAAGGAAAAAATCAACAACTTAATCTGGACTAAGCGGGAACTGACTAAAGCAAAAGATGAAATCAAAAAATTGACAACTCAAAACAACAGTTTCTTAGCTGAATTGGAGAAATTGAGATCTGAAAATGCCACTCTTACGGCGAGCAAATACAGAATTACTAAAGTACAAATTCTAGCCTTTCCGCCAGCCTTGCACAAGTGGAAAAAGCAAAGGAGGAACTCTCCATGGCACAGGCACAACTCACTACAGAAAAAGAAAAGCTCAGCGCTAGAAACGAAAAGCTATCGGTACAAGTGGACATTGCCAATGCCATTAAAATTAATTTTCTTGAAGTAAAAGGCTATGAGGTAAAAGATGATGGAAAAATAAAAGAAAAATCAAAAGCGAAAGATGTCGATATGCTCAGAATTTGTTTCTTGACAGAAACAAATGTTGTGACTCCTGCGGGTGACAAGACTTTTTATGTGAGATATATCAACCCGATGGGTGAGACCGTATATCTTGAGTCTGAAGGATCGGGAGTATTGGTCAATAAATTGACAATACGCAAGTAAAATACACAACAAGTGGAATAATTACCTACAATAATGAAGACACTAACGGATGTATAGACTACTTGCTTTCATCACATTTACCTAAGGGGAACTATGATGTGGAACTTTACAATAATGGTTATCTCTGCGGCAAAGGTAATTTTAGGTTGAAATAGAATAGACTGTCAAACATCCAATAAAAAGGGGAAATTCAATTAGAATTTCCCCTTTTTTATTTTCAATTTTGGTGCATTTATTCTACGGAAAAATCCGAATCACTAATGGGTTCATTGATTTTTACCTCTGTTATTTTCATCTTGAGAGGCATAGGTGCAGCACCGATAATCGTCACTTCGGCAGGAACCTTGATACCATTCACTTCGATATAACTTGGGACTTCCGTCGTTATGGTCATCTCGCCTTGCGGTCCTGTTTCTGATGCCATTTCCTTCTTCAAAAGCTTTGACTTCACATCATAGAATTGGGTTTTTTCGACACCATCGGGGGTCGTTACCAATACTTTGTAATAATTATTACTTCCTTCTGTTTCTATACCTTTTAAGTCAAGTTTTGTTCCATCCGTATCATAATGTAAAACAGAGAAAAGTTCAGCCTCACTTTGCATTTTCTTCAACTGAGCCGGGTCACTAATTACTTGATTTTGTCCCATGGCAGAAACCATGGCCTTATCGCCATTCACTATTTGAGACTGCATCACATTGCCCATCATGGACATACTCATGGCATATTTATCACCATCTTTATACTTAGAGCTAATGGTCACTTCCTGTCCCATCATGCTCATCATGGCAGTAGTTTCCATAGTTTTCACCTTCATCAAAGCCTCTTTACCACCAATGGCATTGATATAATCCCCTATAACTTTGGTTGCAGTCAGACCTTCCGGTATAGGAATGTCAAGTTTTATTTCGCGGCCAAATGCATCGTAATAATCGATTTTTCCGTCACTGTCAAATTGTAATAGATTATCCGAGATATTGTCCTTATTTCCTACGACCACGATGTTTGCAGCATCAGGTCGAATGTATTTCTTAGCCATGGCTGAAATGTCTGAGATATTCACGGAATCTAATCTCTGCAAGTACGTATTGTAGTAATCTTTTGGTAAGCCATATCTAAAAGTATTCAATGCAAATCTCGCAATGGTCTGAGGAGATTCTAGTGATCTTGCAAAACTACCCGCAAGTGAAGTTTTAGCCAAGTCCAAATCGGCCTGACTCACAGGTTCATTGACAATTCTGTTCATCTCGTACAAAAATTGATATACGGAACTGTCTGTCACCTCATTTCTTACGCTGGCATAAGCTTTAAAATTACCAACCAATCTATCAGAACTCAAGGAAGATCTTGCACCATAAGTATAGGCCTTGTCTTCTCTTAGATTTTGCATTAATCGACCAGAAAAAATACCTCCGCCGAGAATGTTATTCATCACGGTTGCTTTGATTTCGTCAGGTGAACCCGGTTTCATATCTATCGGATATGTGACATTGATGACGGACTGCACTGCACCCTCTTTATTTGCAATACTCACTTGAGTGCTCTTCGGAAACTCCGGTAAATTATATTCAATCCGTGGGATGGCACTGTTTTTCCATGAACCGAAATTTGAATTGGCAACAGATTTTGCCTCTTCTAAGCTGATATCTCCCACAATGATCAAATACGCATTGCCAGGTTTGAAGAAGGTTTCATAATATGCCTTACATGCATTCAAATCAATTTTATTGACCGCTTCCACGGTTTGAACCTCACCATAAGGATGATTTCTTCCATAATTGAGCACTGCATCAACATTCGCAATCATGCTATTGGGATCTGCCTTTGCCGCTTCTAGACCTGATAATGTTTGGGTTCTTATTTTGTCAAACTCTTCATTTGGAAAAGAAGGATTGTACAATACATCGGTCATGATAGACAATAGCTCTGCTTGGTGCTTTTTAAGTGTAGAACCGTACATTCCATAACCGCTGGTATTAAAATTCGCTCCAATAAAATCGACCGCATTGTCGATATCCGCTTTAGATTTCGTGGTCGTTCCACGAGCCAGCATTTGCCCCGCAAAATCTACCAAGCCTACCATATCACCCTCCATGATTTGATTATTTCTCAAAGACAGTTGATAACTTACTCTTGGTAATTTATGATTTTCTACGACGATACATGTCAGGCCATTGTCCAGTGTAAAATGCTGATAGTCTCCTATTTCTATTTCTCTGGCTTTGCCGGGTGAGGGTGCTTGACTTCTCCAGTTATCAAGTACCGCTTGTTCAGTGGTCATGGTACTATCATCCGTCATCATCTTAGTATTCTTGTTACACTGAACAAAAATGAAAGAACTCAACAAACTACCAATAATTGCTATTTTAAAATTATTCATTTATATCTCTTTTTTATTTATCAATTGTGTTCTTATTATTCAATTATGGCTCTTGAGGCTTTGGCAAATAATGAAGCACTACCCTATTATTTTTATTATAATACTGATTGGCCACCCTCATAATGTCCTCCTTGGTCACGGCAAGATATCTATCTAATTCTGTGTTAATAAGATTTGCATCACCAAAATACATTTCGTAATTGGCCAGATTCTCTGCGATTCCGGCAATTCTGCTATTCGATGAAACAAAATCATTTTCCACTTGATTTTTTAATTTTTGAAATTCTTCATCAGATATTAGTTGGGTCTGAATCTTTTGGATTTCGGCATCCATCGCTTCTTCTAATTGGTCAACTGTGACTCCCATACTGCATATACCGAACACCAAAGATGCACCCGGGTCTTCCAATCCCAATGGATAGTTCCCAACATAAACTGCCTTTTGCTGTTCGTCAATCAAGGCTTTATTAAATCTTGAAGAATTTCCTTGAGACAGCAGTGTACCTAACATACTTACAGCATAGTAATCAGGGGTACCCTGTGCCGGAATTCTATAGGTTTCCACTACGGCTGGCAACTGAATATTGTCATAAATGGTGTCTCTCACTTCGTGCAATAAAGGAGGCTCGACCGCTGTTGGTCTTTTTACTTCAGCACCGCGAGGGATTCCGCCAAAATATTTATTTGCAAAGGCCTTAGCATGGTCATAATCGATATCACCTGCGATAGAAAGTATGGCATTGTTGGGGATATAAAAATTCTTATAAAAATTCTTGTAATCCTGCTCCTGAGCCGCATTCAAATGTTCCATACTTCCTATTACCGGCCAATGGTATGGATGAACCGTGAAGGCTCTTTTAAAAGATTCTTCCAACAAGTTGCCATATGGCTGATTATCAATTCTTTGTCTTCTTTCTTCTTTAACAACTTCTCTTTGTGTTTCGATGCCTTTTTCTTCGACCTTGGCATGCATCATTCGCTCTGATTCTAACCAACAGCCGAGTTCCAATTGATTTGAAGGCAATACTTGGAAGTAGTAAGTTCTGTCAAAAGTCGTATTGGCATTTAAGGTTCCTCCAGCTTGTTCAACATATTTATCGTATTCTCCCCGCTGGATATTATCGGATCCTTCAAAGAGCAAATGCTCAAAAAAGTGGGCAAATCCGGTCCTATTAGGGTCTTCATTCTTAGAACCAACGTGGTACATCACTGATACCGCAACGATGGGTGTCGTACTATCCTTATGTAAAATAACATGCAACCCATTGTCTAAAGTGAATTCTTGGAACTCAATTTTATTCATTTGGGACGATGCAATGGTTGCAAAAACCAGCAACATTGTAAAAAGTGAAATGATTTTCCTCATACTGAAATATTAAGTTTTTTTAAAGTGTAAATATGTATGTCTCTATCTTTATGTATAAAATTTTTCTACCAAAAATGTTGATTTATAGAAGTATGATATATAATTCACAATTCCTCTTTTTCTCTTGGCGATTCATTAAATAATCTTTTCAATAGAGTACTTATTGCGGTCATAGCTGTTTCTCGTGATTAATTCTGCCAAAAATCCTGCAATAAACAATTGAACTCCCACGATTACCGAAAGTATCCCAAAAAAGAAGATTGGCCTGTCATTGATATTTGCGGTTTTATAAAATATTTTATCAATACTTAGATATAATAAAATTGCGAATCCAATAGCCAATAAAACAATTCCTAAAGCACCGAAAAAATGCATAGGCCTCTTACCGAATTTGCCAATAAACATAATAGAAGCCAAATCTAAAAATCCATAAATAAATCGGGACATTCCAAATTTCGTTTTTCCGTATTTTCGAGCTTGGTGTTGTACGACTTTCTCCCCTATTTTATTGAATCCTGACCACTTAGCCAGCACTGGAATGTATCGGTGCATTTCGCCATAAACTTCTATACTTTTGACCACGTCAGATTTATATGCTTTCAGTCCACAATTCATGTCGTGGAGTTTTACACCTGACATCCATCCCGTCACTCCATTGTATATTTTAGTGGGAATGGTTTTAGAAATCGGATCGTAACGTTTCTTTTTCCAACCACTCACAATATCGTAACCATCCTTTACAATCATGTCATACATTTCCGGGATTTCCTCAGGGCTATCCTGCAGGTCTGCATCCATCGTAATTACTACATCCCCTCGTGTATGCTGAAATCCTTCGTGTAAAGCTGCAGATTTGCCATAGTTTCTTCTAAACTTAATGCCTCTCACATGATTATCTGACTTAGACAAGGCCTCTATTTCCCTCCATGATTTATCTGTACTGCCATCGTCCACAAAAATGATTTCATAGGAATAGTTATTCGCATTCATGACTTTCGTAATCCATGCATATAATTCTGGAATGGATTCATCTTCATTTAAAAGTGGTATGACTACAGAAATATTCAAATTAATATATTCATTTTAGCTGACAAAGATAGACCAAATTTTGCGAAAAAAACTCTTAATTCTAAAGCCAATCGGAAGTTTTGGATCTTTTAAAGGCCCCGCATAAAGACTACCCATTTTTAGGTAGTAGCGATAGAAATCATTGGCTGAGATTTTCCACTTTTTGATAAATTCTTCTCTACCCTTATTTTTTTTCTTAACCTTTTTTGTTGATTTCGAGCCGAAGTGGTATACAAGACTTTTCCCTACACCTCTGAAATCTCTCATACCATTTTGCCACAATTTCATAGAAAAATCGGGATCGGAATAAAATCCAGGAGAAAATTCTAAGCTATACCCACCTGCTCTGTCCCACCACTTACGATGAATCACATTGAGTGGCCATGAAGCCCCATTCCAGTCCACTGTTTTTAAATTTTCATACACTTGTAGCAACCCTAAGTTGTCAAAATTTTCTGCAGAATTACCAAAATTAGCCACTTGAATCGGTAGATTGGGGTTGGTACTGGCATTTGGTTCTATAGTGGTTGATGATAAGAAAAAGTCAGTATGAGAATACTGTTTTATGACCTCTATCAGCTCAAAATCCCAGTCAGGCAATACCATCATGTCGTCATTGATATACACTAGATATTCATTGGTGGCAATTTTGGCAAGGGCATTCATCGCAATACAAATACCGTCATTGACATCGGATTGGATATATTTTATATTCTCCTGTTTGAGCCATTCTGTAGTGCCGTCAATGCCTTCATTGACATAGACCAATATTTCATGGGAGTACCTAGAATATTCCCTAAGATGTGCAATGCACAATCGCAGGCATTCTAGATTATTCCAAGTAGGGATTAGTATTGAAAACCTAATTTCTTGATTCTGCATAACTAATCCCTATGTGTGTGTTTCTATTTTTAATATTAAATCACTTCATCCTTAATACATAAAAGGATAAGTGTAATTACGTGGTGGAACAAAATTTTCTTTTATGGTACGAGGAGAAATCCATCGGTAAAGATTTAATATTGAACCAGCTTTGTCATTCGTACCGGAGCCTCTTGCTCCACCAAATGGCTGCTGGCCTACGACCGCACCCGTAGGTTTATCATTGATATAAAAATTACCCGCCGCATTTCGCAATTTTTCACTTGCGAGAATCGTCGCATATCGGTCATTCGAAAATATGGCTCCTGTCAATGCATAAGGTGAAGTTTGGTCTATGATATCCAGAGTTTTTTCAAAATCTTTATCTTCGTAAACAAAGATGGTTAACACCGGACCGAAAATCTCCTCACACATGGTTTTGTATTTAGGGTCGCTCGTAACAATTACCGTTGGCTCAATAAAGTAACCCTGTTTTTTATCATATTTGCCACCAACCAATATTTTGTTCTTTTTGCTCGCCTTGGCTTCATCAATGTAAGCACTGATTTTATCGAAGGCTTTTTCGTCAATGACGGCATTGATAAAATTAGAAAAATCTTCCGGCGAACCCATTTTAAAAGATTTTACAATCTCTTTGAGCTGTGATAATATGTCTTCGGACCGTGACTTAGGAATATAAGCTCTAGAGGCTGCACTACATTTTTGACCTTGAAACTCGAAAGCACCTCGAGCCAAAGCTACGGCCACTTCGGTAGAATTGGCAGAAGGATGTGAGACAACAAAATCTTTACCACCCGTCTCACCCACGATGCGAGGATAAGATTTGTATTTAGAAATATTGTTTCCGATTACCTTCCACAAGTGTTGAAAAACACCAGTACTCCCTGTGAAGTGCAATCCGGCGAAATCTTTGTGTGAAAAAATCACATCTCCAGCGGTAGGTCCATCAACAAATACTAAATTGATCACACCGGGTGGCAACCCAGCAGCCTCGAATAATTCCATAATCACATTGGCACTATAGATTTGACTGTCGGCTGGTTTCCAAACCACGGTATTCCCCATCATGGCAGGTGCCGATGGAAGATTGGCGGCAATACTAGTAAAATTAAATGGTGTCAAGGCAAATACAAATCCCTCCAATGGCCTATATTCCATTCTGTTCCACACACCTTGAGAACTTTCGGGCTGGTCAGAATAGATTTGAGTCATAAACTGTACATTGTACCTAAAAAAGTCCGCCATTTCGCAAGCTGCGTCTATTTCTGCCTGAAAAGCATTTTTAGATTGACAAAGCATGGTTGCGGCATTCATTCTTGCCCTGAATGGTCCGGCCAGTAATTCTGCCGCTCTTAAAAATATGGCAGCTCTATCTTGCCAAGGCATATTTGCCCATTTGTCCTTTGCAGCCAGAGCAGCATCGATGGCCATCTTGACGTGTTCTGCCTCACCGTGATTGGCTTGTCCAAGCTCATGGGATAGTTCGTGTGGTGGACGTATAATCGTTTTGTTTTTGGAGAAAATCTTGTGTCCTCCGATGGTCATAGGAACATCCATTTTCATGGATTTTAATTCTTTAATGGCATTTTTCAGCTCTTTTCTTTCTATGGTTCCTTTGGCATAGCTAAGTACAGGTTCATTAGTTGCTAATGGAACTTCAAAATATGCATTTGACATAAATCGTATTATTTATTGTTTTCTAAATCTTTTGCAATGTTTTCAGGTACAAATTTACTGACATCGCCCTGCCCCTTAATAATCTCTCTCACAATGGTCGAACTGATATGAGAATACTCAGGCTTACTAATCAAAAACACGGTTTCAATATCGTTTCCGATAATGAAGTTCAATTGTGAAATCGTCTTTTCATAATCAAAATCCGCGGCATTTCTTAAGCCTCTAAGTAGATATTTTGCACCGAGTTTGTTACAATAATTAACAGTCAATCCCTCAAAATGATCAACGTAAATGTTAGAATCATTTTCAAATACTTTATTTAACCACTGCAATCTTTGCTCCAATGAGAATAAATAAGATTTTTGATTATTGACACCTATGGCGACGATTATTTCGTCAAAAAGTGGGATGGCACGCTTGATTAGGTCGATATGACCAACAGTAATTGGATCAAATGAACCCGGAAATACGGCAAGTTTTTTAGCCATTTCAATTATTTACTATCAGTAAAAAAGTGCTTTTCAAATTCTGCCGCAAAGGTCTGAAAAATAATTACCAATACCAATTAGAATTACAACTAATTCATGGCTTTCAATCTCATTTACAATTTATTGTCATTGACTAGGTCAAGCAATTCGTCCCGATAATTTTTTCCTATTGGTAGGTATTTTACCTCCCCTTTTTCAATTACTTCGACCGAATTTCCTGTGATTGCCTCTATTTTATTTAGGTTGACAATATAGGATCTGTGTATTCTTTTAAATATCTTTTCAGGCAATTTATCCTCGAGACTTTTCATAGTTTGCAAGGTGATGATACGTCCTCCGTCATGTTTGATTTGAACGTAATCCTTGAGTCCTTCGATATATATAAGGTCGTGGTAATTAACCTTTACGAGTCGTTTATCAGCTTTTACAAACATATAGTCTTCCGCATCGGTGTGGATTTCATTTTTTGAGTCCAAATTAAGTTTTTCAGCGACCTTATTGATGCATTTGATGAAACGATCAAGAGAAATGGGTTTTAATAGATAATCGGCTGCATCTAATTCGAAACCCTCCACAGCATAGTTTGGATAGGCCGTAGTAAATACGATTATTGGTTTTTTCGTCAAGGTTTTGACAAAGTCTATACCACTTAATAATGGCATTTGAATGTCCAAAAATACGACATCCACATCTTCCTTACTCAGTACTTCACCTGCCTCAATTGCATTGGAACATTTCGCCACTAAGCTTATTTTGGGTATTTGATTGATGTAAGTTTCTAAAACCTCTAACGCAAGTGGTTCGTCATCAACTATCAGTGCTTTAATCATTGTAATTCAGTTTTTTATCGTTGTTCAATTCAATATTTAATTCAATGCCATATTCGCTATTTTTATCCGAAATATTCAAATTATATCTATTGGGATACAACAACTCTAAACGTCTTTTTACGTTATTCAACCCTATTCCTCCACTTCGTTTTCCCTCTATATCCTTTTTGGTTCTATGTCCTTTATTATTGGTAACCTTGAGATGCAAATTCGTGGCGTCGATTTCGATTTTTATATCAATAAAGCCATCTTGCAAACTACTGTTTGGGCCATGTTTAAAGGCATTTTCAACAAAGGGGATAAAAATCAATGGTGCTATTTTCAGTTTTCCAGCGTCTCCATTTATTTCGAATGTGATTTTCATATTATCGGATAATCTCAGCCGTTCCAGTTCTAAGTAATTTTCCAAATAATTGATTTCCTGAGTTAGAAAAACGGTTTTTTCATTGCTTTCA
The DNA here is from genome assembly GCA_020636155.1 of Lewinellaceae bacterium. Taxonomy (GTDB): domain Bacteria; phylum Bacteroidota; class Bacteroidia; order Chitinophagales; family Saprospiraceae; genus JACJYM01. Next base: position 20,622 of record JACJYM010000007.1, on the reverse strand, counting down.
TAAAGCATATAACGCATCATTTCACTCATTCGAAGAACGATATTGGGTGCCTCGTCAGACTTTCTTAAGGTATGAGCATAGAGGCTGTTTAGGGTGTTAAATAAAAAATGAGGATTAATCTGGGATCTCAAAAATTTCAATTCCGTCTGCATCGTTTCACTTTGAAGCTTTTTCTTTTCTCTCTGCACTCTGATCCAATCATCCATAACGCAATAAACGGTAGTACTGATTCCAACAAAAAACGTTGTCAGGAAAATTATTTTTTGATTTTCGATGAACATCGACTGCATACCCGGATTACCGAAATTAATAAGATAAAGGGTCAATGTTTTGATTGGAGATACAAGGGCGGAAGTGACAATCAAGGAAATAACGTGAGGTAAAATCCCTTTTTCCTTGAGAAAATGAGGGAAGAGATAGTTGATATTGAGATACACGATGAACATGAAAAACAAAATATTCACAAGTTCGCTTATCAAGGTTCGGGAATTCAGCGGATTGTGGTCATTGAGTGCTATTTCAATAACATAGGCCAATATCCAAAAAAGGATGTGATATCTATATTTCTTTAAAAATTTGCTCATTTATTTAACAAAACTAATAATTTGCATGCTTCGAACTTGCTTTTCTAGACAAACGAAGCAGAATTAACGATTTTTAACGCCTATAAACCAATGTGCATGATACTTGTTTCTTACCAGCAGAAAGTAAAATTTGATACATGAGAAAATTGGACGAAAATTATTGGTCAGCGAGATATATGAATGGTGAAGCAGGATGGGATTTGGGTTATGCCTCCCCACCCTTGATGGAATATGCCGCTCAACTGGATAATAAAAGTTTGAAAATTTTGATTCCGGGAGCTGGAAACGCATGGGAAATTGAAGGTCTTTACAAAATGGGCTTCACTAATCTGACGGTATGCGATATATCGGAGATGCCGATTAACAATATTAAAAACAGAATGGGAAACTCAGCGGATGATATTCATTTTATTCACGACGATTTTTTCAATCTCAGCGATCAGTATGATTTAATATTGGAACAGACATTTTTCTGTGCATTAGATCCTGATTTGCGTAAAGATTATGTCCAAAAAGTGATGAATTCATTAAACAGTGGGGGCAAGCTTGTAGGGGTTCTTTTCGGGATTGAGTTTGAAACTGAAGGGCCACCATTCGGAGGTAGAATTGAGGAATATCAGAGCTTATTCCAGCCCTATTTTGACATTCGCAAAATGGAAATATGCCGTAACAGCATCAGTAAACGAGAAGGAAATGAAATTTTCATCAATTTATCTCCCAAATAACGGGGGTTTCATAGCTTAAAACCACTTTTTCCTTTTAAAATAAACGAATGGAACGATGATGCTAACCAACATAACCAACAGCACCAGAGGATAGCCATATTGAAATTGGAGTTCCGGCATATTGATAAAATTCATTCCATAGATACCTGCAATCAAGGTCGGTAATGCCAAACACAGCGTCACAATTGTCAAATATTTGAAAATATAATTTTGTTCCACATTAATTTTGTTGCTAATATTTTCTCGAAGGTCGTTAAGTCTGTCAAAATTGAATTGAATATACTCTGATATAGCGGTCAACTCATGTAGCTCGTGGTCAATGATTTTGTGAAGTTTAAACTTTTGTTCCCAGCTGCTATTTTTAAAATAGTTGCACAATCTTTGAAATTCATTTTGTGATTCCTTGATCAACATATTATGAAAGTTGAGTCTGGTGATGTAATCAAGCTCTTTTTCTGAAAATTTGGAACTTTGTAACACTTCTGCTGCAAGAGCTTTGGTTCTTTTCACCATGAGCTCGGTCAAATCAGAAAAATAGTCTGAAGCCATGCTTATTTTAAGACCCAAAGCATCAGAAGTTTTAAGTTGTTTGTTTTTGAGGAGCAGTTTCAAGAAAGTGTCTGTATTAAAATATCGATGACCAATTTCCTCTTCTTCAAATATTGCCATGAAATTTTCATTTCCAACGATAAAATAAGATTTTTCCTGCCAATCTTCCTTATTTTTAACAACTGGAAAAGTCAAATGAATGGAATACTGGGAATCAGTTTCTATCAAATGAGAGCTGGTCTCTAAATCAGATTCTTGGTCAAATATTTTTAAATCCAAGTTTAAAATTCGGGATATTTCATGCAAGTAATAATTCTGATAATCTATGAATACCACCACAAATATATCATCGACTAGCGGTGTAAGCGATCCCAAAGTATCCGTGTTCTTAATTGTGCCTGATTTAGTTACGATTTGTATCATTCAAATGATTATTGTTCGTAATGTAAAAACTCGTTTTATAATAAACTGCAAGATAGCATTCGCTTTTTAAAATTTTGAAATCTTGACAATGGTATTAATCTTTCTATCTTTGAACTTTATTGGTTAATAATTCATTCCACATACTAGATATTTCAATAAATGGAGAAAATCTTAATAACTGGAGCTAGCGGATTCATCGGTGGTTTTTTAGTAGAAGAGGCCCTAAACCGCGGCTTAGATGTATATGCAGGGATAAGAAAATCAAGTAGCAAAGAATTTCTTTCGGATCCGAGGATTAATTTTTGTTACATGGATTTTAGAGATACTGACCATCTTTCTGATTTGCTCACGACACATCAATTTGACTATGTGATACACAATGCGGGTCTCACCCAAGCAAAAACTGAAGAGGCTTTGATGGAAGTCAATGCTGAATATCTCAACAACCTCTTGACAGCCGTGGCACAATCGGACAATGAGTTGAAAAAATTTAGCTTTATGAGCAGTCTGGCCTCTTATGGTCCGGCCGATTTTCAACCCAAAGGCATAGTCGATCACGAATCTGTACCTAATCCTGTGACAAAATATGGGAGAAGCAAACTGAAAGGGGAAGAATATTTAAAATCTACCAAGGATATCCCTTGGGTCATATTGAGGCCAACGGCAGTATATGGGCCGCGAGAACATGAATTATTAACGGTATTTAAATCAATTAATTCAGGAATAGAAGCAAAAATTGGCTTTGCACCTCAAAAATTGAGTTTTATATACGTTTATGATTTGGCAAGGATCACATTGGATACCTTGTTGCAGAGCGATGCGGGCAGTGAGTATTTTGTTGGTGATGGTGAAATATATGAAGTCACCGAATTTAATAGATACATCAGAGAGGCTCTCGGAAAAAAGACTTTAAAGCTTTCAATTCCGGTGCCTATAATGTCGGGAATCGCCTTACTCTACGAATCCATAAGCAAGGTAACAGGAAATTATCCTATCGTAAATTTGGATAAGATGAATGAAATTAAAGCAAAAAGTTGGCAAATTGACACTAATAATCTTTTAAAGGATATTAACTTTGTGCCTCGTTTTTTGCTTGAGGACGGAATAAAAGATACCGTTCGATGGTATAAAGAAAATAATTGGATATAATTAAAACTAAAAATATGGGTAAAACTTCAAAGGCTACGAAAGCAACAGGCAAATTAGGAATTCTAATGCCGGGTATGGGTGCCGTAGCGACAACCGTCATTGCCGGTGTATATGCTGTTAATAAAAAAATAGCAGAACCTATTGGATCATTATCGCAAATTGGACGAATGAGAATAGGTCAAAGAACAACCAATAATAAGCCATTTATTCATGATGTGGTTTCATTAGCCAAATTAAAGGATGTCGTTTTTGGAGGTTGGGATATATTTGAAGATAACATGTATGAATCTGCTATGAATGCAGCCGTACTTGAAGAATCATTGCTCAAAAAATTAAAACCCCAACTCGAAGCCATCAAACCTATGAAAGCCGTTTTTGACAAAAACTACGTCAAAAAACTAGATGGCAAAAACGTCAAAAAAGGCAAAAACAAGATGGACCTTGCCAAGGCCGTGATGAAAGACATCGAAAATTTCAAGAAAGAAAATGGCTGTGATAGACTTGTGATGGTGTGGTGTGGTTCTACTGAAATTTATATTCAGGAAGGTCCTGTTCATCAAACTATCGAAACTTTGGAAAAAGGTATGGTAGAAAATCATCCAGACATTCCACCTAGTATGATTTATGCCTACGCAGCGATCAAAATGGGAGTACCTTATGCCAATGGAGCTCCGAATTTATCGTGCGATATACCTGCATTAGTAGAATTGTCAAAAATAACGAAGACACCCATTGCAGGAAAAGATTTCAAAACGGGGCAAACCCTGATGAAGACCATCTTGGCACCAGGCCTCAAAGCCAGAGCCCTAGGTATCGAAGGTTGGTTCTCAACTAATATTCTAGGAAACAGGGATGGAGAAGTATTAGATGATCCAGATAATTTTAAAACCAAAGAAGTATCCAAACTCGGTGTTTTAGAACAAATTCTAGAACCAGAATTGTACCCGGAATTATACAAAGACCTTTATCACAAGGTACGAATCAATTACTACCCACCTCGTGGTGACAACAAAGAAGGCTGGGACAACATTGATATCAGAGGTTGGCTAAATTATCCTATGCAGATCAAAATCGATTTCTTATGTCGAGATTCTATCTTGGCAGCACCGATTGTTTTAGACTTGGCAATATTCTTAGATCTTGCCCAGAGAGCCGGAATGTTTGGTATACAGGAGTGGTTGAGTTTTTATTTAAAATCACCTCAAGCACCGAAAGGATTACACCCTATTCACGACATATTCAAGCAATTAAATAAATTTGAAAATACCTTGAGACATATTGCAGGTGAAGAATTGATTACTAATCTAGGATTGGATTACGATCAGAATAAGTAGTGGTATAAACTTTATAAACTATACTTTAATAGCCTTTCGGTTTTTGAAAGGCTATTTTTATTTTTAGAAAAGATGCGGAAAAAACTCGCTAAAATCATTGCAACTTCCTTTGGATTCGGATATGTTCCGGTGGCTCCGGGGACATTTGGGGCATTATTTGCTTTAGGAATCAGCTGTCTCATGATATATCTGGGTATGAATCCTCAAGAAATCTTTTTGATACATACCATTTTGATATTTTTGGGTTATACCTTGGGTGTTTGGGCGACCTCTGTGCTGGAAAATGAATGGGGACATGACCCTTCAAAAATTGTGATGGACGAATCCATCGGGACGTGGATTACCTACTTATTTATAACTCCCAATTATTATCATTACATACTTGGATTCATACTTTTTAGAATATTTGATATTTGGAAACCGATAGGTGTGAAGTATTTTGACAATAAAAAAACGGCATCAAGTGTCATGTTGGATGATGTCATAGCCGGTATTTATGCGGCAATCGTGTTATTTTTAATATTAAAATTTTTCCCATTCTAGTTTGAATCATGCAAAAAGACCCGGTCTATGGGAGTCCTTTTTTAAGTCCCAAACAAGCTCTCTTGTAGCGACAGTTTCGGACTATGGTATATTTTCCCTTCTGTATTTGATACTTCACGTAAATTACGCAATCGCTTCATTTTGTGGCAACATTGTAGGTGCAGTTGTCAGTTTTAATCTGGGTAGAAATTGGGCATTTAAAAGCCAATCAGGCAAATTGACAAGTCAGATCGGAAAATATGCAATCACTTCACTGGTCAGCAGCCTGATTAATACTGGATTAATCGTGATTTTTGTTGAAAAATTTAGCATACCACCACTGCCTGCTAAATTAATTTGTGCATTTTTGGTGGGTATTTTTTTCAATTTTGTCATGTTTCGATATTTTGTGTTTAAAGTAAAATAGTATTGAAATTGGATAGTCTCATGTTTATAGTCAATCCTTTTTCCGGGACGAGTTCCAAAAAGGATTTTGAAAAATTGATTCTGGAAAACCTAGATAAAAATCGATTTGATTATGTCATAAGGTACACTGAAGCACCACAACATGCAATTACATTGGCAAGAGAAGCTGTGGCTGCCAATTATAACTTCGTGGTAGCTGTAGGTGGCGATGGTACAGTTAATGAAATCGCTTCTGTACTGGTAAATACGAACACCGTCTTAGGAATCATTCCCGGTGGAAGTGGAAATGGACTTGCCATGCACTTAGGCATCGGGAGGAATCAAAAGAAAGCCATCGATATTTTCAATGTGAATAAAGCTACTGATATAGATACATGCAAGGTCAACGAGCATTTTTTTATCAATGTTTCAGGTATAGGATTTGATGCCAGAGTAACCCACAGTGCCAAGTTCGAAACGAAAAGAGGCTTATCTGTCTATCTTAAAAAAACACTGAGTGAGTTGCGGAATTATTCACCATTGGAGGCAAAAGTAGAATTCCCTAAATTGAAAAAAACGGTAGAAGGGAAATATGCCATCATTGAAGCAGCGAATGGTCCCATGTACGGTTACAATTTCAAAATATGTCCGCCTGCGGTGATTGATGACGGGATGATGGATGTGATCTTGCTTCGAGATAGTTCCATTTTTAAGTATTTACTGAATATGCCGCTGGTATTGAGCGACAACATACATAAGAGCAAATTGATCGATCATTTTAGATGTGATGAAATGGTGGTTACGATTAAAAATGAAGATATCCTGCATGTGGATGGAGAATCCTACCCTTCTGAATTGAGGCATCACTACCGCATTTTTCCAAAAAGTATTAAAGTCGTTTTTCCCAATTAAAATAATGTAGCAATTATGATCATAGCTAAAAATATTACAAAATCTTACAATGACCTTAAAATTCTGAAGGGGATAGATATACAAATAAATCAAGCGGAAATCGTGAGTATCATGGGAAAATCTGGTGCCGGCAAAAGTACTCTCCTGCATATACTCGGAACATTGGACAAAGCGGATAGCGGAACATTAGAAATTGATGGTCAAAATCTTGGCAACAAATCCGATAAAGAATTGTCCATTTTTAGGAATCAAAAATTGGGTTTTGTATTTCAGTTTCACCACCTTTTAGCGGAATTCACAGCACTGGAAAATGTAATCATTCCGGCTCTGATATCCGGGACTTCCAAAAAAACAGCAGAAAAAACCGCCATGGAAGTACTCGAAAGACTTGAAATATCAAAAAGAGCCCAGCACAAGCCTTCTGAAATGTCAGGTGGGGAACAACAGAGAGTGGCTATCGCAAGAGCATTAATCAACAACCCTGCCGTGATTTTTGCCGATGAACCAACTGGAAATTTAGACCATGAAAGCAGTGATGCTTTCCATAAATTGCTCAAAGATCTGAACAAAGACCTTGGTCAGACATTCGTAATTGTTACACATAATAAGGATCTAGCCAACTTGAGCGACCGCGTGATTCATATACAGGATGGTTTACTATTGGATTAAAGTCTTTGGTTGACGAGATAAAAAAGTGATAGAGCGGTCAAATTCTTCCATTCCTCCTCAGACATAGGCTTAAGATAATTAAATGCCCGAGTTGATTCTGTGATTGACTTTTCTATGTTAATGACTTCACCTTTTACTTCATCATGTAAGTATATATTATTGTATTCCAATACATTATCTAACTTTATTTCAGCCAATAATTGCTCATTTTCATCTAATAACTGGAAAGTATCATTGATGTAACCGATTTTTTCACCATCAATTGAAACCTCAGTAAATTTGCTTTCTATCGAATAAACGAAATCCAGATTAGAGGACTGGATAAGCAATAATCGTCTATTGATACCACGATAATACATCATGGCATAGGCAAAATAGTTCTCGTAAAATACACTATTTAAGGTGCCTTGTTTTAAGACATTCATTCCCAAAACCCCCTTTTGACTATCGAATTTGGCAGATAGATTACCTAGATCCTTCATATCGAATTTTATCAAGGATTTTCTCCAAGTTTCCAATCTTGATTTTAAGGAGACCAAATCTCTTTTCATGCGACTCATGGGATTTGATATCATTACTGTAAATTGAAACAATTGGAATAAAATAAATCCCAATCCAATAAGAACAAAAAAATAAAAAATTAATCTACTCATATATAATAATCGTTTCGAAGACGAAATTAATTTATTTTGAAATTATGGTCTAAAAATATTTAAAATTTTGATTTTATCTAAGAAAAGCTACGTCGATATTGCGATCTGATTCTATCCATTTTCAGACACTAAAAAATACAATATTACGTTAGTTATTATTTAAAAATTGTCCGAGAATTAACAATGCTAAATTCAAAAAATACTAAATGAAATTGTACATTTGCTGCGTTCAAATTAAGAAATATAGATTTGTATATACCTCATTATTAAGTAAATTAATTAGTTGAGAAGTAGATGAACAGGAACTTAAATTTGAAAATTGACATCAATAAATTAAAAAACCTTTCTAAGTTTACTAAAACCAAAAATTCGAAAGCAATCATACAAATAATCAATTCATTTGGGCCTTTTATAGCCTTGTGGATATTGATGTACATTTCATTGAGTTACAGCTATTGGATTACCCTTGGATTGGGGATTTTGAATGCTTTTTTCTTAGTAAGGATATTCATTATTCAGCACGATTGCGGTCACCGCACGTGGTCTTCTAATAAAGCTTTTAGAAACATTACAGGCTATGTGTGTAGCTTATGTAGTGCGATACCATATAACTACTGGGCAAAGTCTCATCACCTTCACCATTCACACAATGGGCAGTTAGAAATGAGAGATATAGGTGACATTACGACGCTTACCGTGAATGAGTATCAAGGACTTTCGAGTTGGGGAAAATTTAAGTATCGACTTTACCGCTCTTTTATCGTGATGTTTGTTCTTGGGCCGATATATTATATCGTGATTCACAATAGGTTGCCCTTGATAAATATGGATGTATTTAAGGGTGAGAAAAGAAAATTGTTTTTACATAACCTGTTGTTAATTGGGATATTTACTGGATTGGCAATATGGCTTGGCATAGGAAAATTTTTGTTGACACACTTCACGGTATTGTTCTTTTTTGCGGTAGTGGCGGTTTGGTTTTTTTATGTTCAACATCAGCATGAGGAAGCATACAAACAATGGATTAAGAATTGGAATTACTTGACTGCGGCGTTAAAAGGTAGTACTTATTACAAGGTGCCAGCCGTGTTTAATTGGCTGACGGGCAATATTGGGATTCACCACATACACCACTTAAATCCAGCAATACCAAACTACAATCTCAAAAAAGCTTTAAAGGAAAATCAGTGGGTGAACGAATATACGACGACTCTGGGATTTTTTGAAAGCTTAAAGTTGATGAAAAACAAACTTTGGGATGAATCCACGCAACGTATGATTACATTTAAAGAATACAAGCAAGTTTATAGTTTGGTGAGGGTTAATTCTTAATTGAACTCTTACTCAATATTTCGCTTTTTTTGCTTTGCTTTAAGGCTATCGACGACTTCACTTTGGTACTCAAGGTACAAATCCTTGTCAGAGACGATGTTTTTTAAATCTTGATTAAGTCGTGTACTGTCCAGATTGTAGATTTCTAAGATTTGGGTGTAGTAGCGATTCTTAATACTGTCCTGCAATTTATAGTCAAATGTTTTCACAGCTTGTTCAGCGACTTGCAAATCCTGCATGACTTCCACTAACGTATCTTTTCCGTAGTTTAGTTTCACTAATTTTTGATCATTTTTGGTTTTACAAGCTAAACTTACTAAAATGACAATGGTCAAAATCGAATTACGCATGTGGCTAAAACATTTTTGGGTAATAATAATCAATCAGTTTCAAAGAGTCGAATGAAATATCCAGCCACGAATCCCCTGCATAATTGATGTCTAAAATACCGGTAGTTGCAACATTATCAATATAAATATTGGTATTAATTTCATTGGCAAAAAAAGTCAATCCCGGATTATGTGCAAACAGATAGACGGTATTAATCTCATCGTCCACTAAGGAGAGTATGTTCAATATCTCCTCTTCAGTTGAATGGTATAACTCCGATTTTTCCTGAACTCCGAATGACAATCCAGCGAATGCATTGATAAAATATTGCGCCGTAGCCTCCGCCCTTTTTGCGGTGCTAGTCATAATTAGTTGTGGCTTTTCGAACTTTCGCGATGCAAAATCTGCCATGGCTTTTGCATTGCTAATACCTCTTTCATTAAGGGGTCTATCATGATCTCTAAGATTGGAATTACCCCAGTCTGATTTTGCATGCCTTATCAAATATATTTTTTTCATGGCGAAAGTTTATGGTTTTTCTCTAAAAAAGATCTGTCCCGGGACAACTCCTGCAGAAAGAGTACTTATGGGATTCAATTCATTATCTAATTGGATTAATTCCCCTTGCGAATTAAAGTCTTTGGCATTCGTTATATAAATTTCTCCGAAAGGAGACACTCCTAGCCCATAAATAGAGGCATCTTGACTTTGAGACTTAATGTTGACTTGGTTTGAATTAAACTGTGCTTTATAGACCTTGTCAAAGCTATGAAAATACAGAATGTCTTTATAAATACTCAAGTCAGAACAATTTCCTTGGAGTAATATCGACTTTTCCACCATATCGTTCTTAATCACCACCAGCCTAGATTCATTGCCCACAAAATCACCACCACACAATACATAGAGTACATTGTCGCTATTCTTTACTATAGAATTTGGCCCAGTGCCAAGACTCAAGGTTTTTAATATAGTTTCAGAAGCTAAATCGATAATTATCAATCGGTTATCAGTATTAAATCCGAGTGACATGGTGACGTACAATTTTCCGTCTTGCTCTAGCATCTTTTCAGGAGCTCCTCCAGTGTTGATGTAGCCGACTTTCTCGCCGCTCTCAAGATAGACACTTATACCTCCATCGTTGCCGCTATTACCCCACTCAGTAATGTACCATAAGCCATTGATAAAATAAGGGTATCTCGGTTTTTTAAGACCATATATGGTTTTTTTGTACTCCCAAGTGACGACATCAAATAACATGGCCTGTCCGGCGTTATTGGCGGTCACGCAAGCGTACTCCTCTCCGAATGCAATTCCTTGTACGATATTTCCGATATCAATATTTGGATTGACATCCTTGATGAGATCATTGGCTGTCACTTGCCCATCAAATGATATGTAGCTGACCGTACCATTACCCCCGTTGAAAACTCCTTCATTGGCGACGTAAATGCCATTGTCAAATTCTGTAAAATTATTATCCTGCATATCCTTATCGCATGCAGTAAAACATAAAAATATGATAGAAAATAAGGCAAATAATCTAATTTTTATTAACATATCGGTGTACTTTGAAAGGTAAAATTAGTTATAAGTTTTTAGTAATTCCTAATTCTACAAAGTTCAATGGGAGCGGATAGCTTTTTATCTCCTCATAATCCGCATTGAAGACATTATTTATCTTAAAATAGGTATAGGTGGAAGCTAAAATCTGATATCGAATGGACACATCCACAAGATGTGATGCCGAAATCGAATTAGAATTATCAAACAGATAATATTGCCTTGATTTGAAAAGATAATCTACATTGAGTTTCAGCTTTTTCCACTTGAATGAAGGACTAAATGTCAAATAAAAATTCGGTTGGTAAATGAGTTCTTTGCCTATCAAATAAATCCGCTTATCCTTCAATATTTTAGTTTTTTGATAAGTCGTCGATAAGTTCAAATTAAAAGTGAGATTTTGCGTAATTCGGATATTAAACCTTCCTTCTAAGTTGAGTCCGATGGCACGAGATTTCCCTACATTATCCGGTGTCCAATAAGTCAAGGCAGGATTGGGACTCCACACGATTTGTTGGCTAAAAAGGTTGTAAAAAAACATCATTTGCACACGGTAAGACTTGGCTTCAGGCCATGTGATTTTTGCAGAATTTAGGTAATTTCTTTCAGTAAGGAGGTCAAGATTGCCACCTATCGGCCAATATCTATCATTGAGTGTGGGTATTACGTGATTAGAGGAAGAATTCAACATGATTTTAAAGGAGCTCAATTCCATTATGTAACAAAAACCGTAATTTATGGGCAAGATTGCACCATCAAATCTCCTAATCGAGCCACTCAATTTTATTGTATGCCAATCAATCCTAAATGATTTTGATACGGAAGCATCTACGTCGGTATATGAAGGTCTTTGAGTATAAAAACTGGCATCTGATTGTATTTTTTTTGCATTCATACGCAGTTTAAAACCTGAATTTAATTTCCAATTTGTGAGTATTCCATAAGTGAACACCACGCCGTTTGAGTAGAGACTATTCGTTGTGAATATGATTTGTTCTTTGAAACCGAATAGTTGGAATTGCAACTCTGAATTCGCCGATATACTTTGTGAAAAAGAAAAATTAGCTCTGAAATTTTCATCTTTTTGATGTTCGTTATTTGATACTGTACCTTTGGGAGGAATGATATTCCTGTCATAATTTTGATACCAAAAGTTTCCTTCAAAGCGATTTTTAACTGAATACCAGAATATATTATACATCAAATCCGTATTAAAAAAAGAAGCATGGTCAAGCGTTTTTGAAGTCTCTCCGTGTCTGTATTGGTATCGATTTTTACCTCCATTCACATTCACTCCGAGTTGATGACTTACATTTCCAAACTTCAATTCATACATAGATGTGAATTTTCCATTCCCAATAAATTGATAATTTAGATCCACACTTTTTCTTGATGGGATGGTTAAATTCAACTTTAGTGGTGAATCCGCTTCATTGATCATTCTAAAATTAAACCACGGCGGCAATAAATTGATGTCCAATGTGCCATTATGAGGACTCTGCAAATTAATTCCGTTCCAATTTATGGGTATTTGACGGCTCACCAATCCTTGACTCCTCAGTCCAGTAAATCCTGTATTTCCCTGTCTAGACATGATGGCATTTTGCAGTGTGAGTTGAGTCAACGGATTGGCATTTTCGTAAGATCTCAATGTTTCTCGATTTGCCGTTATAACAATAGAATCAGTGATTAGCGACAAGCTATCTTGAGCAGAAATCCATCCCGAATAAAAAAGTAAAATCAGAAATACGATTCCATTAAAAAATTTGCCTCGCCAAAAATCCTTACTAATTCTTGTTTTCTTCAAGGATCTCAATTTCGTGAGTCATTCTTGGCCACACATTGTTATCATAATTGGCATCACAAAGCCTAAAACTGGGGTCGATGACGATGCGTTCGATGTCTTCCATCTTTTCATTAATCGCCAATTCATACGAAAGCCTCGTCCATGGCCAGTCGCTCTCTACATGTACTTGATCATACATCGTATCAAACTCTTCTTTCTCACCTCTCATGAGTGTGATAGGTATGTAGTAGCAGATTTTCTTGCCCTTTTTAGTAAACACGACGAGTTCTATCGGCATAGGAAAACCCTGTACCTTTGACAGAATCACCTTTTTGTTAAATATGGTGTCTATCCCATAATCCGGCAGTTGAGTGGTATTCACCATATATTCTTTGTACCAATCCAACTCGAGATTTGAGGATTTTTCCATTATTCGAATGAAATCGTTGGCATTAGGATGTTTGAACCGCCATTCATTGTAATAACGCAACATCGCCTGATCGAATATTTTATTTCCGACGATATAGTTGAGCATGGTTAAAAACACTTCCCCTTTTACATAAGAACCGACACCATAAGCGGCATTGGTCGTATAATGATCGGCATGCATACTGAGAGGCTCAGACCTCCCGGTTGAGTTAAAACGACTCATCCCTAAGACCGTTTCTTCGTGAGGATTCGCCATGTATTCTCCTGAGATTAATTTTTTATCTATAAGATAATTCATGACTTCTGCACTCGCATAAGAAGTAAAGCCTTCGTCCATCCAAGGATACAAGGATTCGTTGGTTCCCATCATCATTTGATACCAGCTGTGCATCCATTCATGGACAGAAACACCTACGAGGCTATTGAGAGGTCGATTACCAGTAATTAAAGTTGCCATTGGGTATTCCATGCCCCCGTCACCCCCTTGAATAAAGGAATAAGAAGGATAGGGATATTTTCCATAATGGGTATTGATAAATTTCAATGCCTCATCCATTATTCTAGGCAGTTCACTCCAGCTGTCATTGGTTTGCTCACCTGGTTGATATACAAATCTCAACATGGTGCCATTGTAGGCTTCATGTTCTACGATTGTATAATCTCTATCCGCAGCCCATACAAAGTCATGAACATTATCCGCTCTGAAATGCCAACTGACCAAGGTATTTTTCCTATTATTTTTTCTGTTTTTCTCTACTTCTTCCTTATTCTTTAGTGTTCCTCCGGCTGCGACGACATAGTTTGCAGGTATATTAATTTCGATATCAAAATCACCCCAGATTCCGTAAAATTCCCGACCTACATAAGGATCAGCATGCCAGCCTTCGCTATCGTATTCGCATAATTTTGGATACCATTGCGCCATCGAGTAATCAATGCCTTCAGAATTGTCTCGTCCACTTCTTCTTATCTGCACAGGTACTTGAGCCGTGTATTCCATTTCCAATTTTACCATTTGACCGGGCAGTATGGGTTCCTTTAATTTAACTTCAAGGATGGTTCCTTGTGTGGTAAATTCAAGATTATGTTCATTCATTTTTAAGGAATGGACTTTCTCGTTACCAATTTCAGTAGGGGTCAGATTGTGAATTCGGTCACCTACCCTTCTGTCTGCATCAGGAAGTTGTAAATTGCGTTCATCCATCATACTATTTGGCTGAAAAGCATTGAAATAAAGATGATAAAAAAGACGGTTCAATGTGTCAGGAGAGTTATTGGTATAAATGATAATTTGATGCCCTTCATACGTATGGTCGGTCACATCAAAATCGACCTTCATTTTATAATCTGACTTTTGTTGCCAATAGCAGTTTTGAGCCAAAATCGCTTGTGCAAAAAACAGACTGCAAACAAAAATGATTAATTCTTTCATATTCAATTTATGTTTCTTAATAGTGAAATTTCTATGTAATGTGAGTTAATCTTTTCAAAAACCTTAGGCAATTTCTTGATTTCTTCTATCATTCAAACTACTTATTGGCTTGAATTGATACTTTTTTCGACAAACAAAATAAAAAATGATGGCACTCACGTAAAAAACACCAATCATAAACCACGGTGAAGACACGGTCGTCTTTAGAATACTGTCAGTCTGGAGTACACCCCCTTGATAATTCACTAGTGTGCTTCCATAAAAATTCGTTGCAAAATGAATTCCCAATGCCAATTCTAAGCCCTCATCCAGTATGGTAATCAATGCCAAAAAAATCCCGGCACCGAGGTAATACCATTGCATAGTCCAAAAGCCATAATTGTCAATCTCAGGATTAAAACTGTGCAAAGCTGAAAAAACAATGGCCGTCATGATAATTAATATCCATTTATTATCCACGACTAGAGAAAGTCCTTGCATGAGCCATCCTCTCACGACTAATTCTTCTGTGCTGGACTGTATTGGCAAGAGAATAAAACTTACCAAAAGCAATATCCAAAACTGCGGAAATGAATAAGTAAATACATAGTCTTCAGGGAACAAAGCATAATTTATAATTTCAAAAATTAAGCCTAATACCAACCAAAATCCAAATCCAAAAAGTAGCCTATTGGTGTCTATTTTTATCCTTGAAGTGACGATATCGATGAATCTTTTGTCCTGAATCCTCAAAGTAACGAGTAATCCTAACAAAGCAAAAATGAACATTATTATAAGAATCGTAAAACCTAGATTCTTGTCAATGTGCATCACCGAAAAATCTTTGGTTTCCTCAAAGGTGGCCAACTGCTCAGGGCCAAGATCAGGATTGGTTTGGATTTTATAAAACAGCAAACCAAACAAGGGCAATTGCCCTAACAAATAAGCCACCACAATGATAAAAACCCCTCCTACATAGCCGAGAATTTCGTTATCGCCTTTTTTGGCATTTTCAAGAAACTTATTCATCGCTATGGTTTAAATATTCCTGAAAACACGGGTTTTACCTGTCCTGTCAATTGCACTTTGGTGTATTGACCTTTCTCCACGTTAAAATTGACCGACAATTCACCACCCTGGGTATGCACTTGCACATTGTTAAGCCCTTCCATGCCCTCCTTATGAGCATAGCTGATGGCACTCGCAGTTACCCCTGTACCACATGACAACGTCTCCCCCTCTACCCCTCGCTCAAACGTTCGTATTTCGATATTGCCGGGAGATTCCTGAAGGACAAAATTGACATTGACACCTTCCTCTCTGTAAGGCTCACTGTATCGAATTCTGCCCGCTTCTTGAACGAAAAACTCAGGCATCGCATTGACATAGTGAATGTAATGTGGCGACCCTGTATCGATAAAAAAATCATCATTCTCCAACTCCAATACCACCTTTACATCCTGCATTCCGAGCCTCACCACGGGTGGCGAGTCGCTCAAGATATACCCCTTGTGCAGACCATCTACGGCCTCGAAAGTACATTCATTAGTAATGATGCCGAGTTGATTGGCAAAGAAGATAATGCAGCGACCACCGTTACCACACATAGTGCTGAGATACCCGTCAGAATTAAAATACGTCATCCTAAAATCTGCAATTTCGCTAGGCTCCAAAATAATCAATCCATCGGCTCCGATGCCATAATGTCGATTACACATACGTTCGATGAGCTCGTGGTCAGACTTGTCAAAACATAACTCCTCACGACCGTCAATCATGATAAAATCGTTGCCCGTACCCTGATATTTTTCGAAAATAATTTCCATAGCTCAAAAGTAAATAAAAAATTGGGGAAGAGAATCAAATTCTGGTGAAGAGCTACATTTCACTTTTTTGCGATCTACATGTGTCCCTCTGGAGGGACAGTTCGGAGAACAGGGAGAATTATGTCCCTTCGGAGGGACAGTTCGCAGAACAGGGAGGATTCTGTCCCTCTGGAGGGACGGTTCGTAGAACAGGGAGGATAAAGTAACATCAAAGAAAGATATGCATTATTTATTAAAGATTTATTTCCCAATATCAACCTGAATCGTTATCTTTAACCCATACTTTTTGATATGATGACCTTAACGGATCAAAATATACGACACCTCAAGCCAAAATTTCACGGAAAAAGCGAATGATAGGTAAGTTATAATATGATGTTTTCAATAAATCTGTTATTTGAAAAATTATATAATCAAAGTATATGGTGAATCAAATATAGAAAACTTTACTAAAATAAAAGGATACATCTCTTCGAGAACTAGAATAATTTATTATTTTACAAAGCTTTCTTTACGACAAGAATTTTCTGATCACTAAATTCCATCCAAGCAAAATTATAGACAAGGTAGTAAATTTTACCTTCTTTATTTTTATAGACTCCTGTAATGAAATCAAATTTGAATCCAGTCCTAGATATTATCAGTCGATCGAAAACTTCCTTTTTAGAGTTGCCCATTAAAGTGGTTAGAATTTCATGATTTCGGTGCAGGTATGAATCTATGATAGCAGTCTCAGATTTGGTGTTTTTCTTCTTGTTGTAATTGAAAATGTTTTTACATTCAATTGAACAAAAGACTTTGTCAGATCGTCCGACCAATTTTTTACCACAATGGAGGCAAATGTTCATTGATACAAATTTTTTATTTACATCAAAAGTAATTCATACTATCCAATAATTATCCGATGGTCAACGGATAATTATCAATTAATGTTGTAAACATCTAAAAATAAGCGTATTATATCTTGCTATGTGATTATAATTTTATCAGATTTGTAAAAAAATAGATGCAAGTCTTAAAAGCAATCGATATTCAGAGCAACACTTATTTTGCATTAAAAGTACAGATTGGTAGTCACGAGATGGTTCAAATCAAGTCCTGCCCTGTCAGATTTTGGGATAAAACTAATAAGGTCTGGCTCATTCCCTATTCAACTGATAATTGGAACACCTTAATGTCAAAGATGAATAATCTTCCTTATACCATCTCTGAAGAAATTGTAAGACTTAACTATATACCCAGTCGCTATCCGGTAAAAGATAAAAGTGTAACCAGCAGTAAAGGAATACATAAAACTGTTGAACTAAATGAAAATGCTTTGAAAGCAAGGGATCGTATGAAAGAACAACTCATCGTAAAACGTTATCAGCTTTCCACCTTTAAGAGCTATTTATCATCAGTCACTGAATATTTTGCCTATTACAAAGATCAAAATCCATCTGAACTTAGCCTTGAAGACATTCGCAAATTCATGCTTTACAAGATAAATAAAGATACAATATCCGAAAGTACTCAAAATTGTCTTATAAATGCCATTAAATTTTATTACGAAATGGTTGAGGGAAGAGAGAAGTTTTACCTAACAGATTTAAGACCTCGTAAAGCCCACAAGTTACCAGGATTTCTGAACAAAAAAGATACAATCAAACTATTAATGGCAAGTGAAAATATTAAACATAGAACAATACTACAGCTTATATACTCCGGAGGATTGCGGCTAGGTGAGCTAACAAGACTAAAAGTTAGAGATATTAACTTTGAAGACAATCTTATCACCGTAAAATGTGCTAAAGGGAAGAAGGATAGAATTACCATATTGGCAAAGACTGTGAAGCCACTACTTAAAACTTATATCGATCAATATAAACCTAAATATTATCTCTTTGAAGGACAGACTGGAGGGAAGTATAGTGATCGCAGCGTACAAAATATACTTCACCAAGCTCTTATTAAATCTGGTGTGGATGAAAATACCACAGTGCATACATTGAGGCATACTTTCGCTACTCACATGGTGTTGGATGGAATCGACATTAGAAAAGTCCAAGAACTACTAGGGCATAATTCAATAGAAACTACCGCTATTTACACTCATATTACGGATAAGATGAAAAAAGATACAATTTCACCGTTAGATAATTTGGATTTATCAAATAGGTAGGATAGATTTGTATGCAATATATACGCAATTTGGCGTATATACAAACGTTATCATCAATTTTGAAACCTGTAACTAATAAATAAATGACAATGAACAGAATTAAATTATCTATCGTAGCATTAACATTAATCTTTGCTACTGCCTGCAATAACGAAAGTAAAAATGAGGACAAAACCTTTGCAGGCGGCACAAATGAGGGAAGTACAACAAATACCGAAAAACAAACTAATACCAGTATCGTAACATTAAAGGTAGACGGAAAAGCCTACACCCTGGAAATGTCTGAAGATGACTCTGAACTAAAGTTTTACACTCCGGAGAGCATACTCAATGTAGATGCCGCTTGTGAAATACGTTCTAAAGTCGGTAACAGTTCAGCTGATATTGTAATAGAAGGAATGGGCAAAGGTAAGGAACAGTATCAGGGAAGTGTTTCATTAACCTCTACACAATCGGTGGCAACTTTTACTCAAGGAGAAAATAAATTTTCTTTTACAGAGGGGAACATAGAAATTGAAGAATTTTCCAAAAATACCGGAGTGGTAAAATTAAAAGTTTCGGGCACAGGTACAATGCAGAAAGGAAACTCTTACAAAGATATGAAAGTAGATGTTTCTGCCGAAATGGAAATCAACATTAAAATTTCCAATATCCGTACATTTAACTATACAAAATCTAACCAATAAAATCCAATCAATATGCAAAAAGTATCATTGTTAGTGTTACTAATCGCTTTCGTATCTCAATCGGCATTTGCTCAAAATGACAAAGAAGGCAGTAAAGACCATCCGCTTATCCAACGATTTAAACAATCGTACATTTACGATTATGAAGTAACCTCATTTGAACCTTATAGTGTCGTTACCGGCAAATCAAACGGGACAAAACTTACTTCCACACAAGAAGTAGAAGGAAAAGTATATCGCATTTTTTACAGTTTGCCTACCGATGCAGGCTCCGTATATGAAATTTACACCAACTATCTCAACGCTTTTAAAAATAGTGGTGCAGAAATATTATTCAGTTGCAAAAATCTATCCGACTGTGGTAGGTACTTTTGGGATTACTTAGGAAAATTGGACAAAAAGATGCAAATGCCAGCCTATTATGGTGAGGAATTAGCCTATTTAGCTGCCAAATTCAGTAAAGACGGAATGGCATATTATGTAACTGTAATACCCGGGTACGGATTGAGCGAAATGGGGTATGAAGTAACTGTGGTTGAAGCAAAAGAGATGTCCCAGCAAATAACACTCGGCAGTTTTGAAAAAGCAATGAATGAAAAAGGTAAAGTTTCGCTATACGGAATTTTATTCGACACCGGTTCAGACGTAATTAAACAAAGCTCTTATGCTGAAATTGAATTAATAGCACAATATTTAAAAAATAATCCCGGCAAAAAAGTGTATATCGTAGGGCATACAGACAATACGGGAGGCTATGAGCTGAATATGAAACTTTCTGAGAAAAGGGCTTTATCAGTAATCAATGCCCTTACTTCAAAAAATGGCATTTCTTCTTCAAGGTTAACTGCCGCAGGCGTAGGACCCGTAGCACCTGAAAGTGTAAATACAACAGAAGAAGGACGTAAAAAGAACAGAAGGGTTGAAGTTGTACTGAATGAAAACTGATGATAACAATGTATATGCGATAATGCTCCCTATCGGTCGCACTACGCATATACTTACCGTTGGCGGTCATTACAAAAAATTATAAATGGAAATAAAATTACAATCAATAGCAACAGTTAAGAATTCACGGACAGAACCAATAGATGATGATTGGGAAACAATTATTGCTGAAATTGAACTTTCCAGCCATATTCCGAAAGAAGCATTTGACAACATATCCGACTTCTC
>JACJYM010000006.1 GCA_020636155.1 Lewinellaceae bacterium | reverse complement strand
GTGGGGAATACAAATTTTTTAAAAAAATATAACATCATCTCTAAGACAGCACAAACGCTGATTTCAATGCCCGGGGAGACGGAAGACTTCATTTTTTTAAATGAAAATCTGATATTATGTACAAGCCAGAATAATTTATTGTCATATAGCATAAATGAAGATGTAACCTGGGTCGTCGTTCGGGATTTATCCCAATATTCCATTGACAAGCCAAGTCGATTGATGAGTTTTAGAAATAAACTTTTAATTATTTCAGAATGAAGATGAAATTCGAATTTTTGATTGTTTTAATACTATTTCAAGTTTCTTGCACCAAGAAAATGGCAGTAACTGAAGATGATTTTGAGGCATATAAATCCAAATATATTCATGACTTGACAGTTCAGGATCCTCCGGTTGTTAAACTGAGTGACACCCATAAAATTGAATTTTATCCTTACAACGAATCCTATCGTTGCCGATGCTCTTTTTCAAAATTGGAAAAATCGGAAGAAATAATTTTGAATACTTCATCCGGCAAGCAAAAAAACTACATTCCGTATGGAATTGTCAAGTGCCAAATAAAGCGTGAAGAAATCAAATTATTTGTTTATACTGTTTCCCGCTTCATTAATAATCCATTGTATAAAGATTATTTGTTCTTACCATATAAAGACGAAACTAACGGAGAAGAAACCTATGGTGGCGGTCGCTATATAGATATCAATAAGAGTGATATTTCTGACAATCAAATAATTATAGATTTTAATAAATCATATAATCCATATTGTGCTTATACGGATGGTTATAATTGCCCTATTCCACCGAGAGAAAATTCACTATCTACAAAAATTGAAGCCGGAGAGAAAGCATTTGAACATTAAAATACCAAACTACTCAATTCCATTGATTTTTTGAACTCTTCCCAATTAATATTAGTGGAGATACTTTGGTCTTTCAAATATTTGAGTACAACTTCCGTCGGCATATTACCAGTGAGGTCATCTTTTGCCATCGGGCAGCCACCAAAACCCCTTATCGCACAATCTATACGACGGCAACCAGCTTCTATGGCGGCAGAAACTTTATCATAAGCATCCTGATAGCGGCTATGTAGATGAGCCCCTATTTCCACAGTGGGATAGCAAGGAATAATAGATTCGAATAGATACTCAATACTATCGGTTGTCGCCACGCCAATGGTGTCAGAAAGTGCTATGATATTTACTCCCATAGAGACCAAAATATCTATATAACGCATACATATCTCAGCATTCCATTCATCTCCATAGGGATTGCCAAATCCCATAGATATGTATATAACCGGTTCCTTATCACTAGAGTGACATATATCAATAATGTCAGCGACTCGAGTAATACTTTCCTCTATCGTTGCGTTGGTATTTCGGATTTGAAAGGTCTCTGAGATTGAAAATGGATAACCCAGATATTTGATTTCCTGATGCTCCGCAGCTTGGATTGCACCTCGTTTATTCGCCACAATGGCCAATAGTTTGGTTTTGGTGGAACTTAAATCCAACATAGACAATACGTCGGAAGTATCACTTAACTGGGGTATGGCCTTTGGAGAAACGAAACTTCCAAAATCTAAGGTATCAAATCCGACTTTTAACAATTGATTGATATATTCAGCTTTAAGCTTCGTAGGTATGAACTCATGCAAACCCTGCATGGCATCACGAGAAGCTTCGATGATTTTTACCATTTGGGTCGTCATATTGCTAATTAATCTTTAATACAGCGGAAAATTAGGCAAATTATTCCTTTACATCGATAGATTCTGGAATAATTTCCATGGGTTGCACCAAATTTGATTTTCCAAAGACAAAAGTAAGTTTCATTCCAAGGGTAAAATATCCATCATTGTTATTAGGATCTCCCCGCATGGCACCGTTAGTATGAATAGTACCACCCGCCACTTCGTCACTCCTATCAGCTAAAATTGAAGATAAAGTACCAAATCGTTCAGACAGAATATCTCCATCTATATATTTATTACTCACATCATCCAGATAATCAGTAAATAAAAATCTGTAGTTATAGTTAAATCCTAATTTCGTGTTACTTGACAGTCCTATATCAAAACTAAAACCATAAGAGATATTCAGTTGTGACAATTCATATTCATCATAATCTACGATGTCATAGCAACCTTGGCATTCAGTGTGCAATGGTCTCAGATCGACCCATCTACCTTCATATTTAGTTCTAGGGTTAAAATTAAATATTCCTATTCCCGCATCATAATTGACACTTATTCCATATTTATCAAGGCACTTGAGGAAAATTCTATTAATATTAAATTTAAGACCGAGGCTATATTCATAAATGTTGCTTTGAAAAGATAAATTTCGAATTCTTCTGGATTCATCCTTGGAATAACTGTCATCTCCTGTCACTTCGCCAAACACAAAGCGAAATTCACCGGTCACAACTTTTCCAAGTTGTTTGCCTATAGAAGTACCAAAATAAGGTTTTGGATTTGAAAAACTAATGGCGGACTTGAGAGGACTTAAATCACCAACATAACTCATAGTTCCTATCTCTGTAGAAAAGTAGATCTGTCCATGTATTAACAATGGTGAAAAACCTAAACAAAACAACAAAAAAATAATTTTCCTCACTAAATTCGACAAATTCTTTAAAGTTTCATTAGGCCTTCTGGGAGATTTGCAAAGATACGCTTTTTTTGTGAATCTATTTCATAAATAAAGGACTCATTGAGCGGAATCATTACTTCCTTTTCTTGAAACTTTACAAATGCCATCAGCTGACCCGGCATTTCTACTATATCAATTATAGTTCCAATTTTTGCATTATTGTCATAAATATCAAAACCTATCCACGCCGGTATGTCGAGTTTTTCCAGCATTTTTAACTCATCAATGACAGGGCATTCATTATTTGGTAAAAATATCTTCTTGTTGGTCAGAGCTTCCACCCTTTCAGAAGAATCAAATTTTTCCAATTTGACCATAAGATATGGAGATTCGTTCAATTCTTTAATTCTAAATGGAATGTGCTGCCCGTCAATCAAAAAAAATACGTGTGATGAATTTTCTAATGCGTCAAAATACATTTCCGCCACTTCAATTTTTAGAAATCCGTCCACCTTGAATGGCTTCATCGAAAATCCTATTTCACGAAAATCCTCTTTAAACAGACTTTTTCTCAATTGTGGTTTATCAATTTCAATGTATGTGAAAATCCAGCCTCTGCCCTTTCCTCCCAAGGAATGGCAGCATTGCTATTTTGAGTATCATAAATCCTCATATTCTTCTCGATCAATCCGATACCTCTCGCATACCGTTCACTAGATTCACGAAGAGAAATAGCGGTCTCAAAATTAGCTTGCTCTATTAGAACGGTTTGATTATAATTTTGATTTTCAAGGCTATATGGCTTATCCAATTCCTTCACTTTATATTTCCATCCAACATAAATCTCGATGGGCTCGCCCGATATTTCCGTAATTTGGTCTTCGGGAATATAAATGTTTCCGTCCCATCTCTGTGTTTCAGTTAATGGAAATGCCAATTTCACAAATCTCAAATTGTTTTCTACCGATTGGGCATTATCCGCATTAATCTGTTTAATCCAAACATTTGAAAGTTTGTAAGCATCTTCAAAATTTCTTTTAAAATATCGATATACCTTAAATGTGGTGTCCCCTTCCAAATCAACAAACGGTTCTCCAATCACTTCTTTAAGGTACGAAACAAGAGTATCTATTTTTTGACCATTATCATCAACGACTATTGAGTCTGAGCGATATTCTAAAAAATTTTCTTCTATCAGAGGAAAGTAATCTTGTCCTAAATCTAATTTTCCGTCATCTGTCTCCTTACCACATGACACCAATATTAAAAATAGTATTCCAACTAAGGTTACTTTGTAATTCATGCTTTGATAATTTCTAATTTTTTCAATGATAACAAATATTCGAACGAAGATATTAATTATTTATTATATGTATATAACATTATATAACAGTGATTGACATTATTCCTTTGACGACACAGATGATGCAAGCACGATATCACTCGAGAGTTCTTTTCCATCTCTGATATAACTCACTTTAATTTTGTCTCCGGGTGATTTTTTCTCTAAAAAATCAAACAAATCATCCAAGTTGTTAATTTCATCATTGTCTAACATCCTGATAATGTCTCCCATTATAATATGTCCATGAGCATCTCTCATAGTGGCTTGAAGACCTGCTTTTTCTGCAGGACTGTCTTTAATTATACCCAAAACTAGTACACCATGTATGTTCCACTGCTGAGCATATTCATCATTCAAAGGTGTGATTCCCAACAATGGTTTTCTCACTTCGCCATACTTGATTAAATCAGGAACAACCCATTTTACTTCACTTACAGGTATAGAAAAGCCTATGCCTGCGCTGGCACCTGATGGACTATAAATCATGGTATTAACCCCAATCAATCTGCCATGACTATCAAGCAATGGACCTCCGGAATTGCCCGGATTAATTGCTGCATCGGTTTGTATCACGTCTTTTATTGGACGACCAGACACTGAAGTAATCTCTCTACCTAATGCACTTATAATTCCCGTAGTCAATGTTTGATCCAATCCAAACGGATTTCCAATCGCAAATACGGATTGTCCTACTTTTAATTTTGTGGAACTACCCACTTTTATAGGGTTCAATTTTTTTCCTTCCGCATTAATTTTTAAAACCGCTAAATCTTTGTTGGGTTCGATTCCTACAAGCTCTGCTACCCAGTTTGATTGGTCGGCAAGCGTTACCGTAAATTTTTGAGCATCTTTGATTACGTGATAATTGGTCACGATATGACCTTCTGTATCCCATATAAAACCAGAACCTGTTCCGGATGGAATTTCAGTAACATCCCGTGTCCAATAGTTCCGACGCATACTCAAGGTCGTAATAAAACATACGCTAGGAGCCGATTTTTCAAATAAATTGATGGTCTCTAACTCATAATCTTTCAGGCTGAATGAAGCCACAGAATCGACATCATCCTTTGGAGAAATCGCTTCATTATCTAACATTGGGGTATCATCACTCAATGATTCTGTTTTGGTTTTATCCACCATATCAGAATCAGGCTGATATATTTTCTTTCCTACAAAAATTCCCAGTGCAACCATTATCACACCACCAAAAACAAAATTTAACTTCATAAAAACTTAATTCAAAAATAAAATTAGCTCGATTGAATTTTAAATACTATATATCCACATTGTTCCTTTTTTCCCAATTTTTCAAACCAAAATTCCTTTGATTTTCTTATTGCTAACGAAACCAAACTCTTCTTGTCAATGGTAGACAATTTAGGGTTGTATTCGGCTGATTCTACCTTTCCTCTTTCATTGACACAAACATCTACGGTGACTTCACCATCCACATCTGATAGGATAAGAATACTGGGTCGGTCGAGTACCTTTCGCTCCCCTAGTCCCATTCCATAAATCGTCAATGTCAAATCTTCGTCTATAACGATGACATTTTCCTTCTCGTGTTCAGGTTCTGGTACTGGTAATTCGTCGGTCGTATCCTCCACATTTTCTACTTTATTTTCATTCATTTCAGAATCCATTTTGGAATCATCCATCCCATTATTTTCCGTGTTATCCACTGCACTAACCTTTCCATCATTTTCCAAATCATCTTCTACTCTTTTTCCTTCGGTTATCGGGCCATTATCTTTTTTAGGCTCTTGGTAAGTTGGTTTTTTTGTTTCGGGGACTTTAGTGACTATGGGATTACCATTCGTCATACCGCAATTTTTTTGCAAATAATATTCTGCTTTACCAGAGCCGTATTTATAAGCATTATTCCAGTCTTCACATGCAGAAACATCATTTCCTTGTTCTGCATATATCTCACCTCTCAACTCAAAAAGTTTGGGATTTTCAGGATCAAGAAATAGAGCCGACGTTATGCAATTCAATGCCCCTTCTTTCTCTTCGAGTGCATACATCGTCCTACCTAGCCATGCACTATTTTCAGCTGTGACACCTTTGTTCCCTAAATGAGCGAGCAAGTCCATTTTAGCACCTTTATAGGCAGCCAACATAAACTTACACTCTGCCCTCAAGAGCATAGCATTTTCATAATTTTCATCTTTTTTAATGATTTCGCTAAGAATTTTTAAACCTTCATCCCACCTTTCCGTATCCACTAAATACTTTGCCTTTACATACTGAAAGCTAATTTCTTCTTCATAATTTTGGCTCATTCCACTAACCGCAGAAAAAACTATTATGGCAAACCCTAAAAAATACCTTTTCATATATTATTCTAAAATTTTAAATATTGTCATTTTATCCTATTAACAAACACATTAAAGTTAAAGACGGTTTAAAAATTATTTATGATACAAAAACAAATTTAACTTGCTTAATAACCCAAATTTTTAATTGTGTTTTCGTAATTTTACTGCGAAAATAAGTCGATTCATTGATTTTTTGACATTAACAATAAAATTATGTTCTTTTGACTTTATTTCATAAATTATTTTTTTGCACATAGTATATCCATAACGAAAGAATCAGATTAAAATTACTTAAAATATAAACGGTGATGAACAAAGTATTTATAGTGTCAGCAGTCAGAACTCCAATGGGAAGCTTTGGAGGAAAATTAAAAGATTTTAGTGCTACACAATTAGGATCAATTGCTATTAAAGGTGCTTTAGAAGCAGCCAAAGTCGATGTAAAGGCTGTGGATGAAGTTTATTTTGGTAATGTTATTCAGGCAAATTTAGGTCAAGCACCAGCTAAACAAGCAGCGCTAGGGGCTGGAATTGGAAATAATGTTCCCTGTACTACCATCAATAAAGTATGCTCATCCGGTATGAAATCGGTCATGATTGCTGCACAAGGAATCATGACTGGTCAGGGAGATATCATGGTAGCTGGAGGTATGGAAAGCATGAGCAATATCCCGTATTACTTACCAAACATGAGATGGGGTGCCAAGTATGGTGATGTCAACGCCATCGACGGATTACAAAAAGATGGTCTGACTGATGCCTACAATCATAAAGCAATGGGGGTAAGCGCAGATGCCACTGCGGCCAAATTCTCTATCAGTAGAGAAGACCAAGATGCTTTTGCCATTCAATCCTACAAAAGAGCTGCCACGGCTACAGAAAGTGGTTTTTTCAAGGAAGAAATCGTTCCAGTTTCTATTCCTCAAAGGAAGGGAGATCCCATCTTAATGACTGAAGATGAAGAATACAAAAATGTGTTTTTTGACAAAATACCTGCTTTAAGACCGGCTTTCAACAAAGAAGGAACAGTCACAGCGGCTAATGCTTCCACAATCAATGATGGGGCTTCAGCTTTAGTATTGGCTTCAGAAAAAGCAGTTAATGAGTTGGGTTTAAAACCAATTGCTGAAATTCTTGCATTTGCAGATGCCGCCCAAGAACCAGATTGGTTTACAACGGCACCGACTCTAGCTGTTCCAAAGGCATTAAAAATGGCAGGATTAGATAAGAATGATGTGGATTTTTATGAAGTAAATGAGGCATTCGCTGTTGTCACTATGGCATTTAATAAAACTTTAGACATCTCTGAAGACAAAGTAAATATCAATGGTGGTGCCGTGGCTTTAGGTCATCCACTTGGAGCATCCGGTGCCAGAATTATTACGACATTGGCACACACATTGAATCAAAAAAATGGGGAGATTGGTTGTGCTACACTATGTAATGGTGGTGGCGGTGCAAGTGCTATAATTATCAAAAAAGTATAATAAATTCAAAATCTTGTCATGCTAGTAAAAACCTTTGCAAGTGCGGTACACGGAGTGGAAGCACAGACGATTACCGTAGAAGTCAATGCCGGTGGAAATGTGCCTGCCGGTAGTCAATTTTACCATTTAGTGGGTCTTCCTGACAATGCGGTTCGTGAAGGTTATCAGAGAATTGAATCTTCTATAAAAAATATTGGTTTAAAAATGCCGCGGCTTAAGCTAGTTGTCAACCTCGCACCAGCCGACATACGCAAAGAAGGTTCTGCTTATGACTTACCCATCGCATTGGGAATACTGGCAGCTACTGGTCAAATCGAACATGAAAAATTGTCAGAATTTGTGAGTATGGGAGAACTCGCATTGGATGGAAAACTGAGACCAATCAAGGGAAGCCTTCCCATTGCGATTCAAGCCAGAAAGGAAAAATTTAAAGGCATGTTTATCCCTAGCCAAAATGCAACAGAAGCTGCTATTGTAAATGATTTGGACATCTATGCCATTGACAATCTATCAGATGTGGTCGGATTTCTAAATGGTACTAAAGATTTAAAACCTGTAAAATATGATACACGGCAACTGTTCGAAGACAAAAAGACTAAATACAGCCTTGATTTTAATGATGTAAAAGGTCAGACTAATATTAAAAGAGCTCTTGAAATAGCGGCTGCAGGTGGGCATAATGCCATATTAATTGGGCCACCAGGGGCTGGAAAAACCATGCTCGCCAGAAGGTTGCCTTCTATCTTGCCACCATTAAATCTTTTCGAAGCACTAGAAACTACCAAAATTCATTCTGTATCAGGATTATTAGCACCAGAATCTTCATTAATAACGGAACGACCTTTCCGATCACCACATCACACGATCAGTGATGTCGCATTAGTCGGTGGTGGATCTAATCCAAATCCTGGTGAAATTTCCTTAGCACATAACGGTGTTCTATTTCTGGATGAATTACCAGAATTTAAGCGAACGGTCTTAGAGGTCATGAGACAACCTATGGAAGAGCGAAAAGTGACCATTTCAAGAGCTAAAATATCGGTGGATTACCCCGCTAGCTTTATGTTGATTGCGAGTATGAATCCTTGCCCATGTGGATATTACAATCATCCTGAAAAAGAATGTGTCTGTGGGCCGGGTGTAGTCAAAAGATATCTCAATAAAATAAGTGGTCCACTTTTAGATAGAATAGATTTGCATGTAGAGGTCACGCCTGTGAGTTATGATGAATTATCGACTCAAGAATATTTAAGTGAAACTAGTGATCAGATCAGAGAAAGGGTTATAAATGCCAGACGAATTCAAGAAACTAGATTTCAAAATATTGACAAAGACATATTCTCTAATTCGCAAATGCCCTCTAGGATGGTAAGAGATGTTTGTACCTTGAATCAAGCTGGCCTCACTCTTCTGAAGACTGCCATGAATAAATTGCAATTATCAGCTCGTGCATTTGATAGGATATTAAAAGTTGCTCGTACGATAGCGGATCTTGCCGGAAGTGAAGAAATTAAAATTGAACATTTAGCCGAAGCAATTCAATTTAGAAGTTTAGACAGAGAAGGTTGGGCTGGTTAAAAATAAAAAAGCCACTGAAATAATCAATGGCCTTTATTTTTTCGGTATGAAACAATAAATTAGAAATGTTTCTTTTCTCTAATTTTCGCTTTTTTACCAACTAGATTTCTTAAGTAATACAACTTAGCTCTTCTCACTCTACCTCGTTTTAACACTTCGATAGAGTCAATGTTCGGTGAACTGAATGGAAAAATTCTTTCTACTCCTACACCATTTGACATTTTTCTTACAGTAAAAGTCTTTGTAGACCCCTCTCCATTAATTTGAATAACATCACCTTTGAAAACCTGAATTCTTTCCTTTGCTCCTTCTATAATTTTATAGTTCACCGCTACATTATCACCAGATCTAAACTCAGGAAAAGTTTTACTTGGTGTTAGTTGAGAATGTACATATTGAATTAAGTCCATGACTTTATTTTTTAACGCAATTTTAAAATAGGCTGCAAAGATAAATGATTTTTCAATATCCAGAAGTTTTTTAGAAATAAAATTTATTATCCGAATGGAATACATATATTATTTAATGGATTAATCGTTTATGGTTCAATGATTTAAGAATTTTTAAAAATTGTATATTTTAATTTAAAATCGAAAAATTTATGCGAAAATCTATTGTTTATTTGGTAGGGATATTCTTGGGGTTATCATTAACATCTGACAAAACGAATACCCTTGTTCATAATCCTGATTTGCAGAATACGATTTGTGACCGATTTAGTCCACCACAGGGTTATCAAAGAATTTCTGTCAATTCAAATAGCTTTGGCGAGTACTTAAGAAACTTACCATTAAAAGCGGAAGGCAGTCTTGTCCACTATTACAATGGCACTTCGAAGCAAAACAATGGTGTCTATGCGGCGGTAGTCGATTTAAAAATTGGCGATAACAATCTACACCAATGTGCTGATGCAGTAATCAGGTTAAGAGCTGAATATCTGTGGTCGCATCAAAGATACGACGAGATAAAATTTAATCTGACCAATGGTTTTACCATGGACTACTCACATTGGATGAACGGATATCGCCTAAAAGTCAAAGGAAACAAGACTTGGTGGGAAAAAACCGCGGATTATTCCGATAACTATTCTAGTTTTTGGGACTATTTAGAAGTGGTATTTACCTATGCTGGAACTGCAAGTCTAGAAAAAGAGCTCAAGCCAATTTCCACCAAAAATATTCAGATTGGAGATGTGTTCATTATAGGCGGATTTCCGGGACATTGCGTCATTGTGGTTGACATTTGTACTGACTCTCAAAATCAGAAAGCTATTATGCTAGCACAAAGTTATATGCCCGCTCAAGAGACCCAAATTTTATACAACCCTAAGAATGAAACTGTATGGTATATGGAAAGTGACTATGTAGATGATTTAGTCACACCGGAATATTATTTTAGTGAAAATTCACTTAGGAGATTTAAATAAAAAAGCCGTAACAAGGAGACTTGCACGGCTCTTAATACTTTATTTTACAAAAGATTAGAAACCCAATCCACCCATGCCACCCATGGTTTTTTGGAATTCTTCCATAGTCATTTTGGTATATCCCTCAGTATTCATATTAAATTCTTTTGGATCTACCGTATCCTTGATTTCAACACTAGAAATCGTAAGTGTCATCATATCATTTTTTACCGTAAACTCAAGTGGAAATCCCTCCATCGCAACGTCACCATAACCTTGAATTACTTGTGCATCAGTTATGATTTTATCAGTAATATAACCTGTGACGACCATATCTTTCATATCTGGACTTGTGATTTTCATGGCAAAACAATTGTATCCCAATATCTCTTTCGTATCGGCTTTATCGTATTCTACTTTGATATTTTCCTGAATTTTCTTCTGCTCTTCGGAGGATGATTCGTCTTTATTCGTTTCAATCCACATTTTGTTACCCATCGCATTCATCAGAATGTTTATCTTGTCGGTATTAAAATCAACATAAGTATTGTTTTCAACCATTCCGCCCATCATGCTCATTTTGTTAACACTTTTTTCTTTGTTAAAGAAAAGTTCAGTTTGAGTTCCAATCATCATTTCTAGACCTTGTGCCATCTGCGGATTATCAGAAGTCACTTCTGTTATTTCCATTTTGACATAGCCCTCACTCAATACCTTTTGTGCTGTTGAATTAAAATTGGCACCGATTAATGCAATAAAAATAAAAAGTAAATTTTTCATTTGTTAAAATTGTTTGTTTGTCAAAAACCAACCACATAGATTAATCATCCCACAGAGGTGTAACAATTATCTAAGAAGTAGTCAGTTCCATTAAGTTAATTTAAGTTTTAATAAAATATTTGAATACCAAAGGTTTACGATAATTCGCCTATCAAAGTTACAGAAGAACTATAATTATTTAACATTTTAATTCTTAAAGATATGTTATAAGTTGGGTTTTATTGATGCTTCTTCTTAATCTCCTCAATGCTCTATCTCTCAGTTGTCTCACACGTTCTCTTGTTAAACCAAAAATATGTGCAATTTCGTCAAGATTTTTTGCTTTTTCACCATCTAGTCCATAAAATGAAGAAAGTATTTCCCGCTCTCTAGGTGAAAGCAATTTCATCCCCATCTTGAGTTCATCCCTAAGTGATTCTTCCAATAATTCAAAATCCGGGCTTTTAAAGTTTTCATCTGCCATTAGATCAATCATACTAATGGATCCTTCCTCCTCGCCTATCGGTGCATCCATAGATAAATGTCTTAATCCTCCGCGGAGCATATTAGCAATATCTTTGGTCTTCATTTCTAGAATTTCTGCCAATTCTTCGTGAGTTGGTTCTCTTTCATATTTTTGAAGGAATGTTACATAAGCATCATTCACTTTGTTATATGAATTCAATTTGTTAAATGGTAATCTGACCATTCTAGAATACTCCACGATGGCATGAAGAATACTTTGCCGAATCCACCACACTGCATAAGAAATAAACTTGAATCCCTTGGTTTCATCAAATCGTTTTGCCGCCTTCATGAGACCGACATTACCCTCATTGATAAGATCACTAAGTGATAATCCTTGGTTTTGATATTGCTTGGCAACAGAAACAACAAACCTCAAATTCGCTTGAGTAAGTTTAAAGAGTGCATTATCATCGCCTGATTTTATCCTTCTTGCTAGTTCTGCTTCTTCTTCCGTAGTTAGAATATCAATTTTAGAAATATCGGATAGATATTTGTCGATAGTGTAACTATCTCTATTGGTAATTGATTTTGATATTTTTAACTGACGCATGTAAAAGAATAAATAATTGTATTACCTAGAATACAAATAATAATCTCTAAAAGTTCAATGTATTAAAAATTAAATTTCACATTGAGACTCGGCAGTATTGGCAACTGGTCAACCCTATTATACCTAATTCTATCAAAATAAAAAATATTTGCACGGTCATAAGCATTTGTGACCGAAGCAGTTATTTCCGTAGAAACGTATTTGGAAATTTCAAATGTCTTTTGAATTGATAAGTCTAACCGATGATAATATGGCAATCTTCCGCCATTTCTAATGTCAGAATAAATAATACCGACATTGTCAGGATTTTCTGTAGTATAGTCCGTACCAATACCTTGTAAATAGTTGATATTATCATAGAATCCTTGACTTTTAGTAAATGGAAATCCTGATCCCATATTCCATCTAGCACTAACGGAAAAATCTCCATTTTTAGACAAATTATAACTTGCAAGTAGATTTACATTATGTCTTCTATCAAATACGGTCGGGTATTCCTGCTCTCCATCAAATCTATTGACATGCCCATAAGAATAGGTCCCCCAGAGGTACAATTTATTAAAATCGTATTTAAAATTAAAATCAATCCCATACGCTTTCCCTGTTTCTGTCGTAAAATCAGCATCAGTTAAGCTGGTTTTATTTCTATTTACCACCACTATCTGAGAAAAATCTTTGTAATAACTTTCAACGTTGATCGTTAGGTGATTCGTGATGTCATACTCGATACCACCAATTAAATGCCCAGCTTTCATCAATTTATTATCAATAGGATTGCCATCAAAATCGGTCACAATACCTTCTGGACCAGTTAAAAATCCGGTAAATAAGTTGACTACATCTCGATCATTATTTGTGGATAGAATATTTTGTGTGTATAAACCACCCGCAGCTTTTAATCTTAGCTTATCAGTTACGTTATATTTTAGTCCTAGTCTTGGCTCGAATGAGAATTTGGCTGGCGAGGCATAGTATTGAAGTCTGATACCGGGTTCGATGACGAGATTAGAAATGATCCGTCGATATTTTGCATAAGTGCCAATTTCAGTTGTATTTTGATTTTGGCTAAGCTTCACTTTATAAGGATTTGTAAAATCGAAATCTGTGGAGATACTTAATATTTCAATTCCATAATTCAATTCACTATTCTTTCCAAAAAAAGTAAAGTCAACCTGAGCCGTCAATTCCCTAATGTCACTTTCTCTAGCCGGCTCATCAGCTTCGATGATTCCTGTCGAATAATTGGTATAGCCAAATAAACCATTTACCAATATCGAACTTGATGCCGGAATGATGCTAAAATTGGTGCCTGCACCATAATTTTTCCATTTTATATTGGCAATAGAGGGATTGTCATAATTGTCGGAAAAATTAAATCCAAACAAATTAAACCTTGTTCCATTACCTCCTACAAAAGATACTTTTCCATACAAATCCTGAAAATCAAAGGGCAAGCCAACTTCTGGATTGTCAGACGCATATTTATACAGTGATTTGGAAGTGGAAGGCAAGATGGCTTTTTTACCAGTGATGACGTATGAGGTACTACCCCCGCCCTCTTTAAACTTGCTTATGGGACCTTCTAATAAAACTTTAGCCGCAAATGGTGAAATCGACACTTGACCACCAGTATGGGTTTTATTTCCTTCACGGGTTGAAATATCGATAATGGCACTAGTTCTTCCACCGTATTTTGCATTGAATCCTGCCGTAAAGACATCCACATTTTTTATTAATTCAGTTTCAAAAACCGAGAAAAATCCCAAACTATGAAATGGATTGTAGATATTAAGTCCATCCAATAAGATCTTATTCTGCACAGGTGCTCCACCGCGTATGTACAACTGACCTCCTTGATCCCCTGTGCTGACGATTCCGGGTAAAACTTGTAAGTATTGTGCGATGTCGGCTTCTCCTCCTACTGAGGGCAAGGCCTTGATTTCCCTAGCTTTGACTGATATTTGCGACACCCTTACTTCATTTCTTGCCTGATCTCTTTGTGCGGAAATATTCACTTCACCTAAATTAAATGCACCGGAATGAAGTGTATAGTTTTTGAAATTTACTCCTCCACTTTTAAGCTCTATATTTTGCTCCAAAGTCTCATATCCGAGATATGAAATAACGATAGTATAGGAGCCTGCAGGTATCCCGGACATAACAAAAAATCCATTGATATCGGTACTCTCACCATAGTTCGTTCCTTTGAGCTGAATGTCACAATAAATGATCGGTTCTCCTGTATCTGCATCATAGACATTTCCTCTAATGGTTCCGGTCTGAGCCATCACCATAAATGATACAAAAGAGAAGGCAAGGATCGCAAAATACTTCTTAATACTCATGTGTGAATTCTAATTTTTAATAAAGCAGGGCAAATTTAAACATTATTTTCAAGTGAAATGAGGGGGAATATATTTTAATTGTCAGGGCGGTTAACTCAATCTATTTTTTATCAACTTTTGATCATACATGGGTCGAGAAATTTTTAGGTATTCGTCAAGGATGACTTTTCTGCGAGAAGTTAGCAAGTTTTTATATTTTCCTTTAAGTTGCCTTTGACGAGAAGCTTCATGCAAACTCACCGCACAAGCTACAGAAATATTTAGACTCTGCACAAAACCATAATCAGGAATCAAGAAGTTGCCGTCTAGGCATTGTTGCAATTCATTACTTATGCCCCTTCTTTCATTTCCAAATACCAAGGCTACAGAATCAGATAAATTCATTTCGAATAGGGACTCGGAGTCCTCAGATAGATGTGTGCCATAAAGAAACTGGTATTTTTTTCTAATATGTTTTATGGCAGTCTCGACCTCAGAAAATTGATGAATCTTTATCCATTTCCTTGACCCACTACTACTATTTTTGCCCGCAACGATGTTTTCCTCACCGATATCAGTATCCGTAATTATGAGGTAAATCTCACCGACACCGACTGAATCGCAGGTCCGCATTACAGCTCCAATATTATGGGGGTCATGCACATTTTCGAGTACGACGGTTAAGTCGAGCTGCCGTTTCAATACGACATCCAATATCCTATTGTATCTTTTATCTTTTACGTAATGCATTAATCTATGATACGGAACTTCCCATCAATAAACGAGATGATATCCAAGTGTCCGTTTTCGTAATAATCAAAATTTTCATAATCTTCATTAACCTCATCGTCATTGTATCTTTTCATTAATTTAATCTTAGTCTGAATTCCGTTATAAACTTTATCTTCAATGCTAAATTGGAAATTTTTGCCATATCTCTCCAATCCCAAAATTACATACCCCATAAGATCATAGCCTTCCATGGCATCGCTATTGGCAATGGCTCCGTATTCATTAAAAAATCGTCTCCTAAAATCGACTACTTCCGGATTGTCTTGATCTACAAATTCCGACACTACGATATGCATATTCAATGCACTATAATAATCATAACTTATTTTTTCAGAATCTTTCAATATTGGTAATCCATACACCTTGACCGTATTGTTTTGTTTTTCTACCGCCATTCTACGCATAGAATTATAAAGGAAATCTTCATCTTCAAATTTATATTGTGGAAATACAAAAACCTTCTTTCCCTTTTCGAATAAGTCCTCAAAAGCAAACAATCCCTGAGATAAAGTGTCCTTGTTTACCTGAAATTTTTGTATCGATTGTTCTCCCTTCGTTTTAAAATTGGATTTCGAAATTTCATCCAAATAGTGAAGCAAATTTTTATCTGCAATAGTATCTCTACTGACAATGACTACTTCATCAGGATTGTAATTATTTGCAATATGATTAATCATTTTATAATATCTCTCCTTAATGTTCGGTTGGATCTGCATATAATAAGGATCCTTCTCCGCAATTTTTGAACTTGTACGCCACGGAGATATGAACGAAATTTGATTTTTTTTGCAATAAGTTTCCAATTTTTCAACATCATTTTTTGAATATGGTCCTACTACCAAATCTATGTTATTCGACAATTCGTTTTTGATGATTTGGTCCACGTTTTGAGAACCAATGTCCACGATGTCCGCCACTAAATTCAAATTATTTCTTTGGGCTTCTTCAAGTGCCATCCTCATGCCCGCATAATATTGAACAAACTCATCATCCAAAGCATTCGATGTCGAGTGGCTGCTCGAGGTAATTGGCATTATGATTTTCACCCTATATAAATCTTTCTTTTCCGAAACGAGATTATTGCTAACATCCTTTATACCTGTCGGTGACTTAATAGGTGGATATTCTTTTTCATCCACTTCTACCACTTCTACTTTCTTAGGTTTTTGTGTATCTGGTTTTTTATTCTCCGTACTTGTGCTCGGTGTGTGCCGAGTACGAGTTATTTCTTTAGAAGATCCACAAGAAGATAACATTACTGTGCTGACAAGTAGTGTAGTCAGAGTCAAAAAGCGACTAATCTTGATACTTTGAATCATTAAATTATATATATTTTTAAAATTTATTAATTATTCCCACTCAATGGTGGCGGGTGGTTTTGTGCTAATATCATAAACGACCCTATTTATACCTTTGACCGTGTTTATTATTTCATTTGAAATTTTTGCAAGTAAGTCATGAGGTAATTCACTCCACTCTGCAGTCATTCCATCCACTGAATTTACACAACGCAAAGCCACCGTAAATTCGTATGTCCTTTCGTCTCCCATGACACCTACCGACTTAATCGGCAGCAAGATAGCCCCAGCTTGCCACACTCGGTCATAGTATCCTGAGTTTCTCAAATTTTTAATAAAAATATGGTCTGCCCTTTTCAATAAATTCAATTTATCTTCATCAATATCGCCTAATAATCGAATGGCCAATCCCGGACCCGGAAATGGGTGACGACTGATCAAATGCTCAGGCAATCCAAGTTCTCTGCCTACCTTTCTCACTTCATCCTTAAAGAGCATTCTCAATGGCTCGACTATTTTTAGGTGAAGCTTTTCGGGTAATCCCCCGACATTATGGTGACTCTTAATGGTGACAGAAGGCCCATGAACACTTACTGACTCTATCACATCAGGATAAATCGTACCTTGAGCCAACCACTTTACATTGTCCAATTTTTTTGATTCTCGTTCAAAGACATCTATAAAAACCTTACCTATGATTTTTCGCTTTTTTTCAGGATCTGACACACCCTTCAGTGCATCTAAAAATTCTTGACTTGCATCGACTCCCTTAATGTTGAGACCCAGAGATTGGTAAGATGCCAGCACTTCTTCAAATTCATTGAGCCGTAGTAACCCATTGTCGATAAAAATACAATATAAATTTTGTCCGATTGCTTGATTCAATAACATCGCTGCTACAGAACTATCTACGCCTCCTGAAAGACCCAAGACCACCTTGTCATTTTGTATGGTCTCTTGTAAATTCGCAACGGTTTCGTGTATATAATATTCCGGTGTCCAAGTGGCATTTAACTTGGCAATTTTTGAAACCCAATTATGCAACATGGCCGTTCCGCTGAGACTATGTGTCACCTCAGGATGAAATTGAAAACAATAGACTGAATTATCCGATGAAGTTTTAAATGCGGCAACGGGAATCTGCTCCGTACTGGCAATGATTTCATAACCCTGAGGAATATTCGTAATACTATCTCCATGTGACATCCATACTTGATTGCTTTCTAAGTCATCGAATATGATGTCTCTTTCTGTAATCAAAGCAGCTTTACCATATTCACGCTTATCAGATTTTATCACCTCACCACTAAATTCATTGGCAATATATTGAGCTCCGTAGCAAATTGCTAAAATAGGAAGTTTTCCAATAACTGACCGGATATCAAAATGCAAAGCGTTATCATCCAGGACTGAAAATGGACTACCAGAAAGTACCAATGCATTGTAGGTTAGAATTTCATCAACCGAAATATTGAAAGGTTTGATTTCACAGAAATATCCTAATTCTCGCAATCTCCTAGCTATCAACTGGGTATATTGAGAGCCAAAATCTAAGATAATTATTTTATCATTCATCCTGCAAATATAAATAAGTTATCATAGCAAATGACCAAATCAAGAACCAAATGGTGATAACTATATATTGTAGAAACTCGTAAAATTTATTTCTGTTCCAAGTAATTGCGAATCATCAATCCTACATCTTCACTTCTAAGAGTGTGAATGAGAGTATCATTTTGATTCGGTTTATTGATGATAAATGGCACACTGATAATTTCCTTGCGTATACCGCCATGTCCTCCTTTATAATTTTTCACAAACAACTCATAATCTTGAGCCAGATCATATCCATTCTCACTGGTCAAGACAAGGTCACCGGCATTCGGATTGGTAACCAACGAGTAAATTCGATATATAGCAGAGGGATAATCTGTATTAAAAGTCAGGTTGAGCCATTTTTCCTCTGACATTGGTCTATTAAATAAAGAATCAGGATAATTAAAGGGATTGCCTTGTATAGGCACATATTCTAAAGCATTGGTATCTCTCAATATTACCTTGGCTTCATCACCTCTTCTAAGAATTGACACTTGATTTTCTGCACTCTGATATGCAACTATATCTACTCCTTCATATTCAGAAATGAGTTTTGGAATATGGATCAACGAATCTCCTCTTGGGAAATTTTCAAGCGTATGAGATGATAATTTTTGACTCCAGTTATTTATTTTTTCTGCACTAGGATCTTTAAAATACAGATAAGCACAGAGATTTCCATTGATCACATAAAATGCATCTAACTCTTTCAATTCCTCAATGGGTTGGGATAAGTCTGATGAGAATATGTTGACAGAATTTCCTCTATCCATTCTGATGTTCAATTTCTTGGCAATGTCTTGATAATCTAGATTACGATGTACATCTATCACCCCATGATCTGACACAATGACGAACATTCTCTCTTGCTGCCCCAGTTCATGATGTGAATAATCTATGAGATCGCCAATGAGACTATCAATGTGATGAAGGATATCTCGATACATCTGAGTCGTACCATAGACATGATTGATGGCATCAGGAGAAGGAAGAGTGATCCATTGAAATTTAGGATTTTTTTCTAATTGGCGCTTAGCGATATTAATGGCATGAGTCTCGTGCTCGAAATGGTCAGGTGAAATATACTTTCCTACGAAAGGAATTCCTGAAAGAGCTGAAAAAAGCCAATAGTCATGATATTTTGCTGTGGTATGAGCCCAGCCAGTTTTAATATCATGAGATACACCTTTATTCATATAGGTATTGATAGATGCCGTATACATGGGTGCTGACAATTGAAAGAAATTTTTTATACTATCAGTAATATCATCATTCATGTGAATATTAGTTCTACCCACGTAGTTGCGAAGATTCCCAGAAATTCTGCTCCTATCAAACCATCTCAGACCTAAGATTCCGCTTTGCAATGCATCACGACCTGTAATAAATGGATAAAAACCATAACCTGTCATCGTGGGAAAACTTACAATTCCATGCTCTACGGAACACGATTTGCCCTTTAATGAATCTAGAATAGGTAATTGATTCTGTAGCAATTCCTCATTAAAAACACTCGAGGATAATCCATCAATGAGAATAACTGTGCATGTATTTCCCGTCGTTTTAGGAAAAGTCTTATTCCAAATAGGATCATGGGTCATATATACGAAAATGATATAAATGAATACAAGAATGGCAAAACATTGAAATGCCACTTGCCTTAGTTTAATTTTCTTCAACAAACTACGTTTTACTTTTCCACAATTACAACAAAGGTGAAGAGAGTCGACAGGCCCTTTCTGCTAATTTTATAAATACTGAACGATCATTCCATTCCTCAAAATGCAACTGTTCGCAATCTTTTTTATCAAGCTCAAATTGATTAATCATCTGTTTTGCAAAGTCATTATCATAAATAATCGAATTGACTTCAAAGTTAAGTTCAAAACTACGATTATCTAAATTAGCAGTGCCTACAAAGCCCACTTGATCATCTAAAATCATAGTTTTGGCATGGATAAATCCCTTTTGATATTTAAAAATCTCAACTCCTTCGCGAAGTAGGTCGTCGTAATAAGAGCATGAAACAAGATTAACAAATTTGGAATCTGAAATTCCCGGAATCATTAATTGGACGTGCACTCCACTCAGTCGTGCTGTTATGAGAGCATCTATAATCGAACTATCCGGGATGAAATATGGGGTCGTAATACAAATTCTATTTTTAGCGGACATGATGCCTCTGACTATGGAATATCGGATATTAGGCAAATCAGAATCCGGTCCACTACTAATCACTTGTACCAGAGTTTTGCCAAAAAATTCTTTTTCCTTTTGGATTGGGAAAAAGTCATTATTAATTTTCAAATCTTGTTTTGAAGCAAAATTCCAATCTGTAAGGAAGATGTACTGTAAATTCCATACAGATAGTCCCTCAATTCTTACATGGGTATCTCTCCAATACAAATCCTTTTTGCCATTATTTACATAGCCATCACCCACATTGATTCCACCAACATATCCAATGATACCATCAATCACCACAATCTTGCGGTGATTTCTATAATTCATTCGATTCGCAAGCTTGACAAGCTTGAGCTTATAAAATGCAAAAGCCTCGACGCCTGCTTCAGAGAGTCTCTTTACAAACTTTTTTCTTATGGAGCTACTTCCGAAATCATCATATATAAGCCGCACTTTTACCCCTTCTCTAGCTTTAGCCATAAGCGCTTCGGCTATTTTATTTCCAATGTCATCATTTTCAAAAATATAATACTCAATATGGACATGATTCTTAGCATTAGCAATGGCCTCAAGGAGGTCAGGAAACTTGTTTTCTCCATTTATTAAGAGTTTCACACGATTATTATACGAGGTAAAACTGTGTATGTTGGTAAATTTAGCCAGCTTGCTGTATCTTCCTAGTTGAACCTTATCAATCAACTCTGAGGAATGCTCTAGCAGTCTTAATCTCGCTTCCTCAAATACCTGATCATTAGTAAGAATTTTTGCATCAAAATATTTTTCCTTTCGATAATTAACCCCGATCGAAAAATAAAGGACGGCACCGATTATAGGCAAAAGCAATACTAGCAGTATATATGCAAGTGCTTTAGCAGGTTTGTCAACATACATAATAATATGAATGCAAACGAAAATTAATAAAATTATATAAACAATATAAAACGTCTGATTTGACGACAATTCTGAGAGCGATATCATAATCTTAATCTATTTTTCGAATAAATATAATAATTAATACGACAATTCAACAGCGATACGGTGCAGGACTCATTGAGAAAAATTATTTAAGTTTCAATCAAGCCCTTATCAACGCATTTATATACTCGTGCAGGAAATTTTTCCAATAATCGATAGTCATGAGTTGCGAAAATAATGGCGGTTTTATGTGCAGAGGCAAGATTATGCAATAAATATATTATGTCATCAGAGGTATTGGGATCGAGATTACCTGTGGGTTCGTCTGCTATAATTAATTTTGGATGGTTCAGGATAGCACGAGCAATCGCTAATTTTTGTTTTTCACCCCCACTCAATTTATACGCCGCATTATTTTTATACTGAAGAAGACCAACGCTGTCAAGGACTTCCTCTGCTCGATTTGTCATTTCTTCTTTATTTTTCCAATCCGTTGCTTTTAACACATAAATCAGGTTCTCAATGACCGTCCAATTTTCGAACAAGTAGAAGTTTTGAAAAATTATACCCAATTGTCTTCTCAATATCGGGACATCATTTCGTTTGATACTTTCCAAAGAATAGTTTAATACCTGAGCATTGCCAGTAGAAATTGGCACTTCTGCATACATACTTTTGATAAATGTACTCTTCCCACTACCCGACTCACCGATGATGTAACATTGTTCGGCAACTTGCAGGGAAAAATTTAAATTTTCTAAAACCACATGATCATCCTGACGCAGTGTGACATCTTTATAACTTATAATTGGATTATTCAATACGTAATATATTTAAATTACAAATATATTAAAAACCTAAATATTTCCATTTTAGAATTCTCGATGACACATTTAAAATTTCATTAGAACTGAGCCTAGATTATTAATTAATAGAGTTTAATTTAGATTTAACAATCTCTTAAACCAAATTTAAGAATTTAAAATCGTCATTGAGTTATAAAATCTTTGACCATGAAAAAAATAATTTTTACGATTGCAACAGCGCTGATTTTACCAATACTTGCCTTTGCCAATCATCCAGAACATTCAGACATGTGGTACAGTCCTGCTATGAAAAGTTCACTTAGGATCACTGAACAATCAGATGCATTAATTTTAGATTTTTCAAGTCGAAATTCTAGGTTTGACAAGCAGATTTTCTATCGAATTACAAGGAATACTTTTAGATCAAAAAATGGAAGCATTATTAAATTTTTGAACAATGACAAAATTAAATTTAAAGATTCCAAAATAAAAAAGACTGTGATTCTTTACCGTGCAGATGGCAATACACGACACAAATACGAAAGAAGATACCAAGATAAAGATCATAGACATAATCAATATGAGACTGATGACCATTGGAAAAATGGAAATTATCACAATAATTCTAGAGAGGAGCATTATGATGATAGAAACAAAATGCACATAGACAATGATTCTCAATGGTCACACAATAAGCATTAGTTTCAACCATTAGTGAAATTATTATTGTGAAAATGTTGCTCAAAACTTCGAGTCTAATAATTTGAATTTGAAACTCCTTCCATAATTATTAAAAAACTCAATGAAAGGTGTATCCAAATACGAAATTTTACCTCCGGTTTTGAGCAACCTATTTTTTAATTTCTTTCAAGAAACAATTTTATTAATATTCTCACTAACCCCTGATTAATATGATGGTACTCATTAATTCAACGTGTTCTAAATTATCTAATCACATTGATAGCAGGTTTATAATAGATAGAATTTTTCACTGACAATTCATGTGCTTTGGCAATGGAT
Source organism: Lewinellaceae bacterium (assembly GCA_020636155.1). Taxonomy (GTDB): domain Bacteria; phylum Bacteroidota; class Bacteroidia; order Chitinophagales; family Saprospiraceae; genus JACJYM01. The sequence continues at coordinate 153,405 of JACJYM010000006.1, read as the reverse complement.
TTAGGAGATTCCGCTTTATTACCTGTCATGTATTGACAAACTCCTATGATGTCATAAATCTGATATTCATCAGGAAGGTCGTTTAACAAATTTTGCAAATGTGGTAACAAACGATCAAAAAAGGGAATATCAGGATCTTGGCTTTTACATAAATACTGAAGTACTTGAAGAACTAATTCTCTATCTTGACAATTCGGATAATAAAAGAGTAGATTTTCACCAAAACTTTTCTTTTGAGCATCCGTGTTTTTATCATCATTAAAATAGTCTAGATTATATGCATAATAAGATGCAAAGTATGCTTTGAGACTTGGGACATTACTAAATCCAAAATCTTGAAATCGATTGGCTATCATATTAATATTACTCAGTCCTATTGGCTTCATTTTGGTTAAATATGATAATGCCAATTGATCTCGTATTTTCGGATTCTGCACTAGGGTCGTATCTTTAAGTGCCATGATCGAACTAATAAGAGCTGTATCGAGCATATTGCCAAAGTTTTTAAAAATAACGTCACGATAAAATGGGCTCGTTTTAATGATATCCAAGGTCATTTTTTCTACGAAATAATTGGATTTGCCATTTATGGCGATCTTCATAAATTCAACAACATCATTTTCATTTTTCCTTTCGATTAATTCAATCACCTTACCATCAATTTCAGCTTCTATTTTCTCTAAATCATTTAGTAAATTGATAAATTGTTTTTTAGAAGGAGCCCCTAATGTTCTTAATATTATATTTTCCTTTGAATCCATAAATATCAGGGTAGGAAAAGCATTAATATCATGTTTTGATAGAAAGGCTTGATTATACTTTTCATCCAATTTTAGGCAAACAAAATTATTATCTAATTTCTGAGAGACAGTTTCATTTTCTAGTATCCTTGAAAAATCCTGACAGGGCTTGCACCATTTAGCGGTGACATCAATAAAAACTTTCTTATTCTGCTCTTTTGCCTTACTTAGGGCTTCGTCATAATTCGTATAGAATCTCACCTTTCCAATACAGAATATTGGTGAAAGTAAAAATAAGATTATAATGAATTTTTGCCTCATAAAAATTATATTAAAACGTGAAAAACATCAATTAGAATTATCTAAATCACTTACAAATTAAACTATTTATTTCCTTACTTCTAGAAATATTTTATATTTTACATGCTACTCATAATCAATCCATTGCTCAATACATTGATAATCCCATCATTAATCAGGTTCTCAATCAAGTTACTTCCAAGTCCTGATATTTCTATTCTTCCATATATATTTATGATGCCCTTGACCTCAAGATTGCCGCCCGTCGCAATGTAGAGGTTAGCATTTTCGAGTAGATTGAATTGGACATTTTGACCAACGAAAACCGAACGAACCACATCAGAGGTGCCATCTGACATGCTCACTATAATATTTCCCGATTGATTAGGAAACACGACATCTTCACAGGGTAATGGACTGTGTCCTAAAGACCAATTAGAGTCATCTTCCCAATTCCCATTACCACTAATCCAAGTATTCGTGTTATGTGTGTGAAGAGCAATCTCCAATATAGTCTCATCTCCTCTAGCAGCCTGACAACTATAGGGAGTCAATTTTAATTGGTGTACTGTAGCTTGAGAATCCCAAGTCACATTAACACTATGAGACATGATATCTAGATTATTAATGACTCCACCTGAGATACTCCAATCATAGTACATTGCAGAATCATCAAGTGTATTATATTCTTGCGTTAAATCATCCAAACAGACATCTGCTTTACCAAAAATTGGATGAGTAACTGGTTTCAAAAACTCATAATAAAACGAATCCGATATTTTTGGAATAATGTCAGGATAAAGGGTTGATGACGTTTCTTCATGCACAGCATGACCCCTATCAGTGTATGAATTAAATTGATATTCCAATCCTACTAGGTCTCCTTGATCTGCAATTTCAGCACTTCCATATACATCCGGCAGTTCGAAACCAATAATGGCCCAAGAAATATACGAAAAAGGCTGACCGCTATTATAAGGAACTGTATCATCATCTTCGCTATGAAACATGACCGACGGCACATCGTCAGCTGTTCCGACATATCCAACGGAACCTAAAGCGCCTGCGAGACTAAACACTGCAGCGGCTTGACCACTATATGAGAGGTTATCACCTACACAATCGAGACATCCTAAATCAGGACAAGTATTACCATCCTGAAGCCAAACGTATGTTGATGCTGGTCTTTCTGATTCTAAGTCAAGATAAGCGTTGTGTAATGCAATAAATGCCCCAGCTGAGTGACCACCTATGTAAATATTACTCGTATCAATCTTATAAGTATTACTGCCTGCGGCGTCCGCTTTGAAAAATCGAATTGCCGATCTCCCATCTTGCAAAGCTCTGTAGGGAGCTCGTTTACTCAGTTCGCTGTCAAATACATTCATTCCAAGTCTGTAATCGATGCTGGCAGTTACATAACCTCTCTTTGCCAATTGAATCGCTATTTCTCTTATACTCCAATAATCTTTGCTTCCATCGAGAAAACCACCGCCAAAACAAATTATTACCAAAGGTCTCTTTGCGATGGTATCACCCGTTGGTTCAAAAATATCCATGTAAAGATTAATGTCATCAAACTCATATTCTTTGGCATTTAAAGGAAGACCAGTGATCCACTCGTAAAATCCTCCTCCAGGTTTTGGCTGAGGGACATTGGTACTAAATTGTACGTCATTAGTCTCCGTATAATTCGTAAATATGGACTCAACATAACGATTTGGTAAAATCTGCGACTTGATAGCACCATTATAAAAAATGGCAACAAAAGTCCAAAGTATTATTTTATTTCTCATTTTTAACAGAATTAATGTATTGAGAAAAATAAGGCTTTAGCTCGTTTTCAAAAGCGAGATTGTCCTTAAATTTTTGCTTCATCTGGTCATATTTTTCGAGAGTAAAATGCCATTTACTTAACGCTTCTATGAATTCTTGTCTTCTTTCTTCGGCAATCTCGTGATTAAGTTTAATCATATCTAATTTAAATTCCGAATTAGCTTCGCGAGTACCGGATTCCAATGCACGGAAATCTTTTCGAGTCACCCCATGTTTCAAATATAATTCTTGGACTCTTTTGTCATTCTCAGCATGATTTATTTCACTTTCAATGAAGAACAACTTGACAAATGTAAGTTTATCATAGTCTGAATACACCACGGATTGACTCCGCGAAAAGACAGTAATACCTAGGAAAAGTAATGTAATAAATAACTTGCCCATTGAAATAAGATTTTAACAGCTTGGAAAAATTAGGTTTAAGAGGTCGATAAAGGTAATAAAAAATTGAAATTTACAAACCTAAATTATCTAATTATTAACATTTATTACACCAAGCAGGTAATTATTGGAATTATATATTGAAAATTTGGAGCAATAAGCACTTATATTTGAAAAGTTAATTGAAAATTTTCAACTTCTCATTTTAAGAAATTCAATTAATTTCTTTACGGCTCTGGCTCTATGAGAGATGAGTGATTTCACTTCCTTTCCAAGCACACCGAAACTTTCATTGTAACCCTCAGGTATGAATATCGGGTCATAACCAAATCCTTGGTTTCCTTGCGGCATTGTCGCAATCTGCCCATTCACGATTCCTTCAAATTGGAATTCTTCACCTGCTAAAACTAATGAGATAACCGTTCTGAATCTTGCATTTCGATGGGCAATTCCATCTAACTCAGCCAACAATTTATTCATATTGGCCTGATCATTTTTTTCATTTCCAGCATACCTTGCACTATATACGCCGGGAGCCCCGTTTAAAGCCTCTACTTCTAGACCAGTATCTTCTCCTACACTATTTTTATGGTATTTGTTCCATATATAAGATGATTTAATTTTTGCATTTTCGTCGAGAGTTATACCATTTTCTTCAATATCTTCCACAATGTCTAACTCTTCAAGCGATCTAAAAACCCAATCGAGCTTATCTTTTTCTAAGATATCATTTAATTCCTTGACCTTATGCATGTTATTGGTCGCAAACACCAATAGCCTACCTTCATCCATGTGCAACCACCATTTTTGTTTTAAAATTCTGCTTCGTCGAGAAGAATCTTACGATGTAAACGCCATCCGACCATTCCACGATATTAAGATTAAAAGATTTAAGATCCTCGATTTTATCTTCGAACACTATTCGGCCGTCAATAGTCGTGATAATCATTCGACCGTTAAAATTGTCATCACCTCCACCTCCAGAAAACTTAACAATATCCGATGCCGGATTTGGTGTTGCAACAATAGAATTATTCTGGCCTATTATTTTAGCGATGACCACCTTTGAATAACTCACCTTTCCATTAAAATCAAAATATTTTAATCGGTAGTAGTAGTCCACGTTTCGCCTCGCTTCTCTATCAGTATATTCCGCATGTAAAGTAGATTCCTCGAGATTAGTCCATTTCTTCAGCTCGACGAATTCGTTATGATAATCACTTCTTTCCAGAGTGATGGACTCAATATCTGAAATGTTTTCACAATCCGCACTTACAATAATATTATCGTCACTAACCTTTGCGGTGAATGATGTCAAAGTCAGCGGCAATGTCGAAGCACCTATATTGGCACTGAGATTTACACTTCCTCTTTTTTCAGAACCAATTAGAATCAGATAAGTTTCATTATTTTGTACCGGAATTCCAAGTTCTTGAGGATCTAAGCCACTATCACAAATTACAAGTGAGCCACCTGTATAATCAGGATATGTACCAGTCATCGGACCATAAATGGCGACGTCAACATCTCCTCCATTTGAATTGGCACTTACATCAATGCTTATATCTCCATTATTATTTTCTCCGGTATTGAATGCGACGACCACTTGATTTGGATTGGTGGGTCCATTTATACAACTCCTACTCTGCGAAGGATTTTTTGTAAAATTAGCGACTAAATCTTGCCAAACACAAGCATTATCCACACAGCTATTATCAATCATAAAACTAAAACTACCGCCATTATTTACAGGTGCAGGGATATTGCATATATTACTTACCCCGTCTGGCAATGAGGAAGGAAGGCAACAAATGACTTCAGCTTCCCAACCTGCCTTAACAATGGAAACATCCGATTTAAAATTGATATAAAGGCAATTTTCTAAATTTGTGCTTGTAGGTTGTAATATGTCACCAGCTTTTAAATAGTTTTCTGGCTTTGGAACGACATTGGATTCACCGCAAAAGTAACCGAGCATTGGACTATCACTAAATGCCCCATCCCGAATCGTCAAATAGTCCCAACATCCTGTACCATCAAATCCACTACCCGGTGCATCTGATTCCACTTCGACTTTCGTAAAATCGAGATTCAACAATTTATTTGGATCATCAGAACATATCAAATAGTTATTGCTTTCAGAATTGGCATAGCTACTAATTGTACCCCCTGAATCCATAAATTCAACTCCGCAATCAACGATCTCGATTGGATTACAAACTAATTCTGCTTCCCAGCCTGATTTCACCACAGAGCCATTTGAGTAAAAAAAGAAGGACATACATGGCCCAGTCGAAGAAAAGCTTTTTGCCCCATAGGTTGCAGAATTTCCACATAGAATGCCTATATTATCACCCGAAAAAGGGTTCGCGGGAACTTCAGGTCCATCATAAATTATTAAAACGTCATTACAAGTACCTCCTACTTCTTCAATGTTATAGTTGGTAAAATTGACCGTTAAGTACTCGTTGACATTGGCACAAAAACTGTATGAAGTTGTTTCATTATTTGAATATGAATAATTTGGACCACCACTATCATAGAACATTGCATTACATGAAGAACAGACATCCTCGCCTAAAATTTCTATTTCATAGGATTTCATCATGGGTGAAAGGTCTTCTCCAACTGCATTAGAAGCTGTCATTGTAACTGTGAGTGTCCCATTTTGACTTACTCTAATTTCCGGATTTTCTTTCTGTGAGCCTGACATATTAACACCGGCTCCTGAGAACGACCAATTCCATGATGTTGGTTGGCCTGTAGAATTGTCAAAAAATTGAATTTTATTATTTACCAGACAAAGCGAAAATGTGGTACTTGCAGGTGAAAAGTCTGATTCTGGTACCGTGGGTTCAGTACATGCACCATTCAATAGAGGTGAGTAAGACCCATCACAAGAAACACTATTAGCTTGCCAAGCGTTGTTACCACTATTAGCTCCATCTTGGGCGGTCAAGTATAAAACATCTGACTGATTATTAGTAAACATGAACATGGCCAAGTCATCTACGTAGTCCATATAATTAAAAAAATAATCCGCCGTACTACACGAATTATTTGATGTACTCGTACAATTTGTAGTATTCACCGATGGGCTACCAAAGTTAGGTGATGATTGATCTGGTGTATCTGCAATAAAATCACCATTACTGCAACCATTAAAAATATGATATAGGCCAAAATAATGCCCCACTTCATGTGTCCCGGTTCTCCCATATACGTAGGGTTGATCTCCGTTCAAAGTAATTCCAGACATACAACTGTAATTATCTCCGCCAAAAGCACCAGAGTTAATATAGACACCGTTTCCGTTTGGGTTGGAAGCCCCTCCTAGAGGTGCCAAGCCTAATATCGTTCCGTATCCTGAAGGTGAGATATTAGAAACAAACAGATTGAGATAGCCATTCCAAATATTGGCACCCGAATCAAAAGTATATGTGCCGAATGTAATTGCCTTTTGACCATTTGACAATCCTGATCCCACAGGATGATTTTGAGTAGCTAAACAAAACTGAATACATGTCTCAGTCGCTAAACTATTGGGATAATAATCATCAGGACATGAGGATGAGATGTCGCAAAAGTTGAGTATATCATTATTGTAACCACCAAAATCTTGATTCAAAGTTTCAAGCTGGTTATCAATTAAAGTTTCTAAACAGGTGATATTTTGGGAGGAAACACTACCACTGAAATGTACCGCGACAGGTATTACAATAGTCCCATTTTCGCAGCTTAAGCGATTTCCTGCACTAATCCTTTTTCTGATTTGATCTTGATGTTGCGAAAACTCTTGCCACTTACTTGGATCAGACTTTAGGTTTTCCATCCATTGCGTAGCACCACAACGATCGTGTTGAGCAAAAGATATTGTAATGAACGTAAAAAATATATTAAAGACAATAAGATACCTAAGACAGCTCATCGATTAAGCTTGATTTTTAATAATAAAATCGTTCTACCGATTCCTATAAGGTTGATTTAACAAGCGCCAAAGATAATTGTATTTATCAATAAATCAAAGATTTACACCTTACAATAAAGCTTATATGTAAAAAATGAGACAAGAATGCCTAACAATGCCCCGAAAAACACGTCAAGTGGATAGTGTACTCCTACATAAACCTGTGCAAAAGATATCCAACCTGCCCAGATGAGCAATGGTATTTTTATCCATGGAAAATCCCTACCAAGCAATAATATGAGAAATGTTGCCAAGGCAAAGTGATTGGCTGCATGATTAGAAGTAAAACTAAAAAGACCGCTACACCCTACTCTATCGATCATATCGAACCCCACATGACAAGGTCGCAGTCGGCCTATCGTGGGTTTTAAGATTTTAGCCGAAATAATATCGGACAGTGCTACACTTCCAATTGCGTAGAGTAACATTCGCCATTTTTCATGAGTATAATTGAAGACAATAAATGCAATCAGAAATATATAAATAGGTACCCAAGTTAATGGCTGTCTTGACCAAATTAACATTTCACTTATCCAATGAGGAAGATTCAACTCATTAATCGAATGAAATAATGCAATGTCCTGTTCAATCAATTCTCTTAACACATGAATATTTTCTAATTTTGCACAAAATAGAAATTACTTGAGTATAATAAAATCAATTTCGGGAATAAGAGGAACCATCGGTGGAAAACCAGGTGATAATCTCACACCCATCGATATCGTAGAATGTACCGCTGGATTCGGCATGTGGTTAAAATCTAGAACGGACAAGACTCCTAAAGTTGTCGTTGGACGAGATGGTCGTATCAGTGGCAAAATGGTCAGTCAAATCTCAGTAAATACCTTGGTCGGCATGGGGATTAATGTCATTGATTGCGGCTTATCCACCACTCCTACCATTGAGATGATGGTTACAGAATTTAATGCAGATGCAGGAATCATCTTTACGGCGAGCCACAATCCTGAACAGTGGAACGCATTAAAATTCCTCAACCATAAAGGTGAATTCATCTCAGCTAAAGACGGTGAAGAAATTTTGAATTATATCTCATCTCAAAGTTTGGAATTCGCTGAAGTACGTCAATTAGGAAGTTACGAAAAAACAAAAAATGCCATTGGTATTCACCTAGATAAAATCCTAAACTATCCTCTCATCAATAAAGAAGCTATAAAAACGTCATCTTTCAAAGTGGTCGTTGATTGCATTAATTCCACAGGAGCTTTATCCGTTCCACCATTATTGATGGCTCTTGATGTAGAGTTTGTGTTGATTAACGAAAAAGTCAATGGTGAGTTTGCCCACAACCCTGAACCTTTGGCAAAGCACTTGACTGAACTATCCAACGCAGTACTAGAAAACAATGCCATCATGGGAATCAGCATTGATCCAGATGTCGATAGGCTTGCATTTGTAAATGAGGATGGCTCCATGTTTGGTGAGGAATATACATTGGTTGCGATTGCGGATTATTTTTTGTCAAAGAAAAAAGGAAATACAGTATCGAATCTTTCTTCAACTAGGGCACTAGCTGATATTACTAAAAAATATGGAGGAGAATATTTTGCTTCAGCAGTGGGTGAAGTCAATGTCGTAAATACCATGAAAGCACATCATGCGGTCATCGGTGGTGAGGGAAATGGTGGAATCATCGTGCCTGATTTCCATTATGGAAGAGACGCTTTGATTGGAATTGCACTATTTTTATCCTTACTTGCAGAACGAAAATCAAGTCCTCTAGAATTGAAAAAGAACTATTCTCATTATGAGATGATTAAAGATAAAATTGATTTATCTGCATCAATTGATCTTCAAAATACGATAGGTCGAGTTAAAAATGCATTTCAAAATGAAAAGCTTAATGATGTAGATGGTTTGAAAATTGATTTTGAAAATGGTTGGGTTCATTTAAGAAAATCAAACACGGAACCGATTATTCGCATCTATGCAGAAGCCGAAACAACAGATATTGCACAATCATTGGTAAACCGAGTAAAAAAATATTTTTAATACTTAAATCGTCCGCGGATGTCCTATTTAGAAAATTATTTTCAGCCATTCAGAGAAGGAATTGTTGGCATAGATAAGAAGATTGAAACCCCATTTGGAAAATTCCCTATCATTTATGCGGACTGGACTGCCAGTGGTCGATTTTACAAGCCTATTGAAGATTTTTTAGTGGATGAAGTTGGTCCTTATATTGCCAATACCCATACCGAAACAAATACTACCGGAAGCACGATGACCCATGCCTATAAAATGGCTCGAAAAATAATTAAGAAACACGTCCATGCGTCCGATAATGACGTATTGATTTCTACAGGGTCAGGAATGACCGGTGTGATTAATAAATTTCAGCGTTTACTTGGCTTAAAAATTCATGAGAAGCATTACCAAAAATTGACTTTTGATAAATTTGAGAGACCCATCATTTTTGTGTCACACATGGAACATCACTCTAACCAAACATCTTGGCTGGAAACCATAGGTGAGGTCGTGATTATTCCCGCTGATGAAAATGGTTTGTTTTCCTTGTCTAATTTTGAAGAAATATTAAAAGAACACGAATCACATCCTTTTAAAATAACGGCGGTCACTTCGTGTTCTAATGTTACCGGAATAAAGACACCTTATCACAAAATAGCCAAATTGACTCATAAATATGGTGGCAAATGCTTCGTCGATTTTGCATGTTCGGCACCGTACATTGACATCAATATGCATCCAAACGATCCTGAAGAAAAATTGGATGCGATTTATTTTTCACCTCATAAATTTTTAGGTGGACCCGGTTCGTCAGGGATTCTTATTTTCTGTAATAGCTTATATAACAACCGCATTCCAGATTGTCCAGGTGGTGGCACCGTTGACTGGACTAACCCTTGGGGACAGCACAAATACATTGACCAAATCGAAGAAAGAGAAGATGGCGGCACTCCCGCTTTTTTGCAAACGATCAAGGTCGCCCAAAGTATTCTATTAAAAGAAAAAATGGGAGTAGATAACATTACGAATAGAGAAAAAGAACTAAACGATATCATGTGGCCCGGATTAACGTCGATTCCTGGGCTTCACATGCTTGCGAATAATCATAGAGAACGTTTATGCATTTATAGTTTTTTCATTGAAGATCTCCATTATAATTTGGCTGTAAAAATGCTTAATGACCGCTTTGGAATACAGGTTCGAGGTGGTTGCTCTTGTGCAGGCACGTATGGTCATTATTTATTAGAAGTAAGCTATGAATTATCGCAAACGGTGACCAACGAAATCAACATGGGAATACTAAACAATAAACCTGGATGGATTAGAATGTCGGTTCACCCTACCACCACAGATGAGGAAGCAAAATACCTTGTAAATGCGGTAAGAGAAATTGCCGAGAATCATGTAGAATGGGCTAAAGATTACGAATACGACATGAAACATAACCAATTTATTTTAAGCAACCAACCCAATATGGAACTTGAACTCGTCAAGACGTGGTTCACAAATGAAGTAGAAAGTGTCTAGAATTTATTTTGATAATGCCGCAAGTTCTCCGATGTGCGAACCAGCGATAAACATGTATATTGAGGGCCTTCAATATGGCCTCGGAAATCCTTCATCGATACATTTGAATGGTAGAAAATTAAGGACAAAAATCGAGGAAGCACGAAAAGACATTGCAAAAATTCTGCATGTAGAAGTCGGAGAAATCTTCTTTTGTAGTGGTGCAACTGAGGCCAATAATACCATCGTCGAGATGGTGGCAGAAAGCTTTAATATTAAGGCCTTTATTAGCTCGAAACTAGAGCATCCCAGCGTCTATCAAAGCATTATAAAACACAGCGAAAGATTGGGAATTCCCGTTTTCTGGATTGATAATGACGACCATGGTAATTTGGATTATAACCAATTGGAAAATTTGTTAAAATCAAATCAAAATTGCTTAGTATCTATCATGTATGCCAATAATGAATTAGGCAATGTAAATGATGTGGGTCGCATAGGAAATTGGTGTCGCGAGACCAATAACCTCTTCCATTGTGATGCCGTTCAGGCAATTGGAAAAAAGGATTTAAACATTGAAGAATTAAAAATCGACTTTATCTCTGCTTCAGCTCATAAATTTTATGGGCCAAAAGGAACAGGCTTTTTTTACATGAATAGCCAGCATCTTTTTAACCCCATGATTTTAGGAGGATCGCAAGAACGAAACATGCGGGCAGGCACAGAAAATGAAGCTGGAATCGCTTCCATGTCTGAAGCGCTTAAGTATTGTACTGACAACATGAAAAGCTTTGAATCTCACTATAAACTTCTTAATGAAAGAATGAGAAATGGATTGGAAGATTGCATCCATGACATCCAATTTAATGGAAATGACGAACAAATCGGAAACATTCTGAACGTTTCATTTCCTGACCATTCGAAAGCTGATATGCTGATAAACCTACTCGACATTAAGGGAATTTCAGCTTCCTCTGGTAGCGCTTGCAGCAGTGGTATCCCAAGGGATAGTCAAGCCATTCGGTCAATTAATCATCCAAATAATAGAAAAGCCATTAGATTTTCATTTTCTTACAAAAACACCATAGATGAAGTTAATGAAGTCATCAAAATAATTGACAATATCTATAATGGATAATGGATTGACCCATGATGAAAAATTTATGGCTCGAGCTATTGAGCTAGCATATAAAGGAGGTCAAAATACACAATCCAATCCCAATGTAGGTGCCGTATTGGCCTACAAAAACAAGATTATCGGCGAATCATACCATAAAAAGTATGGGGAAGCACATGCCGAGGTGAATTGTATTAATAGTGTCTCAGAGCAAGATCGACATCTAATATCTCTATCAACCTTGTATGTCACACTCGAACCCTGTTGCCATTATGGTAAAACTCCTCCATGTACCGATCTCATCCTAAAGCACCAAATAAAGAAAGTGGTGATTTCGGTACCTGATCCATACAAAGAAGTGAATGGCGGAGGAATCGAAAAACTCCGAAATCATGAGGTTGAGGTCGTAACCGGAGTACTCAAAAGAGAAGGTAAATTATTATTGCGAAAATTTAATAAAAACATTCAGGGATTGCCCTATATCACCCTTAAAATGGCAGTCAGCCAAGATCAATTTATCGGTAATCCTGATTCGCAAATATGGCTTTCCAATTCCTTTTCAAGTGTTTTTACCCATCGACTTCGCACCAATTACGATGCCATACTAATTGGTACAAATACGGCGGTATTGGATAACCCCAAATTGACATCGAGGCATTACCCTGGTGCTAATCCTTTAAGATTGGTAATAGATAGAGAGGGCAAAATCCCTCTGACTCACCACATTTTTACTGATGGGCTTCCAAGCAGCATTTTCGTGCAAAAAATTAGAAATGTCGCCCCCCAAGTAGAGCAAATCATGATCGATGATTGGGAAAGTTTAATTCCTAAACTACTCTCGTATTGTACCCAAAACAATCTTTTTTCTGTATTGCTTGAGGGTGGAGCTACTTTGGTCAAATCCTTTCTTGATAGAAATCTGATTGATGATGCTTATGTCATAAAAACCAATAAAGTCCTAGGCGAAGGCATTAGGATTCCTCATTTTCAGGGAAAATTAATTAGCACGATGAATCTAGACGGTAATCATGTAGAGCATTTTCAAATAAAATTCCCTAAATCCAACTAGAACTTAAGAAAACAACCAAATTTATTCGAAATTCTTAACGCTATAAAGGAACTTGCTATTAATACTACCGGGTTTGTAACAGGAGAACCAATCTCCGGCGGATGTGCATTTGTCCATACTTTTTTCAGAATCTAACGAAGCTTCTTTTGATGTCCAAACCACAATATCCATGTAATTATTGTCGCTGATTTTATTAATCTCCCAGCTTATAAATCCATCCAAATCCTTCATCCATTCATGATATACACGATTTGCTACTTCCAATAGTTGGGATTCTGTCACACCATCGGCAAGCTCGTAATTAATTAGGTCTTTGTACATTGTTTTTTATTGAAAATTAGGAAATTATTTCTTATTCAAATGATTTATTATCCGTTTAAAATTGTTAGTTTATTAAAAGTAAAACGTCTCACTTTTGTGTACTATTTATCTCAGACAGAGTCTGTTTCATTCCCTCAACAGCTGACTTAGAATTTCCAGCAAATACTTTTTCATCTAATATAGCGACTGGTCTTTTGAGAAATGTATATTCCTCGAGAATGTACTTTCGGTAATCTTGCTCCGTAAGTTTTTGCTCATTCAATCCCCACTGCCTATACTTTAGGGCTCTCTTGCTAAAAAGTGCTTCGTAGCTTCCCAACTTATTCTTAGCAAAATCTAAGTCCCTATCGGAAATATTGTTATATTTAATATCAACGAGTTCTACCCCATTCAAATTGAGTTGAGCCAGAATTTTCTGACAAGTGTTACAGGTCGATAAGTGATAAATTTTTCTCACTGTTCAAATTTTAAAATTCCAAATTGAGATTAAATCATGTGATATTACGTGATTCTATATTAATTCTTCAATTTTATTGATTGCTCGTTCCAATCCATCGGCTTGGCTTCCACCCGCTGTAGCGAAAAAAGCTTGACCGCCACCTCCACCTTTGATTTCGGCGGCACATGTTCTTATCAATTTACCAGCATCATAGCCTTTTGCTACAACATTTTCACTGATGGCAAGTAGTAATTGTGGTTTCTCATTGGCCACAAATCCCAGCATCACTATTCCATCACCCATTTCTTGCAATATATTGTAAGCCAATGTTTTAGCGGCTTTTGCATCCATATTATCTACTTTTGCTTTGACCAGGTTGATTCCCTTAACCGCTATTTGATTTTTAACCAATTCATCCTTGATGTTTGATGCATTAGCGGCCATGAGGGATTCGACTTCTTTTCTGAGTTTTTTATTTTCTTCATGAAGCAGATTTACTTGACCGACAACATCCACATTCGTCTTGAAGCTAGATTTTATTGAGTTTAAATCGTCCACTATTGACATCACATATTCTTCAGCTGCATCGCCTGTAATGGCTTCTATTCTTCGCACTCCGGCGGCAATTCCTGATTCTGACACAATCTTAAAAAAGCCTAATTTACCTGTTGCTTTTACATGACATCCGCCACACAATTCTCTAGAAAATGACTTGTCAAAGGTGATAATCCTTACATAATCACCATATTTTTCACCGAAAAGCATCATGGCTCCAGCATTTTGAGCTTCAGAGAAAGGCACGCTTCTCAATTCTTCTAAGGATATGTTTTCTCTCACTTTTTGATTGACAATCTGTTCGATTTTCCTTAATTCTTCATCGGTGAGCTTTTGATAATGTGAAAAGTCAAATCGCAATTCCGAATCTTTAACTAAAGAGCCTTTTTGATGAACGTGATTTCCCAAAACCTCACGAAGTGCTGCATGCAATAGATGGGTTCCGGAATGGTTATTTTCTATCAAAGAGCGACGCTTTGCATCAATTTCTGCTGTTACGGTATTGGTAATTTTTTTCGGCAATTTGTCGGTGATGTGGATAATTAAGTCATTCTCCTTAATGGTGTCAATGACTTTGATTTTTTCACCTTCAAAATCCAAGTATCCTGTGTCCCCTACTTGTCCACCTCCTTCTGCATAAAAAGGTGTTTTATCCAATACAATTTGATAAAGTTTTTTGTCTTTAACCTGCAATGTCCGGTACTTGCTCACTTTGGCATTGGTTACTTTAGGGTAATCATAGCCCACAAATTGCACTTCATCAATATCCAATAATTCTAACCAATCTCCAGTGTCTCTTTTGGCATCCTTTCTCGCTCTTTCTTTCTGTTCGTTTAACGCCTTTTCGAAACCCTCTTCGTCAATTTTCCATGATTTCTCTGTGGCAATAAGTCTCGTCAAGTCAATAGGAAATCCGTAGGTGTCATAGAGTTCAAATGCCGTTTTACCATCCAGAAACCCATCGGTTAACTTCAGGCCTTCGATTCTTTTCAATCCACCCTCAAGGGTTCGGAGAAATGCTTTTTCCTCTTCTAAAATGACCTTTGATACAAAACCATGTTGAGCTTCGAGTTCTGGAAAGACATCCTTAAAATAGTCACCCAACATTTTTACCATTTGAAACATCATGGGTTCTTTCTGCCCTAAGAAAGAGTAATAGTAGCGAACGGCTCGTCTCAAAATCCGTCGCACAACATATCCTGCACCTGTATTTGAGGGCAATTCACCATCTGCAATACAAAAACTTACCGCTCTTAAGTGGTCAGATATGACCCTCATAGCGATGTCTGATTTATATTCTTCACCATATTTTCCAGTATATGGAGTCTCGGTATATTTGGATATCCAATCAATCAAAAATGAGAAAATATCGGTGTCATAATTGGATTTTTTACCTTGCAATGCCATTGTTAACCTCTCAAATCCCATTCCCGTATCAACATGTTTTTCAGGCAATTCTTCGAGTAATCCATCGGCTTTCCTATTAAATTGAATAAAGACGAGATTCCAAATTTCAATCACCAATGGGTTGTCTCGATTGACCAAAGTGGCACCATCCACCCTTTTCCTCTCTTCATCACTTCTAAGGTCAATATGGATTTCCGAACAGGGCCCACAGGGCCCAATATCGCCCATTTCCCAAAAGTTCTCTTTGCGACCAAATTCTAAAATATGATTATCAGGCAAGTGCTTTTCCCATAATTTTTTGGCCTCCAAATCCAATCCGAGTCCATCATTAACATCACCAGCAAATACGGAAGCATATAATCTATCCTTAGGCAATTTATACACATTCACGAGTAATTCCCAAGCCCACCCGATGGCTTCAGCTTTGAAATAATCTCCTATTGACCAGTTGCCCAGCATTTCGAACATGGTGTGATGATAAGAATCTCTACCCACTTCCTCTAAATCATTGTGCTTACCACTTACTCGAAGGCATTTCTGCGAATTTGCCAATCGCTTATACTCCGCTTTTTTATTACCTAGAAAGAAATCTTTAAACTGATTCATACCGGCATTGGTAAACATCAGGGTCGGGTCATCTTTTACCACAATGGGTGCAGAAGGAACTATTTTATGCCCTTTCTTTTCAAAAAATTCAAAAAATTCTCTTCTTATATCTTTCGATTTCATCATTTCCACACAAATTGAATATTGTAATCTTGATTTAATTGGGATAGAAAAAACTATCCATTCTAATTTATTATATATAAAATTTTAAAATATTTTTTTGAGTTACGCTTTGCCAAGTAAAAAACAAAATCTATTTTTGACCGTCAATCCATGGACATACGTATTATTTACGCAAAAGTAATTAAATTCAAAACACTTCAATGTTATGAAGAAAGAAAAATACGTGTACAATGAGAGAACATTGCAATTTGAAAAACTAAGACTTTCTCCCCAAGAAATCTTGATTCAAATCGGAAAAAATGTACTGTCTGTATTATTAGTTGCTGCCGGTCTGAGTTGGGTCGTGTATCGTTACATGCCTTCACCCAGAGAGGTTGCCCAAGAACGTGAGTTAAAACAGCTCAATTATTATGTCAATGCTCTCAATGCTGATGTATCTAATATGTCTGAGCTTCTAGATGGTCTGCATGAAAGAGATGGATCTGTCAATAGAATAATTTTTGGTATGGATCCCATCGATGAAAATATCTGGAACGGTGGTACGGGAGGTCATAATAAGTACAGCCAACTGGAAAATTATGGAAATACTGGAGCCATGCTTTCAACTTCACTTCAAAAGGCGGATTTGTTGATGCAAAAAATGGACATTCAGAAAAAATCATTGGACACCATTTATAATTTGGCAATGAAAAGAGAAAATCGCTTGGCTTCAATCCCGAGCATCAAACCCGTGAGGTCAGATTTACTAAAGCATGATATCCATGCCCTCTCAGGATATGGCATCAGACTTCACCCAGTTCATAAAGTTAAAAAATTGCACAAGGGATTAGATTTTACAGCACCGGAAGGAACAGCAATTCAAGCAACAGGTGATGGAAAAGTTACAAAAATAGAGCATAAATCAAACGGTTACGGAAATTATGTGATCATTGATCATGGTTATGGCTATAAATCCCTTTATGCTCACATGAAAAAAATAGAAGTAAAACTTGGCGAGACCGTCGTCAAAGGCCAGGAAATAGGAAAAGTTGGTAGTACAGGAACGAGTACTGCACCACACTGTCACTATGAGGTACTAGTGAATGGAAAAAGTGTGAATCCTATCGATTATTGCTTAGATGGTTTGAGTCCAGAAGAATACAAAGAATTAGTAGAGAAAGCTTCACAAGAAAATCAATCATTCGATTAATTTTTTAAAAGTTAAGAAAGAAAGAGCCAGATTATGAATGTAGTCTGGCTTTTTAATTATTGCGATATTCCTACAAGGGTAATGAACAATTTTTTGGGCATATATTATCATACTTTTTTCAACCATCCGGCTATGGAAAATCTTGGAGCATGAGACAATAGTACTTCATGTTCTGTGACATCACTTCTGAAAAATACAGTCGTACCCAATCTAGGTTCTATTTTTTTAGAAGATTGCTGAGTATAAACTACGAGTTGGCCGCCATCGGCACTCTTCCAATCTTCATTAAGATAACTCACTAACGAAAATTTTCGACCAAAATCATTATTAAATTGATCCTTGTGGCGTCGGTAAAAACTACCCTCATCATAAAAAGCATAATGAAATTCGAAATCATTGATACCGGTATAGCAGGATTGATTAAGGTATGAAATGAAATCATGGACACTTTCTAAAAAGGCTTTTTCGTATTGATCATCCGAATTATTATCAATCCACCGAATCAAGTCGCCTCTCACCTTAGCATTCTTCTCATAACTAAATTTTCGACCAATACCGGCCGGAGCCATCAGCCCAAGTTGATAATATTGCTCAGCATTAGATCGAAGATTGAGAAGCAATTCTCTAGGAAAAAATTCTTCGAGCATTCCAAACTCATCCTCAATCAAGCCATTAATAAGGAATTCATACTTTTCGTTCAACACCATACATTTATCTTTTATTCATTAAAAAATAAGTGTTGTATGGTACCGTAAAATCACCGGATTAGCTTGCGACATTCAAATGATGCAGCGAAGTGAACTAGCAGAAATGAACAATAAAAATTGCTCTTTAGTACCCACACATCCACTTCTCAATATCGAGACAAATCTAATGAGATTTTGATTACAATAATTAAAATTGATCAAATATTCTTTTGGCCATCCGGTTGAAATTATCCTTTACTCCAGTGGCATCAACACCCACTCCAATATGATCCTCCGGGGCATTAGAATATAACTTTAATTCCCACTGCGGATTGTTGATTTCACCCCGACATGTCGAGTGTAATAACTCAAATTTATTATTGACCTTGCTGGGGCTGTAGAATATAAATCGGACATCGGTCTGCTTCGTAAAAGGAAGATAACTATAAAACCAAATCTCGTATGGTGGCGCTATGGGATCGTCTTCAATCAAGATCGTTTTATTGGGTTTGCCATATTTCAAAAAGATATATCCTCTATCCGACTGGAAACCATAACCTACAGTTTCGTAAAACTCTTTATCGACTGCTTCTGCTACTTTCATGTATTCCTTAAATTGATGCACCGCCTGTTTCTTTCTCACTTCATTCCAATATTGAAATAAAAATGCCCTTTTTGGTAATTCAAGACTGTCTTTAATGATCATATTGACGGCATTGATTGAGTTGTTATTGATGATTGGAATGTGAGCCTTGAGCATGTAATTAAGGCTATCAGCCGGTATCTGCCAAAAATAATTATCCTTTAATTCTGTGAAGTTCTTTTCTAGTTTTTCAAGTTCTAGTCTGGTATTGGATCGATAAAAATTTACTGTACTAAAACATTGTAAAACTTTATTTTTATCATAAATCTCAACCATAAAATGGTAGTTTCCAGTGGGCAAACGATTAATATCCAAAATGACCCCCGCCTTTTGATTCGGTGATGGAGTAAACCTTTCATATTTCTTAAGCACTTCTTCCTGCACGGAATCTCGCAAGTAATAATCCTTGAAAATGGCATATTTGGCAAAATAAATATCGGTTGTAATCACGGTAGAATTGTAAATTTCAAAATAGGAATTCAATAAATTCTGATCATCACCATAGTAATTAAAAGGTAAATCATTCTTAATGTCCAAAGTTGCTTTTTTCTCTGAAAGTAACTGAATATCAGACGTACTGACTTTTTGATTTTGCTCGATAATTTCCAATTTTTCCTGGTATGAAAAGTAATTCGTCGAGTCTTCTAAATCATAAATCGTGATTTCAAGATTATAGTTTCCGGGTAACAGTTTATACCGCTTGACATCATAAAAATCAATAGGTAACTTCACTTTATTTGAAGTGAGAATGTACTTGGCATAATTCGCGACTTTACTGTCATCATTTATCAGAGTCGTAATCATCACATTTGCAGATTTGAGATTTTGATCAATGGAATCAGGCAAAAAATTCACCGTATTGCCTAAAAAATAGAGATAAACATCCACAAAATGAGTCCCATTGTCCTGATATCTATATGTGTTCACAGACACATCCATAGCAACTAGGCGAGCATTTGTGAATCCAAAAATCAGTAT
Source organism: Lewinellaceae bacterium (assembly GCA_020636155.1). Taxonomy (GTDB): domain Bacteria; phylum Bacteroidota; class Bacteroidia; order Chitinophagales; family Saprospiraceae; genus JACJYM01. The sequence continues at coordinate 133,556 of JACJYM010000006.1, read as the reverse complement.
TGGGAGTATGAAAGTGAAAATTTTCTTCATGACAAAAATGCAATTAATATTCTGCTGTTAAAAATACAACAATTTGTCTTCACATACGAAAATTAGTCTGCATTATATGCAAGAACTGTCTTCTATGATAGATACTTACCCTGAAAAATACTGGGTATAAACCACCATTTTATAAAATAGATGTTTAATATATTCATTTTATAAATTTTTCACCCATAAATTTGAGCTTGCAATTAAGTCCTTTTTGAGTATTCAATTTTGAAATTTCTAACCTAATAAATCAATTGAATATGAAAAAAACAACACTTCTTCTGTGTCTTGTCTGTGTATGGTATTCCGCGACAAGTCAATCATTAAAACCATCTGAAAAAATCAAAGAAATCAAAGTACAAAATTTAAAATTTGAACCTGTCAATCTTTTAGAATCAACTAACCTAAGAGATTTAGAGCCATTGGAAGATCTCAAATCATTTTCACTTTTCACTCTGAATGAGAAAAATGTAGAAAACCTACTTAAGTCAAGTTCGGAGCAAATACAAATTTCCATTCCAGTGAGAAATCAAAACATGGAAATTAACCTCGAATTATATGAAGTTAATCTTGGAAATTTCAATCTAAATGTTGCACCCTCTGGTCAAAATATCAAATATCAAGGGGGAAAATATTATCGAGGAATCATGGCCAATGACCCCAATTCATTGGTATGTATCAATGTATTTAAAAATGAAATTAGTGGATTTATTTCCAGTGATCAATTTCACTCTAATCTAGTCATTGGAAAGCTCAAAAACAGAAATGAAATCATCATATATGAAGATGGACAATTGACGACTGACGGAGCATTCGAGTGTGGTGTCACCGAAAGCATCAATTATACAGTAGAAGACTTAAGGACTCAATTAGATAATAGAGCTCTGTCTGATTGTGTCAATTTATACCTTGAAGTCGATTTTGACATTTATCAAAACAAAGGAGGAACAACTGCTACCACCGATTATATTACCGGATTATTTAATCAAGTAGCCACTCTTTATTCTAATGAAAACATTAATACGGCCATCTCAGAAATCGTGATTTGGACGGAAACCAGTCCATACAATGCGACTACAAGTTCTGGAATGTTGAACCAATTTACGGCTTACAGACAAGGCTTTAATGGCGACCTAGCACAATTACTAAGCTATCAGGCAAGTGGTGGAATAGCCTATGTCAACACTTTGTGTAACAATAATCCGGACTATCGTATGAGCTTCGCATCTATTTCATCCAGCTATAATACGGTACCCACCTACTCATGGAGTGTCATGGTCTGTACACATGAGCTTGGTCATCTTATGGGCTCCAATCACACCCACGCCTGTAGCTGGAATGGAAACAATACGGCCATAGATGGGTGCTACAATACAGAAGGAAACTGCCCTCAACCACCTATTCCTTCTCAAGGAGGAACCATCATGTCATATTGCCATCTTACGAGTGCAGGCATTAATTTTTCATTAGGTTTTGGACCCCAACCCGGTGACGTTATAAGAAATAAAGTAACCACGGCTTCTTGCCTTCAAGCCTGTGCAGGCGATAATGGAAATGGTGGTGACAATGGTGGTGACAATGGATGTAATATGAACACAGTCACCCTTAATATTATTTTGGATAATTACCCATCTGAAACCACTTGGTCGATAACCAACTCAAGCAATTCTGTCCTTTATTCCGGTGGACCTTACTCGACTCAAGGAGGAAGTGTAACTCAAGCGTTTTGTCTGGAAAATGGGTGCTACAATTTCAATATCTATGATAGCTGGGGAGATGGTATTTGTTGTGCCTATGGTCAGGGAAGTTATACTTTGGTTCACAATGGCAATATATTAGCAGAGGGCGGTCAATTCGGAAGTAGTCAAGTCACACCTTTCTGTGTAAGCGATGCCTCGGACGAAGCCACTTGCGATGATGGAATTCAAAATGGGGATGAAACGGGAATTGATTGCGGAGGTGCAGATTGTTTGCCTTGTGCCACCTGCGATGATGGCATACAGAACGGTAACGAAACCGGCATTGACTGTGGTGGTGATTGCATGCCATGTGACAATCCACCCATGGATGATGAAGAAATATTTGGCCATTATTTTGAAACTGGATGGGATGGATGGATTGACGGTGGTTCTGATTGCAGTAGATATAGTGGCTCTAATTCCTATGAAGGAAATTATAGCATTAGATTGAGAGATAACAGCGGTGTTGCTTCGTCAATGACCTCGCCTTCTTTTGATGCAAGTAATTTCAATCAATTAAATCTTGAATTTTATTTTATCGGTGTGGGAATGGAACCTGGTGAAGACTTTTTTGTGCAATTAAAAGACCAAAACGGCTGGGTCACTGTCGCTGATTTTGTGAGTACAGTAGATTTTCAGAATGGCACATTTTACCTTGTTCAGTTAACTCTGGGTAATTGGTTACAATTCTACGAAAACAATCAATTGCGAATTACCTGTGATGCCAGCACTAATTCTGATCACATATACATTGATGCTGTGACATTGACCGGAGTTTATGAATCTTCATTGGTCGAAAATATAGTGCAAATAATCCCATTATCACAATCTCCAAAGCAAGGCGAAGAGTTAGAAATGGCTGTATATCCCAATCCGTGTCAAGATTATTTCAACATAAGTTTAACCAAATATAACGAGGATGAAGATGATAATTCAATTTATAGTGTACAACTGTTTGATATTTCAGGCAGACTCTTATATTCCAAAGAAATGAATGATCTTGATGACGACAATATACAAACTGTAAATTTTGATTCTGGTATGTACCTTCTAAAAATTTTGCAAAACGGTGAAACTCTCGGAATACAAAAACTTGTCATAAGTCATTGAGACGATCATTACTAATCTTTAAATATTTGTTTTTTCAAGTGTAAGTGGTTCAAACCGTGGGCAGTGATATGCTCACGGTTTTTTCATTAAAACTTCCGTTCGTACCATTTCTTTGAATTGAGATAAATGGCAACCATAATACCTATACCTATCCAATAAATAGCTTCAGAAAACCATGCTGCATTTAAACTCAGATTCCAAACCTTTATAACATAATAGCTATACACAAGATACACCATACTGAAAATAAACTGAATCCATAAGGCCGTCACTGTGTGTCCGGTGCCAATCAATCCATTCATGTAAATACCACCAAGATTAAAAGCAATGAGTATAAATACCAATAAAGGGAGTAATGGAATGGCCGATTGAATAATGACTAAATTTTCTCTTCCGACCAATGGTGTTAATATCTGAAAGGGAAAAAATAAAATGACCATGCTCAGTGCCAATGTCACTACTGTCGATAGTATGGCTGTTTTTTTAATGATAGGAACCACAGCAAATCTTTTGTTGTTTCCAATAAAGTTACTCACCAAGGTATTAATTCCTGCGGAAAATCCCCAGCACGGAATCGAAAGTATAAGGTATAAATTCCGTATCAAATTAGACACTTCCAGTTCATGGCTACTCCTGTTCTCGATCCACGCAAAGAAGATAAACCAAACTCCCAGACCAAGCATCGATTGAAATACGATGGGCATTGAAATACGAAAAGTCTCAGAAATACGGTCAAATGGCAACTTCGAAAAATGTAATAATTGAAATGGCCTGATTTTTTTATCGTAAAACATATAAATTACAAAAGATACGAATGCTACAATTTCAGCTATAGTACTTGCAATCGCTGCTCCCTTGACACCCATAGATTCCACCCCAAAAGCACCAAAAATCAATATATAATCTAATACCAAATTAGTCACGGTAAGTATCACCGTATCTATTACAATGAATTTGGTTCTAGCAATAGAGGTATAAAGTGCAATAATCGAAACCCCCAGATAACTAAAGAATATTCCATAACTACGAGGTATTAAATATTCAATACACCTTTTATATATCTCAGGATCACGGGTAATGGATTTAAAAAACGAAGGTGCAAACAAATGAATACTGGCAAAAATTATCAAGGCAATAATCAGCTCAAAGATGACCAAGGATTGAAAATATCTACCCAATCCTCTATCATTCCTCTCGCCATACCGTCTCGCCATAAGTACCTGTCCACCCCTGCTGAACCCGTATCCTATTGATGCCACCAAAAGATAAAAGATTCCAACCAATCCTATGGCCGCAAAGTCCAAACTATCATTTCTGACTAAAAAGAAACTATCACTTAATACAATGATATTCTGAGCTGCACTCCCGAGCATAATCGGCAGTGAAATCGTCAAAATCTGCTTGTAAGAAGTATCTAATTTCATAGTTTTATTGGTCTTTTTGGTTATCCTGGTCGGATGAATTATAGTTTGAAATGGCCAACCATGCCATCAGCCCTGACCCTACCTTGAGTGCTTCCTCATCGATATCAAAAGTTGCCGTATGGACCGGGGAGATTATCCCTTTTTCTTTGTTACCCGTTCCGAGGCGATAAAAACAAGCCGGAACATGATGTGTATAATAGGAAAAATCTTCTGCTGTCATCCGGATAGGTAGATCGACGACGTTATTTTCTCCTAAGTATTCTTGCATGTGTCGTTTTACCTGTGGCGTAAAGTCCGTGTCATTTTCGAGATATGGGTATCCTTTAGGTATGTCCACTTCACATATTAACCCATGTGCTTCTGCCGTAGCACAAGCAATATTTTTTATCAAATTTAGCGCTTTATCACGCCACACTTCATCCATGGTTCTAAAAGTTCCTTCAATGCGTACTTCGTCTGGGATGACATTGGTGGCACCACCCATCGTATTAATCTTTCCAAATGACAAAACCGTAGGTACAGTAGGTGGAGCATGCCGACTCACGATTTGTTGTAAGTCCATCAAGATATTCGCAGCAGTAATCACAGGATCCTTGCAATCCTGTGGTAGGGCTCCATGCCCTCCTTTTCCTAAGACTTTGATGTAAATCTCATCAGCAGAAGCCATATACATTCCAGCCTTTAGTCCGACTTTACCTGCTTCTAATGGTGGATGCACGTGTTGGCCCAGAATAAATTGTGGAACAGGATTTGTCAAAACCCCATCTTTAATCATCAAACTGGCACCTCCCGGCAGTTTTTCCTCCGCAGGTTGAAAAATTAGGCGGATTTTACCAGATAGTTTATTTTCCAATTTTTTCAAGATTAAACAGGTGCCCAACAATGAAGCCGTATGTACATCATGACCACACGCATGCATGACATTTTCAACTTGAGATTTATAGCCAATTTCATTTTTTTCCTCAATGGGTAAGGCATCCATATCGGCTCGTAAAGCCATCTTCAAATCGCCTTTCCCAAGCTCTCCTACGATGCCATATCCCCCGATGTTCGTCTTATGCACAATCCCCAGTTCGGTCAGGACTGCACTAACGAATTCCATTGTCTTTTCTTCATGAAATGATAGTTCAGGATGAGCATGAATATGTCTTCGCCACTGGACTATTTTTGGAAAACAATCATTTACCAGAGATTTTATATCGTCTATTTCTATCTTGTCATATATCAGCATACACTTTACTATTATTTTTTCTGAAACAGCTCGTTCCAAAACCTCTTAAAATCGACTAAACCGTTATAATTTTTAGCATATTCAAAATTTCTTTCTCTCATATTAAAATTTGGTTCAGTATTTATTTTTATAATTCCTTCTTTCAATTTCGGGAGGTTAAAATAATCATTTTTTTCTCCACCGTATGTAACACAGGTTTTCTTCCCAAAAATAATGGCTAAACAACTTTTTACCCAAATCGGTCTAAAAGCAATAAAGATGGGAAATAACACAAGAATAATAAATCCTAAAAATATGTCTATCATACGTTTGATTCGTTTCCAGAATAGCTTTTCTATCCTAAAGCTCACATCAAATTTATACAATCCATCACTTTCACTTCCTACCTTACTACCAATTAATCCAAGATGACTACCTCCTCCGATTTTGTAGTTTATATTGGAAGGCAACTTTTCCATTGCATGAATAATGGTACTGATATCGACATCATCATTAGAAAAAATGACCTCCTCTACCCTAATGTCTTTGACCACTTCATGAAGCCGATCAATAGAATTAAGATAATATAAATCATGGTCACCCACCACTGGACTTATCACACCAACCAATGTAATATTCTCGAAATGTTTTTGGGTTATTTTCAATAATTTATCGACGTGATTCTGATCACATACAAGCAAGGCATTGGTTGCTTGCTCTCCCGCTCGAGATTTTCGGTTAATTCCCAATTTAAAAAGCAGGTGAATCATCAACAAAATAAAGGTAGTCACAATAGAACCTAATAGAATTAATGCCCTACTGGTGCGGTACTCTGCAGGGAATAGGGCATATACAATTAAGATTAATAATGTACCTAAGCCCATACCGCTAATAAGCCGCCCCAATCTTGCATCTTCGTAGTACCAACCTGTGAACTTCAATCCGAGCACCCAAAGAAAACTGTAAACCAAAAAATTATACCTGATGACCTGATTATCAAAATATTGAGAATCATGGAAATAATAATTTCCCCAAAAATTCTTCAATCCCTGCATGACAAAATATATCAACACAAAATCCAGAAATGGACGAAGCCAATTTTTTAAAAATCGCTTGAGCAAACTTAAGAATCCCCTAAAAAATATACCTGCTTTTATGAAAAGTAAAAAGGATTTTTGATTTCCATAATGCTTCTCCACATATTGATACATGGCGAGATAAAACTGCTTCACGTAGTTTGCCGAGCCTTTTTTAGTCGATTCCCCTTTGTAATGAATGATGCTACTTTCCGCCAGATAGACAACTTTATTCCCATTCTCCTTTATTCGGACCGAAAGATCGATGTCTTCTGCATACATAAAAAACCTTTCATCTAGTAATCCCACTTTTTTTACAACTTCTGATGGCATCATCATAAAAGCGCCACACAGGACATCGATGTCGTGATTTTCAAATTCATCTAAATATCCCAAATTGTAGCCCGAAAAAAGTTTTGAATTGGGAAATAAGCTAGAAAGCCCGGATAGCTTGCAAAATGAGTTCCATGGGGTCGGCTTGGCTCTCTTCGATTCTGGTAAAAAATTACCCTGGCCGTCAATCATTCTAACTCCTAATGCCCCCACATCATGGTGTAAATTCATATAGTCCAAACATACTCGAAGCGTATCTGGACTTAGGATGGTATCAGGATTCAGTAACAAGACATATTGAGAATCCAATTGCCTCAATGCCAAGTTATTCGCCTTCGAAAAACCTTGATTTTCCCTGTTTTCTATGAGCTTTATCCAAGAATAATTTTGTTTTAGATATTCAACACTTCCATCAATTGAATCATTGTCAACTACCACCGTTGTAATTCGATATTGCCCCAATTCCGATTTAACAATAGAATCAAGGCATCGACTAAGAAAGTGTCTGACGTTATAATTTACAATGACAATCGTGAGGTCGATCATACTTGCGTTGAAATATCATAAGGTATTCTCGCAGATATTGATCTACTAAGTGTCAACTCATCGGCATATTCTAATTCGCCACCAAATGAAACTCCTCGGGCAATCGTACTGACTCTCACATTGGTGTGTGCAATTTTCTTCGTGATGTAATAGGTCGTGGTTTCTCCTTCCAAAGTAGGACTAATCGCCATAATCAATTCTTGTACATCCCCAGCATCTACTCGCTCTATCAATTGATCTATGGACAAATCAGAAGGCCCAATCCCATCAATCGGAGATATCAAACCACCAAGTATGTGATATACCCCATGAAAACATGATGTATCTTCAATTGCCATCAGATCTCTAACGCTTTCTACGACACAGATCACATTTTTTTGACGAGATTTTGATTGGCAGATACCGCACAAATCATCGTCAGATATACTATGACAAGTTTTGCAATGTTTGACATTTTCATCCATATCGAGCAAGGAATTGGCCAATCTTTTGGACTTTCCATTTTTATCTTGAACCAAATGCAATGCTAATCTCAATGCCGTCTTTTTACCTATACCGGGTAAGGTACTCAGCGATTGTACTGCTTCCTCTAAAAGTTTCGAAGTGAAATTCATATAGCGAAAATAATATATATTTACTTTATATCCTGATTGTACCCATAAAAATTTATTCAGGACAAAATTTTTGAGTTATTTCCTTATTTTAGACAAGCAAGTATTAATTTTGTTCCTCTTTTTGAATATTAATATATAAAACAATCTATACAAAATGGCTGAAATAATAAAAATGCCTCGATTAAGTGACACCATGGAAGAAGGAAATATTGTCTCATGGTTAAAAAAAGTAGGTGACAAAGTTTCTGTGGGTGATGTACTAGCAGAAGTAGAAACAGACAAAGCCACCATGGAACTCGAAAGCTTTTATGAAGGCACATTAATATATATTGGAAAAAAAGAAGGCACCGTACCTGTTGATGGAATCATTGCCATCATAGGCGATAAAAATGATGATGTCAATGCTCTTTTAAAGGAGGCGGGTTCGGCTGAACCTAAAGTGGCAGAAATACAAGCCGAAAAGCCCTCTGAAATAACTAAACAGGAAATTAAAGAAGAAGTAAAAGATAATACAATTGCGATTCCGAATGTAGAAAAACCAACTTACAATCAAAATAAAGGTCGGATTTTTGCTTCTCCTCTTGCCAAATCCATCGCAAAAAAGGATGGTGTAGACATTTCTAAAGTAATAGGAACTGGTGATAATGGACGAATAGTAAGAAAAGACATTGAAAATTTCGTAAATTATGGAGATGTCTCAGCCCCAGCACCAGCTCAACTCGCAGTCAATTTACCTATTCAGGACATTGATATTCCAGTATCACAAATGAGAAAAACCATTGCTCGCAGACTGGGTGAAAGCAAATTCTCTGCACCGCACTTCTATCTCACTATGGAGATGAACATGGACAATGCAATGGCTGCGAGACAAGCCGTCAATGAAAATTCAGAAATAAGAATTTCTTTTAATGATATTGTCATCAAGGCATGTGCTCAAGCGCTTAGAAAACACCCCGAAATCAATTCAAGCTGGTTAGGTGATAAAATCAGAATTAACAGCCATATCAATATCGGGGTCGCCGTTGCTGTCGAGGAAGGCTTACTAGTTCCTGTCATCAATGATGCGGATTATAAATCTCTATCACAAATCAATACCGAAGTCAAATCCCTTGCCGGAAAAGCGAAAGATAAAAAACTAGGCTTACCAGAAATGCAAGGAAACACTTTTACTATTTCAAATTTGGGGATGTTCGACATAGATGAATTTACAGCAATCATCAACCCTCCTGATGCCTGCATACTAGCCGTAGGCTCAATAGTGCAGAAACCCGTTGTAAAGAATGGGGAAATCGTAGTTGGAAACGTGATGAAGGTGACATTAAGCTGCGATCACCGTGTGGTAGATGGTGCAAAAGGTGCTAAATTTCTGCAAACACTTAAATCCATGCTCGAAAATCCATTGAGTATGTTGGCATAATCGGTTAATTTATGGAAGAAAGGTGGGTGAAGTATTTAAAAATTCAAACACCTCCCTAAAAGTTAAAGTTTATTTAAATGAATTCGTTCTTGTTCCTTTGTATTTGTAAAAGCTGTTGTATTAGTATTAACTTTGTAGATAGAAATTGAAATACAGTTTTAAAATAATGAACGTGACTAAAATCTCCATAGTAGTTTTTTTGGCCTGCTTTACACAATTGGCTCATTCACAGGAATCTATACATTGGATGTCTTGGGACGAAGCCATTGCCAAGTCTAAAATCACGAAAAAGAAAATATTCATAGATGTATATACTGATTGGTGTGGTTGGTGCAAAAAAATGGACAAGACCACATTTCAAAATCCTGAAGTTATAAATCTAATCAATGAAAATTATTACCCGGTAAAATTTGATGCCGAATACAAAAAAGATATTGAACTAAATGGCAACACCTACAAATATGTGAGCAGTGGCAGACGAGGATACCACGAACTGGCCTCGGCATTGCTAAGAGGTCGAATGTCCTACCCTTCCATCGTTTTCTTAAACGAAGACTTTGAGTTAATCCAACCGATTCAAGGCTTTCAAGATGCGGAAAATCTAGAAATGATGTTGAGTTATTTTGCTGGAAATTATCACAAAACGACTCCATGGAAAAGGTTTATGGCAAATTATCATAGCGAGGAGAAGCCCACTCAAAAAACCGTTCCCGTTAAATACCAACCTAGCAACTAAATATTCATTGATTGACTTGGGTTTAGCAATTATTTCGGTTGGAAAATTCTTGTTATAGATGTAAGAGTTCGCATAAAATGCTATTTTTATCACAATAATGGCGAACAATCATGAAAGAGAACATTTCAGCGGAAACTCAGAATTCATTCATTGAATTATTGAAAAAAAGATTTGACAAAAACAAGCATCGACATCCACACATAACATGGGATCAGGTCGAAACCAAACTCAAATCAAATCAGTTTAAACTAGCGAGTATTTATGCGATGGAGCAGAGCGGTGGTGAACCCGATGTCATCGAACTCGAAAATTTAGGCGAAGTTCATATTTGTTATGTTGATTGTAGCCGAGAAAGCCCAAAAGGCAGACGAAGTTTCTGTTATGACGAGATAGCTTTGGAATCTAGGAAAAAATTTAAACCTCAAGATAGTGCTGAAAATATGGCGAAGGAAATGGGAATAGATCTCCTTACCGAAGAAGATTATCACCATTTACAAAAATTTGAGGCTTTTGACACCGTCACATCGAGCTGGCTAAAAACCACTGAAAACGTCAGAGATTTGGGAGGCGCTATTTTTGGCGATTTTAGATTTGGAAGGGTATTTATTTATCATAATGGCGCCGAATCTTATTATGCAGCCAGAGGTTTTAGAGGGAAATGCCTCCTTTAATCCATAAAAAATCTTATTGCTTTTAGTCCAAATAGAATGGTATCGATCTCGTAGTTTCAACTGCATTTTGAGTTAAGAATAACACCATTCATTTTAATATCTTAAGGGTTAAAAATTTGTTATAGTAAGCATTTAAGCTTTTCGTTCGTTAATAAATTGTATCTTGTGCATTGATAATATTTCGTGACACATTATATTTACCTTATGGATATTTCAATAGAAATTCGAGAAAAAGAGATTGGTTTTATAAATGCTTGTATTGCAAAAGAAAAATGGGCATTAAAAATCATCTATGAGGATCATTTTGAAAGTATGTTGCTGGTATGTCAGCGCTATGCTAACAGTGATGATGATGCCCTCGATATTTTACACGATGGATTCATCAAAGTATTTCGATATCTTGATAAATACCAACCCGGCACTTCTTTGCAAGCATGGATAAGAAGAGTAATGGTCAATACGTGTATAGATTATTACCGAAGAGAATCCAGAAGACGTACTGAAAATATCGATACGGCTTATCATCTTTTTTCTAATGAAGCGGATGCCATAAGTAAAATGTCGGCCGATGAAATTTTAGAATGCTTAAGGCTCTTGACACCTGCCTATAGGTCAGTCTTTAACTTATATGTTATGGATGGTTATAGCCATAGGGAAATCGGAGAGATTTTGGGAATTACAGAGAGCACTTCAAGATCAAATTTGGTGAAAGCCAGAACAAAACTTAAAGCGCTAATCTTATCAAAAAACAATAGGAATGTCGAAGGAATTTGACGAAATATTGAAAGAAAAATTAAACCAAATCTCCCAAACCAACAGGATGGACTGGGAAGGCTTTTCGGATAAATTAGACAAGGAATTTATCCAAGAAAAAGAATTTGATGAATTGATTTCAAAAGCTCTATCAAGTAGGAAGTCAACGAGGCCAACGAACTCACATTGGCAGTTATTAAAGGAAAAACTGGAATTGCAGGAAAGACGCATCAATTCGATTTATATATCCAAAAGCATTGAATTGGCTTTGATATTCCTCGTATTCTTTTTCATTCATAGCTTTGGATTGCTTAAAAGTCCAAACACGGAATCATATTATTATGCCGCCACCAAAAAATACAATGAATCTCTTATAAAAAATTCGGAAGAGGCTCAATACCAATATAAAGAAGCCTATATCTCAAACGCAATCGATAATGCCAAAATAATAGTTCCGGTAGACTCTCGTGAAATCAAGCCAAAAGTGAAAGAATTTGCAGAGTTACCCCCACTTAGAAATACTCGACACATTGCGTCATCAGATAAAATTAATATCAATATTGAGCAGCAAAAGATCTTTACAGAAGTTGAAAAAATAGACATTACAAGTACTCAGGTTGACTCTCAAAACTCCTTAAATCTGAATACTTACGATTCAGAAGAAAGAAAAAATGATAAATCCAATAAACAAGAAATTTCGAATTATGTCAATGTGAACAGTGTCAGTGTCAATACACCATTTGATATAATAAATAATCTTCCAAGTTATAGTAATTCAACTTATGCCGTTACTTATGGATTGGAGATAAAAAAGAATATTACAGACCATCTATCAGGAAACTTCGGAGTGGAATACACGAAATTTGTGTACTCACCGAGTGAAGCATATCAATTTCCTTATATTGATAATGTGGCCAATCTCAGCCAAATAAAGCTCAATGTGTTGTCAATTCCTCTGGCACTTCAATATAGCTTTGATCTCAGCAATCGCCTTTCAGCCTATTTTAAAGGTGGTATAAAGCTCAATATCGTGGCCGATTCTGAATATGAAATTGACAACAAACGAACCAACGGCAATAGATTTGACCAACTAGCTGCTAACAACAACTTACTGTTAGAAAAAGAATTTTCTGCCGGTTTGCTCGAAGGTGGCAACTTTAAAGATAATTATTTTACTAGTTTAATGCTCGCAGTGGGTCTGGATTATAACATTTCTGATAAATTAAAAATTAATTTAGAGCCAAATCTTACGAGATTCGTTTCCACTGGTGGGATAGGTCCAAATGATGATAAAATCAATACTCTAGGTCTTAAAATGGGGGTAAAATATATCCTCTAAATTATTGACGGAAAATCGTCATCTGCCTCATTTTTTCTGTTCATTTCACGTAAATTATCAATTAACTTTGACTGCATTTTTTCTATTGAGTCTTCAATTTCTACTAAGAAATCTGAGGTTAACAATGCCTTTAAGTCTGACAGATTTCTTAAATTTTCATTATCTCTCAACTTAAATACGTATTCGATTTCACCATTCGAAAACTGCAAGCTTAGTCGTGTACCCATCTGAAAAGCGGCTATTTTCAAGTACTTATGGTCTATGTCACCGATCCATCTCATAATAGTGCAATATTTCTTGATTAAAAACGTCTGCAATTTTCTGCAATTCAGGATAACCGGAAAGCATTTTTAGTTCTTGGCTCAACACGTCAACGTCTCCTCGTTTTGCCGGTCCTGTTTGTTTCTTGAGGGCATCGCCACTCAAGGCTTTGAGTATGGTTTCATTAATTAACGGCTCAAGCAATGTAAAATCTAAGTTTTCTTTTGTTGAGTATTCTTGCACTTTTCCGATCAGAAAGTTTACGTAGTTATTGACCATCACGGCTGCCAAGTGAAGCTTAGCTCTATCATAGGAATTGAGTGAGACTACCCGATTGCTAACCGCATAGGCTATTTTCGCCAATTCATTTTCAATCTCACGTGTGTTACCTTCTACACATATCGGTACTGACTTGATATTGACAAAAGTGTTTTTAGAAAAACTTTGAAGAGGATAAAATACTCCACACTGAGAGTTGATTTCTCTCAGAACATCCAGGTTGACTCCACCCGAGCAATGAACTACTATTTGATGGGCATCAATCTTTATGTTAGAAGCGACAGTTTTTATAGAATCATCAGAAACACATAAAAATATGACATCTCCCTCGATAGGAACACTATAATCGAGTACATTTTTTTCAATTGAAAGTTGGTCACAAAAAGCCAATTTATCAAGACTCCTTGCGTAAACTGAGATGATTTCAAAATCCTGATGAAAAAAGGCATTAGCCAAATGGCTGGCAACATTACCAGATCCAATGATACTCATGCTTTTAGATTTCATCAAGCCTAGAGTTAAAAATTAATTATTTATTCCAAGAATCCGATTATACTGAGCCTTATCTTTCAATATGTCCACCGCTGTCGTAACCTCACTATCTGAAGAAAGTGTTTTTCTAATCTTCCCGTTTTCAAAATAATATCTCGACACAATTTCTTGTTCGATTTGATCTACAATTTCCTTTTCCTTCGACACGAAAAAATCATTGGATTTAGCTGAATTTATTTTTTGAAGTAATTCTTGAATATCCTGTTTAGTAATCTCAGAAAGTTGCTCTTCTTGAAGCATCGTTTCGAGATTTTTAATTTCTTTTTCCGACTTAAAACTAAAGGCAAAACCTCTGTTTTTAACAAATTTTACAAAATCAGGGTACTCCACAAATTCGAACTTATCTGGTTCTACAATGCTGTCATGTCTAGACACAAAATCATTCACATAATAAAAAATTAAATTTTTGTCAATCAAAGATTGCGTAAAAGGAGAAATTTTGACTTCTTCGGTTTTGACATCGGGAGTGATTCCTCCGCCATCCAACACAATACGACCATTTTTCGTTTTAAATTTTGACCTTTTATCATCCGAAATATCTACAGGTTCACCATTTTCATATTCAAATCCCTGAATACAGCGTTGGCTGGGTATGTAATATCGTGAAATGGTCGTTTTCAGGCGATTATTGTACCCAATATCTTGAGTGTTCTGTACCAATCCCTTTCCATAAGTCCTATGTCCGACTATTACTCCCCTATCTAAATCCTGAATCACCCCCGATACAATCTCAGAGGCTGAAGCACTCCTTTTATTCACCAGAACCACCAATGGGATATCTAAATCCTCCGGTATATTCATCGTTTTATAAGACTGATCTTTTGCTGGGTCTTTGGCTTTAGTGGTAACTAATTCTTCTCCTTTAGGTACAAAAAGATTACATATTGCCAATGCTTCTCTCAAGAGACCACCACCGTTATTTCTCAAATCTAATATTAGTCCTTTGAGATTTGGGTCTTCTTTTTTGAGTTCGTCTAGTGCATTTTTAATATTGGCAGCTGCATTGGCAGTGAAAGTACTTAAATTTATATAACCAATATCATCTCTTATGATTCCATAATATGGCACATTGCTCACCATCCACTCACCTCTTGTTATCTCAATGTTTTGAACACTCGAATCATTTCCTCTTTGAATTCCAACTATTAATTTGGTTCCGGGAAGACCTCTAATCGCGGCTTCAATTTCGATTTTTGATTTTCCTTCGACTGACAGTCCATTGATAACCATAATTTTATCTCCTGGCAATAAGCCAGAAGTCAGTGCTGGGCTGTTATTATATACTGTTGTAATGGTCGGTGTATTATCAAGAATTTCAAATTCGCAGCCCACACCTTCGTATTTGGCATCATCTACAATTCGATAACTTTCAACCTGAGATTCAGAAATAAAATTGGTATAGGGATCCAATGATTTCACCATAGCATCAATTCCTGTACGCATTAATTCTGATGGATCTAAATCATCCACATAATTCTCATTTAGAGACTTATATGTATTAACGAAAATCTCTATATTTTTAGAAATTTCAAATAATTTTTCGTCTCCCTGTGCCTTAAGTACTCCTGATGAAGCAAAAATTATCAGTCCTATTAAAATCTTAAAATTTATGTTCATATTATGGATATTCCTCATTAAACTAAATAAATAGTAACGTTTTTAGTTCATTAAAAATTTCAAGACACTGGATAATAGTTCTTCTGGTGCATCGGCATGTACCCAGTGTCCTGCTCCTTTTACGGTCTGAAGTTCGGCGTTTGGAAAAATTGAATGAATCAAGGGCCAATCTTCATCAATGATGTACCGAGATTTTTCACCTTTTACAAATAACGTAGGCACATCAATCTCTCCTCTGATCATAACGCTTTCCAGTATTTCATCATAATGGTCAGTAAGGGATTTTAAGTTCATTTTCCAATAAAAATTACCATCTTTTCCTCTACTCAAATTTTTCATTAGAAATAATATGACTTCTTTTCCAAACCCATACGTGCCTAAAAATTCTTGAACCGCTTCTCTATCATTCATCTCTTCAAGTTGCACAGCATTAAGTGCATCTAAAATCAACTCATGACCTCCTCGATAACTTTTCAATCCGATATCAACTACAATCAATTTTTCAACATAATCCTCATACTCGCTGGTAAACTTCAGGGCTGTTTTACCTCCCATAGAGTGTCCTAACAAATGGGTTTTAAAAATGTGCATTTCGTCTAAAAAAGTATGCAAATCATCCGAGAGCAGCTCATAGTTAAATTCAGGTGAGTGAAAAGATCGACCATGATTTCGTTGATCCACGATGATGCACATATAACCATGTTCTGATAACTTTCTCGCGAAAGTCTGCCAATTATCTAACATCCCAAATAATCCGTGCAAAAAGACGATTGGGTGACCTTCTCCAATTATTTTGTAATTTAAATGACTCATTTTAATTCAATTTGCTCGGCATATTTCAATGCCAAATCGTTGAAATACCTTGATTCAACTGGTTGATAACCGAGTTCGATGAGTTGAAACAAATGTTCCTTTGGACTCTGGGTATAACTTGTATTAAAATGTTGCAATGTACCGTGAGTATTCATCTGATCATTTAGAATATTTTCTAACTTCAACTGAAAATAAGAAATCCCAGAATCATCGAGTCTTAAAGCACTTATAAGTGTTGAGGATTTCAATAAATAATACCGATGGGTTTCTAATAAGTGATTCAAGTAATAGTCAGAAAACATGGTCAATAGTCCATCAAGCTTTTCTGGGTTTTCAGATTTTATAATTTCCCACTCAACGGAGTCAATACCCCGAGAGATAAGAAAAATTTTAAATAATTCTTCTTCTCTCTTGAGTACTTCTAAACTTAGTGAATACTGATGATTCACAATACTATGTCGTTATATTTTAGCTTTTTGAGATTAATCTTCTTCAAAGAAAATGGGATTAATCATTGGAAGTTTCATCATTCTTTCCTCCTTTGGACCAATTGAAAAGAATCCCCAAAAACCACCGCTTGCAGATGCGACGTGCTTCGCAAATGAAAGATAGCTGTCGTACAAGTGAGCTCCAACTCTTGGGTCTAATTTTGGTAAAATGTCATTCAAATCTTCTAGTCTATCAGAAATAATATCATTTCTATCATCCACATTTTTAGGGAACGCATCTACATAATCTTCCAGTTTTTCGTGGAAATTAATGCCGACATCTTTATAAAAACCTACTAAATCATCAGACATTTTATAACTTCTGATACTGGCAATTTTCTCTGCCCAATTCAACTCTTCCTTTTCAAATTTGCCGTCTGCTCCGGCGACTAAAATGGTAATCAACGGAATCGCATCTTTCAATCTTTCGTACTCTTCACTAGTTAATTGCTTGAAATATTCGGTCATTCTAAGTCATTATTTTTTGAGAGCCCAAAATTAACTATATTTTTGGTTAGCCTTGCGAAATATCATAAAAAATATAACTTTACTTTGTCTTAAATTAATTTCAAGATGATGAATATGACGAATAATCCGATAGCTCTACTTTTCGTACTTACGGGATTGACCATTGTGGTAGCTGGCCTGCTCATGCATAAATTTCCTCCTAAAAAAATCAATAATCTATACGGTTATCGTACCAAAAGATCAAAAAATAGCCAAGAGTCTTGGGAATTTGCACAAAAATATAGTGCCAATCAATTGGCCATTTATGGTTCCATTACCGGACTCATAGGCCTTGCTTTACTTTTCATACCAATCAATCCTACTAATGCAGCAGTTATTATTTCATTAATTGTCATCATTACACTCATTATTATACCTATCGTATTAACAGAAAAGGAGCTGAAAAAGAGATTTGAATAACAACCATTGATCAAAAAAGATTTTTGAACTAGATGAAAACCATATTTTTCTTTTTTGCAAATGTGTTCGTTTGTTTCCATTCATTTTCTCAATCTATTATATTTATTGACAGCATCAATCAGAGTGTGATCCTTGATGTTATCCTTTTAGATGAATCGACCGGAGTGAACTACTTCTGTGACCAAGAAGGAACATTCTATTTTGACCATTCAATGATAGGCAATCAACTCTTTGCCACACACATTGGTTATGAAGACCAATATTTTAAAATCCAAGGAGATACAAAAACCCAAAAAGTATTGATGAATCCCGTCAAGAATCTCCTCGACGAGTTAGTCATATCTGCCAATCGATGGGATCATTCAGCTCAGGAAATACCCCGCGAAATCGAAAGTATTTCTAAAGATGAAATAATTAAAAGTAATGCACAGACAACTGCTGATGTCTTGTCGAAAAACGCTTCTGTATTCATTCAAAAAAGTCAACAAGCTGGCGGCAGCCCCATGATTAGAGGCTTTGCTACCAATCGGCTCATATATGTCGTTGATGATGTAAGGATGAATACCGCTATTTTTAGGTCTGGAAATATTCAAAATGTCATTTCCATAGACCCTTTTTCCATAAGAAAAGCAGAGGTAATGCACGGTCCTGGTTCGGTGATTTACGGCAGTGATGCTCTGGGTGGTGTGATGCAATTCAATTTAAAGCAGCAAGACTTTTCGAACAATGACCAACTAAAAATACAGGGAGAGACTAATCTCAGATATTCCAGCGCTAACAACGAGAATACAGGACATATAGAGCTGGGAATTGCAAAAAAGAAATGGAGTCTCTTTAATTCAATAAGCAGCTTTAACTTTGGCGATTTAAGGATGGGAAGCAAAGATTCAGAACCATACAAAAAATATAAATATGTGGTCAGAATTAATGGTACAGATAGCATTGTCAATAATGCGAATCCTCTGATACAAATACCCTCGTCGTATCATCAATTGAATGGTTATCACAAATTGAGATTTGCAGTGAGTCGAAAATTGGCTTTGGACATGAGCTTCCTTTATTCTAGTACCGGCGCTTATCCCCGCTATGACCGACATCTCAGGGAGAAAAACGGCTTGCCCCGATATGCCACGTGGAATTATGGTCCACAAAAATGGAATAGACTACGTCTCGGAATGAGTAGTAAATCTGATGGTAAATTGTTTGATCAGGCTAAACTCGTGCTGGCAAAGCAATATTTTGAAGAAAGTAGAATCTCCCGAAATCTCAATAGCAATACCGAATTACACCAAATCGAAATGGTCGATGCCTATAGTATTAATCTTGATTTCAGAAACCACAAAATTAGAAATCAGCAATGGCACTACGGCTTAGAATGGATAAGAAACAAGGTGAATTCCACAGCATTTAATCTAAACATTATAAATCAGAATACAGATGATGCCTTGTCGCGGTATCCACTGAGTTATTGGAATTCTGCAGGATTCTATCTTGATTACAATCTTGAATTCAACCACCGATACTATCTCAATGCGGGTGTACGATACAATTATTATTCACTACATTCAGAGTTTGATACTCGTTTTCTCAACTTTCCATTCCAGAATATTGACTTGTCCAATGGTGCATTGACCGAAAACTTTGGATTTTCCTTTTTACCTGATATGAATTGGAAATTCAGCATCAATCTTGCCACAGGATTTCGCTCTCCCAATGTGGATGATATTGGTAAAGTATTTGATTCTGCTCCGGGATTGGTCATTGTGCCAAATCCAGATTTAAAAAGTGAAAATTGTCGCAGTATTGAATTTGGATTGGCTTATGATAATGGAAAATTCGACTTATCTATCAATCCCTACTACACTTATCTAAAAGATGCCATGGTAAGAAGAGATTTTCAGTTTAATGGACAAGATAGCATCATTTACAATGGTGAATTAAGTCAAGTTCAAGCCCTAGTAAATGCCGCATTTGCTCGAGTGTTGGGAGTCGATTTTTCATTAACTTATATGCTCTCAACTGAATTTTCACTTAATGGGAGATACAGCTATCAATATGGTAGAGAAGAGCTTGATGATGGTACCGAGGATTACATGAGACATGCCGCTCCTCCTTTCGGAAGAATCGGTGTAGAATATCAATTCCATAAAACCGATTTTGAAATTTTTAGTCAATTTTCGGCGGGCAAAACCTTCGAAAAGTTACCCTTTGAAGAAAGAGCTAAAACAGAAATTTATCCAAAAGACAAATATGGAAATCCTTATCTGCCATCCTGGTTCATCATCAATGTGAATGCACGGCTTAAGGCCTCAGATAATATAATAATTGGTCTTTCGGTAGAAAATATTTTGGATCAAGCATACAAAACTTATAGTTCCGGTATTGCGGCATCTGGCAGAAATTTGGTTTTAAATGCTACCTATATTTTTAATAAAAATTAAAAAAGCCTCTAAACATAGTCTAGAGGCTTCTATTTTACTCAGCAGAGAACCTAGTAAGGTCGTCCACCATTTAGAGATTCCTGATATGCTTCTAATTCAGACCACTTTGCATCTGCAGCCATTCTCGCTTGTCGAGGCCAAGTGTCAGGATGTGCCAAGGAATATCTTGAACCTGCATTATCAAGTATCGATTGAATTCTATCGACAGAAGTGTTTGCAAGTTCTTCCCATGTCTTGATCCCTGCTTGATGAAGCAATTCTTCTATTTTTGGACCAATTCCTTCAATGGCTTTCAAGTCATCTTTAACCCATTTTTTCATGAGACCGAGCTTAATCATGATTTTCTCAAGTTTGGAGTCTGTCTCCCCTATAGCATCGTCTTTACCACCGTCTAATTGTTTCTGAAGTGCTATCAATTTTTCCCACTCTAGATCTCTTGCCAAAGCGGCTTGTTGTGGCCATGTGTGTGGGTCTATGATTCGGTACTTATCACCATAAGTATCTAACAAACTTCTAAGTTCTTCAGGTGATTTGCTCGCCAAGTGACTCCATGTGTGAATTCCGTGATCATTGAGAACTTCATTCATTTTAGGACCGATGCCTTCCACTATTTGTAAGTTGTCTTCCTTAAGTGCGGCAAATCCAGTGGGTTTAGCTGCTGGTGCGGCTGCAAATGAAGCTACCGCAGGTTCAATTTTTGCTTTCCCCGCCAATTCTAAGTCCAACTCTCTGATTCTACCATTGGCTAATGCCAATTGGCTTTCGAGGTCGGCACGTCTTGACTTACAAGTAGCCAATTCATCTTCCAATTTAGAAATACGAAGTTTTAAATCTCTGATTTGATTTTCTAGATCGGCAACCATGCTTTTATATCGAGCCCATAATGCCCATCCCAACAATAATCCTAAAAGAAATGGAAGTATCCAAGGTAACCACCACCAATCACATAATATACAATTTGCTAATGCTATCATTTTTTTCTAATTTTTTAGTTAATAATTTCGAGTTCTGTTCTACGATTCTGAGCCCTTCCTTTTTCCGTATCGTTAGAGGCAATTGGGTCAGATTCTCCTTTTGAAACCGCAATAATTCTGTTGGCATTGAGACCTTTAGATACCAAGTATTGCTTGATAACATTTGCTCTCTTTTGCCCTAAAGCCATATTTGATTCTGCACTTCCGACATCGTCTGTGTGTCCTGTGAGCCGAACCTTACCATTGGTTTTTGAAAGCTGCTCCACCACAGAATTCAAGTAAGTTTCCACCTCTGCATCATTCAATTTGTTGGTAGAATTGAATGGGAAGTAAATAATGGTCTTTTGATCTATTTCCTTAATCTTTTCGGTATTTACCCGATAATCAAATCGTGCAGCCTCGAAAGGATTCGACTTATCCAGTGTTCTACTGTCAACCAATTTAGAACTCAGCCTAAATCTGTCATCAGGTAACTCAGGAAACAATGCCCTTATCGCGTGAGCTCTTGCCAGTCCCAGATTTTCGTACTTGGTATTATTAACTTCATCAGAAGAATAATAACCCGTAATCTCAAGTAATTGATTATCTTGAAGTTTTGCTAAAACACTGGCTTTAAAAGCTGGCCATTTGTCATTAGTTATAGCCATCGAATCACCCCAATTGAATACCAAGGGACCAAACTCCACAGCCTTTACAACTGGTTCCTCAACTTTAGAAACAGCTGCCTCTACTGGCTTTTCACAACAATTCTTGGAAGTAAAACAATAACCAAAACCTAGCAAAATCCACAAGATGAGAATAATAATTGCTAATGAAACTCTCATACTTTAATAGTTGGTTTTGAATTAAAAAATATATCGTTAAAATTAAATAAAATTAATTAATCAGTATTTATATTTGATATTAATTCTATTAAAAGAATTTAAAAACAACCTTTATTAATACCTGATTTTTAGACGAAAAATAGTTTAAAAAGGCACATATTAAATAATTTATATTTGTATATTATTAATTTTAATAATATTATACATTATTTTATTTTTTAATATTAAAACACCTTCTTATACTATTATATTACAAGTCCGACTATGACAATTCCTTTTATTTTAAAAAAATCCTACTAATTCAGGACGAAATCATGAAGATTTTAAATTTATCGAAAGAAAATTAAGAAGGAAAATACTAATACTAAAGTGTTTACTAAAATCGTTAACACACTCGAACTGAACCTATAGATTGATTCGATATGAAATATTTTGGAGCCGTGTTTCTTGTGTTTTCAATAATGATTGGAAATTGGTTATTCAGTCTTCAAAATAAAACAAGTTTAATTCTCTATGATCGTATCAAGACAGAAGAAATGAGTCATATTTCTTGCCTCATTCAGTTAAGAGATATTTGCAAAATTGATTCTTCTTCAATGCAAAATTATCATGAGATAGTATCCATTTCTAAAGAGATTACTGCTTTTGAACCATATGACTTTAGTACTAGAAATAAGATATTAAAAATTTGTGATAGTCTAAACATAAGCTACTCTTCTCATCAATCAAATTTTTCCTTGCTTAATGCCGTAATTGCTGAAAAACTATCTAAGCATGTGCCTTATACGAGAAAAAATAACATTCAAATAGTCATTCCATTTATTCAAAAGACAAATCGTGATTCAGTCGATTTAGAAATTGCCATCATATCAAACTTGACAGATGATGAAACTATAGAATTTTATTATAATGATCAACCACTTCACAAAGACAGCCTAGTGTCCTTTTCAGGAGAGGTGATGGATATAAAAGTACTTGGAAGAAATCCAATGAGCGGTGACTCTTCTATTATCTGGCCACATAAAGAGCCGTATGAAAAGCATTAATTTTAAGTTAACTTTAATAGGATTAGGGTATCTAGTTTTAACATTTTGGATGTATTACACGACACAAGAAAGAGCGAACATTATCATTGACCAAATGATAGAAGAACGTGAGACACTTTCAACTCAAATAAAATTATGCGAAACCATTTCGTCAATTAAGTATCCCGATGGAAGCAAGTATTTTCATGATTCGGAAAAATTAAATGTCTCAATAGATTATTGGAACCTGAAATCGGATTTAAATAAATTATTGGACTATCATGGCACTCAAATTAATCATAATATGATGATTTTGGTTGAGTATTTTTTGTATAAAGATCAGATCACTAATGAAGTATTTCTCGGCATCCCAATGGATATTCGTATCAAATGCCAAGCCGACATATTTCAAATAAACGATAGTATTACAAAAATTTATTACCATCATGATAAGTTCAGATTATCCTATATGAATCCAATAAAAATCACTTATCAGTATTTCAAACTTGATAGAAATGATGCTAAAATCGATACTACTTCTGTAGAGAGGATAATTCATTTCGACTAAATATATTTTTTCTTCACCAATATTTTTATAGGGCTCCTTCTAATGACCACAATAAGAAGGATGATTCACAAAAATTAAATATTGAAAATACTGAATATTCACATTTTATTGCCCTCTCTATTTATTTATTTTATCTTTGGAATTCCAAATCAAAACAACAAATTTCGCATGGAAAGAATTGTCACACTTGATGAATTTATCATTAAAACCCAACAGGATTTCCCCGGTTCGTCCGGCTCATTGACACGTATTCTGAGAGATATAGGAATAGCGGCTAAAATTGTGAATAGAGAAGTAAATATGGCCGGCCTTGTCAATATTCTCGGTCGTGCCGATAGTTCCAATGCTTCGGGTGAAGACGTACAAAAACTGGATATTTTTGCAAACGAAGTGATGATAGATTGCCTAAAAAATGGCGGCGAGTGTGCCGGTGTGGCCTCAGAAGAATTAGAAAATGTCATTGCATTCGATCCGGTAGAGGGCCAAACGGCAGAATACCTTGTATTAATGGATCCCTTGGACGGCTCTTCAAATATTGATGTCAATGTTTCCGTTGGCACAATTTTCGGCATTTATAAGCGAGAGTCTGACACCAATAAGAAAGTGGCCGAAAAAGAATTCCTCCAACGAGGCAGTGCATTGGTCGCCGCGGGTTATGTACTCTATGGTACTAGTACCATGCTTGTGTACACGACAGGAAACGGGGTCAATGGCTTTACGCTAGACCCCTCGATTGGCGAATTTTGCCTTTCTCACCGCAACATGAAAATGCCGGCAAGCGGTAATTATTACTCTGTAAATCAAGGATATTACTTGAAATTTGACCTTGAGATGAGAAGATATATTGACCATTGTTCTGACCTTAATCTCAGATTGCGATATATAGGCAGTATGGTGAGCGACATTCATAGGATTATGTTTCAAGGTGGAATATTTTTATATCCAAATACCCGAAAATATCCTGCCGGCAAACTGCGGTTGGTCTATGAGGGAAATCCCATGTCATTTATTGTGGAACAAGCCGGAGGAAAGGCTCTCAACACAAAACTTGAACGTATTCTCGATGTAGAAGTCAAAGAATTACACCAAAGAACCACGATCATCATGGGCTCTTCTGATATGGTCAATGACTTGCAAGAATTCGTAGAAAGATACAGTGCTATAAATTCTTAAAAATTTAGAAAACAGACCATTTCTGAAATAATTACAACACTTACATGGAATGATTATTGTGATTTGGTTAAGTTTCGTCAATCAAACAATCTAATACAGATGAAAATACGCCAATTTTCCTTGTCTTTAATCATCACTCTTATCGTAACATCGCAAGGATTCAGTGGTGCTTGGCCGAGACTGAAGGGAAAGTTTTATTCTAAGTTATATTATTCCACAGTGAGTGCTAACCAATATTTCAACCAAGACGGAGAGACTGTTGATCTAAGTAAAAAGTTGGACTTTTCTTCTTTCGGTCTCTATGGTGAATATGGTCTAAATAACAAATTGACTTCAATAATCAACGTACCTGTTAGCAATGCAATTAATTATGGGAACCGCAGTTTTAGTTCAATTGGCGATGCCAATATTGGTTTAAAATATTGCTTGAGCAACGGTTCACTCATAAGTTCGTTTAATTTTTATCAACAACTTGGAATTAGCAATCTTCCCAATGATGCAATCCTTAATGTCAGTGACAAACAATGGTCACAAGTGTATCAATTAGAACTTTCAAAATCTGTATCTAATCACTTGTACCTCAGTACTTACATTGGCTATCGCGACCGTAAAAATGGATTTAATGATGAAATAAAAGCAGGAATCGAAGGTGGATATTCATTTTTTGATAGTAAACTTTATCTCATTGTAAGATCAGATTTGGTTTTGTCTAAGAATAACGAAATTCAGAATTACGATACTGATGGGAACCTCTATGGAAATGGAGTTTCGTATCTGTCATTTTCACCTGAGATTAATTACCAAATCACTCAACATATTGGAATCAACGCTAGAATGGGAACGGCTTTTTTTGCAAAAAACATTTATGCAAACCCAATATTGAGTTTTGGTGTTTCTTTTAGTAATTAACCTACTTTTTCTTGGATAATAATGTTTATGAATATATTGATGTCATCTTTCCGCTTGCCCTAGATAAGGCATTGACCTATAAAATTCCACCGCATTTACAAGGAAAAGTCAAGCCTGGAATAAGAGTAGAAGTCAAGCTTAGGTCGAAGAACTATTCTGCCATTGTCCTAAGGTTTAATCCTCAGCAAAAATTTGAGTACAGAATTAGTCACATTTTAAGTGTATTGGATGATGAGCCAATCGTGAATGAGTACCAATTAAAATTTTGGGATTGGATCGCCAGTTATTATTGTTCTAATTTGGGTGAGGTCATGCATTTGAGCCTACCCTCAGGATTAAAGCTCAGTTCAGAAACAAAATTTATAAAATCAAACATCGACACCGACCAAATAGAGCTCGATGACGATGAATATCTAATCACCGAAGCCCTGAGCATAAGGAATAAAATTACGATTGAAGATGCCCGACTAATATTGAATAAAAAAACCATCTATCCTGTGGTCAGGTCTCTTCTGGAGAAAAATGTCCTAACCATCGAGGAAGAACTTATTGAAAAATACCAAGAGAAAAAAATAAGGGTCGCCAGATGGCATTCTAATTTTTCGGATGAAAATAGCAGAAATCAAGTCTGGGAAGAAATAAGCAATTCCATACATCAGACCAATGCTCTATTGGCATTTGCACAGTTAAGTCGTAAGCAAAAACTGGT
This sequence comes from Lewinellaceae bacterium, assembly GCA_020636155.1. Lineage (GTDB taxonomy): Bacteria > Bacteroidota > Bacteroidia > Chitinophagales > Saprospiraceae > JACJYM01. Next base: position 106,998 of record JACJYM010000006.1, on the reverse strand, counting down.
ACCCACATCGGATATTCAAAATCTTGCCAATGTCAAAAGCACGGTCATCAGTCGTCTCGTAGCAAAAGAAATCCTGACTGTGGAAGAAATGGTGGTCAGCAGATTGGAAGAATATAATTCAGAAATTTCCGAAGAAATTACACTTTCAGAAGAACAACAAGGAGCAGTAGATTCCATTGAAAACTTGATAATGGATAATCAAAAAAACATTTTGCTTCATGGAGTGACAGGAAGTGGAAAGACTCTGGTCTATACCGAACTTATAAAAAAGGAGATTTCCAAGGGTCAACAAGTGTTGTTCTTACTTCCAGAAATCGCCTTAACGACTCAAATCGTAAAGCGGCTGGAACACATTTTTGGTAGCGATATGGCCGTATATCACAGTCGCATGAGCAATAATCAAAGGGTAGAAGTCTACAAATCAGTATTACTCGGAAAAAAAATAATATTAGGTGCTCGCTCTGCCCTATTCCTCCCTTTCGTAAACTTGGGATTAATCATCATAGACGAAGAGCATGACAGTTCATACAAACAAATAGACCCAAGTCCTCGGTACAATGCGAGAGATAGTGCTCTGGTACTTGCCAAACTCCATAGTGCTTCTGTGATTTTAGGCTCTGCAACACCCTCTGTAGAATCCTATCTCAATGCACATAATAACAAATATGGATATGTGCAGCTTAACAATAGATATGGGATGGCTCAGTTACCTCAAATCGAATTGGTAGACCTCCGAAAAGCATTTCAAACGGGGAGGATAAAATCATTTTTTTCGAATGAATTGATTGAGGAGATTAACCAATGTTTAGAAAGTGGTAAGCAAATCATTATTTTTCAAAACAGGCGAGGATATGCACCTTCATTGATATGTACATCTTGTGGTTGGACTCCATTCTGCAAAAATTGCGATGTACAGATGACCATGCATCTCTATAATAATGAATTAAAATGCCATTATTGCGGTTACCGATACGAAATTCCTAGAGCTTGTAAAGCATGTGGTGGTGTGGAATTTAAAGACGTAGGATTTGGAACTGAAAAAATTGAAGAAAAAATACAAGAAGTAGTCCCATCGGCCAAACCCCTGAGGCTTGATTATGATACTGCGAAAACAAAAAGCTCCTTTGAAAAAATAATCAATGATTTTTCAAGTAAAAATTTCAATGTACTTATTGGTACTCAGATGATTACTAAGGGCTTAGATTTTGAAAATGTGGCTTTGGTAGCCGTATTAAATGCCGATGCGATCATCTCGCAACCAAATTTTAAATCTAGTGAACGAGCTTTCCAATTGCTCACCCAAGTATCAGGGAGATCAGGGAGAAGAGACGAAACTGGAAAGGTCTTAATTCAGACTTTTACACCTCATCACGACATACTCACAGACGTCATCAACCACGACTATGACACATTTATCAAAAGAGAGTTAAGCGAAAGAAAATCATTTATCTATCCACCATTTTATCGCATTATCGAACTCGAAATAAAACACAACAAGCTTGAAATTGCCTCAGAAGTGGCTGAAACCTTGAGTCGGAATTTAAAGAAAAAATTGGGCGGTCGCATTATCGGTCCCACACCTAATTACATTCCCAAAATCAAAAACAAATATATTTTCAATCTATTGGTAAAATACGAACGCAGCCCCGCTCAGGTAGCCACTTCCATAAAAGAAGAAATACTGAGTGAAATAGCACAAATTAAGACAACCAAAAGCTTAAAAAATGTCAGAATAAACATAAATGTAGATCCATAATGGTCATAACATGAACAATTAGCTTTCAAAAGTATTAATGAAAGTAATACTTTAACGATAGAAAATTTCTTTAATAAACATTCAATCAACATGAAAAAAATACTTTTCTTTTTTGCAATTTTAAATTTATTTGCGGCAAGCAATTATGCACAGATTAAAACACCTGCAGCGAGTCCGGCAGCTTCTGTAATGCAGACAATAGGGTTGACAGATGTCACCGTCGATTACTCAAGACCCAGCGTAAAAGGCAGAACGATATTTGCAGAGAATGGCTTGGTACCATTTAATAATATGTGGAGAACTGGTGCTAATGCGGCCACAAAAATCACTTTTTCCAATGATGTAAAAATCAATGACCAAGAACTAAAAGCTGGTACTTATGCAATCTTAACCTTACCAACTGCCACGGTATGGTCCATCTACTTTTACAGTTATGAGAGCTCAAGTTGGCCTACTTACGTGGATGCGACTCCTGTTCTCTCGGTCTTGATGAACGTAAGTACCAATACATTTTTCACAGAGACCTTTACCATAGAATTTAATAATGTGGGAGCAGATATGGCAGTATTGACATTGAGATGGGAAAACACGACTGCCAGTGTCAATGTAAACGTGAATACGGATAGTATGGTCATGTCTAATATTGAGTCTGTCATGGCAGGTCCATCGAGCAATGATTACTACAATGCGGCTAATTACTATCTCACCACGGGCAGAGACCTTAACCAAGCATTGACTTGGATTCAAAAAGCAACAAAAGGTGATAATCCAAAATTTTGGCAAGTGAGAAGAGAGGCATTAATATTAGCAGGATTGGGAAGGTACAAGGAAGCTATTACTGCTGCTACCCTATCCAAAGAATTGGCTATGAAGGCTGGAAATGATGAATATGTAAAAATGAATGAGGCGGACATCGCAGATTGGAATAAAAAATAAAATATTTGCTCCTGAAAATTAAGAATTAGGCTGTTTGAGAATTTCAAACAGCCTCTTTTATTTAATCACCGTCACGTCAAATTTTAATATTTGAAATTCAGAATTAGGTCCTAAGAGATACTTAACAAAACCAGTATAAACCCCTGATTCTACTTTTTTACCATTAAAAGTACCATCCCACCCTTGTGTGGAATCGTTTGATAGGAAATTTTCATTGTTAAAAACCAAATCTCCCCATCTATCAAAAATCTTCATTTCTACTATCAAAATATCTCCAGATGAATTTAAGAAGAAAATATCATTATTTCCATCAGAATTTGGACTGAAGATATTGGGGAAGATGACAGATGGAGTGATAAAAATATTGAAATAATCCGAGGTCACACATCCCATTTCGCTTGTTACCGTGAGCAGATACTGAGTTGACTGATCAGGTGTAGCCAATGGAGTAGGACAGTCTCCACAATCCAATCCAGAAACAGGAGACCAAGTAAAATTCGTGATATTTCCAGTTATTGTTGGAATAATTTGGTAGGAATCTCCATAATCTATCGTCACATCAGGAGGCAACATGACGCTTACACTATCTATTGACTTAACCATCACCGATGTGTCAAATAGGCAACCTTCGCTTGTCTTGATGTAAATCGTATAGTTACCGCTTAACAAATTCATAATTTCATTAGAAAAAATAGAGTCTAAATTGGTGGATATTAAATATTCAGGGTTTTGAGAAGCAATACTTCCCACACTATCATCGGCACAAATGTTGTCTAAAACCTCGAGATCAACCTCATTGAATTGATAATTATCCACGATGATCATAGAATCGGATCGGCAGCCATTGATGTCAATAACACTCAAAACATAGGTGCCGGCGTTCAAATTCTGAAACGAAAAATTATCTGAAGGCACTCCATTTAACTCCGCCCAAGCAAGATTATTTCCTTCAGGAGAGACCGTCACATTTCCAGTATCACTATCGGCACATGACGCATTAATATTCACCTGATAACTTACTTCAGGAAAATGTTTCAAAGTAAGTGATAGTATGGAATCACATCCACTCGATGTGCTTAGATTGGCAAAATACTGACCTTCATCATTTATTTCCATTCCCTGCCAAACTAGGACTTCGCCTTTGCAAATTGACTCTTGGAAGAAAATTTCATAACTCGGATTTTCGTCTATATGTAACAAGTATTCCAATAGGCAGTTTCCCGAGCTATCAATAATACTAAAATCACCAAAATCGGTAATCCATACATTTAAAAAGCTCAAACTATCCCCTTGACACATCGAAAAATCAAATTCCTGTACCTGTGATTCCTCATAATATTCCACAACAAAATACTGAGTCGAATCACAGCCATTAGATGCAGTAAAAGTTTGATTATAAGTTCCCTCTTGAGTGACATCTTGGCCAAAAATGTGGAGAGTATCCCCCTGGCATAATTGGAGGGTGTCAAGAGAGGTAATGATCTCAAGAAATTGAATAGTAAATGTATCGACAAAAACATTTTGACATGAATCCTTCGCGACCACGAAATACGTCCCTTCCGTATTTAAAATTCTATTATTCCCAATAAAACTATCTTGCCATAGCACTTCTTGAAACAAAGGATTATAAGAAATTTCAATCTCTTGTCCACTGCAAATTAAAAATAAATCATAATCCTCAAGCAGAGGGGTATCAAGACAACAACATTGATCACTTAGCGCCGGATCATCACAATCGACTAAACCATTACCGTCATCATCAATTCCATTATTACATATTTCTGCTGCTATTGTTGATAAGGCACATACCGCATCAATATCGGCTCCAGGTGTCTTTTGAGTACCACATGGATCGTCGTGGTAATCTTCAATTTTTATTTCTTTAAATTTCAATGTACCGCCTGAAGCATTTTGAATGTAAGAATCGATATCTAAACCGGATGTTGAACCTCCAATAAGCGCAATGTAAAAAAATCCAGTACTTACATCTTCCGAAAGTCCCTTTTGGATTAAATAATCTCTAGTATAATTATTATATGGTTTTAAAAATATTCTAACCGATTCTATGGCCTGACCAACTTCAAAAACCCATAAATCTTGTTTTGAGTCACCTGAATTTGTAAGAATATTATTAACAAAACCCAAAGTAATATAACCATCATCACCCAGAAAAGTAAACTCTTTTTGATCGCCGGACGAATAACCATAATAATCTGCAACGCCAAGGGAACCAGAAGGAAAAGGATCCGAAACAGTACAACCAGATTTATAATCTATTAGAGAATCTGCAAATGAAATACCCGTTCCACAAATATTACATCCATTATTAGGAAGAGATTTACATCCACTATCTTCGCAATCGATAAACCCATCCCCGTCATTATCAATACCATCAGAACATGTAGTAGCTGTGTTTTCTTGGCTAAAGCTAAATTGAACAATAAAGCAAAGACTCAGAATTAATAGAATAGACTTGTACATAAAATTTAATTTTAAGTAAAGTTAATATATTTGTGTAAAAAATAATTGAATCAGCTCCGCAAAAATATAAAATTTAAAGTTATTAATTGGATTAGATATTATTATCAGAAGTGCAGACTAGGTCACTTAGGATCATCAGTATTTATTGAAAAAAATGTTGCTTTAATGAGATTCCCTAGAAATATTCATATTTCAAATTCTGTTGTTCTTAAAGAAGGTTCAAAAATTTGTGCTTGCAATGAAAACTCTGAAATAGAAGTTGGCGAAAATACGACTATCGGGTATCACACATACATCTTTTCATCGAATAAAATAACTGTTGGAAAAAATTGTATGATTGCTCCATTTGTATATATTGTAGATAGCGACCATGGAATCGAGAGATCCAGATTAATGAACCTACAAGCCAATATTACATCACCAATCATAATAATGGATGATGTATGGATAGGGACAGGAGCAAAAATTCTAAAAGGAGTCACGATAAATCAAGGTGCCATTATCGCAGCTGGTTCTGTAGTTAAAGAAGATGTACCGTCTTATAAAATTTTTGGAGGGATACCGGCAAAAAATATAGGCGAACGGAAATGAAAAAAATAGGTGTTATTATATTGTGTCGCTACAATTCCTCAAGATTGCCCGGCAAGATCCTTTTGCCAATCGGAAATCAACCTATTTTAATGCATATTTGCAATCAAGTTAAAATTCAAACTGACAATTTTTGTATAGCCACATCTGATGCTCATACTGACGATCCAATAATAAATTATTGCAAGGAGAATCAAATACCTTTTTTTAGAGGATCCTTAGAAAATGTCGCACTTAGATTTAAGGAGGCCGCACAATGTTTTAATTATAATTATGCTATAAGAATAAATGGCGATAATCTATTTGTAAATCACAATATTTTGAACGAATGTTTGAATAATTATCAGAGAACAAACTTTGATTTGGTTACCAATGTCATAGGAAGAACGTTTCCTTATGGAATGAGTGTAGAGATGCTAAATATGCAGACATTTGACAAGTACTTGCCTCATTTTAATGAATTCCATCAACAACATGTAACAAGTTATATTTATGAAAATGAAGAAAAATTCAAAATCATTAAATTATTAAACATAGAATACCCCGGTGCACAAGGTCTAAAAATGGCAGTAGATACACCTAAGGATTATATTTTTTTAAAAGAACTAGCAAAACAAATGGCATACAATTTTACAAATTATAACTTTGCGGAATTGATTGAAAAATGCAATAAATTAAAATCAAATTTATGAATACATGGGTAGGCAAATATGGCCCACTTTTAGTTGCAGAGATAGGTGGTAATCATGAAGGTGATTTTGAATATGCTAAAAAACTTACATCTCTTGCTATTGAATCAGATGTAGATTATATTAAATTTCAAATTTATTCAGGAGACACATTGGTTAACCCAATAGAAAGCCCTTTAAGAAATAAGCATTTCAAAAAATTTGAGCTTTCCAAAAATGAGTATATTTTTCTTGCTGAAATGTGTCGTGAAGCAAATGTTGGGTTTATGGCATCGGTTTGGAATCCAGAATTTGTTCCGTGGATTAATGAGTATTCCAAAATATTTAAGATAGGCTCAGGAGATTTTACCGCAATTCCTATCATTGATTATTTTATTAGCTTGGAAAAGCCACTATTGTTAAGTACAGGATTATGTACATTGGTGGAAGTAATTGAAATCGTAGAATACATACAATCAAGAAGTGCAATATATAAAAGTCAAGATTTTCTTGGTCTACTGCAATGCACTAGCATGTATCCAATCGCCATTGAAGATGCAAATCTGAATGTAATGAATACCTATAAGCAGCTTTTCAACATTCCTGTAGGTTATTCTGACCATACTGAAGGAAATTTTGCATTGGAAACGGCAGTAGCAATGGGGGCAGAAATTCTTGAGTTTCATTTTACAGACGATAGAGCTAATAAAGATTTCAGAGATCATAAAGTATCACTAACTAAAGCTGAAGTATTGGATTTGATAGAAAAAATCAAACTTATTAAAAAAGTACAAGGACATTATTTCAAAAAACCATTACTATCTGAAAGTGAGCATGTTACCTCTTTTAGAAGAGCATTATATTTTAATAAAGACATGAAAGCTGGAGATTCAATAAAAGAATCGGATCTTATTAGTTTAAGACCTAATCATGGAATTGATGCTAGAGAATTCCATAACGTAATCGGAAAAAGAATTAATAGAAGAATTAAAAAATATGGAAAAATTGAATACGATGATTTGGAGTAGAGAGTCAAGTCTATTCTCCAATAAAAATTCAGGAGAAAATTGGATTAGACATGAAAATGGTGAAATTGAAAAATTCGAAATTGCAATAAAATCAGGAAAAAAAACCAATTTATTAAGGCTTAAAAATGACATAGTTAAAAACTTAACTTCTAAAATAGAGTATTACAGAGATTCAAGAACAAAACTATATAATGGTGATACAGAATATGTTGGGTCCTGTCCGATTTCTGGCATCCCAACTGAAAAAACTTCTTTGGTGGCTAATATATACGGGGCAGAATATGTACAAACACCTGACTTGGGTCACGTCTATGTTAAAAACAGACCATCAAAAAAAAGCATTCATAATTTTTACTTAAATGACATTACCTATGCATCGACCTACACAGACAAATCAGGCGCCGAATTTAGATTAAATAATATTGCAATACCTTGGCTTGATTGGACATTAGAAGTATATTTTCAACAATTTAAAGCAATGCCTAAAAGAATCCTCGATGTGGGTTCGGGAGCTGGTCATTTTGTGGAGGCATGTAGACGAAGAGGAATTGAAGCTGAAGGAATTGAACTTAGTGAAAATAGTCGAAAATTCGCCAAAGAGATTTGGGGAATTGATATGGATGGAAGAGACTTTACAAAAGTATCTACCGAATATTCTGGTTATGATATTGTAACCTTTTGGGGTCTACTTGAGCATACGCCTAATCCGAAACAAATTTTGAAACATGCCTTTAATATTGTGAGCCAGTCTAAAAATGGTGGTATGGTGATATCAAAATTGCCACGATGGGATTCACTATCTACTGCATCTCAAGTTTTAAATCCAAAAACAATTATCCGACATGCCGACCCAATGGGGCATATTATGTTATTTAGTGATGCATCTGCCGCCGAGCTTTATTATCAATGCGGTCTAAAAATAACTAATGCATGGTATTATGGTATGGACGTCTACGAAACATTTATGCAATTAGGTAACAATACTCAGCACTATGAGGCCTTTGTAAATTCGGGTATTTTTCAGATGGATCTACAAGATTATATTGATATTTTCAAAATATCGGATGGCCTGACTATTGCAGGTATAGTAAAATAAATTAACTATTGGTTACCATTTATATCACGAATTTCAATTATGCGAAATACTTGGAGAAAGCAATTCTAAGTGTTTTGAATCAGTCATATCAAAAATTTGAGCTCTTCATTATTGATGATGGTTCTACTGATAATTCCCGAGAAATAATAGAAAAATACAGAGCTTTCAATAATATTGAAATAATATACCAACAAAACAAAGGTCTTAATGTAAGCAATAACATTGCCCTCCGATTGGCAAATGGGGATTATATCATGCGATTAGACGCAGATGACTATCTAGTTAACAATGCAGTAGAACTGTTGGTGAAGGAACTTGACCATGATGAAAGTTTAGGATTAATTTTTCCAGATTATTATCAGATTGATTCGAATGAACAAGTCATTGAACGCCACAAAAGACACGATTTCAAAGAAGATGTTAGCTTATATGACCAAGCTGCTCATGGCGCTTGTACAATGATAAGAGTAAGCTACCTGAGGGACATTGGAGGATATAATGAAAATTACACATGTCAAGATGGTTATGATTTATGGGTACGATTTATCCAAAAGTATAAAGTTAAAAATCTAAATATCCCATTATTTTATTACCGCCAGCATGGTTCTAATCTCACGAGCAACGAGCAAAAAATTTTATCCACCCGAGCTCAAATCAATTCTGATTTCATTAATCATCATGGAATAAATGTCGATTCTGTAGCAATAGTTCCAATTAGAGTACATGATTTTTCTTCCTGTCTAATTAAAGTTGGATCAGAGACCTTAATAGATTTAAAAATAGGACAAGTTCTGAATTCTAAGTCGATTAAAAAATTAATACTATGTTGTGAATCCGAAGACATTTTAAAATATGTTTCATCAAAATTTCTTGTTGATCCTAAATTTCAATTTTTTTTAAGAAGTCAAAAAGCCTCTGCCTTTAATGAACCCTTGGAGACTAGCTTGAATGAAATTTTATCGGACGTTGGGGAAATTAATTCACGATCTATTATTTTCTTGGACATTAAATTTCCGTTTATAAAATCAATTCATATCGATGATGCCATTAATACATTACATTTATTTGGTTCAGATTCTTTAATCAGTGTGAGATTATTCACCAATTCAATTTTTAAACATGATGGCTCAGGTATGAAGCCAGCATTTAAATCGGATGGAATTACAAAACTTGAAAGAGAACAACTCTATGAACATGTGGGAGGTCTTACAGTGGTCAATATGAATTATTACAAAAAAAATAAAAAAATTATCGCAGGAAAGGTTGGTCATACTGTTTTGGATTTTATTGCCAGTTTTAAATTAGACAGTAAGGTGAAGTTAAAAATAGCTAATACAATATTAATGCTCGAGAAAAATGATTGAGAAGATATATTATTTTTGTAATGGTTTACTTCAAAGTATTCTTTCAATATTTAAAATAATTTTTCGATCAAAATTGATTGTTTCATTTCCCACAATTTCGAATAAAACATTAATAGTATTGGGAAATGGGCCATCATTAAAAGATGAACTCAATTATTTTCAAAAATCGATCTTTCTGCAGGATATAATTTGTGTCAACAATTTCCCAAATACTGAGCTGTACACTGTCTTAAAACCTAAATATTTCTGTATTGTTGCACCAGGTTTTTTTACGGCATCTGAGGATTATAACACCAAACTACGTGACACAATTATTCAATCTTATGTTAATAATACAAGTTGGGAATCCTATATTTTTATTCCCTTTCAGGCCAAGAAACAAAAACATTTCATTAAAAATTTAGCGTCAAATTCTAATATTTCGATTTGTTTTTACAATACCACCCCTATTGAAGGATTAGACTATATTTCTAATATTTTATTTTCCTTAAAGTTGGGAATGCCGAGACCACACAATGTACTCATTCCTGCATTGATGAATGGAATTAATTTAGGTTATAAAAAAATATACCTCATAGGTGCAGATCATTCTTGGCTGCCCGAAATAACAGTCAACGCCAATAATGAAGTACTAATTAATCAGAAACACTTTTATGATGAAAATACCTCTACTCCTAAACAAATGCACAAGAATCACGGAATAAAAAATCGCTACTTGCACGAAGTATTAGAAAAATTTTACTTTTCTTTTAGAAGTTATCATGACATTAATGGATATGCTCGTTGTAAAAACTGTCGAATTATAAATTTGACAAAAAATTCTTTCATAGATGCATTTCAAAAACAAAATTTAGCAGAATTAGAAACATTTGACTAAATATGAGGATCTCGGTAGTAATTTGTACTTATAACAGAGCCAAGTTTATACGTTCATGCTTAGAACATATATTCAATCAGTCTCTTCCTAAATCAGAATATGAAGTCATCGTTGTAAACAATAATTGTACTGATGGTACAAAAACCATCGTGGATGAGTTTATCGCAGAACATTACGAATTAGATATAAAACAAGTAACCGAAACAAACCAAGGTTTGTCATTTGCTAGAAACCGAGGTATTAAAGAAGCAAAATATGAATTAATAAGTTACATCGACGATGATGGCGAAGCAAACTGTGAATGGCTCTATCGTATCAGAGACCATTTTTTAAAAAATAATAAACTTGTAGGCATAGGTGGAAAAGTACTTCCCATTTACGAAACATCTGAACCCAATTGGTTGTCTTATCATACTAGAATGATGGTTACACATATAGACTATGGCGACAAAGTTTTCAAATGCTATGGCAAAAAATACCCTGCAGGTTGTAATATGACGTATAGTAAAGACACACTACTCAAAACTAGTGGATTTAATGAGTCTCTTAAATGGAGGGTAGATGACAAGCATATTTTTTATGAAGTTTCCAAAATAAGTAACGAAATTTATTATTTCCCCGATTTAATAGTTTATCACAATATAGATAAAAGCAGAATATCTGATGAGTCCTTTAATCTCCTAAGCAAAAGACTAGGACAAGAAGAAAAATTAAGAACTTTAGATTTAGGGTGGTTTCACTACTTTTTAAAAATTATTAATTATACGATCATTTTAGGTGTATCATTAATTTACTACATTGGTTTTACCTTAAAAGGTGAAAATCTCAAAGGGATCTATCTTGTCCGATTTAGATATCTAGCATTAAAAGCATTAATTAGTGGTTAACCCATGGGCATAATACAACGGCAATCAATTAAGTTTTCACTTGTCAATCTCGTGGCAACTCTCATTGGTGTTGTGAGTATCATGTATATTTACCCAAAAGATGATGAGCTCTATGGCTATGCTAATATGCTCGTTAGTATGGCATATCTGCTCTTGCCTTTTGCAAGTTTGGGGATTACGGGTGTGGTCGTGAGGTTTTTTAGAGAATTTAAGGATGATGCCAATAATCGAGGTTTTTTAAGTCTTGTACTTTTTATAAGCTTGGTGAGCAATCTCATATTCGTACTTGCTTTTTATTTATTTAAGGGACAGTTTTATGCATTTGTTGATATTTTCGGCAATTCTCAAGTGCTTGAACAAAATGAAACTGTCATTCTACTGATTGTTATTTTAATAAGCTTGAGTTCCATTTTTATTTCATTCGCCTCCAATCTCAAAAGGATAGTAATTCCTAGCTTGATTCAGACTTTTTCTTATAAAATTTATCTCCCAATTATATTTCTCATCTGCTATTCAGGATATATATCTTGGAAATCATTCAGCTATTTAATCGTAATTTTTTACGTAATTACTTTACTAGCACTCGTATTTTATTTGAAACATCTCGGTGGATTAAAATTTGGGTGGTATCCAGAGGCATTTAGAAAAAAATGGAAAGAAATAGCCCGGTATTTGAGCTATAACAGTCTCACAAGCTTAGGCAGTAGCCTAACTTTTAGGCTTGACTCGGTCATGATTCCGATCTTGATAGGATATGCCAGCAATGGATTGTATAATATGGTGTATTTCATGGCCAATGTTATAAACATTCCAACCAATTCTGTGTATCAAATCTCCAATCCCATTGTTTCACAGTCGATAGAAAACCAAGATTTTGCTCACATTGAAGAGGTCTATAAAAAATCATCTACCAACCTCTTTTTAGTGGGCTCTTATTTATTCGTGGGCATGATGGTTTGTCTCCCAGATCTGTTCCAACTGTCGGTAAAACCTGAGAGTTTCGCAGGTGGAATGTCCATATTTCTGTTCCTAGGGTTGGGAAAAATAGTTGATATGATTACAGGAACTAATGGCGCCATCATCGCCTATTCCGCTTATTATAGATACAATCTTTGGTTTATCCTTTTGCTGGGTTTGTCTAACATAGTTCTCAATTATATTCTCATTACAGACTATGGTGTATCTGGCGCTGCCATGGCAACTTTTATCTCAATATCAATTTATAATATATTAAAATTATTTCTTATATATTTTAAATTCAACATGCATCCTTTTAGTATTGCGACGGTGAAAATTGGAATATTATTTAGTATTATTTTGATCATTGCAAGCTATTTACCTAGTGTGGACAGTCACATTCTGAACATTGTGTACAAAGGAGGATTGATTACCCTTTTATCGACTTTAGGGGCATATTATTTACATATTTCTGAAGAAGCTAATAATATCATTGACAATTTGATCTCTAAGAAAAATAATAGTCCTCATTAACTCAAAGAAAAAAGCCTACTCATTGCTGAATAGGCTTTTAAACTATTTATTGCGAACCTTTATTAATCGTGACAATTTTTGATAATCACCTCTAGTTCTTCCTTGGAATTAACCGTTACTTCAGATCCATCAGCCAATATCAAATCAACAGGAAATACCAACATCGGCTTTACATGAACATCAGGATTGGCAGCAACAAAAGCCTCTATAGCTGCTTGAAGTTCATCTGCACTATTGACTTCTACAGTGCTGTCATCCGGGAATACAAAGCTAACCGGAAATACCACACTAAAACAGTCATTATCAAGTAATCTAATGAATTTATGTGGATGACCATTGTGACCTTTCGGACCATCTCCCTTACTAAATCCACAATCATCTAACAATGATTTCAATTCATCCTGATTCTCAATAGATACTTCTGATCCATCAGCCAATGTCACATTGATTGGAAATACTAATTCTGGTCTAGGCACAAGTACATCCACACTTTGAATATACTCATCCAATAAAGTTTTTAACTCTTCCGCACTTGTCGCAGTTATCACTTTATCACCTACACTCACACTCAACCCATCAGTCAAAGTAAAGCAGTCATTACCAAACAATAAGCCTACTAATCGACCTAAATGTGCTTTTCCTATTGGCCCATCCGGATGATCGTTATCCTTAACCTTGTCGCAGTCCTCCAAAAGCGTTTTAAAACTTTCCAAATCCTCCACAGTGACCTGATCTCCATCCATGTTTATGACATCAAATGGATACACAAATTCTGGTTTTGCGTGATTGGCATGTGGGCCACTAGCTCCTTTTAAAGCTTTTTTCATTTCAGCATCACTATTCACTTCTAGAATAGTACCATCAGGCAGTGTTAATGAGATGGGATATACAAATTCCAAACATCCAAGTCCTCTACCATCATCAAATACAAAATTCTCCGTGGTCGCGACATCAGAGTCCTTACTACAAGAACTCACAAAAAATCCTAATACAAACAGCAGCGAGAGATTCAAAAAAACACTTTTTCTAAGCATAATCTAATTTTTTAATTCATAAAATTATTTGACAAAAATAGCGAACTTTAAAACATTTAGACGTTAATACCGTATCAATACCACGAATAAAATTCTTTTTATGCTCGCTTTAGTGTGTTAAGTATTAGTTTTTACATTTGTACTCAATTTATTTAATTTTTATTTCAAAAATATTTTACGACGTTGATAGAAGAACATCAATATTGGAAAAATTTAAGAAAGGGTGATCACGAGTCATTACGATTAATTTACAATGACGAATTCGACTATCTTTATAATTACTGTAAAAGACTAACGACAGACGATCAATTAATCGAAGATTCTATTCACGATATGTTTGTATATCTTTGGGAGAAGCGAGAGGGTTTATCGCCAATTGACCAAATCAGACCCTATCTCACCGTCAGTCTGAGAAGGAGAATTATTAAAAATCTTCAAAATCTCAGTGTCACCGATAATGCCGACAATCTAAGTAATACTGGAACAGACACAAACATCCAATCTGAAATTATTCACAGTGAACTTTACGAAGAAAAGCAAAAAAACATCCAAGCCGCCTTGCAATATTTGTCATCCAGGCAGAGGGAAATTTTACATTTAAAATATGAAATGGACTACGACTATGAACGTATTTGCGAGATCATGAACATTAATTATCAATCTGCGAGAAATCTTTGTAATTCAGCATTGTCAAAACTAAGAAAAAGCCTAGGCATGATAATTTTATTGACAATACTTATGTTTTAATGAGTACAAAACAACAAATAATGACTTACATAATTAACAATTGCTATCAATGAATGTAAAATATTTATTTTTCAGTATGCTAATCATCCTCAGTGCCTGCTCAAAAGAAGATGAATTACACGTCGATAGTTATATGAAGCCCTATATTGACCGATTTGAAAAAGAGGCAAAACTCAGAGGAGTTGACGTAAGCGGACGTATTGCTAATCTGGAAGCATACATTTTTGACATTCCGGATAATGGTGTAGCCGGGCTTTGCCGACACAATACGGATAGTCCCAACCGGATAGAAATCGATATTGTATATTGGAATAAAAGCAATGACTTGGAGAAAGAATATGTGGTTTTTCATGAATTGGGACATTGCGTTCTTGATCGGGTGCATAATGATGAAAAAGATGCTCAAGGAAACTGTGTCACTATAATGCAATCTGGGACAACCAACTGCATTCCAAATTATACCGAAGAAACAAGAGAATCATATTTAGACGAATTATTTGAATAAAATTTCAAGATATGGAAGAAGAATCTTTACACGATTATACTTTAGACTTATTACAAGATGATTCATTCGTAAGATACCTGAAAAACACTAGCTTAG
Organism: Lewinellaceae bacterium; assembly: GCA_020636155.1. Taxonomy (GTDB): domain Bacteria; phylum Bacteroidota; class Bacteroidia; order Chitinophagales; family Saprospiraceae; genus JACJYM01. Next base: position 91,444 of record JACJYM010000006.1, on the reverse strand, counting down.
TCGGTGATAAAGACTGGGGTACTTGGTTAGTTTCAGACCCAAAAAATCAGAATATCGTCACCGAAGCTCAAAAGATTTTAGAATCAATTAAAGAAAATCCAATTGCAGATACAGAATTAAAAGAAAAAATTTGGCAAAGGATAGACCAATCGACCACAAGTACAATAATTGAAGAGACAGGGTTTGAAAAAAGCCGAATAATCAAATTATTTGGCTTGGCCCTTGCGGCATCCTTACTACTACTACTTATCAATAAATTTTCTTTCAATTCGACCGTAAATTATAATACGGGATTGGCTCAAGTTGACAATATTACACTGCCTGATAATTCGGTGGTGAAGCTCAATTCTGAAAGTAAATTAAGCTATAATGAGTCAAAGTTTATAAATAATAGAACTCTCGAATTAAAGGGTGAGGCCTTCTTTGAGGTTCAGAAAGGCAGTGAATTTATCGTTAATACAGAGTTAGGAAATGTAACGGTACTTGGAACGAGTTTTAATGTCAAAGTAAGAAATAATCACTTTGCTGTGGAATGTATCACCGGTAGTGTAAAAGTGAAAAACCGGCAAAACGAGGTCATCCTCAAGCCCAATCAATCCTGCGAATCAAACCGTAATGGCCAACTTGAGATGGCTGAAAATTCGGAACGCTATAGTTGGATTAATGGAAAATACAGTTATCATAATCGAAAACTTTCCGAAGTGATAGACGATTTCCAACGACAATTTGATATAAAAGTAATACTGCCAGAAAGCATTCAAAACATCCAATATACTGGATTTTTTACGACCTCTGACCGAGATCAAGCACTAGAATCTATTTGCTGGCCACTACATTTGAACTGGAAAATTGAAGGATCAGAAATCATTATTTCAGAATAAGGGTATGAAATCAATCTTTGGTATCATCACAATTTTTCTGACTTGCCATTCGCTGCTTTATGGTCAAAAAAATAATGCCAATAAACTACCTACTTATCTATCAGAGCTCTCGCAAGAATATGGTGTTGAATTTGCATACGACCAGAATTCATTGAATGAAATCAGCATAGAGGGCAAAAATAATGCTTCGCTAGAGAATACCATTTTGGCATTGTGCAATGAAAACAAGTTGGAATGTATCAAACTCTCGGATACTTATTATCTTATTAGAAAAAAATATGCGAATCAGGGTGGAAAAATAGAAATCACCATTTATGACCGCAATGATTTCACACCCATTCCGAATGTAGAAATCATTGATAATTCTAGTAAAGTCATTGCCATCAGCGACGTGGATGGACTGGTAATGCTATCAGATGATCAAATTATTGAAACTTCCAATTATTTCATTAATAATGCACTTTTTAATCCCATAACCTTTGCGGGTAAGGATCTGAAAAACTCTAATATCATTGCACTCACATCGAGATATTTTGTGATTGACCCAATCGAAATACATTCCAAGAAAAACCTGGAAATATCTAATTCCCTCAATGGAGTAATGACATTCAACAATTTGAATTCCACGGAATTGGGAAATCTCATGGGTTCTGATGCACTCCGAAAATTGCAATATCTACCGGGCATATCAGCACACAATGACAATGAATCCGGCATCGCAATCAGAGGCCACGAATCCGACGAAACCCTGATTATATTAGATGAGCTACCTATACTTAATGCCAACCATTATTTTGGAATATTTTCCAATATCGATGCCTATTACATTCAAAAAGCTGAAGTTTACAAAACAGTACTTCCTCTTAAATATGGTGGAAAAACCGGGGGGTTAGTGAGTCTTACGTCTATCCCTGCAAAGGATAAACCTTCGGCTTTGCTTGATTTAAATTTGTTGAGTTCCACATTGCAAGCCTCCATACCAAACCAAAATCACAACTTAGCCATTAATTTTCGAAAAACTCTTTTCAATATTGGTAGTCAAATTGAAAATTCATCTGGATTTATGCCACCTGATGTTGAAAATCTGGAAGTGAACGAATTAAATGAGGTTAATGTGGAATCGTCACCAGAATTTAGTTTTCAGGACTTAAACATCAAATATGATTATCAATTCAATTTTAATCACAAAATCAATGTCAATTATTTTTCTAGCAAGGATCTATATTATTCTAATATTTTTTTCCAAAATAATGTCAATCTAGGTGACATGCCGATGAATTCCTTGCATGAATTTGGTGAAGAATCTGAATGGGACAATGATGCTTATGGACTCAATTATTACTATTCCAATAACCATTACCAAAGTCAGTACAGTCTCTCACAGAGTAGCTATAAAAATGAACTTCAACAAGAAGGGTCCACCACCCTCTTGCTGCCTTTGGGTGACAGTATGGTCATCAATCAAATCAATAATGAGATTGGAAACGGAATCAAATTAACGAACTTTATCAGTCATCATGAGCTTAAACAAGAAAAAGATGATATTCAATTTGGGCTTAATATTCAAAACTTCGAAAGTGAATTAACCGTCAGTGAAGAGGACTCAATTATCACTTCTCAGCTCAATCATGCATCCATATTTACACTATATGGTGGTATTGCCCATCATTTTTCTAAAAAATTGGACTTCGACCTAGGAATTCGGTCGAGTTTTTATTCTGAAAATCACAATTTATACTTTTCACCTCGTGCAAGCATGAATTATAGGCCTTCTATGCGTAGTTCTTATCGAGCCTCCATCTCATACTACAATCAATTTATTAATACCCTCAATTTTGAACAGCGTTTGGGACAAGATATTGAGCTTTATCTCATATCAGATGGATATAACGTGCCGATTCAAAATGCTTTAAAAACGATGCTCGGAATGAAGCACATAATCGATGATTTTGTGATAGATATCGAGTTCTATTACGAAACTCTCAGAAACATCAGTCAAGTTGTCAAAACCAAAAATGAATTTCAGGAAGGCGAGGTCGGAATACCACAAATTGGTAACTACAAATTCGTAAGAGGCAGTGGTCGCTATTATGGGATGGACTTATCCATTAGTAAGGAATGGAGCAATTTTAAAAGCTTTTTAAGTTACAGTCTTAGTAAAAACTTGGTTTCATTTAAGGAAATTGCAAATGGTGAGTATCACCCAAGTGCATCTGACCGGAGACATCAATTAAAATGGCTTAATAGCTATACCTATCATGGATTTCAGCTGGATTATACTTTTGTGTACACCAGTGGAAAGCGGTATTTGGACCAACGAGTACTACTATCGCCGAAAGACCGTGAAGAAGAGCACTTTAAAAATCAATACCGATATCTACCTGACTACATAAGGAATGACCTTGGAGTAAGTTATGAATTTAATTGGTTAGAAAAGCCTCTTAAAATCTATTTTTGCGTCTTTAATGTGTTTGATAGATTGAATGTCAAATACCGACAGCAACTTTTCAAATTACCCGTTGAAAATCATCAATTCGTATCGGTTGGGACGGATGTACCACTGCTAGAAAGGACGTTCAACCTTGGAATCAAACTTCAGTTGTAGATGTTTTTATGATTTCACGATAATGTAAGTAAGGCTATTAACTGATTTTTGCCATGATCAGATTTATTTTCCTTCCTTTTGGAATTGCACCAAAATGAAACAAAAGATGGGAGTCGCAAACATTTTGGCTTTCTAATTGGCATTGCCCTAAAAATAGCCCCGAAGGGGTGTAATGTCTTTAGCCTCGTACAACGTGCGGGGCTAAAAATGATAACCCTACCCGTTTTGGCGTAATTTATGCCCCCATCGCAAAAATTATGACAAAACTATTTGTTGTGAAATACGTCTTTTTTATTCCTTTCTTTTTGGCATTGCCCCAAAAAGAAACAAAAAATGCTAGTCACGTCCATTTCAACTTTCTTTAGGCTTGAGGCTAAACGTCGAAGATTTCTAAAACCATGTAAACACGTTTATTCCTGGCATTGCCCAAAGAAACAAACTAGTCGATAACGCGCACCGTCTCTTTCAGGTTCGCTTTTATGTTATTTTTGCCCCCATCGCAAAAAATTATGACAAAACTATTTTTATCGAATTCCACTTTTTAATTCCTTTCTTTTTGGCATTGCCCCAAAAAGAAACAAAAAATGCTAGTCACGATAAGGCGATTGCTTCGCACCAGTCTCTTTCAGGTCTCCATGCTTCCTTTTTCGGCGCTGGGATCGTTTAGTTTTTCTTTCATGACGAATTCTTATCGTTTGAATTGGAATAATCCTCGCGGCTTCTTATCCGAAAACGCAATTCCGACCTTTCGTTCCTTATCGCTGGATCGTGACAACTCAAAGAACAGAAATATCGTTTTCAGAACTGCATTTGAATCATAATTCTCGTGAAATTCTCGCATGTTGTTCTCAGCACTGCCCTTTGGATGGGCTGCTCGCAGGGCTGGGAGGATTTATTATCCCTTTCCTTTTGGCATTGCAGCCCCACGATATATTAGCCCTGTACAACGCGGCCAATCCCTTTATGCCCCTGCAAGGGGTGAATTATCTTTCTTGATTGCCCGCAAAATGTTACGAAACGTGCGCAAAGGATGTTTGGGCTTTTAATACACGTCGAATTGAATTCCCCCGTTTAGCTTCCTTTCGTTTTATGCTGATCACCAAATTTTGATAGCCCGAATGGGAGTTTATTATCAATGCTACCGGGGCTATACAACAACCTACCCGTTTGGCGTATGCCTCCATCGCAAAAATTATGACAAAACTATTTGTTGCGAAATACGTCTTTTTATTCCTTTCTTTTGGCATTGCCCCAAAAGAAACAAAAAATGCTAGTCACGTCCATTTCAACTTTCTTTAGGCTTGATCCAAAAGAAACAAAAAATCAAGGCTGTATACTTTTTTTAACGCCAAAACCCTCCTAAAATCCTAAACAGCCTGAAACTCCTCCTTCGTCGTCAAACACCAGCCTGTTTTTAACGGATTTTAGTTCTTGTTTTGACTAAAAACTATAAGGCCTTTCTGTCCTAGAATCACAAAAATCGTTTTCAGAACGATTTCTGATAATGGTTCTTTATATTATTTTTGTGTAGAACTATATAATTCAGGTGTTTCTTATTAATCAATTGTAAATAGTATTGGAGTCTACACATAGGTGATTTGAGTTGCGTTACAATTTTCATTTTCAAATAATATAAATAAATTTTTGTTACTCCTGCAACTTTTAAACCGTAATCAATGTTAAGACAATGATTTATAAAATCGTATTATTAATAAAGAAAATAAAATTATAATGGCATTAGAATTCACAGATTCAAACTTTGATGAAAAAGTATTGTCCGCCGGTGTTGCAGTAGTAGATTTTTGGGCAGAATGGTGTGGGCCGTGCAGATTGATAGGCCCTATCGTTGAGGATTTGGCAAAAGAATATGAAGGAAAGGTAAATATTGGAAAATTGAATGTTGACCATAACCCGAATGTATCTATGAATTATGGAATCCGTTCCATTCCTACCCTTTTGATTTTTAAAGATGGTGTTCAAGTTGATAAGCACGTCGGTGTGACAACAAAGGCAGCACTTACTGAGAAAATTAACAAGTATTTAAATTAATTATTATATTTTAATAGTTCAAAGCCTTTATCTTTGTTGAAAGAGATAAAGGCTTTTTTATTTTATGACAATATTTGAAGATTATAATTTAAAGCAATTTGACAATCTCGAATTGCTTGCCAAACAAGTCGTCGAAGGATTCATAATAGGCTTACACAAAAGCCCTTTTCATGGATTTTCGGTCGAATTTGCAGAACATCGACTCTACAATGAAGGGGAATCCACCAAGGACATCGATTGGAAGGTATATGCACGAACGGATAAGATGTTCATTAAAAAATTTGAAGAAGAAACCAATTTAAGGTGTCAGATGGTGATTGACATCAGTTCATCCATGTATTTTCCAGCAGACAAATCGTTTAACAAACTAAAATTCAGTGCTCTTTCATCTGCGGCTCTCATGAACCTTTTGAGACGTCAAAGAGATGCATTCGGGCTAAGCGTATTTGCAGACAAGCTGTATGAAAACACTCGATGTAAATCTTCCAATACTCATTATCAATACTTGCTCTCGATTCTTGATGGCGTTTTGAAAGATAATAAAAACAACAGACCTACAGCGGCTGCTGAAAATCTCCACATTTTGGCCGACAGTCTACATAAGAGGTCATTGGTCATTATCTTTAGTGATATGTTTGAAAATATGGCAGAATCCAAAGAGCTTTTTGATGCACTTCAGCACCTACGCTATGCAAAGCATGAGGTCATCTTATTTCATACCGTGGATAAATCACTCGAAATAGATTTTAACTATGAAAACAGGCCGTACCTCTTTATCGATATGGAAAGTGGAGAGGAAATACGCCTACAAAGTGACCAAGTCAAAGAAACTTATCGAAGCAAAATCAACGAGTATTATAACGAATTGAAAATGAAATGCTTACAATACAAAATTGACTTTGTAGAAGCAGATATTAATCAAGGTTTTGACCAAATACTACAATCCTACCTAGTAAAAAGAGCAAAAATTAAATCAAAATAATTTTATAAAACGAACAATGATTAAATTATCAGATATAGATACTCATGCACCTAAAAACTTGAGTAAGCACAGCATCAAAGCAGAAGTGAAGGTTCTGGCAAAAAAAATTGGTGAACTACAGCAGGTCATGTATGCCCAGAAAAAACATAGCCTATTGGTTGTTTTGCAAGGCATGGATGCCAGTGGGAAAGATGGCGCTACGAAACACGTGTTTCAAGATTGTAATCCAAGTGGTATCGATGCCTACAGCTTTAAGAAACCCACTGAGCTAGAATTTGCACACGATTTTCTGTGGAGATGTCATGCCAGAGCACCTCAAAAGGGCAATATTATGGTTTTTGTTAGGTCCCATTATGAAGATATTTTGATTCAAAAAGTCCATAATTGGATAGATTCGGATAGAAGAGCCAAGAGAATGGCTGCAATCAATTCTTTTGAGGAATTATTGGAATTTGATAATAATACTGCCGTGTTGAAATTTTACTTGCACATTTCTCCAGAGAGGCAACTGGAAAAACTTCAGGAACGGATAGATAGACCAGAGAAAAACTGGAAACACAATCCTGCGGATTGGGAAGAGAGAAAATTATGGCCAGAATACATGAAAGCTTATGAATATGCTATCAACCAATCGTCAATTCCGTGGAATATTGTACCCGCCGACCAGCGTTGGTATCGAAACTATTTCGTGGCCAAAAAGGTGCTAGAGACACTTCAAAGTATGAACTTACAACTACCGCACATCGAAGATTTAAGCAAAGGCAATGGATAAGGTCAGGGTTGACAAATGGTTGTGGAGTGTAAGAATTTTTAAATCTCGATCCATCGCTACCGATGCAACGAAAAGTGGCAAGGTAAAAATCAATGATAAAACAGCGAAACCTTCTACCCTCTTGCAAATGGAAGATATGGTCGGAGTTCGAAAAAATGGTTTTGATTTTAGGTTTAAAGTCCTAAAGTTAATCGATAAAAGAGTGGGTGCCGCACTCGCCATCGAATGTTATGAAAATGTGACACCTGAGGAAGAATTGAACAAATACAAAGATTGGTTTATCGGGAAAGCCCAAGCCGAGGTGAGAGAAAAAGGTGCCGGAAGACCTACGAAACGAGACCGTCGCGAGATAGATACTTATAAGGTTGAACTTTACGATTGGGAAGATGATATAGATTAATTTTGATTTCTGGTTTCGATTGATGGTTGAATTCCTATTCAAACCATTAATTTTGCAAAAAATTATTTCAACTTCTCATGAAGGCAAATCTTACTTTAATCGGTTTTCTTTTACTCTTATTCGGCTTTATTTATTTTATCCTATCCCTCTTGGGAATAAAATTCATCCCATTTGCACTTTTATACAAACTCAGTGGATTGTCACAACTATTGATCCAAATCGCTATGATGTTCGGCGGCGTCATACTCATGTATGTCTCGATGACTGCCGAGGAGGAAAAGCAACAATAATTAAATCCCCAACAACTTGGCCTTCAATTTTTCATATTCATCGGCTGTGATTAAGCCATTTTCCTTCAATTCGGCGAGTTCTTTGAGTTGTGTAACCATGTTGGAAGTTTCTGTCACCTCATCTTTTTGTTTGGTTTCTTTTTGAATTTTCTCAGCTTCTTTCTTTCCTTTTTCAAATTTCTCATCGTATTGTTTCTTCAACCTGTCGGCATCAAAATCCAAAAATGTACCACCTGTTTCAAAATGTTTTTTAAACACTTCTCCTATGGCATACGTGGAAGCACCTGACAGCACTGACATCGTCACTGCACCAAGAACTGAACCTATCACCGGCACCATTTTTATCATACGACTCGCTCCCATTTTGGCGAGGCTCGTACTGGTCAATGCCGTAATTACAGCCTTGCCTTTTGACTTATTAAATTCGATGCCGTATAGTGCAGAAAGTTGCTTGACCATATCCATTTGAATCGCTGATACGGCTAAAAAATCGACCATAGGCACAGGAATGACACCGGCACCCATCGACCATATCATGTGACTTCTAATCAAAGATGAGGCTGCCGTGGATCTAGTTTCTTCGTTCATTTATTAAAGTTTACAGTGTAATAATCAAATGAAACCATTATAAAGTTCAAATGATGCAGATAATTCTACCAAATACGGAAAATAGGCGATTAACTAGGGTTTTTTCTTTTTACAAAATCAAGTGAAACTGAAAAAATATGTGATGACAAGACACCACTTACACTTCCCACATTGGCCAGTGCATAATCTATTCTCAACCTTCCCAATACTAAGCCCAATCCGATATTCGGCTGGAATTCGGTCTTGGTGTTTTCTGTATTTTCAGGATTGATTACCCTTTGAATATTACCCAATCCTGCTCTCAAAAAAACCTTATTAATGTACCCTAATTCAAGTCCAAAACTTGGGTCAATTGCCAAATTTTTGGAAGAAATAATGCCTGATTTTGTACCATTTGTTGAAATGTTGAGATCAGACTCGAAAAGGTATGAGAAATTCTTGGTCGTATTAAAATAAGCAAATCCCGCTACAAGACGAGGCAAATTGATTTCTGTACTACTGACTGGAATTTCATTCCCTGTTTTTTGGAAAACTGCTTTGTCTTCATCGGAAAGATTAAAGGACCAAGTATTAAATGTCGTTGTTATGTCTCTGGCCATCAAAGATACCGCATAATTTGACTTTTTCCACTTCACACCAAGGTCCGCACCGAATCCCCAAGCCTTTCCAAAATCACCGATAGACCGGTGAATTATTTTCACATTTGCCCCTCCCGAAAAACTGCCACTTTCATTCAATGCTCTACCATAACTGAATAAAAATGCGTAATCAGATGCAGAAAATTCCGTGATGCGGTCATAGTTAAAACTACCGTCAGGACCGATTAGCTGTAGCGTATTGGGAATGGCATCGACACTCATACGTATAATACTAATAGCTCCAACTGCCTTTCTCTCTGAATTCAGATTTTTAGCTATCGAGGCATAATCGTAATTGCTCAATCCACCGAACCAATTGGCATGCATGGCATTTAACTGAAATGGAGCCTCTAGACCTATCAATCCCGCAGGATTCCAATAAGCCGAAGTCGCAGCATTTTCTGAGGCTGTGACAGCTCCAAACATACCATGGGATCTCGCCCCTACGCCAATATTTAAAAATTCATTGACAAATTTTACTTGAGCATGAGTCGTTACACTAATTATGAAGAGCAACGCAATGGAGAGCATAGATTTAAGTAATCGAGAGATTGACATTCCAATTTTTTTTATACTTTGCAAAAATATAGTTCCAAAACGGAAATAAAATTAATTTAGTACTTTTTGTTTCAAAAATTAAATGAACTCAATTTGAAAAAGCTGTTCTTAATACTATCCATAACGATTCTGATATTCAGTTGCAAACAAATTACATATTTTGATATACCTCCCATTACCAAAGAGGCCTCAGGTCAAAACGGCATGGTGGTCACAGCACATCCTCTGGCAAGTACGATAGGCAATGATATCCTGAAACAAGGAGGTAATGCCATTGATGCCGCTATTGCCGTTCATTTTGCATTGGCCGTTTGCTACCCTATTGCAGGAAACATAGGTGGTGGTGGATTTATGATGATTCACAGCGCTGATGGAAAAACCGAATGCCTAGATTATAGGGAGACGGCTCCCCTCAAATCTACCACTGACATGTATCTCAATGAGGATAAAACCGTGAAAAAGAATGCAAGCACCCTTGGAGCCTTATCTTGTGGCGTACCGGGTAGTGTCGATGGGATGTGGCAGGCTCACCAAAAATACGGAAAATTGGAATGGGAAAAATTATTGGCACCAGCTATAAAACTCGCAGAATATGGCATTTTATTGACCAGTCGAGAAGTGAATGCATTGACCAATGCACAGGAAGAACTTTTAGAAATAAATGGAAAATCAAACCCCTATTATATCGAAAATTGGAAATCCTCTAATACATTAACTCAATCGGATCTTGCACTTACGTTAAAACAGATTTCCGAAAAAGGTAGAGATGGCTTTTACAAAGGATGGGTTGCGGATTCTATCGTATCTACTATGCATCGTCACGATGGCATCATCTCCCTACAAGACCTAAATGATTACCGTGCCAAATGGCGAAAACCGCTCATAAAAAGGATAGGAGATTACACTATTTATTGCCCGCCCCCGCCATCCAGCGGAGGTGTAGCCTTGATTCAATTACTCGAAATTCTGCGTCAATCGAATTTGGATAGTCTGCCCTATCACTCAACGGCTTACATTCATCTCGTGGCCGAAGCAGAACGAAGAGTGTATGCCGACCGAGCCGAGCATTTAGGAGATCCGGATTTTTACAAAATTCCAATAGACAGCTTAATCGACAGCAGCTATCTTGCTTCCAGAATGTCGAACTTTAACCCTTTGATGGCTACACCGTCTGATAGCATCAGTTCCGGGGTATTCGAAGAAAGTGACCAAACCACACATTTTAATGTCATTGACGCAGAGGGAAATGCCGTGAGTGTGACCACGACTCTTAACGGTGCTTATGGATCAAAACTCGTCGTGCGAGGGGCTGGTTTCCTTCTAAATAATGAAATGGATGACTTTTCCATCAAGCCCGGCGTACCCAATCTATATGGATTGGTAGGTTCTGAAGCCAACAAAATCGAACCAAAAAAAAGAATGCTTAGTTCTATGACTCCAACGATTATACTCAAAGGCAATAAATGTTATGCTTTGGTAGGCACCCCTGGAGGCAGCACCATCATTACCTCAGTTTTGCAAACCATCCTCAATCTGACACAGGAAGGATTTACCCCGCAGGAATCTGTGAATAGCGGTCGATTTCATCATCAATGGAGACCAGATACGATATTTTTTGAGTCGGGAACATTCAATGAAGAAGTGATAGATAGCTTAAAAAAGATGGGACACGGCATAGCTTATTATGGAGCAATCGGAAGAGTCGAATTAATAGAAATCGTCGATGGGCTCATGTATGGCGCTGCTGATCCTAGAGGCGATGATTGTGCAATGGGTTATTAGAGAATAAAAAGATTTCATGAGTTAGTTAATTTGGAAGTGGATTTTTAATTCATAAGGATGTATTTCATTTTACCTTTGAATCAGTCCTTTTATTAGGACAGTTCGAGGAACGGGGAGAATAAAGTATCATCTAAGAAAGAGTTGCATCTTTCGGCAAAATAAATTTTCTAATATCAATCTGAATCATTATCTTTAACCCATACTTTTTGATATGATGACCTTAACGGATCAAAATATACGACACCTCAAGCCAATATTTCACAAGGATAGGAAGTGGATGGGATTGTTTTTTCGATAAATAAATACAATTTTGGTTCATAGAATTGTGATTAAAGTAAAATATAATTTCCACTGAATAGGTTGATGGTGACAAGATGTAGAAAGAAAGGTTAATCCTTAAAACATGATTGCTTTTAATGTGAGATAATTAAAAATGTTTTGTACTTTAGTAGCCCGAATGAAAAAGATTAAAAACTAATCCAAAAAACCAGATTTAGATGAAGAAGAAAGTCAACAAATGCAGTTGGCAGAACAGTTTGGTTGCACTATTTGAGATTTCAAAAATCTTAAAGGTGGAAGTGAAAACATTAATAAAGGAAGATTGAATGGATGTAGTTAAAGAAGCAGATATAGAATATGGATTTGTAGGTAAGCTACAAGAATTAAAATACACGTATCGTTCAGATATCAGAAGCTTAAATGCTCTAGAACAAAACTTTCGAGAAAAATTTGAGAAGCTCAACGGGGTTAGCCTAACCGATTCTGAATTCGAGAAATTAAAAGAAGAAATTGTAAATCCTGATGTGTTCATCTCTTCTAATTATTTGAGAAAAACGAACACCTTTACTCGTGAAGACGGCACACCTTTACATTATACACTTGTAAATATTAAGGACTGGTGTAAAAATGACTTTGAGGTCATTAACCAACTTCGCATCAATACCAAAAATAGCAACCATAGATATGATGTTATCATTCTTATCAATGGTGTTCCGGTTGTTCAAATAGAATTAAAAACACTGGAAGTAAGCCCTAACAAGGCAATGCAACAAATTGTTGACTATAAAAATGACGCAGGAAACGGCTACACCAATTCCCTAATGTGTTTTATGCAATTGTTCATAGTCAGCAATAAATCAAAAACATTCTATTTCGCTAATAACAATAACGAACACTTTGCTTTTAATGCAGACGAGCAGTTTTTACCTGTTTATACTCTAGCAGATGAGCAAAACAAAAAAATCAATCACTTATACGACTTTGCCGATAAGTTCTTGACCAAATGCACGTTGGGGCAAATGATAAGTCGCTATATGGTTTTGGTGGCAAGCGAGCAAAAAATTCTCGTGATGCGACCGTATCAAATTTATGCTGTGAAAGCCATTGTAGATTGTATTCACCAAAATAGAGGTAACGGATATATTTGGCACACCACGGGTAGTGGTAAAACACTTACCTCTTTCAAGGCCTCGACGCTTTTAAAGGACAATCCTGATATTGAAAAATGTTTGTTTGTGGTTGACCGCAAAGACCTTGACCGACAAACTCGTCAGGAATTCAATAAATTTCAAGAAGGTAGTGTAGAAGAAAACACCAATACAGGCACTTTGGTCAATAGAATGCTTTCTACCGACTATGCCGACAAGGTGATAGTAACCACTATTCAAAAACTAGGTTTAGCACTCAATCAGAATAGTAAACGCAATGTAAAGCAAAGGGAAAACAACAAAGAAACCTATTATGATAGATTAGCACCTTTGCGAGATAAAAGAATCGTGTTTATTTTTGATGAATGCCACCGTTCTCAATTTGGCGACAATCACGATGCTATAAAAGAGTTTTTTCCCAAATCACAGCTTTTTGGATTTACAGGAACACCCATTTTTGATGAAAACGCTACTTATAAAACCATAGAAGGCCAACAAGCTTCCTATAAGACTACAATAGACGTTTTTAAGCAAGAATTGCATTCATACACCATCACGAATGCCATAGAAGATAAAAACGTGTTGCCTTTTCATATCGACTATTTTACGGCAGAAGGTAGCCCCGATATCAATAGCCTGAGTCATAAAATGGCAGTGATAGATGCTATTCTTAAAAAGCACGACAAAGCCACAGACAACAGAAGATTCAACGCCATCTTGGCAACTTCTTCTATCTCTGATGCCATTGAATATTACCATCTTTTCAAGCAAAACCAACGGGAATTTGCTCAAGTGAATGAAGATTTCAATCCCTTGAACATTGCTTGTGTGTTTTCGCCTCCTGCCGAAGGCAATAAAGATGTGGAACAGCTACAAGAGGATTTAGAACAAGAAAAAGCCGACAACCAAATTGAACCCAACAAAAAGAAAGAAGCCCTAACCCAAATTATTGCAGACTACAATGCCCAATATGGCACCAACCATAAAATAACCGAGTTTGATGGCTACTACCAAGACGTGCAGCAACGCATCAAATGGCAGAAATACCCCAACAGAGACGTGCCACACAAAGACAAAATAGATGTGGTGATTGTGGTAGATATGCTTTTAACGGGTTTCGACTCTAAATTCTTGAATACGCTATATGTTGATAAAAACCTAAAGTATCACGGACTCATACAGGCATTTTCTCGTACCAATCGGGTCATAAACGACAATAAACCCAAAGGCAATATTTTGGATTTCAGAAAGCAGGAAGATGCCGTGGACAAAGCAATGGTCTTGTTCTCTGGTGCCAATGTGGAGCGAGCCAAAGAAATATGGCTGGTAGAAGCAGCCCCAGTAGTTATTGAAAAATACCAAGAAGCCGTAGGCAACCTCAAAACCTTTATGGAATCACAAGGATTGGAATGTGTACCCCACGAAGTGGACAACCTCAGAGGCGATGAAGCCCGTGCCCAATTCATCAATACGTTTAAGGAAGTACAACGCCTCAAAACACAACTCGACCAATATACCGACTTGGTAGAAGCCCAAGCCGAAACCATTGAAGCCATATTGCCCTCAGAGGATTTCCGTTCGTTCAAGAGCAACTATCTCGATACTGCCAAACGCCTTAAAGAAATTCAAAACAAACCCGATACGGCCGATGCTGTCAATCAACTCGATTTTGAGTTTGCCCTCTTTTCTTCTGCCTTTATCGATTACGATTATATTATAGGTCTCGTTGCCAAAAATTTGCATAATAAACCAAGTCAAAAAATCAAATTGACCAAAGAGCAAATCATTAATTTGCTGAGCTCGAGTGCCAATTTTCAAGACGAAAGAGACGATATCATTGCCTATATCAATGCCTTAGAAATAGGCGACAAACTCACCGAAGCACAAATACACGCAGGGTACAAGAAATTTAAAGACCAAAAAGCCGCCAGTGAGTTAAAAGCCATTGCTCAAAAGCACCAGTTGGAAAATGATAGCCTAAAAGCCTTTATAGATGAAATACTGCACCGAATGATTTTTGATGGCGAAAAACTCACCGATTTATTGGCACCCTTAGAGTTGGGTTGGAAAGACCGCAGAGTAGCAGAGCTCGCCTTGATGGCAGATTTAGTACCACTATTAAACAAACTAGCCCAAGGGCGAGAAATTGCAGGATTGAACGCTTATGAGTAAAGAAGAAAAAATAGTACCACAATTGCGGTTTCCTGAGTTTGCAGAGGAATGGAAAATTGAGCCTTTGGACAAAGTCTATACTTTCAAAATAACAAACTCTTTATCAAGGGATAAATTGAATTATGAAAGTGGGGAAGTTAAGAATATTCATTATGGAGATATTCATACCAAATTCTCAATACTATTCGACATCACAAAAGAAGAGGTTCCATTCATTAATCAGGATGTTTCAATTGAAAGAATAGATGAGGAAAACTATTGTAAGGAGGGAGATATAGTTATTGCGGATGCTTCCGAAGACCTTGACGACATAGGCAAAAGCATTGAAATTATTAATCTAAACAACGAAAAACTACTAGCAGGTCTTCATACATTTTTGGCAAGAAGAAGAGACACAAAAATCAAAGTTGGTTTTGGAGGTTATTTGTTTAAATCCGATGATATAAGAAAACAAATAAAAAAGGAAGCTCAAGGAGCTAAAGTTCTTGGTATTTCTAAAACTAGAATTTCAAACATAAATATCTACTATCCACCAAACCCCAAAGAACAACAAAAAATAGCTGCTTGCCTTTCATCCTTAGATGAAGTCATCACCGCAGAAACCGAAAAACTAGACCTATTACAAGACCATAAAAAAGGCTTGTTGCAACAACTTTTCCCAGCAGAAGAAGAAAGTCAACCTAACTATCGTTTTCCTGAGTTTAAGGATGATGGGGATTGGGGGGAGAAAGAAATAGGAGAAATCATCGAATTACTAGCAGATTATACTGCAAATGGAAGTTTTGCTTCTTTAAAAGAAAATGTAACATATTATTCTGAGGATAATTATGCAGTTCTTGTAAGAACTACTGATTTGGAAAAGAAAAAATTTGAACCTCAAAGATATACTGATGAAAGAGGCTATAAGTTTCTTAAAAAAACATCTTTGTTTGGTGGAGAGATAATATTAGCAAATGTTAGAATTTAGAGGCAATGTATATAGAGTACCATTCTTCACCAAGCCAATGACATTGGCACCGAATACATATTTGTTAAAATTTAAAAAATCAATAATTGAAGACTTTATTTATCAATTAATGCTTAGAACTGAGTTCAAAAATAAATTGTTATCTATGGTTGGTTCTTCAACTTTAAAAGCTATTAACAAGAGTAACTTACGTTCAATAAAAATCTTTATACCAAACCCCAAAGAACAACAAATAATAGCCAATTGCCTATCCGCAGCAGATGAATTGATAGAAGCACAAACCCAAAAAATAGAAGCCTTGCAAGAGCATAAAAAAGGATTGTTGCAACAGTTATTTCCTAATCATAACCCGTAATGACGCAATGCATGGCGTCTCAGAAAATGAATAAATACAAAAACAAATACCGCATTGCCTCTGCCCGTGCCTCATTTTGGGATTATGGGTGGAATGCCGCCTATTTTGTAACCATTTGTACCCAAAATCGTGAACATTATTTTGGCGAAATCGTCCGTAGAGACGCAATGCATTGCGTCTCTTTATCACAAATTGGAAAAATTGTAGAAACCGAATGGTTGAAAACATTTGACATGCGACCCGATATGAATTTATGGATGGGCAATTACGTGGTAATGCCCAATCATTTTCATGCGATTGTCGGTATTGGGGACAATGAATACAATACAAAATCGGATACGTCGCGTGATACGCAACGCGATGCGTCGCGTGATGCGTCGCGTGATGCGTCGCGTGATGCGTCACGTGATGCGTCACGTGATACGTCACGTGATACGCAACGTGATGCGTCACGTAGAGACGCAATGCATTGCGTCTCTACCCCCAACGCCACCCCCAACGCCACCCCCAACGCCACCCCCAACGATACCCCCAACGATACCCCAAAAAACCAATTCGGCCCACAATCAAAAAATTTGGCATCCATAATTCGTGGGTTCAAAATTGGGGTAACAAAAAATGCCCGTTTAATCAATCCTGATTTTCAATGGCAAACCCGATTTCACGACCACATCATTCGTGATGACAAATCGTTTCAAAATATTTCTGATTACATTTTAAATAATCCCACCAATTGGCAGGAAGACAAATTTTATAATAAAACAACATGACAGCAAAAGAAAAACAACAAGAATTAGGGAAAACCCTTTGGAATATAGCAGATAGCTTAAGAGGTGCCATGAATGCAGATGATTTTCGTGATTATATGCTCTCGTTTCTCTTTTTACGCTATCTATCCGATAATTATGAAGCTTCGGTAAAAAAAGAATTGGGGTCAGACTATCCGGGTAATGACGCTATACATAGCGTCTCCCCAAACCCTCTTTCCATTTGGTATGCTAGCAACCCAAATGATGTGGTAGAGTTTGAAAAGCAAATGCGTAGAAAAGTGCATTATGTAATAGAGCCTCAATATTTATGGAGTAGTATTTCGGAATTGGCAAGAACACAGCACGAAGACTTATTAAAAACACTACAAAAGGGGTTTAAATACATAGAAAACGAATCTTTTGAAAGCACCTTTAAAGGTTTGTTTTCTGAAATAAATCTAGACTCAGAAAAACTAGGAAAGAACTACGAAGCTAGAAATGAAAAACTTAGTAAGATTATCACAAAAATTGCTGAGGGTATTTCGGGCTTCTCGACAGACAGCGATACCCTTGGCGATGCTTACGAATATTTGATTGGGCAATTTGCAGCAGGTTCTGGTAAAAAGGCAGGTGAATTTTATACTCCGCAGGAAATTTCGTCCATTCTTTCAGAAATCGTAACCTTAGACAGTCAAAATCCAAAAGCAGGAAAAAAGAAAAAACTCAATAAAGTATTGGATTTTGCCTGTGGTTCGGGTTCATTACTGCTCAACGTTAAAAATAAAATTGAAGACCAACCTGGAGGTGGCACCATTAGCCAAATTTATGGCCAAGAAAAAAACATCACCACCTACAACTTAGCTCGAATGAATATGTTGCTTCACGGAGTAAAAGATTCAGAATTTAATATTTTTCACGGAGACACCTTAAAAAACGATTGGGATATTCTCAACGAAATGAATCCAGCCAAAAAAGTAGAGTTTGATGCCATTGTCGCAAATCCACCATTTAGTTTGCGTTGGGATGCTTCCGAAGCAATGAACGAAGATTTCCGTTTTAAAAATTATGGTTTGGCACCAAAGTCAGCAGCAGATTTTGCTTTTCTATTACACGGTTTCCACTATTTAAGTGATGAAGGAACAATGGCTATTATCCTGCCACACGGTGTGTTATTCAGAGGTGGAGCAGAACAAAGCATTCGAGAAAAACTATTGAAGGACAATAATATTGACACTGTAATAGGATTGCCTTCTAATCTTTTCTTTTCAACAGGAATTCCAGTTTGCATTTTAGTATTGAAAAAATGCAAAAAGGAAGATGATGTGTTATTCATCAATGCCAGTGAACACTACAAAAAAGAAAAGCGTCAGAATGTATTGCGTGATGGCGAAGGAACAGAAGACGACCCAAATGATATTTTAAAAATCGTTGAAACCTATCAAAACCGACCAGAAAAGGTAGAGCGATATGCTCGTAGAGTACCAATGGCGGAAATTGTTGAAAATGATTACAACTTGAATATCTCACGTTACGTCAGTACTGCAATAGCAGAACCCATCATTGACTTGAAAGAAGTGAATGAAAAACTGACTGAAATAGAAAAGAAAGCATCCAAGGCTAGACAAGAACACAACGAATATTTGAAACAACTCGGACTTAAAACAATCTGAACACCGCACATTGTCAAGCCTCTTATGCCACTGCTCAATTCTAAGCCTGTTAAAGAATGTGTCTGTCCCAACGATGTAGGACTGAAAAATAAAATGGACGATCCTATAATATATAAGCCTTCCTGTGTCCTTCAAGACCCAGCATGAAGCCTGTGTCATAGATCCTTTAGTTCTACTCGGGGTTGTGCTTAGTCCAAAGTAGAACTCTAGGACAGTTTTGTGTCGCTTAGCTTGGCCATCATTAGTGGATTCCAATTTTTATTAAATCTATAAATACTCTGAAATCACACAGACATTTCGTGGTGTAAAATTGCCTGAAAAATATTTGTGTCTTAAAAATCAGAAATCAAACAAGTACTTTGTTTATAATACCTCGACAGATAGAATTATTGGGTATTAGGCCTTGCCAATTTGATAAAATTGAACGAGATATTTTGCTATTCAACAATTTGTATTAGTAACGAGTAAACCTGACTGATGAAATAAAATGATTTATAGATTTTTTTCATAAAACCATGAGCGACAACATTCTAAAGAGCAAAAACCCAAAAAGTCACCACCACTTACTACAAACTCAAATAGGTCACCCCATCACCACCTTGATCAGGTTCAGGATGCCATATTTTCTTAACAGACTTGTATTCTTTGGCAATCTTTTTGACCAGTTTTTTCAGGGCTCCCGAACCTACCCCATGAATGACTTTCAGTTCGAAAGCATTGTTAATCAAGGCGCCATCGATAAATTCATGTAGAAAATCTTCAGCCTCCTGTACAGAATATCCTCTCAAATCAAGGGTGGAATCAAAGTGATCATCCAAGACTATGTTTGACTTGATAGAAGACGTATTTCCTTGATGTTTGTCTTCCTTTTTCTCAGAAGGCAATATCTCTACGATGGGAATCCACATCTTGATATTTCCAAGCTCGAGTTCAGCTTTGTCTTTTTCTAGTTGCAATAATTTTGCAACCGTTCCGCCATTTCGCAGTTTTACATATTGACCCACCTCAAGATTGACTGCACCCCGTTTTTTATCATCGTCATGGATGTTTTGTTTGATGTGATTGATTTCTGAAGCGATTTTTTTCTCTTCATTGGCCATTGATTTTTTGAGCTCATTAAGTTCGGCCATGTTGCGCAAGGCATGAAATTTTTGTTCTAAGAGCTTGGTTTGTTCTTTCTTTTTATTCGCCAGGTCTAATAACATTTGTTGTCTGTCGAGCTTAAGTTGGTTTTTAGCATAATCCATTTCCCGATGCATCACCTCGTAGGACTTGATGAGAACATCCAATTTATCCTTTTCTTCTATGACTTTTGACATTTGCAACTCTAATTCTTGCCGCTCTGCCTGTAGCTTTACCAAAATCTCATCAAGTTGCAATTCTTGTTTGCCAGTTTTGGACTTGGCATAGTCCAATATAGATTCATCAAAACCAGTCTTTTGTGCAATTTCAAACGCAAAGCTACTTCCCGGCTTGCCGACAACCAATTGAAATGTGGGACTCAGGTTGATTCTATCAAATTCCATACAGGCATTGACCAATCCCGAGGTATTGTAAGCAAAAAACTTCAAGCCAGAATAATGTGTCGTTATCACGGCATGACACTTATGAGCATTCAATTCTTTTAATAAAGCCTCCGCAATTGCACCACCAATCTTGGGGTCAGTACCAGCTCCGAATTCATCAATCAGCACCAAGCTTTTATGATCTGCCTCATCGGTCATCACCTTCATATTCTTGAGATGAGAACTATAAGTACTCAAATCATCATCAATACTCTGCTGGTCGCCTATATCCGCAAAAAACTTTTCGAAAATCCCAAATTCGGAGAGTTCAGACACACTGACGGGCAAGCCGCATTGCACCATGGTTTGTAGGAGACCCACGCTTTTCATTACCACCGACTTACCTCCGGCGTTAGGACCACTGAGAATAACGATTCTATTTTTACCGTACAATTCTAAGTCAAAAGGAATGGTATCCAAGCCCTTCTCATCGTGTTTAATTAAGAGAATTGGGTTACGTGCTTCTACGAATTTAAACTGTCTTTTTTTGGATATTTTCGGAATCCTGGCATTTATAAGGCTGCCTAACTTTTTCTTGCACAAGATTTTATCAAATTCAAAATGCAATTTTTCATAGACGATGAAAGTATCAGAAAATGGCCGCAAATAAGTACAAAGCTCTTTGAGTATTTTATAAATTTCTTTTTTCCTTTCGGTATAGAGGTTAAACACTTCATTATTCAGCGAAACCAAGGAAGTCGGTTCTATGAAGGCCGTTTTTCCCGTCGCCGATTCATCGTGAATCAATCCTTCAATTTTTCTTTTATGCTCCGACGAAACTGCAAAAACCCGACGTCCATTTCTCAAACTTTCTTTCGTGTCTGCCAAAAATCCTTTGGCTTGGAAAAATGCCATTTCTTGTGAGAATACCTTATCTATTTCTCTTTCCTTGCTGTGGATCTGTCTTGATATCTTTAATAATCTTTCAGAAGCATTGGGTTTGACTAATCCTTCGTCATCGAGTATCGTATCGATGTGTTTTATAAGCTCTGGGTGTATTGGAATATCACGGACTAACTCATACAATTTTGGAAATACTCCTTGATTTTCTTCATTAAAAAATGCAACGATTTCAGAGGCACCTTTGGTTAACTGATATAGCTTTTGAATTGATTCTACCTCTAGGACATATCCTTCTTTTCGCAGTAAGGCGACATCATATTCTACAGGCTCGTAAGGTCTCATGGGAAATGACTCCCCTCTAGAATAAATGGAATTCATTTCACCGACTCTTGCCAACTGCAATTTAATCCAATCTTTATCATCAGAAGGCATCAATTGACTAAAATAGTCTCTGGTTAAACTAGAAATAGCAAATCCACTAAGAATCTCTATGATTTTATCGAATTCGATTTTTTTGTAAAAATCCTTAGGATATGTAAGCATTTACTCTAGTAATTTTTTCTTCGGTGCAAATTTAACAACAAAGCCTTATCCCACTTATAGAAAATGTGCCTAATTATTGAAATTTATGAATTATAGGACTATCCTGAGATTTGTCTAAACCCCTTCATTACACCTCTATCAGCATCTGCTAAAAAGCCTAAAATCTGCTCACGTTCCGGTGTGGCCTTGATTGTGGCCTCGATGATACTGATGGCCTGTCTGGTATTATGTCCCTTCACAAATAAAATCCTGTATATGTCTTGAATGTGATTGATTTGCTTAGTACTAAAACCTCTACGTTGTAAGCCTATTGAATTGACACCGACATACGATAATGGCTCTCTAGCCGCTTTTACAAATGGTGGTACGTCTTTTCTTACCAGAGACCCTCCCCCTATCATTACGTGGTCTCCTATTTTTACAAATTGGTGAATGGCAGACATGCCCCCGATGATTACATAATTCCCAAGCTCAATGTGGCCTGCTAGATTGCTACTATTGGCAATGATACTATTGTGGCCGATGACACAGTCATGAGCTACATGCACGTACGCCATGAGCAATACATTGTCTTTAATCGTAGTCTTATAGTTGGCTTTGGTGCCTCGGTTGAGTGTACAATATTCTCTGATAACGACATTGTTACCTATTTCCAACAAAGATTGTTCGTCATCAAACTTTAAATCTTGAGGTACAGAACCCAGTACCGCTCCCGGAAATATCTTAGTATTAGTCCCTATCCTCACGCCATCAGCAATAGTTACATGAGGGCCAATCCAGCAACCTTCTCCTATTTCTACATCGGCTGCGATAGAAACGAATGGCTCGATTTTAACATTTTTCCCAATTTTTGCATTAGGATGTACGGCGGCAAGATTACTAATTTCCATTAAGATTTTTTTATTATTTGAGCTGTGAGTTCTCCTTCACTCACTACTTTATTACCAACGTATGCAGTGCCCTGCATGTGTACTATTCCTCGCCTAATTGGGCTTAAAAGTTCCATTTTTAGTATCAAAGTATCTCCAGGAACTACTTTTGACTTAAATTTCACATTATCCATTTTTAAGAAGAATGTGTCCCATTCCTTTGGATCCTCGACATTACTCAGTGCTAAAATGCCACCCGTCTGTGCCAAGGCTTCCATTTGCAATACTCCCGGAAATATGGGATTTTCAGGAAAATGCCCCTGAAAAAAGTTTTCATTCATTGTGATATTCTTAATCCCAACGACTAAGTTTTTACTGAGTTCTATGATTTTATCAACCAACAAAAAGGGATATCTGTGCGGCAGAAGTTTGCTTATTCCATTGATGTCATAGATGGGTTCATCATCAGGATTATAAACAGGCTTACCCTTTAATTTCTTTTGCTCAAGATACTTTTTCTTGAGTAAATTGGTGAATTTCACATTGGCACCGTGTCCAGGTCTCTTCGCAAATATTCTTGCTTTGAGAGGCTTACCCAATAAAGCGACATCTCCGATAATATCTAACAACTTATGGCGAGCAAGCTCATTTTTAAATAGTAAACTCTCCGAATTGACCAATCCATTTTCATTAATCGAAACATTGTGATACCCAAGTTTTTCAGAAAGCTCTTTTAATGAGGCTTCATCGAGTCCATCAGATGCTATGACAATGGCATTTTTTAAGTCACCTCCTTTGATTAGTCCAAGACCCATTAATTTTTCCACATCGTCCGAAAAAACGAATGTCCTACATGGTGCTATTTGGTCATTAAAATCAGAGAGCGAGTTGAGAGAGGCATACTGATGGCCAATGTGTTTCGAATCAAAATAAATCATCGTGTCCACCTGTAATTTATCGCAAGGGAAGGCACTATATTCTGCCCCAGTCAGCTCATCGATGAAATGTATTGGCTCAGTGAGTTCAAAATATTCTCTATCACTCTCCTGTTCAATAACCCCAGCTTTTAAAATCAAATCAACAATGGGCTTCGCACTACCATCTAGAATAGGGATTTCAGGTCCATCCACTTTAATGAGAGCATTGTCAATCCCATTGGCACATAATGAAGCCAAAATGTGTTCGGTCGTATTCAGTGTCATGCCATTTGACTCTAGCGTCGTGCATCTTTCTGTTGATACCACATGATTTACATCTACAGAAATAAATTTATCCGTAGTGAGGTCAGTGCGGAGAAACTTAATACCAAAATTTTCGTCTGCAGGATGAATCTCAACATTTACAAATGCTCCGGTATGCAAACCCTCGCCACTAAACTTCACAACATCCTTTAACGTTTTCTTTTTCATCTATTTAAAATGGTTTGTTTTTCAAAAATCAACCGATTACGGTCAATCATCCCACCTTTGTGTCATTATTATCTAAGCAAGAAATCATTTCATAATAAATCCAATTTCAATTGGGTGGGTATTTCTGCATCAATTATCTGCCAATTTATTTTCTAGTTTACGCAATTTTTGAGCCATTTCCGGCAATTGCTTAAAATATGCATAAGATTTAAGATAAGCACTGTAATCAATGGCCGGATATCCATAAAGCTTTGTATGCGAATTTTTCACATGTCCACCTATGCCAGACTTCGCTTGAATAGAGGTAAAATCAGCAATTTCAATATGTCCAAGAATGCCTACCTGTCCCCCTATCATGCAACATTTACCAATCTTGGTACTTCCCGCAACACCTGTTTGTGCGGCAATAAAGGTATAATCTCCGATTTGAACATTGTGAGCAATATGAACCAAATTATCAATTTTCACAAAATTCCCTAATCTAGTACTTCCCATTGTTGCCCGATCGATGGTAGAACCTGCCCCGATTTCTACATCATTGCCTAGCACTACATTTCCGAGTTGTTCTATTTTCGAAATTCCCACTTCTGCACTACTTGCAAATCCAAACCCATCAGAACCTATCACGGCATTGCTATGCAAAATTACATTGTTACCTATGATGCAATTGTGATAGATTTTCACACCCGAGTAGAGAACCACATTATCGCCAATCGTACAATGGTCATCAATAAAAACCTGTGGATAAATCACCACATTTTTCCCTATCGTGCAATTTTTTCCGATGTAAGATTGAGCCGCTATTCGAGGGTCTTCTGAAATACTCGAACTGGTGGCAACATACGTTAGTGGAGAAATGCCCACTTCGATATCATGCGTATGTGCAAACAATTTGCTAACCTTGGCGACTGCCGAATAGACATCATCAACATAGAGCAATTTAGCATCCAACAATTGTTTTGGTTCAAAACCCTGTTTAACAATTACCGCTGATGATTGGGTCGTATAAAGAAAAGACTCGAATTTATCATTGGCAATAAAACTGAGATAACCCGGCTTCCCTTCTTCGATTTTCGCCAATCCATAAATCCCCATGTCTTCATGACCCGAGTACTCTGCTCCGATTAGTTCTGCAATTTCTGAGAGTTGTCTGTTCAAAATATGTAGTGATAATGACCGCTAAGATAGTAATTTTATAGAAGTGACAAGCTTAATGAAAGGCGTTAAAATCTTAATAACAAAATTGATATAAAAATCGATGAATTTTGATTACCCTACCCCCTAAAAATGTTTTTGCCCAAGACTTTTCTTGAGCAAAAACGAATTTTACAATTTAATAACCAAAACTTACACAATGCAAAGATATAACATATTAAATATATTTACAATATATAATTTGAAGTTTTTTAATATTTTATTTATATTTTTTTTATTTAATTCATAGTTATTTATTTATTAGTCATTTACATATATATTATTATTTAAATTATATAAAACTATTTTATAGCTATTTAAGATGTAATGAAAAAAATTACTCTCCCAAGTGCCAGAATATACTTTAGAATCAATTTCATATCCTTACTTTTGCAACCATTTTATCAAGAAATCTTAAGTAATGGGATTAAAATGTGGTATTGTAGGATTGCCTAACGTCGGCAAGTCAACTTTATTTAATGCATTAACTTCAGCAAAGGCCTTGGCGGCCAATTATCCATTTGCTACGAAAGAACCTAATATTGGCGTCATCGTCGTGCCAGATGAGAGGTTAGACAAGCTCGCAGAATTGGTAAAACCTCAGCGTATTCTTCCGACCAATGTGGACATTGTGGATATCGCAGGACTAATTAAAGGAGCAAGCAAAGGTGAGGGTCTCGGAAATCAATTCCTAGCCAATATTCGTGAAGTGGATGCCATAGTTCATGTCGTGAGGTGTTTTGACAATGACAATGTGATACATGTGGACGGCAGCATAGATCCTGTGCGAGACAAGGAAATCATCGATACAGAATTGATTCTTAAAGATTTAGAAACTGCAGAAAAAAAACTGGACAAATACAAAAAATCAGCCAAAGGAGGCGACAAAAAGGAATTACACAAGGTAGAATTTGTAGAAAAAGTTCTCAAACATTTGGAGGATGGTAGAAATGCCCGAAGCATGGAAGTAAGCGAGGAAGATCTAGAAGTGTTTGACGATTTATATCTACTTACCTCAAAGCCCATCCTATATGTTTGCAATGTAGATGAAGATTCTGCGACTTCAGGAAATGAGTACACTCATAAATTTAAAGAATTTGTAAAAGATGAAAATGCAGAGGTTATCCTCATTTCCGCTGGCATAGAGGCAGAAATAGCAGAGCTTGATGATGAAGACGAAAGAACAATGTTTGTACAAGAAATGGGATTAGATGAACCGGGTGTCAATAAACTGATTAAATCTTCCTATAAATTATTAAACCTCATTACATATTTTACGGCAGGTGAAAAAGAAGTAAGGGCTTGGACGGTAAAAAATGGCTCTAAAGCTCCGCAAGCGGCAGGAGTGATTCATACCGATTTTGAAAAGGGTTTCATACGAGCCGAAGTGATTAAATATGCGGACTTCATAAAGTTCGGCTCAGAACATGCGGTTAAGGAAGCCGGAAAACTTTCGGTCGAAGGTAAAGAATACGTCGTTCATGACGGGGATATCATGCACTTCCGATTCAATGTATAATAAATTTTAATTATTTCCGAAACTGTGGCTTTCGCTTTTCTATAAATGCGGTAGCACCTTCTTTGCCTTCGTCAGAAGCCATGAGTCTGCCAAATTCGGCTGATTCATAAAAATATCGATCCCGGTCTTTAAAATAGAGATTCATACCATCGATGATGACTTGACAAGCTTTTGGGCCTTTGGATGCAATTTTTTCAACCATTTTAAGTGCAGCCTCCAATGCTTGTCCAGCCTCAACCACTTGATTTACAAGTCCTATCCTATGGGCCTCATTGGCATCTATCATATCTCCAGTAAGCAACAATTCGAATGCCTTGCCCTTCCCTACTAATTGAACCAATCGCTGGGTTCCTCCATATCCCGGAATCAATCCTAGATTCACTTCTGGTTGACCAAATTTCGCATTGGCGGAAGCTATACGAATATGGCAAGCCATGGCCAATTCGCATCCTCCACCCAGTGCAAAGCCATTGACTGCGGCTATCACTGGCAGATGAAATGCCTCCATTTTAAATAAAATTTCTTGGCCTCTTTTTGACAATTCACTGCCCGAGGATTCGTCTAATTCTAGAAATTTCTTAATATCCGCTCCTGCAACAAAAGCTTTTTCGCCATTTCCGGTAATGACAACGCCAAGCAAGGATTCGAATGCTTTATAGCCTTCTTCAAAAAACTCATCCAAAGCGTCGAACACTTCTTGATTCAATGCATTAAGTGCTTCTGGCCTATTGATGGTCAAGACCGCGATGCCATTTTTATTTTCTACCAGTATTGGATTCATCCACTATCATTTTTATCAAAGAACAAAATTAACATTCTAATTTATTAATACAACTGAAACAGTTTTGACTTATCCCGATAATTGAATAATGACAAGGTTGATAACTTATTTTCACCACCGGGCTTACATTAATATAAGGCTTTTTTTTCTTTATAAATGATTAATTTTAAACCCATTATCTAATATTTCCCTCATTTTAACATAAAATATCTTTTCAATAATTAATTTAAACAAAAAGCATTGTTATCTTTGCATGGTTATTTCAATTTCAATGCGTACACTTTACCTTTTCACAGTTATTTTATTGGTATTCTCTTGCAAGAATAAAGAGCCAGAAGTCAAAACGGAAGTTGAAAGTACGGAAACGAAAACTGGCGTACTGAGTCTTTATGATTTTAATGGCGAAGGGAACACTCCTATAGATTCACTCCTAAATAAATATACGGTTTTTAAGTTGACCACTGATGTCTCATTGTTGTCGGATAATGAGAAGACGATGATTAAAAAATTTATCGAAGTGGCACAAATCATGGACAAGCTGTTTTGGTATGAAGCGTATGGAGACAAAGATCAGTTATTGGATAACATTAGCGACAATAAAACTAGGGCTTTTGCCATGATCAATTATGGCCCTTATGACAGATTGGGTGGAAATGCTCCATTCGTTGCAGGATATGGCAAAAAACCACTGGGGGCTAATTATTATCCAGCAGATATCACAAAAGAAGAATTCGAAAACGCCAATCTTCCAGACAAAACCTCACAGTACACCTTTGTGAGAAGGGATGAACAAGGACAACTACGAACCGTGCCTTATCATGAAGTTTTTAACGAAGAATTAAATTATGCCGCTGCATTACTCCTCGAGTGCTCTGGATTGGCAGAGGATGCAGGCTTAAAAAACTACCTTAAGTTAAGAGCTGAAGCATTATTGAACGATGAGTATCAAAAAAGTGATTTTGCATGGCTCGACATGAAAGATAATCATTTAGATATCGTCGTAGGTCCTATTGAAACTTATGAAGACCAATTATTCGGATACAAGGCATCACACGAATGTTATGTATTGGTAAAAGATATGGAGTGGAGTAAAAAATTATCTAAATATGCGGCATTCCTCCCTGAATTACAAGAGGGATTGCCAGTCGATAAAAAATATAAAGCTGAAACACCCGGAAATGATACTGAATTAAATGCATATGACGTGGTCTATTATGCCGGAGATTGCAACGCAGGCTCAAAAACCATCGCAATCAACCTACCTAATGACGAAGAAGTACAGCTAAAAAAAGGAACAAGAAGGCTGCAATTAAAAAATGCCATGAAAGCCAAATTTGATAAAATTCTGGTACCAATTGCAGACCAACTCATAGCCGACGACCAAAGACAATACGTAAAATTCGATGCTTTTTTTGCAAATACGATGTTTCATGAAGTAGCTCACGGCTTAGGAATTAAGAACACAATCAATGAGAAAGGTACGGTGAGAGAAGCCTTGAAAGAGCATGCCTCGGCACTAGAAGAAGGCAAAGCGGATATGTTAGGACTATATATGGTGAATCAATTGCATAAAAAAGGTGAATTATCCGGGGATATCAAAGATTACTTCGTCACTTTTATGGCCTCTATATTTAGGTCAGTGAGATTCGGAGCATCTTCGGCTCATGGAAAAGCTAACATGATTCGATTCAACTATTTCCTAGAGAGAGGAGCCTTCTCTAAAAATGAAGAAACAGGAAAATACAGTATAAATTTTGAAAAATTTCAAGTAGCGATGGATCAATTGTCTGAATTGATATTGACTCTCCAGGGTGATGGCGATTATGTAGGTGTGGCAGATCTGGTAAAAGAAAAGGCAGTGATTAGTGATTCACTGCAAAGTGATTTGGATAAATTGGCATCGTTGGGTATTCCTGTTGATGTAGTATTTGATCAAGGGGTTAAACAAATAGGATTATAATTGGGCTGATGAGGAAATTGATGTTGATACTAGGGGTTGTAGTATTTAATATATTAGGATTACATTCGCAAGAGATTTTATCTGAGTATGATAAGGGTGCAACGATATTTAACCCGTATCCCTTATGTGCTATTAATGGGCAAAGTTATTCAGGCACTTTGCCTGATGGCAAATTTGGTGACCAACCTAAAATTCCTTGTGATTCTGGTTCAACGGAAAATCCGATTTGGTTTTCATTTACCCCTTGTTCTACAGATGTATCCTTCACCGTAACTTCAAGTGGTTGTCTTAATGCGGATGGCACACCTGGTGGAGGACTTCAAGTCGGTGTTTATCATAGCCAAGTTATTGATACTCTAAAAGCTAATTTAGGTAGTATTCAACGAGATGATGCAGGTGATGTGTTGTGTTTTTCTGGTGATGGCGCTATTTCAGTAGCTGCTGGTACATTCATAGCTGGAAACACCTACTATCTGCTCATCGATGGATTATTTGGAAACAATTGTGATTTTCAGATTCATTTTAATAGCGGTTTTTTGAATGGTTTGCCTAATGCAGAATTAATAAAGGTGACAACTCCTGATAGTGTCAATGGATGTGCTCCACAATCATTTGACTTGAACATTGATTTTTTGGATTATTTTAAAGAAGAACTTTGTGTTTTATCAAGTATAAGTTCATTGTCTCCAGACAAAATATATACATATCAAGTCGAACCTGATGCTTATCCTATCAGTTATAAACAAAATTTAAAATCTCGCAATCAGTTAAAAATTAGCTTAAATATCGAAGATGAATATCATGGTGATATCAATGTAAAAATTGATTTTTCTGATGATTTACCCATACTTAACTGTCTT
Source organism: Lewinellaceae bacterium (assembly GCA_020636155.1). Lineage (GTDB taxonomy): Bacteria > Bacteroidota > Bacteroidia > Chitinophagales > Saprospiraceae > JACJYM01. Next base: position 61,016 of record JACJYM010000006.1, on the reverse strand, counting down.
GATGACTATATAATTTCTATCCCGGTAAATTTGATGAAACCTGTCGAAATTGAAAATGAATTTTTTGTTTGTAAATCAGAATTTCCTTTTACGACGACTGTCAGCGATGATATAAATCTTGGAGAGTTTACCTTTTCAGATTATGGCGTATATCATTTTGATTATTTGGGAGATACTTGTGCAACAGTAAATTTAATGGTCTCTCCTCCCCTACCAGACACAACAGATATCGGAAAAATTATTATCTGCAAAGATGACTGTTTCACAATCAATAATCAAGAGTTTTGCACGGCGGGAATTCACAGTATATTGGTTGATGAAGATTGCAATAAGTATGAAAAATTTGATTTGGTATTTGATGAAGCCACAAGTAATTTACCACAATCTATTACTTTGAATTGTGACAATCCAACGCAATATTTCGAATTAAATGTTAATTCTAATTTAGTGTCAGAATCCTGCACTTGGAAAAACTCAGATAATACTGTAATATCTACAGAATTTAATGTAACATTCAGTGAGGCAGGCATTTATACTGCAATTGTCGATTTTAGTACGGCAAATGGAATCTGCTCTCAAAGTTTTGAAGTCCTTGTGGAATTGGATGAAAACCTACCTGAATTCACCCTTAGTGCGACAGAGATTACTTGCAGCGAACCGATTTCAGTTATCGCGATTGAAACAACTAACGAAATCGATCATTACGAGTTTTCTGGCACGAAATTAAATGGCTCTGATGATAAAAAAATCATAGTTGATAAAACAGGGCAATACATAGTCACTATCTACGGAACCAATGGCTGCAAAAGCTCAAAAACGATTGTCGTCAAAGAAAATCTGGATTTACCTCAAATTAACATTGAAAGGGAGCCAATCAGCTGCTATTTTCCTGTGTCTAAGTTACAATACACGAGTGACAAAAATATAGTCAAGACAGAATGGTGGCATGAAGGAACTATGGTATCAGAAGAACTTGATTATTATGCTGATGAGGCGGGAGATTATACGCTGCATTTAGAAGCAGAAAACGGTTGCTCTTTAGACACAATCTTCACCTTGGAGAATATTAGTCGAATTCCTGATATCGAAATAGCACAATCTAGCCAATGGAATTGTAATACGACGGAATTAGAACTCTTTAATAATTCGTCTGATTTGGTAAATACCGAATATTGGTGGAGTGAAGATGGCATTAATTATATCCCATTTACGAACAGCATTCATATCACAAAAAATACACCGATATATCTAAAAGCCTTAGATCTAGAGTCAGGATGTACCAATGAAAATATTCTACCCATTGATTTAAATGAGAATAACATTCAAGATGTTATTTATAATTATTTCTCTCCCCTTTGCATAGATGAAGAATTCGGTGGAATGGAAATTGAAAAAATCACAGGTGGTACTTTGCCATTCCGCTTTTTCCTCAACGGCAATCCAATAGACTCAGAAGAACCATTGGAATCAATGCTACCTGGAAGCTATACCTTGCAGATTAAAGACAATTATGATTGTCCTTATGATATCGAATTTGAAATCGAAAGTCCTGAGACCTTTTATCTTCAAGGAAAACAGTTGTATAGGCTAAAATACGACCAAAAGGCTGCCATGAAGGTTTACACCAATCTGACATTGGATAAAACCCTTGAATTTACGTGGTGGAATGAAGATGAAGAATTGGTTGGAACGGGAAGTGAAGTCGAATATGGCAGAAATAAATCAGAAAAACTAAGAGTTGATTTAGAGAATATAGATGGATGCATCATATCTATGTTTATCAATCTCGAATTTTCCAATGAAGTAGAATGGGTATATCCCAATATATTTTCACCGAATGGCGATGGAAATAATGACATATTTTCTGTTTCCGGATATGGCCCACCTTTTGAAATCATGACCTTTCAAATTTTTGATAGGTATGGCGGATTAATGTATGAAAACAAGGATTTCGAGCCCAATGAAAATCCAATGGCTTGGGACGGAAAATTTTATGGCCGCTATGCCCAGCCGGGTGTTTATGTCTTCATGTTGAGATATGTTTTGAATAGTGGTGAGGAAAAAATATTGACAGGCGATATTACTATCATTCGATAGGAACTACAATTCTCTTTATTTACTATAAATTTATTTTTTCTCAATTTATATTAAGCAAAAGTTTAATACATTATAGATTTTATTATTTTTGTAACCGATTATAAAAATAAAACAAGCGTTGTTACGTTTGTGAGGTTTAATAAACATTATCAAAATTAAGTCTAATATGATGAGTTTGTTTTTTTTCCAACAAGCCACCGAAGAAACTGAAGCAACAATGAATTTGGTTGATTTGATTGTTCAGGGAGGTCCTATTGGTATTGCAATTGTAGGAATCTTATTGATATTGTCGTTTATGGCAGTGTACATTTTCGTAGAAAGGTATCTGTCGATTAAGAGAGCCGGAAAAGTGGATGAAAATTTCATAAATAACATCCGGGCAAGTGTCGCTGCAGGAAATATTGAAGGGGCTAAGGCACTTTGTAGAAATACGGATTCTCCAGTGGCAAGAATGATTGAAAAAGGGTTGATGCGAATAGGCAAGCCGTTGAGAGATATCGATGCAGCTATTGAAAATGTTGGTAATCTAGAACTATTTAAGTTGGAGAAAAACCTTTCCACTTTGGCTTCTATAGCCGGTGCTGCACCGATGATTGGGTTCTTTGGTACCGTAACTGGGATGATTTTAGCCTTTTACAAAATGGCGACCGAACAAAATGTCACACCTGACGTACTTGCGGGTGGTATTTATCAAGCCTTGATTACTACGGCATTTGGACTATTAATCGGTATTGTTGCCTTCGTAGGATACAACTTACTCGTAGCCAATGTTGACAAAGTCGTGTTCAAAATGGAACAAAGCACCATTGAGTTCATGGATATGTTGCAAGAACCAGTTTAGTCAGAAATAGATATTTAAATCGTGAAAAAAAGAAATAAAGTAAGCGCAGAATTTAGTATGTCATCATTGACTGACATCATTTTTCTATTGCTTATTTTCTTTATGCTCACCTCATCCATGGTGCAAATAAATATGCCATTACCACAGTCCAGTTCTACAGTGGTGGCACCTACGGACTTATCAGTGACCATTATGAAAAATGGTAAAATAACCGTCAATGGCAAACCCTCAAGTTCCGCCACAGTGGAAAAAGACATTGCCAATGCAGTCAGGTTTTCTGACAATAAGAAAAATGCCACCTTAAATATCATAGCAGAATCAGGGGTCACATGGGATAAAATCCATCCATTGATAAAATTGGCATCCGGATTAAAGATTAAAGCGATTATTGCCACTCAAGCCCCTTCGGGAAAAGAAAAATAATCTAATGGCCATTAAGAAACGAAATAAAGTAAGTGCGGAGTTTAACATGTCGTCATTGACAGACATCATATTCTTATTGTTAATTTTCTTTATGCTTACTTCTTCTATGATCGTACCGAGTGCCTTAAATCTTTCCTTGCCAGGCAAGAAAAGTACAAATAACAGCACTCCTACTACCCCGGTAATTATCAGCATCGAAGGAAATGGCAATTATTTTATGAATGATACGAGAATATCTTTATCCGATGCCAGAAAACAAATGATGGATTTGAAAAGGGATAAAGGAGATAAAGCAGCAATCACTATTAGACCTTCTAAGCAAGCGTCCAATGATGCGGTCGTTGCAATCATGGATATTGCATATAAGAACAAAATAAGTGCAGTACTCGATTCACCGCATTAAGGTGAAATCAAACAAAACCAACTTACACAGAAGATATTTTATTTAGAAGTTCTAGTTTCGAAATTGACATTAGAATAGAAATGATATACATACAAGTTGGAAGATTTTAACACATATAATGAAAAGACAGTTACGCAAAAAGATGATGAACGCAAAGGCATCATCATTTCTGCTTTAGTGCATATTCTTCTGCTGTTGATATGTATTATGCCTGTCCTGACATATTGGGACCCTCCACGAGAAATTTCCGGTATTTTAGTGCAATTTGGTGATGACATATTAGAAGGTGGAAGTGACCAAATCCCTGAATCTTCTGTAGATAAAGTTGAAAATGAAATTCAAACACCTACAAAATCAATTCCTAACCCAACTGAAGTAGCCAAAAAGGAATCTCCACTTGATGAATCCGAGGCTGATTTACAAGAAGAGTCACCTGTGGTAAAAAAGGAAAATACGAGCAATACAAAAACAGCGGAACAAATTGCGGAAGAAAAACGAAGAAAAGAAGCCGAAGAACTGCAAAAACAAAAAGATGCACAGGAAGCTCAAAAGAAAAAATATGCGGAACTCCTAAAGAATAGCTCTGGTAAGGGCAATAACTCTAACACAGGCAATGAAGGAAGCAAAAATGGTCGTCCGGATAGCAGTGTCCTCGACAATCTGTCTGCAGGAGCCGGAGACATTGGGGGTGACGTGAGCAATAGAAAAGTCGTTTTTCAACCCACGATAAGAGATAATTCGCAAAAAACAGGTACCGTCATGGTTTCCTTTTGTGTGGATTCAAAGGGCAATGTCACCAAAGCCAGTTTTACACAAAAAGGCTCTACGACCACCGATTCACATTTAATATCTGTTGCCTGCGCCGGAGTCAAAAAGTATAAATTCAATATCGCAGATGCTCAAGAACAGTGCGGTAGAATACCCATTATTTTTGAAGTAGAATAAAGAATTAATCAATATCCGATTAAAAAGACCCTACCTACCACCGAATCAAGGCGCTACCCCACGTAAAACCACTTCCAAAAACGGCCAAACAAACCAAGTCACCAGATTTTATCTTGCCTTCTTTGAGAGCTTCACATAAGGCAATAGGCACACTGGCAGCGGTCGTGTTTCCATATTTTTGAATATTATTAAAGACTTGGTCGTCTCTTAGGCCTAATTTTCTCTGTACAAACTGGCTGATTCTCAAATTGGCCTGGTGAGGTATCAACATATCAATGTCAGAAGGGCTTGCTCCGACTTCAATTAATGCTTCCATTATCACCTCGGGAAACTTAACCACCGCATTTTTAAAAACCAATTGGCCATTCATATTAGGATACATCATACCCGCATCCAACATGTGCTGGGTGACAAAAATTTCTCCAGGCAGGTCTTCATCTGGAAATCCAAAATCAACTTCATGTAGGTGGTATCCCCCGTGAGATCCGGGATTTATCATCGCCAATTCTTCAGCGTGAGTACCGTCTGAATGCAATTTCGTGGTGAGGATTCCTTCATTTTCATTCTCAGTGGGTTGTAGAATGACCGCTCCTGCCCCATCGCCAAATATCACTGAGACATTTCTTCCTTCCGTCGAAAAATCCAGTCCCATGCTATGCATCTCCGCCCCTACGAGCAGAATGTTTTTATACATTCCCGACTTGATAAATTGGTCAGCGACCGATAGTCCGTATAAAAAACCACTGCATTGATTTCTGATATCCAATGCGCCGGCTTCACCGTGGGTAATCCCCAACTCACGTTGCAACAAGACGCCACAACCCGGAAAATAATAGTCAGGACTTAGCGTAGCAAATATGATGAAATCAATGTCCTCCTTACTAATTCCCGCATCATCTATAGCTTTTAAAGCCGCCTTTGCTCCCAAGGTCGAAGTCGTTTCCTTATGTTTATCCGCATATCTTCTCGTCTCAATGCCGGTTCGTTCTACTATCCACTCATTGGTGGTATCCATATATTGCGTTAACCATTCGTTGCTTACTTCTTTTTCAGGCACATACATTCCAATGCCTGCAATCTTTGTTCGATACATATATTTATATTTTGCAGGACTAAATTAATAAATAAGAACGAACCAAGGGTATAATAACCGAAAATTGGTGAATTTCATTTTTTGACTGACAAATGGGACAGTTTACAGAACGGGGAGTAATATTTCCCTCTGGAGGGACAGTTCGGAGAACAGGGAGGATATTTGAATCTCTAAAGCATACGAAACACCTCTTGTAAGTAATAATTTCCTAATATCAATTTGGTTAACTATCTTTAACCCGTACTTTTTAATATGATGACCTTAACGGATCAAAATATACGACACCTAAAACCAGTTTTTTACAAGGACAGTGAGTGAATAGGGTTGTTTATTGATTTTAATCAAGAAGTTGTCTCTTAGATAAAAAGAATTGAAGGTCGTAAATATTCGCAAAGTAAAAAGTGGGGGTATATCCCAAAGAATAAGATGAATATAGATACAATTTCGCCGCTAGATAATAGAAATATGCGAAAAAGGAAGGATGAATTTATATACAATATATACGCAATTTGGCGTATATACAATCGTTAGTGATAAGCTAAAAATCAAGAAAAATGAACTTAGAAGAAACAATACAGAAAAGAAGAAATAATTTGAGGGCTGACCGATTAGATATGTCCTTTGGTGAGCTTATGAATATTTATGAAGATAATTCTTTAGTAATAACACCTGAATATCAAAGAACATTTAGATGGGATATTTTTCAACAAACAAGATTTATTGAATCAATTTTACTTGGAATTCCTGTTCCTCCAATTTTTGTTGCGGAGGACGATAAAGGTAAATGGGAACTTGTTGATGGGTTACAGAGAATAAGTACAATATTTTCCTTTTTCGGATTATTAATTGAAAATGAAACTAAAAACAATCTAACACTTGAAGAAGGCGACCTAATTTCAGAATTAAAGGGAAAAACTGTAAATGACATTGGTATACTACTAAAAAACTCTTTGAAGAGATCTGTCTGTAGAGTTGAAATAATCAAATGGGATAGTGACGTAGATATGAGGTATGAACTTTTTAACAGACTAAATACAGGTGGTTCGCCCTTATCTGAACAAGAAATTAGGAACTGTATTTTTAGAGGACATTCAAATGAACTAAATTCTTTACTTATTGATATTGGCTCAAGTGACTTGTTTAGAAATATTATTAAACCAACAGATAAGCAAATCGAGGAAATGTTTTGTGAAGAATTGGTATTACGTTTTTATACTTTCAAGAATGATTCATTGAAACTTGAAAAGAATTTACCAAACCATTTATCAAGCTATATGAGAAGAGTTGCAAAACAAGAAATTAGCTTTGACAAATTAGCGGAGCAGGAACTTATTGAAAAATATTTAAACTATTTAAATGACAATTTTGAACATACAATATTTAGAGCTAGTAACGGAATATTCACTCCGAACTATTTCGATGCAATTATGCTATCACTGAACAAGTATTGGTCTTATTATGAAAATAGTAGTGAAGTATTTAGAAAAAAAATTAGCGAACTAAAAACTAGTGATGAATATAAGGATGCTGGTCTATCTGCCTATTCACAATCAAGAATTGAAAGTCGAGTTTTAAAAGCATTTGAAATATTTAACCCGAATGGAAATTAATTTGATTGATGAAATAAGACTTGACAATGAATGGCGTACAAAAGATATTGCCAAAATGAAAATGACCTATAGCCAACTGCCAGAAGCTAATAGAGGTTTTTTTCTACGTCTTTGTGTACCTATGATTTATGCTCATTGGGAAGGGTTGGTGGTTAGTTCATTGACTAGCCTAATAAAGGGGTTAAATAAAAGTAAATTATCACATTCCAATGTGCCTGTAAAATTATTTGTTCTTAGTGTGGGTGAAAAATTTAAAAGGCTTCAGTCCAATCAATCTTTAGAGCAAAGATGTGACTTTACTCAAACGTTTTTTGATAGATTAAACAATCATTTAACTTTTGAAAAAAAAGTAAACACAAAGTCTAACTTAAACTATAAAGTATTAGGGGAATTATGCAATATGTTTTTGCTAGACATAGAAGATTTTTCTATTTATGAAAATGACATTGACAAACTTGTTGATATTAGAAACAAGATTGCCCACGGAGAAAATGCATATTTATTCGAACTTCCGCAAATTGAGAAATACTTTGAGTTGCTTGAAAATATTTGTGAAGTATTTTTAAATAATATAGAAAAGTTTATCAACCAAAAGAGATATGAAGAGCCTATCACTAACACTGCATAAAACGACAATATGCTCGTACCTCGCATACTGCGTTTATGCTCACCGTTAGCAGTAATTTTTGACAGAATATGTGGAAAAAACTAACCAACTATTTTAATAAGGAAAAGGTAGATAATAGGGAGTTAATTGACTCTATTGACGACAATGACACTTCGTATGACAATATTGAAGTAGTTAATGAACTTAAACAATTCATTGGGACTTCCTCTGACGTTCGGAAAGTCAAAAAGGCATATTTGATTTTGGGTAACATCGGTCGAAACAGATATTTACCCGAGCTGACTAACTACTTTATTGAAAAAGCTGCTAGCGAACAAAACCCTGAAATCAAGAGTTACATATACATTGCAATAACTTGGCAAAAAAAGACGATAGAAGTAAATATTAAACCTCTCTTTGACTTGTTAAAAAAATATAGACAAGGAAAAATTGTTGATCCAATCATTGATTGTTTGGCTAATTCAGACAATCCAGATGTAGAAGATGCTTTAATTTACGTTATAGAAAATTACAAATCTGATTGGTCAATTATTCAAGCAAACGTGGCTTTACATACAGCTGGGACAAGAAAGTGTATTCCTTTTTTAGCAAAAAAATTAAATGAAAGTTCAGAAGACTTATCAGGTTCAGCTTTTTTAGCATTAATACGCCATGCTGACAATAGAGAGCAAGATTTATTTATTGAGCAATTAATAAATGGTAAGAACAAGCATTCAGCTATGGAAGGTATTTATATGCATTGTGGACCTAAAGCAATACAAGCTGTAATCGAAAGAATAAAAAAGAAAACTGCTACTATGAGAAAGACTGACTGCAATGGTTTTTTTTATCCAAATGATAATGACATAACGCTTGGATTGAAGTTTCTTGACAGGTATAAGAAAGAAAATGACGACATTCAGAAGTTTTTTGATTTCCTATCTTCTAAGCGAATAGACAAATTATTTGTGAACGAAATTAAAGTATTAAATGAGATACAAAGTAAAACTACTGCTAACATCACCTAAGCGCAAGTGGCAGTTTATCTTTCATTCAAGTTTTGCTCTTTAATCAAATTTTTTCCTATATTTGACGTGCGACACTTTGCAATAGCCACCTGCGCCTAGCTGCAAAACGTTATCATGAATTAATGAAAAAGAAAATTGAAATATCGAATAAATTTGGAATAATTGATATCAAAGGTGATAATCAAGAGTCGGTTCTATATTTAAACAGTTTGCCAATACAATACACTTGGTTTGCTGAAATTGGTTCTACTTGGAGATATCACATTGCAAAAGGAGTAGATGAAAGATCTTGGGCGGAATCAACTCTTGTTTCTGAAATACTCAAAAATGGAATTGCCACAACGACAGAATTTGATAGATTAGTTGATTACTATTCTCAATTTCTCAAAACAGGAGAATATGAATTTGGAACATACGACTTACATGAACATTATGATTTAATTCACCTACCAGAAGGAGATAATTTTCAATCATTCGACTATTATGGTGGTTGTCCAGATATTATACCAACTCAATGCAGATATGATGACCTAATAATCGATGAATACAAACAAGCGATTAAACAAGGATTAAGACCAACTATGGTAATATTTCATGTAGCTAAATCTCACTTATTATTCATCCTTGATGGACATCATAAATTTATTGCTTACGGCCAACTCAAAATGAAGCCAAGAGCCTTAATAATTAGCAAACTAAATTCATCGACGATGTCAATCGAGCAGTCGTTGAAAATGGCAAGTAAGTTGGAATGTAATAAAGAGAGCTATTTAAATTGGATCAAGAATGAAAAGGAAAACAAGTATTTCGATTTGCAATTAGATCTTGAAAAAGATTATGAATACATAAATGAATAACTCATGATAACAACAGCTATGATGATAGATTCGCTATCGCTTCATCCATCACATAGCCTAGGCGTTGTGCTTCATTATGACTAACCATTAACCAATGATCAAATTTTTTAGAAAAATTAGGCAAAAACTGCTAACTGAAAATAAATTCAGTAAATATCTGATTTATGCTATCGGAGAGATTGTCCTCGTGGTTATCGGAATTTTAATAGCATTGGGAATAAATAATTGGAATGAGCAAAGAAAAAATCGAATTGCAGAAATAAAACTATATGAAACAATTATAAAAAGTTTAGAAAGTGACTTTGATGATGTGGAAGTCCATTTGCAAAGAATTGATTCTGCTTTGGTGTCACAAGAGGCATTCATAACTTATTCTGCAGAGGAAATCTTAATTATGTATCCTAATCAAAAAATAAATGAGATGCTTCGTTCTGTTAAATCAACAAGCAGTTCTTTTTTTCCAAATTACAAGTTATATGAAAAAATATCTAATAACAATGAAATTGATTTAATCCAATCTTCAAAGGTAAAAGAAGAACTACGAGAGTTATATGAACAGCATTATGTTAACTATCATGATTTAGATTTAAATATTGAGCATCAAGCAGTTTTTTCATTAATTAATAACTATTTTAGTAAAACTGCAAAATCAGAAATTAATAACAAAGGTATCAGCAATTCAGACTTTTTGGTGAATTATCATTTGTTGACCAATGAGTGTAGTAAAATATATAATCTAACCATTTGGACAAGAGATGCAATGGAAACTTGTAAAAGTGAAATTGCAGATTTATTGACTTTACTACAAAAGGAACTAGATATATTAAAATAACGAAAGCACAACAATGGCTATAAGTAATTGCTTGTTCTCGCCTACTTCTGAAAATCCTTGCGGATTTTCAGTTTGGTGTGTACTTGCAAAGTTAAGTGCTAACCCAAGCAACTACTCATAGCCGAGACGTTGTGTGCAACAAAAGAAAAATAAAAAAAGTGAAATTCCAGTTTAAAAGGAATAAGTATGGCAGAGAACTTTTGATTGATTGTGAACAAATGTCAAAAGTCAAAGGATTTACCTTAGATGATAGCCCATTTTGGATTGATTTTCATGAAATATTTATCATAACTTCTGGAAAAGGAGTGTTTCGACTTGATAATGAAAGAATCCAATTTAAGGCAGGAACTACCTTATTATTGCCGCCAAATAAATGGAGACAATGGCAGTTAATTGAGGGGCAGCTGGACGGATACATCCTTATTTTTGAAGAAGAATTTATTTCAAAATTTTTCAATGACGGATTGTTCCTTTACCGATTCCACTATTTCTATAATAATGTTACTCCATCTTTCATTCAAATAGACAAAGATAGAATTAATGATTTTTTGTCGAGATTGAAAGAAATCAAGAATGAACTGGCTCATCTGGGTTCTGACAGCGAACACTTTCTTCGTGCCATTCTCTACTATATTCTCATCCATATCAACCGTTGTTATAAGGAGCAACATAAAGTAGAATTTCAATTCTTCGAGGACAACCTTACGTTGAGTTTTAAAAAACTAATGGAGGCAGAAATCCGCAGATACCATAATGTATCAGACTATGCCACCGCACTTAACGTCAGCAAATCCCATCTCAATAAGACCATCAAAGAGAGCCTTGGAAAAAACACTTCGGAAATCATACGGGAAAGGCTCATTGCAGAGGCAAAACGGGAAATCCTTTACAGCAACCTAAGCATTTCGGAAATAAGTTATGCATTGAACTTCACCGAGCCATCCAATTTCAACCGCTTCTTCAAGGGAATCGTCAAAATGACCCCGAACGAGTACCGTGCCATCCATTCAAAATGATAACTCTTTCATCATATTGATAATTCAGTTTATTCTGGGATGACCGTCCTTTGTGATGTCAAAAGTGGAAAAGGCTTTTGATTATTGTTCACAAAAAATAAAGACGATGAAGTCATTTCAATTACTCATTTTTTCAATCATGGTTTTGGCAGCCAGTTGCAACCAAAACCTATCTAAAACTGAATATCAAACAATGGAAGAGAAAAAAAAGACAGAACTCAAAGCATTGGTTCAAAAATTTTATGACCAACTAAGCGACCCCAACAATTCGGACAGGGACGGATTATCAAAAGTTTATATGGCAGAAAATTGGGAATCTACACCTCAGCCAATAGGTGGACCAGGCAGACAAGGATTTGTAAATACCTTGGGAGCATTTGGCGGGATGATACCCGATTTGAACTGGGACGTAAAGGAAATGCTTGTTGACGGAAATCGGGTGACTGTAAGGAGCATTGCTTCTGGGACACCAAACTCGCCCGAAGGGCATTTCTTTGGAGCACCAACAGATGGGTCAAAAAAATTTGAAATCATGACTATTGATGTACATACCATAGAAAACGGAAAAATGGTAAGGTCTTATCACGTCGAAGACTGGGCTACGGCAATTCAGCAGGTTAGCCAGAAGTAGTGAAAATTATTGATGAATTTTTCAAAGGGTTATCCAATGAATTTGGGTAATCCTTTTTATTTTTATAGAAAAATGAATGCTGCACACAATAAATTAGGCTTCGTGTGGTCGGCAAGACACAGCATGAAGCTCGTGTCAAAGATCCCCGAGTTCTACTCGGGATCGCCTAGCTTATCAGTTTTTAATGAATTCCAATTTTTACTAAACCCAAAATTCTTCTCAAAAATCACTCATACTTCTCTAAAAATCCCTACTTTAGACAAAAAATAATAAGACACACTCCAAAAGGAATACCCTAATCACCCAAGCTGTGCAGCTGAAATACAAACACCGAAATATAGTTACGTGGTTCAGCTTGATGTTTCAGGTGGCGATGTTTGTATTCTTTTGAGTTGTACAACATTTGTGAAAAATGGAAAAAATTAGACGGCAATTGACTTTGTTCATTAATGAACCGAATGGCATTATCGAGAAAATTCGAGCTGAATTTAATCCAAAACAGTACAACCTCATACCTGCTCACGTCACGCTTTGTCGTGAAAACGAAATCGAACCAATTGAAAACACTATTGCAAGAATAAAGTCTATTTCATTAAAAAAAATAATCCGAATTGAATTTGGAAAAGCTGAACGGTTTGCTGAAGGAAAAGGTGTATACATTTCATCATTAGGCCACAATAATGAATTTAAAGAATTAAGGAAATTAGTTCTGGGACAATCTGAATTGGAAAATGAACAAGTTCCTCATATAACTCTAATGCATCCAAGAAATTCGACTTGTACAAATGAAATATTTGAAAGAATTGAAAACTATGACTTGCCGACAGAATTGAAATTTGGAAAAATTAGTCTAATCGAGCAAAGAAATGGAGGAAAATGGACTGTATTACAGGAATTTGGAATTGTAAAAAATAAAGTTGCACAATAAATAAGTCTACCTGTGAATAGCAAAGTTCAATCCAAATTGACCTTTGGTTGCCACTTATTAAAATTGAAATGGTACTGACCATATTCAATAATGAAACTAATAATTTTCTACAATATAAAAATTGCCTTTAATGACGTTCATTAACCAAAAAAGTATTACTACGACCCCATCCAAACGGAAAAATGAGACAAATATGCCTTTATCATCATTTTTCCATAGTTTTTGAGGTATCTTCTTTTATAACAATTATATTTATCCCAAACTCACTTTGACTCAGTTATGAATATCCGATATTGCTTAAAAATGGTCTCCAATATCTGCCACTTTACCAATTCCATATCATGAACATACTAATAATCACAAATCCAGTGAGTGGACACAAACATGGAATGAACATTGCCACGCAACTCATCACCAATATCGAGAATAAAGGTGGTCATTACGAGCACATCATCCTAAATAATAGCGGTCATGCTGTCGAAATTTTAAAATCAAAAAATATATTGCATTTTGAAAGAATCGTCGTCATCGGAGGAGATGGTACGATGCATGAAGTCATCAATGGACTCATGCACCGACCAGATGGGTTTAAACTGCCGGTAGCACTTTTGCCTGCAGGTAGTGGCAATTCACTGCTTCATGACTTAGAAGCCACTGAATTGGACATCGCAATGAAAATTGCATTGTCCAACAACAAAACGAAAATTGATATCGCAGAAATAACGCATCAGGACAGATCCAAAAACTATGGTTTTAATATCATAGGATGCGGTTTTGCTTCGATTATCAATCAAAATGCGGAGAATTTTAGATGGATAGGAACCATTAGATACGATCTGTTCTCACTATTTGAAATTATAAAAAACAAATCTTACAATGTTCAATTAAAAGTTGACCATCATATCTATAATGAAAAATATGCTATGATTCTCGCTTGCAACACCATACACACTGGCAAAGGTATGATGGCGGCTCCCCTCGCTAAACTGAACGATGGGCTGTGGGACATCATCATACTGAGACATTGCAATAGGAGAACCCTCATCCGCCTATTTAAAAAAATATTTAGTGGAAAACACGTCCATGACAAAAACATCATCTATCTGCAAACTTCGCAATTCGAGTTATTCGGTGATTCGTCCGAAATGCTCAATATTGACGGGCAAGTGGAGGGACATAGTCCATGTCAGGTGACCATCCTACCTCGAGCCATCGAAATTTTCACGCAGTGAAGCGACACATGATTGTCCGATATTATTGAGACTTGATAGGGATATAAAAATCAACAATGGCTTTTTGCTCAGGATGTTCCTTGAAGTTGTTATGATAAATTTCGAATGGGTCTCTGTCTGCTTTTTTATACCCATTTTCGTTCATCCAAACGAACAATCCAGTCCATGATTTTTCAAATTCATTAAGATTTATTTCAAAGCTCCCTTTGATAAATTTACCCGGCTTAATACTTACTAGACCAATCTCCCCTTCCGTCGTGACAGGATGCTCCAGCACGAGACCGGCACTCATTCTTACCTTATCGTGCTCAGTCACCTTAAAGCTGTCATGATAAATGGTGATAGGCTTGACATGTTCGTTCATCAGTCCTAACGGAGTCGCCCATTTTATAAGTTGTGAATAAGCTCTATCAAGATTTTGTGGACCTAAGCAAGACACATAAGCGACGTCCATCTTTGGTAATTCAATAATTTCAATTTTTGCATTCATTTTTGTCCATTTTTTAAGATTATCAATGACACAAAGGTATTTTTCATGGTCAGGATAATCTTGTCCAATCTTGCTTTCTAGTTGACTAATCTTGCTAAACCTATGTGGATTTTGCTTTTTAAATTGAGTGGGGCTGATGCCATAGTATTTTTTAAAACTTCTTGTATAAGAGGAATTATCACAGAATCCAAATTTATGTGCAATTTCAATCACCGTGGATTTTTTATGCAACAAATCCAAGGCAGACTTTTCAATGCGACGTCTAATCACGTACTCATTCAATGTCTCTCCTGTCACGTATTTAAATACTCGATGAAAATGGAACGGCGAAAAAAAGGCAATTTCTGAGATCTTAGTCAATGACAAATCGGACGAAATATGATCATCAATGTATTGAAATACACGGTTAATTCTACTGAGATAATCCGTTTCTAGCTCCGTTGAATTCATAGACTCGAGAATTTAACTTATTTGGTAACCAACACTTTTTGAAGTTGGTTTTTATACTTCAAAAGATAGAGTCCCCGAATATCCAAATCGATTTCTAATGATGAATTATTAGAGGCTAAAATCGACTTCACTTGGATACCCATCTCATTGAAAATAACCACTGGCATTTCTTGAATTTCATCGAACAAAACTTTGAAACTTCCTGAATTCGGATTCGGATAAACCCTAAATTCCGCCAAGTCTGTATCCGAGATTCCTAATATATCATTATTTTCTGCAAATGTGGGTTCCGAAAATTGAAAGTCACCGATACCATTGGGTTTTCTTGCATAGGAGACATTTTCCATTTGCTCACCAAAATTGATACTGTCTAATATTTCAAAATTCGGATTGGACAGTACAATAGATTCTCCACCTGCAGATAATTTAAAATTCGTATGGGTATCACCTTGCTCCTGATCTTCATCAGCCCAAAATATCAAATAACCTTTTGAGGGAATTGTGATTCCGCTTGGTATCTCAAATTTTGTGAGATTGTCAGTTTTATCGGTCAGAAAATAACCACTTAAATCCACCTCTTCATCAGAGAGGTTGTATAGTTCTATCCAATCATCAGATTCATCGGCCTCATCCAATACTATACCAGCGTTATCAGCCATAAATTCATTGATGACCACGGATTTCTCATCAATAATCTCAGTCTTGATTTGGTAATAATAGAAACTATGTTCCGCTCCTTCTGGCAAAAAAGCCCTTGACTCTTGGGTATTATCTGCCACGGCTTCCACATAATGCTTAATCAGACTTCCCACAGGAAATGACGGAAGAGTTGTAGTAAAAATCCCATCATTCGCGAGCTCATCATCGCCATTTCCATCATCCATCATAGGATAAGATCTAAACCGTGAAGAGAAACTTTCGCCGACGTAAAGATTTACGGATTTGATGCCTTCAGGATGCGATATTTGGCAGGTCAAGATGGGTTCGTCATCGGAATGGACTTCATCCCAACTACTAATTCCTGACAGAGTTAATTCTGAAATTTTAGGAGGAATTGCGGCTACTTCACTATCTGACAAAAGATTATTTTTTCTAATATTTACAAAGTTTTTCAACTCTTGAAGACCTGCTATGTAAGCATTGTTGGAAGTGGCTTTTTTGGTATCGGCAAAAACTATTTGCCTTATCAATGAATCATAATCATCGATGATGTCAGCCAAGGATTCTGCATCAAATGACAGATTAATAATCGTACGCAAGTGTGCAAGATATCTCTGTCTAAACGAATTTACTGCCAACAACATATTCAATAATGGGTAATTGATCTTGGTTTCGTTATAAAATGGTGACCAATTGGTATGTTGAAGACTGAATGTACTATTGGCATCGTAGTCGTAGCTTGCCCATCTTTGAGTCAATACATCAAAGTAGATAAAATAGTCCATCTTGCCTTTATAGACATAGCTGTCATCATCAGAAAATGCAATTTCACAGGCCAAATGCCACAACACCTTATCGACATCTAAAACACTTTGGATTGCCTCCTCAAACTCATCATGGGGAGTATTATTCAGGACGTCACAGACTTCAATTAACTTCTGCCAAGAACTATCAATATCACTACTTTTCAGCTCATAATATTTTTGGTATTCTGTGGTGTCATTTCCAAGGTAATTGAGTGCCGCCGTACCATCACCCCATTGTCCACCCGGAGGGCCGCCCATACCTCCGGCACCATTCGTCATGTCAGCTCTCATGTTTATCCCGTCATTACTTTGATACCATTCATCCAAAAAATCTTTATTTAACTGTTGGACATTCAAATAAAGCCCCCAATCCACGTCATTTAAATATAAATGCACGAAATTGGCTTGAGAAGAATGACTGTGTTTACGAATCAGGTGATAGTAAAGTACTTCTCTCATCATACTTGGATCTTGCCATGCATTATTGAGATTCAAGGTTTTGTATCCTTCTATTCGACTATTATCATGGATATAATCTATAGAAATATTGAAAGACTTTTTCTGAGTATTATTGGTAAAATAGGAAGTTTGCCCTTTAAACCTCACCCCTACACTATCATATTCCTCGCCTTTATAAACCAAAGTAGCCGGAATATCCGTTTTCGAGTTATAGTTTTGTGTCATAAGTTGCCAATAATTTGGCTGAGGAAAATACAATTTTATTTCCTCTACCTTAGATTCATCATAAAAACCGCTCAAAACCATGTCACCCGAACTGATGATATGATGTACTGAATCAATGTGCCATTGATTGGGTAAGACTTGCCCCTTGAGATTTACGCATGCTACAATTATAAATAGGATAAAAAGTTTTTTCATGGTATCGTTTATTGTAAGTAACTAAGATAGTGTCCTCTAGTACTCATTTATAAAAGAATAATTTTTGAAAAGTCAAAAGTAAATGTAGGTTTAAATTTCGATTTCTTAAAGAAAGTCCATTTGTAGCATGTTTTATTATTAATTTTTTCGCATCATTTTTAATGAAGTCGTTTAAAAACTAAAAGTAAATTTTTCAAATTTTCTTATAAATATTATAGCAAAGGCTAAGCAATGAAGAGCCATCCAGTTCGAAGATTTAGTTTCATATCTAATCCTTAAAGATTTAAAACCATCGACCCAAGCATTTAGCTGTTCTACAGAAAATCTCTCTTTATATAGCTCACTATCAACCACATAGTCATTGTCGTTTTGATTTTTATTGTTTCTTTTATTTATATCAATATTATCAAATAGCCCTTTTTTGTTGCAAAGTTCTCTAAAGCCTTTTACATCAAAACCAGAATCTGCATTTAAGAATAAGCCATCAAGATTTAACCCTAACTGCTCCATTTCATTAAATATTTTACTAGCTGTTTTTTCAAGTTCAAAGCTGTCATGATGTTCGCCACTTATTGGACTTGACCATCCCAAAGGTACTCCTTGTTTGTCTGTCAAAATCAGCATATTGGTAGTTTTACATTTCTTTCGACCTTGATATCCAACAGCTTCTCCTCCCCGTTTAGCAGGACTGTGTGTCCCATCTAAATTAACAACAGACATATCTAATTTTGACTTATTGTCTGCAATTAATCTTCTATAACATTCTTCCCATGCACCACTTTGAGACCACTTATTAAAGTGATAATATACTGATTCCCAGCTATATTTAATAAAACCAAAAAATTGTCGCATTGGTAAGTGCCTCCATTGTATCCCAGTTTTTAACTTGTACAAAATTGCTTTAACAATGCGCCATATAGGAACCTTTATTTTTCTCCCAATTGGGTTTGATGCTAAATATTGAACAAAGAATTTACTAATTTTGCCCTTAGTCATGTTTGTAGTTTTTAGTTATTCTTTGGTTCTAAACCTCAGGATTCCTAAAACTACAAACTTTTTATATTATTACTTTTATTAATCTATTTTTAAACGACTTCAATATTTAATTGTTAGATAAAAATAATATCAAGGATTTATATATCTTTGAGATAACAATATTTTATTAATTAAAAACTACTATAATAAACCACCATTATGGAAAATCAGTATTTAGATTATGATTTGGTAAGACCGGTTTCTCAGGAAGACGAAATTACTCGTGCTGAATTTATCAAAAAAACTTATCAGCACTTAGGAATTGCAATTTTAGGTTTTCTCATCGTAGAAACTTTATTCTTAAGTATTCCTGCCATGAGAGCTTTAGGTCTTAGAATGACGCAAGGTTGGACTTGGTTATTGGTCTTAGGAGGATTTATGTTTGTGACCAACCTGGCTGATAACTGGGCATTGAATGCAACTGATCGCAAAAAACAATATATGGCTCTCGGGCTGTATGTCGTTGCGGAAGCCTTTATTTTTATTCCCATTATTACAATAGCGCTTTATGTTGGTGAGGGATTTTCAATTTTGAATAAAGCAGGTATTCTTACTGTTGCTCTATTTGCCGGTATCAGTGCTGTGGCCTTTATGACCAAAAAAGATTATTCTTTCTTGAGAAATGTCCTGACCGTAGGAGGAATACTTGCGATTGGGCTAATCGTGGCCGGAATGCTATTCGGCTTTGACCTTGGATTATGGTTTTCTGTGGCTATGGTAGGTCTAGCCGCTGTAAGTATTCTTTATCAAACTTCTAATGTTATAAACCATTACAACAAAGATCAATATGTCGCAGCATCCCTAGGATTGTTTGCTTCATTTATGCTGTTGCTTTGGTACATTATTAGTATTTTAATCAGAATTGCGGGCAGAGATTAATTGATTGTAAAATAAAAAAGGAACGCCGACTTTTTATAGTCGGCGTTTTTCATTTTAAAGTAAATTCATTTTGAATCTCTCCGCACATCAAATCGCCATCTGCCTTGCTGTCTTCTACTTACTTATTTTCATAAGTAGCTATGTATTCTTTGGAAAGTCTAAACATAAAATTGGAATAATTGCATTGGTCGTTATCGGCTTCTTTATTCGATTATTTGTATCAGGTATAGACCCCTTTTTGCAGGACTGGGATGAGAGGTTTCATGCATTAGTTGCTAAGAACATGATGAGCCATCCTCTGACACCCATGCTCCGAGTTGAATCAATTTTTCCATACAATATTTCTGACTGGTGTTGTAACCACGTATGGCTACATAAGCAGCCTGAATTTTTGTGGCAGATGGCTCTATCGATGAAGCTATTTGGTGTCAATATCATGGCCATGAGACTTCCTTCAATAATTATGGGAACCATATCCATCCTATTAATTTATGACATAGCTCGTCTTTGGACAAAGGAGAATGAAATTGCATTTCTTTCGGCTTCATTATTTAGTTTTTCATTTTATCAATTAGAACTAACCAATGGAAGCATCGCATCAGACCACAATGATGTGGCATTTGCCTTTTATGTCACGGCAAGCATTTGGTCCTTCTTGAGATACATTCATTCTACTAAAAAAACAAAATGGATACTTGCAATTGGTTTATTCGTTGGGCTCGCGGTATTAAACAAATGGCTCACAGGAATACTGGTATTTGGTGGCTGGTGTTTATACTTGCTATTGAAAAAAGAGAAAATCAGTAAAAATTCTTCGTGGTGGGATTTACTTAATTCGGTCATTGTCAGCCTAATCGTTTTTTTACCTTGGCAGTGGTATATCATGAAAAATTTTCCAGCCGAAAGCCATGAAGTTTATGAACACAACAGACGCCATATTACTGAGGTCATAGAAAAGCATTATGGAGGATTAAGATTTCACTTAGATGAAATAAGTAATTTATATGGAACCGGATTTTTCATTTTTATATTGTTAGGTATTGGATTTGTTTTTTACAATAAGAAAATAGACAAAAACTTGAGCATTGCATTGATTTCTATGGTCGCAGTAGTCTATGTCTTTTTTACCATAGTAGCCACAAAAATGAGTGGTTTCACTTATTTAGTAAATTCAATCATTTGGGTATTAATTGCTTCGGGTCTTTTATTTATTCTCAGCTTCTTTAAACTAAGTGACCGTCCCATGAAGATTCTAAAACTATCTACAATCGCCATTATCACGTTTTTTAGCTTAAAGCCGTATAAAATTATTGAATCTAGAACATCAGACAATATTGCGAGAAATAATAAAATTTATAATACACAAATCTTTAGGAACTTAGATTTAACAGGAGATTTGAAAGGTCGAGTTATTTTAAATTGTAAGTCTTTTCAGGATACGGAACTCATGTTTTATCAGGATGTAACAGCGTATCAGTGGCATCCAAACGAACAGGTATTGGACAGTTTAATGAATCTGGGATATCAGTTTGCAGCATTCCGAAGTCAAGAGGGATACTATCTTCCCGCATTTATTACAAAAAATAAAGCAATAAAAATTATCGAGGAAGATCTTCGCTGATTACTACCGTTTCCAATTGAAAAAACTAAAAATGGTTGTTCCATAATTTCTAGCCTCAGAAAAATGCTTGAAGTCAGAGAAATCATGATTCGGGTTATGTTCCAAAACGAATAATCCTTCTTCCATCAAAATATTTTTACTAAAAATCACCTCTGGGACACTATCCAAAGTGGGCAATGGATATGGAGGCCCCGCGAAAATATAATCATAGGATTCTTGACAGTGTTCGATAAATTTAAAAACATCAGATTTGACAACTTTAACCTCATCCGAAATTCCAAAATCTTGAAGTGTTCGATGAACAAAGGCTATTGCAGGTCCATGTTTATCCACATAGGTGGCGTCGGTACAACCTCTAGATACAAATTCGTAACAGTGTGATCCCGTGCCGCCAAACAGGTCTAACATTTTAGTTTCCTCAAAATCTATCCTGTTCTGTAAGATATTAAAAAGCCCTTCCTTGGCATAATCAGTCGTGGGTCTTGTGGGCCAGTTCTTCGCAGGCGGTATGAATTTTCTACCTTTTAGGCTTCCACCTATAATACGCATAAAGCAGAGCTTAGAATATCAAAATACAGATGTGGCTTATGTCGATAATCATTACTCAAGAGTTTGAAGGGCAAGCTATCATAAAAGATTACATTATTCACATAGGATTTAATTGTCGAGTAAATACTGGAATTCTGATCCACCAATCCACTCAGATATAGAGTTTCAGATAGAAAATTCATTTTTAACTCTTCATTAGCCGCTATCAAATAATATAAGTAATCCTTATCTCCATGACACGTGAATACATTGTAATATTTAAAATTTCCACTCTCTTGGCAATAGATATGCAATTTATTGTTAAATATATGGGCATGTACAATCTTGCCGGGCTTGAGATAATAATTCTGTGAAATAGCCGAAGAAAAATGTATCATTTCAAAACTTCCAAACCACATTAAGATTTGGTCATACCACAACTGATCCACTCCATGAACAACATAGACATTTTTATCAATCAGTTTGTCAATAAAAATTTTTTGATTTTCGAACAGACTATACCTTTTTACCTCTTCGATATCCGGCATTTCCGCAAAAAACATGAATTTTTCACCACAATTGGTTAGTATTACTTTGTCGTAATGAAAGTCCGGGATGTTTAATTGGACCGAAGAAGCATCAAGAAGATTGACATTTTCAATCAACTTCACTTCTGCCAACTGATTATTAGAATCGATAAGCCCATAAAAAAAACTGTCCGCCTCAAAAATGGCAGACAGAATTTTTGGACTTTCTATATCTTTTTTAAAACTTATATCAATCATTCCCAGTTACCGGCAACTGAAGGTTTATTTAAATCACCAAATTTCAACATTTTATTAGGATCATAAAATGCATCGTATTTTTTAAATCTTGGATCACCGTAATCTCCCATGAAAGTTTTCCATGGTGTCCCCACTTCTACCACGTTCACTAACGTACTTTGATAAGTCATCGTATCAGCAGCAATGTCAAAAGTAGTATTTGCAGGTGCAAATGGGACGTATCTCAACGAATCCAAATTTATACCCAATCTTTTAATAGAATCAATCGCTGCAGAATAAGTCACAATTTTTGTGAATTTATCGCCATTGGTGGGATCATCAGGGTCGCTTATCAATTTTACGAATGGAATACTGTCTCTTTTTAATACGAGTGACAAGGTGTCAAAACTGCCAGCATATTCTCCTGTAATCGTACGATAAATTTCTTCCGCAGTTCTAATTTTCTTAAGTTTATTTTGTACAACGATTGCCCTTTTACTTTTTACTTCTTGAAATCGAATAGGCTCAGAAATAGAATTCACCAACCAGTAACTGAAAAGACAAATTAATGCAAGTAGGATAATATTTATAACTATCTTCATAAGTATTTGTTTCTAAATTTTAATAAGATGAAAATCTGCTTATTTTTGGTGCATCGCAATATTACAATTTTAAGTTTTAACTGGATAAAAATTTAAAATAAAAATTTTATAAAATTTTCAATATGTCGGTAATACTAGCCATAGAATCTTCCTGTGATGACACCTCAGTCGCGGTCATTCGGCGTAGTGAAGTGCTTTCTAACTATACAGCAGGCCAAGCGGTTCATGCTCAGTATGGTGGTGTAGTACCGGAATTGGCTTCGCGGAAACATCTCAAAAACATAGTAACTGCACTGGATGTAGCCCTCTCGCAAGCAGGGGTTAAACTTCCCGAAATTGATGCCATTGCGCTGACCAGAGGACCAGGACTGCTAGGAAGCTTGATTGTTGGTGTGAGTTTTGCAAAAGGCCTGGCATTAAGTCTTGACATTCCACTCATAGAGGTACACCACATGCATGCTCATATCTTAGCTCATTTTGCAGAGCGACCCTACCCTACATTTCCATTCTTGTGCCTGACCGTTTCAGGTGGTCATACCCAGATAGTACTTGTCAAAGCGTATGATGATATGGAACAACTCGGCACTACCATCGATGATGCGGCGGGAGAGGCCTTCGACAAATGTGGAAAAATGCTCGGATTACAATATCCTGCAGGGCCTGAAATCGATAAGCTCGCAAAACTAGGCAATGCAATATTTGAGTTTCCGACACCTCAAGTCGAGGGGTATAATTTTAGTTTTAGTGGTCTTAAAACCTCGTTTTTATACTTTTTGAAAAAGGAAATTAAATTGAATCCTCATTTTATAGAAGAAAATCTCCATGATTTATGTGCTTCTATACAGTCTAAAATAGTAGAAATTCTATTAAAAAAACTTGAAAAAGCTGCAGTTGATTACAATATCACTCAAGTTGCTATTGCAGGCGGCGTATCTGCGAACAGTGAATTGCGGAACAAATTTTTGCAACAAGTATTCGCTAATAACTGGACTGCCCACATTCCAAAATTCGAATATTGCACTGACAACGCCGCCATGATTGGCATAGCCGGAAGTTTTAAGTATGAAGATGGAAAATTTGCTGATCAATCTCTGGCACCATCTCCTAGACTAGATTTTTAGTTTACATCTGGGATAAATTCGAGACATACGGAATTGATACAATATCTCAATCCTGTAGGTTTTGGCCCATCATTGAAAACATGGCCTAGATGCCCGCCGCACCTAGCGCAAAGCACTTCTGTACGGGTATATCCGAGTTTGTTGTCTTTATCTTCACGAACT
Source organism: Lewinellaceae bacterium (assembly GCA_020636155.1). GTDB lineage: Bacteria > Bacteroidota > Bacteroidia > Chitinophagales > Saprospiraceae > JACJYM01. The sequence continues at coordinate 36,476 of JACJYM010000006.1, read as the reverse complement.
ACATTTGGGTCTTCTGGAGCATAAAAACTAGGCCATCCCGTACCGCTATCAAATTTTGTTTTACTATCAAATAACGGGATTCCACAGGCACTACAAGCATACCTGCCTTCTTCGTGATTGTTGTAATATTTTCCTGTAAATGCCCTTTCGGTTCCCGCTTCTCTCATGACGTTATATTGTTCAGGGCTTAGTTCTGCCTTCCATTCTGCATCAGATTTGTAAACCTTGGGGATTTTCTTACCATCTTTTAGTACTATCACTGAATCTTGCTCCATCTTTTGATCCAAAACCATGTTTTTATCCGAAGATTTGCAAGAAGTGAAGATTAAAAAAAGGCTAAATAAAGAGCTTACAATCATTGTCAATTTTCTCATAATTTTTGTGTTATAACATTTTTCATCTGTAACTATTAGGCATTTTTTTCATGTTCCTTGTCCACAACATTGATGGCTTTTTTCATCAAATTCATTAAAACAAGAAAAACGACATAACAAATTCCTAAAACGATAAATATTTTTTTGAATAAATAAAAATCTTCAGAGTTTTTTCCTATTATCCAATACATACACACATAACTCATCCCGACCAATGCTATAAATGCATATATGGAATCACGGTAGTAATATTTTAAATCACTCATCACTCCGAAGATTACATTTAACAACACAAAAAAAATAATATTGCTCAAGGCAATGTTTAAAATTCGAGAATTCATGGTAGAATTGTCGTCGATGGCAAAAGATATCATATTGAGTGCTATGATAATGAACCCTACGAAAATCGTCACAATCAATTGATATTTTGGCTGAAATAAATAGCCTTTGAACTGTCTAATATCCATAATCTCGATTTTCACTTATTCTTTTATTCATGATTTTAAACCATACTGGTGGCCACAATGCCAAGATCATACTGGTGGGGTAACCGTAAGGAAGACTGTTAAGGCCATCTTGTGAATTCAGAGTTTGGTATTTTTTAAAAGTGGAAGCATGATGATCCGCATGCCGTGTCAATTCATATAAAACAATCCTTCCAAGCGGATAATTTGCATCCCAACTATGCATATAATTCACCCTTTCATATCGCCCCGATTGATTTTTTTGTCTTTTAAGGCCATAATGCTCTATATAATTAATGGTTTCTAACATAAAAACCGAGATTACAGCGGCAAGTAGAAAAAATAATAATATTGTCAACCCAAATACATTATAAATAAGAAATATATATAAGATACTGATTATAAGATTTAAAATCATTTCATTGCCAAAATATCTTTCCATTCCAACCTTGCTTTTCAATCGATGATTCTCCAACTTCCATGCATGTTGGTATCCTTTTACAATTGACCTAAACCAAAACTTATATAAGACCTCATTATATCTTGCCGTAGATGGATCTAGCGGCGTTGCCACATTGAGATGATGACCCCGATTGTGTTCTATGCTAAAGTGGGTATAAAGCGAAGGCAATAACAGAAACTTTGCCAAAGAATACTCAAATAGATTATTTCGGTGCCCAAGTTCGTGTGCCACATTGATTCCATTGGAGGCGAGCACGAGGGACAATGAAAACAATAGACCAAGATAACTGATAGGGTTTAATTCATTTACCGTTAAATACCTTGCGGATAGTAACAAGGCAAGATACACAACGACCAAATTTAAATAAAGCATCCAATCAAAAATTGGGTGAAGCTTTTTTTCTTCCATTTCTTGGATAGACAGATTATTCGTTTGTGGAGTCAGAACCAACTCAAGTATCGGAATAATCAAAAAAGAGAAAATGACTGGCAACCATAATAAAAACCCATTCTTACTCATCAGTGCAAGAATCAGCAAGAGGGGATTTATATAAGCCGCAGTATATTTTAAATCCCCTATTTTCATTATTATCTAAAAAATTTGTTCACGCCTATCGCGGTGAGGTATCTGTTGAGTTGTTTTTTCACTTCTGGGAATAAGAAGTACAATCCGATCATATTAGGAAATACCATCGCAAAAATCATGGCATCAGAGAAATCCCAAATCGAACTCATATTTGCGGCTGCACCAATAACGACGAAAATCAAAAAGATAATTTTGTAAGTCAAATCAGCGGCTTTGCCTCTACCAAATAAATATTTCCAAGATTGTAGACCATAATAAGACCACGAAATCATTGTGGATATGGCAAACAAAAATACGGCAATAGCCAAAAACAAGTGAGAATATGGAATAAAATGGCCAAATGCAACAGTCGTAATGCCAGCTCCCTCATAAGAAATCCCATCTATCATCACCGCAGAACTTCCGTCACCACCATATTCAAAATATCCTCCCATATTGAAGATAATAATAACCAAAGCAGTCATAGTACAAATCACTACGGTATCTATAAAAGGTTCTAGAAGTGCCACCAATCCTTCAGATGCAGAATACTTGGTTTTCACCGCAGAGTGAGCGATTGATGCCGATCCTGCCCCAGCTTCATTTGAGAAAGCAGCTCTTTTAAATCCCATCATTATGACACCTACGATTCCTCCAGAAACCGCCGTCGGATTGAATGCCTCAGAAAATATTAATGAAATCGCATCGTCAAGAACATCGAAATTAGCAAACAAAATATATACACAAGCCAACAGGTAGAAAATTGCCATAAATGGAACAATTTTCTCTGTCACAGAAGCAATTCTCTTTATGCCTCCTATAATAATGATTCCAACTAATATTGCGATACAAACACCTATTATCGTTCCTGCAGCCGAGCTATTCCAATTAAACAAATCCTTGACCACGATGGTCGCCTGATTTGATTGTGCGGCATTACCTCCGCCAAAGCTTCCACCGATACAAAATATGGCAAACAGTACAGCAGATACTTTTCCCAAAGTCTCAAAACCTTTTTCCTTCAGACCTCGCGAAATATAATACATTGGTCCTCCATGAACCACACCATTTTCATCTACATCTCGATATTGTACTCCCAATGTACATTCTACAAATTTCGTGGACATCCCTAACAATCCACAGACTATCATCCAAAAAGTTGCACCCGGGCCTCCGATTCCAATTGCCAAGGCCACACCCGCAATGTTACCGTTTCCAACCGTTCCTGAAACAGCGGTTGCAAGTGCCTGAAAATGGCTCACCTCACCATCTCTACTTTCGTCCTCTATGGTATCAACGATGTCACCATCAATTGCAAGGTTGGGGTCGCCGACCACATGCTTGTCATAATCGTCATATTTTCCTCTCACTATATTAATTGCTAGAGGAAATCTTCTAATATTAACAAATACAAAAAATATGGTAAAAAAAGCGGCACTGAATACCAACAATAAAAGTACAAATGGCACCCCACCAACTTTAAAAAAGATAAAACTTGAGAAAAAATCTGAAACTGGCTTAAATGCTTGATTTATACGTTCATCAAGTCCCACTTCTCCTGTATCTTGGGAATAAGCACTATTCAATATTGCCAAATTAAAGAAAACAAATAATAAAAATCTTGCAAATAGTTTCATACCGTATGTCTCAGAATTTGTACATTTAAAGACAATATCTATTGAATTTAACTGTAGTTGTTAAAAAATTTGAATGTGAAAATAAAGATTATTTTAAAATAACCTATTATACCGCCTAAAAATGCTGAGAAACATGATGGACTTCCGTTTAAACACTGCAATTTACATACTAGACCTCTGCTAAAAAAGATCCAAAGCAAAGATTATCCGAATGGATTTCTTTCTACCAATTGGTATTTTGGTGTCATATATTTGATCAAAGGAGATAAAAACCAGTTTAATATCGGATTTTTGTGCCTCATATAAAGATCCATCTCAAAAGGTACGGCACCTACAGAACTCTTTATTTCAAGAGCGGTACGGGAAAAATTAATCTTAGACATTTTCTCGGCAATACCGATTCCTATAATGTCATAAAGCATATTTTGGTAAATGTGAAAGTCATGATTCAATGCCCCTTCATAGCCTAAAAAGTGTGCTTCAAGTTCAGGATTATTCAAGATGACGCTGTAAAATGCCACCATTTCTCCTCTTAAAAAGTAGGCATAAACTCTAAAATTTTTCTTTAATGACCTTTTTAATTGGATAAAATAGTCTTGGCTCAGTTCAAATAGATTAAATCCAGCATTCTCTGAAACTTGATGGTACAAATTATAGACTTTGTCTCGATATTCTACGAGTTGATCTTCTCTTAGCTCTACTATCTCAATTTCTCCCATGGCTTTTCTGGAACGACGATAGCGAACCCGATACTTAGATTTTATGGCCGATAAATAATCCTCCATTGAGGACCAATTAGAGTCTATACCCATAATCATATTGGGTTGAACTCTGAATTTTGTAAGTTGGCATTCTTTCTTTGCAATCTGAACATCGAGATTAGATGCATAAAAATCTTTAAAAAGATAAATTCCTACATTGATATTTTCATTTTGCTTTAGCCAAACGGTCATTTCCTTTGATGCTTGATTAAGGGCTTGTAGGATTTCTAGCTTATTCCAATGCCTCGAACAGGCATAACCATACTCACCAGTAATGTAAAGATTGCCCGTAACTAGGGTATAAATATTACTGAATTTCTCTAAAAATTGTCTCAAATATTGTTTTAAAAAGGATTGTTTTTCATGGGTTCCTTCTTCACGGATTGCCTCTGTCAGGCTGATTTGTTTGAGATTGTACACGACACCCATTATTGGTTCTGACTCAGAATAAATCATTCCGAAATACACCTGAATATCCGATGACAAATTACTTTTCAATGCTTGAAGATAATCCTCACTCGTTAACAAATCATGGTTTTCCAGCTTATGCCAATCATACTTTATTTTTTCAAAATCACTTGTAAAACTATAGTTCAATGCTTCATTCCTAGAAATGGAAATATCTTTTTGCCCTAACTCCAGTGATTTACAAAATATCATGAGGCTTAAATATTATTTGTAATGCGATTGTTCAATTCAGCGACTATTTTTTATAGGCACTCCAGTCCATGACCTTGGTTTTTCCTAGGCCTTTGTAATTATTCAAGTAGGTTTCTACGATGTTTCTGACATAAGCATATTCCGTCACTAGACCCTCAAAGTTAAGGAGTGTATCCGATGGCACCGTGGCAACGACATATTCCTTTAACAAATTATCATCACTCATTTGCAGTTTGGCAATAGGTCGAACGGGTAAAGTTTTATCTTTAGTGATGGAATTCCCCAATATAACAAATAAACTGTCTTTAGGCTGGGATTCGACACTGTGTCCGATATTAAACGGACAAGCCAGCGGCACAGCACCTTCAATATAATTCCCCGCGGAATGCGATATTCTAACTTTGATACCATTTTGCTCATTGGCAACAATCAGTTCCGATTCCGTTTGATGATTAGTGCAGGAAATTACTTGCAAAAAGCAAATAATAAGACAAACATACTTCATGTTATCTCCTTACTTAAATTTCAAATCTTTAGTATAAATACCATTTCTTAAGGAATCCAAAGCTGCTTGTTTTAATCCGTAACTATTCGTTAGCTTTGAAATACTAGAAAATACACCGACACCATTTTCAATATTCGAAAAAACTGGAGTTTCACCGGAAGAAGTGATACCAGAATTAGCTTGGCCAACTCTGATATAATCAGAAATGGATTGCCCTCCCGTAAGAACCGTTAAATCGACACTGACCAACTGACGAAATTCGACCTCTTGGTTTTTTAATGCGGCAGCAATTGAAGTATAAAAATTGACCCCATCGTATCGCAACACCGTTTTGTCAGTCGCCTTAGTAACATAGATTCTAATGGTCTTAAACTCGGTTGATTGATCCGCAAAAAAGTCTATCACGTTGACATCGAAATAGGCATCTGCAATAAAAGCATTATCCTTAAATGCATATTCTACAGTGAAATTTTTATACACGATATTAATATCCGCTTCAGCAGAAGATGGGGTTTTAATATATGGTTGCTTAACAAATTTAGTGCTTGAGCTTAACAAATGCTCATCACCTCTATATGCATCGAGGACAAAATTATCTGTGAAATTTGGGTTTAACTTAGAAGTTTCAATTCTATATAATAAATTGGGTGTCGTAGCAAAAATCCCATTTGTATCACGTGGTATTCCGATGGTATTTCCGTCAACTTCTTCTAGCGTAAAAACTTCTCCCGACTTTTTATTGGTAATAGTGACCGTTAGGTTCTTGTAATAAAGTGTATCAGGATTAGAGGCCAGCTCAAGAGCAGAAATCTTTTCATCGCTAAATGCCCGTTCGATTCTTATATACTGGTAAGGACTATCACTATCAAGCAACCCATAGACTACTGGGATTTCCTTGAAGTCATCAATCACGTCAAACTCGTTAGAGCAGGACATAACACTCATTATCAGCATTAAATATATAGCTATTCTCGTCATTTATAATATTTAACTCGTATTTTCAATAATCAGGATGCAAACTTAAGAAATTCAAGTGACAATCTTTTCACGCTTTGACAATAAGATTCCAATAATGTCGCCTACAACAACGATTTATTAATGCACATTTCCAGTTCATTGAAAAAAGATACACTTTACATTTAAACAATACATAAGGCTTTATTATGTCGATAAAAAATCTTAGGTTATTTTTATCTTTAAATATCAAAATTATTAGAAAATTAAATCTTTAAAACGAAGTTCAAAATATATTATTCTGACATTACTATAGTTGAAAAAAATGGAGATAGAATTAATAAAACAAAAAATACTAATATAAAGAGCGAACAAAGTCATCCTTGACAAAGATTTAGCGCAGCTTTATGGTGTTGAAACCAAAGTCTTAAAACAAGCGGTGCGAAGAAACTTAAAAAGAATTCCTGAAGACTTTATGTTTCAGTTAACACAGAAGGAGATTCAAAACTTGAGGTCACAAAATGTGACCTCAAGTTTTCATGGAGGAAATCGATATGCTCCTTTTGCTTTCACGGAGCAAGGAATAGCAATGCTTTCAAGTGTTCTTAATAGTGACGAAGCCATAGCAGTTAATATCTCTATTATGCGGGCATTTGTTTTGCTTAGGCAACACCTCGACGATTATAAAGATTTAAAAGATCGTATAATGCAATTAGAAATAGAAATGAACATAAAGTTTAAGGACATTCATCAAGCACTCAACTATCTTTTGCAAAAGGAAAAAATAGCAATAGACCATGAAAAAAGAGATAGAATTGGCTTTAAAACTTCAAAAAGCAAAGAATAACGACTTAAAGAAAATTCCAAAAAGATGGCTTTGCCAAAACAAAGATTATGTTCTATTTGATCAAAATAAAAACACGAAGTCAGCTACACTATGTAAATTAGGTCATGTTTTCTTTAACTATTCTTTTCTCACCAAAAAGTACACGACTTAAAAACTGATTAACTATTGGCTTAAAAAAGTATATTTGCGTTTTGAAAACATAGTCAGAAATAATAATATGTCTGTAGCGAAAAGTGATATTAAACGTGTAACGACTCACGTCCTTCAGGAAATGAAGCACAAAGGTGAGAAAATCGCCATGCTAACGGCCTATGATTTTAGTCTTGCAAGAATAGTCGATGAAGCGAATATTGACATAATCTTGGTGGGTGACAGTGCTTCCAATGTCATGGCAGGGCATGAAACTACCTTGCCCATCACTCTAGATCAGATGATCTATCATGCTCAATCTGTCGTAAAAGCGGTAAAAAGAGCACTAGTCGTCGTGGACTTGCCCTTTGGAAGCTACCAAGGAGATTCCAAAAAGGCACTGAATTCTGCCATAAGAATCATGAAAGAATCCGGTGCCCATGCGGTAAAACTAGAAGGTGGTTCAGAAGTAGGTGATAGTATCAAACGCATTATCTCAGCTGGTGTACCGGTCATGGGTCACTTGGGACTCACTCCACAGAGCATTTATAAATTTGGCACTTATAGTGTAAGAGCAAAAGAAGAACAAGAAGCAGAAAAGCTCCTTTCTGATGCCTATTACTTAGAAAAATTGGGGTGCTTTGCCATAGTATTGGAAAAGATTCCTGCACAATTAACCAAGAAAGTTTCTGAAAATTTAGAAATCCCGACCATTGGCATTGGTGGAGGAAAATATGCTGATGGCCAAGTCTTGGTTTTGCACGATATGCTTGGCCTTACTAAGGATTTTTCACCTCGCTTTTTGCGAAGATACCTAGACCTATACGACGAAATAAAGGGTGCTGTAGAGCATTACATAACCGATGTGAAGGATGGAGATTTTCCGAATGACAAAGAGCAATACTAGAATTAAATAATGGCAGATATTAAAGATATTACACCTTACAATAGTGATGAGAATAGTAAAAAATCACAAGTTCAAGGGATGTTTGATAAAATTGCCCCAAACTACGATTTTCTTAATCGATTTTTAACCTTGGGCATAGACGTGACTTGGCGAAAAAAAGCCATAGCACAATTAAAAGGATTGCCTGCTGACAAAGTACTAGATGTGGCGACCGGCACCGCTGATCTCGCCATCGAGGAGGCACATAAATTGCCTGTAAAATCGATTATTGGCATGGATTTGTCTCCACAAATGCTGAGCATTGGTGAAACTAAAGTAAAAAAAGATGGTCTTCAGAATGTCATTAGCCTCGAAACTGGAGATTCTGAAAACTTGAGATTCAGTGATGATGAATTTGATATCATTACTGCAGGATTTGGTGTTAGGAATTTTGAAAATCTAGAAAAGGGTCTCAAAGAAATGTATCGGGTACTTAAGCCTGGAGGTACAATGATGATTTTAGAATTTTCTAAACCTCGGGTTTTTCCATTAAAACAACTCTTCAACATATACTTTTCTAGCATATTACCGTTAATAGGTAAGTTAAAATCAAAAGACAACCGGGCTTATAAGTACCTATATGAATCGGTACAGGCTTTTCCTGATTATGATGATTTTACGAATATTCTTAAAAATATAGGATTTAAAAATACAAAATGGAAGGCATTAAGCTTCGGAATTTGTTCAATATACACGGCTCAAAAATAACGTTTATCTTCATTCTGTCTTTTTTTATTGGCAGCACTTTGATGGCACAACGGAACTATCGTGGAAATTATAATTACAAGGATTTCCAGAAAAAACCATATTATTTTGGCTTGACCATCGGTGTCAATTCCTCAAATTACAAGGTAGGTCAGAGCAAATTTTTTATCAACAATGATAGCATCGATGTCGTCTCTGGACTAAGTGGAATAGGAATAAATCTCCATATGATAGCCAATCTTAAGCTTGGAGAATTTTTTGACTTTAGATTTTTGCCGGGTTTTGCATTTTCCAATCGAAGTTTCCAATTCAAGGAAATAGATACGGGGTTAACAGTTGATCGAAGTATTGAATCCGTATTTTTTGAACTCCCATTTCACATAAGATTTAAATCAGAACCCTACAAAGACAAGCGATTTTTTGTACTTGGAGGGTTAAAGTACAATTATGACGTTTCTTCTAATAGTAGTTCGAGAAAAGCGAGAACTCTTATCAAGATTTCACCCCATGATTTTCAGTGGGAAGTAGGACTCGGGGCTCAATTTTTCTTCCCGTATTTCATTTTTTCTCCAGAGATAAAGTTCAGTAGAGGGCTAGGAAATATTTTGATCTATGATAATCTGCTGTATGAATCAAGAGTAATGGAAAACGTGGTTTCTGAGATTTTTACTATTTCCTTTCACTTTGAAGGGTAATTTGACCCTTTGATTCTTCATATTTCAGTACTCGTTTGATTATCCTTAATTTGTGGGTATATTTACCTGTATCGGAATGGATGATTCCGTTTTGATCTAATGTATCTATACGAACTTTTCCAGAAGCATGAATGATTTTTTGGTCATCAAGAATTATTCCTACATGGTGAATTATTCCTTCTGCATTGTCAAAAAATGCCAAATCCCCCACTCTAGCAGCCTGTGGAAATGGCACCAATTCCCCTCCTTCGACCTGGAGTGAAGCATCTCTCTTCATGGGAACTCCTAAAATTTTATATACTTGCTGCACCAATCCCGAGCAATCAATACCGAAAGGCGATCTGCCACCCCACAGATATGGAGCATTGAGAAATCTTTTAGAAAGTTTCATGATTAATTCCTCATTGATGGGTATAGAATCAATATCAATGGTACTGCCACTGAAGGTATAGTGAGCATTAGGCATCTTGAGACTTATCCCATCATAAAAAGGGAGTGTACTTCCTAGAAGTATCGGATATGACAAATTTTGATTCATCAATGGCAAGGCTATGTCCGTACTGCACGGGTGATAACCTTGATATTTCTGAAATACGTTTTCTTCTATATATTGTATTTGTTTTGGATCAATCCAACCGACATAACCGTCGAATGTGCATTTAATTTTAACCCAAGATTTGTTTTTATAATCGAGTATTTCGCATAATTCCCCAAAGAGTAATTGACTAATCATTTCCGACCTGTCATCAGGGAATGCCCTTATCGGAGCCACCGCCAAATTGCAAATAGCAAATTCCGACACGATATATTTGGGAAATTTTTTATCCAAATTAAAACTTCTTTATGAACCTGATTTATTAAACTTGATTAATTCAAATTCAATTCTAAACTATAATATAAAAAAATTTAATACGTTTGCTCTATGAAAATGTATAGCAAGGATTGTTCCAAATAAAGTGCATTTGCTATACTCTCTAAAGGAAAAGATGATGATTTTAAAAAAATATTTTTTTTCATTGGTATTTTTGGGTCTATCAATGACAATTGGTGCCCAAGACCCGCATTTTTCACAATTTTTTGCATCACCGAGTACCCTAAATCCCGCTTATGTAGGAACTTTTAGTGGCTCATACAGAATATCCAGCATATACCGAGAGCAGTGGAGATCGGCTCTTGAAGATCCGCTGACCACTTTTATTGCGGCAGGTGATGTTAAATTTCCTTTGGGTGAAGTTCGAAACACAAATCCCGATATCGTGGGAGCGGGAATCATGTTTTTCAGTGATCAAGTAAGTACATTTGACCTGAATACAACTCAAATAGCGCTAACAGGAAGTTATCATAAGTCATTAGACAATAAAAGCAAGAAATATCTGAGTCTCGGATTTCAAGGCGGCATTTTAAGAAGGTCAATAAATTATGAAGATCTCACTTTTCAGGATCAGTGGAATGCTATCAATGATTATTCCTTTCCGACGAATGAATATTTACCACAAAACAATTTTGCAATAGGTGACTTCGCTGTTGGTATTAATTATTTTTCTCAACCTTCGAAAAGAAGTTCATTTATGTTAGGTGCCGGCTTGTTTCACGTGGCCTCTCCCAATATCTCCTTTTACAAATATGACCAAAGTAGTAACGTAGACTTCATTAAAGAATCAGCTTATAATAAAAAATGGACGGCTTATGCTTCGTATTCCATTCAGACATCTGAGATTTTTAGAATTGACCCTCGAGTTTTGCTTTTGTCACAAGGACAACATACAGAGATTGATTTAGGAACTAATTTTCGGTATTACTTTTACTCTACGGATGCTACTTATCTTAATATCGGCCCTTGGGTAAGAGGAGTTAAAAATGATGATGGTTTCGGTCTGGAGTCTATCATTGCTTCCGTTGGTATTGAAATGAGTGGATTACAATTTGCCTTTAGCTACGATTACAACATCGGGAAATTATCAGCGGATAGAATTAACATGAATGCCTTTGAAATATCAATCAGCTATATCGGCAATTATGATAATGAATCAGAAATTTGTCCTCAATTTTAAGGACTAATGCATTGCATTTTTTAAATTTAACTTAGATTTGTTTTTGCGGGATTTTACAAAAAGTACAAATGGGATTAGCGCCAAAAACATCAAGCCTAGAAATAAAAAAACATCCATATAAGAGAGTACTGCCGCCTGCTTAGTTACACTAAAGTCCAAGATTTTATAGGCTTTGCTTAGTGCATCATCTGCGGTCGAGCCCCGGGAAATGAATAAAGATTGAAGTCCTCGCAACCTTTCTTGTACAGAAATATCATCAATGCTAAGGTGCTGGAGAAGAGTGCTACGGTGAATGGCATTTTGGTTGGATAAATAGGTCGTGATAGTTGCAATACCGAAGGAGCCACCCAGCTGTCTCATCATACCCGTAAATGCGGCACCCTGCCCTATTTCTTGCCCTTTCAGAGTACTCAGGGATAGGGTAGTAATCGGAATAAAGAGTAGACCCAATCCTGCTCCTCGTACGACGAGCATCCAGAAAAAACTATCAGCCCCCGTATCCGGTGTAATAATCTTGTATCCCCAAAAACTGTAGACAAAAAACAGAAACAAACCGAGCGAAATAAGCATTTGGGTATTCACTCCCTTTGTCAACATCCGGCCAATCAGAGGCATCATGAATGCGGTCGTAATCGAAGCCGGAATCAACAACAATCCAGCTTGCAGTGCTGACCAACCCAAGATACTTTGTGTGTAAAGCGGAATGATAAAAGTAGAACCAAACAGGCCGAATCCAAGCATAAAACTCATGATGGTTCCGATGCGAAGATTGCCATTTTTTAATACTCGCAATTCAACTATGGGATATCTAAAAGTCAATTCTCGCCATATAAAGCAGATAAATGAAAAAACAGCCAATACGGACAATGAAATAATGAGTTTACTATCAAACCAATCCTCTTCATGTCCTCTTTCCAAGATAAATTGCAAGGAACCGACAAAACTAGTCAATAAGGCAACCCCTAACCAATCTACATCTTTGGCACTTCTCTTGTCTGCATATTTGGGGCTACGTACAAATTGCAATGTCAAAAGCGTTGCAATAATCCCAATGGGAATGTTGATGTAGAAAATATATGGCCAACTAAAATTATCAACGATATATCCACCCAATGGCGGTCCCAGCGTAGGTCCCACGATTACTCCCATGCCATAAATAGCCTGTGCCATACCTCTCTTTTCGGCAGGATATGACTCGGTAATGATGGTCTGCGACGTAACCAGCAATGCTCCGCCTCCAAGCCCCTGTATGAACCTAAAAAAAACCAATTCCCAGATACTAGTGGAATTGCCACACATGAAAGAAAACAGAGTAAAAATCATAATCGATGCCGCGAAATAGTTTTTTCTACCAAATTGCTGTGAAAGCCAACTCGTCATGGGAACGATAATGACATTTCCTATAGCATAAGCCGTAATCACCCAACCCACTTCCGATAAAGTAGCGCCAAGATTGCCTTTCATATCGTTCAATGCAACATTCACGATGGTCACGTCGATAATCTCAAGTAAGGCACAAAAAATAGCCGTAATAGTAATGATCACCCTTCGGCTACCATACTCCACCAATGAATCCTGATCTACTCTAATGGTATTTGGCTGCATCAATAGAAATTATAAATTGACAATCGCCTTTACATTCATTCCGCCTTTCAGCTTTTTGGCAATCATTGGGTCTAGATTGACAAATTCTATCTTCACTGGAAGTCGTTGAACTACTTTGACGAAATTACCCGTGGCATTATCAGGCGGCAATATAGAAAACACAGAACCAGTCGCCGGAGAAAAAGAACTCACTCGTCCCTCAAATTTATAATCGGGAAATGCATCAATCTCAACTTCTACTTTTTGACCTACTTCCATTTTCTCAACTTGTGTTTCCTTAAAATTGGCCACTATCCACATTGAACCGTCATTTACCAGACTAAACAATCGTGTTCCTGCCTGTATCAACTGACCTTTCAGCAAAGGCACGGTTGCTACTACACCATTCTGTGGTGCTTGAATTATCGTGTAAGAAAGCAGCAAGTTGGCTTGATCTAAGTCCACCTCACGCTGAGCTAATAATGCTTCACTGACTCCTATTTGATCGTAGGCAGCACTGGATTGAGCACGGGCAGTGGCTGTCTGAGCAAGTGCTTGGTTTCGCTGTGATAGGACACTTTCGAGTTGCTTTTCAGCCAATTGCTTCGCCGCCACTGCTTGGTCATATTGTTGCTGGGTTATGGAATTATTTTTTATCAAGTTAGAATATCTTTCAAAATCTTGAGTTGCTTTCCAGAGTTGGACTTTTGAGGCTTCTATCTGGTCATCTATTATTTGAATTGAAGATTCACTTGTTTTTATATTTTGCTTCGAAACTTGAGCCCCAGATCGGGTTGATTTAAGATTCATTTCAGCAATGGTTAAGGCAGCTTTCGCCTGTCGTACCGCAATTAATTGATCACGATTATCTAATATCACCAATGTATCCCCTTCTATAACCGCTTGATTATCGGTAACTCTTAGTTCCTTAATATATCCGGTTGCCTTCGATATGACAGGGCTCATGTCCACAATGATTTGGGCATCATCGGTGGTTTCATGAGTTTGCATATATTGGTACTGCCTCACTCCTATGACTCCCCCAATTATGATAATTGCACCCAAAATCATAGGGAAAATGAGGCTCTTTTTCTTATTTTCTTGATTAATATTTTCCATGATTATTCTCTTTTAAAAAAATTAAGCTATTAATTTTAGCGAAGTATTCCCATGGAATATTTCAATTTTATTAATGCCAATGCGGCATCGGCTTTGGATTGATACAGGCTCACTTCTGCATTCAATTTCATCGCATCCGCTTCCAAAAGATTGGCCGCAGTTTCTAGTCCATTATTGAATTTATCTAAAGTGATATTATAATTTTCATTCGCTTGAGCCAAGGCTTTTTCATGTAGGTTGATTTTGCTTTTACTTAGTTTATAGTTATTAAAATCTCGACTTAATTCGAGATTAATTTTATCTCGAAGCAACTGGTCGTTCGATTCTAGTTCCAATGATTGAGCTTCTAGTTTCATCAATGCCGTATTTTTCTTCCAATAATGATCCAAATTATAATTTACGTTGATTCCTATATTGGCAGCATTGGTGATGGTCAAAAAATTTGGAATGTTTGCGGCTACATATCCGGCTGTCAAGGCCACAGTAGGATAATTTTCCGCATTTGCCACTTTTTTATGAATTTCTATTGAATTCCTTTGTGCCTCTAGAACTTTCAACTCACTTCTATTTCGAGCTGCTTCATTTCTAATCTCTTGAATATCTAGATCTTCTTTTTCATTACTTAGATATCCATCATCCAGTTTTATCTCAGTATTTTCATCCAATCCCAACATGATGGCCATATTCAGATTGGCTAGATTGTAGTTATTTTTAGCCTCGAGCAACTGAAGATTCAAACCTGTGGTTTGAAGATTGGCTTTTAATCTATCATTTCTAGACAGAATTCCATTGTTTTCAAAGTCCATGAAAATCGTATCACGCTTTTGTGATGCTTCGAGATGCTTCTCTATAACCTCTATTGCCTGTCTCGCTTTCAATAAATTATTGTAGGACTCAGCTACATTCATGGCAATTTCTTGTTCGCTGCCGTCTTTCATAATTTTATTGGCTTTCAGCAGATATTCCGCACTCTGAATCCCATATTTAATTTTTCCTCCCGTGTAAATCGGATAACTTGCTGACAAATTACCAAAGAACAAACTATTTATCGCCAAGTCATTTTGGTTATTACCTTCCATCTTAATGATAGGCGTGGTTAAGCCTAAAGCAGTACCAGAAAACCCAAGATTCGGCAATTTATAATTTTTTGCCTCTATTAATTGTGCCTCAGCCTGCATGATTTTAGAGTCATCAATTTTCAATACTTTTGAATTAGAAACTCCTAATTCTATGGCTTGATCGAGACTCAAGGAAGTTGATTTTTGGGCATTCAATGAATGGCATAAAACCAAGATAAACAGCAGTAAATTAATTGTTTTCGTCATATCCGAACAAAGGTTTTAATATCATTTCAATATTCATAATCAATTGATTTACAAACTTTTCAGAAGTCTTACTTTTCTGAATTACATTTAACGAATCGTACATATCCATAGAATTATAGGCATTGAGCAAGGAGCCTGAAATAATGGTAATTACGACATCGATTCTTACTTGCTTTTTAAACAATCCAGAACTTTTGCCTTGCCTAGCTATTTCTTGAAATGCGTTGATAAAATTTTGTTTCGTGTCAAAAAGAAATTTTCGAATGAAGTCGTTGGAAGCAGATAATTGTTCTCGCTGATAGATCAGATAAAAATTTCTATTGTGTTTAATCCGATTGCTATAATTACGGACTAATAACTTGATTTTTTCCCAAGCATTGAGATCTTTTCTGTCGATAATTTTTTGAGTATTAGATAAACTTTCATCGATTTTAACTTTAAAAATGGATAAATACAATTCCTCTTTTGATCCAAAATAGTAGGAAATCATAGATATATTTACATTGGCTTCCTTGCATATCTGTCTGATAGAGGTGCCATTGTATCCATGCTCAGCAAATAATTTTTCAGCAACTTGTAGTATTTCGTGGCTTTTATTGATAATTAATTTTGTTTAAGACTCAAATATAAAATCACTTATAAATCAAACAAACGTTTGATTTAAAATTAACATTGTTTTTGCATTAATCCTTTCAAGATTAATTGTCATCAAAATGTTTTATACCAATTTCATTTTTGCAAATATTTCATGAAGAAGGAATATATTTGTTTAAATATTGTAATGGCTGTATGTCCGAAATTATTGACTCTAGCACTAACCAAAAGGAAAGACTTTTTCTTACTATTTCCTATTTGGCAGGTTTTATATTGCTTTTTTTAGTTGTTTTGAAGGGTTGCATAATCCCTATCACCCATGATGAGTCCGGTCAGATTATCTTTTATGCTCAAGATACGATTTATAATATATTGAGTTATGACAAACAATGGCCGACCAATCACATCCTCAATAGCTTGTTAATTAAATCGTTTACTTCGATTTTTGGAATCAATCAGTTTTGGGGAAGATTACCTAATTTTTTAGGTTTTTTATTATACTTTATTTACGTTGTAAAATGGTCAAAACTCCTCTTTGGCATTAGAATTTTGCCTTTAATAGTAAGCATTTCGGTTTTAGTAATTAATCCTTATCTCTTTGATTTTTTTAGTCTTGCACGAGGATATGGAATGGCAGTCAGTTTTGAGCTCGTGAGTCTATTTCACCTCTATCGATATATAATTCAAAAAAAGAGAAAAGATGCCATTATAGGATATTTTGCCTCGTTTCTCATGGTCATGGCTAATTTTTCCTGGCTAGTACTGTGGGCAAGCATACAATTAATTATGCTCATTTATTCGGGCTATCACAAGGACCGAAAAACAATTTTATGGCAAGTATTTGTGGCTCTGATAACAATGGGATTTTCTATGATACCAGTATTGGTCATGAATAAAACCAATCAATTCATCTACTGGGAATCTAATGGTATTATTCATGACACACTGGTTCCTTTATGGTGGAATTTCTTGTATCGCGGATCAGGAGATTTAGTGTCATTATACCTTTTGGGGCTCTTATTTATCATAGCCTCATCATACTTTCTTTATGCGGTATGGAAAGACCACAGATACAGATCACTCTTGTTTTTTCCGGTTTTATTAATTACTTGCCTCGCAGCCAGTAAAATCCAAAATCTGTTACTTCACACCCCTTACCTAACAGGCAGGACAGCTTTACTATTCTATCCATTATTTTCACTTATGATACTGGCGAGCTACAAAACAACTTTGCGTAATGCCAAGATTCTCGTACCTATTTCTCTTCTGTTAATATTACCAATTACTTTTAATTTTGTGAGCAATTATACACTTAAAAGTGTAAAAGAATGGAGTTATGACCAACTGACTTTTGAACTACTTGATGATTTAGAAAAAATCCATCTCGAAACACATGAAGACATCGATTTAGATACAAATTGGTTATTTTACCCTTCGATTAATTTTTATGTAAAGACCGACCCCTCATTGTCTTGGTTACATCTACGAGAGTACAATCAAAAGACGCATTTGGATACTCATTCAAGATATTTTTTTACCAATTATGATGAATTCAATGCTGCAAAAAATGAAGGTTATGTGGAAATATGGACTAAGGGTTGGCACGGATTATTCCGCTATCCGCATCAATAAAAATAAGTAATCTTTATTTATTCATGATGTCTTCTTTTTCACGAATATCAGAGATTTTGGCATTTCCAGTCATCAGGAATTTTCCAATCTCCTTTTTACTCTGAACTACTTCTATTCCTTCCCATTGAAATCCACAATCATTATACAGCTCGGCATCTAGCAATGTCAAAGTTGCTCCCGGCATGATGGTAATTTTTGTTCCCTGAGCCATTGAAACCTTGCAATATATGGATAGAGTGCCTGACTCCACAATGATGTCTCGATCAATATCCCGATAGCCTTTCCAACTCGTATCTTCATGGATAGTAATGGGAACATCACTACTTTTAACACACCAATCCTTCACAAGCAACTTTCTTCTAGTATTCCTAGAATCTGACATCACCATATTAATTTTACCCAATTGACATGGAGTAATTGCCATTTGACTATTGTTGTAGTCCATCATGTTATTGGAAGTTGGACCGGCACATCTGCCAGATTCCATGGTTGACCAGCAATTTTCATTGGGTGGAGTATCATCACAACCATCATTTTTGTACCATGAGTGGCTCAACCCAAAGCTGTGGCCTGCTTCATGATTGACGCTAGTGGACATTTCCCAATCTTTCATTCCCTGACTTAGTGGTCCGGTAAGTTTAATACTATTGCCAAGAGAAATTCCACTTCTACTTGCCACATATCGACCCGTTGCAATGCTATCTGGATGAGGTGGAAGTATGAATATATTCAATATACTATCCTCACCTATTCGGTATTTGTTTATTACCTTCCGATCATAATTATTGGCTCCACTGCCCTTTGTCAACATATAATAGAGCTCATCATCATAATGATAATGCACCGACAGACCTGTACTGTCATCTTTCCATAGTCGATACTGATAATTTGCCGGAATACAGGGTGTTTCATTGCCTTCCGGCAAATTCATTTGTTCATTTGTCCTCAGCCTGAAATTGGCATTTTCAATCATGTGGTAAGCCCACGTTTCTGCTTTAGGTTCCGGAATGTTATATTTTGCAGAGGTAGAATCAATAAAATGCACATTGACTCTAATCGTTCTACTTTTGATTAATGAGTCTTCAGGATATGGCACATAATTATCAGAACTGCGACACGGATATTTATAATCTTGTGGTCGATCAATTTTGGTGATATAATTCGAATCCTCATGACTTATGTTATGTAACAAAAGTGGATTTCTAGAACAAGCACTAAAAATTATTAGAAGTAAAAATCCAATGTAATACCTCTTAAACAAATCAAATATTTAATCCACCACAGACACTAAGAACCTGCCCAGAAACATAAGTTGACATGTCAGAAGCAAGGTAAAGACAGGCATTCGCCACGTCATTTCCTAAACCCAACCTTTTCAAAGGGATGTTATCCGTATATGCTTTGCGTTGATCATCTGTCAATGCATGAGTCATATCAGTTTCGATAAAGCCAGGTGCCACCACATTACTTCTAATGCCTCTCGAACCCAATTCCTTGGCAATAGACTTTGAAAATCCAATAATTCCAGCTTTTGAGGCAGCATAATTAGATTGTCCTGCATTACCAAATTCACCGACCACGGAACTCATGTGAATAATCGAGCCACCACGGTTTTTCATCATGGGCTTCACGATTTGTTTGGTCAAGTTGAATACTGATTTCAAATTGACATGAATGACCTGATCCCATTGTTCTTCCGACATTCTTAGGATAAGATTATCTTTTGTAATTCCGGCATTATTGATAAGAATATCTATGGTTCCAAAATGCTCCATAACATCCTGAACAAGGCTCTCCGCTTGCACCAAATCAGAAGCATCTGACAAATATGCTTTTACTTTAGTTCCATGCACTGAGGCTTCCTTTTCCACTTGACTGGCCTTTTCTGCCGAACTCACATAAGTAAATGCCACATCGGCACCTGCTTTTGCAAAAGTCTTCACAATGGATTCTCCTATTCCTCGCGAACCTCCAGTAATCAACGCCACTTTTCCTTCAAGTAATTTCATAGTTTTGTCTTTGTTCTTTGTATTTTAAAATTTAGATGAACTGAACAGGATTAACCCGATTCTTCGATATTGTATCAATTTCTATCACGTTAATCCACTTATGAAGCCACAGTATTTGCATTACTGTACTGATTCGTACATCCGTCGAGCTTCATCCAAAGTAAACTTACCTACAAGGCTTGTCTGAAACACAAATTCTTTTAATCCTTGTAGTTTGATGACTCTAAAATCATAGTTAATCCTCGTGGTATCAATTTTCTTCTCAAAAATAAAGCCATTCTCCCCTTCTTCAATAATTTTTGAAAAAAATGGATTTGCCATTACTTCAGATTTCTTTTCCTCTATGAGTTTAGGCAGGTCTGATTGCGTCACTTCCGTACTGAATACTTGTAAATCATAGTTGTCAGGCCCCTTAATTGTCAAATCTTGCATAAATCCAAGATCCCCTTTTTTTACCGAGATGGAATCTGGCACCTTAATCTTTATCGGGAAATCGTATGAAGTAAAATCCTTCACGACATAACTGTCAGAAACGTCCGACTTACATGAAAAAACGATCATTAGAACCGTAAACAATGTAAAAAAATGATAAAGCTTCATTTGTATAAAAGTATTTGTTACTCAAAATTAACCTGCTAATCAACCCCCTTGTGTGTAGTAATTATTTTAGACATGGTTTGTTTCATATATAAGTTATAACTAAATCAATAAGTGCGAGAGTCAAAATTATCTAAAATTGGTTTGCCAAGTCATCATTCCTCCTGTCAAGTTTCTCACTTTGTTGTATCCCATTCCCATCATTTGTAATTTTGCCACCCCAGATCTTGCTCCAGATCTACAGTAAACCACGATTTCATCGTCTTTGGCATTCGGAAATTTATTTTTAACATCCGAAATCTGTCCCAATGGAATGAGAGTTCCGCCTATGTTAAATTCTTCTCTTTCGTAGGGTTCTCTCACATCTATCATCATGATGTTTTCTCCCGCATCTAATCTTTTTTTCAATTCTGAAACTGAAATGTCATTCATTCTAAATAAGTTTTTTAAAAATTTAATCACAATTTTTTGGTTTTTCTTGAGAAATTGTCAGGTTGATACTACTGCCCTCGCCTATCTTACTTTCGCCATCAAAAGGTGGATCTTGCGATACAATGTAGGCCGTATTTCTATCTGTTACGGTGCCTATCTCTCTCACATCACCTATGGTTAATCGTGATGATTCTACCAAAAACTCAGCAGCTCCTAGAGTATTACAAGTCAGACTTGGAATTAAAAACGTTCCGCCTCCGCTTTCGCTTATTACAAATTCGAGGACATCACCTTTATTTATTTGAACATCAGACTTCAATACATCTCTACTGATGATGAGATCACCATCATACCATACTTCGAGAATATAATTAGGCTCTCCCGGGTCGTACTTTCTTCCCTTAATTTTACAACCAATGTTTCTATAACTCAACTCGGTTTTCTTTTGTTCATAATCAACCCCATACAGAACCGGGAGTTCAGATATTTTGATCTTGTCAGCATTGTACTTGGTCACAGTTACATAGACTGTTCTACCCTCTTTGACCATGGAGCCGGGCTCAGGATTTTGAGAAAGAACAATCCCGCCTTTCATACCCACATTATGTATAGAATCATTGACTACCAAGGAAAAACTCGACTTATTGGCTATTTTTTTTGCATCTTTTAACTCCAATTCTGAAAAGTCGGGCATTTCAATTTTCTGGCCATGATTAGTATATATTCTAAGCCAAAGCAATACCGTAAAGAGGACAATTACAACAAACAAAAACATCATCAATAGATGTTTTAATAGGTAATTCTTTTTAAAAAAATTGATTATTTTTTCTAGCATCAGTTACGTCGTTATTGATTTTTCTAATCTTTTCTTGCCGAATGTCAATATCTCATCGATAAACGAGTATGGACTTAATCCCGCAATAGCACTTTGATGAAAAATACACGTGGCTGGTGTCATACCGGGCAATGAATTCACTTCGATGATTATGGTTTCTGCTCTCAAGTCTTCGTAGATTCTTACAAACGCATCAATCCTAGCATACCCTTCCACTCCCAATATTTTCGCCGCCTTTTCCAATTCACTTTTCACTTGCAAAGCTACAATATCATATTCACTTTTTTGGTTACCGAATCGAGCTGGCGTAATATTTTGCCCCTCTCCGGCAAGAAATTTTTCTTCGAGACTTAGCACTTCTCCTCCCACCAAGGCCTCCGAAGGTTCGAAAACCTCGTAAATTACTTGTTCGCCTTGATAACGGGTCATGAGACCTACCGTCACCTCCATAAAATCAACGGCACTCCCACGATCTATCATCGACTCTATAAGAATCCGATTTTTTGACGGAAATTCTTCATTTTCACCAATATGCACAGAATCCCGTTGCATTATAGTCAAGGTTTCATCATCTCGAAAAATGACATCCAAGTAAGATTGTAGGGAATCTCTATTTTTTATTCGCTTTACAGCCGAACTGCATCCATCGTCTACTGGCTTAGCAATGAAAGGAAATGAAAATCGGGATACGATGGTGTTAATGGCTTCATTTTGATTCGAATTATAAAGTTCTTTAGACAAAATATATTGGTCAGCAACCAAGAATCCATGAGCTTTTAAGAGCTGCAAAGTGTCGTATTTGTCTATGGTAATCTTAGACGAATGAGAGGGTGATCCATTGTAGGAAATATCTAATTGCGCCAATTGCTCTTGTAAGGTTCCGTCTTCTCCCGGGCGGCCATGTAGCGCAATAAACACTTCAGAAAACTCATCTTTTAATTGTTGGTTACTGAGGTGTTCCGGTTTAAGTAACTCTCCTGAATACCGATATCTATTCATTACTGATTGACATTCTTTCCTGATTTCATCGATAATAGGATGTGTATGAAAATTGTCAATTTTATCAGAAATATCGTCTGCATTGTCCTTCAACAAGAGGCTTATCGGAATTTTATAAAATTCATACCCATCCTCCGTTTTTTTAAGGAATACCGGTGAAGGTTCGTATTTATCTGAAGAAGCCAATTTTTCATAAATATTCCTGCCGCTTTCTACTGAAATATGTCTTTCAAAAGAATAACCGCCAAGGATAACCGCAACTTTGATTTTATTTCCTTCTGCGGCTTTTGCATTTTCCATCAATGTATCAAGTCGCACTAGTAAGGAATCATAAGATGTAATTTCTAAGCTTTCGTGAATCCTTTCTATCAAGGAGGTTCTAATTATAAAAGTTAAAAATTTAGAAGGATCAAGTCCTATTTCTGCAGCTTGATGAAAAAAGAAGGAAGAAGGCATCATTCCGCTCGTAGTATTGGGGTCGTTGAGGATGATTTTCCCATCATCTGTTATAAATCCGTCTATTCTAGCATAGCAAGTAAAAGCAAAATGATTAAATAGCTTTTGACATTCGTTCCTTATTGCTTGAATTTCAGCATCGGGCAGATTTATTGGTGTGATTTTTCTTGAAAGCCCTGGCAAATATTTTGACTTATAGTCATAAAATTTACTATTTTTCACTATTTCTGTAGGTGGCAGAGCTACGGGGTTGCCACCTTCATTGCGTATGACGATACACGAGAATTCTTTCCCATGAATAAAAGACTCAATCAATACTTTTCTTTCATTATAGACCGCTTCTAGTAGCAATGAATCCTCCCTAGACGAATTGAATAACTCGAGCAAGTCATCGGGGTGATAGTAGATTTTATCATTGACACGTATAGGAAAACCCAAGCCCTCACGTATATCAATCAGATGCCGTACCAACTGAATTTTATCGTCTTGATCCTTATCCCGCCATTGTTGCAAATCCAAAACTTGGCGAAAAAATGCTTTATCAACGGCTTCTGTGAAACGGTTTTCATCATCGTCAATGAGTATGCTTACCCCTATCGAAGAACCCTGATTTGAGGGTCTGACGACCAAAGGAAAACCAATATTTTTTTGGGCTAATTCATAAAAATTTCTTTTACCATTTTTCCAATCACTTCGTTCAATTTCGAGTAGTGTTGGCATCACGAAATCTGCATCTTGCATCAGTTTTTTTTGTACTGATTTATCCATTCCGATGGCACAGGGAAGAACCCCGCTACCGGTATATGGAACATTTATCGATTCGAGAATGGACTGTATCTGGCCGTCCTCACCGAATATTCCATGCAACGCCAAAAATGCAATATCAATCAAATGCGGTATATCATGCCACTCAATGGGATTCCCAACTTTTTGACACAACGCTAGGTAAGTCTCATCATCCAACTTACCCAAACTTTCAATGTAAATCTGAAAGGGATTATCACTGGGAGGTAAAAACTCAACGGGTGGATAAAAATCGCGAATCGTACCTTTATAAACGTACTGCCAATCAAGCTGAATCAACCGCCTGTTGCTATCGATAAAAATCGGAATGGCCTCAAAAAGGGATTTATCCAAATTGTCATAAACCGTTCTTCCACCTGCAAAAGAAATCTCTCTTTCTCTCGACGGCCCACCAAAAAATATACCAACACGAATTTTTTCAGACATTTAATGTAGCGTATGAATTGCAAACATATATAATCTTTCAATATTATATAAAGTTCAAGAAAACAAAAAACTAAATTGCTTTCTTTGAAGGCGATTTTTAAAGATTATTTCACAATAATTTATAAAAACAAAAAGTAATAATATTTTAGTGCAGGAATACAGAAATAATAAAAGATTAAACTTAAATTTTTAAAGAAAAAATCCAATGAGCAAACAGCGACAGTTAATTTTTGCAGTATTTATCCTAATATTTAGCTATAACGAGGGTATCACTCAATCTTATTTCTATAAACTTTCACTTTCAAAGACCATGTCTAATGACAAAAATAGCCATTCAATTTCGGCGAGCATGGAGGATGAATTTGATGGCCAGGGCTTGGATTATTTGAATTTGTCACTTCAATACGATTTTCAGCACAAAATAATTAGCAATTTTTTAGTCTTAAAAAGTGGAATGCGATTCGGGTTTGTCAAGGACAAGTTGAGTACTGATTTCACGGAGATGAGACCCTATGTCGGTGCTGCCAATTCAGTTGTAATAAATGATCATTTCACTTGGAAAAACGTCGTGAGATTTGAGTACAGAATGCTGAACCAAGACATGGTTTACGATTTTGAAAATAATTTTACGAGATTCCGATTTTCTACGGGGATGCTCTATAAATTCATGGATTCTCAAACTCACAATATACCTTGGACTTTAAAATTAAACTTTGAGAGTTTCTTTGTAGAAAATAAACAAACCTTCGAAAGATACTCAAATCTCCATGAGTGGAGCTTAACATGGAATAAAAATGCATCAGAAGCGTTTAGTTATTATATCTGTTTTATATATGATAGAAACTTCAGCTTTAATCAGGAATCAAAAGGGACATCTTATGAAATTGAAATTGGATTAGATTTTTAAGACCATTGACATGATAAAATTTAGAAATTCAATATTACTTATAGCATTCATTACTGCCACATCATGTGGTAATGACAATTCAAATTTGGAAGGACTTGCTGATGCCCGTTTGAATTCAATTCTATTACAATCGAAAGAAAAGGTTATGTCACCAAGTAATTTAAAGGAGATAAATAAATTATTTGAAATTAGTAAAGATACTGCTTGGACAGTGCTTGCTCAACAATCGGCCATCCAAATGTATGAAGCCAGAGGTGCAGAAGTATTGACTGAAGATTGTATAAATTACTTGAGACAAAATCTTTATGATTCCTCTCAATCGAATAAATTTCGATCTGATTCAATCTATTATGTAAAAATTGGTCACAAAATCCATCAGCTTCTAGCTACTACCAATATAAGTGATAAGACCTTTATTGAAATACTTATTTATAATGAAACCTTATCACAGTTATCAGCGGAAATTAAAAAACTATGTAACCAGTAAG
Organism: Lewinellaceae bacterium; assembly: GCA_020636155.1. GTDB lineage: Bacteria > Bacteroidota > Bacteroidia > Chitinophagales > Saprospiraceae > JACJYM01. The sequence goes on along the minus strand of JACJYM010000006.1, from coordinate 10,514 downwards.
GTGAGGAATCGGTTTTTAATATTAGTCTTGATTATTAAGTTTAACTTAATGGAAGCTCAACAAGGAAAATATTGTGCAGAAGATTTTATGTGGAGCAAATGCTATACATTTTTATCAGAAAATAGGTTCGAATCGGAAGAATTAATGTGTGTCGCAATGATTGTTGGAAAAGGACATTTTGAAGTCAGGAATGACTCATTAATCCTTGATTATGAACCCATTGAATATTTTGATCATAATTTCAGTATGATTAAAGATGAAACCAAAAAGTGCGATAATATCCAATTAGAATTCGAAATCATTGATTTTCAAAGCCAAGCTCCAATCGATACAGCAAAACTTTCAATTTTTGAAGAAAGCTACACTTTGATAGGAAAAAATAAAGAGTTCACAATCGATAATTTTCAATCCCCCATCTTTATTAGTGTATACGTTGAGAACCATTCTTCTCAAAATATTATTCTGACAGAAAATGGTAATTATAAAATCCACCTAGAACTAATGGATAATGTTCATCGAGACAGCTACGACCATGCACGGGGAACAGAAAGCTATAAAATGCAACACCTAGGGAAAGATACTCTATTGCTTTTAAATGAAAACAATTGGGAATATCTTAAATGGATAAAAACGAATAAGAACCCTTAGCTCTGAGGTCTAAAAGTCATTTTCTCACAATTTACCCTGGGTAATAATCCATTAGCGAACATTATTAAAATTTAAAAATTCTAATTTAATCATTTGTTTAATTTAATTTTAATGATTTATATTTGCCCTGCAATACGAAACAATGTTAAAAGCGAAGGAAAAGGATCAAAACACAGAGCAAAGAATCAAGGCAGCGGCACAAAGGCTTTTTCAGCGAAAAGGATTTGCTGCAACTAAGACTCGCGACATTGCAGACGAGGCACAAATAAACTTGGCATTACTCAATTATTACTTCGGAAGTAAAGAGAAATTGTTCAAAATAATCATGATGGAGTCCATCTTTAAGTTTCTTCAGGGAATTATTTTTGTTTTTAACGATGAGCAGTCTTCATTGGAAGAAAAGGTTCAACAAATAGCTAATAGATATATCGATTTCCTTTCAAAAGAGCCGGAAGTTCCACTATTTGTGCTGAGCGAATTGCGAAATGAATCCAGTGATTTTATCCATCAATTACCAATTGACAATTTATTTTTAGACTCAGTTTTTGCAAAACAATACAAAGAAAAAATGGCGGAGACGGGAAGTAACAAATCAAGTCTAATGCACTTTCTTATCAATTTGCTCAGCATGCTTGTGTTTCCATTTATGTCAAAGCCTATCATCAGTAAAATCGGCAATTTGAACAATAAAGAATTTGACAATTTGATGGAAGAACGGAAAAATTTAGTTCCGATTTGGATAGAATCCATTTTAAAAACACACGACATTAGTTAATCAATTGTTTAATATCTTATGAAACATTTTACTCTTTTATTTTTTGTAATCTATGGTATAAGTTTCAGTATCCTGCAAGGGCAATCCGTAAGTATTGACAGTTGTTATATCTGGTCAAAACAAAATTATCCTGCCATAAAGCAGTATGATTTAATAAATCAATTACATGAACTGGATATCGAAAAAGTAAATCAACAAAAACAACTGCAAATTAATTTTGGACTCTCAGCAAGCTATCAGTCGGATGTCACAAAGCTACCAATTGAATTACCGCAATTCAACATTCCTACCCCGGGCAAAGACCAGTATAAATTGTACACAGAAATCTCACAACCCCTTACGGCTCTTTTAATTTCAGATGATATTAAAAGTCTAAAAAATGCCAATGCCGTTGCAGAAGCAAAAAATCTGGATGTTGAAATTTATAAAATTTATGAGAAAATAGAGGATTTATTTTTTGGCACCTTATTGATTGATAAGCAGTTAGAACAATTAGAATTATCGAAATCCAATATTTCGACGGCGATAAAAAGCACAGAAGCAGCCATCGAGAATGGTGTTGCCTTAAAAAGTAATCTGGCCATCTTACAGGTGCAATTAAAGAAACTAGAACAGAAAATAGGCGAAGCACAAATCCAAAAACAGCAATTACTACGCATGCTAAGTATAATGACCGGAAAAGAAATTGAGAAATTTAGCAAATTAGAAATACCTACACCTCTCTATGAAAACAATTCAATTAATAGACCAGAATTGAGTGCCATAGATGCAAGTACCAACGCTATGAATGCCCAAAAGAAAATTATTGACAATCAAAAATTACCTGTGGCAGGATTATTCTTACAAGCAGGAATTGGACGTCCAGCACTCAATTTTTTAAGCGATAGTTTTGACCCATATTACATTTTTGGTCTCAAAGCTCAATGGAGTTTTAACAGCTTAAATTCTACAAAGACAGAGAAAGAAATGATCGATGTATCCAAAAACAAACTAGATATTCAACGTCAATCTTTCTTGAGAAATATTGAACTCAGAAAAATACAAGTAGAATCGGAAATAAAACAATATCAGGAACAACTCATAAGTGACCAAGACATCATTGCCGACTATGAAACCATTCTAGAAACTAGCCTCAATCAATTGAAATATGGAACCATTTCCACAAGTGATTATATTGTCAGACTCAATGATCTAGAAAGTGCAAGATTGGGGAAAGTACTTCATGAAATGCTGCTTCTTTCCAGTCAATATAAACTTAGAAATACTTACGGAAACATTCAAACCAATTAACAAAGATGAAAAAAGCAATATCACTTTCAACTCTTATTCTGGTCATTATAATCTCTTCATGCCGTCCAAAAGAGGAAAAATATGATGCAACCGGGATTTTTGAAGCCGAGGAAACCATCATTTCGTCTCAAAGCATGGGTATTCTACAGGAATTTCGTATGGAAGAAGGCGATCATCTCGAAATTGGTGAAAAAATCGGACTCATCGACACGACTCTTCTTGCTTTGAAAAAGAATCAACTCGTAGCACAATCAAGTGCTATCCTGAGTAAAAGACCAAATGTCGTCGTCCAACTTTCGGCTTTGCAATCGCAATTGTCAAAAGCAGAATATGAAAAGAAAAGAATCGAAAATCTCTTAAAAGGTGATGCCGCGACTCCAAAACAACTGGATGATATCAATGCTCAAATAAACTTGATTAATGATCAAATAAGTGCTCAGAAATCGACTTTAAACATTGCCAATGCCGGTATAACTAAGGAGTCACAAGCTCTTCTGACTCAATTATCAATTCTGAACGAAGAAATTGAAAGATGCCATATTATCAACCCAGTAAAAGGGACTGTATTAACCAAATATGCCATGGCTGAAGAAATGATGGCACCCGGAAAACCATTGTACAAAATAGCAGATTTAGGTGTCTTGGAACTTCGTGCCTACGTGTCAGGAAATCAACTAGCACAGATTACTCTCAATCAAAAAGTCACTGTGCTGACTGACGATGGCAATGGTGGATATAACCAATCATCAGGAGAAATAATTTGGATTAGTAACGAAGCAGAATTTACTCCCAAAACCATTCAGACCAAAGACGAACGAGCAAATCGAGTCTATGCTATCAAGATACAAGTGGACAATCCAAAGGGGCTATTAAAGATAGGCATGTATGGTGAAGTCATGTTTAAATAAGAATGGAAGTCATCGTTAAAAATATTAGTAAATCTTACGACAAGAAGAAAGTATTGGCATTGTCGGACATCTCATTTGAAGTCAATTCAGGTGAACTTTTTGGATTAATTGGACCAGATGGCGCAGGCAAGACCAGCTTATTCAGAATCCTTGCCACCTTATTGCTTCCCGACGAAGGCAGTGCATCTCTCCATGGTTTTGATGTGGTCAAATCATACAAGCAAATTAGAAAATTATTGGGTTATATGCCCGGCAAATTTTCTCTGTATCAAGATTTAACGATTGAGGAAAACCTAGACTTTTTTGCCACCCTTTTCAATACCACTATTAAAGAGAATTACGACTTAATCAAAGACATTTATGTCCAGATCGAACCGTTTAAAAACAGACGAGCTGGCCAATTATCGGGTGGGATGAAACAAAAATTAGCTTTGTGTTGTGCTCTTATTCACCGACCTACCATTCTACTTCTCGATGAGCCAACCACTGGAGTAGATGCGGTATCGAGAAAGGAATTTTGGGAGATGCTAAAAAATCTAAAAAAACAAGGCATCACCATTTTGGTGTCAACTCCCTATATGGACGAGGCGATGCTCTGCGAACGCATTGCGCTGATTCAGAATGGGTCGATTATGAGCATCGATACACCACAAGGCATCATCGATAAATATCCGTATCCACTTTTTGCTGCGAGAGCCGACAATATGGGAAAGCTCCTCAAGGACTTGCGGAGTTCAAGCTTAATTTCTTCGTGCAATACCTTTGGCGATTATCACCATATATGCTTCGTAAACGACACCTATGCGAAGGATATTCCTGATCTAAAACAAGACATGATACAACTGGGTAATCAAAATATCGAAATCAAGCCGATAGAACCGACCATTGAGGATTGTTTCATTCAACTTATGCAAAAGTGATGGAGAAAAAGATTGTCATCAAGGTAGAAAATTTGGTTAAAGCATTCGGTGACTTTATTGCCGTGGACAACATCAGTTTTGAAGTATATCAGGGAGAGATATTTGGATTTTTGGGTGCCAATGGTGCTGGGAAGACGACGGCGATGCGAATGCTTTGTGGGCTTTCGACGCCTACTTCCGGAGATGCCCAAATTGCTGGTTATGACATTTACACAAATACAGAAGACATCAAAAAAAACATTGGCTATATGAGCCAAAAATTTTCACTTTACGAAGATCTAACGGTTAAGGAAAATATTAGGTTTTTTGCCGGAGTCTATGGATTGGATATAAAAACCATCAAACGAAAATCAGAAGAACTTATCAACACATTGGGATTGAATGCCGAAGCCAATAAATTAGTAGGTTCTCTTCCTCTGGGATGGAAACAAAAATTGGCATTTTCTGTCGCAATCATCCACGAGCCAAAAGTCGTATTTTTAGATGAACCAACAGGAGGTGTTGACCCCGTAACGAGACGACAATTTTGGGATATGATCTATGCCGCATCTGACAAAAATATTACTGTCTTCGTGACGACCCATTATATGGACGAAGCAGAATATTGTCACCGTGTTTCGATGATGGTCGATGGAAAAATAGAAGCGCTAGATACTCCTCAAGGCTTAAAAGACACCTACCATGCTCAATCTATGGATCAGGTTTTTTATCAATTGGCAAGAGCAGCCACAAGATCGGCGGACTAATTATGAGACAACTACTTGCCTATATTAAAAAAGAATTTTATCACGTCTTTAGGGATTCGAAAACCCTCATCTTGCTATTTGGGATGCCGATTGTTCAAATATTACTATTTGGATTCGCCCTGACCAATGAGATAAAAAATAGTGAATTAATCATTTGTGATTATTCCAACAATAAAACTTCAGAAAAACTTATTGAAAAGTTCCGTGCCAATAATAATTTTCTCCTCAAAGAAGTAATTTATGATGACCATGATTACAATCAAATATTCAGAGAATCAAAAGTCAAGCTGATCATCACACTTCCTGAAAATTTTGAGGGGGATCTCATTCATCAAGGCAAATCCACCGTGCTATTAACCGCCGATGCCAGTGATCCTAATACTTCCAATACCTTGGTAGTCTATGCGACCAATATTCTCTATGATTTTCAAAAAGAAATGTCAAATAATGTGATACTGATACCTTACACTATAGACACTTCCATCAGAATGATGTATAATCCCGAACTCAAAGGGGCTTATAACTTCGTACCAGGAGTTATGTCACTCGTACTGCTATTGGTCTGTGTTTTGATGACCAGCGTATCCATTGTGAGGGAAAAAGAATTGGGAACAATGGAAATTCTACTCGTCTCCCCTACTAATCCCTTGATTATCATCATCTCCAAAGCAATTCCCTACTTCTTGTTGTCTATCGTGAACTTGACCGTAATTCTTCTTCTCAGCACCTACCTCTTGGATATGCCCATCAATGGCAGTTTATTTTTATTGTATTTGGCGAGCAGCATTCTCATTTTAACAGCCCTAGCCTTAGGATTATTGATATCCAATGTTACGAATTCACAAGAGGCCGCCATGCTTATATCCTTGATGGGAATGCTCATGCCGACCATACTCTTTACAGGGTTTATGTTCCCCATTGAAAACATGCCACTTCCCTTGCAAATCGTGAGCAACATAGTACCCTCTCGCTGGTATTTTATCATCGTCAAAGATGTGGTCATAAAAGGCTTAGGTTTTGCAAGTATATGGAAAGAAATGCTGGTATTGATGGGAATGGCCATCTTCTTGCTCGCATTGAGTCTTAAAAAGTTCAAAACACGATTAGAATGAGGACTTTAATATTTTTATTACAAAAAGAATTTAAGCAGATATTTAGGAACAAGGCCATTCTTCCTATGATTTTCCTTATGCCTATCATTCAGTTATTGATATTGCCTATGGCAGCTGACTATGAAATTAAGAATATCAATATATCGATTGTGGATCATGACCACAGCAGTTATTCTCGAGAACTGACACATAAAATTATCTCCTCAGGGTATTTCGTTCTTAACGATTATGGTCAAGATTACCAGTCTGCCTTTAAAAATTTTGAAAAGGATCAATCCGATATTATCTTAGAAATACCTCATGATTTTGAAAAAAATATCGGAAAATTATCCGCCTCTTCTCTTTTGGTTTCCACCAATGCTATTAATGGTGTCAAAGCTGGAGTAGGAAGTGCTTATCTGATGCAGATCATCTCCAATTACAATCAAAAAATCAGGCAAAAATGGCTTCATTATAACGGTCAGGAAATTAAAGAAGGCATGCATGTAGAATCTAGATTTTGGTACAATAAATATATGAAATATACCTTTTTTATGGTACCCGGCATATTGGGGATATTAGTTACCATGGTCGGCGTCTATATGTGTTCACTCAATATTGTGAAAGAAAAAGAAATAGGCACCATCGAGCAAATTAATGTGACTCCTATTAAAAAGCAATATTTTATTCTCGGTAAGCTAATCCCTTTTTGGCTCATCGGAATATTTGTATTTAGCGTGGGATTATTTGTCGTAGCACGAGGCATTTATGGCATTATTCCTATCGGATCATACTTCCCTCTCTATGCTTTTTTAGCCATTTATTTAGTAGCTGCGCTAGGGATAGGCCTATTGATTTCAACTTATAGTAGTACTCAACAACAGTCCATGTCGCTGACCTTTTTTCTAATGATGATTTTCATTCTTATGAGTGGTCTATTTACACCAATTGAAAGCATGCCTGAATGGGCTCAATTTATCACAAAACTCAATCCTGTCACCTATTTTATCGACGTGATGAGAAGGGTTATTTTAAAGGGCAGCACTATTCACGAATTGCAATTTGATTTTATTGTGGTGAGTATTATGGCAGCCTTTTTCAATATTTGGGCAGTCCTTAACTACAAAAAAACAAACTAGTATCGCCACTTCATTTTTTGGCCTTTAAAACCTCAATTTTTATCAAATACGAGCAATGAGACTAAAAAGTATCTTTGCGTCGATAAAATAATTTTCAATAACAAACTAAACATGGGGAACATCAAAAATTGGAACCATTAAGCATATTTGATATTTACAAAATTGGGGTTGGTCCTTCAAGTTCTCATACACTAGGGCCATGGCGTGCAGCTTTGAAATTCAGAGAAAAACTCATAGGCATAGAATATGACAAAATCGCCATTCACCTCTACGGCTCTTTATCTAAAACCGGCAGAGGTCATGCCACCGATCAAGCCGTCATACTGGGTCTTTTGGGCTTTGACCCAACGACTATTGACACACACCAACTTAGCATCATCCTCGAAGAAGTAAAAATCAATAACCTCCTAATTATCGATGGAAAACCTATAAATTTCAACCCCAAATCGGATATAATCTTCGAATCTTATGAACACAAACGGCATCCCAACACATTGAAATTCCTCGCTTTTGGTAGTAATGATTTAGTATTGGAAGAACTGTTTGCTTCGGTCGGAGGTGGTTTCATCGAAAGTGAATTTATACATGAAGAAACCTCAACGATCCATTGTTTTCCTCATCCTATTTTTTCAGGAGAAGACCTCATCGAACATACAGACATCATGGGTACCGCCATTTCGGACGTCGTATTCGAGAATGAAAAATCCTTCATGCCAGATATTGAAATTCGATTAAATATTACCCGTATTTTTGACACCATGCTACAGTGTGTTTACGAAGGTTGCACGACAGAAGGCACTCTTCCCGGGGGATTAAATGTCAATCGAAGAGCAAAAACCCTCAGTGAAAAATTAATCGGCAATGGCGAATTCTTTGGTCGCTCAGAGTGGCTGAAAGCTATAAGTGATGCCACTAAAGATTTTCATGCGGTAAATAAATGGGTGAGTTGCTTTGCCCTCGCCGTCAACGAACAAAATGCGGCCATGAGCCGAGTGGTCACGTCACCTACCAATGGAGCTGCAGGAGTCATTCCTGCCGTACTGTTGTACTATATGCTTTTCTGTGATTTTAAAGGCGAGGAGGACATTTATAAATTCTTTCTTACGAGTGGACAGATTGGATGCTTGTTCAAGCAAGGAGCGACCATATCGGCTGCTGTGGGTGGCTGCCAAGCGGAGATTGGCGTATCTTCATCGATGGCGGCGGCGGGTCTTACCGAGGTTATGGGAGGCACACCGGAACAGTGCCTCATGGCCGCAGAGATAGCCATGGAGCATCATCTCGGTCTCACCTGCGACCCCATAGGTGGACTCGTACAAGTCCCTTGCATCGAACGCAATGCGATGGGAGCCATCAAAGCCATCACAGCATCGAATCTCGCTCTCATGGGGGATGCAAAAAAAGCCATTGTAAAGTTTGACACGGTCATCAAGACCATGTGGGATACGGCTCAAGACATGAATCTCAAATACAAAGAAACCTCAGAAGGAGGCCTAGCCATCAACATTCCGGTGATTAATCCGAATTGTTGATTTAAAAAATTAAAGGAAAAATATTTGATTTTTTTAAGAGTACCCGGGGCGGGAATCGAACCCGCACTCCAGCAATAGGAACAGGATTTTAAGTCCTGCGTGTCTACCAATTCCACCACCCGGGCCTATTCCTGCCTGCGGCAGAAATGCTTGACACATTTTATTTTAGAAAAGAAGAGCGAAAGACGAGATTCGAACTCGCGACCCCAACCTTGGCAAGGTTGTGCTCTACCAGCTGAGCTACTTTCGCTTAATATTTTAGGATCGTTTTCCTAAAGCGATGCAAATATAAAACAGTTAATTCAATTTCAAAGAAATTTTATTTAAAATTAGATTATTTATTTCCGCTCTTTTTCAAATTATTCGGTTTCACCACTTTCGTTGGTTTACCTGCATTCGTGCTTGTTGGGGATGTAGTATTCGTATTGCTACTGCCCTGCCCCGTGGTATTGGATTCCGTATTTGTGCCTTTATTAATGACCGTAGTTCCTGATGTGTTAGAACCCGTATTAGTACTCGTATTAGTACCTGTATTAGACGGCGATGTAGTGGAAGATGGCACATTGGTACCATTGTTGGCATTGCCGCCTGTGGTCGGACTTGTCGTATTAGAACCTGTTTGAGGAGAGTTTCTCTCAATAATTTTAAATAAAGTCCCTTTTGTTACCTGTGCATTAAGAGCCATATCATTCAAAATAACCAATTCGTTGAAATCTGTAGAGGCTACCCCATAAGAACTTAGTGCTGACTGAAATGTACCTGATGACTTTGCTTCTACCACTTTTATCCTATCCGGTTTTCGATTCAATTTATTGGCATCCGTCAAGGTATTAAATCCTTTCATGGTATTCAAAAAATAGTTGTAATAGACATTGTAATCGGCCGCATTGCTCATTCCATGAAATTTATAAATCATATTATTATACTGAATAAAATAACTCAATATTTTTAGTGAGACTTGAGAACCATCTGATGCTTGACCCGTCTGAGTAGAAACCACGGCTACCGCAGGGTAACCGTTCACTGTCGTATTGTTCTTACTCGCAACGGTAAGACCATTGTCTTGAATCTCTTTATTCACGGCATCCGTAAGATTTGCACCACTTGCAAGAGCAAATAAAATAACCGCCTTACCATCACTAGGTGCCATCTGTACCATTGCAGGTGTATTGGCCGTATTCCACCCTGCTGGAACGGGAAATTTAAATTTTAATCCCGGATGATAAAAATAGTTTGATTCAAAAAATCCTTGTGTGGGATCCTCACCATAGACGATGCCATCTATTAATTTTAGGTACTGATTTCTATTAATCTCAAGATTTGCAGGGTTTAGTCCCAAATCTTGCTGAACCTCCGCTGCATATTTTTCTACATTTTGATTCCTATCAGCCGGATCAGGATGTGTCGATAAAAAAGATGGAATAGATCCTGCCTGATCAGAAAGTGCTTTTAATGTGTTGAAAAA
>JACJYM010000005.1 GCA_020636155.1 Lewinellaceae bacterium | reverse complement strand
GATGCTAATAAAATATACTCCTTCTCTTTCATCGAAATTTATCAGTTGAGACCGTGCATAAGCATGACCTTGTTGAATTATTAGACCATTCACATCATAGATGAGGTAGTCGTAGTCCTCCAATGAAGTCGTCAGTCGAAATTCATTCGTACTAACAGGGTTAGGCCGTATGTGTATCGATTCATCAGCCTCAATACTTATACTGGACAAGACCCTTCTGCCTGATTTATTAAAGTTAGGGTCTCTGCAATCCGGTTCTTTAAATTGAACAAATTTCTTACAGGGTGAATTTTTCTGACACGATACCGAACAAGTCGGTGTATTACACACAAAAAACTCAAATTTAATATTCGGAGTGTTAAAAGGGCCATAAGTCTGGCTACCACTGGAAGTACTCGCCATAGTCGAGCTCGTGCCGTCATCCACTACATAGCACAGATAGCTACTCGTATTGTAATTAAATTAATATAATATACATCATCATTCGGATTCTGAGGGTCACCCTCATCGCATTCAAACCCTTCAAGAAATACCTCCAGGTCACAAAAAGTGTTGCCGCTACACGGCTTGGGTGGGCAAATACTAAATTTAATACCATCACTACAATTTTCTTCCGATAAAGCGGAATCCTCAATAGTAATTAGTATGCATCCATCATTTATTTTAAAGCTTGAATAACTGTACCAAGTATTATAATTTAGTGAAGAAGAAGTAACTGCTCCTGATAATTTGTAAGTACTCATGGGTGAAAATGCCGGAATATTAATTTCAAATGACCAAGTGTCATTAGTTGGGTCATAATCACTTGGTGTATTATGGCATTGAATATTTCTTATCTCTAAATCGTTAAATTCAGTACAGCCACTACAATAATCCGGTGCCTCGATGTAGTCGGTATATTTGCAATTTCCAATTTCTAATACTATGACCCAGTCACCTTCTTGTATGAGGAATGGTCCTAATAATAAAGTAGTATTGCCCGAGCCGGTGGCTATAGTGTGGCTGCCAGATTCATTGGGATATGGATGATTGAGTTCTCGAGTCACCTGCCAAAAAGTGCCTATTGCTCCGGAAATATAGACTTCTACATAATAATAATCATCTGACAGTAGTTTATCCGTATTATTATCATTACAAGTTCCAGTTACAAAGTTGACATCATATAAATCTTCATACAAGTTTTTACATATATCGATACTATTACTGAGCTGTGGCGATAGGAAAAATCCTGTCGAGCCAAAATATATTTCAGCGTAGATTTCAAGACAGGTTTCAGCGCCAAAATTCGAAATAGGAAAATCAAAACAGAAAGTCCGTGTTGCGGTATCTATTTCTAGATTATAAATCGTGTATCCCGGTATTTTTATAGAATCGGGATGATTTGTCTGACAAATACTCGGCAATATATACTCGCCGCAGACTCTTGCTGTTTCTGCATTGCAGGACACATAATCAATAGTACTCTCCTTGATACTAATATTTCCTAGCGAACTGCTGTCACAAGGCTCACAGAAACCATCTATATAAGCATAGCCAAAATGTGCTCCTGCGGCACAATCAGCTACGGTAATTTCGACCGTTGCTAAGCTATCAACAAAATCTTCTGGTATTTTAAATCGATGACAAGCCCAATTGAGTACATCAATGCTATCAAAGCTATTACCACAAATAGAATCGTAATATGTATTCGCACATTGTATTATGGAAGCATCAAAGCACAACTCATTGATAGGGTCACGATCGCAGCTTATATTTAGGAAAGGTTGAGCATTGACATGCCCGTTAGGATTTTCGAGAGCTACGGCGTACCATACCGTAAGGTCTCTTGTAGCTTCCGTCACTTTAAAGGTTTTTACGAGTCGATCAACGCCGTAATTACCATTACAAGTATTGCCTACATGGGCATATCGATTATTGATACGAGCCGCCTTATTTCCAAATCGTACTTGCTGGATACCTATCAGAGGATCTAGACCCGTTGTGACTATCTCGAATTCACGTGTCGACGGAATGGTTGTCATGGTGAATGTTGAAGGGCTAGCACCACTATATGGGTCACAGTCATCGCTACCATGGTTGTAGGTGGTGGTATATCCTTAATAGTACAAAAAGTCATCTTCAAATCCGCCATTATCGCATGCAATGATTGAGCCCATTCTTGCGGAATTATCATCGTTAAGATATAAACGCCGATATTCCTCAAAGTGATTCTGGATAAAATTTTGCCTTGCGACGGCACGTTTATATTCCTGCAAGTCGAACTCTTCGTTGTTTACCATGCCGAGTGATTCCAATGTAATGGTTAAGCCTTGTTGGATGTCAAATTCTATGGATTTTTCCATCCTTCTTTCAAAGCTTTTTTAGCATTAATTATTTGTAAACTTTCTTGAGATGTCATGGTTGCGGTCGTAAATAACAGTAAAAAAACTGTAATCAGTGTGGATTTTAGTTTGCTAAATCTTACATGTAGTGTAGATGTAGCTTCTGTGTTTTGGTAATATATTATACTGCCCACGCCTGTTTGGTGTGAATTAAATTTTGTTTTCATAACAGAATGTTTTTTAAGATAAAATAAATATAAAAATAACGAATGCAAAAAGAAAGATTATTTTTTACATAGGTCAAGAATTATTTCAAATATAACACCATTAATTTTAATTACAAAATATTATTTTAATTAAATTGTATATTTTATTATAATTGTAAATTTCGTTAAATCGTTTTATTCTCGTAAAAAACTTCAGCAGTTATCGCCTTTCCTTAATCACAACCTGTGGGATTACAATACAACTTACCTGAATCATCAACTGTCAGCTTATAACAGGTACCAGTCTCGTCGGTCAGTATTAAGCCATTGGGATATTCGTCTATGAGGAGGTCTTCATGGATTTGGTTTACATAATTGGTCGGTAATGTTGCTAGAGATTCTACTCGGAGGCTTCCTCGAGTGGTTGCATTGATTTTCCAAAGAGATAAATCCATAGATTTTATAATTAAGCCTTGACCGGCTGATTTTATGGCGACTCCGGCATTGATTGATTTACTCGTACTGGCAGCAATACTGCTTACCAGGTTTAGCTCTATTTCCCCATCATTGGTGACGGAGATAGAATATTTTAGACCCGACGGACTTTGCAAAATAATGGATTTCGGAAACGTTGAAAAATACAGGTCTTTATCTAAAATTTCTATGGAATATTGATCACTCGTATCATTGCTATATTGATTCACTTGACTGGCCAATAATGCCAAATATGAGGCTTGGCTATAGATGGCAGGCTCTGTTACCTCCCATGAGTTTTGCGGCCATCCGGTGTTCCAGTCGCGGTAAGATTTTTCTATCGGTTGACTCGAAGGCGGTGACAGTAAGATACAGTCTGGATCACTGGCGCCACAAGTCGTATTGCAACAATCATCTAGACTCCATGTAGGATTGACACCACCCGGTATAAATCCCGGTGCAGGTCCATAAGTGCTTTCCAATACATCATCCCAAGCTGCACTTCCATCATTAAACCAGGAGTGATAGATGGTATTACAAGATTTTTCAGCACCATTTCCACCCATATTACTCATAAAACAAATCCCATTGGGATTAACACCATGTATATAGTGCAAATAAGTGCCTGAGTATTCCTCTAGTTCGTCATTGATTAATGGGTCATACATATAGTTGTGATAGGCACGATATAGATTTCCCATATCCGTTTTCGTTTTGTTGCTTCCCCATGTATAATTGGCATCAGAAAGATAGGCATAATAGGGGTCGACATCATTGTCAAAAGCGGGGATATTACCGCTATCCGTATCCATGCTTATGACAAATGTATTCCTTATATCCTCAGCAATCAGGGCATCTACCTGTGGAAGTGAGGCAAAATACACCAATCCCAGTTGTACCAAATTTTCAAAGGGATAGACAAAATTCCATTGTATCAAATGAGAGTTAGAATAGTTTAACTCTACATAATCGAGATATTGAACATCACCGGTGGCAGCATAGAGGTGTACGGCTGCAATAAGTTTTCTCATATCAAGTGTATATCCTGATATTTCTTGCTCTCCGGCCGCGATAATACCAGAATTATAATAGCTAGTGGATGGATTTGCAATAGCCCAGTCCCATGCGGCAATCGCTGCCGATTGCAAAGTGCTGGCATAAGTTTGGATATCGGGATTGTTTATTTTTGAAAATTGACGGTAAGCGGCAGAAAAGCATAGCGCAGCGGTAAGACTGGCAGAAGTGGTTTTAGGACCATAATATCTCAAAGCCGCATCCGAAGATGGTGGACTGGCCGTGGCATAATTTTTTACCCCTACCAACGAATATACCCCACCGTCTGTATCTTGCATTTTTAATAACCAATCGAGTTCCACTTTTATTTCGTCCAGTAAGTCGGGTATGCCATTGCTGGATTCTGGGATGCCCATGTCATCATTCCATGCCGCAGGATTGAATTCATAAGAAAAGCACAAATCCTGAATTACATCAGCCGTAAAATTGACATACTTATTGTAATCTCCGGCATCATGCCATCCTCCTGAGAGATTCTTTTCCAGAGAGGTGTTCGTCTCGTCATTGATAAATTTACAAGTTAGATCAGCGGTATGACAAGCACCATCCTGGTATGCGGCTCCTACGATGGATTGTAATTTATTCACACCACATCGCTGATAATAAAAAGTTTTAAAAGCAGTATTCAAGACGTCATGATATACTGTATCTGCGATAAAAAAGTCTTCACTTCTTATGGCACCATCCGCTACATAGTACTTGCCCGGAGTGTTGAATGCCGTGAAGTCGAATCTCCATGCTTGATCTCCACTGCTTGTATGCGTAGCACCTGAATTCCATGCCACTGGACTGGCAGAAAAAACTGGAAGATGAGTATAAGCATCTTTTAGATCAACTACCCCTGATGGGGTATAAGTATCCATTGAGTTATAACCAACGAGTGGATTAGAAAGGATTGCAATTTTTTTCGCATTTGGTTTATAGCCAAATGCATCCACTTTAATGATGGGTACATCGAATTCTTTGAGTGCCTTGTTGACGGCTGCTAAGACATCGATTCTTCCATATCCATAGGTATTATTTGGAATGTCACCACCATCTAATCCACCACATACTTGACTTGTGGTAAGGTGCTGAGCCGTTTGCTCTAGTAGATTTTCTATAGTTTCAACTTCTCCCGCGAGTTCCGGTTTTGCACTGATGATTAAAGCCACAGCTCCTACAACGTGTGGTCCAGCCATACTCGTGCCGCTATAAGTGGCATAGCCCCCTGTGGCAATAGAAGAATATACGGAGGATCCAGGTGCAGATACATTGGGTTTTGACCTATATGATCCATCTACTGCAACAGGGCCACGGCTGCTAAATGAACTGATGACATCAGAACTCGTGGTTGACCCCACACTAAAGCTTTCCTCAAATATGGCAGGGGGGGCATTAACCGTTTGACAAGCACTTCCACTATTTCCGGCAGAGACTACTACGACGATACCGGCATTCTTGAGAGTTTCTACAGCTTCTCGCATAGTTTCAAAATTGGAACTATTACAGCCCTCACTGGTAGGGCATGCCCAAGAGTTATTGATTACGTGGGGTGCCATGGCAGGGTCTCCATCTGTTAGTGGGTCACCACCAATGGGGTAAGGTGCCAATAGCCACTGAAAGCATTCTAGATATGTCGAAAGGGTACCATCGCCTTGATCCATATTGCGGCAAGCTATCCACTTGGCACCAGGTGCTACGCCTATTTGCTTGCCCATCCCGTTGTCTCCCACCATCGTGCCCATCGTATGTGTACCGTGATTATGATCATCACAAGGGAAAGGAGAGTCAGTTCCACATGGATTATTGTTGTCGGGGTCGACATGTATGGCATCGTGCCAGTTATAATCATGTGTGGCAGTTGTACCATCCCAGCCTCGATACATTTCTTTTAGAGCCTCGTGATCCCATTTGTAACCTGTGTCTTGTCCACCGATTACGACACCACTCCCGTTATAGCCTAAATCCCACACATCTGGTGCATTAATCATGTCAATGCCCCATTCAGTCGTCCGATTGTCATTTTCTTTTTCGCTTACTGTTGCTTCAACTCGATATTTTGCATCTTCGATAATGAGTTTTACCGATTTTAATTTTGCTATCTCGGTGATATGTTTTAGTGAAGTCTGTATGGAAAATCCGTTGATAAGGTAGAACTCCCGATGCGTGATGTTGTTTTCATCTAAAAAATTGGACAGTTCTTTTTTATTCGAATTAAATCTTTTTTTCAATTGTGAGACGACGTATTCTCCTTTCTTATTCTTTCCATGAATGTGATTTTTTGTGCTGAATTGAGGGTTTTCATTGAGGATAACTACGGCATTTAAAAGGTCAGATGTTTCTGTGAGCAGTATAGGATCTATTTTGGTTGATTCATTTTGCGAAAAACCGGATACTAGAAATGAAAGTTGTATAAAAATGACAAAAGATAAAATCGTGTAATTTGTCTTTACCATAATTAGAAATGCATTTGAAACCAAAATTAACAATAATTGGACAACTTTTGTACGTTTTAAATGATGATAAAAAATTGTGATGAAGATAATTCTATCAATTTTGGGATTTTTCATTTTGATGTTGTTCCCTTTTTATGTAATGATTTGGGTGGCCGTTTGGTTTAGTACCTTTGGATATGGTCACTACATGTTTGGGTTCATCATTGGAGCCAGTGTGGCATTGGCTTACATCATAGGAATTCGTTGGTTTATATTGAAAAAATTTTATCCTAAATCTAAGCATGAATTTGAGGGGTTGGTATTGTTTAAATCATTCGCTTTTGTCCTCATAGTCTTTTTGTGGTATGGAATTTTAGATTGGACGCAGCTACCTCATTACAGAGTTAATATTAAAAATGAACTCAATGACTTACATCCGGTATTGCGGTTAGCAGTAGGTGCATTGGCAAGAATCGAACCCGATATTATCATTACCGATTTGAGTAGAAACCCTATGGATTATAGGCAAATGGGACTAAAGGTCAATAGAAATTCTCGACATTATATCCAAATTGATGGATATAGTCATGCCATTGATTTGAATACAAGTGAAAATACTTTTTTGAAAAATTTCATGATAAAAAACTATTTCAACGCATTGGGATTTCATACTCTGAGACATACAGGGACAGGCGATCATCTACATGTAGAATTGCCGTTAAAATAAATCATTCAAAGTCTCATTCTCTTGTAAATCAAACAATAACTCTTTAACTTGCTCACTGAAATACCAAAAATACATGAGAACGATATTAATGTGCTTATTATTAATGATTGTCCAATTAGGTCAATCACAAGTGATTCCCACTTCTCCAAACTCTAGAATGACTAGTGTATTGACTAAAATGGACTCTTTTGGTAATTCTCCCTTTTTGCATTATCCTGTGCAATGTATTGGTCCAAGTGTGTTCGGTGGTCGTGTTGCCGATTTGGATGTCAATCCTAACAATGCGACGGAGTTTTATGTCGCCTATGCCTCCGGGGGATTGTGGTACACTGATAATAATGGCACCAGTTTCACACCACTTTTTGATAGAAATGAGACGATGACGATAGGAGATATTGCAGTAAATTGGAATACCGGAACTATTTGGGTGGCTACGGGTGAGGTCAACAGCAGTCGATCATCCTACTCGGGTACAGGTATTTATGTAAGCTATGATAAAGGTCGTACTTGGACTCATCGCGGATTGGAAGACAGCCATCATATTGGACGGATTATTCAAGATCCAAATGATTCTTTGACCCTTTATGTCGCCGTACTAGGTCATCTATATTCTAAAAATGAAGAAAGAGGAGTGTTTAAAACTACGGATGGTGGCTTGCATTGGCATAAGACATTGTATATCAATGATTCTACAGGGGTCGTAGACATGATTATAGACCCAGAAGTACCCAGTAAATTATATGCTGCCACTTGGCAAAGAGATAGAAAAGCTTGGAATTTTAACGAATCAGGCAGTGGTTCTGGAATCTATTATAGTCAAGATGGCGCAGAGAGTTGGCAATTATTGACGGATAGTATTTCTAATTTTCCACAAGGAAATGGCACAGGAAGAATAGGTCTCAGTCTGTCCAAAAAGAATGGAAAAGACTATCTTTTTGCCGTCGTTGATAATTACAACCGAAGACCAAAGGATGAAATTAAGATAGAGGATAAAAAATTGAAAAAAGAGGATTTCGAAAAAATGACCAAAGAGGAATTTTTGAATTTGGAGGATTCCTTACTTGTCAATTTCCTCAAAGACAATGGATTTCCTGAAAAGTACGATGCGGCATTTCTTAAAGAAAAAGTGGATCAGGATGAAATAGTTCCTAGAGATATGAAAACCTATTTGGAAGATGCCAATAGCCTCCTGTTTGATACAGACGTCATCGGTGCAGAAGTCTATTTGTATGATTTTGATACACAAAAGTGGACTCGTACCCATGATGGTTATTTAGATGGATTGTACTATTCTTATGGATACTACTTCGGACAAATAAGAAGTCAATTATACAATCCTAATAAACTTTACATCATGGGTGTCCCAATTCTCAAATCGGAGGATATGGGAAAATCATGGGAAAATATTAACGGAGACAATGTACACGTCGATCACCATGCATTATGGATTGACCAAAATAGAGAAGGACACATCATACTCGGTAATGACGGTGGGATAAACATCAGTTATGACGATGGTGAAAACTGGACAAAGTGCTTTGGAAATCAAGTTGGTCAATTTTATTATGTCGCAGTCGATGACAACGAACCTTACAATGTCTATGGTGGATTGCAGGACAATGGAGTCTGGAAAGGCAAAAACAATTATTCTGAAAATAGCCGATGGCAAATGAAAGGCGATTACCCCTATAAAATGATTATGGGTGGCGATGGTATGCAAGTTCAAATAGACCCAAGAGATAACGAAACGGTCTATACCGGATTCCAATTTGGAAATTATTATAAAATAACGGGGTCAGGAGACAGCAAATATATTACCCCTTCACATGAATTGGGTGATCATCCGTATCGATGGAATTGGCAAAGTCCCATTCTTATATCTCCTCACAATCCCGACATCGTGTATATGGGTGCTAACAAGCTATTGAGATCACTGGATGGTGCAGGAAGCTTTTCTGCGATTTCTG
The DNA here is from genome assembly GCA_020636155.1 of Lewinellaceae bacterium. Classification (GTDB taxonomy): domain Bacteria; phylum Bacteroidota; class Bacteroidia; order Chitinophagales; family Saprospiraceae; genus JACJYM01. Next base: position 201,910 of record JACJYM010000005.1, on the reverse strand, counting down.
ATGATCTAACAAATGGTGGTAAAAAGGGGGATGTCGCTTATGGTACGTTGACCAGCATCAGCGAATCACCACTAGAATTTGGGCTGATATATACAGGCAGTGATGATGGTAAAGTATTTAGAAGTGATGGCGCTGGGTATCGATGGGTTGACCTTGGTACTGACTTGCCTCTGGATCTTTGGGTTTCTGTAGTACTGGCTTCACGATACGACAAGGATCGGGTCTATGTTGCATTAAATGGATATAGATGGGACAATTTTGAACCAATGCTTTATCGTAGTAACGACAGGGGTGAACATTGGGAAAAAATTACCAATGGCATCGGAATGGAACCTATCAATTCCATTGTTGAAGATCCAAAAGATAAGAACAATCTGTACGTTGCAACAGATGGAGGTATGTATTTTTCGAGTGATGGTGGTCTAAATTTTTATCCTTTTTCAGAAGAATTACCCAAAGTACCTATTCATCACATGGTGATTCAAGAAAGAAAAGATGAACTCATCATCGGAACACATGGGCGGAGTATTTGGAAAGCAAAACTGGAAGGACTCCGAATGGCGATTAATAACAACATGAATTTATCAATGTCCTTCAAGGAAAAAATTAGATATCGGGAACATTGGGATTCTAAATTAAACTTTAGCAAAAAGAGTAACCTTCCAAATGTCGAAATAAGTGTTTTTTCACCGACAACAGGCGAGGCAGTACTTTCTCTGGAAAATTTAAACAATAAAGTGTTGCATTCACAGAATATTAAATTACTAAAAGGAGTCGGTAATTACACTCTTGATTTAGTAATAGATGAGGGTGCTATTAAAGAATTTCAAAAATCATATCTAAATGGCAATAGAGCCAAAAAATCAGAAAATGGAAATGTCATTCCGACCATTGGTAAATATAAGGTAGTATTAACTTATGGAAAGGAAAAATTGAATCAAGATTTTGAAATTTCAAAGGATTAATTAGTCAGGTTCCATGTCCTTCAATACATCCAGGATTTCTGATAATCCGTTGATTTTTATTTCATAAACCGTGGACAATAAAATGCCAAGTTTTCCGGGAGGGAATCCACCTTTTCTCACGAACCATTCGAGATAGAAGATTGGTAAATCCGCTAAAATAGTGCCTTTATATTTGCCGAAAGGCATCCTCATTTTGACTGTTTCGAGCAGTAATTCCCGACGTTTTTCTAATTCATCCTGCATATAATAAATCGTAAAATCCAGACACAATTGGAACACTAATTTCTAATATGATTCCCAATATTAATTATTTTTTCATAAAATAATAGTCAATTAGTTATATTTATATTGTAAAAATTTTTACATTTACACTCTGTAACCAAATAGTTGTAAGTCTGTCTAAATATTATAATAACCAAAACTAACAACTATGAGAAAATTATTTACCTTTATTTTCGCTGCTTTTCTATTTTCTTTTTCTACTCCATTGAAGTCTCAATGTACTATGACTGCGTCAAATACTGCGGTTCTTGCACAGGGTGATGGTACTTGTAATTATGTCATCTCGGGAATATTAGATGCATCTAACTCTAATTCTCTTGGAAAAAACTACACAATTTCTCCTACTAATTTATTTGGTGGGACTTTTGTATCAGTGACTTATACGGTTGATGATCCAGATTACCCAATGATTGATTATTCATTGACATTTAATGCACCTTGTGGCGGTGGAATTATTTCCTTCGACTTATTTTATGATGGAAATGGATCTCATGATTGTACAGCATCTTCTGGTGCCGTGATATTACCTGTTGAGCTTATAAAGTTTACGGTCAATCAAAGGAATAGTGTGAATGAGTTGTACTGGTTGACTGCGTCAGAAACCAACAATAGCCACTTTGATGTCGAACAATCCTTTGATGGGGTACATTTTCAGAAAATTGGAAGCGTACAAGGAAAGGGAAATAGTAACAGAGATAACGAATATCATTTTTACGATGATGCTTATTTATCAGTGACCTATTATCGACTTAAGCAAGTGGATTATGACGGAAGATTTGAATATTCTGAAACCATTATGTCGGTTAGAGATGACATGAAGAGAACTCTCACCGTATTTCCAACTTATTTTTCTGATGAACTTAATGTACTATTGGAGGAAAATTCTCATATTCAGATATTCAATATGAGCGGTAAAATCGTTTTGGAAGCGGAATTACATGCAGGTAAAAATGTTGTCAATACTTCAGCTCTCAGTGCCGGAATGTACTTAATCGGCTGTACAGATAGTCGTTCTAATGAAAGACAAAAAGTGATAAAAATTTAATGTAGGATTAATTTTTGAGGAACAATTTATTTTTTCGCTTCCTAAATTGTATCCTTGGTGAGACAGTTCACAGTACAGAGAGAGTTATGTAGAAAACGAATATCTATTTTTCTAGTAGGTAAAGTCTACAGGTCTTGTCCTTTCAGAAATTTACTAAAGAGGCTGGGATAGCCAATCGTACCTAGATTCTTAAAATATTGGAAGTTTTCATTTTGTGAAATATCGCAAGTTGAAGAGACTTCATAGTAATTGGCGAAAATTATTTGATGTGTTAATATGTGTTTACGTGTATCGAGGATTCTCTTAATGGGTCGCTCGATACATGTTTTTTTGATTTTAAGTGATGGCAGGATTGAAAAAAAAGTTTCTTCACTTGGTGGTTTTGAGGAGTCACTTTCTATCATGGGAAGATCAAATAAGCCTTTCCAAATATCTTCATTAGTCCTTTGTTTTAAGATGATACCTTTGTGATTCATCAGAACTAAATAATGAAAATATCGAGTAGTTTTTTTAATTTTTGGGGTCTTAAACGGGATTTTATCTACTTGATTATTTAAGTAAGCAATGCATTGATTATTAAAGGGACAGCTTTGGCAGAGTGGATTGGATGGTTTACACTGCAAGGCACCGAAATCCATCATTGCTTGATTGTGAGAAGAGGGCAATATGGCATGATCCATTAATTTTTGTGCCAAAGATTCTATTTTTGACATGGTCGCCCGCCGAGTGTAATCACCCGTGATTCCATAGTATCGGGTGATTAATCTTATGACATTGCCGTCCACTACTGCGTGAGGCAATTCGTATGCGAAACTAGCTATGGCTGCTGCCGTATATTTTCCGATACCTTTGAGAGCTAAGATATCCTGGTAATTGTTAGGAAATAAGCCATCAAAAGTTTCATTAATTTGTTGTGCCGCTTCATACATATTTCTGGCTCTCGAATAATAACCAAGTCCTTTCCAAAGAGCAAGAATGTCATCTAAGTCTGCTTTAATAAATGACTGAATATCAGGATACTTCTTTACAAAATTGAGATAATAAGGCGTTCCTTGCTTGACCTGTGTTTGCTGAAGGATTATTTCAGAAAGCCATATTTTATAGGCATTGGCATTGGATTTCCATGGTAGATCTCTTTCGTTTAATGCATGCCATTGTTGCAGTTTGAGATTAAACTCTTTCGGTGTATCGATCATTAAGTGTTTCCAAAATATTTTGTGTCAGCTTCTCAAAAAATGGACTGCCCGCAACCACATCTTGTGTATTTGTAATTTTTGACTCAAGATTAAGTAGGTTTTGAATATGAAATGCAATTCTATCAAAATCGGTATTTTCTACTTGTTGAAATACATAATCAGCACCGCCCATATATGCAGCTATTACTTTATAAGTGTATTCTAATATTGTGTTTTCGGGAGTCGCACTTGGTGCTGTTGTCGGAATAGTGACGGACAAACGGGCTTGAAGAGAACGGTTCTTTTCATGTTTGAAGTGCGATAGGAATAATCTCAAAGCTCGGAGTCCTGCGATGTTTTTATAAAAATCATTGGATAAATTGATGTTTATGAAAATTGCAGCGTTGTCAATATTGAGGGTATCTATAAGTAGAGTGCAATTTTCAGGAAAAGGGACTTCAAAATTTACATCGACATATTGATTCGGATTTATAGTTGTAATGTCTTGAGATAGCCCATTAATCTTGATGAAATGATCGGTGTCCTTTCCGATTCCCACGAGTTCGACATCTAACATATTCCAATGAACACCTTCTATTCTAGGGTAATTGCCGTCTTGTAAAAATAGTCTCAACGCAGAAGGTCCCCATTCAAGGCATTGGGCAATGGTGTCAAAATTTTTAGAAAAAACTAAACCACTCCGTGTCGGTCTTTCACGATAAATGGGTAAAAATTCAATACTGGGGTCTATTGGATTTAGTGGGTTGATTGTGATTCCATCGATGGTGAAACATAAGTCCTCAAAGGTCTTCTGGTGTTTTAACTCACTAATTACTAATTCTTCCCATTCGCTTAAATCATATTTTCTGAAATCCATAAATCCGAATATTTTTCCTGAATTGCAAAGCTAACTAAGTCGGCTTAAATCTGCAATTGTACCACAGTATATAAAGTATTAAATAATTATAAATATATAATAAATTAATTATTAGAGTTAAATACATTATTTATAATAACAATATGTCTTGTATGCGGATTTATAAACCCCAAAAATGTATGCCACATAAACTTTGTTTAACTTTTGTAAGAATCTTTTTTAACAAAATGAATATTATAAAAAACCAAATTCCTATCAATGCGTTATATTTGCGTTCTGTTTATTAAGATTAATTATAAATAAGATAATAGTTTAATGAGTGAAAGATTGATATATTTAGATAATAACTCGACGACACCAACTGATCCTAGGGTAGTGGAGGCGATGTTGCCTTATTTTTATGATGTGCCAGGGAACGCAGCGAGTAGAAACCATCCTTTTGGTTGGAAGGCAGAAGAAGCAGTAGATTATGCGAGAGAGCAAGTCGCGAAATTGATAGATGTAGAAGCCAAAGAAGTGATTTTTACTTCTGGTGCCACCGAGAGTGACAATCTTGCATTGAAAGGAGTTTTTGAAATGTACCAGAGAAAGGGTAATCACATCATAACTCTTAAAACTGAACATAAAGCGGTTCTCGATTCTTGCCAGAAAATCGAAAAAATGGGTGGGCAAGTGACCTATCTCGATGTGAATAATGATGGATTGGTCGATTTAGAAAAACTTGAAGCGGCGATTACAGATAAGACCATTTTGGTATCTGTCATGTGGGCTAATAATGAGACTGGAGTAATACAGCCGATGAAGGAAATTGGTGAAATCTGTGCTAGAAAAGGGGTATTGCTTATGAGTGATGCTACACAAGCAGTAGGGAAAATCGAAGTTCACCCGAAAGAAGTTGGAGTTCATATTATGGCATTTTCGTCTCATAAAATGTATGGCCCGAAAGGAATTGGTGCTTTGTACGTGAGTCGTAAAAACCCCAGAGTTAAACTTACGGCTCAGATGGACGGCGGTGGACATGAAAGAGGAATGAGATCTGGCACACTGAATGTACCGGGTATCGTCGGGTTTGGCAAAGCAGCTGAAATTGCGAGATTAGAAATGAAAAGTGATGCTGAAAGACTAAGTGCATTGCGAGACAAATTGGAAACCGGATTACTCAATAATCTTGAAGAATCTGTGGTCAATGGTAATATTAACCACCGTATGCCTCACGTTACGAATATCTCATTTAAACACGTAGAAGGTGAAGGCCTGATGATGACCTTTAATCAAAATATTGCGGTTTCCTCAGGTTCGGCTTGTACTTCGGCATCTCTGGAGCCTTCGTATGTTTTGGTAGCCTTGGGATTGGGCGACGATTTAGCTCATTCATCCATTCGGTTTAGTCTGGGAAGATTTACGACGGATGATGAAATAGATTATGCAATAGATGCGGTGACTAAAGGGGTCAATCACATGAGGGATCTCAGTCCGATATGGGAAATGTATAAGGAAGGAATTGATTTGAATTCGGTGATTTGGCAGGAGCATTAATTGCTATTGTTTAGAACCGATTTAAATAAACTAGTGTTGTAAGAATTATTACAATTCATGTTTAATCTAAATGATTGATTTTTGGCAAGCAGATATCTTTAAATAAATTAAAATATTAGAAAATGGCATATTCTGAAAAAGTAATCGAACATTTTAAAAATCCAAAAAACGTCGGTACACTTGATAAAAGTAAGACAAATGTGGGAACAGGTTTAGTAGGAGCTCCCGAGTGTGGAGACGTGATGAGACTTCAAATAGAAGTTGACGATAATACCGGCACCATTGTAGATGCAAAATTCAAAACTTTTGGTTGCGGGTCTGCCATAGCCTCTTCGTCATTGGCGACAGAATGGCTAAAAGGAAAATCAATAGATCAGGCATTGGCGATTGATAATATGGCGATAGTAGAAGAATTGGCATTGCCACCGGTAAAAATTCACTGCAGTGTGCTAGCGGAGGATGCAATAAAGAGTGCTATTGAAGATTATAGAAAGAAAAACGGCATCACTGTCGACGCCTAAAATCTAGAATTATGCTTTTCGTAGCGGATAGTGCCAAAAATAAAATTGAAGAAATCGTCGATAGCCAACAGCTGTCAGATGATTACTTTGTCAGAGTTTCGGTGACCAGCGGAGGCTGCTCGGGGTTGAGTTACAAGCTTGATTTTGATAATGAATTGCTTCCCAATGACCAAGTTTTTGATGACAATGGAGTGAAGGTGGTTACAGATTTGAAGAGTTTTCTCTACCTCTGCAATACTACTCTTGAATTTTCTGGAGGCTTGAATGGTAAGGGATTCTATTTTAATAATCCGAATGCATCACGTACTTGCGGTTGTGGTGAGAGTTTTGCGGTTTAGAATTCCAAAATGGAGATAGGTAAATTAAACCACTTAAAGGTAAATCGCAAAACGGATTTTGGATATTTCCTTATCGATGAAGCCGGTAATGAAGTGTTGCTTCCAAACGCTTATGTACCCGAAAGCATCGAGCTAAATCAAAATATTGAGGTATTCGTGTATCATGATTCTATGGGTCGTGAAACGGCGACAACGCTGAAACCATTAGTAGAAGTTGATCAGTTTGCCCTGTTAGAAGTCAAGCAAATGACCAAGATGGGAGCTTTCCTTGATATTGGTTTGGCAAAAGATATCTTGCTTCCTTTTTCAGAGCAAAGTTCACAATTAAAGAATGGACAAAAAGTTGTAGTTTTTGTTTTTGAGGATGAAAAGACGGAACGTATGGTGGCATCCATGCATGTAGAGCAATTCTTGTTTCATGAAGACATCACCGTAGAAGTGGGGGAGAAAGTAAGCATTATGCCCTATAAAAAGACAAATATTGGCATGCAAGTCATAGTCAATAATATGTTTCAGGGAATGATTTTTAACACGGATTTACACAAATCTCTTTCTTACGGACTTGTGGATAGTGCCTATGTAAAAAACGTCAGAGAAGACGGGAAAATAGACCTGATTTTGGAGGTTCCCGGGTACAAAAATTCTATTGACCATCAATCACAAACCATTTTAGATAATCTTGAATCAAATCGCGGTTTTCTCCCACTCAATGACCATTCTGACCCAGAACTTATAAAGCGGACTGTGGGATTAAGTAAAAAAGCTTTCAAAAGAGCCATCGGTCACCTTTATAAAGAAAGAAAAATCAGAATAGAAAGTGAGGGTATTTATTTGAGCTAAGCTGGTTTTGTTATTAGAAATTGATTGAAATTATCCAAGCTTTATTTTAAAAGTAAGTGCCTATTAGCAAGGTTTGAGTGTCTCTCAGTCTATTAAAATTAAAGTTTACTCGCATCTATATATGGGAAATTTAATGCCTTACGAGGACATTTTTACAAGAATTTTTACCGTCTATCCTAAAGGACTGTGCTTGAAATGAGTCCTAAAAGAGTAATTGAATTATAATTTACTTTCTCGCCCGAATAACAAATTGATAAGGTAGTAAATTGACATCAAGGTCTAATGTTTCAAACCCTGCATCTTTGAGTTCATTTACAACCACACCCATGTCCACTTTATGACCAACAGGTGGCCCAACAGGAAGTTCAATATTGTAAAAATCTATGATGACCAAGGAACCATCATTTTTGATTCCTTGTCTAACCTTATTAAAATATTCAACACGATTTTCAATGTGATGATAAGTATTAACCATGAATACCATATCCACTTCTTGATTTGAAAGACCTGGCGAATCATAGGGTATTTTCCTTGTTTCAATGCCGGTGAGATGATTGTCTTCAATTCGTTTTTTTAAGTAATCTTGAAAATCATCATCCACATCGGCCGCAATCACATGAGCTCCGTGGTCTGCCAATTTTACCGAAAAATAACCAGTGCCGGCTCCAATGTCCATGATGGTTTTATCCTTGATATCGCCTAGATATGCCAATACTTTATCCGGTTGCTGGTATTCGTCCCTTTCCGGTGATTCAAATCGCTTTACCAAGTCATCAAGTGAGGATTGATGCATGTGTTTATTGGCTCTTCCATGTTCGTGATTTTCGTGATTGGCTTGTGAATGTTTATGTTCTTGCATGTCATTTTCGTTTTTTGAATGCTCGTGATTGTGCTTGCCACGACAAGCTATAAAAATCACCATTGTTAAAAGAAATATCCTATTCATTATGTGCTTTTTTTAATTTTAAATCAATAAACCAGGTCAGGACCCCAAGTAGTAAATTACTCAACCCAAACGCAGTTTCAAGAGGTTTTTCTACTATCGCAAATATGATCATGAAAATTGAGAAAGCGACATATATTAGTTGAAAAAGTGGAAATAATGGACTTTTAAAAGTGTTTTCATTTTTATTAATATCTGGTTTGTTCCTTCTTAATTTGAACACTCCCAATACGGTCAACATGGAGGACAGGGTGAGTAAAAATCCACAATAAATGAGAATCTGCTCAAAGGTTCCGGTCAATAATAGTATGGCAGTGAGTAAAAATTGAAACCAGAGAGCTCGAATGGGAATTCCGTTTTTACTGGTTCGAAAATAACTCCAGATGGGGTGGTCTTTTGCCATCGCTGAGGTCACTCGCGGACCGACCCACACCATGGCGCTGATACTGGATACTAACAAAAGGGAAATGGCTAAACTAAATAAATTTCCTATTCTATCACCGAGCATTTTCTTGGCCGCAATAGCCCCGACATCAGTTTGCCCAACCAACTCTGTGATCGGTACATGTTTTAAAAAAATGTATTGGAGTAAAGTATAGATTATGGTGACGATGGCCGTGCCACCAACCAATGCAGTAAACAATGATTTTTTTGGATTTTCTAATTCGTCCGTGATATAGACCGCGGCATTCCAGCCAGAATAGGAATAACTTACATAGATGAGTGCAATAGCAAACGCGGGCGAAATAAAATCATATATAAAATTTGTGTTATTTGTAATTATTTGATAATCAGACGATTTAATAATTCCAATGAGTATTAATGATACTATTAAAATTAATTTTAAAATGGTACTCGTATTTTGAAAAATCGAACTGGACTTAAGGTTGATACTATGAACTAATGTAATTATTCCTACAATGAGAATGCTTGAAATGACCGGATTTAGATGCGAATATGGAAAGTACTCCACGACCGCAATCGATGCCAGCGCAATGGGAGCTGCGAATCCAACAGTAAGAGAAATCCAGCCCGCTAAATAACCAATAATAGGGGAGAATAGCTCGGTTAAGAAGCGGTATTCACCTCCAGATTTCTTAATAATCGTACCAATTTCTACATAGCTAAAAGCTCCTGAAAGTGCCAACAATCCACCTAAAACCCATAAGGATAATACGGCCGATGGATTACTGATATTCTTAAGTTGAAAACCAAGACTTGTAAATACGCCTGTACCTATCATATTTGCTACCACGATAGCAAATGCCGTAAAAGTGCCTATTTTATGTGTCGATTTATTATCCACACTCAAATATAAATTTTAAGTTTTATATGCCATGGTTTATTCCACTATTTCGGGGGATATATGTGACATATATTACAATTTCATTTTGATTTGCAATACTTGAAATGTGGAAACCAATTGATTAGAACTAACAAGCTGTTATTAATACGTATTTTCAGAATTAACATGACCCCAATCTCGATATATGAAAGAATCCAGTTCTTATTAAATAGAAATGACCATCACAAAAGTAATGGTCATTCAATTTATATTTTAGAATTATTTGCTACGGCTTACTGTGCATGATTTACCACGATGGCCGTGACAATGCATAAAACAGCAAGTGATGCGGCTAATCCCCAAGTCATCTTTTCGATAAAGTCAGCACTTTTTGCTGCACCGAACATTTGATTAGCACCTTGACCACCAAAAGTCGAGTCAACTCCTCCTCCTTTCGGATTTTGAATTAAAACAACTAGAGTAAGTAACACACAGTTAAGAGCAATAATGATAGTAAGTGCAGTAATCATATTATTTTATTTTAAATATTTTATTTCGTTAATTTTCGCCGCAAAATAAGCGCTTTTTTCTGGAAATACCAAACTTAATTGATTATACATTTCGATTGCTTGATTATAATGACCCTGTACAAGTAAAAGTTCGGCCAAATTTTCAGAAATGACACTTTTCCTCTTCTCGACACTTTGTTTTGCAAGCTTATGTTCCTTGTGTTTTTTCTTCTTTTTGCCAAAGGGCTTTGGACGATGCGAAACGATGGGATTCAGTTGAAATAGCCACTTGGCGAAATTAGATTTTCCTTGGAAATCATATTCAGGCTGTTTTTCTTTTCTCTTTTTGCCTTTTTTATTGCTTTTTAATTCAATTGCCTCTTGAGGGCTTTCATCCTCAATACTTGAATCTTCTTCTTTTTTGATTTCAATTATATTCATGCTGATTGCACTTGAATCTTTTTCAGGAATCAAATTTTGAATATCTATTGACTCTGCTCTTTCAATGACATTATCAATAATTTCTTCTGATTTCATGACTTCATGACTAGAAGCGTGTCGATCAATCGCCTCAAATGCCGTGGATTGATTAGTTCCAAATTCAAAATGCCATCGATTCAGAAAAAAGCCATCATTAGTTTGAAAGCGCTGAGTTATTTTTTCCAATAGTATTCGCCAGCCCTGCACGAATGGTTCATTTTCAATCTTCTCCTTGACATAGGCAATGTGTTCATCTCCCAAAAGATGACTGTTGTTCAGTAGATAACTCAGTGTTAAGTTCATAAGAGCAAAGAAATGAAAATCAAATTAAAAATTTACCAATTTGTAAAGGCTTCATTGAAAATATTTTCAGTAATCTGGTTTAAAATGTCTTCAATGAGCTGATATTGAATGTTTTGCAAATCTGAGTCACTTGGGAATGTTGTGAAAAAACTGAATTTTTTACTGAAATTGTCTTTTTCATTTTTAGTGTTTTCGTAGTCCACTTGAATGTCTATTGTGAGTTGGTTGAGCTCTACGGAAGCATCATCTCTTGCTGCTAGGCCCGTTATTCTGTAGTTCGCCACGTAACCGCTAAAACTGATATCAGCATCATTATCACTATAGTTTAGACTGCTTTCATTTCTGATTTTTTGACGGAGTTTTTCCGAAAAAATTTGATCTAAGTCAGAAGGTGCATCGATGGTTTTTAGATAAAAATTATCCACATAAAAAGTTTTGATATCAGGTGCTATGCTTATTCCTTTCAATGAATAACAACCATAACTTGCAAGCATTATACCAATCAAAATGATTATTTTCGAAATCTTCATTTATCTAACAATTTTGAAAACCAAGTCTTATTCTTCTAAATCGTATTGTTTTAGCTTTCGATAAAGCGTTCGTTCAGAAATTCCCAATTCCTGAGCTGCATCCTTTCGCCGTCCCTTAAATTTTTTCAATGCCTTCTTTATCATATCCTTCTCCATATCTTCTAACGATAAACTTTCCTCCACTATTTCAGAATCATGATACCTTTTATCATCTTGATGGATTATGATTGGCTTTTCGACAAAAGGTTCGCCCTCATCAAACTCGGGTTGATGCGTGTTTTTTGCATTATCATTTGCATTAATCAGATAATTAATCGAGCTATAGTTGGGATTAGGTGCAGGACTCGTACCATCAGGAATGTTCAAATTGTTTTGTTTAATCAGTCCAAAAACAAGATTTTTCAAATCATTTAAATCATGTTTCATCTCGTACAAAAATTTGAACAATATTTCTCTCTCTTGCAAATTTTCTCCTGTTGCGTCCAATTTTATAGGTACGTTGCTGGTAGCCAATTTAGGCACGACATCGAGCAAAGTCGCTGCATCGATAAAGTTGTCTTCTGAGAGCACTGACAATTGCTCGACCACATTTTTTAATTCCCTGACATTGCCAGGCCATTTGTAATTTTCAATGATGGCTCTTGCCTCATTGTCTATTTGAATACTTTCTGATCTATATTTTTCAGCAAAATCAACGGCAAATTTTCGGAAAAGCATATAGATGTCTTCCCTTCTCTCATGAAGTGCCGGCACATAAATAGGAACCGTATTAAGACGATAGTAGAGGTCTTCTCTGAATTTGCCTTTTTTAATCAGGTTTTCGAGATTAACATTGGTCGCTGCAATGACTCTGACATCAGTCGTTTGCACTTTTGATGAACCCACTTTGATAAATTCTCCACTTTCAAGTATCCTCAATAAAAATGATTGGGTATCTAGAGGCATTTCACCTATTTCATCCAGAAAAATAGTCCCTCCTGACACCGTTTCAAAATAACCTTTTCGGTCCGATGTAGCACCTGTAAAGGCTCCTTTTTCGTGACCGAATAGCTCTGAATTTATGGTTCCAGCTGGAATTGCTCCACAGTTGATGGCTATGAAATTATTGTGCTTTCGTTTGCTTAGGTCATGAATGACACGGCTAAAAACTTCCTTACCTACACCACTTTCCCCTTGTATAAGGACGGACAAATCTGTCCCTGCAACACGAACCGCTGTCTCAAGAGCTCTGTCTAGTTTTTCTGACCTTCCTATTATTCCGAATCTCTGTTTTACAGATTGTAGGTTCATGCCGGCATAGTTTGATTTTCTACAATATGTCCCATCAAGGTGGCACTCGTGGCGGATTCCACTTTCACGTTCACATAGCTTCCGACACCGAAATTCCCGGTTTTCTTAAAAATAATCATTTTGTTTTGAGAGTTTCTTCCCTTCCACTCATCTTCAGATTTTTTACTATTCCCTTCTATGAGGACTTGGAATGTCTTGCCGATGTCTTTTTTATTATGGTTGAGAGAAATATGGTTTTGAAGTCTGATAATCTCGTTTAATCGTCGCTTTTTCGTTTCTAAAGGAATGTCGTCTTCATATTTTTTTGCAGCGAGAGTCCCGGGACGTTCTGAATAGAAAAACATATAGGACATACTGTATTGGGCATGTTCCATCACACTTAAGGTATCCTGATGTTCTTCTTCTGTTTCAGTGCAAAATCCGGCAATCATGTCGGACGAAATGGCACAATCAGGGATGATTTCATAGATTCTATTCACTTTATTGATATACCATTCGCGGTCATAGGTCCTATTCATGAGCTCAAGGATGCGACTATTTCCTGATTGTACGGGAAGATGGATGTAGTTGCATATATTTTCATGATTGGCCATCACAAAGAGTACGTCATCGGTAATGTCTTTTGGATGTGAGGTAGAAAATCTAACCCTCAAATCTGGATGTATAAGCGCCACTTTTTCGAGTAGATTGGCAAAATTCACCTTCTCAGAATTTTCATCTGAGGGATTCTCCCATTTATAAGAATCCACATTCTGACCTAATAGCGTGACCTCGCGATAGCCTCTGTTGTATAAGTCTTCCGCTTCCGCTAAAATGGAATATGGATCGCGACTTCTTTCACGACCACGGGTAAAAGGCACCACACAAAAGGAACACATATTGTCACAACCCCTCATGATAGAAATAAATGCGGTCACACCGTTAGAATCCAATCTCAGAGGTGAAATATCGGCATAGGTTTCTTCTCTCGATAAGAATACATTGATACCCTTGTCTCCATCCTCAGCCCCTGCTACCAAACTTGGAATATCTCGGTAGGCATCAGGGCCAATAACCAAATCGACGAGTTTTTCTTCTTCCAAAAATTTGGATTTTAACCTCTCTGCCATACAACCTAACACACCGATAAGTGTTTCCGGTTTTTTCTTTTTGACTTGGTTAAATGCCGTCAGACGTTTTCGTACAGTATCCTCCGCTTTTTCACGTATGGAGCAAGTGTTGATGAGTATCAAATCGGCGACTTCAATATTTCTTGTCGGGATGTAATCGATTTCTGACAGTACGGAGGCGACTATTTCAGAGTCAGAAAAATTCATTTGGCATCCATAACTTTCTATGTAGAATTTCTTTTTATCAGAATCTTCTGTTTCATAGAAAATGACATTGCCTTGATTGTCTTCGTCTATCGTTTTTCGAAAATTTAATGTCGGATTACTATCGTACATCATTATGATTTAAAAAATGAGCCGCAAAGGTACAGTATTTACCCTAATTTACTGACAAAATGACATATAATTAACTTTTTCGAATTAGGAATTTTTTTAAAATGAAATTATTGAAGATATGAAAGAGATTCGAAAGTCAAATATATAATGTATATTCACGCAAATAATAGTTTAAATTGAAATATTAGAAAAACGTTGAATAAATACTTTTTCATTATAATTTGGTTGACAGCAACTCTAAACGATATTTTTTGTAGAAGGTTCAGCCCCTGTATTGGCCAATAGCGTGCTGAATATTTACGAGCAGGCTTTGCCTGTAAACTACAGTGTAGATGAAACCACTAAACCGAGAATATCTAATTCTACCAAGGGTCAGTCAGTAAATGATGTGAAATTGTATCCTAATCCTGCGACTCATGAAATACAGATATCTGGTAGCATCGCTGATACAGCCCGTCTACGGATATACGATCAGCTGGGTAGAAGCTATGCTGATGTAATGCTGGATGGTGATAGGAGACTGAACGTATCGTCGTGGCCTGATGGAGTGTATATATACAGTATAACTCCGAGAGAAGGAGGCGAAAAAATTGAAGGAAAATTGATAATAATAAAGTAGAATGAAGAGAATACAGCCAGGCAATTGCTTGGCTGTATTCTTAATTTATTATACCTATGAATAAGCTACACACATATCTGTATTTGATACTGCTTGTAATAGTTATATGCAATACGATGTCAGCACAAGTTGGATTTATCGAACGGTATAGCTATAAGGATAACTGGCCGACCTTGTTTGTTAATGCAATAAATGACACAGATTCTACTGTAATAGTCTATGGGAAGACCATTAACCCTGAGAATAGCCAAAATGGCATTTATGTCGCCAGAATAGATACGTTAGGTAAAGTTATACAAGAATCCTTTTTTATAGATGAAGACGAGTATGTTCCAGATAATCAGTATGAAATTTTAAAAGTTGAAAACGGTTTTATCATTACGGCAATCACATTTTACAATAATGCGGGATTATTACTTAAAATTAATGATGAGTTAGAATTAATTTGGAAAAGAAAATATAATTACAATCATCTAAAGTATAGTGGAACACGAAATTATAATATAATAGATATAGATGACTACTATATACTATCATTGAAGACACTAAAGTCATCGGGGTATCATGTAATCACAATTTTAAAAGTAAACCAGTCCGGAGAATTAATCTGGGAAAAAGACTACGGCACATTGGGCAATGACGAAGTGGGCTATTTTTTTCCGAGTAGTACTGATGACGAGATCATCATCTATGGTGGCAGACAGCGAAATTTTTACTCTGCATCGGGGTCGAGTTGGGGAATGATCTATGCGATAGATACCTCTGGTACGGTAATATGGGAACATGAAGACGAACCAATAGGGAATCAGCAATATGAACCATACGAATACGTGATCCGGGATGATGAGGGCGGTTGGGTAGTATCGCAACCCAAGATACATAGACCGGTAAAGAATAGTGAGTCTACATGGTCAGAACAAAGCAGAATCCGTAAGCTGGATGATGATTTTAATGTGGTATGGAGCTTGAATCTCGAAAATTATCTTGGTTATGACTTATACAAAAATATAACTGCAATATCGACGCTAGAAAGTAGTGATATAATTATAAGTGGAAACACACCCACAGCAGTATTTCCAGGTGTAGATGGTCTATCAGTATCAGAACTTGCCAAAATAAATAGTGGAGGAAACTTAAAATGGATGAGATATGATACGTTGTTTTATGGGTTGGATAAATCGGTACTAATTGAAAACAACAAACACATTATTCTACCTTCTGGAAGTATAATGCTCTGTGGAACCATAACCACTAATTCAGGTGAATACTATGGCTTTATTGAGAAATTGGATAAAGACGGCTGCCTGAAGCCGGGATGTCGCGATACTTTACCTACGGAAGACTTGCCTGATGGTAAAGAGGTGCTGCTGTACCCTAATCCTGCTACTCATGAAATAAGTATTAGAGGTAAATTAGATTCGGGTTCTGAGTTGATGATTTATGACCGTTTGGGACGGCTCTATTTAGCCCAAGAAGCGTTTGACGGGATGAAAATAGATGTATCATCGTGGCCGTCAGGGATGTATTTTTATTCTTTAATAATAGACAATGAAAAATCTCAGATAATAGGTAAAATTATCATTGTGAAATAGGTGTAGAATTAGATATATCCTGTTGTTTTAAGCTACTTTTAGCTGATTGTTGGGTGTATTAAATTCTAGATTTTCAACTGAACACATTTTTAAATTTAAGAAGTCATAAATGAACTATTCATTCGAAATATTAAAAATAATGATAATTTAGTGCATTATTTTTTCATTTATGGATAGTTCACCGGTTACTCCTACGAAGCTTTTTAAAGATTTCATGAAATTTTTAGAAGATAGGTTTAATCTTCATGAGGATAAAGCACTAGAAATTGAAACAGTCAATGAAATTAAACGCAATGTTGTATTCAGCGGTGCCAATTTATGGATCTTAATTTTTGCCATTTTTATAGCTTCCGTTGGTCTCAATGTTAATAGTACCGCTGTAGTCATCGGCGCCATGTTAATATCTCCTCTCATGGGACCCATAATGGGTGTGGGCTTGGGAGCTGGTATCAATGATTTAGAGTTGATTTTTAAGTCATTAAAAAATTTGGTCTTAGCCGCAGTGATTTCCATTCTGACCTCTGCACTGTATTTTAAATTATCCCCGTTGACCGAGGCACAATCAGAAATATTGTCCAGAACGTCACCTACGGTTTTCGATGTGTTGATTGCATTTTTTGGAGGTTTGGCCGGAATCGTGGCGGCATCACGTACAGAAAAGAGTAATGCCATTCCTGGAGTAGCCATCGCTACGGCATTGATGCCACCCTTGTGTACAGCAGGGTACGGATTGGCCAATGGACAGTTGGATTTTTTTTACGGAGCCTTGTATTTGTTTTTTATCAATAGTGTTTTTATTAGTATTTCGACCTATATCATCATCCGATTTTTGAGCTTTACGAAAAAGGAATTTCTTGATCATAAGAAAGAAAAAGCGGTCAAAAGATACATTGCCGCATTTGCGATTATTACGATGATTCCCAGTATCTATACTGCTTTTAAAGTTGCCAATGAAAGTATCTATATATCCAATGAAACAAGCTTCTATAATAATGAAATAGCGAGTTTAGAGGATTGTGTGATTATCAGTCACGAATTGAGCTACCATCCCGATAGTAGTACCATCAAAATTAACTTATACGGACAAGGATTTGACGATAACATAAGTAGAATTCTACAGAGTAAATTGAGTGCTTACCATCTAAATAATACGAAGCTTCTCATCAATAAAATAGGGGATCAAAACATCGGAAAAGATGACTTGAGACTCTTGAATACGGAGATAAAATCCGATATAATGAAAGATTTTTACCAATTGAACCAAAAGGAAATAGAGAAGAAGGATTCTTTGATTGATTCACTAAAACTTTCCTTGTCTCGCACTGTTACGCTTCAAAATAGATTCTCAAAATTGTCAAAGGAGCTGAATGCAATCAACTCGAATATCAAATTTTCTTCTTTTTCAAAAACCACCCTCGATGACTCAGAGGGAAATGAAATGGACACTATATTAGTCGCTTATCTTAAGACTTCTCAAAGGCTTTCGGATGCAGAGGAAGAGGCCATAAAGCGATTCATTTCGACGAGGTGTGAAGTGGAGGAAGTGAAATTATTCATTGAAAAGATATAGTCAAACATGAAAAAACACAACGATAGACCTATAGGTGAATCCATTTCTGAAGCCCTTCAACGCAATCAAAAATTGAATTTCGGACTGGATAAAATTAGGGTTGAGAATGCCTATAAAAAAGCCATGGGAGACATGATTAATAAGTACACATCTCGTGTTGGTTATAAAAATGGAGAACTCAAAATGTACATTACTTCTGCCAGCCTTAAAAAGGAACTGAGTATGAATGCCGATAAAATCAAGGATTTACTGAATGATTATATGAAAAAGAAATTGATAGAATCGGTCAAAATATATTAGTAGGAATGGAAGTTGATTTTTTTAGAGAATATTGCTTGTCTAAGGGAAATACGACGGAATCACAGCCCTTTGGATTTGATAACGTGGTGTTTAAGTTAGGGAAGAAAATTTTTGCAATTCTTAGCTTTTCCGATTATAATCCAACGTGTAATCTCAAGTGTAGTCCTGAATTTGCTCTTGAATTGAGAGAAAAATATCCGCAGGTTAAACCCGGATATCACATGAATAAGAAACATTGGAACACTCTGGAATTGAACACAGGATTGGGCGATGAAATTATTTTGGAATTAATAGACCATTCATATACTTTAATTGCAAATTCACTTTCAAAAAGTGAAAGGATTGAATTAGGAATCTAATATGGAAAAGATACTAATCGTAGGAAGTGGCGTGGCCGGTATTACCCTTCATCACTGTATGAGTCAGTATGTAGAAAACGTGTATCTCATGGATGATTTTGAAGTGCCTTCCTCTACTATGGTAGCTGCCGGAATGATAAATCCGATAACGGGTAGAAAATTTAATCTCACTTGGAAATATGAGGAATTAATGCCTGTTTTTAAGGAAGTTTACGGTCAGATATCCGCTACTATAGGGTTGGATATATTGAGCAGTATGACATTGATAAGAGAAATTGATACCATCGAAAATGAAAATCAAATCTTTTCACTTGGAACTCCTTTTATCCATAGTGACCACAATACAAATCCACAGATAGAAGAATGGTTTAATGCTGGCATATCTCGGGTAGCCATTGAAGCTTTTCGGTTACATACGTCTGAAATGGTGGAAAAATATTCGAGACTACTGAAATCGAAAGGTCTGTTTTTAAATGAAAAATTTGACTTTGCCAAACTATCTATGATTGAATCAAAATTAAAGTATAAGGACCAGAATTTTGACAGAATCATCTTTTGTGAAGGATATGCAGTGGTCAACAATCCATTTTTCCGTATGCTTCCATTTCAACCCGTCAAAGGTGAAGTTATTATTGCAAAAATTCCCAATCTAACCTTAGATGTGGCCTACAAAAATAAATTATTTTTTATCCCCATTAGTCCAGAAATATTCTGGATAGGTAGTGGATATGAATGGAGTTTTAATGATTCATTTCCATCAGAAAAAGGCATTCTAGAGTTGGTGAATAAAATTAAATCCGTATTGAAGTCGGATTTCGAAATCTTGGAGACACGAGCTGCAATCAGGCCTTCTACCAAACACAGAAAACCGATCATTGGGTGGCATCCACAGTATAAAAGCATCGGTGTCGTAAATGGTCTCGGGACGAAAGGAAGCATGTTGGCTCCCTATCTTGCAAAAATGATGACCCAGAGTATTTTTGGAATTCAAGAAATTGATGAAGAACTCAATGTACACAGATTTATACAATAATGTATTAGAGTAATTGTAAATTAGCTTTTTAATTAATAATCGTTGTCCAATAATAAAGACATATTACTCAGTGTTGAAAGTCTAAATCTTTCCTTCAAATCAAAAGAAAACTTTGTAAAAGTGCTTCATGACGTTTCATTTGAGATTGAAAAGGGTCAGATAGTCGGAATAGTAGGTGAAAGTGGCAGTGGAAAAACGGTGAGTGGATTATCCATCATGAGATTATTGCCTGACGATATTTCCCACACTACCGGTCAAATCATTTGGCGGCAAAATCATGAGTCACTCGATCTCCTCTCATTGTCACAAGACGAAATTAATAAGTATCGAGGACGAAAAATAAGTATGATTTTTCAAGAGCCAATGAGCTCTTTTGACCCCACGATGAGATGTGGTAAACAGGTGGATGAGGCTCGAATAACCCATTTCCCAGAAGAAAAGGATACGGTAAAAAACAGGACAATTCAATTATTTAAAGAGTTGACACTCGAGGATACCGATCGGATATATAATTCTTATCCTCATGAATTGTCTGGAGGACAGTTGCAAAGGGTGATGATTGCGATGGCATTAATTAATCAACCGGATTTGATTATCGCGGATGAACCGACCACTGCCCTCGATGTTACCGTCCAAAAAGAAATTATTGAGCTGCTGAAGAGTATCAGCGAACAATACAAATGTGCCATTTTGTTCATTTCTCACGATTTAGCTCTGGTGCATGAGTTGTGTGATGTGGTGGTCGTGATGCAGAAGGGTAGAGTGGTGGAACAAGGAAATTGCAAAGGAATTTTTAAAAATCCGATACATCCTTACACCCGTGGATTATTGGCTTGTCGGCCACCCACAGACCTTCGCTTGACTAGATTGCCACTGGTAGAAGAATTTGTAAATTTAGATGAAATAGGTCAAAAGAACTTGATGGATTCCCTTATTGAAACTGAGGAGGAGTACCGAAATAAAATTGAGGCAATACACCAATCTGATGTTTTAGTCAATGTCCAAAACCTCTCAAAATCTTATCCAGTTGAGAAAAACTGGCTTGGCAGGGTAAAGAAGAGGAAGATGATATTAAAGGATATTAACTTTAATGTGAAGGCCGGTGAAGTGCTAGGTTTAGTGGGCGAATCTGGGAGTGGTAAGTCAACGCTTGGTAAGTGTATTCTTAATCTGACAGAAATTGATAGTGGTAAGGTGAAATATAAGGGACTTACATTAGGTGATTTGGATAGGGAAAAAATGCGAAGGCTCAGAAAAGAGATTCAGATCATATTTCAAGACCCTTATTCATCTTTGAATCCCAAAATTAAAATAGGTTCGGCCATTATGGAACCGCTCGCAGCACACAATTTAGAAGCAAATACTAAAAGTAGAAAGGAAAAAGCTATGCATCTTCTGGAAAAAGTGGGACTCAAGCCAGAGCATTTTGACCGTTATCCTCACCAGTTTAGCGGAGGGCAGAGGCAACGTATCGTTATAGCACGATCCCTGATTTTAGAGCCAAAATTTCTAGTGTGTGACGAGAGTGTTTCGGCATTGGATGTTTCTGTTCAAGCTCAGATTCTTAATTTGTTGAATGACTTAAAAAAGGAGATGGGATTAAGCTACCTTTTCATTTCTCATGATTTATCGGTGGTCAAGCATTTTTGCGATCGAGTCATGGTCATGCAAAGGGGAAAAATAGTAGAAGAAGGAGACGTAGAGGCGGTTTTTCATCACCCCAAATCCGAATATACAAGGTCATTATTAGACGCAGTGCCGGGAATGGCTTAAGGGTTTACCCTTAGGTATAAATTTTATTAATCTATATTTCAATAGCAGTTAATCACTAATACATTTGAAAAAAAAAATATTTAAAAAAAATACATATTATATTTTTTTATAATATGTAAGCAACTATATTTGTGTCATCAAAACGATTTTAGTTACGTTTTTATTTTGAGATCCTAGTTTTAAGGAAGATTGCTATTACGTGAAAATTTATGCTCAGAGAGAGGCCATCCCAAAAACCGAAATTGGACGGCACAACTCAGAATCTCAATGAACAATTTGTAAAGGGGTCTTCCTTTTTCTATTATTGCACCCTATAATTTTAGTTTTTTCAAAGTATGGATAAATTACAATTCATTTTTAATGAAACTGGTATTCAGAAGTCTCATGCTAAGGCTACGTTAAATTTGTTAGAAACCGGAAGTACGATTCCTTTCATCGCTCGGTACCGAAAGGAACTTACCGGCATGCTTGATGAAGTGCAAATCAATGATATCCAGCGATTTTCTAAAATCTATGATGATCTCATTGTAAGAAAACAATTCATTCTAGAAAAAATCAAGGATCAGGGAAAGCTGAGCGACAATCTTGAATTAAAAATAACGCAATGTTTTGATCCTTCGACATTAGAAGAAATTTATTCACCATATAAATCTGGGGTCAAAACAAAAGCCGACCAAGCTCGAGACAACGGGTTAGAAGGATTGGCTAAAATCATCATGGCTCAATCCAGTAATGTAGAGTCTGCCGCTCAAAAATTCGTCTCAGAAAAGGTTCCAAATATAGAAAAAGCAATCGAAGGAGCTCAATACATTATCTCTGAATGGGTGGCAGAAAATGAAGAAAATCGAGATAGACTGAGAGGTCAGTTAAAAAGAGGGATGCTAATAGCAACCGTGATCGGAACGAAGAAGCAAGATGCCGTGAAGTATCAAGATTATTTTGCATTCGAGGAAAAAATTCAACACTGCCCTTCACATAGGTTTTTAGCCGTCCTAAGAGGCGAATCAGAAGGATTTCTGAGAGTAAAAATTGCGATTGACGACGAGGCTTATTTGTTAAATCTAGATAGAAAATACATCAAACGAAATTCTTCAAGTGCCGAGATTATCAGTGATGCTATCAAGGACGCCTATAAGCGATTGATGTACCCCTCACTCTCTTCACAGGTAATTAACCAATTCAAAGAAATTGCGGATAAGGCTGCTATTAAAACTTTTGCTGATAACTTGTATCAATTATTACTCGAAGCCCCACTAGGCGAAAAAGCCGTTTTGGCATTAGACCCGGGATTTAAAACAGGTTGTAAAGTCGTGTGTCTCAGTGCCAGTGGTACCTTGCTGGAAGATGCGGTCATCTATCCTCATCCACCGCAAAATCAGTCAATGGAAGCTCACAAGACCCTTTCACATCTATTGAATAAGTATGGGATTGGCATCGTGGCCATTGGTAATGGAACAGCATCTAGAGAAACAGAAACGTTCATAAGGTCCACTTTTGGTGATGAACTGATAGTCTATGTTGTTAACGAGAGTGGAGCCTCAATATACAGTGCTTCACCCATTGCAAGAGAAGAATTTCCTAATAAAGACATCACCGTTCGTGGTGCAGTTTCAATAGGTCGCAGACTACAAGACCCTTTGGCAGAATTGATAAAAATCGACCCCAAATCCATCGGAGTTGGTCAATACCAATATGATGTCAACCAATCGATGTTGAAGGAAAGTTTAGATTTTGTAGTGAGCGATTGTGTCAATAAAGTTGGGGTCAATTTGAATACCGCAAGTCCATATTTATTGCAATACATTTCAGGACTAGGAGCTGGTCTGGCCAGTAATATATGTCAATATCGAGAGCAGATAGGGTCTTTTACTAACATCAACCAATTGAAGGAAGTCAAGAGGTTGGGTGACAAGGCATTTGAACAAGCATCTGGATTTCTCCGCATTCGTGAAGCGGAAAATATCTTAGACAATACAGGAGTGCATCCCGAATCGTACTACATCGTCGTGAAAATGGCAAAAGACAATAAGGTGAGTCTGGATCAATTTGTAAGAGATAAATCATTGCGGCAGTCTATTGACCTACAGAAATATGTAGTGGAAGGAAAAGTGGGCATGCCTACATTAAGAGATATCATGAAGGAACTCGATAAGCCAGGATTGGATATCAGAGGGGAGGTTGCGAATTTCTCATTTGATCCAAATGTGAAAAATATAAGTGATTTGTATGTTGGGATGATAGTTCCTGCAATTGTCAATAATATTACAAATTTCGGTGCATTTGTAGACTTAGGAATAAAGGAAAACGGTCTGCTTCACATTTCAGAAATATCAGATGATTTCATCAGACACCCTTCTGAAAAACTATCATTAAATCAAAAACTCAATGTCAAAATAAAGGAAATTGACGCAAGTCGCAATCGTATATCAGTGAGTTTAAAGTTCCAATAAAAATTACTTCGTGGAAGGGTTGTTTTTTTCTATTATTTGAAAGATTTCTTCATCACTCTTACCCAGATTTTCCATCAGAAATTTTACGTCATCTGCAAAATCATTGTCCGGATATTTGTCAAGGAACTCTTGGTAACATTGTCTTGCTTTGTCAACATCATTGAAATCATCGTCAAGAATGTAACCTTTAAGAAATAATGCGGTAGGTGCATGTGTATTATTGGGATAATCCCTTAATATCCAGTCGTAGAGTGCAATCGTTTTAGGGTACGTCTGGATGGTTCTAGAGATTTCCGATGCTTTATACAGGTAGTTAGCTGCTTGGTCATTTTTGTAAACCAGAGCATAGGCTTCACAGGCATCTACATAATTAAGTGCATTTTTTCTATTGATGCCTTCCTGATCAGGATTTTCAAAAACTTTGGCTGCTAATTTTAATAGGAAAGTATCTATTTGGGTGATATCATTGGTCATCAAGACATTGGCGCTATTTAGATTCGGATTATCCGAAAATTTTTGTGTAAACCCATAGAAAAGTACGTCTGCAGGTGTTGTTTTTCCAATTGTTTTTAGTCTCGTAGCCAAGCGATAGATATAATCAGCTCGGTCAGACCTTAATGTATCATATTTGCATAGCTCAGCTAAAAAATAGTTGGCATCTGCGTTGAAATTGTATTGTTCGCTGATGTCAAGTCCTTTTTTAAGTAGGTTGATTTTATCGTTGTAACCCTCTTGAGTGGGATAGACCTTTGTGATTTCTTTGATGTATTGCTGTGCCAATTCCGGCTTTTTTACATCTTTCATTTCGTTTTCGAGTCTTTGAAGTTCGGGTGTCGCACTTGTACTTACTTCATTTTGTTTACAAGACGAAAAGATGGCAATAATTAGAAGTACCGCTAAATAAATTGGTTTCATAAATCAGATTCTTATCAGAAAATTATTAAAAATTCGAAAATCTAAGCAAAAGTATATCTTATTATTTTATCAAAATGACAACAGGAATATCTAAATTCTAAATGGGATGTTAAAGCAATTGATAAATGTTTCTATGATTTTTCTTCTTTTTAGGACGACAAAATTTATTTACACCCAAAAAGTATGTAGTTTTACATGACACGAGAAGCCTAATTTGTTTAATATTATCAATTGAAAAAATCAAAGTGGAATGAAGAAAGAGGGGAGCATGCCCATATATGAATCGGCAGAAATTTACATCAAAAGTCAAGGAAAAGAGGCGGCGAAAATATTAACTGAAATAAGAACAATTATTAAGGCAATTGTTCCTGATGCCGAGGAGATAAAGGATGCGAAGGTGCCTTCTTACACCTTGGTGCCAGGTACGAAGCCCAAACTACAGCTTATGATGGCTGCCTATTCCATTTTTGTGAGTTTTTACCCATTTTCAGGTGTGATTTCTCATTTTTCTGAAGAATTGAAGGACTTTGAAACGGGGAAGGGATCTATTAAATTTTATTTTGGTAAGCCAATACCCTGTGATCTCATCGAGAAAATGATTTTATTTAGAAAATCAGAAATATCAAGATCTCAATAGATGTCTGACCATTCTAATACCTGATTTCGATGTTTTGCTATTGTTTTTTAATTTGTTTTTTGCATTAATGAATGATTTCTAATAACTAAATCTACTTTCTATTGTTAGAATCCATCGAAAATTAAAACAATTATAAAACTGACCATGTCTGGGCTCATCATGAAACACAAGTGGAAGGATTAATCAAGGTGGTTGTTTTTTTATAATCAAATAATTATAAACAGATGAAATTAAGTATATTGGATTTATCCATTGTCCCTAAGAATGGAGACCGTCATCAAGCTTTAAAAAATACACTAGAATTAGCCCAGCAAGCGGACGAACTAGGTTATACACGATTTTGGGTTGCAGAGCATCATGCCGCAGGGACTGCTGCGGGTCGTAGTCCAGAGGTTTTGATTCCTTTTCTTGCCGCTCAAACTGAAAAAATCAGGATTGGCTCAGGTGCCGTATTGTTAAATCATTATAGTCCATTCAAAGTCGCTGAGATATTTAATTCTTTGGAGGAGTTGTTTCCTCATCGTATAGATATGGGAATCGGAAGGGCGACTACAGGCCCCATATCGGATATGGCATTACAACGTCATAAATCAGTATATCGACAAAATATCAACGACTCAGGGGAACAGCTAGTTGAGTTGCTGCACTGGATGAATCAAGATTTTCCTGAAGGTGAACCATTTGCTGATATTAAATCGTATAATAATGGTTCTACACCCGAATTTTGGTTGCTTGGGTCAAGCGAGTGGAGTTCCATGGCAGCAGCAGAACTAGGTTTGCCTTATGCTTTTGCTGGATTCATCAATCCAAGTATGTCCTTTAGCATTGCAAAAAATTATCAAGCGAGATTCAGACCATCTACACACAAGTCTGGTTCTAAAAAGCCAAAGTTAATGCTGGCTCTCAATGTTTTTGCTGCGGAGACGGAGGCGGAAGCACATCGGATGACGGCTCCATTCCAGCTTTTCGAATACCGATTGCGATCCAAAGGTGATACACAAAGTTTACTAGAAGATGAGAATAAGGCTCTTGAAATCTTGGGAAATGCTTATATGGAGCCTACTCCGCTGGAAGATCCAAAAAGACCACCTAGAGTATTGGCAAGCACTCCTGACAAGTTATATGGTTGGCTCAATCAGATAGCTGAGGCTTATGGTGCAGAAGAGATCATGATACAAAGTGTTACAAGAAATCATCAAGCTCGTATGAGGTCACAAGAATTATTGGCACAAGAGTTTTTAGCACCCATTGTATAATACCACCATAAATTTGTTGAATAAATTCGATCATAGGATTATAAGTTTAGATCAGAAAATAATTCGAAATTGACATGAATTATTTGAGTTTTCCAGATAATTTTTAACTTTAGATTTCAATTTTCTGATTGAAATAAATCAGCTGGTCTAAACTTATATTTTATTTAAAATTTATTCGAAAAATGGAACATCTAGTAATTGATTGGTCACACCTAAAATTTTATAATACCATTATGGCCATATCAAGTGGAGCTGCCCTCGCTTCCATTTCAATGGTACTAACAAGCCTCGTTCAAGGCACTAAAATTACGCCTAGAGGATGGGGGATTAACTTCTTAGCCTTAGGTATTATTCTCCTCGGGACGGGTATGCACATGACATTGACCTGGCCGCTTGCACCCATGTATGCCTTTGATAATATTTCATTTGGCGAACCTGTTTTTGTTCTTGGAGCCATAACTTTTATGTTGGGATTCTATTTTTGGAAACAAACCGATAATTTGTTACGTTCAGACCAAGCTTTAAAAATTGTGGCTGGAGATATCCTAAATTTCAAATTTATTCTTTACGGAATTGGGTATGGTTTGGTAGGCATCGGTCTCGCAGGTCTTGTTTTTGGACTATTCACAGCACCAATTGAAGAACCTGTTGTTGGATTAGAAGCGTTGCTTCCATATCCTCTTAATTACTTATCGACGGTGTTTGTAAGTATGATATGGGCAAGTATAGGAGTATGTGCAATCTACACTCCGGCATTGCTAAACTATTATGCCTATCCGGATTCTACAAGTGCAAAAAATTCGTTTTGGGTAATTAAATTTTAAAAATATTAGGAATTTTGTTACTATTTACCGGTGCAGTGGTATATTTCACCCACATTGGAATGGTTATCAATACTATGAAATAATTTGGATTTTAATGTCTCTAGATTAGAATTTTTGATGGCAACTGTATTGGTTGTATGGGATTCGATTTGAAAATTATATATGCTAATTGGGTTAAGCACTTAAAACAAGAAATGAAAAATGACAAAATTTATAGAAAAGTATAAGACATTTTTGCATAAAGATTCGGCAACTGGAATATTGCTAATCATTGCAACTGCGGCGGCATTAATCATTGCCAACAGTCCTTTGTATGATTGGTACCATAGGTTTATGGAATTACAATTTACGGTCGGATTTTCTAATTTTAATTTGTCTTATTCCTTACATCACTGGGTGAATGATGGGTTGATGGCTCTGTTTTTTCTTTTAGTTGGCTTAGAGATAAAGCATGAATTGAAATTTGGTCGATTGCAAACATTGAGTTCTGCGATTTTTCCGTCGCTGTCGGCATTGTTTGGAGCACTGGTGCCAGCTATGATATTCTACTTTTTCAATAAAGGAAGTCATTATGTGCATGGTTGGGCGATACCTATGGCAACCGACATTGCATTTGTAATAGGAATAATTGCCATGTTGGGTTCACGTGTACCTGCCTGGGCGAAGGTTTTTGTAACGACCATCGCGGTAGTAGATGACTTAATCGCTGTGTTAGTAATAGCCTTCTTCTATACCGATCAGATTAATTGGGTGGCATTGGGTATTGCAGCAGCATTAACCGGTGTATTGATTCTTTTTAATCATCAGAAAGTAAATAATTTGACCCCTTATATGGTTGTTGGATTTTTCTTGTGGTGGGCAGTTTTGGCTTCAGGAATCCATTCTACCATTGCCGGAGTGATTATAGCACTGACGATACCCTTAAAGCGAGAGTGGACCTTAGACCAAATTAAAGAATATGGTAGAAACGGTTTGGAAGTGTTCGCAAAAATTCGAGAAACCGACCTAAATAGTGCTTACGATTATTTGGAGGCTGGGCTTAGAGAAGTAGAATCACCACTGGTACGCCTAGAACGCAAATTACATGGCCCGGTGTACCATTTTGTTATGCCACTTTTTGCCTTTGTCAATGCGGGTATAGTCTTCAATCAAGAAATCGCAGAGCAGTTATTTAATATCAACATCACTTGGGGAATATTGCTTGGATTATTAATTGGTAAGCCTTTAGGAATAATGCTGGGTGTATGGATATTGGTCACATTTTTTTACAAGGATACTCCGCACACAAAAGCGATATGGAAAGTTGTTTTTGGTATTGCAATATTGTGTGGTATCGGTTTTACCATGTCATTATTCATTAGTAATCTTTCGTTTAATGACGAGCAGACAATAGAAGAAGCAAAAATATCTGTTCTCTTGGCTTCAGTGATCAGCGGGATATTAGGTTATATCTACCTAAGATCGGCCACTAAAAATCCTGAGCTAATACAAATGGAGGATCCGAATACTAGCAATGACTCAGATTGAGATAATCCGTATATTAAAATTTATTTTTTCTATTGAATATTCGCTTAGATTCCGGTTAGAAAGCTACCGAAAAGCTCTAGGTAAATCGATCTATATAAAATTTATGCACGTTTAAAATTTGCCTATTAATCCAAAACAAGTATCTTGCTGATTCATTTATCAACAGTTACAGGGATTAAAATTTGTGCTACAAGACGTGAATATTACAGAAATAAAATGGCCTGACACATTGCCCGAAAGTATGCCCCAATGGGCGGAACTACTGGAGGGCGAAAGGCTATTGTTTCACGATGATAAACTGAATCAAAGCCTCGATTTTTCTTACAATCACAACATGGATATCGGCTTTCAAACCGCCTTTATCAATTGGATAGCCTACGAATGGTCCTTCGAGGTGCTTCATTATTTTGTTGCTTTAAGAGATACCATTTTTGTTTGGCATAAATCAAAAATGTACCTAAGTGACCATCGCTTGAGCGAATCAAATTATCAGGTTAAATGTGATGAAATTTATAGAGAAATTTCAAAGATTAGATTGAAGCTGTTGGCCGATTACGAAACCAAGTTTAAAGATTTTTCCAACGAAAATGACAAACAATGGTCTCTATACATGCAGGGTTTCGCAAATACACTTAACCCCATTCCGGAAATCAAAAAGCAGCTATTGGTAGCTATCCACCAAGGCCAAAGAATTATTGAAGAAAATGGATTATTACTTGATCAAATCAACTGTTTTAATAGAATCAAACATCTCATAGGAGTTGAAAATGATCGGGTATTGGCAGAAATTATCCATTTTAAAAAAATCAGTGATCGTTTTAAAAAATATGTGGATGATGTAGAATCTCGTCGGGATCTAAATGAAATGGAGCAACAACTAAAGTCTGAGTATCAGGTATTGGAGCAGTTTGACAGGCAGCTAGATCTCGGAACTGAAATCGAAAGTATTGTGGCCAATTATCCTCGAATTAAAAATGTCATCATTGCTCGCCAAGATTCAAAACTCATCCTTTCGCAAGAGGGGTTTACGGAGCAAGCCATATCATGGATGGAATCTAACCTGAGTCCAATATACCTGCAACTCAATGCCAAGTTAATAGAGTTGCGATCGACATTTAAAATATCAGTCGTAAACATTCTCAACTTTTTGAGTTTAAAATCTACTGAATCGGCCGAGCCCGTTGAAGGAAAGCAATTTCAAACGATTTTTTACCAGGTTAATCCAAAAATCGGCCAAGATGAAATCAGTATTAAGGAAAGCTTGAACCTAGTTGATACCCTTCTGAAAGACCATCTTTATGTGTCAAAAATATTTGATACCAAAGACAATTTTATTTTGAATTCCTATCAGGATGGCTCCCGCGAATTGGAACGTATGACAGGTGGTATTCAAGGGAAGTTAAGCCACTGGGTGTCTCAGGTAAGCACAGCATGGAATGGATTTTTGAATACTTTGAGCTACGAAGAAAATTTGAGTGATAATGAGTTGCTAATCAGGTATTTAAAGACTCATAAAATCAAGGAACAAAACATCAATTATAACAATATTTTTCTCACCAGAGGTTATATTGGTACCTCCTTTGCAGTGGGTAGATCTCTTGAAATTGAGAATATAAAGACATCATTTAAGTTGTGGATGGAGGGTTACAGAGGCTCAGTAGCATTGATAGGAAGAAGAAACTGTGGCAAATCCTTTTTGGGAGAATACTTTCTTAATAATTACTGTGATGCCCCGTTCATAAAAATAGAGAAGAACACCACATTGCGTTACGAAGGCAGAGATCATAGTGTGACGGACGATCTCTCAAAAACGCTGTCATTCTTGACTAAATTTGGTGATAAGAAATATGTCGTTTGGATTGATGATATCGAGTATTTTTGGAATAATGAGTTTCATCTGAATCGCAATTTTAAAGAATTGTCAAAATTTATCGAGTTGCATGGGTCGCGATTTTTTGTAATCATGACAACCAATATCGTGCTATACCATTGGCTCAACAGCCAGCAAGCATTTAATGAGATTTTTCAGAATACGATAGATTGTACTGTCATGGAAGAGGATGACATTGCGGGAGCGATGCAGATTAGACATCAAGCCACACATTGCCTCATTGAGTCGGATTCCAATGAGATATTGACTCGCGAGCAACTGGATCGACTATTCAAACGATTGGCGGTACAAAAAGAGAATATCATAGGAGAGGTATTATATGATTGGTTGTTGCGATTGAAACCAGTCAAAAATGAAGTTTTAAAATATGCCCCTTTGCCACGACATCGATTTCCGCAACTTAAAAATCAAGATGAGTGGCTCTTGTTGAGAGAAATATACATCCAGCGTCGTACCACAGAACTACAACTAAGGAAAAGATTTGGGAGGGATTTTAACGATAATTTTAGAGGAGTGCTAAAACGATTGAGAAATAAAGGATTGGTCAGCAGAGTGAATGAATCACAACTAAAGATATCCGACAGCTGTATATACGAAGTTGAAAATCAGCTGATCAATCAAATAAAAGGTAAATCTTCAAAATCTTATGATAAATAGAGTGCCATGACTGAAAATTTTGTGAATTATATCAGTATTTTTGATGCTTATGACATAAGTTTTGTGGACTTTGCCATGTCTTGTGTACTCCTCTTAGCGACCTATTTTATTCTTCTTTTTTTGTATAAAACCTTGAAATATCTTCCTTTGAACAAGGGAATATTTTCAAAAAGTTTCAAAGCCAAGATTTTTGATTTTTTTCATGATTTGATATTGTGGTACGAACCCGTGGCATTGGTGTTGATAATCATACTCTTTGTGATGATCAATCCTCGTATTAATTTCTTTGTGCTACTCTTTTTCTTGATTTTCTTCTATTGGAGAATAAAAAATTATATTTCTGGCAGATTTGTAAAAGCGAGCAATCGATTTTCTAATGGCACAGTCATTGAAGTCAATGGTGTGAAAGGAATAATCGAGGATAAGACTTTATTTGGAATCTATCTCTTAGGACCAAATGGGAATAATTACGTCCCATACGACCTCCTAGAAAAGAAAGGTTTCATCGTTCATTCAGGAGTGGCAGTGGGGAGCAATTTTAAATTTAAGGTCGAACTAGAAAGTGGCAAATCGAAACAAGAACTCATAAATGCCATAGAAGACCTCTGTTTTAATTCACCTTATGTAGACCGAAAGAGGAAAGTATCCGTTAAAGAAATTGGAGATCAAAGTATTTCTGTAGAATGTTCTTTGGTTTCTGAAAAATATAAGTATGCTTTAATTAGTGTGCTCAATGAAAATAATATTAATTTGATTACAGAACAACATGACTGAGTTAAGTTTATACGCCTATCTAATTATTACCTCATTGGTTATTATTGCCTCTTTCATTTTTAATGAAGTGTCAAAAAAGACCAATATTCCGTCGGTGCTTCTCTTGATTGCTTTGGGAGTTGTCCTTCAGTATGCATTGCAGGGTACGGATTTTAATGCCGATGGTCTCAATCCCATTTTAAAAACATTGGGTACAGTGGGGCTGATTATGATAGTGCTAGAAGCGGCTTTAGAACTCGAACTGGATAGAAACAAGTTAGTGCCAATAACTAAGGCTCTTTTGGTAGCACTTGTGGGTCTCGTTTTATCGGCATGGATTGGAGCTCTGATCTTGCAATATTTTATTCCGAGCATGAGTACGATTGACAGTTGGATATATTCCACTCCAATTTCAATTTTATCCAGTGCCATCATCATACCGAGTGTGAATGGTCTCCGGCCTGATAAAAAGGAATTTCACATTTATGAAAGTACCTTTTCTGATATTATTGGAATCATGCTGTTTTATTTCCTTACGGAGAATTTATTACCAGATATCGATGGAAATCCGGGTAAGGGTGTTTCGGCATTTGGCTATAATGTGGTCATTACCGTGTTGATTTCTTTCGTGGCGAGCTATTTGATATTGTTAATTTTCCAGAGAATTAAGTCCAATGTCAAATTGTTTTTACTCATATCCGTTCTCATCTTGTTGTATGCAGTGGCCAAGGAGTATCATTTATCGTCTCTGTTGATTATTTTGGTTTTTGGATTGATGACGGCCAACGTGGATAAGTTTTTTGTGGGGCCCATGAAGAAGTATTTGAATAAAGACACGACCAAAGCCATTTACAACGATTTACATTTTATCACGATGGAGACGGCTTTTGTGATTCGTACACTATTTTTTGTTGTATTTGGATTGTCTATTTCCTTGATGTCTCTAGCTAACGGCACTGTGGTCTTAATTAGTTTGTGCATTCTCTTGAGTATTTTTGTGATTCGATTTATAATTCTGCGACTTTTTGTGGGAAAAGATTTTATGCCTCAACTTTTCATTGCCCCAAGAGGCTTGATTACCATTTTGTTGTTTTATGATATTCCGGACAGGATAAAGGCGGCCAATCCCGGCTTTAATAATGGAATACTTCTCTTCATCATAATAAGTACAGGTGTAATTATGACTTTGGCGCTGATTGCTGACAAGCGCAAAGCCAATGAAAAAATCAGTCAGTTAAAATCTAATGATGTAGGCTACTCGACAGCCAGTATTTCTGACGTCAGTCCCGACGATAATGTCAGCCCCATGTATTAAACGCTATTCTGAAAGACCGGCTATATCTAGTAAAAAAGCATATTCCATAGCCGTTTCTTTATACTGCTTAAATCTTCCACTGGCACCGCCATGTCCTGCATCCATGTTACAATACATGAGAAGTGGATTTTGGTCCGTTTTGAGTTCTCTCATTTTTGCAACCCATTTTGCGGGTTCCCAATATTGTACTTGCGAGTCAAAATATCCGGTCGTCACCAGCATAGGAGGATAGTTTTTTTGTTCGACATTATCATAAGGCGAGTAAGATTTCATGTAAGTATAATAGTCTTCTTGATTGGGATTTCCCCATTCGTCATATTCTCCTGTCGTGAGTGGAATGCTTTCATCAAGCATGGTGGTGACCACATCCACAAATGGTACTGCCGCTACTATACCGCCCCACATTTTTGGTTCCATATTCGCCACAGCACCCATTAATAGTCCTCCTGCACTGCCACCCATAGCGAATAACTTGTCTTCGGCCGCATACTTATTGGACGTAAGGTATTTTCCACAATCTATGAAATCTGTAAAAGTATTGATCTTTTTGAAGTATTTACCATTTTCATACCATTGCCTACCCATCTCCATACCACCTCTAATGTGTGCAATCGCAAAGGCGAATCCACGGTTAAGCAAACTCAATCGAGGACTGCTAAAATACGGATCCATGCTATTGCCATACGAGCCATAACCATACAATAGGACTGGTCTTGTGCCGTCTTTTTCAAATCCTTTTTTGTAAACGATCGACACCGGAATAAGAGCCCCATCTCTAGCTTTAACCATAATTCTTTCTGATTGATAGTCATTCTTGTCATAACCTCCTAAGACTTCTTGCTCTTTGAGCAAGGTAAATTCCCTGGATCCCATGTTGTAATCAAAAATGGAATTGGGAGTCGTCATCGAAGTAAATCCGAGACGCAATACTTCGGTGTCAAAATCATAATTAGAAGTCGGGTAGGTAAGGTATGCCTCTTCATCAAACTCTACAAAAAAGTCACCTCCTGCCCAGGGTTTTACCCTCAATTTGGTAAGACCTTGTATTCTCTCAGCTACCACGAGGTAATTTTTAAAAATTTCGATGTCTTCAAGTAGGACGTCACTTCGATGTGGAATAAATTCTTCCCAGTTTTCAATATTCGTTTTATCTACCGGGCATCTCATCAATTTAAAATTCTCAGCTTTATCTTTATTTGTTCTGATATACCATTGATCTTCATAGTGATAAATGCTGTATTCTAGCTTGTCGATTCGTGGTTGGAAAATTCTAAATTCTCCATCAGGCTTATCTGCCTCGAGGATTCTGTATTCTTGACTTAATGTGGAGAAACTTGCAATTATGAGGAATTTGTCAGATTTGGTTTTATATATAACGGTGCTAAAAGTTTCATCTTTTTCATGGTACACTTCTTCATCAAGACTAGCGTCCGTACCCAATACGTGTTTGAATATTTTAAAGCTTCTCAGTGACTCATCCTTTCGACTGTAAAATACCGTTTTACTATCGGCCGCCCATACACAAGAACCTGTGGTATTTTGTATCCTATCACTAAGAATTTCGCCAGTTTTTAGATTTTTAAATTGAACAACATATTGTCTCCTGCTTACCGTATCTACTCCATAACCTATGATCATATTGTCAGGGCTGGCCGAAACTCCGGAAATCTGATAGTATTCATGTCCGATAGCCATTTGATTGACGTCTAGCATGATTTCCTCTGCAGATTCCAGATTGTTATGTTTCCGTGTGTAGATGGGGTATTCCTTGCCTTCTTCATACCTTGTGATGTAATAGTAGCCATTCTTTTTAAAAGGCACACTCATGTCAGTCTGTTTAATTCGACCTTTTATTTCTTCAAATAGGGTGTTTTCATAATCCTTCAAATCGGACATGGCTTGCTCACGATAGGCATTTTCTTCGTTTAGATAATTTAGCACTTTTTGGGTCGCTTCGTCAGGTGTTTCCGCCGTTTTTTGTGAATCAGAAAGTCGCATCCAATAATAATTATCGGTTCTTTTATCTCCGTGTTTTTCCATGATAAATGGAATTTTATCCGCTATTGGCGCTTTAAGACTTTTTATATTTTGTTCTATTTTACTATTATGATACGCAAGTTTCATTTCTATATTTTTTTCTGTTTTGCATGCTGCAATGCTAGCTATAATGGTAAGAAAACACAAGTATAAAAGTTTTTTCATAACAATGTTTTTATAATGAACATAAAGATAAGTTTTTTGCCTTTGATGATTGTTTAATATTTACAAATTCAGATACTCTTGTAATGTAAATGTGTACAATATTCTTTTGAAAAGTTATAATGGGTGAACCGTTAAAATTTCTCATTTTGAACTTTAATCACACTTTTTTAATCATTTATTTATTAAATTAAATTATAATATGTAATTTTACATTCGTTTTGTTCATTACTTTTTAAAAGAAATAATATAGACACAATATGCCAAAAATCTTAATAGTAGATGATGATAAAGGAATCAGAAGAACTCTACGAGACATACTTGAGTTTGAAAAGTATGAAGTCGTGGAATCAACGGATGGCTTAGACTGTTTAGTGCAGCTAAAACAATCCACTTTTGATGTCATTGTGCTGGATATAAAAATGCCGAAAATGGATGGCATGGAGGCGATAGAGCGGATTCAAGAGTTAAGTCCCGATACGCCAGTCGTAATGATTTCTGGTCATGGAAATATTGATACAGCAGTTGAAGCGGTCAAAAAAGGAGCTTTTGATTTTATTCAGAAGCCACCTGACCTTAATAGGCTATTGATTACGATCAGAAATGCGATGGATAAATCCTCACTCATCACAGAGAAAAAAGTACTACAAAAAAAGGTTCATCGTAAAAATATGCAAGAAATCATCGGAGCTGGCCAAGCCATTTCTGATGTGAAACAGACCATCGAAAAAGTAGGTCCTACTGATGCTCGAGTACTTATTACGGGGCCTAATGGCACCGGTAAGGAATTGGTGGCAAGATGGTTGCATGAGCATAGTGCAAGAAATGAACACTCTTTAGTAGAAGTCAATTGTGCGGCAATTCCTTCTGAATTGATCGAAAGTGAATTGTTCGGTCACGAAAAGGGTTCTTTTACTTCTGCTCACAAACAGCGTTTAGGTAAGTTTGAACTGGCTCATGGGGGAACACTTTTTTTGGATGAAATAGGCGACATGAGCCTATCAGCTCAAGCCAAAGTTCTGAGAGCCTTACAAGAAAACAGAATCACTAGAGTAGGCGGTGATAGAGATATTTCTGTTGATGTGAGAGTACTTGCTGCAACGAATAAAGATCTGAGAGATGAAATAGCCAAAGGTAAATTTAGAGAAGATTTATACCACCGACTCGCGGTCATCGTGATTGATGTACCAGCTTTGAATGAACGTCGTGATGATATACCATTACTCACGGAATACTTTGTGGATCAAATCTGTGCAGAATACGGTCAAGCAAAGAAAAAAGTGGATAAAGGAGCAATGGAAGCCCTGAAGGAAGTGAACTGGACTGGTAATATCAGAGAATTGCGAAATGTGGTGGAGAGACTGATAATTCTTAGTAATGACAAAATCACACAACAAGATGTTGAAAAACACGTTAAATCTAAGCCTCAAGAAAACTTTAGGTTAGAAAATTTGTTTGAGCAGTTTGATGATTTTGATAGTTTGAAAAATTACATAGAGAAAAGTTTTGAGAACTATAAACAACTAGAAAAGGTGAATTAATTGATGGAAAGCAGTAGTTTCGGTAGTTTGTCCCAAGTGAAGTCTAAAAGACAATGGGCTGAGATAAAAGGCGAGAATTCTTGGACAATGTTTAAGGTGATCGCTGAGTTGGTTGACGGATTTGAAGTATTGAATAAATTGGGTCCTTGTATATCGATTTTTGGATCGGCAAGAATGAAGCCGGACAATAAATACTATAAACTCGCCACCGAAGTAGCTCGAAGACTTTCTGAGGAGGGATTTGGAATCATTACAGGAGGAGGCCCTGGTATAATGGAAGCTGGAAACAAAGGAGCTTATCTGCATGGTGGACTATCGGTCGGATTGAATATTGATTTACCTTTCGAGCAAAACCACAATCCCTACATTGACCCCGACAAAAACTTAGATCATCGTTACTTTTTTATTAGAAAGGTTATGTTCGTAAAATATGCTCAGGGATTCGTAGTGATGC
Source organism: Lewinellaceae bacterium (assembly GCA_020636155.1). Lineage (GTDB taxonomy): Bacteria > Bacteroidota > Bacteroidia > Chitinophagales > Saprospiraceae > JACJYM01. The sequence goes on along the minus strand of JACJYM010000005.1, from coordinate 163,881 downwards.
CCGGAGGTTTTGGAACATTGGATGAGTTGTTTGAAGTGTTAACTCTGATTCAGACCAAAAAGATTTCACGAGTACCTGTAATACTCATGGGAGTGGAATTCTGGGGTGGACTTAAAGATTGGATACATACAGCCATGCTTGATCAACAGAAAACCATCAGCGAAAAAGACTTGGATTTGCTTCCTATCACAGACGATGTCGATGAAGTCGTTAAGTATATTTCTGACTTCTATTCTGATAGCAGAAGGCACGAACTTAAGCCGAATTACGAATTGTAATATTAAATTTTACTACTTTCCTTTAGTTAGAAATTGAATTTGTACCTCTGATTTCTATTTGTCCATTATTCAAAATGGAAGATCCCGTGTTATTGGCATTGATATCAATAATATCGACATTTTCAAAAATTAATATTCCTGAATTTACAATGGCTCTTCCGTCCAATTGTGTTCCGCTGATAATATTGATATTTTTCAATTGGAGGGTCTTACCCGTTAGCACATTAAACACAGGTCCAAGATCTGCCGCTTGAATCGTAATATTTTCAGTGTCACCTATCAACAAATAGATATCCTTATCTATATCAATTTTGGTTTCTAAGGTAATCGTATTTCCAGTAAGATAACTTGCGACTGGTATGGTATCACCACTGTTGGCACATTGAATCGCTTTCCTTAATGAACCCCAGTGGTCATCTTCGATATTGCTTACAATGTGAGAGCATGCATATTCACAAGTAATATCTATGTCCCAACCGGATTCAGTGACGTATGTGTCACTTAAAAATCGGATCGTTAAGCAACCTGTACTATCGGTCGAAGTAAAAGGGCCCGGATTTATGAATCCATAATACCCACCCGCGGGAAACCCTGCATCCGTCGATGAATTACCACTATCGAATAGCGGTGCTTCTATACTATTACCATTATGAACATAGAGAGCATCCCATTCTTCCTCGACTCCAAATGAATTGAATTGTATATGAACCGTACTATCCATATTGGTAGGACAGAGCTGCTGCACTATGTTTTCTTGGTTAGAATAATCATTGGCCGCCCCACCTGTGTCGTAATAAGATTCTCCACAGATGTAAGAAGTAAGAAATGGTCCATTACAACTCCATTTTGAGGTATCACTCACATCACATTTCGAACGAATAAAAAAGTAATATTCGGTATTGGTGGTAAGTCCCGTTATCGTAACGGTATTATCAAATGTAATGGATGTACCGGAAGAGGGGATATCTGGGTCTGTTGATAATTTATACTCGTAACCCTCAGAAGGTATAGGATTTACATGAGTCCATGACATTATTAAATTATCATGGCTCGAGCTGGTTGCCTCCACATTCTGAGGACGGTAACAAATATCAGAGGTATTAACAGTTTCATTCTTCCAAGCTCCTCTTCCATAGGTTGCAATGAAGAGTTGATTGGATTCGGAATCTATATCGATATCTGTAATCTCAACATTTGGCAATCCTGTATTATAAAGTACCCAATCACCACTTGTAGCATTTTTATAATAAACGCCGATATCCATACCGACATATAAAGTACTATCTCCATCATGATGTGTTTGAATGCAATTGGCGGGGATATTTGGCAGACTTCCGCTAATGTTGATCCAGCTAGTACCGCCATCCTCTGATTTGAGGACTTTGACTCCATCGTTATATCCGGATTGTGTAATATACAAGGTGTCAGGCCCAGTTGGATGTACCACCATATCGGTGATTGTGTACGAAGGAGATGTGCATGAAGTCCACGTAGTACCGCCATTGGTAGTACGCCAGAGACTTGACCCTTTGGATACATAAATGTAATTATCATCACTCGGGGCTATTGCAACATAATTAATTTTACTTGAGGCTCCAAAAGTATTTCCTATGGTTACCCAGTCATCACCCCGATTGGTAGATTTATAAAGATTGGTATAGCCTGCAAAAATGGTTTTCGCATCCTGTTGTGAAAGTTCAATGGGTGTAATCCAATTACCAGTAGGTGTGCCGGGTATATTGTCACTTATGTTGACCCATTGACCACCTCCATCAAGTGATCTAAACATATTGCCATTTTGGTATTCTCCATACAATACGTTGGAGCTACATATATCAATTTGACAATCCATGCCATCTCCCCCTATTTCGTCTGTCCAATTGTTATAATTATCTTTTAATTTTGTTCCATTGTCTTGAAGTCCTGTAATTATTTTATCATCTAATTGTGAAGCTCCGATTCTGTACATCTCAGATATTGCAAGATTTCCGGTTTTTAAAAACCAATTCGCCCCGTCGTCGATAGTTTTATAAATACCCCCGTCATTTCCTTCCCAAAGGGTTGTATCATTTTGATATTCCAATGCATGCTTGTCGGCATGTACGGTATTAACATTTGGAGCACCTGACCAATGAGAAGAAAGTATCCATGTGGTACCACCATCCAGAGATTTCCAATGATTTACTCCGCCAATATGAACGATATCTACATTTAAGGGGTCTATGGCAATGTCTAAATCATACCATCCTTGTCCTCCAGTGCCGGAACCATCTGATGCATAACCTAAAATATTGGGAGTACTCGATACGAGTGAAAAATTCTCACCTTGGTCATCTGACATATACAATCCTTTAAAACCACTTCCAGAAGATGATGAGGATACAAAATATACCTTGTCTAAATCGTTCTTTGAACAAGCAATCATAATTCTATTACTGCCTGTAATGCTGTATTTTTCAGTCCAGTTATTTCCATTATCTGTTGATTTATAAATTTTTGTGGCTGTACTCGCAAAAAATGTATTGGTAGAAGACTCCCTTACTGATTCTATGTCAAAGAAACTACCTGAGATTTCTTTGGTCCATGTCCCTCCTGCATCTGTTGTGCGATAAATTCCATCATTGGTTGCGATAATAATTACATCTTGGTCATCAGGATCCATTATCATCCTTTTTATTAAAAACCCACTTTGGGAAGCCCAACTAAGCCCAGTGGTATTCCAAGTGTTCCCACCATCTGTTGATTTCATGACTCCTACAGAGTAATTATCTGCTGCATCTCCATCACCGGTACCTATGTAAATAATATTTGGGTCTATCGGGTCTATGACAATGGCAGATACCCCCATAGCATCAAGTCCGTCACCAAGTGCAATATATGTATTTCCACCATCAGTAGTTTTCCATATACCTCCGCCTGCAGCTCCTATATAAACTGTATTGACATCTGTAGGATGAAATGCGACAGAATTGATTCGACCAATACCAAAGTACCCACCAAATGTCGAAAATGGACCTAATGTCTGCCAGGTGCTTCGATTGTTACTGCGATTTTGACCATGTTTCGAAAGATAGTCAGTATATTCTGAGAGGGTTCGTCCTGCACTGGGAAAATTACCATTTTCATCAACTCTGGTTTCCCAATACCATTCCCAACGTTTAAATTGCTTGTATCCGCTGCCCTTGGTCACTTCTCTGTCATTCCAATAATCTTGAAAATTTCGCTGTAATTCAAAAAAGTTTAATGTATTATTTTTACCATGTAAAGATGGTTGCCAGTTTTGACCAAATGAAATTGTGAGAGCGGTGAAGTAGACAAAAATTGAAATAAAAAACTTGAAACGTTTCACCCTAAAAATTAATTTAATTACAAATATAATAATATTGTAATAATCTATTAACCTTGCAGTTTGTTTATGTATCGTCATTATTAGATTTGTAAATATTTGTAAATGAATATATTAAATTCAGAAATAAAAATTGATCTATATAAAAAACTCTTGCTTCCTAGATTGATTGAAGAAAAAATGCTCATTCTTCTTCGTCAAGGTAGAATTTCCAAGTGGTTTTCGGGAATTGGTCAGGAGGCCATTTCTGTAGGTTGTACAGCTGCGATGGACTTTGACGAAACCATCTTTACCATGCATCGTAATCTGGGAGTATTTACCACTAGAGAAATTCCGTTGAGTCGCCTTTTTTCACAGTGGGAGGGTAAAATGAATGGTTTTACCAAGGGTCGTGATCGATCCTTTCATTTCGGTACAAATGAGTATAATATCGTTGGGATGATTTCACATCTTGGCCCTCAACTTTCATTGGCAGGAGGTGTGGCTTTTGCACATAAATTGAGAAAAGAAAAAAAACTCTCCTTGGCATTTACAGGGGAGGGTGGTACAAGTCAAGGAGAATTTCACGAGGCTCTTAATGTTGCGTCGGTATGGAAGTTGCCCGTGATTTTTGTAATAGAAAACAATGGCTATGGTCTATCTACCCCGATTAATGAACAATATGCTTGTAAACATTTATCTGATAGGGCAGTTGGGTATGGAATGCAATCTTCTCGCATTGATGGTAATGACATTGAGACCGTCTATCAAGAAATAAAACGTATTTCTGAGATAATAAAAAATGACCCACAACCTTGGTTACTTGAGTGTGATACCTTCAGGATGAGGGGTCATGAAGAAGCCTCTGGAATAAAGTATGTGCCAAAAGAATTACTGGAAGAATGGGCTAAAAAGGATCCAATTGCGAATTATGAAATGAGATTGGTAAATGAAGGGGTCTTGTCAAAATCAGAAATTGAAGAAATCCACCGACAAACTAAAGCTTATATTGAGCACGAATTGAATGTCGCTTTCGATGAAGAAGATTTGTCTCCTTCGGTTGAGGATGAAGTGAATGATATTTATATGCCATACCCCTTCACACAACTGGAAAGCAATGAAGCCGTTGCAGAAAAAAGACTCATAGATGCAATTGCTGATGGTTTGGATGTGGCGATGAGCAGACATTCTGAATTAGTAATGATGGGGCAGGATATTGCCGAATACGGTGGAGTTTTCAAAGCGACTGAAGGATTGGTTGAAAAGTATGGAAAATCAAGAGTGAGAAATACTCCATTATGTGAGAGTGCCATTCTGGGTATTGCCATGGGGCTATCCATAAAAGGAATCAAGAGTATGGTAGAAATGCAATTTTCTGATTTTGTGACCTGTGGATTTAATCAAATAGTTAATAATCTTGCCAAAATGTACTACCGTTGGGGACAGAATGCCGACGTGGTAATTCGCATGCCAACGGGAGGAACTGTGGGTGCCGGGCCATTTCATTCGCAAAGTACGGAAGTTTGGTTTGCCCATGTGCCCGGACTAAAAATTGCATACCCTAGCAATGCCTATGATGCTAAGGGGTTACTCCTACAATCCTTCGAAGATCCTAACCCCGTTATGTTTTACGAGCATAAAGCTTTATACAGGCAAAATTCGGAATTGGTACCGGAGGGGTATTACAATTTAGAATTTGGTAAGGCAAATATCGTAAAGGAAGGGAATCGCTTGACCATTGTAACCTATGGACTAGGCGTGAGTTGGGCAATGAAGTTGAGTGAAACCATTGAGGGATTAGAAATCATCGATTTAAGAACCTTGGTACCACTGGATATGGAGACGGTTTTAAGTTCAGTCAAAAAGACATCAAGGGCTTTGGTCTTGCATGAAGATAATATGTTTGCGGGTATTGGCGCTGAGATCGTGGCTGAGATAAATGAGAAAGTCTTTGAGTATTTGGATGCACCAGCGACGAGAGTGGCAGGCTTGGATACGCCGATTCCATTTTCAAAAATTTTAGAATCGCAATATATGGCCAATGCACGATTAAAATTAGAAGTAGAGAAACTTTTGAATTATTAATTTGAGTCTATTCACGGTGCTTGTGACGTTTTGACAGACAAAAATGGCGATTTATGACAGTATTTTCCGATTATTGTCAGCCAATAACTGTAAAAAAGTCATATTCTTGTATTGGCACATCAATTGATTAAGTAGGAATGTTGTTAAAATTTGATAATTAATAAAAACTACTTAATAATAATATGGGAAAAATAATTGGAATTGACTTAGGAACTACCAACTCTTGTGTCGCCGTAATGGAAGGAAACGAGCCGGTTGTAATTCCTAATGAAGAAGGAAGAAGAACTACACCATCTGTAGTGGCTTTTTTAGATAATGGTGACAGAAAAGTTGGAGATCCAGCTAAACGTCAAGCCATAACAAATCCTACACGTACAATCTCATCAATCAAAAGATTTATGGGAAACAGGTATTCAGAAGTGACCAAAGAAGCAGGAAGAGTACCTTACAAAGTAATAAAAGGAGACAATGATACTGTAAGAGTAGAAATTGATGACCGTACTTATACTCCGCAGGAAATATCAGCAATGATATTACAAAAAATGAAAAAAACGGCTGAGGACTTCTTAGGAACCACAGTGACAGAAGCGGTGATTACAGTTCCTGCATACTTTAATGACTCTCAGAGACAGGCAACCAAAGAAGCTGGCGAAATTGCAGGATTAACCGTAAAAAGAATTATAAACGAACCTACGGCCGCAGCTTTGGCTTATGGATTGGATAAAAAAGGACAAGATTCTACCATTGCAGTTTATGACCTTGGTGGAGGTACTTTTGATATATCCATCCTTGAATTGGGTGATGGAGTGTTCGAGGTAAAATCTACGAACGGTGACACTCACTTAGGAGGTGATGATTTTGATCAAGTGATTATTGACTGGTTAGCCGAAGAATTTAAGAGTCAAGAAAATATTGATTTGAGAAAAGACCCTTTAGCTCTTCAAAGGCTTAAAGACGCCGCCGAAAAGGCAAAAATCGAGTTGTCATCTTCTCAAGAGACGGAAATCAACTTGCCTTATATCACTGCAGTGGACGGTGTTCCAAAGCACTTGGTACTTAAGTTGACAAGATCAAAATTTGAGCAATTGGCGGATTCATTGGTTCAGAGAACCTTGAAACCTTGTCAGGAAGCGCTTAAAGACGCCGGATTGTCAAAATCTGATATTGATGAAGTGATTTTAGTTGGTGGTTCTACGAGAATACCAAAAATCCAACAAGCGGTTGAAGAGTTTTTTGGTAAAAAACCAAATAGAAGTGTAAACCCGGATGAAGTAGTGGCCGTTGGTGCTGCGATTCAGGGAGGTGTTTTGAGTGGAGATGTACAAGATGTTTTATTGCTTGACGTGACTCCGCTGTCATTGGGTATCGAAACCATGGGTAACATATTTGATACGGTTATCGAAGCGAATAGTACCATTCCTATCAAGAAAACTAAAACTTACTCAACAGCAAGTGATAATCAGCCAAGCGTGGACATTCACATCTTACAAGGTGAAAGAGCGATGGCAAGTGACAACAGAACAGTGGGTAGATTTATCTTGAGTGATATTCCACCTGCACCAAGAGGTGTTCCACAGATTGAAGTAACATTTGATATGGATGCTAATGGTATTTTAAATGTCTCTGCTAAGGACAAAGGCACAGGTAAAGAGCAGAATATCAGAATCGAAGCTTCTACAGGGCTTAGTAAAGAAGAAATTGAAAGAATGAAAGCAGAGGCTTCTGCAAATGCTGATGCAGACAAGAAAATCAAAGAAGAAGCTGAGAAATTGAATATGGCGGATTCATTAATTTTCCAAACAGAAAAGCAGTTGAAAGAGTATGGTGATAAGATTCCTGCTGACAAAAAATCAGTGATCGAATCAGCCATGACAGACCTTAAAGCGGCTCACGCAGAAAAGGACTTTGCAAAAATCGAAGCAGCAACTACAGCCTTGAATACTGCATGGCAGGCGGCTAGCCAAGACATGTATAATGCAACTCAAGATGCCAACGGTGGATCTCAAGAGGGTGGCGCCGGCAATTCTGGCAGCGATTCTGGAGCAGAAGACGTTACTGATGTAGAATTTGAAGAAGTAGATGAGAAATAGATAGTATATTAATATAGAAGAAAGAGCCTCAAAGCAATTTGGGGCTCTTTTCTTTTGTAGCACTTAATTCTTCATGCTACCTTTATACCTAAATTTTTAATGATTAATTTTTCTAATAAGTAATTATAAAAAGCAATATGTCAAAACCGACTTTATTAGTATTAGCGGCCGGAATGGGAAGCAGATATGGAGGATTGAAACAGTTGGATCAGTTTGGTCCCAATGGAGAAACCATTATTGATTATTCTTTGTATGATGCCATCAATGCCGGGTTTGGAAAAGTGGTATTTATCATTAGAGATTTTTTTAAAGAAGATTTTAAAAAGGTTTTTGACCAAAAGTTACAAGGACGAATCGAGGTGGAATATGTATGTCAAGACCTTCTAGATATTCCCGGAGATTACCCGGTTGACCCGGCAAGAGAGAAGCCTTGGGGGACAGGTCATGCTGTGTGGGTGGCAAGGAATGCGATTAATGAACCCTTCGGCGTCATCAATGCCGACGACTATTATGGCGTATCTTCCTATAATGTCTTGCATGATTTTCTGGTATCTCAAGAAGAGGAAAACAATTACTCGGTCGTGGGTTATCGTCTAAAAAACACACTTTCTGACCACGGCACAGTCAATAGAGGCGTCTGTACTGCCGATGAGAACGGTGATTTGGTAGAAGTAGTCGAGTGCTTAAAAATTAAACGAAACGGAGATGGTAGGATAGATTACGAGAGTGAAGGCGTGGACAAAAAGCAAAACTTGGAAGACAGCACTTTGGTATCGATGAATATGTGGGGTTTTAAGCCATCTTATTTTCCTTATTCTACGGATATGTTTTCAGAATTCTTATCAGAAAGATCATCCGAGTTGAAATCAGAGTTTTTAATACCGGATATCATTGATGACATGATCAAAAATGACGTTAGAAAAATACGGGTACTTGACACAGATGCAGAATGGTTTGGAGTGACGTATCAAGAAGATAAACCCATTGTGATCGAAAAGATAAAAGATCTGCTTGATAGAGGAATATATCCTACGAAGCTTTGGGTATAATTCTAAAGTCGATTGGAAAAATTTTATTTATGGAAAAAGATTTTGATTTCCATTTCCAATAAATTATTGAGTTAGAAGTAGGGTAGAAGAAAACTCATAAAATTAAATACAGCACTTATTATATTTAATTTTTCTATATATTTTATCATCTTTGCAGGCTATGAATAAGGTATCATTTTCATATTTAGATGAGCTCAACGAAGTGCAGCGAAATGCGGTAACCACGATTGATGGTCCCGTGATGGTGATCGCTGGTCCGGGCTCAGGAAAAACTAGAGTGTTAACTTATCGAATTGCACATTTGATTAATTCGGGGGTTCATCCTGGACAAATATTGGCTTTAACCTTTACCAATAAGGCTGCCCGCGAGATGAAAGAAAGAATCGAAAGAGTGATAGGCTCTTCGGCCAATAAAATATGGGCAGGTACTTTTCACTCACTTTTTGCAAGAATATTAAGAGTCGAGGCTCACCGCATTGGATACCCTAATGATTTTACGATTTACGATACGGATGATACTAAAAGTGTCATTTCAGAGATTGTAAAAACGATGAATCTCGACAAGAAAGTGTATGCTCCGGGTGTCGTTAGATCAAGGATTTCGTCCGCTAAAAGTAACCTTATCACACCTAAAGCTTATGCCGTCAATGAAGAATTATTGGCTTATGACAGGATGAATATGCGACCTCACATTCACGTACTATATGATAAATATGTAAAAAAATGTGAGAAGGCCGGTGCCATGGATTTTGATGATTTACTGTTGCAGATGTTTAAGTTGCTTTATCAAAACCCTGATAATGTCAGATCAAAGTATCAAAACCAATTTAAGTACATTCTCGTCGACGAGTTTCAAGATACCAATTACCTCCAGTACGAAATCATGAAACTGCTCATAGAGTATCCTGATAGTCCTCGCAATATATGCATTGTAGGAGATGATGCCCAGAGTATCTATTCGTTTAGAGGGGCATCAATAGAAAATATCTTGATGTTTGAAACCGATTTTCCCGAGGTACAAGTCTTCAAATTGGAACAAAATTATAGGAGTACTAATTTTATTGTGAACGCTGCCAATGAGGTCATCACCTATAATTCAAACCAAATCAAAAAGAAAATCTGGACTCAAAAAGAGGATGGTAAAAAAATAAAACTCATCAAAGCCGCAACCGACAATGAGGAAGGTAAGCGAGTCTCTGATAGTATCATAGAACAAAAAAATCGCTTTAATCTTGCCAATAAAGATATTGCCATTTTGTATCGAACCAATGCTCAATCTAGGGTTTTTGAAGAGAATCTGAGGCGGTTCAATATTCCATATCGAGTATACGGGGGACTGTCTTTTTACCAAAGAAAAGAGATTAAAGACTTTCTCGCATACATCCGAATGGTGATAAATGATAAAGACGATGAGGCATTCAAACGGATAATTAATTTTCCAAAACGTGGTATCGGAAACACTTCAGTAGAAGAAATCGCCAAAATCGCAGAAGATAATGGTATGAGCATGTGGGAAGTTATCAATAGCATCGAACTTAATTCTCGTGCCAAAAAATCAATTGGAGAGTTTGTTTCCATTATCAGAGAAAGCAAGGCTAAAATTGATAAATTGGATGCATACGAAGCAGCCAAATTCATCCTCAACAAGTCTGGAATTATGACGATGCTCAAAGCAGACGGGAGTATCGAAAGTCGATCCAGAATGGAAAACTTGACTTCCTTGTTAGATGGTATTCAAGAGTTTGTGCAGGATGATACCCTAGAAATTAATGAGGAATTCAGTAACGATAAGTCCTTGTCTAAATTTATTCAGAATATTTCTCTTATGACCGATCAGGATGAAAATAATGCCGATGCGGACACCGTAACCCTCATGTCTGTTCATTCCGCCAAGGGATTGGAGTATCGATCAATATTCGTCGTGGGACTTGAAGAGAACCTTTTCCCATCTTATATGTCACTGGCCGATCCCTCGCAGATAGAGGAGGAGCGACGGTTGTTTTATGTGGCAATCACAAGAGCAGAAGAGCATCTCACACTTTCATATGCCAACAGCCGATATCAATATGGGGATATGAGATTTAATGATCCATCGAGGTTTTTAGAAGAAATAAAGGACGAAAATATTGACGGATTGATTGGTATTACTCGAGAGAGCAAAGGTTTTGGCGAGCCGAAAATTCTCGGTAATTTTAAACCATTAAAACCTAAAACGGCAAGTTTGAATATCAATCCCGATGATTTTTCTGCCAGCCCCATTAGTAAAATTATCCCTGGTGCCAGAGTTTTGCATTTGAAATTCGGAGAAGGACAGGTGCTCAGTGTGGATGACCGTCAGATAGCTACCATTCTGTTCAGCGATGCAGTTGATAGCCCAGAAAAAAGAATTGTGCTTAAGTTTGCAAAGTTGCAGGTATTGGAATAAAGCATGGAAAGAAGTTTTTATCAAGTATTTTAGTTGCAGTTTAGAGCTTGTTTTTCCTTTCTTTCAAAGATTTCAAACAGTATGATGTTACTGATAATGAGGACAAAGCCATATAGGCTGTCTTCGATAGGAATACTTCCGAGGCGGATACCAAGATTTTCCTGATTATTGTACCAAACTATTGGTTCAGGTGTGCAGCATCCTGTTAGAATTCCATTGCTCAATATGAAAAAAGGAAAAATAATAAGGTAGGTTAGAACCATGTAAGAAGTATTAACTTTTTCTTTCAAAATAAAAAGGCACAAGATGGTCAGAGTTATGGATGTCCAAAAAGTATAAGCCTTATCGTAATAAACAATTGAAAAAATAACACCCAAAGCCATGAATATCCCAATGATGAGGTGATTGATTTTCCTGAGAGGATCACGTTTTAGAAGGATTCGCAAAGCAAAATAGGTAAACACACAGGCATAAGGAATACATATAAAAAATAAGATTTCCTCGAGTGGAAGTCCGAAAATGGTCAATGTCAAATGATAAGCTGGATTAAATCCCCAAACTCCTATTTTTGTAAACCAAATATCCCAAACAATAAAAATTGTAGCGACAATTATATTGGCTTTAAAAAAGGATGACCAATGATGAATAAATTTATCAGAACCATAAAATGAAGCCATCAATGGTACCGAAATACATCCCAAATCAATGAGTAAATAATAGAAGTGCGAATTCACTATTTATAGGTATTGAAATACTTTTGAGGTACGTATAGCATTCCAAAACACTCACCATCTTCTTTTCCTAAATGCTTGTGGTGTACCTTATGAGCCTTTCTCAATCCCTTTAAATATGGCGATTTTATATTATTAAACCACTTGAATCTCCTGTGAATTATGACATCATGCACAAGGAAATAAGCAATACCATAGAATAAAATTCCTAGACCAATAAAAAATTTGTGGTTAAGACCATTGACTGTCCCGAAATAGAAAAGCAGAATACTAGGTATGGCAAAAATTACGAAAAAGAAGTCATTTTTCTCAAATATCCCCTGGTATTTTGGCTGATGATGATCCTCGTGAAAATACCACAAAAACCCATGCATCACATATTTATGAGTGAGCCAGGTCACAGCTTCCATCGTTAAAAAAACTCCCAAAGTGATTAGAAAATATATGAGTACTTGCATTTTATTTATTTTTAATTGTGTTTGCGAGAATTAAATTTTTAAAATCTTGATTGTAAATCGAGTCTTCCAAATGCGAAGATATATATTCCAAATCTTCGTCAATATTGCTTTTGTAGCCTAAAAAAGAAGGGATATTGGATTGAATTAAATACCTAATGTATCTTAGCTCCAGATTTTCTGGATGGCTGGCGATCGTATTTTCTATTATTTTTTTTCCCTTTATAAAATAGCTCCATTTTTTATTGGGAAGAAAAGTGTATTGCGCTTTCATCATGGTAGCAGAGGCAATATAGACCTTGTTTACAAAGCAGGTGTCACTTTGATATTTTTGTAAAAAATCAGTTAGACTTTGCTTGTCTGAAATGGTGTGATATGAATTTCTCAGGGAATCCAATCTGAGAGTTTCATCACATTGACTAGAAAGATTTAGAAATCGAAACAAAAAGACAAACATAATTAACCCTCTAAATAACATTAAATCGATATTTTACCCATGCTACCAAAAATACAAAACCTTTGGTATATCCCGGTATTCTAATCCTGTTTTTTAATAAAACTTTTGCATCTGTGCGGTCAATTTTCTTTAATAATTTTTCGTAATAGCAATATGCCACATAAACTCCTAAGCGTGAATTTTCAGGTAATTTTTTAATCCCTTCAAGTGCTACCTTGAATTCTTCGTTGATTTCTGTCACGATTTCAGCTTTTCGTATATCACAAAAATTTTCAAAATCTGTGTTAGGAAAATACATCCTACCTAATGTTTCATAATCAGCATTGATGTCCCGCAGAAAGTTAACCTTTTGAAAAGCAGAGCCAAGGGCTTCTGCATAGGGTTTCAATTCATTATATTTTACTTCATCGCCATCTAAGAAAACCTTGAGGCACATGAGACCCACGACTTCAGCCGAACCAACAATATAATCCTTGTATTCACAAAAGTTTTGATATTCTTTTTTTGATAAATCCATTTCCATACTCCTCAGAAAAACCTGAGTGAGATCTTGCAATTGATAAGTATTTACCACATTTTGAAAGACATTGAGTACGGGATTTGTGCTAATTTTGTTTTCTAATGAAAGTTGATAATCTTCGACAAATCTATTAAATAGTGCCAATTGATCATATCCATGAAAACTGTCCACAATTTCATCCGCCAACCGCACAAATGCATAAATGGCATATACCTGATCTCTCACATTCTGGCCTAATAGACTAATTCCTATTGAAAAGGAAGAACTATAGGCATTGGTAATTAAGCGACTTATTTTTAAAGATGTACTATCGTAAAGTGCTTTCATGACTGGTTTTAGTTTTTTTGAATTAATTCACTTACGATTTTTCCTGAAATAATGCTTGGTGGCACACCGGGCCCGGGAACGGTAAGCTGACCACAGAAATAAAGGTTATCCACTTTTTTACTTTTTAATTTGGGTCTTAAGATATGGGTTTGTAATAGTGTGTTAGCGAGTCCATAGGCATTGCCCTTGTATGAATTAAAATCACTCATGAAATCATTGATACAATAGCTTGATTTAAATTCTATGTGTGGCCTGATGCTTGTATCCGTGAGCTGCTCAAGGCGGATTAAGATGTTTTCAAAAATCCGCTCTCTCCTCTCGGGAGTATCATCTAGACCCGGTGCAAGTGGTACTAAAATGGTACAAGCTTCTTTGTCGACGGAACACATGGTACTATCGCTTTTGCCAGGAAAACTTGCATAAAAAAGTGGATTTTCTGGCCATTGTTTAGATTCGTAAATCTCTTTTGAGTGTCTGTCAAAATTAGTATCAAAGAAGAGGGTGTGGTGTTCCACTCCTTTTAATTTTTTATCTATGCCGAGATAAAAGAGTAGGGCAGCAGGAGAGAATGTTTTTCGTTCCCAGTAATTTTCTGAATATTGTCTCAGTTCTTTAGGTAATAAGGATTCTGTGTGGGCATAGTCCGCACCACTCAGTAAGATGTCACAGTCGAATTCCCCTTTATCCGTGCTTATACTTGTGACTTTATTATTTGTAGTGTTGATTTTATTTACTGCAATGGAAGTATGAAAAGTGACCCCAAGTTCTTTAGCCAATGTCACCATAGCATCAGAGACTTTAGACATTCCACCCACAGGATGCCAAGTGCCGAGAACAAAATCAGCATAGTTCATGAAATTGTAAAATGCCGGAGTTTTAGCCGCTGTGGATCCTAAAAATAGAACTGGAAATTCCAGAATTTTTCTCAATCTCTCATCCTTCACGGCTTTGGCGACTTGTGATTTTATGCTCTTGATGAAATGAGGAAGTTTTTTCGCGGTTTGAAGTGTGATGATTTCGCTGAGATGGTTACCGGGTTGATACACAAGATCGTTGATGGCAATTTTATAATTTTCTTCTGAATCATCGATGAATCTTTGTAAATCATTTGAGGGTTCAATGTGTTTGAAGGTTTCAGCAATATGCTCCATGTCACCAGCTATATCGATAAAATCATCTTGTCCAAAATAGACTCTGTATGCAGGTGACAATCTTTTTAAGGTGTAATATTCAGAAGTTCTCTTGCCAAAATCAGCAAAAAATGCCTCAAAAACATCGGGCATCCAATAAAATGTGGGTCCCATATCAAAGGTATAATCCGATTTAACCAGTTTTTGAGCTCGACCACCTAACCAATCGTTTTTTTCTAAAACGGTCACCTTATGGCCTTCCTTTGCTAAATAACAAGCCGCTGAAAGGGACGAAAACCCAGAACCTATGATAATAATTTTTTTATTTGTTGTCATTCAATTCCTTAGTATTTCGAGCACAAAAATGTTATTTTGTTTAATAAATACCAAGAAAAAGTTAAACAAAATTATTTTAAATTTTTCTCAATAGTTGGAAATTCAAAAATAAAATGGCTTTCCAATAGTTTGGCAGAGGAGATCGGAGAACCCCCAAGTAAGGTATTTGCCATCTCTCCAAACAACAATTTTAATGCAAAAGGTGGTACATTTGGTAACCATATTTTTTTTCTAAAATGGCTGGCTAAAATATGCATCAATTCTTTATTATTTACCATCTGAGGAGCTACCCCATTGTAGATACCGGACTCGATTTTGTTTTGAATAAGTGACAAATAAACCTTGGAAATGTCATCCAAACTTATCCATGGGAAAGCTTGATTTCCATTACCTAAAACTGCTCCCAAACCCATTTTAATGGGTTTTACAATTTTTTCATAAGCTTGACTATTTTTAGAGAAAACGACTCCTGTTCGCACAATAGAAACAGGAAGGCCTAGCTCTGAAACCTGTTGTGCAGAACTCTCCCAATCAACACAGGTCTTAGCCAAATAATCCGTGCCGGGAGATGAAGTTTCTACTAATATTTCATGTCGATTTTCGAATCCGTAGTACCCAATAGCAGAACTAGAGATGAAGTGACTTAACTTATGGTTGCCGTCTCTAAGTGCTTTGAATATAGTCAAATTGGAGTTGATTCTACTGTCATAAATTTCCTTTTTGTAATCCGAACTCCATCGTTTTCCATCAATAGAAGCTCCTGCTAAATTTACAATTACATCAACACCATTAAGAGAATCTGGATCTAGAGTTTTTTGATTGACATTCCATGAAAATTTCTGTATGTCTCCACTTTTACTCGCATGTCTGCTCAACCAATTCACCTCATAACCCGCTTGTCGCAACATTTCGGTAAGCCGCCTTCCTATCAGGCCTGAGCCACCAGCAATAAGCACTTTTGACATAATTTTTAGATTTTTTCAGTTAAACCAATGGATTGATGCTTTGGTTTAAGGAATAGTTGATTGCATTCACGATTTTTCAAAATTAATATTGGAAAATTGGTCTTTACATTCCATAGGAGTTGCCTTTTCCTTACTTAGCCTAAAGTGGATTGAATTAAATGTGTAATTTCACCCTAGATTAACTTGTTGACAAAGTATTAGATAGAAAATTGATGATAAAAAATTTTTTGAAAAACCATTTTCTGATTGCAAAGATTAGGAATCGATTTAACCCGACGGTGCAGATTTCTCAACGTCAATTATATCACTACTATCAAGACAAAATCTTGCGCAAGGAATACCTCCCGCTATCAGAAACAGGCTTTAGGGTTTTCTCCCAATTTGAAGAAGATGGAAAATTGCTCTATTTATTTGCTGCGATTGGAATGGATAACAAAGTGTTTGTAGAAATAGGGTCTGATGATGGTGTCAATAGCAATTCCGCTAACCTCTATTTTAATTTTGGATGGCATGGATTATTCATTGACGGAAATCAAAAAAGCATTAAAAGGGGAGAAAATTTTTTCAGAAAATACCCTCATACTTGGTTCTATACTCCGAAATTCATTCATGCCAAAGTAACTCGAGAAAATGTAAACCACTTGCTGAGTGAATCAGGGATAGCAGGAGAAATAGGCTTGCTTTCTATCGATATAGACGGCAATGATTACTGGATTTGGGATGCTATTTCTGTCATCGAACCAAAGGTGGTCGTTATAGAAACACATAATGAGTTTGGTCTCAATAACATTGTGGTGCCGTATGATCCGGATTATTATTATCCTGGAAAACATCCGGATTACCATGGAGCTTCACCTGTTGCGATGACACATTTAGCCAATAGAAAAGGGTATCGATTAGTAGGTGCCAATGAACTGGGTTTTAACTTTTTCTATGTAAAAAACGGAATTGCAGAGCTTGAATTACCCGAAGTATCGGTTGAGTCTGTGCTACAACATCCATCGGTGTTGGATGGGTACAAAAAATTTGACGAAATCAAAGATTGGGAGTATTTGGAAGGTTAATTTCCAGTGTAATATTTCGATTTATAAGTCAATAAACTTTGGATATGATGTCGGAAAATTCAACATTTGCGATAGAATAATATTGAGTAAGGAATGAAAAATGCCATAAAAATATTTGCACCTGCTTCGATATCGAATTTGAATGTAGGATTTGACCATTTGGGAGTTGCCATTCATGGCTTAGGAGACGAAATAATTATCGGAAAGGGGGAGAAGACAGGTCTTAAAATTACGGAAATACGAGGCGATAAAAGGACATTGCCCCTAGATGTTCTGCAAAATGCGGCGGGCATCGGAGCTTACGCTTTACTTGAGCATTTGGGAGCCACGCAGGAACCTCTTGAGATGATCCTCCATAAGAAAATGCCCATTGCGAGAGGATTGGGTTCTAGTGCGGCCAGTGCCGTGGCTGGGGTTTATGCCGTGAATAGTTACCTAAAGGTAGGACTTGAAAAATCTGAATTACTTCCATTTGCAAAAATGGCGGAAGAAGCCGTTTCTCAGAGCAAAGTATTGGATAATTTGGCACCATCACTCTTGGGTGGAATGATGCTTATCCAGGACAATGAAAAGCTACTGTATAAGCGACTGTATGCTCCATCGGGTTTGCATTTTTTATTACTCATTCCTGATGCAAAAATCAACACTTCAGAATCACGGATGAAACTACCAGAAACAGTACCACTTAAACATGCCGTGCAGCAATCGGCTAACTTTGCAACTTTTGTGGCGGCCACTTATACCAGTGATTTTGAAGCCATCAAAACGTGTATGAAAGACTTGGTGATTGAGGAAACGAGGTCAAAATCAATACCGTATTTTGAGAAATATAAAGAAATAGCCTTGGATGGGGGAGCATTGGGCTTTGGAATCAGCGGCTCCGGTTCGACCATGTTTTGCATGACGGATAATAGCGTCATTGCAGAGAATATAAAAGAAAAAGTTCAGGAATTTACGGTGCAAAATAGGTATATATTAGACACCCATTTAACGACCATTAATACGGAAGGAGTGATAAAGTTGTGATTGGTAGTACAGCTTGATTATTTGATGTTTTGACAGAATATTTGATTTTCATAGCTTATGATTTGATATGACAAGGAATTTATTCTCATCCAACGAAAATGATATCATCATTAATTTATATTTCAATCATTCGATTTCATTATATTTGCATTATTGTTAATATTTAATGTAATTGATGAATCCACATCTCGATCCTACTGCATCTCACTTTGAATCTGAAGACAAACAGGTCGAAAAAGCATTGAGACCCAAGGGTTTCGGTGATTTTAGTGGACAGCTAAAAATAGTAGAAAATCTGACTATTTTCATTCAAGCTGCTAAATTGAGAGGTGAATCTCTGGATCATGTTTTATTGCATGGCCCTCCGGGATTGGGTAAGACCACACTGTCTCACATTATAGCGAATGAGCTAGGGACAAACATGAAAATTACCTCCGGCCCGGTCTTGGAAAAACCAGGTGATCTGGCGGGATTACTTACAAATCTTGAGGAGGGAGATGTCCTTTTTATTGACGAAATTCATCGGCTCAATACCGTGGTAGAGGAGTATCTCTATTCTGCAATGGAAGATTATGTCATCGATATCATGATAGATTCAGGACCTAATGCTAGGAGCATTCAGCTCAATCTCAATCCCTTTACACTCGTGGGTGCTACCACTCGTATGGGACTACTGACGGCACCTATGAGAGCAAGGTTTGGCATTAATTTTCATTTGGACTATTACGATGTGGCGACGTTGAAAAATATCATTCACCGAAGTGCCGGTATTTTAAGTGTGCCAATAAAGGATGCCGGAGCTCACGAAATTGCGAGGAGAAGTAGGGGAACACCTCGTATCGCCAATGCTTTATTGAGAAGAATCCGAGATTTTGCACAGATAAAGGGTGATGGCACGATTGACAAGCCGATAGCAGAGTTTGGTCTCGAAGCCTTGCATGTCGATCAGAGTGGACTTGACGAAATGGATTTGCGGATATTGAGAACCATCATCGAAAAATTTAAGGGTGGTCCTGTGGGGATTACCACCATTGCGACCGCTGTGGCAGAAGAAGCCGGAACCATAGAGGAGGTACACGAACCATTCCTGATCATGGAAGGCTATATTCAGCGTACTCCGCGGGGTAGAGAGGCGACGGATAAAGCATACAAACACCTCGGAATACCTCGTAAATCAGGGTCTACACAAGGAACATTATTTGATTAGAAATATTACTTGCATAAAAGCGAAATATAAACCTAATAAGCATGAAAAAAGCTTTCAATTCTATCCATTACAAAATTAATAGGGACGAAAATTTAACCATTGATCATACCTTGCATATTACGGGATATTTTTTCCCTATTTTTATGTTGATTTCTTCAGCATTGAGAATGGCCATAAGATTTAATATGTTTTTGTTTATAATATTTATTTCGTCCATCGCTTTTCTCATCTATGAAGCTAATAATAGGTCAAAATATAATGCATTAAATATTGGTGTTAAAAGAATAGAATTGTTACCAGCTGGAATACTGATTGAAAACAAGAAGGGGAGTGATGTGAAAATTCGTAAAGAAAACATCAAAGATTTTGAGTTACAACAGGTTACGGTTACAGGAAGGCCAATAGTTAATATTTATATTGTTGATGATACCGAGAAAAAAACAAAAATTCTTAGCGCTATTGATGCCTCTATTACTGACAAAAAAGAATTGAATGAGCTCCTAGAGGAAATAAAGCAATATTGTGACCTTTATTGGTCCAAAGAATTGGCATTGCCGACTTTATAAATGTGTTCCGATTATTCTTACGTCATTGTCACTTGCAGTGGTGATGAAAGTGTATAGTTGGAAAAATGCTGGTATTAATCTCATAATTATGGTGCTCTACTTTTTACTTTTTGTGGTAGAATATCTGTATTTCGGCGAACCCAAAAGTAGTTATGATTTTGATTGACGCATGGGAAAGGGAGCGATGCTAGATTTTTTTATGATGACATTAACACATGTTTATATGCTGGGGAGATTTATTTTGGGATTTCCATTGCTCTTCATTTATCTTTTTGTTCGCCGAAATTGAATTTTCTAACTTTTGAAAAGTTGTGAAACTTTTTTAATGTAAATTATTATTGATTTAGTGAATCATTGTTTTATAATTTGAGTTATATTTATGGATTTCAGTTGTAATATAAAATGCCAACGATTTTTAGACAAGACGGATTTAGATTTTTCTTTTACAGTAATGATCATGAGCCTGTTCATGTCCATGTAGAAAAAGGGGATGCAGTTGCTAAATACAATGTTTCTCCTTTAATGATTGCAGATAATTTTAATTTTTCAGCTAATGAGCTAAGAAGAATTAGAGGGATAATTTTTAACAACCAAGATTTTATAATAGATAAATGGAATGAGTATTTTAACAATAAATAAGTCATATTTGGCTAAGGATATTTCTTTTAGAAATCAAATGATGATTCTTTTTCTCACGGACGGTAGAGAAATTGCCATTCCTATAGAATGGTTTCCGACACTTAGAGATGCAAGTCCTGAAGATTTGAATAATTGGAGATTTATTGGAAATGGAATAGGTATTCATTGGGAGACTCTTGACGAGGATTTGTTGGTGGAGAATTTAGTTAGATGATGCCCCTAACTTTTGAAAAGTTCCAAAACTTTTCAAAAGTTTATTTCTCCTCAGAGGATTTATGCATTTCCTCCACCATCTCTCGCATACCGTAGAAGTCTATGGCTTTTTGCTTGAGGGGATTGGTGCTCCACTCACTCCGTTCTTTGGTGTAGGGGTTATAGCCACACTTGACAGATTTTGAGAAAAAATTTAATGTCCAGCTTTTAACCTTTCCAATATCTCTTGTTTCATTAAAATTTCATCCTGTATTATTGGAATCTGATTTCTGTAATCATATTGTAATTCACATAGGCCAATGGATAGTCGGTTTTTGTTTATTTCTTCTAAATCGAAGCCTTCTAATGATTGATAATAGCCTTCAGTATAGAGAGTTCCATACTTCATTTTTTTATTTTTTGCGAGGGAGTTTCTATCATATATGCAAGCATATTCATATGGTTTAAGGACAGATTTTTTAAGCATCTTTTCTATTAATTCCAAATCACACATTTTGTTAAATTGATTAATATAATCTGACTGATGTAATAAAATAATATTAATAGCAAACTTACTATGAAAACTTAATGCTTCACCATCAATATCCGTAAGCATTAAATCTATGATGTCGGAAAAAATATATTCGGAATCCAATTCTATCTGGATATCGGAGTTAAAATTAGCCCTAAAATATTGATCTACTGAGAGTAATGAGGAAATTTTGTTTTCCAATTCGAAATCTGTGCTTTTAACTATTAATCCAATCTCTTTATCGAAAATGCTATTTAATCTACTGAAAATTTCATCACGTTCATTCTCAGTTAAATCAAAAGTATAAAAATTATCTTTATATTTATTTTTATAATGATTAGCAATTAATTGTTTGGCCCACAAATCCATAAATTTATAATTACCCACTTTATAATTGGCTAAAACTGCAAAGGCAATGTTTGGATGATATAAGTATTCTATATTTTTATTGAAGATTTCTGAACTTTGGCTATATTCGCCTAGTGAAGCTAGAGTATTAGCATACTCGATTTCAATATTAGGCTTTAAATTTTGAGCTTCTACCGATGACCCAGACCATATATTTAAAATGATGATATATAGAATTTTACTCAAAAAGCTGGAATGAAACTTTTCTTGATTTCTCATGAGATATTTCTTTTTGAAGGTTCATTAATTCACCATTTCCAATCGAAATCAATCTATCCGATTGAATATTCTTTTTTTTTAATTCAATTTTAATAAAATCTGCTCTTTTTTGAGATAATATTTTATTGTACTCATCCGATCCATCAGGATCGGTGTATCCATAAATAAATAATTGCATATCAACATGTTGGTTCAAGACATTGGCTAAATTTTGAATGGTTTTTCGTGATTGAGCAGTTTGAGTTTCCGATTTATCAAAATCAAAATAAATATCTCCAATGGAAATATCCGATTGCTCCAATTCTTGAATTGATATATTATCCAATATTACCTTATCAGCACAAAAATTTTCATCTGTTTTTTCGCCATTTTTCCAAACACCATTTTCAAATAATTTTACATTCAATCCAGATCCGGTATGTTTTTTAGCTATTAAGATCGTATCCTCAGCATACATTCCAAAATATAAGTATTTAGTAGTATCTGAGACATAAATAATTCCATTCATTGACTCCATTTCGAATTCAGAGGTGACAGGAAACATTATTGTAGGTTTTGACAAAGGTTTTAAGTCTTCTCGCACAATTTTTTTAGGTGAGAATTTAACACCATATTTTTCCGGTTTAAATTCATGAGTTTTCATATTACCCAATAAAAAACTTATTTTATAATATCTATCTCTAGGCAATGATTTGGGCAATATCAATTCTAGGTAATGATAGTCTCTTAGCTTATATGAGTTAATCCACACAGGTACCTGATATATAAACCCCTTGCCTACATTATATTTACCATATTCCACAAGTTTATAGCTGTGATTTCCATAGTAAAAATAATTATTGTTCGTAGGTAAAGAATTCATAAAAACCCCCCCGTTGTTTTTAATGAATTGTAATCCGCTATAATCGTTTTTATCTTTTACTTCAAAATTTTCAAAATCAAAATAGTACTTTAAAGTATTTTGACAATTCAAGGAATGAGTATAAAATAACAATACAACCGTGATTTTAAGTATATAATTCTTCATTAATATGATTTAACCTATTTTCATCAATTACTAATTTATCATTTTGGATATAAATGCCACATTCATTCAAATTCATATAGCCTTCTTGATAATCCCATTTAGAAATAAAAGGATTATAAGGGCATTCTACCTTTTTCTTATATTTAGCGTTAATTCTAACTAACTCTCCTTCGTCAAAACACATATACCTGTATTCACAATTATCACAGATAAAAACGTCATCTTTAGTAACCTTCCAAAACTCTTTAACCTTTTCATTTGATAAAATTTCTTCAATCTTATCATTAAACAGATTTCCAATTTTAATTGGAAAACCGAAAGATAAAAAAATATCTCCCAAAGAATCAATAAAAAGTTTTTGGTTTAATCCATAATTATAATTTAAGGACTCATAAAAACTATTAGACCCAACTCTAAAGTAATTAATATCGATATATGTTTTTCCAAATTCCAAGTAATCTTTTATTGCTAATATTACAGGTTTTTCATCAATAGTTGCAAATATTTTATCCGAAGGAGCACCGTATAAAATAATTGATTTAATTTTGGGGTTTTCAATTAGACATTGAAAAAATACTTTTTCCTCAATACTTTTATCATATTTAATAAATAATATTACATAATACAAACTGCACTTTGCAATTTCGTCTAATAATTTTAAAAATGTTTGTTCAGTGTAATTTCCTCTTACTATAAAAGCACCTAAGTGTGCTCTCATGAAATACGTTGACAACAAAAATGTGGAAAACTTATCACAAATTTGCAAAGATGAGAGCAAAAAAACAGAGGAAAGTATTTTCAGAAAGCTTTAAAAAGGCAAAGGTAGCGATGATAGAATCAGGAAGAGCTACGACAAGCGCTATTTCACAACAGTTCGATGTAAGTTATAGTGCAGTGTATAATTGGGTAAAAAAGTATGGTAAACTGCAGAAGCCAGATCGGTTGGTAATAGAAACGGACAGTGACTACCTCAAATTAGTTGAGGTAAAAAAAGGAGAAAGAAAATTTGGAGCGATTGGTAGGCAAACAGCAAATCAAACTCGACTATTATGAGGAGCTTCTTGAGCAAATCAAAGAAGTCTATGGTCATGACATTGAAAAACAATTTTAAAAAAAGTAGTGACCCACATTCGCCATAAGGAAAGAATATATAGTATGGAAGCATTTTATAAAGAGATAGGCACAAGTAGGCAATTGGTTTGGCAAATGGTCAAAAGAAAAAACGCTGAAAAAGTAGTAGAGGATAAGATCGTAGACCTTGTGTGTGAGTGGCGTAAGATCCACCCCCAAATGGGTAGCCGATCGTTGTATTATACCCTGCAAAACCATGCAGGTATCGAGCTTTCGATAGGCGTCAATAAGTTTGAGACCTTGATGCGAGATAGAGGTTTATTGGTTAAAAGGAACAAAAAGTGGACGAAAACCAGTGATGGCTTGGTAAAGAAAATTATCCAAATTTGATTTCCGGATTGGAATAAATGGTATAAATCAAGTCATAGTCGGAGACATAACTTATTATCCATTAGAGAGTTATCATGCATATATATTTACATTAAAAGATGCCTATTCCCAACGTATACTCGGTCTTTTACCTCTGTTACTATGGAAGCAGGCGTGGGACTCCAATGCTTGCAAAATGCAATACATATACGTAAAGAGGTAAATCTAAAAGGGTGTATACACCATACAGACAATGGGTCGCAATACAATGCCCAGATCTATAAAAAATCGTCTAGTGAATGTGGGGATGAAAATAAGCAGAGCCACCAATTGCCTTGAAAATGGAAGTGCTGAAAATCTCAATGGACTCATTAAAAACAGCTATTTGAAACCTTGGCAGATCAGCACGTTTACCCAATTGCAGAAAGCTTGCAAAGAACTTATCCATATCAGTAATGAGCAAAGAGCAATACATGATTTGGGGGTATTTAAGCCCTGTAAAATTTGAAGAACTGATAGCAGAATTGCCAGTTTCAGAACGACCTATTAAATATTTGCATGACTTTGAAAATCAAATATAACATGGGTTTTTTAAGGTATTTTTCCCTAAATTGGAAATCAATCTACAAAAATATGGGGGTAGTAAAAACCATACCCCCATATGAAAGATTCCTTTCCACTTTGAGTAATCATGCTATACCTCACAGAGTTGCTCCCCAGCAGAGCTCTGCTCCCGTTCACATAACCGTCGATACAAAGATGATAGTAATCAATAATTTTTTAACTTTGAGTTATCCACATTTAGTTAAAAGTTATACTAATGTTGTCAAGCAATTTCATGAGGGTACATAAAAGCGAAATATAAACCTAATAAGCATGAAAAAAGCTTTCAATTCTATCCATTACAAAATTAATAGGGACGAAAATTTAACCATTGATCATACCTTGCATATTACGGGATATTTTTTCCCTATTTTTATGTTGATTTCTTCAGCATTGAGAATGGCCATAAGATTTAATATGTTTTTGTTTATAATATTTATTTCGTCCATCGCTTTTCTCATCTATGAAGCTAATAATAGGTCAAAATATAATGCATTAAATATTGGTGTTAAAAGAATAGAATTGTTACCAGCTGGAATACTGATTGAAAACAAGAAGGGGAGTGATGTGAAAATTCGTAAAGAAAACATCAAAGATTTTGAGTTACAACAGGTTACGGTTACAGGAAGGCCAATAGTTAATATTTATATTGTTGATGATACCGAGAAAAAAACAAAAATTCTTAGCGCTATTGATGCCTCTATTACTGACAAAAAAGAATTGAATGAGCTCCTAGAGGAAATAAAGCAATATTGTGACCTTTATTGGTCCAAAGAATTGGCATTGCCGACTTTATAATACTCCCCGAAAATTAGACCACCAGTTAAATGAGAAAAATTATTAAATTTAACTGATGAAAGAAATGAAACAAAAAAGGAGAAAATTCACGGCTAGTTTTAAAGTAAAAGTAGCGATAGCAGCTTTAAAAGAAAGGGAAAGCTTGTCAGAATTGGCAAAAAGATTTGAATTGCACCCCAACCAAATCTCAAATTGGAAGAAAGAGTTTTTAAGCAATGCAGATAAAGCATTTGACGGAGAGAAAAAATCCCAAAGTCAAGAAGAAATGGATGTTGAAAAGCTGTATGAGAAGATAGGCAGATTGGAAATGGAACGAGACTTTTTAAAAAAAAGCTTACGCAAAACCGGACTATGAAAGAACGAAAGGAAATGGTTAGCAAAGGCGAAAATCTGAGTGTCCGCAAACAGTCAGAGCTGTTAGAAGTCAATCGTAGCAGCTTGTATTATAAGCCATTGGGAGAGAGTAAGGAGAACTTAGAAATCATGTGTCAGATGGATAAAATATATTTACAGAGTCCGACCTACGGTGTGTTACGGATGCAAGATGAACTAGAGGAATATGGTTATTATGCAAATGAAAAACGAGTAAGAAGATTGATGCGAAAAATGGGCTTAGAAGCCATATATCCAAAGAAAAACCTGAGCCGCTTAGGGCAAACAAGCTATATACAGCCATACTTGCTCAAAGGCTTAAACATAGATCGACCCAATCAGGTATGGATGATTGACATTTCATATATTGCTATGCGACAGGGATTTATGTATTTGACGGCCGTGATAGATGTCTATAGTCGATACATCGTAGGCTGGAATCTTTCAAACTCATTGGCAAAGGAAATACAGACAGAACTGATTAATGAATGTATAAAAAAGCATGGGAAACCTCAAATTATCAACTCTGACCAAGGCAGCCAATATACAAGTAAAGAATGGGCTAATTGCTTACAGCAGCACCAAATACGCATAAGTATGGATGGCAAAGGAAGAGCTATTGACAACGTATATGTAGAACGATTTTTTAGAACCATAAAGCAAGATTATGTTTACCTTAACCCTGCAAAAGATGGCTTAGAATTGTACGAAGGAATTAAGAATTATATCCACCGATACAATCATAGACGGCATCAAGGAATTGGTAGAATAAAGCCGATAAATAAATACAAGCAAGTAGCATGACACCGGGTTTACCACATTTCAACACTACACGGAAAAACCTTTTGGGAGGTTTTCCCTATATTGAAATATGGAAAACTCTCTCGAAAAAATATAAACGATATTTAAAAAATCAACTATGTTTGTCCAACTGGTGGTCTATAAAATGGGGAGTAGTATCGATTAACTTCTAGAAAAATTAATTCATTGTTTTTATCTACAATAAAATCTATAGAACCTGTATGTAAATTTAAAGAATTCATTGTACTCTTGATTTTTGATAAATTTGTTTCATCAATTGAAATAGGTACTCTACGATTTGGCGTTTCAGTATCATAATTTCTATAATCTAACCGAGTTTTGTCATTTTTTTGAGTTAACATTGCCATAGACCAATAATCATCTTCATAAAAAAAAGTTCTTATTTCATATTTTTTTACTATTCTTTCCTGCACGAGTGTAGGAAAAAAAAATTCATTTAGATTGTTTAAATCTGCTTTGGTAAAAAGGGAAGTTCCAGTTGACTGCCAATAACCACCTGAATCCCAAAATGCAATTTGATTAGTTATAGGTTTAATAATGTACTCTTTTAAAGGACTCATAAATATTTCGAGTTCCTTTTTAGATGTCGTTATTATAGTTTTGGGTATTTTTAAATGGTTTTTTTGTGCATAATATAATTGGATTAATTTATTATCTTCTGATTCTTTGTGATATTGTCCAAATTGAATGTTGCTATTTGACTCAATAAAGTTAAATAGGTAATTAATAAACGCCATTGCTTCCTTAGAGTGGAATTTATTTACTTCATCAATTCGATTATTAAAATATTTGGAGTCAAACTGAAAATGACATCTCCTTGTTAAATATGAAAAAGTAGAATTGCCAAATACTTTATTAAAATTGCCTATATCAACCTTGAAAATTGTATCATCATTTGAAAGCAAATGAGTTAATGCGTTAATTTTTTCTTCTCTATTAAATCGGAGAATTAAATTTTCTATTTGCAATGAATAAGTAAGATAAAAGAGATATTTAGTTAGAAGGTCACCTGAGTGATCACCGCTTTGGCTAAAAATATTTACTTCATTCATCATTTTCGATGGCATCATAAGAATACTTAATTCTGTTTTCATTCATTTTATCAAGATTTATATGTTTATATAAAACCCATTCACCATTTTTTTCTTTATATTGAGTCCCGAAATGTTGAGGTAAATCTTTCAACACACATATTCGGTCATATAATAAGCAATAATTCTGACTATTAAGATTCGCTTTATCCGCTTCATCTTTTATAACGGGTAAAAATCTTTCCATGATTTCTAGATTTGAGTGTTGAATCACATAAAATAAAATATTGGATCGTTCCACCCCTACTAAATGTTTTCCTGGATATCCCCACTTCTCGTAAATCTTTAACGCTTCTAATATATTAATAGAATCTAACAATGCCTGTTTATTTAAATCAGGTACTTCTCCTCGATACTTCTGATCTCTAGCGGCAATAGTATCTAGTTGAGCACATAAAACTTTATTATATGACTTATAGACACAATCGCAAACTACATTCATAATTGGTAGTTGAGCTTTATAGTATGAATATTTTTGTTTTTGAAAAATTTTTTGTTCCCGAAGTATTGAATTATATTTATAGCAAAAATCATCTTTATCATTTCCTAAGGCATCAAAGAATATATATAGTAAGTCATTGGGATCATCTGTTAAAAGATTAAAATATGTTGCAAACCTGTTATAAAAACATTGATTAATATATTCAATCTGAAATGAATCTTGGTGAAAAATAACATTATTCAATTTTTCTAATTTCTTTATTCTATGTGAATAATAATTTTCTTCGCCTGATAATATATATTGAGGCTTTTCTGTAGGTAACGGAATATGAGTTTGACAATTTACAAAACCGTTAAGTGAATTTAGAATAATAAAGACAATAATTCGTTTCATTTAATTAGAAATTTTTAACCAAAATTATGCCAAGCTAGTTCGAAATTCTTATCATTCTAGTTTAGCTGGTCTTTGTTTCTTGAAAATATCAATGTTATAAAGTTTTAAATAATAAAGAGGCTAAATAATAATAGCCTCTTAAAGTAATTTATTTTTTTAATTTATTAAGGCGCAGTATCCGTATATTGATCACCTGCATCCGGACCTTCTAAAACAGTTGTGTTGTTTGAACCTACATTATCAGTTCCAGAATCTTTATACCAAGGTGAACTTACTCCACCAACAATTGATTTATAACTAGTATTCCATTGCCTGCCACCAACTAATTGATACATTTCTTGTCTTGAAAACCCAAAGTTTTTAAAATCTTCTAATTTTAACATAATATAAAAATTTAGTATTTACCTCCTCTATTAAAGGGTTCGGAGAATGTCCCTGTAATCATGATTATGTTGTAAAGGTATTAAGGGGTTGTGCAAAAAAATTGCACTATCAAAAAATAATTCAGAATTTTTATTTTTACCTCCTCTAACCTTTTCCATAAACCCTATCATGAGCTCACATTCATATTCATAATAATACGACTGCCGGGTGGTACAATACTCTATGGGAGCTCCCATGCTTTTCATTACATTAATGATATCATATACACATCTTCTTGAAACTTCTATTTTGGCAGCCAAATCATCGGCCGTTCCCGTAGCTTTTCTTCTTATGAGCCCATCTACCCGTTCTATTACTTGTAGTTTTTCTAAAAATGTCATGGTTTGTTATTTTTTTATTTGATGATTAATATTATTTTTCTCTTTTGTGTGCTTTCGGTTATTATCTAGTAGTGACCTGAATTGGTTGAATACCCTGTCGAGTACACTTTTATCTTCGGTGATGATTTCTACAATAGCAGGCATATTGGGCTTATAGGGGATGGTATCTCCATAGGTGGTTTTAAGCACATCTGGCATTAGACCTGTAATCTGATAGTAGGTATCTCCATTTTTATCTTGCTGAGGCAAGGTACTGATATGAGATACCTGTGAGCTGAGCATTCCGTACTCTTTGTAGGGGAAAGCTTGCAGTTTTAGTAACAATCTGTCTCCTGCATGTATCTTACCCATGGCATCTGTGAGAGTATTCGCCTTTACAAGGTACTCTCCATCGCCACCATTGATGATATAGGCTACTACTTCATTTGCTGTGAGTTCTTTGTTGAGATATAACTCATTGACAAAAGCCACTGCACCATCAACTTCGGCATCTAGGATATATTTATTTTTCCATATAGTCTGGTCAGCACTCAGTGAGGTGATGAGTCCGTTGAGTTCACTCAGGTAGCCTTGTACCATTGATGCCCGTTCTTCTTTTAGCTGTAGGCTCTGTAAGTCGAGCTGAGACATTCTGATTTTATTCTGTATAATGCCACTTTCTGCTCCCTCGTACTGTCTTTGGTTTTGCAACCAAGACATTTTATTTTTTTCGAGTTCCATATCGCTTATTACCCCTGATTCGTTGAGGCTTTTCTGCCTTTGGAAGTCTTTTTCGTATAGTGCCATTTCCTCTGCCATGATGTTCTTCTCTTTGTACATAGAGGTGTTGAGGTGTTCTATTTTTTGCTTTTCAGTATGTAGGGTATTTATCTGCTCAAATACTCCCGACTGCCGTAGCAGTATCTTAAATTCATTCAGTTTTAACATCATGGACAGGTAGTCGGCTTGCATCATTCCTAGGTGTTCGAGTTTTGGTATTTCTATATTTAGATAATCTCTCACATCATTCATCTCATTGAATGCCTTAATTACGATACTGAGTACTTTTACCTCTTCCAGTGAGGCATCATTTTTTATATATAATATGGGGTCACCTTTTGTCAGAGTATCACCTTCTTTCACATAAATGCTCTCGATTTTCCCCCCATCTTTGGCTAAGATTTCTATCGGAGGATGGGTGGTAGTCAGTATGCCTGATGCTGTAATCTTATCCGGATAGCTGATAAACCATGACATTATTAAGATTATGGCCGTAACCAGTGCTATCATGGTGATTCCAGACCGTAGTAGGAGACCTGGGGGGTTGCCTATGAGGTCATCCATATTTGAATGATTAAATGATTGATTTGTTTGATTATGTACTGGCATGTATTAAATGATTAAATGTGGAAATGAATAAATGAGTAAATGGTTGAATGTTCAAATTACTAAGTGGGCAAATGGTATGCTTATTTCTTTCCATAGGTTGAACTTTTAGCTTTTGTCATAATACGAGTTATTTCATTGGTTTCATGGAGCAATCTTTGCAGTTCATCTGTTTCAGTATGCAAATTAGAATCCTTGATAATCTCTAACCAATATTCT
This sequence comes from Lewinellaceae bacterium, assembly GCA_020636155.1. GTDB lineage: Bacteria > Bacteroidota > Bacteroidia > Chitinophagales > Saprospiraceae > JACJYM01. The sequence goes on along the minus strand of JACJYM010000005.1, from coordinate 132,519 downwards.
GTCTCATCCGCTTCTTCTACCACGATGCAAATCTTACTGAAAAATTCTGCTTCTGATCTCGCCCGACACGCAGCCCGATAGTTGGCCCCTATCGATGTAGCAGACTTGACAAGCTGATAGGTGATCACAGCAGAAGCTTTGCAACTTTTTAGACTATCGCAAAATTTTATAATATCTACCGCGAGTAACTTTGTTCGTACTTTTAGCTTCTCAATAAATATTTCTTTGTCTGTCATTGTCACTATTTTAAGGATTAAATTGGTAAGTAGCTGTAAGTAAAACGGATTTCATCATTTTATCATTTCGCCCTTCTCTCATTCTATCCTTTTGAAATTTTATCATTCAATCATTTATTAATTCTGTCATTAAATCATCAACTTCCCAAATCTAACTGATTTTTCACTAAAGTAAAGTAACTTCCCTTTTTATCTACTAGTTCTGTGTGAGTACCAGACTCCACGATACATCCATTCTCAAGCACAATGATCTGATCGGCATGCTTTACAGTACTCAGCCTATGTGCGACGACTATTGCCGTTCTACCCTCAAAAAACGTATTCAGATTATTCATTATTATCTTTTCATTATTGGCATCTAAAGCATTGGTTGCTTCATCAAAGAAGAGAAAATCTGGATCTTTATAGACCGCCCTTGCTATGAAAAGGCGTTGTTTTTGTCCCTGACTGATGCCATTGCCTTTAGCCCCTATCATGGTGTTAAACCCAAGGGGCAAGGATTGTACAAATTCAAAAATATTGGCAGTGGTTGCTGCAGACATAACCTTTGTAAGGTTTGTATTGTCATCACTTTCAGCAATGTTATTGGCTATGGTATCTGAGAATATAAAGCCATCCTGCATTACGACACCGCACTGAGCCCGCCATACTTTTTGATATATTTGATTGAGAGGGGTATTAGATATTGAAATTCTGCCCTTGGTTGGTTCATAGAATCCCAATAATAACTTAATCAGCGTGGTCTTTCCACTTCCGCTGGTGCCTACTATGGCTGTAGTCTTCCCTCTTGGAATGGTGAGAGAAACATTTTTGAGCACTTCATCACTGATGGGTGTATAGCTAAAGGAAAGATTTTCTATTATGATATCTCCGTCAGGTATTTCATTGAATTTTGATACATCACCCGATTCTTCATTTTTATTATTATGAATTTCTGACAATCGTTCTAAGCTGATAGAGGCATCCTGTGCCGAACGTACAAAACCTATCAACTGCTGGAGTGGTCCATTGAGCTGTCCTATGATATACTGAATGGCAAGCATCATACCCAGAGTGAGTGAGCCTTCGATTACAGAGCGGGCGGCTATAAAAGTGATAATTATGTCCTTGAGTTGGTTTATAGATAAGGCTCCGGCATCTTGATATTGGCTGATGGTAAGAGATTTCATCTGTACCCTAAAAAGCTTTGCTTGAATTCCTGCCCATTTCCATCGTCTTTTCAATTGGCTACCCTGTAGTTTAATTTCAGGCATTCCCTGTATGATCTCAATGAGTGAATCTTGGTTGTCAGACATCTGTTGGAATGCTTTGTAATCGATTTCTTTTCTTTTTTTAAGAAATACGAATATCCATAACACATATAGCACACTTGAAATTAAGAAAATGGTAAATATCTGTAGGGAATAATAGGCAAGCACGATACCGAAAACGAATAGATTGAGCACCGAAAGCAAAACCGATAGTGTAGATTGTGTCAGAAATGATTCTATACGTTTGTGGTCACCAATACGCTGCAATAAGTCCCCCGTATTCTTGGCATCAAAAAATCCAAGAGGAAGCTTCATCAGTTTAATTAAAAAATCAGAAATCAAGCTTACATTAATCCTTACGCTAATGTGTAGCAATATCCAGCTTTGTATAAATCTCACAACGGTCTGCCCAAAAAATAACATGAGTTGACCTGCCAATACGATGTAAACAAAATTCAAATCTCGGGTATCAATGCCTACATCTACTAAGCTCTGAGTCAAAAACGGGAAAATCAACTGGAATATCATGCCTAGAAATAATCCAATGACCAGTTGTACCATCAACTTATGGTGAGGTGTCAGGTATCGAAACAAAAAACTGAATCCTCTTTTGCTTTCATCGTCAAATTCTGTTTTATAAAATTCAGGAGTAGTTTCTATTAATAGTGCTACACCCTTATCACCATCACTGATATAGGAATTATTAAATTCGGTGTGTGACAAGGTATGCTTACCACTGGCAGGATCGGCTATAAAAACTTTGTTTTTAGTGATTTTATAAACGACTACAAAATGATTTTGATTCCAATGTACAATACAAGGCAAAGGTGCATTCGATAGCACTGCGTCATCTTTATTGGGGTCATACAAAGGGACTTTTACAGCCATAGTCCTTAACCCAATGAGTTCTGCAGCTTCACTGATACCTTTTAAGCTCACTCCTGCTCTATCTATATAACATTTCTCCCTCAAGAATGGCAGAGAGTATGATTTGCCATGAAATTTTGCAACCATACGAAGACACGTAGGGCCGCAATCCATGGAGTCTAACTGTTTATAGAATGGAAAATTTTTCATCTCCCGTCTATAAAATCAGTGAATTACGAATAACAACCGACATTTTATTATTTTTGATATCGCGATAAAATGTCTTAGCCATAATGGCTTTCGGCTGATTTTTAGTTTGGTTTTTTGGTTTTGGTTGTTTTATAAAATAGTCCATTCGGTATATATTAAAAAGTCAAAAAATTATACTTCTAAATGGTTTAGGCAATCTAAAGGTAGGTGAATTTCTTAATAGATAAATATTTTTAACCTTTTTTATGAGTTGGAATTTTTAGGGGTATTAGAAAAGGTGAAATATCAAGAATAATTTTTCTAACTTTTGAAAAGTTCCATAACTTTTCAAAAGTTTATTTCTCCTCAGAGGATTTCTATATGACTTCTACCATCTCTCTCATACAATAGAAAATAGGGGCTAAAGGAGTTTCAAAATTACTTACTCATAGTAGAAAACTCCCGAATATCCATCTTTTTCGTAACTAATATAGTGGGTGTTTTTAAAATGTAATTTCGAATAATCTTCTAGAATATATTTTTTAGTGGGAACATGATACAATGAGTAAGATGCATTGCTGTAATTACCTTTATGAAGTATAACATATTCCCTATTTTCAACCTCTCGAAAACTATTCACATAGATTTTGAAATAGTCAAAAGGGATGATGAGTTGCCCGTTTTCAATGGAGTAAACTCCCCAATTGTCGCTATAAATTTGGTTCGTAGCTAAAAAATTTTGTCCTATTTCGATGTGTGCAGAGAATTTCATTTCATTCAATAAAATTAAATCATCATTTTTATTATTTGTAATTTCGATATAAGAATTATTATTAAAAACATAAAAATAATCGATTCCATTATATCTATTTGTCCCTGCATAATATGGAATAAAATTATCTTTCTTTCTACGAACATTGAAGTCTACTACAGTTTCATCAAGACTATTCACTATCCCACAAGAATCATAATTGCAAACTGCTATATAATTATTTCTTAGATAGTTTGACCATACATATTTTTTGGCATCGAATAGAAGATTGCCATATTGATCATAATAACTATTTCTAAGATGTTTCTTTGCTTCTACGACAAATCTTCTACCCAAAAAAACTGAACCCTCGGATTGTAATATATTGTCAAATTTACATGGTGTAGTGATGTTGCTTTCTGAAAAGAAAAGGCCAAACAACTTTTTATCACAATTTCCAATCCTGAAAATTTTATTATTTCCAATAGGAATCAAAAGTGTATCTAATATTGGTTTGACTTCATAATCTAAATATGAATACTTGTCATGATAGTCTCGAAGTTCAAGGGCGACCCCTACATCTTCAATATCCATGATATCAATTTGTGGGATAATTTCAATAGTTTTACCATTAATCTTAATTATAGAATAATTGTGATTGTCTTCATTTCGTATTTTGAATAGATTATGTTCGTATGATAAGACTGATAAGGTACTATTTTCAGCACTGAATAGTCGTTCGCCTTTGAAATTGTATATTGAGCTTATTTTATTTTTATATTCATGTATCAACATCATATCCTTGGTGCAAAATATACCTTCAACACAACATCCTTTCAGGGTTAGAAGAAAATCTGGATCATTATATTTGACAATATAAATGGTGTCAATCTCGAAATTCTTACACCCGATGTATTGTTCATTTAATGGCTTTATTTTATCGTATTTTATTTGCCTTTCTTTTGTGGTTCGTACATTGTATAAAATTTTTTCTTCTTTATAGAAAAGATACAATTCCCCAGTATCATTAAAGATTTTTGGAGATTCGCTATGTTTCAATAAATATTTAGTTGTGCTACTGTCGCCTAAATTTAAAGATATCAAAGAATCTTTGTGATGGAAATGCAACTTTTTATGCGTAATATTAGCTTTACTGCCCAAATCACTAGTAACACATAATTTATAATCAGGCGGAATCAAATTTTTGAGAATTTGAGCTTCCACCAATAAAGGCAAGAGAGAAAAAAGTGCCGATAGCCATAAAAACTTCATAATTCTAAATTTCAATACAACAATTTTACTCAAAAAACTTCATGATTTTTTCTTTCGTCATGGCTCTCAATTTCGCTGCATTATTTTCTGTGATTTCGAGGGTGTTGCCATGGCTTTTTATGGCCGCTTCCAGTTCTTCACTTCGCAATATATGGATCATTGGCAGCGGGGATCGATTCGTATAATTTTCATGATCATTCGGGTCTGAATCTGCATAGGTAAATTCTGGATGAAAGCCGACTATTTGAACTTGCTCAGACATCATTTCGATTTCCAACATTTCTTCAAGCACAAAACACAAATCGAGTAGCTCGCCCCATGAAAATGGGGATTCTATCACACAAAGGGTGTTTGAGACCAAGGATTTTGGCACAGATTGTAAGTACAAGATTTCCTTCCATACATTCGTGGCTATTTGCTGGAAGTCCCCACCTGTGGTCACAAATTTTATTTGATCTCTTTCGTAAGGATAACGGGCAAATGGACAGATATTCTCCCCGATGACAAATTTTTCTACCCAGCTTTTCGTCCTTTCTATGCTTTCTGGTTTCATACGAGGATTGCACTTCTTATTCGGACTAGTTGCTCCAATAGTCCTTGTAATTGGTCAAGAGGCAGCATGTTGGCTCCGTCCGATTTAGCAGTCGAGGGATCAGGGTGAGTTTCTATGAATAGTCCGTCGCAGCCGACAGCCACTGCGGCTTTGGCAATCGTAGGTATAAGATCCGGTCTGCCACCTGTGACCCCGGCACTCTGGTTGGGTTGTTGAAGGGCATGTGTGCAATCCATGACTACCGGAGTCCCAAAAGTCTGCATAGTAGGGATGCCCCTGTAATCGACGATGAGATCCTGATATCCAAATGAGGTGCCTCGGTCTGTTTGCATCACTCGATCATTGCCCATGGCCCGGACTTTATCCACGGCAAATTTCATAGACTCTGGACTTAGAAATTGGCCTTTTTTGATATTGACGATTTTTCCTGTGGCTGCTGCCGCTTGCAGCAAGGTCGTTTGCCTGCATAAAAATGCCGGAATCTGCAATATATCAACATATTCTGCTGCCATGGCGGCTTCTTCCTCCGTGTGGATATCGGTCGTCGTCGGAAGGTCAAATTCTGAATTCACTTTTTGTAAAATTTTCAAGGAAACTTCATCCCCGATTCCAGTGAAAGAGCTGACACTGGACCGGTTAGCTTTGCGATAAGAGGCTTTAAATACATAAGGAATATTCAGTTGTTGGGTCATCATTTTTACCTTTTCGGCAATATTCATGACGATGCTTTCGCTCTCTACAATGCAGGGACCCGCAATGAGAAAAAAATTAGACGATTTATTATTAAAAATTTGATCTAAGGTCTGCATTTTATGTATTAAAATATTTTATTATATTTAATTAATTGTTATTCCAGTATTTAGTTCTTAATTCGTATCTTTTCTGACTGAATCTCCAGTCTTTCAGAGACATTACACTTTCGATATTATCTTCTAATTCCTGTGTGAGTAATTCGGGGTAAAGATCGAGCCCGGTTAATTTCTCAATGCTATCTATGGTGACTGCATAATCTTGCAATGGAAGTTCACTCATTGCATTTGGAATCACAAACCCAATACTTTTTTTATCATTTCCTTCAATATCAAGAATGGCTTTAAAAAAATGAGAAGGCACTCTGATCTTGTTTTGTTTACCTATGCTTCCTTGATTGTCCATAAATATGGGCCCGGAGGTAATAAATATTCGATCATCATCAAAAGCCCAATCCCTCACATCTTCTTCTAATTCTCTCCATATACCTCCATTAAATGCGGAGAGCTGTGGTGTGATATTGCTCATGAGGAATGTTTGTGTGAGAGCCGTGTCATTCCATGACATGTCTGCTGCGGGTACGAGATGACCTCGAGTATATCCTGAGCCCGTATAATCACCGTAATTAGCAGACCTTGTATTAATATCTGTGTCTGCCTCAAATCGGTCTTTCCTTGGTAGATTCGGCAATTTCAACATTTTTTTTGTCAATTCATAAGCCACCCAGCTCGCTTCTTCATCGGCTTCATTGTAACACAGCGAAAACTGCGAATGATGAACCAACTGCCCTTTGCAGGGGATGGGTAGATAATAACGGTTATCACCGGTAGCTCCAGCGGGTATGGAATAATTAGGAATATATTTTGGCTCGGTATTATCCTTGGAGATATACTTATAAATCCATAAAAGTCCTGCCACGAACATAATGAAAAAAATCACCAATCTAATGGAATACGAAGCCCCTTTTCCTCCTCCTCTTTGATGATTCGTTCTAAATTTTGCCAATGTTAATAAATTATGATTACCTTGCGAAGGTATACAAAATATTTGCGAAATCATCATGTTGAGAGCAATCGTAATAAATCTATTTTTGATTTTAGGAACAACTGTTTTTGGCCAGTTTGGGACGGTGTCATTAGGAGGAGCCAGTTATGTTTCATTGGCAGGATCAGGGAGTGCCATCGGTGGGGTAGAGAGCATCTACACGAATCAGGCGGGCATCATAAAGGTTAAAAATTTTGGTATTGATGCCAATATTGAGAATAGGTTTGGTCTGGAGGCGACCTCAGCCATTGGGATATCACTGGTAAAAAACACAAAAATGGGACATTGGGGACTGACATTGCAGAGGTTTGGTCTCAAGGAGTACAGTCAAAGTAAAGCAGGTGTTTGTTATGCTATGTCTTTATTTTCGAATTTACATTTGGCGGCACAACTCAATTATTACAATCTGAACATTGAAAATTATGGTAAAACCAATTTGTACAATTTTGAGACAGGAATGTTGTTCGAAATTAATGGGCAATTTGATTTAGGCATTCATGTGTTAAGTCCGATTAGTAAAAAAATATCTGAAAGCTCACAGATTCAGACTCAATTTACGGTAGGCGTAGCTTATAAGCCGGATTATAAGGTGACCGTGTTGGCCGATTTTTCTAAGCCCGTAGATTTTGATCCTGAGATAAAAGTGGGACTGAGTTATTTAGCTTCTAGCCTTTTCGAAGCCCGCATGGGTTACAATATTACCATAGGGAATTTTGGATTTGGTGTCGGATTACGATTAAATAAAGTAAAGGCAAGAGCCGCATTTTCTATCAATAATGTACTTGGAAATACACCGGCGTTGAGCTTTCAGTATAACAATTAATCCTTGCGTTTATGAAAATTTTATTGGTTGCTGCGACATCTTACGAACTGACGGGAATTTTAGATTATCTAGACAAAAAGGCAAGAAAAGTTTCTTTTTTCGAATATGAATTGAATTCAAACCACATCTTTCCCATGGTACTCGGTGTGGGTAGTTTTATGACAGGATATGGAATGGCAAAAAGCCCTACTAAAGGAATGGACATGGCCATACAGATTGGGATTGGCGGCAGTTTTGATAAGTCTCTAGAATTGGGAACAGTTGTAGAAGTTAGCACAGATCAATTCGCAGATATCGGAGTCAGTGAGGCGGACGGCAGATTTACCTCAGCATTTGACCTTGGTTTGATTGATGCCAATACATTTCCATTTAGTAATGAGATTGTAACGGCGAACAATAAAAATTTAAGTGTTTCTGCTCCCAAAGTGCATGGCATTACAGTGAATAGAGTGACCGGTACAGAAGATGAGATAGTACAAATTCGGCAAAAATACCCGAATGCCGTCTGTGAAAGCATGGAAGGGGCTGCTTTTTTGTATGCTTGTCGAATGTTGGATTTGCCGGGAACACAACTACGGTCGATTTCTAACTACATAGAACCGAGGAATCGCGACAATTGGAAGGTAGAATTAGCACTCGAGAGAGTTTCAGGATACGTTATTGAAATATTGGAACGATGAAAATCAAGTGTTTAGGGATAATTTTTCTTTTTATTTTTGGACATGTTGCGTTCGGGCAGGTTGATAATATTCGTAATCAAGAAGCATCACCTAAATCTGGCCTTAATGAATTGGTTGTCAAATATTTTGGGATTGAATTTAATGATACTCAGAGAAGAAAACTAGATAATAAAGAATTAGAATTTTTTTACATCATTGATACACTAGGCAACGCAAAATTATCAGAAGTAAACGGAATAGATGATGCTGCAATTATTGATAGTTTCAAATTTAAAACAAATGAATTGGAACCATTCAATCCAAAATTTGAGAATGGAGTACCTACATCTTCAATTTATTCAATAAGGTTTTCATATCCTACCTATGAATATTCTCAATATACTTATTATTATCAAAATCAATATTATAGAGAAGCCAAATTGGAAGATTTTGAAATGATTAAAGAATCTGGCAAAAGATTAGATGTAGGCATTTCATTTTTTGGAAATCAATTTATGGGGAATCCGTCAAAATATCTTTCTTTGGGAGGAGGGATGAGAGTTGATTTTTATTATTTTCCAAATAAAAAATTGTTTTTTGGAATAATGATGGCTTTTGGTGAAAATGGCAAAGAGAAAAATTATCCAGTATTAGGAACTACAAAATACCGTAATCCGGTGACTGGGTTTATTGGGGTTTTCTATGGTCGAAAACTCAATAATTTTCTTGTTCAAGGTGAGATTAGTTATGTAAATCAAGGATTTTCACGAAATAATAATTTGGACAATATCGAAATTGATAATTTTGGTGGTTGGAGTCCCGCTATTTATTTATTTAGACCAATTACTCTTGGTCAGGATAAAACGTTGAATTATTATGGAGGTCCTTCTTTATTTAACCATCTATTGACTGTTCATTTAGGGTTGAGGTACTTGGATTTATCTATAAAAGAAGGAAGTGGTCTCATGTTAGAGCTTGGGGTAGGGTACAGATTTGTTTTTAAGTCCGTGAGTGAATACAAATTAAAGAGTGATTTTTTAGAAAGACGATGAGTGATAAGCAGAATTTAACCATGGTTTCGTATCAGAATACAAAGCCATTCGAATACGGAATGACCAAGTATTTTATTGATAATGAGCTAAATATACATTTGAAAAATCCTTCTTTATGCTTTGAGAGCTTTCAAAGTGGTGAGTCTGAAATCGCATTAATTCCGGTGGGGTCATTGCCATTGCTAGATGCAGCCGATTACCAAATAATTACGGATTTTTGCATTGGAAGCATTGATTACGTGCGGACAGTATGTCTCTTTTCCAATCAACCCATTTACACGGCCGATAGTGTCTACCTCGATAGTGACAGCATGAGTTCCCAGCTACTGACAAAGATTCTTTATAAGCATTTTAAAAAAAATAAACCACAATATTTTGCAGGACTACCAGATGACTTTAATTTAAAGAATAATCAAGCCATGCTGTTAATCGGGGATAAAGTATTTGATTTAGAAAATAATTTTGAATACAAACTCGATTTAGGACATGAATGGAAGATGATGACAGGACTTCCTTTTGCATTTGCCGTATGGGTTGCCAAAAAAAATGTAAAACCTGAAATTCTTGTTAGATTAAATGAATCATTGAAGTTCGGAGTTCAAAATATTGATCAAATGCTGGTTGAGCAGAATTTGGTAGATTCTGAATTGCATTCATATTACAAGTACAATATTAGTTTTGATTTTGATGACCAAAAGAGAGCGGCTGTTGCCCGATATCTTCGATTAGTGGAAGAACTAAATTCTTAATTTTAAAAGTTAAGCACTTTGGTTACTTAAGTTAATCATCAACAAAGCCAAAACTTTATTAACTTTGCCCACAATAATACTGAATAAAATCACACCATGTCTTGGAAGGATAAGGGTCAACAGCTGGTATATCGGATTATTAATCCACTGATCGAGTTGCTCATCAAACTGGGAATCACTCCCAATATGGTGACTTTTCTAGGCCTTTTATTAAATGTAGTGGCTTCTGTAATATTTATTTACGGTGCCGAGCATGGGTCAAGGTCTGATCATCGATATGTTGGTTATGGAGGATTGGCAATACTCTTGGGTGGATTGATGGATATGGTGGATGGTCGACTGGCAAGAGTAAGCAATAAATCTAGTATGTACGGAGCATTATTCGACAGTGTTCTGGATAGATACAGTGAAATGATTATGTTTTTAGGTATCTGTTATTATTTGGTTTCATTCGATTATTTTTATAGCTCGCTATTTGCATTTATAGCCATGATAGGCTCCATTATGGTGAGTTATACGAGAGCAAGATCAGAAGGTCTGGGAGTATCAGCGAAAGGAGGGATGATGCAGAGACCCGAACGAATCTTAATCATTGGAATCTCAGCGCTATTGTGCGGAATTGTATCAGGAATGGGTTATGGTGATACAAAAATCATCGTGGATTGGTTGCCATTCCCATTGTACGAAACAATCAGTATATTTACATTTCCAATTTTTATATTGGCGATATTTGCAAACATTACTGCTATTAATCGGTTATTGGAAGCAAAGGAATTGTTAGAACCTAAAAATTAAAATAATGATTTCACAATTATATAATAATCAGGAAGATTTTCAAGCCAAAGCATCCAGACCTTCAGATTATCCTACACCTTCTGGAGATAACTTATTATTTTTCATTCAGACGAATGCCAATTTGAATACCGTGGCGTATGAATTAAATCTGAAATCAACTGGAAGTATAGACCCTCAGCAACCCATGCATACCTATTGGATAAGGTATTCAACTGATGGGCAAGTCGAAGAGTTAAATTATATGCAGAACAAACTCGCTTATGGCTATGATTTTAGTTACATAAATGACAATACCATAGAATTCGTATTGGTTTCATACCCATCGAGAAAACTATATATCACTAAAAACAAACAAGATAAATACGTCGTGGTCACAAAGATTGATAATGAAATGTCTGTTCTTGAGAGCATATATGTTGTGATTGATGAACTCGGGGTATTTCCTAACGTAAAGTATGTCGAATTGTGGGGCTCAGAAATGGAAAAAGGCTTTGGATCTTATGAGAAAATAATAATCCAATAGTTTTTTTAAACCACAGATTTTATTAGGCTTGCAGGAGATGAAAAGTGATTTTTTTAATTTAAATTTCGATAAAACTACCACGTATATACTTTTGGTATTTACGGTCGTTTATGCCTTTATTACGATTGGCATAGTGGGATTTAGGATTGACCACCTCTATTTTTATCTTCTGCTCGTATTTTTGTACACATTTCATCCCTTGACACGGAAAATGGTGTTGAGCTTCGTGTTTTTTATTATTTTTTGGATTATCTACGACTCCATGAGAGCATTTCCAAATTACCTTTTCAACACGGTACACATCGAAGAACCGTATTTGTTAGAAAAGTCACTCTTTGGAATTAATTATATGGGGAAAATCTTGACACCTAACGAGTATTTTTTGCTCAATTCTAATAAAATTCTGGACTTCATCAGCGGCATTGCATACCTATCTTGGGTGCCGGTACCCCTGATGTTTTCACTTTTACTATTTTTTAAGGACAGGTTGCTCATGTTAAATTTTACCATGGTGTTTCTTCTGACCAATTTATTGGGATTCATACTTTATTATTCCTATCCGGCTGCGCCACCCTGGTATTTCGAAGCCTATGGATTGGTAGAGAAATTTAATATTCCAGGGAATGCCGCACAATTAGTTAATTTTGATAAATTGGTGGGTATGGACATATTTTCTAATTTATATACAAAAAATTCCAATGTCTTTGCAGCCATTCCTTCTTTGCATGCAGCGTATCCACTGGTCACATTTTATTTTTCTCTCAAGAAGGGATATAAATTGATATCAATATTGTTATTTTGCAATGTTATAGGCATTTGGTTTTCGGCAGTATACTCATTTCACCACTATGTGTTGGATGTGTTGCTGGGAATTCTTTGTGCCTTTGTAGCTTTATTGATTTACAATTTTTTAATTTTAAATCACAAACCTGAGGAAGAGCTTGTGAAGTACAACCAATTCATAGATCGAATAAAATAACATTTTAACCATATTATTATGTTGAAACAAAAAGTAGCTTCATACAATATACCACAAAAGATTCAAGCACTTGGTTTGTATCCTTTTTTTAGAACCATTGAATCAGAGCAAGATACAGAGGTAATCATCAATGGTAAGAAGGTGCTGATGTTTGGCTCTAATAGCTATTTAGGATTGACGAATCATCCCAAATTAAAAGAAGCATCTAAAGCCGCAATCGATAAATATGGGTCAGGTTGTGCAGGGTCGCGATTTCTCAATGGAACCTTAGACTTACACCTAGAGCTAGAGAGAAAATTGGCAGATTACGTTGGAAAGGAGGAAACCCTTGTATTTAGTACAGGATTTCAAGTAAATCTAGGTACGATAAGTTCCTTGCCGGGAAGGAATGATTACGTGATACTCGACGAATTAGATCATGCATGTATCATCGACGGATCGAGATTATCGTTTGCCAAGGTGCAGAAATACAAGCACAATGACATGGATTCCCTCGAAAAAATATTATCAAAATGCGAATCTGATAAGATTAAACTTATCGTGATCGACGGTGTATTTAGTATGGAAGGAGACCTGGCAAAGTTGCCTGAAATCGTAAAACTTGCCGAAAAATATAATGGTAATGTCATGGTAGACGATGCCCATGGACTCGGTGTAATGGGGCCATTGGGTGCAGGGACATCGGCACATTTTGGACTTACTGATAAGGTGGACTTAATCATGGGTACATTTAGTAAATCACTGGCTTCCATCGGTGGTTTTATAGCGGCAGATAGTGATACTATCAACTATTTAAAACACAATGCACGGTCGCTTATATTTAGTGCCTCGATAGCACCTGCCAATGCGGCAAGCGTTATAGCTGCCGTCGATTTGATAAAATCAGAACCTGAGAGAATTGAAAAATTGTGGGACAATACTCATTATGCAAAAAAAATGTTGGAAGACGCTGGGTTTGACCTCGGCCATACTGAGACACCTATTATTCCCATTTATATCAGGGATGATTTCAAGACCTTTAGCTTGACCAAGCAGCTTTTGGAAGCTGGAGTTTTTGTCAATCCAGTAGTATCACCTGCTGTGGCGAGTACTTCATCTTTGATTAGATTTTCTTTGATGGCGACACACGAAAAAGTGCAAATCGAAGAAGCAATTGATAAAATAACTAAACTTTCTAAAGAACTCGGAATATTACAATCCTAATAAATTAAAATCATGGCAGCAATCAGCATTAAGGAAATCACATCTAAATCCGACATTAAAAAATTTATTGATTTTCCTCATAGCCTGTATGCCGGAGATAAAAATTACGTACCCGAGCTTTTTATTGCGCAAAAGGAGATGATGGATAAGAAAAAATATCCATTTTTTGATTATGCTGAGACCGCAATGTTTCTTGCTTATCAGAATGATGAAATAGTGGGAAGAATTGCAGCAATCCATAATAGTAGGTACAATGATTTTCACAATTCTAATGTCGGTTTCTTTGGTTTTTTAGATTTTATTGATAGCCAAGAAGTATTAGACAAGCTTCTGGAAAGTGCTGAGCAATGGTTAAAAGGACGAGGTCTACACGACATGATCGGTCCTACAAATTACTCTACGAATGAGACTGCAGGAATCCTCATAGATGGATTTGACAGACCGCCGATGCTCATGATGACTTATAATAAAAAGTACTATCAAAAACTACTGGAACAAGCAGGTTGTGTCAAGGAAATGGATCTGTATGCATACATGATTTATACCAAAAATGCCAGTCAAAAGTCTATCAGAATAGCTCAAGCACTTGAACAACGTCTCGCAAAAAATGGAATTACGGTACGAAACATCAACCTTAAAAAGCTCAAAGAGGAAGTTCCAAAAATCAAAGAGATATATAACTCAGCTTGGGAAAATAATTGGGGTTTTGTGCCATTTACAGATAAGGAATTTGATCATTTGCGAGCCAATCTCGGCATGATTGCAGATCAGGATTATCTTTTTATCGCAGAGAAGGACGGAAAGGCCATCGGTTTTGGAATTACCCTGCCAGATATTAATGAAGTGACCATTGATATTAAAAAAGGAAGGCTACTGCCTACAGGAATTTTTAAACTGTTATTCAATAAATCAAAGATTAAATACGTTAGAGTTTTAGCTCTAGGTGTGATGGAGGAATATAGGAAAATGGGAATCGAAGCTTTGTTTTTTGCTAAAAACATTCAGACTGCGGAAAAGAAAGGTCATTTGGGTGGTGAAGCGTCTTGGATACTAGAAAGTAACGATATGATGGTGAAAGCGGCAGAGAATCTAAATGGTGAAAAATATAAGACCTATAGACTGTATCGTAAAAAGTTCTAAATTATTATTTTAGATTTTTTAGTGAAAAATCATTCAAATAGTTGCCTTAACCCAAAAACCAACTGAGAAATATAATTTAGTAAAATGTCAATAAAAATTAATATTATTTTACAATAACTAACTATTGTTTGACGTTAAGGAATAATATTTTAAAAAGGTATATTTTAATATTATTTATTTTTATATGTTTGCATTGTGTTTTGAAATATTGCATTTTGAAGGTAAGCAGCGTTTCAGAGCTTAATTGCATCTCAATTAATAACAACAAGTATGAAAAAAATCATTTTGATCTCGGCAGTAGTGTGTTTTTTTAGTCTCAACATGAACGGACAAGACACAAAATTTGGTGTAAAAGCCGGTATCGGTGCTATATTAGCCGGTACAGAAATTTCTGAAGTGGGTAATGAAGAAAACGTATTGACTCATAGGGTGAAATTTACAAGTGGAAGCCCGATATATTATGGTGGATTATTTTTTAATCAAAAATTTGGGCCATTATTTTTACAGACAGATTTATTGTACAATCAATATTCAATGAGTTATGAAGTAAGCTCTAAGGCTGTAAAAGACATCCCCAAAGGTACCGTAAGTGAATCATTCCAATACGTCGATTTTAATATTAGTGCCGGACTGACGGCTAATGGTTTTAGCTTGGGTGGAGGTCCTACCATTCACAGGTTGTTGAATTTTAATTCAGCCTTAGATTTCATACCTGCTTACAATGATCATGCGAGAAAGAACAGTTATGGTTTTGTGGGGTATGTCTTGTACGAATTTGACCGCATGGGCATACAGCTTAAGTACGAGGGAGTGTTTAGGTCAATAGGTGATCACATCTATTATGGGGAGTACAATTCTCATTTTAAAGGAAATCCTAATCAATTAAGCTTGTTGTTTTCGTACAGCTTTATTTAAAAGATTTTTTATTGTGTATAGATTTAGATAAGGCCTTGAAATTTTTTTCAAGGCTTTTTTTGTTTTGATAACTCATTATTTAATCTTGAAACCCTTACTTTTGCCATTCGATAAAAATACACTGAATAAACTTAAAGTCAATGCCTGAGAATTTAAAATTAATAGAAGAATCGGCCAAACAATTTGCTCAATCTGAAATTCTTCCTCATGTAATGGAATGGGACGAAAGTCAATATTTTCCAGTAGAAGCCATGAAAAAAGCCGGGCATTTGGGATTTTTAGGTGTATTAGTACCTAGCAATTATGGCGGTTCAGGATTGGGATATCAAGAATATATCAGTGTAATAGTTGAAATTGCCAAGGTCTGTGGATCTGTGGGCTTGTCAGTGGCAGCACACAATTCTCTTTGTACGGGTCATATATTACAGTTTGGAAACGAAGAACAAAAACAGAAGTACCTTCCTAAACTAGCGACAGGTGAGTTTATCGGTGCATGGGGTCTTACTGAAGCCAATACCGGTAGTGATGCCCTGCGTATGAAATGTGTGGCGGTCGAGGATGGCGATTATTTTGTGTTGAACGGTACAAAAAACTGGATTACACACGGCATTAGTGGCGATGTAGCCGTGGTATTGGCAAGGACAGGCGACTTATTAGATAGCCGAGGCATTACGGCATTTATAGTGGATCGCAATACTCCCGGATTCAGTGGTGGTAAAAAAGAGAATAAACTAGGAATGCGTGCCAGTGAAACCGCTGAGCTGATTTTTGATAATTGTAAAATTCATAAATCTCAGGTTCTCGGAAATGTAGGCGAAGGGTTTATTCAAGCGATGAAGGTACTCGATGGAGGTCGAATAAGTATTGCGGCATTGTCGTTGGGTATAGCCAAAGGAGCTTATGAAGCAGCGGTGAATTATGCGAAAGAACGAGAGCAATTTGGGAAACCAATCGCTGAATTTCAAGCTATTTCCTTCAAGTTGGCTGATATGGCGACTAAAATTCAAGCCGCAGAATTATTGACAAGAAAAGCGGCCGACTTGAAAAATCGAGGAGAATTTGTTACGACCACTTCTGCCATGGCTAAGTATTACGCATCAGAAATATGTGTGCAAATCGCAACGGATGCAGTACAAATATTTGGCGGATATGGCTATACTAAAGATTTTCCGGTGGAGAAATTCTATCGAGATTCTAAATTGTGTACCATAGGAGAGGGGACTTCCGAAATACAAAAATTGGTCATTAGCCGAAATATTTTGAGGGACTAAGTATTCATCAACTGTTTTAATTTGAATTTTTGGTGACATCGTATTAGCTTGTTAAAGAGTAATCAATGCCACTGAGGATGAATTTATTTTCAATTTTCAATTAACTTCTCATAGTGAATTATCATCTGAACGAAAGTAGAATAGCTGTTTATTCCGGTACTGACACCGTTGGATTTTAGGTATTGGTCATAGATGAGATTTCTCAAATCTGGTAAAATATCTGGGTACAAATCCATCTGCGAAGAAATAGCTGTGATATCTTTTTTCACAAATTCATTTAATCCAATCAAAGTATCTCTTACTTCTTTTGGAATATACCTCTTAAGATAGGCATACAATGACATCTCGGCACTGTATTTTAAAACGTCATTTGAGCTACTCTGGCATGCCAAATAAGCTAAAAAGTTGCATTCGCCTTCGTCTGTTATTCCAAATCCATGGGCCATTTCGTGAGCCATGGTAAACGGAAGTTGAAGTTCATGTAAGCCAGCATCATAATAACCTTCGAAACCAAAAGGAAAATAAAAACCGGAAGTAGAAAACCTCAGAAGTACACCTTTGGGTTCTAGCTTCTTTAATCTAGAAGATGAAATATTTTTATAATTATACTTTTTTAGCAGTTCTATTTCAGTTGTATTGAGTTGAGATAATAGCTCATTTTCATCCACTTTAAATTTTATATTTACTTGTTTTATAGTATTTAATATATTAACAGATTTTATATATCTATCGACTAATTCCGAATGGGTTATAATGTTTCCTGATGTACTAAAACTGTGCGATAGAGTCGTGCATTTATAGTTAAAGCCCCAAAGAATGTAAAACCAACAAAATAATAAAACAAGCCATTTGAAGAGTAAAATCAGTCCGTTTTTTATTCCTTTTTGAATACTTTTTCGAATGATAGAAAAGACAAAAATTACAATTATTACGTATAAAAATGGTAGAGAAATCCAATTAGAAATAGGAACAAACATTTTTTTCATCCATGCGAAAAAATAACTTCTGTAAAATGTGGTAAAGGTTTCCTGACTTAAAAGAATAGAAAGAATATAAATCCAAAGGTAAATCACAACTATAGAAATCAATCCATAATTTTTTCTTGCTATATCTTTTATATTAATTTTCATACTTGCTGACCCACCATTGTCAACTATTCCATTTTATTAAGAGTAAAGTTAGGCTTATTATCTGAATTTTATGAGGTCTATCAATTTCAGAAGTTATTACTATTGGCAAGAGCCCCTGATAAGATGTTTATCTGATAATTTGTTAAGATTCCTTTTAAACATTTCATAACCCGCTGGAAAGAGCATTATTAATAATTGAAAGGAACTTGGTAATTGTTATAGTAGTGAATAACATTGTGGATTTTTCCAGAATAAATTTCCATGGTGCTAATAATATTTATATAAAATAATATTTCTTACTACAGAATATTGTAAAATTAAAATTGCGATTATCAACAAAATTATGATTTAAATATTTATTTTCATTTTAAATGTTAAAATATTTGTTTTTTATTCTTTCTTGCTTTAACTTTACTCTTCAATGATACAAATAAATGTTGATATTGATTGCCTTAACGATGGTTGGGCATTAGCAACTAATAATCTGATTGGAGCAGACTATTATAATATCTGTGGTTTTTAGGGTTTGCGAATAATATTCCATTATGCCATCTGGTAGTGGAGCTATTGTTTTACGACAGAGCAAATACTTCAGAAACTATAGGCATTGTATGGATCAATCATTCGTTCAAGGAATAATTTACTCTATCAGTTTTACATAGGCTTTAATGATACTTGATTGCTCCTCCGGTCATATTTTATTATGCCTCACCCTTGATTTCCATATTAACCTCTATGGAAACAACAATTGTGATAATTTTCCTCAGAGTGGTGCAGGTTGTTTAGAAGATTCAGGCCAAGGCTGGTACATTTTGGCAACTATTCCTGTAAGTGGCGTGATGGATAGTAGCTGGCTCTATGTGTCATCTAGCTTTGTCGCCAACGGCCTGGCGCGCTTACACATTGGTGGCAGTTGTGATTTTGTGACACAGAATGGATGGGAAGTGACCTACCACTTTCTTGACGACATCCACATCACAGGCGAGTATCATACCTTTCCTCTCAACACCGTAACAAGCTATGGCGACTGTACCTCAGGCGTCTTCGTAGAAGTACCTTACGAGGGCGGAGCGACCTATCAGTGGTACTACGAGGGCATCGCCATACTGGGAGCCACAGATAGCAATTATGAAGTACCGTCCGATATGCAGGGCAGCTATACCGTCATGATCGACTATGGTGACCACTGTGAGACCCCATATCCCATCGATGTGTTTTTTGAAGCGATACTGGTAGAGGTACCGTGACGAATATCCTATCACGGGATGGCAACGGATGATAGAGAGCGTTACCCGCAATAATACCCTCAGATTATGCAGGTCAAGCAGAGACCGATGCCGATATCAGTAACTCCAGCAGGCACTACGGCCTGACCGTGACCGACAGCAAGAGGATGCTATGGTAGCACCAGCTACATGGTCACGCAGCCATTCCAGTCGGAGTCTGTTCATCGATGTCAGGCAGCGATGGACTCACTTATGAGTGGGGCTGATGGGACACCGACCTATTACGAGTGGTGCAATAACGAGACGGGAGATTACACCTACTCACCATACCTTGCTGGGTTCTCGTCACCGATGCCAATGGGTGATACCTGATTAATTTCGAGATAGAGTCACCCTTGACATAGACTATTTGGTGGATTATGGTACTTGTGACACGTGCGACAGTCAGATACACCTCATGGTCAGCGGAGGACAGAGTCCTTATGCCATCAGTTGGAGTAATAGCGAGACCGACAGCATCATCACCAATCTGTGTAATGCAGATTATGGATACACCGTGACCGATGCCACCGGAGCCAGTGGCGGGGATTATCGAGTATATGACCCGGCAGTCATGTCGCTATCAGCGCCGTCTACGACAGTCTGATATGCAGCGACACCCTCAAGAATGGCATCATTCTAAGTGCCTCTGGAGGTATAGAACCCTACGAGTATGCGTGGAGTAATCGGCGATACCGGTCATCGATAGTCTGGGTATCGGGACATTTAGTGCAAGTCACCGACAGTGTGGGATGCACGGCTCAGATAGCTTTAGGGTCTCATCTATGTTGATCCCATGTTCAGCGTCGATATCCTCTCAGCCAGCTGCGGAATGAATAACGCAGCATCAGCCTGAGTGTGGACAGCATCGCTGCGCCATATCAGCTACTATGAGTACGACAGATACTATGTCTATGATCACCAATGTAGGAGCAGGCAGTTATGCCCTCACCATCACTGACGGTCACGGCTGTGAGCATACCTACGACTATAGGTAAACTCTGACAGCAACCTCATGCTGAACTACGTCAAAGAAGAAAACCCTGCGAAGGAGATAGCACCGCGACCATCACCCTGCACGTCACCGGAGGCACAAACCTTACAGCATCTACTGGAATGATGCAGAGACCGATAGCTTAAGACAAATCTCGCCACAGTGCATACTCTGTCACCCTCACTGATGCGAATAACTGTATCACCACAGGAAGAAATAGAAATCATCACCTTATCCGCTTATGAATTAAGTGCTACGACTGAGGACATCGATTGCCGAGGAATCCACAGAGATAGACCTATCCGTCCCCAGTCGGAACTTATTTCTGAATGAAATTAACAATAGTACGACTCAAGACCAAACCAACCTTACCAAAGGAACATGCAGGTCACTGTCACCGACCTCTTATGGATGTACCAAACCGCAGAATACCAGCTCCAGAACCCGAAGCCTTGAGTCTCGTGCAGAAATTGACAGCCTCGATTGCTCTAGTGAACCAATTGCACAAATCAGCCTCACGAGCACGGTGGTACAGGACTACATCATTACAGTTGAGTACGGGAGATACAACTGCCACGATATCGAATCTGCTTGCTGGTGATTATACGATTACCTTGACTGATGACCGTGGCTGTGAATTAATAGAAAACTACACGATTCCCGAAATCACCCCAATCACCTAATAGTTGACTGGACAGACATAAGTTGTCACGATGCCGATGACGGCAGCATCAGTTTAATGATTATAGGCGGCGTTGCTCCAATATCCATACTTTGGAACGATGGCAACACCGATAGTGAACGACAAAATCTCGCAGAAGGCCTTTATACGTTCACTGTCACCGATGCCAATGACTGTACTCAGAAAGACAGTGTCACAATCACCAACCCACCGACACTAATCATAGACATTCTCAATATTCAAGAACCCGACGATACTGGCATGGGCGGTGAAATATCGGTACAGGCCACAGGCGGCACCCCGAGCTATACCTACAGCTGGAATGATGGCAACATGGACTCCTTACGGATCAATCTGGGTTTTGGCATCTATCTACTCACCGTCACCGATGCGAATGGTTGTACAGCTATGCAAAGTTGGGAATTTGCCAGTGACAGCCTCATTTATACCTACTCAGAAACCGACAATTTATGTTACGGCTATTGTGAAGGCAGCATTGACCTCACCATTGCGGGAGGAGTGCAACCATACGAAATTCTTTGGAATGATGGCAACACAGACGAGGATAGAACCGCCCTATGTGATGGAACTTACCAAGCCCAAATTACAGATGCATCAAGCAATATCCTATCGACAGAATGGGTTGAAATCAGCAGTCCTGATTCGATAGAGATAGATGGAATAATCTATCTCGTGAGTTGTCTCCTGACACCGATGACGCAGAGATGAAGTCACCGTGACGGCGGCACCTGACCTTATAATTACTCTTGGCAGAACAGCGACCACATCGGAAATCACCACCCAACTCAGTCCGGGAGAATATGGCCTACTCGTGAGTGATGGCAATCTTTGTACTGGAAAAGCAAATTACACGATAGAAGACCCCGCCCTCGATATGGAGGTGATGGGTGAAACATTGTACGTAGGTGAGACCGAAGGCACGATTACTTTACCGGAGAAAACCCGAACAATTGAAATTAGCTCAATGGCACAACTAACCATCGAAAACACCGTCAGCAACTTACCTGAGGGCAGCTACGACGTGGACTATATCATCAATCCTAATTGCATCTTGAATCTCGGCACGGTGACCATAGACTTAGTACCGATTCAGAACTTCCAGTTGGCACCAGCAAACCAAGAAGTGGATAAGGAGCAGTAGTGACGCATATAGAAAGCATCGGTTTAAGTCAGATCGCAGACATATCTAGCAATCAAACAATAATTGGGAATGCCTCGACCAACCATGTACGAGCATAAGTATTACAGCGGATGCAGACGACACTGTCCAAGCTCAAATCATCGACACCGATGGCTGCGAATATTATCTAACCGCACAAATTAAAGTCAAAGAGACCACTACGACAACGACCACAATCCCTAACATCTTCAGTCCGAATCAGGATGGACACAATGACGTACTTGAATTTGAGCCAGACCCCGAAAATCAAACCCTCATTTCTGCACAAGTTTTTGACCGATGGGACAATTTGGTCTATGATTATCCAAATACCACGAATAGCACGAGTTGGGATGGTACTAAAAACCACAAACCCCTCAATTCCGGTGTCTATGTGTATGTCGCTCGCTACAAAAACGACACTGAAACTACCACCCTTTATGGGGATGTGACTTTGGTGAGGTAGCAGTTGATCATCATATTAAATAATTCAGATTATAGATTATCAATTGATTACGTAAGTAATATAATGATATTGATAGGCATGTAAAGATGTGTATTTGATAATTTGTTAAGATTCGATTTGTAGGCTTAATGGCCCTTGGGGGGAATCTTCTGCAGGTCAGGGAGGAAAATAAGCTATGATTATTGTTTGATATAAAAATAAATTACGTATATTTGTTTATAGTCGTAATTTTATACTAAATATTCATCCTATGTCTTCAATAAAGAATAAGTTTTATAGGACAGTACTAATATTTCCTCTTTTGGTGGTGTTTAATTCATTTATTAATGCCCAAGAAATTTGTAACAACGGCATTGATGACGATGGTGATGGTCTTATTGACCTTAATGATGTGGAGGATTGTATATGTGGTATTTTAAGCAGTGAGGTAGTTGGTGACTTTGAAGAACATACTTGTTGTCCGGAGGAAGATTTTTTAGAAGATTTTGAATGCCTAAATGATGGGTGGATTTCTAGTAATTCAGGTTGGCCAGCATATTATAATACTTGTGGTTATTTAGGAAATGGAAATAATATTCCTTTACCTATCCCATCTGGCAATGGAGCCATTGACTTATATACTGGCGATTATTCTACAATAATAGGTACCTGTATGAATCAATCGTTGCTTTTAGGAGTGAATTATTCTATTAATTTTTATATAGGATTCAATGACACATTGATTGCTCCACCGGCTAATATCTATTATGCATCACCTCTAAATTTTGAGTTCAACCTTTATGGAAATAACAGTTGTGAAAACCTTCCTGCGGTAGGATATGATTGTTTGGATGATTTAGGACAAGGTTGGTACATATTAGCGACCCTCCCAGTTAGTGGCGTGATGGACAGCAGTTGGGTGTATGTTTCCACGAGTTTTATAGCCAATGGCCCTGCGCAAGCCATTGCACTTGGTGGTAGTTGTGATTTTGTAGCGGCAAATGGATACCAGCATTGTATTCACTTTCTTGACGACATCCACATCACAGGCGAGTATCAGACCCTACCTCTCAATACCGTAACAAGCTATGGAGATTGTACATCAGGGGTTTATGTAGAAGTGCCATACGAGGGCGGAGCGACCTATCAGTGGTACTACGAGGGCATCGCCATACTGGGAGCGACGGATAGCAACTATGAAGTACCGTCCGATATGCAGGGCAGCTATACCGTCATGATCGACTATGGCGACCACTGCGAGACCCCATATCCCATCGATGTGTTTTTTGAGACGGAGGTACTCGATGTTGATGGTTCCGTGACGAACATCCTGTGTCATGGAGATGGCAATGGCATGATAGAGAGCAGCGTTACCCCTAGCAATAATTTTCCTCTAGATTATGCATGGTCAAGCACCGATTCCGATGCCGATATCAGTAATCTCCAGCCGGGCAACTACGGCCTGACCGTGACCGACAGCAAGGGATGCTATGGTAGCACCAGCTACATGGTCACGCAGCCACCAGTCCTAGTGGCGAGTTTGTTCATCGATGTCATGGGCAGTGATGGACTTACTTATGTGGAAGTGGGGGCTTTCGATGGGACACCGGACTATTATTATGAGTGGTGCAATAGCGAGACGGGAGATTACACCTACGCCGGCCCAGGTCCTTGCTGGGTTTTCGTTACTGATGCTAATGGGTGTGATACTTTGATTAATTTCGAGATAGAGTCACTCCTAGATATCGACTATTTGGTGGATTACGGCACCTGTGCTGACACCTGCGACAGTCAGATACAGCTTATGGTCAGCGGAGGACAGAGTCCTTATGCCATCAGTTGGAGCAATAGCGAGACCAACAGCATCATCACCAATCTGTGTAATGCAGCGTATGGATACACCGTGACCGATGCCACCGGAGCCAGTGGCGTGGGGATTATCGAGGTATATGACCCGGGCAGCCATGTCGCCATTAGCGCCGTCTACGACAGTTTGATATGCAGCGACACCCTTAAGAATGGCATCATTCTAAGTGCCTCAGGAGGAGTAGAACCCTACGAGTATGCGTGGAGTACAGGAGACACCACGGCTGTCATCGATAGCCTGGGTATCGGGACATTTTATGTGCAAATCACCGACAGTGTGGGATGCACGGCACAGGATAGTTTTAGGGTCTCACTCTATGAAGATCCCTTGTTCAGCATCGATATGCTCTCAGCCAGCTGCGGCATGAATAACGGCAGCATCAGCCTAAGTGTGGACAGCATTGCTGCGCCTTATCAGTTACTATGGAGTACGACAGATACCACGTCTATGCTCACCAACGTAGGAGCAGGCAGCTATGGACTCACCATCACTGACGGTCACGGCTGCGGGCATACCTACGACTATGTAGTGAACTCTGACAGCAACCTCATGCTGAACTACGACACAGAAGACAACCCCTGCGAAGGCGATAGCACCGCGACCATCACCCTACACATCACCGGAGGCACAAAACCTTACAGCATCAACTGGAATGATTCTGAGACGGATAGCTTAAGGACAAATCTCGCCACAGGCACATACTCTGTCACCCTCACCGATGCGAATAATTGTATCTCCACAGAAGAAATAGAAATAGTCACCTTGTCCTCTTATGAATTAAGTGCTACGACAGAGGACATTAACTGCTATGGAGACTCTACAGGAAGCATAGACCTATCCGTCATACCAGTAGGAAATTATTTTTATGAATGGAACAACAGCAGTACCACCCAAGACCAAACCAACCTTACCAAAGGAACATACAACGTCACCGTCACCGACCTCTATGGATGTACCAAAACCGCAGAATACGAACTTACCGAACCCGAAGCCTTAAGTCTCAGTGCAGAAATTGACAGCCTCGATTGCTCAGGTGAACCAATTGCACAAATCAGCCTTACGAGCACAGGTGGCACAGGACTACATCATTACAGTTGGAGTACGGGAGATACAACTGCCACGATATCGAACCTGCCTGCTGGAGATTATACGATTACCTTGACCGATGACCATGGTTGTGAATTAATTAAAAATTACACCATCCCCGCAATCACCCCAATATCCCTAGAAGTTGACTGGACAGACATCGATTGTCACGATGCCGATGACGGCAGCATCAGCTTAATGATTACAGGCGGCACCGACCCAGTATTCATTCTTTGGAACGATGGCAACACCGATAGTGAACGACAAAATCTCGCACAAGGCCATTATACAGTCACTGTCACCGATACCAATGGCTGTACTCAACAAGACAGTGTCACAATCACCAACCCACCGATACTAATCATAGACATTCTCAATATTCAAGAACCCGACGATACTGGCATGGGCGGTGAAATATCGGTGCAGGCCACAGGCGGCACACCGAGCTATACCTACAGCTGGAATGATGGCAACATGGACTCTCTGCGTATGAATCTGGGTTTTGGCATCTATCTACTCACCGTCACCGATGCGAATGGTTGTACAGCTATGCAAAATTGGGAATTTGCCAGTGACAGCTTGATTTATGCCTACTCAGAAACCGACAATTTATGTTACGGATATTGCGAAGGCAGCATTGACCTGACCATCGGGGGAGGGGTGCAACCTTATGAAATTCTTTGGAATGATGGCAACACAGACGAAGACAGAACCGCCCTATGTGATGGAACTTATCAAGCCCAAATAACAGATGCATCAGGCAATATCCTATTGTCAGAATGGGTCGAAATCAGCAGTCCCGACTCGATAGAAATTAAAGGAATAATCTATCCTGTGAGTTGTCTCGACACCGATGACGCAGAGATAGAAGTCACCGTGACGGGCGGCACCGACCCTTACAATTACACTTGGCAGAACAGCGACTACACCGGAAATCACCTGACCCAACTCAGTCCGGGGGAATATGGCTTAATCGTGAGTGATGACAATCTTTGTACTGGAAAAGCCAATTACACGATAGATGACCTCATGCCCCTCGATATGGAGGTGATGGGTGAGACTTTGTACTGTGGCGAGACCGAAGGCACGATTACTTTCACAGGAGAAAACCCGAACAATTATGCAATTCAACTCAATGGCACAACTATTGCCATCGAAAACAACACCGTCAGCAACTTACCCGAGGGCAGCTACGACGTGGACTATATCATCAATCCTAATTGCATCTTGAATCTCGGCACGGTGACCATAGACTTAGTACCGATTCAGAACTTCCAGTTGGCACCAGCAAACCAAGAAGTGGATAAGGGAACTGTGGTGACGTTAAGTATAGAAAGCAACGGTTTAAGTCAGATCGCAGACATATCTTGGCAATCAAACAATAATTGGGAATGCCTCGACCAACCATGTACGAGCATAAGTATAACGGCGGATGCAGACGACACTGTCCAAGCTCAAATCATCGACACCGATGGCTGCGAATATTATCTAACCGCACAAATAAAAGTCAAAGAGACCACGACGACAACGACCACAATCCCTAACATCTTCAGTCCAAATCAGGATGGACACAATGACGTACTAGAATTTGAGCTAGACCCCGAAAATCAAACCCTCATTTCTGCACAAGTTTTTGACCGATGGGGCAACTTGGTCTATGATTATCCAAATTCCACGAATACCACGAGTTGGGATGGCACTAAAAACCACAAATCCCTCAACCCAGGGGTCTATGTGTATGTCGCCCGCTACAAAAGCGGCACTGAAACAACCACCCTTTATGGGGATGTGACTTTGGTGAGGTAGGGAAGAGGGTTTCAGCTATTGAACGAACACAAATAGACCTACTATGAAAAACAATCCATAAATGAGACTGGCATATCCATTGGTGGTAAAAAAAGCTCGATTCACTTTTGATAAATCATCAGGACTTACCAATCGATGTTGATAAATCAGTAGAATAGCAAATACTACAAATCCAATCCAATGTAATGGATAGAAATGCCCGGTTTGCATTCCAAAAGAATAATTTGCCATTCCCAAGAAAAGTAAGCTTAAAAAATGCAAGGTGCTTGAAAATTGCAAAGCCCTTTTTCCTCCAAGCCAAACAGGAATAGAATTTAATCCCGCTTGAGAGTCAAATTCTTCATCTTGCATTGCATATATAATGTCAAATCCGGAAACCCAGCAAATGACAGTCAAGCCGAAAAATATAGGTACGATGTTAAACGATCCTGCAACAGCGACGTATGCTCCCACCGGCGCAAGCCCTAATCCTATTCCTAAAACTATATGACACATCCAGGTAAATCGCTTTGTATATGAATATCCCAATACGACCAGTAAAGCTACTGGACTCAATACAAAGCAGAGGTGGTTAATAAAATACGTCGTAGCAATAAATGCCAAAGAATTGAGAATGGTGAAAAGAAGAACTTTTTCTCTTTTTATTTTTCCTGATGGAATTTCCCTAATTTTGGTTCTTTCGTTTTGTGAATCAATATCACTATCAATGTATCTATTGAAGGCCATGGCTGCGCTTCTTGCGAATACCATACACAATACGACAAGTCCAAATATTCTCAGGTCAAAACTCAGATGGTTAATTAGCAAAGCACTGAAATAACCGACCATTGCGAAAGGCAATGCGAATATCGTGTGGCTAAATACAACTAGATTAAGGTAGTCCTTTATCAAGATTTTCTAAATTTTCAGGCAAAAATAAAAAATGGCAGCAATTAATCATTGCTGCCATTTTTATATCATTTAATTATAATTCTCTAGTGAGCTGCTGGTGCCGTTGCGTCTTCAGCATTTTTGTCAACCATACCTTTGATTCTCAAAGTTGTAGTTTGAGGGTCTGTATTCGCAGTAAGAGTTACTGTTTTAGTTTGCATTTGACCACCTACTTTACCTTTACCTCTAGAATCGAATACTACTTTGATTTCACCTTTTGCTCCAGGGGCAATTGGTTCTCTTGGCCATTCAGGAACTGTACATCCACAACTTCCTTTTGCATTTGAAATTACTAAAGGTTCTTTACCAGTGTTAGTAAATTTGTACATGTGAGTAGCTTTATCACCGTCCATGATTTTTCCGAAATCATATTCCATTTCGTCAAAAACCATAGTTGTAAGAGGACCTACAGGTACAGCTTCTGTCGGAGGTGTCTGAGGTGCAGTAGTCATTGTACTGGCATCAGTAGAAGTCGTAGCAAGACTTTCAGTAGTAGAATTTTCTGCAGCAGCAGCGGCATCTTTATTTTTACAAGATGTCATCGTAACTAGTGCTGCAAAAGCGATAAGAGAAAATAATTTAATTGCTTTCATTTTTTAATTTATTAACAGATTTAATGATTAAACTAATTTTAATTCAAAATTCAAGACAAAGATAAAGTCAGTTAATACCCATATTAAGATTTATTTGGATGCTTAACATAATGTTAACAGGGCTTTTAAACTCATTTGTTTAATATTTTTAAAAACTCGTCAACAGCGTTGTAATTAAGGCAAAATTCCCTTTTGAGACCCCCTTTTCTGGCCGTCATAATACCCCATTTTATATAGTTAATCGCCTCGGTACTGTGTGCATCCGGATTTATGCTAATTTTTACATTTTTTTCCATGCAATATTGCAACCATCGATAATCTATGTCTAATCGATAGGGACTTGCATTGATTTCTATACTGACATTATTGGCGGCACAGGCATCAATAATTTTTTTGTGATCAATTGGATATCCCTCCCTCGAGAGTAATAATCTTCCTGTAGGATGACCTAAAATATGTGTGAAGGGTTGTTCGATGGCGGCTATTAGACGTGCAGTTGCTTTCTCTTCATCCATTTTTAAATTGCTGTGTATCGAAGCAATTACAAAATCAAAACCATTTAATATATCATTATCATAATCCAAGTGGCCATCATTTAGAATATCTGATTCAATACTTTTTAATATCTTAATACCATCCAATTTTTGATTCAATGTGTCAATTTCTCGCCATTGCATTTCTACTCGTTCAATGCTCAGGCCATTGGCATAAGTGGCCGATTTACTGTGGTCAGTGATGGCAATATAACTGTACCCTTCATCCCTTGCCTTAATGGCCATTTCCTCAATAGTGTTAATTCCATCGCTATAGGTGCTATGTGTGTGAATGACCCCTTTGATGTCGCCAAAATCAATTAAATCAGTTTCACCATTTCGATATTCTTGAATGACATCGATGCCATATCTTCGCTCAGTCGGGATAAAATATAGTTGATTGAATTGGAATATTTCCTCCTCATTTTTCCAATGCAAAGGCATATTTAGCTGGTCAAAAAAATCGTCTTCGCAGGTATTTTTAAATTTGTAAAATGGGTATTCCTTTTTCGTACACATCTGAATTCTCAATGGAATATTTTCGTATCTGTATTCACCATTTTCGTCTAATTCTAGATTTTTTATTCCATCCAAATGGGGAGCTTCGCTAGCTAATAAATCTATTCCATCGACTACTTGATTCCACATTTTTAACCCACCGACTAGACTTATTTCTAATTCTGGGTTTCGATTTTTCAGTAAAGCCTCAAGTTCGATAGCTTGGTCATAACAGTGACCTAAAAGCCATTTACCTTTGGATTCGAGATGGTAGTTAAGTAATTTTATAAGGTTTTCTTGAGT
Source organism: Lewinellaceae bacterium (assembly GCA_020636155.1). Lineage (GTDB taxonomy): Bacteria > Bacteroidota > Bacteroidia > Chitinophagales > Saprospiraceae > JACJYM01. Next base: position 102,186 of record JACJYM010000005.1, on the reverse strand, counting down.
CTTTTGACCAAACCCTCTTAGCTCTATTAATCTGTTTTCTTGACAAGCGTAAAGGAGCTCTCCCACAGATTCGATTCCCAGAGATTTCCAAAGCACGTCCACCTTTTTAGGGCCTAAACCCTTGATTTGTAGTAATTCGATGATGCCTTCTGGTGTTTTTTCTTTTAGAGATTTTAATTCGGAAATTGAACCCGTGTTTATCAATTCTTGAATTTTAGAGCTGACGGACTTTCCTATATTTGGTAGTTTTTCGAGGTCATTAGCTGACAGGTCTTCTAGAGGTGACGCTATTTTTCGAAGCGATAGATAGGCATTGGCATAAGTTTTTATCTTGAATGGATTTTCGCCGTGGAGCTCCATGAGCTTGGCGAGCATATTTATATTGTCTGCAATTTCTTTATTTGTCATTTTACAATTTATTATATATTTGGATTTTGCAAATATGATATAAAATAATAATTTTGGCTTTTTGTTTTAAAACTTTTATCATGAAATCATTTAATCAGATTGTAATTATTTGTTGTATTTTCGGGAGCTTGCTTGTTCAATCTTGTTCTAATTCATCGTCATCTTCGGCTTCAACTTCCTCAGATTTTAATGGATTTAAGATGGAAAAAGTCTCAGGTAATGGCATGGAATTGGCTTCTAAAATGGCACCAGAAGGCTTTGTCTCTGATGCAGGTTATGTATTCGGGGGAAAGAAAAATGGTATGTGGATTAGTTATTACGAGGATGGCAGACCCAGAATTATCAGTAATTATATCGATGGAAAATTAAATGGAATCTATTTAGAAATCACCATGAGAGGACAGATAGAATTACAAGCGATGTATAAAAATGACCAGTTGGATGGCCACTATGCAAAGTATAAATTTGGCAGACCTATCATCGAAAGTGATTACAAAAATGGTAAATTGGACGGAATCTATAAAGAATATGGCAATGATGGCAAAGTGCAAAAAGAAGTAGGCTTTAAAAATGGATTGCAAGATGGAAAAATGAGGTATTTCGATGAAAACGGTAATGTAACATTGGAATATGAATATAAAAATGGTGAAAAACTGAATTAGAAGCTTGATATTATAAAAAATTATTTAATCTAATCGTATTAGGTTTAAATAAATCCTTACTTTTGCACGAATTTTTCAAATACGATAATCAATGAGTAGAAGACGAAATACACATTATTCGCACAAACATGAAAATAGGCCTACTAAGGCTGAGAGAGAAGCACAGAAGCAAACCGCTAGATTTGATGAGGATGACGATACTTTTGTAGAGTTAGCTGAAGTGCAGCAGAGTGCAACGGACTTTCTAGAAAAGTACCAAAAACACATAGTAGGAGTGGCTTCGGTAATCATTCTTTTGGTGGGTGCCTATTTAGCATATAAGCATTTGGTGGTCGCCCCTAAGGAAAAGGCTGCGGTTGAGGCGATTTATAAAGCTCAGGCACAATTTGAGCAAGATTCATTTGCCTTAGCACTTGAGAACCCGGGCGGTGGATTTGATGGATTCATTACTATTATTGATAAATACAGTGGAACGAAATCAAGCAATATTGCAAAATATTATGCAGGGATAAGCTATCTCAACCTTGGTAGATTTGATGATGCAATCAAATATTTAAAGGACTTTGATCCTGATGATGTGGCTTTACCAATAATGAAAAACGGAGCATTGGGTGATGCTTATGCAGAACTTGGAGACAAAGATAATGCCTTGTCATATTATAATAAGGCGGCCAATGGCGAGCAAAATGATCTTTTGACACCTTATTACTTGAATAAAGTGGGACTTTTGGCATTCTCAATGGGTAAAAATGATGAAGCGTTGAAAGCATTCAAAAAAATTCAGTCTGATTTTCCTAAATCGAATGAATTTAGAGATGCCGATAAAATGGTGACAAGATTACAATAATACTTACATAAGATAAAAACAAAAAGGGCAGTCGATTGGCTGCCTTTTTTGTTTTTATCATAATTGAACACAGATAATTTTCTAAAAACCGAAAAAATTCTAGGATTTTGATGCTATAATAGATACCTTGTCACTAAATAATGTGATGATGGCAGGAAATATGGAAAATGCACATAAACACTTCGAGAACGAAGTCAAGGATGCAGAAAAAGTAAAAATCGGCATTGTGGTCTCTCGGTGGAATGATCATATTACCAATGCCCTACTCGAGGGAAGTAAAGAAACCTTGATTGAACAAGGGATTAAAGCAGAAAATATCGAAGTTATCTATGTTCCCGGTAGTTTTGAGTTGCCCTATGGCGCTAGACTTCTTCTATCCAATGGTAGCAAAGATGCAATTATTTGTCTCGGCTGTGTCATAAAGGGCGAGACCGACCACGATGTATACATCAATTATTCTACAGCGCTGGGCATTCAACAACTATCTCTTAGCTCAGGCAAGCCCGTTGTATTTGGGGTTCTCACTCCTAATAACGAACAGCAGGCTCTTGATAGAGCAGGCGGAAGACTAGGCAATAAAGGGATAGAAGCGGCATTAACTGTACTTAGCCTTGTGGGACTCAACCAAAAATATAAAAATACAAAATCAACGATAGGATTTTCATAAATTGTAAAAAATGGATAAAATGAACTTTCACATTATAGAGACTGGTTACTTTAAGTTGGATGGTGGAGCTATGTTTGGGGTAGTACCCAAAGTAATGTGGAACAAAATAAACCCGGCCGATGACGAAAATTTGTGTACATGGTCAATGAGGTCACTACTTGTGGAGGAGGGGAATAAAAAAATACTGATAGATACAGGAATGGGCGATAAGCAAGGTGATAAATTCAAATCTCATTTTCATCCTCACGGAAAGGATTCTTTATACTCGAGTATTGCAGATGCTGGATTTAGTAATGAAGAAATCACTGATGTCATCATTACACATTTTCACTTTGATCATGTGGGTGGCGCCGTAGATGTCGATACTAAAGGAAATTATATTCCAGCGTTTCCAAATGCCACTTATTGGACCACTAAAGCTCACTATGACTGGGCAATCGAGCCTAACTCTCGAGAGAAAGCCTCCTTTCTAAAGGAAAATTTTGTTCCACTCAGAGAGCATGGAGTACTAAAATATATTGATGAAGGGGAAGATGTAAAATTTAGCGAACATATTAAAATCAACTTCGTCAATGGTCATACTCGATCCATGATGGTGCCGTATATCGAAATGGGGAATGGAAAAACTCTCGTGTATTGTGCTGATTTGTTGCCCAGCCATGGCCATGTGAGTTTGCCATTTGTAATGAGTTATGATTTGTTTCCACTGACGACATTAGATGAGAAAGCCGCATTGTACGAGCGGGTGACAGACGGTAGGCACATCCTGTTTTTTGAGCATGATAAGGATGTGGCAATGGGTACTGTGGTCAAGAATGAAAAGGGTAGAGTCGTCTTTGGTGAATCAATTAATCAGTTCTAAGAAGCATTTTTGCGAAGCCAAGTCTGTACCCATCTTAATTCTCCAAAGCTGGTTTCGAAAGGAACTTTGTTGATTATAGTGGTCAGAGTCTGATTCTCATCTTTGAGGTCAAAATAGGCTTTTAGTTTGTTTAGTCTTTCTGGAAATATCAAGTCGTCAATATGTACCTGATCCTCTTGCAGTAACTTATTCAGGTGAGTTTCTATTGTTCCAAGGGTCAATTTTCTCGTTTTTGCGATTTTGTCTGCCGAATACCCTTGGTTCCAATATTCGAGGGTTTCTTCATAAGTAGATTTAATTTTATAGGTAACCTTAGCATTTTTAGGATTAAATACTTCTTTTCTTGCATATATTTTTTCACCCGTATATACGGACGAGTCGTTAAAAGTGATTTTATATAATTTGGTGATCTGTCTATAAATTTCGTTTTGGAGACTTTCGATTAGTTGGTTGTATTTTTTATTTTTCTTGTAATTGGAGGAAATGTCTTTTTGATAAATATTGATTTCTTCAAGCAAATCATCATTTAGAGATTTTGTAAAATAGTCAATAGCTTTTACCAATCTTGATTTGAGCATTGAAGGATCATCCTCATCGTTTATCAGTAAACCTTTCAGTTGTAGTTGGAATTTTACCGCAATTGCCTCAAGGGCTTTTAGTTTTTTGTCAAATTGTCTATTCCATTTTCTCGTAATTTTCCTTAGTTCAATATCTTGTTTGGGATTGTATTCTTCTATTTCCATCACAATTTCCGAAATACTTTGAAAATCAAACCTATCAATGAGCTTGACTCTCTGATAATCTTTTTTTGCATTTTCAAGTTCAAAAGAGAGTGATCCATTTTGGTTTTGGATACGTGTATAAAAGTTTAAAATGGAGGAATCTGCCAAGACATTTCTTTGGTCTATTTTTGATTTCAATTGAAGTCCCTGCAGAGTTCGACATCTACTCAGAGCAACATATAACTGCCCGGGTGCAAAAGTATCTTCTAGGTCGAGAGCCAGCTTTTGAAAAGTCAGACCTTGGCTTTTGTGAACCGTTATGGCCCACGCCAGTTTAAGAGGGAATTGAACAAATTTTCCATCTTCTTTTTGGCTGATATTCCCCTCGGCATCGGTCTCATATCGTGTACTCGTCCATTCATCCTTACTGACCATGATGAGTTTGCCATCTTCCAAAGTCTTGACTTCTATGAGATCTTCGTCCTTGTCGATATGGGTCACTTTGGCTAAAAGTCCATTATAGTACAATCCTTCTCGATGATTTTTAACGAACATTACTTGACATCCGACCTTTAGAACGAGATTTTCGGGAATTGGCAAGGCATTGATTGAAAAATTGCCTTCAATAACCCCTGGCAAATTAACGGATTTAGTGTTGAGCTCTTCTAGTTTTTGATTGTTGATCTTATCTGCTTTATAATTGTGGGTGGTCAAGATGATTAAGTCCTCGAAATCTAAATTCGGCTGATACCTTTTATTGATTTTTGAAATATCATCGTCGAGGGCAATTCCATTTCTTAAATTATTGAGAATGTTAATAAACCCTTGATCGTTTTGTCTATAGACTTTCGTCAATTCAATATTGATAGGATTAATATTTTTCCATGCCTGTGAATCAAAAAAGTAGGGTGTTGCGTAATATTGTCTTAAATAGTTAGAATCATTATTTTTAACAATTGGGGGAAGCTGGAGTAAATCACCAATTAATAAAAGTTGGACACCGCCGAATAGATTTTTGTTTTTTCTCAGCCGTCTCAATGTAAAGTCGATAATATCTAAAACATCAGCCTTCACCATACTTATTTCATCAATAATGAGTAATTCCAATTTTCGGATGACTTTTATTTGTTCTCTTCTCAATTTTTGAGTTGCGACCAATTCTCTTTGATTTACGTAGGAAGTATTGGGTGCTGTGTCATTGTTAGGGATAAAATTCTTGGGAGGTAATTGAAAGAAAGAATGTATGGTTACTCCTCCCGCATTAATCGCGGCTACTCCTGTAGGTGCTATCACTGCCATTGATTTTGGACATTCGCTGACCACTTTTTTCATAAGAGTTGTCTTGCCGGTACCAGCTTTACCAGTAAGAAATATGTGTCTGTTGGTGTTTTGGATATATTGTAATGCCAAGTCAGCTTGTACATTCATAGTAAGAATGGAATTAAATTGAAATTCTATTACAACTTACAAAGCTATAAATTAATTAAATAAAAATAACTTCTTAGACAACGATTTTGTAAATTTTGGTATCTTCTTAAAAAGAGCATAAAATATTTGTGTGAAATGAATTATTTGAAATATTTTAGTGTTTATTAATAAAATCTTAGCTTATGTTAAACGAAGAAGTACGTAAAATTATGTCATCAGATCCAGTGACTGTGAAGCCCAGTGATTCTATTGCGGATGTTACAAAGGTCATGTTTGATCTGAAAGTACAACAATTACCGGTTGTAGAAGATAATAAATTGGTAGGGATGGTTACTAGTTTTGATTTGTGGAAAAACTGTATGAATCAAAGCAAGGCAAATCAAGTATCAGATATCATGACGACCAAGATAATTAAAATAGCACCAATAGACAAAGTGGGTACTGCAGCTGAGTTGTTTATGGATAGACGTTTTAAAACTATTCCTGTGGTAAACTTAGATGGTGAATTGAAAGGTGTAATTACAGCTTTTGATGTTATAAAACACACCTTAAAGAGAGAATATCCTAAATCCATATTATATAGTGAAATCATAGACTAAGGTTGGTTTTACACTAATCCGCTTGATGGCTGAAATTTTAATCAATAATTTCTGTAAATCATAGTTTCGTAAGGATTTGACTATCAAATATTAATAAATAATCGGCTCGATTAGCTGAGAATATTTTGTTTTTTACTTCATAATATTTTTTGAATTATAAATATAAAATATACCTTTGCACCGCGTTTGATAAAAATGCGACCTGGTAGCTCAGCTGGTAGAGCAACGCCCTTTTAAGGCGTGGGCCCTGGGTTCGAATCCCAGCCAGGTCACAAAAGGTCAGTACTTCACTGACCTTTTTTTATTGGTAAAATCATAAAAACCAATCATTTATGTACTCATATTAAAAAACATCATTATATTTGTAAAATCATACTAGGACAATTCGTAGGACAAATTTCAAGATGTCCGTTTCGAATTTGATACTATTTTTACATGTTTTTTGTAGGATTTATACCTCGCATCTTACTTATACCTCTGAATATCAAGACGAGTAGTGAAAACATGATAATCCAGACAAATTCTAAACTAATGATATAATAAGGCCAGGGTCCTAAATACGAGTAAAGGGTAGTGCCGGGTGGTTTTCCATTGAGATAGACATAATTTGAACCCAATAATAAATTTATGGGATACATGATAAGTGCCAAAATGTTAAGAGCGATACCCGAAATTAAAGCATCTTTCATGGTGGGCTGCCAGCCATAAATGTAATATCCATATATGGCCAATAGCGGTAATCCAGAATGTACTATCCAGTATCTGATGGCTTCGTAATGTGGCATATACTCAGTGAGTGTTGGAGTAAAGAGGGATTGAAGGGTGCCAGCCATAATCCAAAAGAAAAAAATGGACCACCAGAATCTGTTTTTCGTATAAACGACATACAACATGAAAAATGGCATTAGATTGCAAAGATGCAGTGGTAAGTCCTCTGTGACATGGAAGTTTCCAAGAATCATTCTAATAAACACCTTGAACAATTGGGTAAATAGTACAAAAGCAGCAACGAAAATTATAAATCTTTGACTTTGTTTTTCTGTCCATTTGTATTTTGCTAAATAGAGGACAATCGCACAAAACAGTACACAATACACTACAGCAACGAGATGTTCTATACCATAATTTTTAAAATCTAGGTCATCCCGATAAAAACTAGCGAAATCTATATCAGTCAAAATTCTAACATTCCTTATTAAAAATTGCTAAAGATAGTGATTTCGTTCAATTAATGAAAAATGGAAAGGGTCGATGGCTATTTTGTTCTGCATGATGTAATTTGGAAATAAAAATGGAAGAGTAATAACTCGCATTGATTACTCTTCCAAAAGCATGAAAAAACTATTTACCAACTATTCTAACTACTACTTAAAGCGTAAAATCGCTGGGTTTGTTGTGTTCTAAATGTTAAATTAGTGTCAATTTATTTTTATAAATCTTTTCGTAACTAAGTGAGTGCCATTATCAAATGTAATTAAATAGATACCGTTTGATAAAGAACTGCTTTCATTCAAGGTAATTGTGTTTTGACCCAATGCTGCGATAAATTCATAAGAACTAATCAGTGTGCCGTTGATTGAAAAGATTCTTGTGTTAATCTTATAATTTTTATCTGAATTATAAACTGCTACCACATTATCACCATTGCTAAAGACTTTGTTTACCTTGAAATCATTGTTAAAGACATTTACCGTTCCACTGCTGCATTTGGTCGTGACGTAGAAAGATTCTGATTCATTACTTACATTTCCGCAAAGGCTTGAAATTGTTATTTTATATGTCACGCATTTTTGTAAATTATTGATTTCTAGTGATTCAATTTCTGATTGATAATTTTGTGTCTCACCATTTTTGGTATTAGTCACCGTGATATTATAATCAGAGGCAACTGATGCCCAAGATAAACTAAATGATGATTGCGTGAGATTTCCTACTTTAAGATCATAGGGTCGAGTACATGCTGACTGACCAATATATACACAATAATCTTCATATTCACCGTCTTCGAAATCACTGGCAGCCGCATCACAAGGGTCAGCACTTTTAAGGAATGACATAATCACCCGCATCCTTGTATAACCTTCTGTTGCGGAACTCAAAATATTAATCGTTCCATTGATTCCTTCTTGCGTAGTAGTGCCAGCATCAAATGCCAAATCTTCGCTTTGGTCAAACGAACCGTCTCTGCCATAATCAATAAATACCCTGAAATATTCCTTATATGTACCATCACTATAGCCGGGATTCATACTGATAGAGTAGCTATTTCCAGGGATAAGTTCATCGCTGAAAACATTGGTGTACTGGCCATAACCCAAGCGGTTTTGTCCACTGATATTCACCGAATTACCTATTCCAAAAGATTCAATCCACTCATAATAATTGTTCTTGTAAAACAAAGTACAATAGTTCACTTCTGTGCAATCATCACATTCAGGATTAAAAATATAGGTGTCACTTAGTTCTGAGCTGTTTGAAGTTTTATTACAATTAGAAACCAACCTAAACTCATAACTTCTACAAGGCTGATAATACTCCGTAAGAAATTCTGTTCCAGTCAAATTTACTGTAGTCCATTCTGTGTTTCCAATCTGTCTATACATCAAATCTACATCGCTGGTGTTGGGTTCAAAGCTAATATTCACTTTAATTTTCCCGTTTTGATCTGTTAAGGATACTGTTTTTGGAAGAACGCAACATCCGCCAGTTTCGAGAAATCTACTGTAACCCCATTTGTTGTCAAAACTCGACCTGAATTGGATTTCATAAGATTCGCACAGTGGTAATGAATTAAAAGTATATGGTGTATTAATATTTGATTTAGTAGTCCAAGAACTCGTGCCCTCTGCCCGATATCTGACGTCTATTGTTGTATTTTTACCACCTAACCAATTTGTAACCAAATTATTATTGTTGTCAGAACTAAATTCAAATGCATAGGGAACCGTTTTGTTTTCACAAAGGCTGGTGACTTGTTGCATGGATTTATAGCCGTTGAGTTTACCTCCTGAGGTCGTTATTCCTGCAAGACTGTTCAAACTTACCGTTCCATTTAAAATGAAATCCTTTACGGCGATGGCGGCTCTGGCTGGATCTGATTTCGATAATGCAATGAATTCCTCGCAGGCTGATGCATAGATTAATGCGGCTAGACCCGTGACGTGAGGTGTCGCCCCAGATGTCCCACTAAATGGTCCATAATTGTTAGAAGTAGAAACCGTAAATGTCCCGTCACCATAAGCTCCTAAATCAATACTTTTATATCCATATCCGGCACTGTTTACTTTAAGGTCGTTCATGTTGAGATTGGTCACACCGATGAGATAATTGCTATTACATTGAGTAGGTAAGTCGCCTGCTTCTTCTACATTTAGGTTCAAATTGGCCGTGGCACCACAACTAATGATGCCAACTTCACCCAAGGCATCATACATATTACACCATATAGGTGCATCTTCGGCAAGGCCTTTATCGATACCCCATGAAGAATTGGTTGCGACCACGAATGCTCCATGAGCACCATTGCTATCGTTGTAGTCCTTACGCATATTGTACGCATAGGAATAAGAAATAAGAGCATTGGCTTCATTTGCGCTTCCATATTCTATGGGCATTAATTTTACGTTCCAATTCATACCCGCTACGCCAAGGTTATTGTTGCCTTTTGCACCGATTATTCCACACACTGCACCTCCATGATGCCCAGTTGCCAAGTTATCAGAATTACTGGTTGCAGACCAACCTTCGTAATCATCTATATAACCATTATTATCGTCGTCGATGCCATTATCGGGAAGTTCTGCATGATTTTTCCAAAGATTGGGTATTAGATCCGTATGTGTGAGTAAAAAGCCATCATCCACGACCGCAACTACAACGGTATCGCCAGCACTTGTATAACCACCTGTGGTGTAATTCCAAGCTTTGTCCATTTCTAATTGGGGATATTGCCACTGATCTATATATCTGGGATCATTTGGGGTGTTTCTTTCATGGATGATGTGGTTCTTTTGAGTCCAATGTATGCCATTTTCTTTCGAGATGGCATCACGCAACTCATTTTCATTGATGGTATTATAATCCACAGAAATCAAATATAATCGAAAAGGCTTTTCTATAAGTAATCGATGACCAATGGCGGTGCTCCGATTATTGTATTTTTTATATTTTTGACAGGCGGTTTCTATGTCCCTGTCACTATCTGCCATGACTATAAATTCTCCTAATCGGTGATTGAGTTTTTGCGAAGTCAGTGGAGTGTACAATATACCCAATAAGATGACCACAATCACATGATGTTTCATAAGATAACTATTTATTTGGCTCTAAATTATTATTAATTTTGAAAATATTACGGGTGACACAGTTAATAATGGAGACATTTCAAAAGAAATATACATATTATTAAAAAATATAATATATAAATTACATAATAATAATCTTTTTTATATATTTGCAAATTGTAATGTATAAAAAATTAAGTTATGTATAAGGGCTCAAAATTAATTTTACTTTTTTCATCAATTTTTTTGTTGTCTTTTTCACTTACTGCTCAAAATCAAAATCTTAAAAAAGCTTTTAAGCAATTTGAATTGGGGAGGTATGATTTGGCAGCGAATACAATTGAGCAAGATTTGCAGAAATATTCTGACAACTCGGAAGTCATGTCTAAGTTAGCCTATTGCTATCTTCAAATGAACGAATTAAAGAAGTCGAGTAATGTCTATGAACAATTGATTCTCAATGGGGGAGCCAGCGCTGCCGACAAATTTGAATATGCAAATGTTCTTAGAAAAATGTCTAGAGACAATGAAGCTCGTGCCATTTACGAGAGTTTGGCCACTGAAAATCCTAAGCTTTCGGTATGGGGTATCAATTGTATCGCGGAAGCGAGTACCATTATGGATAAAGATGCCTCATATAGAGTATTATTGGATAAGGAAAACTCGGCAAAATCCGATTTCGCCATGACAGAAATAAATGGTGGTCGGGTATTGAGTAGTTTTAGAAATGATATTTTATTGCCTTTAAATCAGGCACAAAAGTTGAATGATGAAAAATCATATATGACCTATCAGATTGACAATAATGGAAATTACAAACCGTTTTGGCCTGAGATGTCGAATGGTTTCAATAAGGGCTTTATCAGTGTAGATGATAAAAATGGTATGATGGCTTATTCGGAAACCGTATTTTCGATGCCTGGGAAACTTGGTGATGACATTGAGTCCAGTTCCATTTATTTTAGAAATATCAAAGAAATAGATGATGAAAACTCATTTTCTCACAATCAAGCCGGAGTCATTAATGCGTTTCCGTTATTAGTAGATAATGGCAATACCCTCATTTATTCCTCAAATCAAAAAGGAGGATTTGGAGGATTAGACCTTTACATAAGTCATAACGACCATGGTGTTTGGTCTACACCAGTAAACTTAGGCCCTGAAGTCAACACTGCGGGTAACGAGATTTCACCTCAATGGTATAAGGACAAACTGGTGTTTGCATCGGATTTTTTAGCTGGGCTGGGTGGTTACGATTTGTTTGAGGCGACGAGAGCAAATGATGAATTTACTCAAGTAAGCAATTTAGGTAAAGAAGTGAATACTTCGGGTGATGAATATTTTCCGACTGTGGTAAACAATTATCTCTATTTTAGTTCCAATAGACTAGGAGGTTATGGTTCTGATGACATTTATTATGCCAAGCCATTGGTCGTTGAGGAAGAATTTTCAATAGTTCCTCCGGCAGAATTGCTTCAAGATGCCACTGTAAATCCAAGTTCTAGTGAACTGCCAGTGATGGAAGTAGGGGATCATACGACCATCTCAATCTTATCTAATCAAGAGACTAATCTGAGTGATGAAAGCGAATTTTCTTTGGCAGGCGCAAGACTTGTAGCCATAGGTGGTTTGTTGCCTGTAACCAGTGTATATTTTATTCAAGTAGCGGCACTATATAATAATTCAGGTAATAATGTGCAGCCGTTTCAGAGTCTTTCCAAGTATGGAAATCTTTACAAAATATATAAAGATAATGCCGTAAAAATTCAACTCGGTTATTATTACGACGAAGATCAGGCAAATCAAGTGTTATCATCTGTAAGACAAAGCGGGTATCGAGATGCATTTATTGTTTATGGCCCATTGAATACGGCTCAATTAGAACTTTTGCTGACTTCAAAACAAAATAATGCAAGCACTGAATCTAGCAGTCAACCTGAGAGCAGCCATAATTTTGATGTCGATAAGGTAATCGAAAACAATTATAAAGTAAGACTTGCAAGTTATGAAGACCCGATTTGGTTTGACACCAAAAAGGTTAAAGACTTAGGTACGATTGAACAATGGAGCAAAGGAAATTGGACTATTTTTATTCTTGGTGGATTTAGTTCTTTCGAAAAAGCGAAACAAGCCCAATTATCAGCTGTGAATAGAGGATTCCTCGATGCAGAAATCGTCATTGATAGAAACGGAGTCCTTGAACGAATGAAGAAAAACTAGTATTAGAAATACCATTATTTCTCTAATAAAGGGACTCGATCAAAATTGAGTCCCTTTATTTTTTACAAATTATAAGGTATAATTTTATCTTTGCTTGATACAAATCATAGTCTTAGGCTAATAGATTTTCGCATTTAAAAAACAAATAACATACCATGAGTACGGAAACAATGACAAGTCAAGCTTTTTTGGAACTTGAAGACAAATATGGAGCCCACAATTATCATCCTTTGCCTGTCGTATTAAGTAAGGGCGAAGGTATTTATGTTTGGGATGTGGATGGAAAAAGATACTTTGACTTTTTAAGTGCTTATTCTGCAGTTAATCAAGGACATTGTCATCCCAGAATTATCAATGCATTGATTGAACAGTCAAGGGAATTGACATTGACTTCGAGGGCATTTTATAATGATCAACTCGGTGTATATGAGAAGTTTGTCACGGAATATTTTGGATATGATAAAGTATTGCCCATCAATACGGGTGTAGAAGCGGTAGAAACAGCCCTAAAATTATGTAGAAAGTGGGCTTATAAACGTAAAGGCATCGAAATGAATGATGCCAAAATAATTTTTGCTTCAGGCAACTTTCACGGTAGAACTTTGGCTGTCATTTCTGCTTCGGTCGATCCCGATGCAAGAAAGGAATTTGGGCCGTATATGCCTGGTATCGTCATCATTCCATACAATGATACCAATGTGCTAAGAGAAGCATTGAAAGATCCAAATGTCGCGGGTTTCATTGTAGAACCTATACAAGGTGAGGCTGGAGTTTACGTGCCAGATGATGGATATCTAAGCGAATGCTCTAGGTTGTGTAAAGAGAATAATGTCCTATTTATTGCAGATGAAGTTCAAACGGGTATTGCTCGTACGGGCAAGCTCTTAGCCTGTGATCATGAGGAGGTTCGACCGGATATTTTGATTCTTGGAAAAGCGCTATCAGGTGGGGTTTTTCCTGTAAGTGCCGTACTTGCAGATGATGAAATTATGATGTGTATCAAGCCGGGAGAGCATGGCAGTACCTTTGGTGGAAATCCCTTAGCCTGTGCCGTGGCCATGGAAGCCCTCAAGGTGGTAGAAGACGAGAATCTAGCACAGAATGCTCAATATCTAGGAGGGATATTCAGAGACCGTATGCAATCAATGATTGAGAAAACTGATTTGGTCACCCTTGTGAGAGGTAAGGGACTGCTCAATGCTATCGTTATTAATGACGATGAAAACAGTAAAACTGCTTGGAATATCTGCCTCAAACTACGAGACAACGGGTTATTGGCGAAACCTACTCATGGCAACATTATCCGTTTTGCGCCGCCTCTGGTTATGACAGAGGAGCAGTTACATGAATGTTGTGATATTATCGAAAAGACAATTTTTGAGTTTGATAATTGATTGTGCCTTCTAGGGTTTTAATTCAATAAAATGGAGTTCCTCATTGGGAATCCAGCCTTCTTCGGTATAGGCAACACGTACTTTTGAAAAATCACTCAGTTTTTCTAGTACATGAACTTTTGTGCCTGCTTTAATGCTTGCGGTACTTCCACTTCTCGTGTCCGCACCATTATAAAGTTGGCTATCAGCATTCACTATGGCATAGGGGTTTTCAAAAAGGAATTTAGTACGAAGCGAAGACATCAAAAGAAAGGAAAACCCAAAGATTAATAGTATAAGCCAAAACAATTTGTTGCGTTTGGATTTATTATTTTTTACCCACCATTGGAACAGAAAATGGGCTGATAAAACTAAGAATAAAACTCCGAGAATGAACCATGTTTTGGGCATCATGAAACCTGCTAATCCCTTCGTTTTTATTAGAAGGGATGATTCGATATTTTCATCAAACAATTCTAATTTATCATTGGCCAATCTCAAATTATTTCTACCTATGGAACTTGATGGGTTGAGCAAAAGTGCCATTTCATAGTTAATGATGGCATCTGTATAGTTTTGGTTTTTGTAGGCTTCATTTCCATTTTCGATATATTGGGAGAAGTTGATGGTCTCCTGTGCTCTTGCCATGTATTGGATAGAAAATAAAATTCCTACTATGAGAGGAAGACACTTACACACTTTATAGTTTATTAAATTCATTTCAATATTTTGAATCTATTCAACGCAAAATTAGTTTTACAGATTTATTTTTCAATTTTGTTTAGAGATTTTTAACATTTCTAAGTTTCGGCATTAAGCTTGTGTTAATTGAGAATGAGACACTAACTTAAGGTCAAATTTTAGCGTATTATTACTTATAAAATCAAATGAAATGAAGCGACTATTGTATGTTATTTTTGGCTTGGGTCTGTTCTCATCATGTTCTCCCACTTTGACACCTTTTACGGAAAATATGTTTAGTGATTATAGATGGAATGACGCCGAATTACAAAGTATTCAGTTTTATCTTTCCAGAGATATCCGACTTTATCGCGATGTAGGAGAAGATCAATCCACAATTTCAAATGGTAAAATCAAGCTTGTCAATGGACGTAAGGTGGAAGAAATTAATTTTAGAAAAGGAACTCCCGGTGTCTTTCTATTCAGACCCAAAGATGGTAAAAACTTTGCCATAAGCTTTGAGAATTCCGAAACCGGTGAAGAAAAATACCTAATGTTCGGTCCGAATGAAAAAATGAGTGGTCGATATGTCTTGTTGGCTAAAGACTGGGCTAGGAGGAATGGAAAAGTAACTTATGGTGGCAATGTTTATGAGACGGACAATGAAAGTGCTTTTGCGGCTTTAATGGTAGATGTCGATGCGGCTAGAAGAGTCAGTGTGAAACAAACCACAGTGTCAGGTCGAAAGCTATAGGTGATTAATCTGAGAGTAAGCCGGATATTCTTTGATACTCTGAAGAGGGATTGGCATTAATAGAATAGGCGGTATCCAGCAAACGAAATTGAATGTTGGAGGCATAAAGCATCATTTCTTCGAGTTGAAATTGATTTTTGAAAAAGCGGTTCTGCTTATTGCACCCGTGAGGTCTGTCACCGATAATGGGATGCATGATATGTGCCATGTGCTTTCGGAGTTGGTGATATCGACCTGTTTTTGGGATAAGCAGAACCTCACTATATCTTGAGGTCTCGAATGATCCTGACGATATGGGTATTTCAAGGTGTTGAATCATTTGATATTCGGTTATGGCGTTTTGAATTTTTCCGGAATCGTTGGTGAGGTCATAATCAATCGTGTCTGATTTTGAAATCCAACCTCTGACTATGGCTTGATATTCCTTATATACTTGACCTTCACGAAAAAGTGTATTCAAGGTCGATTGTATTTCTTGATTTTTTGCGAATAAAAGGATGCCGCTTGTCTTGCGATCTAATCGATGAACGGGATAAATTCTATAACCCAATTGGTCTCTCAGTTTGTTTAGAACCACCATATCGGTATATGGATCCATCGAAGTAGTGTGTACAAAATAGCCATAGGGCTTATTGATTGCCACGATGGACTCGTCTTCAAATAATATTTCAAACATCCCTGACTAGTCGTTTAATTTTTCTCCGCAATGCTTACAATAAATGGCATCTGGGTCTTGTCCCTCGAGTGAGCAGTAACGACAAGATTGTGTTGAAACCTTACTGTTTTTTTTAGATACGAATAACTCATTGGTCACGATGCCGGTAGGAACGGCAATTACTGCATATCCTGCAATCATGATGATGGATGCTATAAACTGACCCAAGGTGGTCTGTGGGGATATATCGCCATATCCTACAGTGGTTAACGTCACGATTGCCCAATAAACACTTCGAGGAATGCTGTCAAAACCGGAATTTGTTTGACCTTCTACCAGATACATCAATGACCCGAAAATGCTCACCATAATCAGGATAAATATGATAAAAACCATAATTTTTGCCCGACTCGCTTTGAGGGCCTTGACAATGACTTCTCCTTCATTTAGAAAATTAGCCAGTTTGAAAATTCTAAATACTCGTAATAATCGAAGACCCCGTATAACCATTAAAGAGTGAGTTCCCGCAAAAATCAAACTGAGATAGGAGGGTAGGATAGAGAGCAAATCAACAATCCCAAAGAAACTCGTGGCATATTTCATCGGTTTATATACCGAATACAACCTGAGCAAATACTCAATGGTGAAAATAATCGTAAAAACCCATTCTGCAATGTTAAAATATCTTCCATATAGCTTGCTATATTCTGGTACCGACTCAAGCATGACTATGATGACTGAAAGGAGAATGGCAATTAAAAGTACGACATCAAATAATTTCCCGGCAGGAGTATCGGCCTCAAAGATGATTTCGTGTAGTTTTTCTTTTAACTCGTTTTTTTTCATCAATAAGTTTATTTGAATTGACTTAATGTAAATATCACTTTATCAAGCAATTGTTTTCCTTCTTGAGATAATTTCATTTCAGAATCCTCGGTCATCTGGCAGGCAATGAGAAAATTGTCAGCCATTATCTCGTCTGGATGAATAATATATTGTGTATTGTCTTTTATTTGGTTAAAGAAGCTCTGCATATATGAAGGATCTATGGTCGTTTTTCCAGTTTTGGTCGAGTAAAGGGAGTCCGTCGTAACCTCATAAGCAAAGAGGTCAAAAGTCAAGTAAGAAAAAATTCCTGATTTATCGGATTCATAATTAGGAGTATTGGTAGTGATTAATGGCATTGCATTGACTTCGGTTTTAGTGTCAGGGCTCTTTAGCGTAATATAATAATCCATGTTAGGCCCATCGGGATTAGAGAGTAAAATTTCTTGTAAGATTTGAGGAAGAATGGCTTCATTTTTGCATTTTTTAAACCCAATTAATCCATAAAGTTTTTCTTTTAATATAGGTTGATTTCGGCTGATGATGTGAAACATTTCATGAATAAGTACATTTCTAAGATTGTTAGAATCTCTTTTTATCAGCACGTTTTCAGGAATAAAAATGGTGTTGTTTCTAGTATAATACACATCATTTCCATAATGGTTTGTAGAAATTTTGGCAATATTACTCTTAATTAATAGCTCGGGGTTAATGTTAGAAATGAGGGTTTCTACCATTGGTAATACAGATTCAATATAGGCTTTTTCTTTTTGCGTGAATGACCTTGTCTGAGTCTGCAAATATTTTTTATACTCTACCAAACATTGGTTTCTATCAGTCAGGAATTCATCATTTTTCATTTGGATAGACATATCCAATGCAGAGATATTCTCAAAAAAATCATCTCCGATATCATCTATTATCTGGATAGATGCGGCAGTGCTATCTAGTACACTTGCAAATGAATTGGCCTCATGGATAAGAGCCATTTTAGGCGAATGCTTGCATGACAGAAATGAAGTCACGATTAGGATTCCTACAATGATGAATTTAGTTTTTACCATGATTTTTATTATTCAGTCGCTGTTAAATATATTTTAAATCTCTTTCTAATCACTGCGAAGATAAAAAATGAGAGTGTGTAAATCATTAATTTCACTCCCATACATACAATTTTGTCATCTCATTTGATAATAATACTCTCTTATTCGTTCATCGACAAGAATATCACGTGGTTTTAGTGGTTGAGCCAGATAAATACCTCCTAATGTGCGGCATCGGCTGAGAGCCACATAGGTTTGTCCATGTTCGAATGCACCTCTTCCCAGGTCTATGTATATTCTATCGAAGGTTTTTCCTTGACTCTTATGTATGGTCATTGCCCAAGCCAGTTTCAAGGGATATTGAGTAAATACACCTGTGACTACCGGTTTTATTTCGTTATTGACATAATCATATTTTATCATTTCCCAATCTTGCTGTTCTACCTCTATTTCAGTTTCCATACCGTTGGTATCTTCAATAAGGACTTTGATAGAATTGGAATTTATATCACTGATGATGCCTATGGTTCCGTTGACGAACCGTTTCTGACCATCGTTTTTTACGAACATAACCTGAGCTCCTTTTTTAAGTTGTAAGATGAGTTCAGTAGGAAAGTTTCTGTTTTCAAAATTTCCATCAATTCTAGCTTGGAAGAGATATTTTTCTTCTGGCAAGGCATTGAGCTTGTTGAGGTTAATGGAATTGGCCGTTGCATTGATACTGGTCAAGGTCACGAGATATCGAGTGTCTTCCGGCGGCTCTGTGTATCTCTCATTTAGCTCTTGGATTTCGTCAAAATCAATATTATTCAATCTAATAGAATCCAATAAGTTGATAAAATGCCGTTCATCCTGACGATAAACATGGTGTAAGTTGATCATTTCATAATAGAAGATATCGGGCTTCAGAACATGGCTCGAGAAGAAATAGGGACTTTTATATACGGTGTTAAAATACTGCTTCTCAAATGTAGTAGAAACCACCGGAGGCAATTGGAACAAGTCTCCAAACATGATTAACTGTACACCACCGAAGGGTTTGTCAGACTTTCGGTTTATCCTCAAAAACTTATCAATATTATCTAATACATCTGCTCGCACCATGGATATTTCGTCGATGACGAGTGTGTCGAGGAGTTGATACATTCGCTTATTTTTGCGAGGGAAAATCTCGCTTTCTTGCATTATACGCGGTGGAAAGCCAAAAAAGGAATGTATGGTCTGACCCCTGACATTTAGTGCGGCAATACCTGTAGGAGCCACGACTGCGACCCGTTTTTTACTCGTTTCTCTAAAAATCTGTAATAGGGTAGATTTACCTGTACCGGCTCTACCCGTTACGAAATAAGATCTATGGGTATTTTCCAACGCATTGAGCACTTCTATGAATTCATTACTCAGAGTCATAGGAGCCTTATTCATGGCGTCTTAACTTAATTTTTACTGCTTATTGGCAGACGTAAATATTCTATTCCAATTTATTTTTCCACCATTTTCTTTCGAAAAGAAGATAAATAAAGGTTTACCTACGATATGGTCATGTGGTACAAACCCCCACATACGGCTATCCTCACTATTGTGGCGATTGTCACCCATTGCCCAATAGTAATCCTGCTTAAAAGTATATTGATTTGTCTCTTTGCCGTTAATATAAAATTTACCACCTTTTTCTTCGTAATCATTATCTTCATATACATTGATGATGCGGCGATAAAGTGCAATATTTTCAGGTGTCAAGGTCACAGTGACTCCTTTTTTAGGTATCCAAATAGGCCCATAATTGTCCACACTCCATTGGTTGAAATGTTTTGGATCATTAGGAAATAGTTTTCGTGGCTCAATTTCTTGGGGATAAAAAGTAACTTTGATATTGGGATCAATACTTTTAATTTTTTCAACCTCACGATTATTCAAAAAGAATGCGTTAGGATTTCTTGTAAAATCTTCACCATTTACACCCCATTCATCCAGTTTTTGCCTGCTTAAGGTCAATCCGGTAGGTAATTTCACTTCATAGAGAAACTGCATCTCCGTAGGATTTTTTTCTGGTACGCCATTGATATAGATTTGTCTATCAATAACCTGTAAGGTATCACCGGCTGTCGCGACACATCTCTTGATGTAATGGTCTTTTTTATCAATCGGTCTTGTGACTAATTTATGATTTTTTATCTGGGAGACTAAATCCGGATCATCAGCTGCAAAATTCACTATATCTTGTTGTGTGCTTACTTGACCTACATAGTAACTTCTCGATGGTGTGATATAAACACTATCACCGACCGGCCAATTAAAGACGATGGGTTTACCTTTTTCTATTTCTTCAAGAGCAGGAAGTCGATGATATTTTAATGATGGCTCTTTTAGGTAGGATTCTGTGTTTAGAAATGGGATTCTATTGTGAAGGAGAGGAAGTGAGAGTACGGTCATCGGTGTTCTGATTCCGTAATTGGCTTTTGAGACGAATAGGAAATCACCGACATTAAGCGATCCCTCCATCGATGGCGTGGGAATTACATAGGCTTCGATCAGGAACATTCTAATAAATGAAGCTGCAAAAACCGCAAACACGAGTGATTCCACCCATTCCCTCCAAACCGCCTTTTTGAATGGATTATTGGCCGTTAGTTTTTTGTATTCATAATCATTTTTATCTGCGAGTGCTTGATTGATCTTATCCTGATATTCTTTCTCTTCGATGAGTATTGGGCCGTGATATTTGTCATTCGGATTTTTGGCAATGGAAAAGAAGATGGCTGGTGCATAAATTACCGCTGCTGCCGTTTCTCTGAATCTTAGTCTTCTAAATGAACGAACTAAATCGACAGCCATTCCGCAAAAGATAAATATGTTGACTACTGGGAATAACAGCCAAAGTGCATGGGTCGGCTTTCGGCCTATGAGTTTACACCATTCTGCAAAATTGACTCCCGGTATCCATGCCTTGTTTGCCGGAACGCCTGCTTTGGGAAATAGTAATGACAACGTGTAGCACAAAAGGATATAACTGACTATAAGAAATATTAATATGGTCACTGTATTGTTATTTTTTAATGTACAAATATAAAGATTTAAGTAGTTGAGTTATTTTAATTTTTCAATGAAAATAGACCAAAGCTCGATAACTACTGATAAATGAACTCAATTTAAGTATATCTTGTCGATCCGACCACGACTCCTGCAAATCCTAAAATTGCGGCGATGCTTATATCACTCACCACAAACCACGTAGGGTAGTAATTATCAAATACGAAATATATAATCGCTATGAAGAGTATCATAAAGGTAGAAATTCCAGTTACATACTTTCCTTTGGCAGATACTAAAGATGCTACTAATCCTGCGAAAAACATTCCTAGGCTGTGTGCAGAAATTCGTACCCAAAATACGCCGAGTGGAATCTCTCTGAAATATTGCATGAGCTCGCTACCATCACGGATTGCCGTTTTTTGCTCGATATTGACATAAATAAGATTACCGTAGAATATGATTAATAATCCTACAATTAATCCCGTCAATACAGCAATTATATATTTAAACATTTCTCAGCATGGGCTCCGCAACGATACTGAATTAATCCATGATAAAAGGATAATCCTTTTGTACATAGTTGTCCTCATAAAGTTCAGAGCCTAGAGGAAAATCTGAGGCATCTGCAAATTCATAAGCATCGTCAACTTCTGCCAATATTTGATTTTTAATCTCTTCTAGTTCTTTTTTGGAGGCGATTTTATTGTCAAGGATTTTAGATTCGTACAATTCTACAGGATCGAGTGATTTGTATTTTTCCAATTCTTCTTTCGTCCTGTATTTCGCCGGATCCGATACCGAATGACCTCTATATCGATAAGTTTTGATTTCTAAATAATATGGGCCTTTTCCGCTTCTGATATGTTCTACAGCTCTACTAATGGCTTCGTGAACTTCCTCTGGATCCATTCCATCTACCGGCTCTGATGGCATTTCGTAACTGAGACCTAATTTGTACAAATCCTCTACATTACTGGTTCTCTTGACACTGGTTCCCATGGCATATAGATTGTTTTCACAGATATACAATACGGGAAGATTCCATGTCATGGCCATATTAAAGGACTCATGTAGAGCACCTTGTCTCGCCGCACCATCTCCAAACATGGTCACGCAAAGATTTTTGGTATCTCTATATTTTTCGGCAAAAGCGATACCCGTACCTATTGGAATCTGAGCACCTACGATACCGTTTCCACCAAAATAATTGTGCTCTTTCGAGAAAAAGTGCATACTTCCACCTTTCCCTCTTACACAGCCAGTTTCCTTTCCGAATAATTCTGCCATGCAAGACCTAGAATCCAAGCCTCTAGCCAAAGCAACTCCATGTTGGCGATAGGCCGTCACTACTTTATCTTCAGGTGTAATAGCTGTAAGTAATGCCCCAGCAATTGCCTCTTGGCCAATATAAACATGGCAAAAACCCCTCACTTTTTGTTGAGAATAAGCGAGTAATGTTTTTTCCTCAAACTTTCTCACTCGATACATTATTTCAAACCATTGAAGATATCTTTCTTTGGAATGTTTCAATTTTGTCTTTGATTTTGTTACCTTACTCTCTTTAGTTGCTGAAACTGCCATCTATAAAAATTTAAAATTCAAGCTACAAATTTACAACTTTGGAATATTATTTTTGAGTTTTATAAGAAAGCATATCGATTTTTCACTTTTTAAAGATTTATAATTATTGAAAATCAATAAAATACGACTTAATTCTTTTAAAAACTATGACCAAACCGGTTTTGGTTTTCATGATAGGGTGAATGTCATTTCGGGAAATAATGGAATCGGAAAAACGAATCTCCTTGATGCCGTCTATTATCTATGCTTAGGTAGAAGCTATTTCACCAATTTGGATTCCAATGTCATTGCACATAATCAAGACTGGTTTAGGTTGGAAGGTGATTTTGAAAAAGATGAAATTGTTGAAAAAGTAGCGATAGTCTGTCGAAGATCGGAGAGTAAAACCATCGAAGTTGCAGGAGTAAAATACAAGAAAATGAGTGATCATCTAGGTGCTTTTCCTGCGGTAATGATTGCACCCCTGGATATCCAGATTTTAATGGAGAGCAGTGAGAATAGAAGGAAGTTTATTAATAATACCCTCATTCAGATTAGTCAAAAATACTTGTCTAATTTGTTGGTTTATAATCGCTTGTTGAATCAGCGTAATGCTTTGCTTAAGCAGTCTCTAGAAAAGGGATTTTTAGATTTGACTCTTATTGAATCCATCGATCGCAATATTTATCAACCGGCTCAGGATATTTATGAGGAAAGGCAAATTTTAGTCTCAGAGTTATCCGCACTTTTCGATTATTATCATAAAAAAATTACTGGTGACCGGGAAGCCGCCACCATAAATTACGTGTCGAAATTGCATGATAAACCCTTGTCACAGTTGATGAAAGAAGCCCTGCCAAAAGACAAAATATTGGGCAGAACAACTCGCGGAATTCATAAGGATGATTTGGAATTTATCATGGACGGTCGAGAATTGAAAAAATTTGCTTCACAGGGTCAATTGAAATCCTTTGTCATTGCATTGAAGTTAGCACAATTTGATTACATCAAAAAAATAAGCGGCAAAAATCCGCTCATTTTACTTGATGATATATTTGCTAAATTGGATGACCAAAGGGTTCATAATTTAATAGACCTCCTGTATCATAAATCTGAAAGCCAATTGTTCATCACTGACACGAGTGAAGATCGATTGAAAAGTATTTTAGAAAATGCAAAGGTTGATTTTAAAGGGATACACCTTCGCTAAAAATTGTATTGAATACCAAACCAATAAGTTAACACTCCATAGGTGTCTTGTGCAATTTCATTGGCGACGTAACCTAACTGAAAACCATATTTCCATTTTTCAGAACCACTAAAGTAACCTAATGAAATCGTGGGAAATGTTACATTTTGTTGGACGTACCCGCCAATATTGCTATCATAAGCATCGAGTTTAGCACGGGTACCGTCTACTTGTAGGTAAACGAAATCAGAAATTTTTCCTCGTAAAAATAAGCCATAACCAAAGGTCGAAGCCGTCAGATCGTCTGCACCGACTTGATTTAATTCCGCATAATTATATACACAATTTATCCCTACTCCCAATCGATCAATAACCTTGTAACCTACTTCTGGTTTTATAGAAAATTGAAATAATGTGCCAAAAGATATATTGCCCAATAATACGTCACCAAAAAGCTTATCTGTAAATTTCGGTTGATCTACTCTTTCCTCTTCGACTTCTTTTTTGGAGCGACGTCGAGATTGGGCATCTACTGACTCAGCGAGAATGGTGAATAAGGCAATGATTAAAGTGAATTTTATTAATTTGTTGAATTTCATATTTTTAAAGATTTTTGAAATATTTTGTTGTTAAATATTAAAGGAATTTCCCCCACATTTGCTTCATACTCTAAGTAATTTTCTTCAGTAGATTTCAAGTTGTTGAGCTTGTAAAAATAATTTAATTTAAGTAATCGATGACTTTAAGGAATAATAAAATCATAATCTTGATAATCTACACTATAAACTTCACAAGTTTAATAATGGTTTATAACTTTGGAGCTGAATAAAATATTTTAGATTATTTTAACTATCTAGGACGTATGAAGAAAATTTTACTCATTATAAGCTTGATTTTTTCTAGTCAAATTTTGATTTTAGCTCAATCAGAATGCGACACTTTTATTCTCAATTCACATTTAACAACCATTTGTGACAGCTCATCGATAAGTCTCGATATTCACGATGTCATCGGTAATGAGGTATTAGTGGCGAGTAATCAATGGTTTATTCCGGGATATGATACACTTGATGGAAATTTCCTTATAATTGACAGTTTGGATCAAGATTTAGTTCTGATTTTTGAAGCAATAGATGAAAAAAACTGCCTTTATACAGGTCAAATTCAATATTATCATGCGAATGATTTTTCTTTGGAGTATCAAGACTCTTTAGGTGTTTGCTTAGGAGAAACCCTATTGCTTGATGAAGTTTTTGGGTATTCCGTAACTGATAGTCTTACTTTTTACTTGGGTGAAGAATTGCTTGATAGTAGCAGAACTTTTGGGTTCTTAGATACGACGAACCTCAATTTTAGTGTCAATAATGCCATGGGATGTTATAAATTTCCTCTAGTAACTGGATTGGCCATTTCACCGCAGGCTTTTGAATTAAATATCGAAAATCATCCTATCAGTTGCTTTGATAGACCGAATTTAATCATTCACACAGAATCTGAAGGTTTACAATTCAATTGGTATGGAAACAATGGATTTCAAGGGTTTGGTGACTCGGTATATGTCAATGTTCCAGGAGATTATAAGCTTGTCGTAACGGATAGTCTGGGCTGTACCAAAGAATATGTTGAAAATGTTGGGTTTACTTTTCAAAAACCAAATTTTAGTATTGAAAGTAGTGAGATAATTTGTAATCAAACTCTTGGTTATCTTTCGATAATTACGGACTCACTCAATACCGTCAATATCACTTTTCCTGATAGTAGCATTGTGACAAACTCCTATGTCGAAACCAATCAGTCAGGATGGTATCATATCTCGGTACAATCACATATTTCTGGTTGCTATTCGATGGATAGCGTTTTTTTGGATCAGTTGGCATTGGAGGATTTTGCCATTTCGGATACGACCCTATGTTATGGGGACATTTTGGTATTACCTAAGAGCTATGAGGTGGCAGATTCAATTCATTGGCTTGGTGGTATCGAATTACAAGACTCTATACTATTTGATACGGTAGGTTTATTTCAGCTTCTGGTGTTTTTCGATGAATGCATGGATACCTTGAGTTTTAGCTTGGAGTTTACGGATCCTATCGCAGATTATGACATTGCGGGAGATACACTTGTGTGTTACAATGCCAGTGGAATTCTTACAGTACAAGGTGACTACAACCATTTGTTATGGAATGATACAATCAGTGAAGACACCTTCCAGTTTGTCAATACCAATCCTATTCATCTCCAAGTGTTTGATGAATATGGCTGTTCACGGGATACGGTGTTCTCACCTGATTTTATTGAGCCCATTCAGATAACATTGGATAGTCTTATAGAAGATGATCTTTCAGATAGTGGGGCAATTTATATATCACACAGCTTGAATGGGTACAATCCATACAGTGTGCTCTGGAGTACCGGGGATACCACATTGTCTGTGACAGAACTTTCGGTAGGAAATTATACAGTAAGTGTTTCTGATGGATTTGGCTGTACTTATGAGGAACAATATTATATCGACAAAACTTATGTGCCATTAGTAATACCTAATGCCCATTGGTTTGTTCTTCGTAGAGGATTGCAAGATACGAGTTTAAATAGCTTTTATGCTTTTACCATTAAGGACACCCTCGTTGATGTCAATGGGACTGAATATTACGAAGTTTACCACCAAAATCTTATTTTTGACTTTAATCAATTTCTACCGAGTCCACCATATTATATTATGCATGAAAACTTGTACGCTTATATCAGAGAGGATCTGCTTGCCAGAAAGGTTTATGCAATAATAGTCGATGAACAACAAAATTGTAATAGCACGGAAGAGCAATTATGGTATAATTTTGCATCACAGCAAGGTGATGACCTTAATACTTCCTGTGTATTCGATGAGGAAGAACCGGTGATATGTGGGGAGATACAATATTATAATTATTACGAAGAAACCAGAAAATTCTATCCTCCTACATTGATAGAAGGTTTTGGAACCATCTATGGTTTGTTTGATAAGGATGGATACAAAAATACAGTACCGGGTGTGACAAGGTCATTTGTTGACTATTGCGTAGGGACAGATGAAGAGTGTATGCTAGATAGAACCTTAGACTCTTATGATATAAATAATCAAAACCATCTACTAAAAATCATCAACAAAAATGGACAAATACTTGTTGAAAGTGGTTTTAACGGTCGTTTTGAAGTATTCGATATCATGGGAAGGAGTCTCATCGAAAGAAAAATATTTTCCAATCAAATCACAAATATTGGTGAAATAGGCCGAAATGGAATGGTTTATATTTTTAGATTTCTCACAGAAGATGGCAGAATTCAAACGCTTAAATATTCGATTTTATAATATCAAAATATGAGTAAAAAGGGAAGAGTATTGGTTGCAATGAGTGGTGGTATTGACAGCACCGTGGCGGCAATGATGCTTCACGAAGAAGGGTATGAAGTCGTTGGTATTACGATGAAAACATGGGATTATGCCAATGTCACTACCTCAAAAAAGGAAACTGGATGTTGTAGTCTCGATTCTATCAATGATGCCAGAGAAGTGGCGGTAAAAATGGGATTTCATCATTTTATAATCGATATCAGAGAGGAATTCGGCGATTATGTCATTGACAATTTTGTGGAAGAATACATTGCGGGAAGAACTCCCAATCCATGTGTGCTGTGCAATACTCACATCAAATGGAATGCCCTCCTTAAGCGGGCAGATGCACTCGAATGTGAGTTCATCGCAACAGGCCATTATGCGGTTATCAACGAATCGGATGGGAGATATTTTATCTCTAAAGGAAAGGACAAAAAGAAGGATCAGAGCTATGTCTTGTGGGGTCTTTCTCAAGAGTGTCTAAAAAGGAGCAACTTCCCACTTGGAAAATTTACCAAGTCTGAGATACGTCAGATGGCTTATGATTGGGGTTATGAAGATTTATCTAAAAAGCAAGAAAGTTATGAGATATGCTTCGTTCCGGACAATAATTACCGCAATTTTTTAAAGCATCGCGATCCGTCGTTAGAAGCCAAGGTAGCTGGAGGAGAATTTATCGATCGAGATTTTAATATCATAGGCTCTCATGAGGGGTACCCATTTTATACTATCGGACAGAGGAAAGGACTAGGAAAGGCATTTGGTAAGCCGATGTACGTAACACAGATATTACCCGAATTTAATCAAGTGATGCTAGGCGAGGTGGATGACTTACTGAAGTCAAAAATCAATGTAGGACAAATAAACTCGATGAAGTATGAAACTTTGCCTAACGGAATGGAGTGTACGACCATGATAAGATATAATGATTCGGGGGCATTAAGTAAAATATATCCTGACCATGATTCCGTTTTTGTAGAATTTGAAGCCGAAGTGAGAGGTGTAGCACCTGGACAATCGGCTGTTTTCTACGATGGCGACGACGTTATAGGTGGTGGCATCATCCAGGCTAGTTTGGGGTGAATAATAGTTGCAATTTCTGCATTCAATCACACTGAAACCTATACGCAGATTAATTATTCCAAGCTAAATCTTATAGGAAGGTCAATTTTGTAATTGACTGGAATCCCTTTGATGGCAAGAGGCTGATATCCTTGTGTCGTTGCGATAAGAAAACTTTCCAAGGCGACTTGGTCGCATTCGGCCGTGAGAGTTTGTTTGATTCTCGTGTTGACTAACCTGCCAAAAGTGTCAAAACTAGCTTCTAATATAACCACACCTTGAACGCCATTTTCTTTTGCTGATACGGGATATGAGAAATGACTGAAAAAATCCTTAATCCACAATGAGTTCCCTTGTTTTGGTTCAGGAATATTTTCTTTTTCAAGTTCAATGATCTTGTAATCCCCATCAAAATTCACATCAGCATAGACAGTCGTTTTGGGACTTTCAATTCTATTACTCTCAAGATGCTCAGCTTTTCCAGTGTGTTTTTTTGAGTTGGAACATGCCGTATTTGCAATTACGAAAAGTGATAAAAAGAGTAATCTGTACATTGTATGAATTCTATAAAATGTACTATTCTGCGTCATTAGCAGCCCAATCTATGGCTTTGTCTCTTTCATTTAGAGGAAAGCCCTTGAAGTTTCCCGGGATGAGTTTTCCAAAAAATTCAATCGATTCGGTAATCCATTTTTTATCAGTGACCACAGCTACTTTATGAAATTTGGTTGCATTCGTTAGTCCCATTAATCCATCTTCCCACATTGCACCTAGAGAATAATTTCTTATATCCGTGTTGATAATGTAAACGAGATTCAAGGTATGATGGGCATCTATCACCTCCTTTACCGCAGGTTCTAGCACTTCGGTGTAATCCTGCTTTGAAATTTTACCTGTTGCTTCGAAAACGAGTACATTTTCTTGATCGTTTTTAATTTGGCTAATCATAATATTAAAATTTTTATCAAATAAATGTATGCATTAAAATCCTTAATTAATTTTTTTTAAAAATATATTTCCTTCAAAATTTACAAACCAGTATTCTGTTCTACTATAATGAATATATAGTTTAATTGAATCATTCTCTGGATAGAATCTTCCATTTCCGCTCAAGTTTTCGTAATAACATCTGGGGCTTCCTCCTGGTGTATTAAGACCCATTTTTTTAACATTCGAATATGAATTTATGATAATATCACAACCATTTAAGCTACCAGTCAATGGAGCAGAAGGATACCAAAACTTGCTTCCACACAATCCTTCCAATTTAAATCCATCATCAGATTTTTTAATTTGTATCTTACAATCAGAAGTGTCTTTACCTGAGTAAAAAAGATAATTGCCTACTAGATCGTCGTATTTACAATCATTGTATAACGTATCTGAAGTACAAGAAACACAATAAATCAGAAGTATTACTACAATTGACGTGATTTTCATAAAGAATAAATTTGAAAAAGTAAAACAAATATTAGTTAAAAATACAGAAAACTAATTACTTATTCCACGCTAAAATGAAAATCTTTAAATATTACTTTTTCAAATTCTCTATTATTTGCTCTGCCAATTGAACACCTATTTTATTTTGTGCTTCGATAGTTGAGGCACCAATATGTGGTGAAAGCGAAATTTTCGGATGCGTTAACAGCTGATCATTGGGTGTAGGTTCATTCAAAAACACATCGAGCCCTGCTCCCGCAATTTTACCGGAATTCAATCCATCAAGTAAGGCAGCTTCATCAATGACTCCACCCCTCGCGGCATTTAATAGAATAACTCCATTTTTCATGTTTTCGATTTCCTTCGCATTAATTATCGGTTTTTCTAGCCCTGGAGTATGTATGCTTATCACATCCGAATTGGCAATTAAATGGTCAAAGGAGCTCGTCCTAATTTGAATTTTTACTATTTCATCCTGAATTACCAATGGCAAGGTCACTTCATTGACGTAAGGGTCATAGGCAAGTACCTTCATGCCACAACCAATGGCTAGTTTGGCCATTTCTTGACCGATTCTTCCAAAACCAATAATTCCAAAGACTCTCGTTTCTAATTCTATGCCTTTACTTAATGATTTTTTTAAATCAGAAAAATGCGTTTGGCCTTCCAATGGCATTTTGCGGTTGGCTATTTGCAATCCTCTGGCGATTGTAAATAAATGTCCCATGACGAGTTCGGCGACTGACCTCGACGAGGCGGCAGGTGTATTGACTACCGCGATGCCTTTTGATCGTGCATATTCAACGTCAATGTTATCCAATCCAACGCCACCTCTACCAATTAATTTTAGATTGGGGCAAGCATCAATCAGTTCTTTTCTGACTTTTGTGGCACTTCTTACACTGATTGCATCATATTTAGGCAATTCTACCAGTAAATCTTCCTGAGGAATATGTTTATTCGTTACTTCGATACCTGCATTTTCTAACATGCTTATGGCAATTGCTTCAATGCCATCATTTATTAAAATCTTCATGTAATCAA
The DNA here is from genome assembly GCA_020636155.1 of Lewinellaceae bacterium. Lineage (GTDB taxonomy): Bacteria > Bacteroidota > Bacteroidia > Chitinophagales > Saprospiraceae > JACJYM01. The sequence goes on along the minus strand of JACJYM010000005.1, from coordinate 71,459 downwards.
TTTATTAGCACAAATATCAAAACAAGTCTTCAAAATCAGTAATTTAATAGCTTAAATAGAACATTTTTTACATGAATCTCACTTATTTAGATTTTTGATAAATTAGATTTTGAATGATTAAAACATTTATCTTAGACATTTCATATATCTAATGCTTATAGAAGTATATAATTAATCTTATTTTTGCACCCTTAATCACAAAATGTTCACATGGGAGTCGATGTTATTCTTGGATTGCAATGGGGTGATGAAGGAAAAGGGAAAATAGTAGATTTTTTAGCCAATCAATACGATATTGTTTGCAGATTTCAAGGCGGACCAAACGCCGGGCATACAATAAAACTCGGAGAAAATAAATACGTCTTACACACGGTGCCGTCAGGTGTGTTTCGAGCTGGCATCATTAACGTCATAGGAAATGGAGTTGTACTGGATCCGATTACATTCGTAAAAGAACTTGCCAATCTAGATACAGCCAATGTAGAGTATAAGAACAGACTACTCATCGCAAAAAAAGCACATTTTATTCTGCCTACGCATCGTTACTTGGATGCTGCATCAGAAGCCGCCAAGGGTAGTTCCAAGATAGGCTCTACCCTTAAAGGAATTGGTCCGACATACATGGACAAAACTGGGAGGAATGGCTTGAGAGTTGGTGATATTTTTTCGCCTCATTTTTTTGATAAATATAAACAATTAAAGGAGAAGCACCTTGGACTTCTAAAGTTATATCCTGAAATTGAATTTAATCTCGATAGAGAGGAAGCCCTTTGGTTTGAGTCCATAGGTCAGATAAAATCCTTGCAATTTATAGATTCTGAGTACTACCTTAATGAAGCCTTAAACAATGGCAAACGATTACTTGCTGAAGGAGCTCAGGGCTCGATGTTAGACGTTGATTTTGGTACTTATCCATTTGTCACCTCATCAAACACGACGGTTTCAGGTGTCTGCAATGGCCTCGGTATTTCACCTCAAAAAATTGATAAAGTGATAGGTATTGCAAAAGCTTATTGCACAAGAGTCGGCAGTGGTCCATTTCCATCAGAGCTTGACAATGAAGTAGGGGAGCAGTTGAGACAAAAAGGATTTGAGTTTGGTGCTACTACTGGGAGACCTCGACGATGCGGATGGTTAGATATCCCACAGTTGCGATATAGTGTGATGGTGAATGGTGTGACTGATTTAATTATCACCAAAATGGATGTACTTGATGGCTTCGAAAAAGTAGAGATGGTTACATCGTACAAGGATATCAATGGAGCAATGACCGATAAAATACCTTTTGATATCGTGGATAGAAAAATTGAAACCGTTACGACAGCTTTCAAAGGTTGGCAAGATGAATTGTCAAAGGTTCAATCTTATGCAGAATTTCCAGAAGTAGCCAAAGATTATTTGGCCGAAATAAGTCAACGTACCGGAACAAGAGTGAGTATGGTATCGACTGGCCCTGAAAGAGAAAAACTTTTTAAAATATTATCTTAGAGTTATGAATGAAATCGTCTCGATATATAGGAGAGCCCATTTTAATGCGGCTCATAGGCTATTCGTTTCTCAATGGAGTGATGAAGAAAATTCTGAATTCTTTGGTAAGTGTAGTAATCCTTACTATCATGGTCACAATTACGAGTTAGAGGTGAGGTTGACTGGAGCAATAGACCCTGTTACCGGTTTTTTGTTTGATATGACAAGGTTAAAGGATTTGATTAAAATACATGTCGAAGATAGGTTTGATCATAAAAACCTCAATGTGGAATGTGCAGAGTTTAAACATAGGAATCCAACCGCTGAAAATATTTGCGTAGTCATCTATAACATTCTGAGAGAGTATATTCCTGTGGATATAAAATTGAGGGTTAAATTGTGGGAAACTCCTCGCAATTATGTGAGTTACCCAGTTGACTAGTCTAATACAAAAAAAGGCCACTGAATCTCAGTAGCCTTTTTTTTATCTTTAATTAGAAAAATCTATCGTTTGTTAAGTTTAAGTGATTTTACTGCCTTGCCTTTTATATCAAAAAGTCTGACAATATATAAACCTCTATTTAATTCAGAAATATCATGGGAATCTCCTTTTTCATGTTTAAACATTTTCATTTCCTTTCCCAATATGTTGTAAACACCGACTTTATGTATGTTATCATCGCCGTTAATGCTAAAATTTCGTTCTGTTGGATTTGGATAAACTTTAAGAATAGTAGTATTTAGAGCATCACTAGTTCCCGAAATACAATCTGTTGTACCAATAACATTTTTTGTATCTTTGCTGTCGTAAAGACTCAACTTCAAACAATATGAACCTTCTTCACTAGAGTTATTGGTAATTTTGAAGCTCCAAGTATTGGTCACACCAGGCTCCAATACATTTAAAGCTACATTATTTGTATTTGATTCCGAAACATTGGTGTCATAACAGGTAAAATTATCACAAAGATTAAATTCCCAACCACTTGGTAAGTCAACAACATTTTCAATTTTCCAGAATGATTTATACGTTATTGTATCATTATTAGTAAGTTGAAAAGAAATTTCTGCATGCTCACCAGGAGCTAGCTGTACGGATATTTTATCAGGATTAAGTGCAACCTGACTCCTTATTTGAGTAAGAAATAACATTGCAAATAACATTAAGAATAAAACTTTTTTCATAAGCTTACTAAATATTTGACGCTAAGATAATATTTTTTTTTAATTCAATATATAGTTGAGTAGTCTAAAGTTCCATTTTTAGGATAATTTAACATAAACTGTCGTACTTATCATTTAAAACAATATAAATTTAGCTAAAAATAAATTAGGTCAGTAAAAATTAATACTTTTAAGCTTTCAAAATATCTTATTATTAAAAAATTTATTGCACTATGAAAAAAATCTTTACTTTATTTATTGCTTTATTGGTGATTAGTGGAATCAATGGACAAGTCTATTATTCTGAAGACTTTAATGGTGTTACCATTGGGGAAACAGGTATAGGTGTTTTGCCAGAAGGTTTTCTTCAGATCAACTATGATGGAAAAACTCCTGCCAGTAATCTTTCATACATGGGAAACAATGCGTGGATACTTACAGGTGTAACGGGAGCTGGTTCGGTGAGAAGTATTTCTTGGTACAATCCTGCAGGTGTTTCTGATGACTGGTTGATTTTACCAGAAATTTCAATTCCGGCAACTTCAGGAAAAGTGTTTTTTACATTTGATGAAGTTACCATTGATCCATCTTATCCTGATGGATACCAAGTTTGGGTTTCTACTACAGGAACAGAAAAAGCAGATTTTACACTCGTGAGTTCAAAAGCATCAGCCACTACAGAATGGAGTAGATCTGCAGTTGATATTAGCGCTTATGTTGGTAATACTGTAAGAATTGCTGTAGTAAATAACTCTAATGATAAATTTATCCTAATTATGGATAATTTTAAAGTCGAAGAATTGAGAGATAACAATGCAACTTTGGCTTCAATAAATTATGGTAAATACCAAAAATCTGGTAGTTCTCAAAATATTGGTAGTACTCTATATAATTCTGGTGCCAATGCGATAGAGTCATTTACCTATACTTGGACTGATGGTGTTGATACTTATACAAAATTTGTAGATAATGTTAATATCCCTACATTCGGAAGTTATGAGATAACAAGTGATGATCAATTGGACTTGCCTACCACTGGAGTTTATTCTTTTGGTGTGTCAGTTGTCAATCCTAATGGGTCAGCTGATTCAGATGAAACTGACAATGATGGAAGTGGAAGTTTTGTAGTTGTAAGTGGTGATTATACGAAAAAAGTATTGATAGAAGAAGGAACTGGTACTTGGTGCGGATGGTGTCCACGCGGTGCTGTTGCTATGGAGTTTATGCGTGAAAATTATCCTGAAACCTTTGTAGGTATTGCGGTTCATAACGGAGACCCAATGACAGTTTCAGAATATGATGATGGGGCAGACATTTCGGCATTCCCTGGTGCAAATGTCGGTAGATCCTCATTAGGGGTATCTGTTGGAACTTCAGAATTTGAAAGTTATTATGCTACAGAAAGAGAGGCACCTACTCCAGCTGAAGTTTCTACAAAAGCTATTTACGATAGAGACAATGATGAGCTTACGATTACACTTACTGTAGAATCGGAATTTGACATTCCTGGTGATTATAGATTTGCAGCTGTATTAGTTGAGGATAACGTGAGTGGTACCGATGATGGCTATGCTCAAGTTAACTACTATAGTTCTCAGAGTCAAAATATTGCATTATCAGGTGCAGGACATAATTGGCAGCAAGAGCCTTCAACTGTTCCAGCGACAGATATGGAATATGATGATGTAGGGCGAGTATTACTTGGTGGATATTATGGTGTTGCCGACAATTCTGGCTCGTTGTTAGAGGGCAGTCAGACTCATACATTTACAATGAAATTAGAAGGAAATTATAGCTATGAAAACATTTGGGTAGCAGGATTATTATTGGATAATGATTTCGGAGGTCAAGTAGTAAACGTAGATGCAGATCGTAATGTAGAGATTATATCAGGTACAACTGAGCTAGATCCAAACGTAACAAGATTTGAAATTTTCCCTAACCCAGCAGGTCAATACACTAATTTGTCATTAAATTTGAATGAAGCTGGTAAAGTAAACCTTTCAATTTATGATATGAATGGAAAAGTAGTTAAGTCTGAGGAGGTATTCTTTAATGAAGGAATAAATGAATATAAATTGGACTTATCTAATATCAATTCAGGGGCCTACATGTTAGGAACAACTAGAAATGGAAAGACTTACTTCGGTAAATTGAATGTTGTAAAATAATAAATGTTGTTTCATTAATAATATAAGGGCTATCAATTACGGTAGCCCTTTTTAATATCTTTCAATATAATCCTACATCTAATCATAAATTCAAAATTTTTAATTTTGCAAATTGTAATAATTGGTAATGGAATTGCTGGAATAACTGCAGCGGTATCTTGTCGAAAACTTGGGAATGATCCAATTACGGTCATTTCATCAGAGTCGAAATATTTTTATTCTCGAACCGCTCTGATGTATATTTACATGGGACACATGAGATTTGAAGATACCAAACCATATCAAGATAATTTTTGGCATCAAAATAATATTGAGTTAATACAAGATAAAGTGACAGAAATTGACCATCAAAATTCTGTTTTGTCAACCAAATCTGGGGGTAAAATATCCTATGATAAACTCGTCATCGCAACCGGTTCAAAGCCAAATATTTTCGCCTGGCCAGGTGTCGACTTACAAGGAGTTTTTTCAATGTATCACCTGCATGACCTTGAAAAAATCAATAGCATAACCGAAAACTGTAAAAGAGCAATCGTCGTAGGGGGTGGACTCATAGGAATAGAGATTGTAGAAATGCTAAGAAGTAGGAATATTGAAGTGACTTTCCTCGTAAGAGAAAAAAATTTTTGGGACATAGTCCTTCCGAAAGAAGAATCTGAAATGATTGAAAAGGAAATAAGGAGTCACGGTGTAGATTTGCGTCTTTCTACAGAGTTGGCATCCATTAATTCAGATGATGGAAAAAAGATTCATAGTATAACTACCAATTCTGGCGAAACTATCCCCACCGAAGTGGTAGGCATAGCGGTAGGTGTAACTCCTAATATTGATATGTTTAAAAATAGTGCCATTGACGTAAACCGAGGCATTCTTGTTGATTCTCAATTAAGAACAAATATATCCAATGTATATGCGTGTGGTGATTGCTGCGAATTGCGAAATCCGTCTAATGGCCGAAGAGCAATAGAACCAATATGGTATACCGGTAGGCTGATGGGTGAAGTCGTGGCCAAGAATATTTACAATCATGAGCTTGATTATAACCCCGGAGTTTGGTTTAATAGCGCCAAATTCTTTAATATCGAGTATCAAATCTATGGTACTGTGAATCCAAAATTGGAAGAAAATGAAAGTACTATTTTTTGGAGAAATAAAGAGAAAAATAAATCTATCAGAATAAATTTTGATTCTAATTCAAAGTCAGTCCTAGGTTTTAATTTATTCGGTATCCGATATAGACATGAAGTTTGCAATGCGTGGATTGTTAATAAGACACATATTGAAGATGTCCTGCAAAACCTTAAAATTGCAAATTTTGATGGTGAATTTAGTTCTCAATTTGAAAACGAATTGATTGACCAATACAATAAATTATACCATAAAAATATCGCAACTAAAGCAAAGCGTGGTCACGATTCTGTATTAGAATTTTTCAATAAGATATTATCGACAAAGTAATGAGTACCATAAATTATTATAATAAAAAAAATCAGACACAATTATTGGGATTGGTGTCTGGGTTGGGTGGACTTGTCCTAATGCTTGCATCTTCTTTATCGGGAATCGCAGATTCTGCAATTATGTGGACAGCATTGGCGCTTATGTCATTCGGAATCATTATTTATAGCATTGGTACGTATAAGGACAAGTTACATGGTATTCACAATGACGGCGTTTGGTATATGTCTGTAAGTAATCGGTCTTTATTGGCTTGGTTGCTTGGGGTCATTATAACTGGGTTTTACATATTGCTGTATTTTAAACCAGAATTACTTGGTCAAGGAGCCGATGATATGCCGAATACCGGATTGGTCGCTTTTTTTGATCCATTATCCATGTTTTTAAAAGGAAAGCCTGCCAGTCAATGGTTCGTTTATGGTACTCTTTATACAGTGGCCATAATAGGATTTGGCTTTAAGTTTATTCTTAAATATCGCGGAAATCGATACCAAACATTACGAACACTGAGTGTAATGTTTTTCCAGTTAGGATTTGCATTTTTGATTCCGAGTATTATGGAAGGATTCAATTATCCGTATTATGATGCCAAAAATATGTGGCCTTTAAATTACTATTTCTTCAATGACAGGAATATCAATGGGTTTTTATCAGCTGGAAATGTTGGTTTATTTATGCTCATTCTTGGTTTACTCCTGATTTTTCTCATTTCACCGATATTGACCTACTTTTATGGTAAAAGATGGTATTGTTCGTGGGTATGTGGTTGTGGAGGATTGGCAGAAACAGCGGGTGATCCCTTTAGACATTTGTCGAGTAAAAGTACGTCTTCGTGGAAAATAGAAAGATGGTTGATATATATGGTTCTGGCATTTTCCATCATAATGACCGTCGCTGTGGTATATTCTAATATTTACAATCATCGGTATGAATTAAATTTACAGCCTATATTTTTAGTGTTATTTGTTACAGTGATTGCCATTATTTCCTTGTACTTTATGTGGGTCAAGGCTGGAAAATATTTTTCTCAGCATGAGCTACTTAAAAAAGGGGTAACAATCGCTATTAGTCTCATTCTTGCCATCATTTGGATTTCCTATTTTACTAAGAGCTCTAATGCATTTTTTATAGATAGCAACCAGCTTAATAGCATTTATGGGTTCTACATTGGGAGTATATTTTCAGGGGTAATAGGGGTCGGATTTTATCCTATTATGGGTTCTCGAGTTTGGTGTAGATTCGGTTGTCCAATGGCAGCCATTTTGGGTTTGCAACAGAAATTTTTCTCTAGATTTAGGATTACGACCAATGGTGGACAATGTATCTCTTGCGGAAATTGTAGCAATTACTGTGAGATGGGAATTGACGTCAGATCCTATGCTCAGCGTGGCGAGAATATCATAAGGTCTTCTTGTGTGGGATGTGGAATATGTGCAAGCGTATGTCCACGTGGCGTATTGCGATTAGAAACCGGAAAACTCGATATCACTGACAAGTCCAAAGACATGAGTGTTATTAAAATTACGGAAAGTGGAGTTAGTCTAGAGCAGTAAAGACTTAAGTCAAAGAAAACTTCCTCCTTCCAATAATTAGGAGGATCACACCTGAGAGAATGATCATACAAGCGATGAGTACTCTTGGCTCGAGATATTCACCTCCAATGATGGCACCGATAATGATGGCTACCAAAGGATTGACATAAGCATAGGTAGTACTCAAAAGCGGAGAGGCATTTTTGATGAGCCACAGGAAAGCGGAATAGCCCACATACGACCCAAATACTACTAGATAAGCAATAGCCAAATACGTGGTGCTAGTCATGTTATTAAGCGAGGATATTCCATTTGTCTCTAATGCTAAGCTAAAAACGAGAGATATAAAACTGGCACCGAGAAGCTGAACTGCCGTACTTTGCCAGCCCATGCATTGTGTTATAGAAGGAGACTTTAGCGTGCCTATAGACCAACATATCGAGCCTGCGAAAACCACTAAAATAGGAAATATCCCAAGAGAAGAAATCTCTAAATCAGAAAAAGGATTTACCAAAATTACGATACCGATAAAGCCGAGCAGCATACCTAAAGCACTCAAAGTAGAAGGCTTTTTATGAGAAAAAAACAGATAATCCATGACACTGATCCAAAAAGGCAGCATGGCGACCAGGGTAGCCACTATACCAGTAGGAAGATATTGGATACTATAAGATACGGTATTCGTCCCGATGCCCACCATCGATATCCCCAATACAAAAGAACCAATAAAAGCCTTCCATTGCGGGAGTCCATAGAATGGCAAAGTCACTAAAAACAAGATTATGCCCCCAATAAAAAACCGAATAGCACAGAAAATAAATGGCAATACATTCTCCGTCCCGACCTTGATCGCATAATAGGTAGAACCCCAAAAAATATAAATGAGGACGAGTGCTATGATTAGCTTTGTACTGTATTTCATTTATGAGGTAAAGGTTTTTTGTAATTTAAGGATGCAAGGTAAGACTAAGTTTTAGTTACATTGAGTGGAATGGTGACTTATTTTATTACCTTTATGGTAACCAACGTTTCTCAAAGAAAGTTATATAATTGGAATTATTAAATTGATAAAAAACCACAGCCTATAAAATTTTAAAAACCTATGAATATCAAAAGAAATATTTTAATTCTTATCCTTAGTATTCCAAGTTGTATCGTGACTTCTCAATCTTCTATGTATATCAATACAGCTCTTGATATTTCCTTGGGAAATAGTGTGCAACGACCACCTAGATCGTTTAATTATTGTATTGGATATAGCCAAGATTTAAAGAGTTTTAAATTATTTACTGAATTTGCAATAATTAATAACTTGAATACTGAATATGGATTCTATAATTTTTTCAATCTTGATGGATATGATATAGAAGGTTATGAAGAGTCCGATGTTACAAATATAAATCTTAAGCTAGGACTCAACTATTGTTATTCCTTGTTTTTTGGCGAAGTATATACTGGATTGTCTTATAATACTTTTAGAAATGAAACGGTATACTTGACTTATACCAAAATAAACGATGAAAACGACTTTATGAAATTAAGTTTTGAGAAAGGATTTAAAAATGACATGTGGCCAATATTAGGATTTCGTTTAGGTATTCAATATCCATTATCTGACAAAATATATCTTGGGGCTTATTTAGATGGAATTCATATTTTTAATAATCAGATTGATATTGAAGAAAATAATGTAGGCGATATTCCATTACTAAACAAAGAACAAATTGATGAAATGTCACAAAACACGATTTATAGTATTCAAAATGAAATTTTATATCTAGGCTTTAGGCTAGGGTACAAGTTTTAAAATATGGTCGAGCAGGTGTTTGTCATCTGCTCGACTTTTATTGATACTATGATTACTGGTTTTGATTACGGATATATGATTCTATGAAATCTCTTGAATAGGATGTGTAAGGAATAAATATTTCTCATAAGCAGTGTTTTTAAAAAATTGAAATAATAGGAAATTCCCTATACATATAATTTTAAACAGAGCCTCTACCCACTTCTCTTTTTCGCTATAAAGACCTAACTTTGCCACCCAATCAAAGCTTCATATACAATGATAAATGTCCATTCCGAAATAGGAAGACTTCGCAAAGTCATGGTACACCGACCCGATAAGGGGATTTCTCGCATCTCGCCAAAAAGAGCGACGGAATTACTATTCGATGATATCGTCTATGTGCCTCAGATGATAGAAGAACATAAAACTTTTGTCGATGTCTTGTCGGCTTTTCTGGGCAAAGAAAATGTCCTCGAAACAGAAGACCTCATCCTACAAGGAATGGAAGCCAATCCAGATCTCAGAGAGGAGCTGATTGATAAGGTCGTGGATTATGAGGAATTGCCACAGTCCTATGACGATATCTTGCGAGCCATGGACAATAAGACCCTCACTCAAGTTATGGTGACCGGATATTTGGTGGAAGATGACCATATATTTTTTGATCCTATACCGAATTTTATTTTTACCCGTGACGTGGCAGTAAGTGTAAAGGATTCGGTAATTATTACCAAAGCTGCCAAAATGGCAAGGTTTAGAGAGAACCTGTTGACGAGATTCATCTTTGCTGCTCATCCTTTATTTACGGAGACAAAAAATGCAGGCAAACTGATTAATCTGAATGACATCAATAAATTTCCACCATCGAAAAAAGGTGAGACAGTGAGCATAGAAGGGGGCGACGTGATGATATTGAGCAATGATTTCCTATTGATAGGACAGTCGGAAAGAACCTCATCCCATGCATTTGATTCGATTAAGAAAGTTTTGTTTGAACGGGGAGTAATAGACAATGTGGTGCAGATAAACATACCTAATGATCGATCTTACATGCATATTGATACCTTGTTTACAAGAATTAGTGAGGATGATTTAGTCTGCTTTAAGCCTATCGTATATGACGGAATCAGCAGTAACGTCGAGGTATTTAGGAGTAATGGTGACTATGCTAATTATGACAGCATCAAGAATTTTATGCTCAAAGAGATTAACCCCAATATGAATTTTATATTCAGTGGCAATGGGGTGTCTCCATATCAAGAAAGAGAGCAATGGACAGATGGCTGCAATCTAGTTGCTCTCAAGCCGGGGGTAGGCATTACTTATGATAGAAATCCTCGTACGGAAGTCGCTTTCCGCAATGCCGGGTACAATGTAATGTCTGCTTATGATTTACTCGAGAGAATTTCAGAGGGAGTGATCATTCCAGATAAGTTGGAAAAGACCATTATCACCATACCTAGTAATGAATTATCTCGAGCTAGAGGTGGTTCCCACTGCATGACCTGTCCACTTATTCGCGATTAATTATGTATGTGCATGAGTGTAAAAAGAGAATTAGGTATGCCGAGACAGACCAAATGGGCTATCTCTATTATGGTAATTATGCCATACTCTATGAGATAGGGAGAACCGAGGCTATGAGAAGTCTCGGAGTCCACTATAGTTTGTTAGAAAAGGAAGCTGGTATTATGATGCCGGTGGTCAGTGTTGAGAGTCGGTATTTGGCACCATTGTACTACGATGAAGAGGCTAGGATAATTACCAAACTCCTTGAAATCCCGGATAAGCTTATTTGTTTTCACCACGAAATTGTGAATGAACAAAATAAAATCGTGCACACGGCTCAGGTGAAATTATTTTTCATCAATATGGAAACTCAAAAAAGAGTCTCAATCCCCTCTAAATTACGAGAGGCTTTAATCCCATTTTTTAATTCTTAGATGTCAAAAGCCAAAAAATACAACTGGCAACAATTGCCCATAGTAAAACAGATTCTTGATTTTACTAAGAAATATTCCATGCCTGGATTTGACGGTATTCCCATTTACAATGTCGTCAGTTTTGTCATTCAAGAGGTTCAAAAAGACAATATTTCAACTCGTGCGAATAGTATTGCCTTCAGTTTTTTTCTATCTATTTTTCCTTTTACTATTTTTATCTTTACATTATTACCACACCTGCCTTTTACAGCGGATTATGTAAAGACCATCGGCGAGTCCTTAAAAAACTTTTTGCCTGCCAATGCTCATGAATTTTTAATGAATATCATTTATGACATTACGTCGATCAAGCGAAAAGGATTATTGTCCGTGGGTTTTTTCTTAGCCCTTTTCTTTTCATCCAGCGGTATGCTGACATTGATGTCTGGATTTGACAAAACTTATGACATTACATTCAAGAATAGGCCTTATTTTAGGAAATACTTAATAGCAATTGGACTCACCATTATTATGGGCTTACTATTCTTAGCCTCTGTAGTATTGGTCGTCTTAAGTGGTCCACTTTGGCATTTGATAGATAGCCACAATCAACTACCGATTTCGTCAGAGGTGATAATAAAAACGCTGGGATGGTTCGTTATATTCTTTTTGTTGTACACTGGGTTTACCATGATTTATAAGTTTGGGCCTTCTATGTACCGGAGAGTAAAATACATAAACCCGGGAAGCCTTTTGGCGACCATTTTAAGTATTCTTACCTCGGTAGGGTTTAGTTGGTTTGTTGACCAATTCGGTAGATACAATGAGTTGTATGGCTCCATTGGGGCATTAATTGTCATACTTCTTTGGTTGCAATACAATGCTTATATCTTGGTTATTGGTTTCGAACTAAATGCGGCCATTGCTGTTAATAAGGATATATTGAGTGAAGCCTAAATAATATCTTTTTCAATCCCTTTTTTGCTCAATAATTGAGAATTATACATGCAAATCATAACACAATAATTCTAGATTTATTTGACACTAAAAAATGTTCATTATTAAGCATTTATATATGTTTGTTTTTTGATTTAAAAAAGATATTTTCCTTATCTTTGCATGATTTTGTATTAAAAATTAAAATATTAGTATGACTACAGATAATGGCAATTACGGTGCCAGTAATATACAAGCGTTAGAAGGACTTGAAGCGGTTAGGAAAAGACCTGGGATGTACATTGGATCTACGGACACCAAAGGATTGCATCACCTTGTATGGGAAGTTGTTGATAACTCCATTGATGAGCACCTAGCGGGATATTGTGACAAAATAGATGTGATTATCCATGAAGACAATAGCATAACCGTGAAGGATAATGGACGAGGTATTCCGGTTGATATGCATCCTAAGTTGAAAAAATCGGCTTTGGAGGTGGTTATGACCGTATTACATGCCGGGGGTAAATTTGACAAGGACACTTACAAGGTTTCAGGTGGATTGCACGGGGTTGGAGTTTCCTGTGTCAATGCTTTATCAGAATATCTCAAGGCAGAAGTCTATAGAGATGATAAAGTTTATGAGCAAGAATATTCTAAAGGTAAGCCCCTGGGAGATGTAAGAGAGGTTGCAAAGACCACCAAAAGAGGTACTGATATCACATTTAGGCCTGATCCGTCTATCTTTGAGACACTTGAATATCAATATTCTGTACTACATTCGAGATTAAAAGAATTAGCTTATCTCAACAAGGGGCTTACCCTGTCATTGACGGATGAGCGAGTGACCACGGATGATGGCGGTTTTAAAACCACGACTTTTCACTCAGAGGGTGGACTCATCGAATTTGTAAAATATCTTGACGAATCTAGAACACCACTCATAAATGAACCCATTTACGTAGTCGGAAAAGAAGAAAATGTAGAAGTTGAGGTAGCGATGCAATACAATACCGGCTTCCAAGAACATATATTCTCTTTTGTAAATAATATCAATACAAGAGAAGGGGGAACTCACGTGGCTGGTTTCAGAAGAGCCGTCAATCGATTGTTTAAGCAATATGGAGACGATAATGGCATGTTTAATAAGTTGAAATTTGCGGTGTCGGGAGAGGATTTTAGAGAAGGATTAACCGCCATCGTTTCAGTAAAAGTGCCAGAACCACAGTTCAAAGGTCAAACTAAAGGTGAACTAGGCAATAGCGAAGTCACGGGTATTGTATCACGTGCTGTGGGAGATGTCCTGAAGTATTATCTTGAGGAAAATCCCAATCAAGCTAAAAAAATCATTGATAAGGTCATACTTGCGGCTACCGCAAGACATGCAGCTCGCAAGGCTAGAGAAATGGTGCAGCGAAAAAACGTTTTGACCGGTGGAGGATTGCCAGGAAAACTATCCGACTGTAGTTCTAAAGATCCGGGTGAATCTGAAATTTTCTTAGTCGAGGGGGATTCGGCGGGAGGTACTGCAAAACAAGGTCGTGACCGAGTATTCCAAGCCATTTTACCACTAAGAGGAAAAATACTCAACGTCGAAAAAGCACTGGAATATAAAATATACGAAAACGAAGAGATAAAGAATATTTTCACCGCTCTTGGTGTGAGTATAGAGGAAAAAGAGGGAGAAAAAATATTAAATATCGAAAAACTGCGATACCATAAAGTGGTCATTATGTGTGATGCCGATGTAGATGGAAGTCACATTACGACACTGATTTTGACATTTTTCTTTAGATATATGTTGCCCCTTATTCAGCAAGGATATATATATATTGCAGCGCCACCATTGTATATGGTAAAAAAAGGTAAAGAATTCAGGTATTGTTGGAATGATGAGGAGAGAAAAGAAGCAGTAGAAGCTTATGGAGGAAGCGAATCTTCTGGTATTAAAATCCAACGATATAAGGGCTTGGGAGAGATGAATGCCGAGCAACTGTGGGAAACAACCATGGATCCTACCACACGAATATTGAGACGAGTCACAATAGAAGATGGATTAGAAGCGGATAGAGTTTTTTCTATGTTAATGGGCGACGAAGTACCACCTAGAAGGCAGTTTATTGAAGACAATGCAAGATATGCCAATATTGATGCATAGCGAGGTTGAATTTGCACTTATCAATGGTCTTTATTATAAATGAATAAACTACATATTATTAATAATTGTAATATTTTATAATTATTTATGATGTGAATTGATAAATAATTATAATTTTGCAAATATTTGTCATGAACTAGTTGTCATGGATTCCATCTAAAGTAGTGGAATTGATGTTTGATTCATGAAAAAGGATTCTTAGAATAAAAAATGATACGATGAAATGCATTAAGCTCATTTTATTTTTTGCTTGTTTTCTTGCGATCAGTAGTGCATACACACAGGATGTGAGGTATAAAACTGGTATAAGTTTTAAAAAATTATTTATTGATTATCAATCTCAGAATGGAGGTAGTTTTTCTAATTTCCAAGAATACAACCATGGATTTGAGATAGGATATCACCACCGTCTTCAGAAAAACTTGAATCTCGTGGTGCCTTTCAAAATGGGTGTGGTGACTGCTAGTCCTGATTCCATTGATTGTTTGCGAAAAACAATTATGGGACTCGATGCACAATTCCAATATCAATTCAATAAGCCGAATAGTAAAGTCGTTCCATATTTTATGGCGGGACTGGGTGGTGTTTTAGAATTTGAAGGCGAATTCAATGTGCAGGCTCCCCTTGGATTTGGATTGTACTTTAAAGTTGCAGATAACGCATACATCAACTGGCAATCGGAATATAGATTGTCATTTTCCGAAAATAGAACAAATTTGCATCATGGCATTGGTTTCGTTTATCTTTGGAATAAGGATGAGGAAATGGAACTCGATACCATTGTGGAAATGATGGAGATAGATAGTGATGGTGATGGTGTTACGGATAAGTTGGATTTATGTCCAGAAGTGATAGGACTGGCACAATTTAACGGATGTCCTGACATGGATAGTGACGGAATTCCTGATTACAAAGATAGATGCCCTGACACCTTTGGATTGGCATCTGCACAAGGTTGTCCTGACATGGATGGAGACGGTATTGCAGATCCTGATGATGAGTGTCCCAAAGTATTTGGTGTAGCTGAACTAAATGGTTGCCCAATACAAGATAGGGATGGCGATGGTGTATCAGATGATATGGATGCTTGTCCTGACGAGAGAGGTGCGGTCGATAATAAAGGTTGTCCTTCAGAGGATAGAGACGGTGACGGAGTAAGTGATAAAAATGATAAATGCCCTAATGTCAGAGGCCTTAAAGAATATATGGGTTGTCCTGATACCGACTTGGATGGAGTTCCTGACCCTGATGACAAATGTCCTGTAGATGCAGGCCCGAAAGCCTTTAATGGATGTCCTGATTCCGACGGTGATGGTCTAGATGACAGTATTGATAAATGCCCTAGAAGCCCTGGTCCAGTTGGCACCAATGGCTGCCCAGAAATTAAAAAAGAGGACAGAGAGACTTTGGATGTAGCAATGCGTGCAGTTCAGTTTGATACAGGTCGAGCAACTTTGAAAGCTGAATCTCATACAATCTTGAAGCAAATCGCAGGAATTCTCAGTAGATATCCAGATTATAACTTGAGCATTAGCGGGCATACAGACAATACTGGTAATGCAGCTTCTAATCAGTCTTTGTCTGAAAGAAGAGCAAAAGCTTGCTATGATTATCTGGCTCAGCAAGGCGTATCTACCTCTCGTATGAATTATGCCGGATATGGCGAATCGAGACCTATTGCGGATAATAACACCCTCAATGGAAGGTTGCTAAATAGAAGGGTAGAATTTGTTTTGATTCCGAGATAAATAGTTAATATTACAATAAAGTAACGGGATATGTCTTTGACATGTCCCGTTTTTTATTTTGTCAACATGCCAAAATTCTTTAGTGAAATTAAGAAATATTTGATTAATTGTAATTATATAGAATATAATTTTGAATTTTTTATAAAAGTGTAATTTTAGTTCAACTTAAAATAAAAATAGTTAACTTTGCTTTGATAAATTGATATTTATTAAAGACTTTTCTAAATATATTTTTTACGTCTTATTGATTTTTACAGGAATTTCTTGTGAAGAGGAGTTCATTGTAAAAATGCCTGATTACCAAGAAAGAATTGTGTTAAATTCTATTTTTTCTTCTGATTCATCTTGGGTAGTTAATTTAAGTACAACGAAAAATGCCTTTGATCCTGAGTCAACATTCAATGAAATTGATGATGCCGAGGTTGAAATCTTTGATGTCATGGGTAATAAATTATGTAGCCTTTATAATCAAGGTAAAGGCAACTATACCAATATCAATTTTTATCCTGTCGACAACCAACTTTATACGGTTAAAGTTCATCATAGTGTCTTAGGTGATGTGGAAGCTAGTAGTATGACACCTTCCAAACCAGATGTTGAAAATGTCGAATGGGTAGAGGGTACGATTGAAAATAGCAGAAATATCAGCTTTGAATTAATTAATAATGAATATTCTGATGAAGTTTATATATGGGATATTGTTACAATTAATGAGAGTACTAACGTGACCTCAAATTACGCAATTCCCAATATTCTGATTCCAGAAAAAAATAAAAACACTTTTAATTTTACTGTTAATTCAGGAGCCTCAATCATTACAGACCCTAGAGTTCTTACGGAATCTAAGGAAAATTTAGGAAAAAACATCGTAAACATCTCCTACAATCAAAGCAATGATGACGACGCCATAATGGTTATTTTTTCTAATGATTCATCTGGCGGAAATAGTGGAGAAGGAAATGGTGATGGAGGCAACAATGGAGGAGATGACGACCATAATGGAAGTAATGGTAACAATTCGGGTAAAGACCTTACAAATGCTAAAAAATATGTGAGGC
Organism: Lewinellaceae bacterium; assembly: GCA_020636155.1. Classification (GTDB taxonomy): domain Bacteria; phylum Bacteroidota; class Bacteroidia; order Chitinophagales; family Saprospiraceae; genus JACJYM01. Next base: position 54,056 of record JACJYM010000005.1, on the reverse strand, counting down.
TTATGACGGTAAGTAATGAGCTTTATCAATATTTCGTTAGCCTCGAGAATTACTATAAAAATCAGTATGTGGGATCATCCATTAATAGCCAAAACGAAATTTATTCTAATGTAAATAATGGATTTGGGATTTTTGGAGCCTATACAACACTTCTGATTCCTATCGAATAAATTTTAATGAATATACGAATTGAATTTGGTTCACCCTTGTACGATGAATCACTCTCCCTTAGAAACGAAGTTTTACGAATTCCACTTGGGTTGAAATTTAAAATAAAGGATATAGCGACAGAATACGATTCGTATCATTTGGGTTATTTATTAGAGGGAAGTCTTGTAGGTATTCTTATTCTAAAACCTGAATTGCATCATGTGAAAATGAGACAAGTCGCAATAGCCCCTGAATTTCAAAACAAGGGAATCGGCAAGAAGCTCGTAAGTTTCGCTGAAGATTATGCCAGATTTATAGGATTTACAAAAATCGAACTGAATGCCCGAGATACCGCGATTCCATTTTATAAAAGTCTTAATTACAAGGTGTTAGGAGATTCGTTTATAGAGGTAGGGATAGTGCATTCTAAAATGATTAAATCTCTTTAGAGTGGTGTTGCTTTGGAATTAATATCACTTTGTCGAATTTTTTAATGACTAAATATGTATTGGAGAAACGCCATCCTGTTAAAAATGATACTCCTTTTTTCGATATTTATCAGTTGTTCTGATAAAGAATTAGACTATTGTAAAATGTTGGAACTTGACCAATCATTTGTTAATTCTGATACTACTGACCTAGAAAAGTTCAATGAAAATCGGTCAAAAAGGAAACAGCTAATCAAGAAAAATTTTAATGATATTATTGAATATTCCGACCAATTTGGATTTCCTGAAATGGGCAATTTAAATGTATCAGGCATAGATTCATGTCGCAATTGGGCGGTATTTATTACGTGTTTCCATATTGGTCAAATAGAACCACAATTATTTTTTGAACACGAAACAGTTGAAGTTTTATCCAGAGAAATTCAAAGGGGTAATTTAGAAAGTAGTTCGCTATTTACTTCATTAAGGGAAGGTTTTCGAAATCATAAATTTTGTGAGTCTCAAAAAGATTTTATCCTTCAAACTTTAGAAAAATGGAATATTCGAATTGAAGAGTTGCCTACCATCAAATTCGAACATTGTCATAACAAGTTTAAATATATATAACTTTTTCTCATAGATAAGATTATTTCTTGAATCCTCTTTTATCTTTGTATGGTTCTTGAGAATAAATGATATTTAGTAAAATTGTAAGTCAAATATAAAAATATGAAGTTAGATTATAAAAATTGGATACCATATATCGTATCAATATTGGTAATTCTACTTGTCTGCATTTTCTATTTTTTTCCACAATTTGAAAATAAAGTGGTGCCTCAAGGTGACATCGTTCAATATAAGGGAATGTCAAAAGAAATAACAGATTATCGGAATAAGACGGGAGAGGAAGCCTTATGGACAAACTCAATGTTTGGTGGAATGCCAGCTTATCAAATTAGTACTAGCAGCCATACAAATTTGCTTCAATATCCTAATAAGTGGCTAAAGTTAGGCTTTAATTCACCCGCAGGTGTTTTTATCATGGGGATGATTGGTTTTTTTATTCTGTTGGTGGTATTGGGTGTTAATCCTTGGATCTCTTTGATTTTGTCAATCTGTTTTGGTCTAGGAACCGGAAATATGCTATTATATGATGCGGGTCATAACACGAAATTAGCAACCATCATGGCAAGTCCTATTGTGATACTCGGATTTATCCTGACCATGAGGAAACGATATCTGATCGGGGGTTCTATTTTCGCTTTTGGAATGGGTATTAATCTCTTGAATAATCACCCTCAAATGACCTACTATCTGGGACTGGTGTTGGGTATTTGGTATTTAATATATGCTTTTAGTGATATTAAAAGCAGGGATTTTATATCCCTAGGAAAATCTAGCTTAGTGCTTTTGATAGGTTTAGTATTAGGAATTGGTTCCTCCGCTACTAAGCTTATGCTCACCTATGAGTATGGCAAAGATACCATGAGAGGTAAGCCGATTTTAGAAAAAACAGTGGATTCAAAAACAAATTCATCCAGTCATACAGACGGATTGGCTTGGGATTATGCGATGCAATGGAGTAATGGAAGTGGAGATTTGTTGAGCAGTTTTGTGCCGTATGCGATGGGTGGAGGCAGTAGTGAATGGATTTCTAAAGAGTCTAATTTGGCAAAACTTACGGGAAGTAGAAAGGAAATTCAAGCACCGATGTATTTTGGGTCTTTGCCTTTTACCTCAGGGCCATATTACTTTGGAAATCTGGTATTTGTGCTATTTATATTATCCATTTTCTTTACTAAAGGAGTATTGAGATATGGATTAATAACAGCTGTAATAATCACATTTTTAATTTCGCTTGGTAAAAACTTTGAGTTTTTTAATCGCTTACTCTTCGACTATATGCCTATGTTTAATAAGTTCCGTACTCCCAATAGCGTATTGAGTGTGACGGGAATTTTTATTCCATTAGGTGCAGCCTTAGGATTGGCAGCACTTTTTAAGTCTGATGTAGATAAAGCGAAATATCTCAAAATACTACGCAATGTGGGTATAGCCTTTGTGAGTTTTTACCTGATTATGTACATTTTGGGTCCTAGTTTTATGGACTTTAGAAGTGCAGGAGATGCACGTATTGGACAGCCACAGATTATTGATGCTCTGGTTGAAGATAGAATGGCCATGTATAAAACATCCGTTCTAAGTTCACTTTTAATAACTGTCGCTGGGCTGGGAGTGATTTATCTATTTGTAAATCAAAAAATGGGTAAAGTAATTGCTCTGGCTGTCTTAGGCATCATTGCTGTATTTGATTTAGTTCACATTGATACTAAATATTTATCATATAGCTCTTTCGAGACAGCAAAGGACTACGATAAAATATTTCTACCTAGGAATGTGGATACTCAAATACTAGCCGATAAAGACCCCAATTTTAGAGTTTATGATGAGACACGAGATCCTTTTAACTCGGCGATGACATCCTATTGGCACAAGACAGTAGGTGGATATCATGCAGCCAAATTGCAGAGATACCAAGACATGATTGACTACTACATTTCGAAAGGTAACTTTAAGGTATTTAATATGCTCAATACGAAGTACTTTATCACAAAAAATGCCTCAAATGAAGATGTCGTACAAATAAATCCTGCTGCACTGGGCAACGCTTGGTTTGTAAATCAAGTCTTATTTGTAGATACTAACAATGCTGAAATCGATTCAATTGCCAATATCGATCCTGCGGGTCAGGCAGTGGTTAAATCCGATTTTAAAAATATTGTTAAAAATGTAAATAATACTAAGAACGGAGACATAAGTTTAAAAGAATATGGTCCGAATAGATTGGTGTATAATTGCAATACAGCTTCAGACCAATTTGCGGTTTTTTCCGAAATATGGTATGGAGATGATAAAGGTTGGAAAGCATATATAGACGGCACTGAGGTGCCCATCGTAAGGGCTAACTATATTTTAAGAGCATTAGACATTCCTTCTGGAGAACATGAAATTGTATTTGAGTTTAAGCCGGAAAAATTCTTTTTAGGAGAAAAACTCTCATTGATTTTTTCAACTTTGATTTTGTTGCTTTTAGCCTTTGTAATTTTTGCAGAAATTAGGAAAGCCATTAAAAAGCCTCTATCGATTGATGAATCAATTTTATAATATATTTGCATTGGATACGTTTTATAATTTTAGATATTTATTCTACTCGATGAATAATGATATTACGAATGTTAAAAACTGACATTAGATTAAAAGCACTATTATTTACAATGTTGTTTATCATTGTAGGTAATAGCTTATATGCAGCACATATCATTGGGGGTGATGTTACATACAAATTCCTAGGAAGAGAAGGAGATAATGCCGTATATCTCATTACTTTTACGATGTATCGAGACAGTAAGAGTAATGGGGCTCCATTTGATAATGATGCACAATTCGGAATATATATAAAGACCAATACGGGCTGGAATTTTGTAAAAAAAACCAGTCCTCTCAATCCTAAGTTCAAAGAGGCCGTAGATCCCGAGCAATCAAATCCTTGTGTCATCGTTCCTAGTAATATTGGTGTAGAAAGAGGAGTTTATGAATTTGAAGTTATGCTGCCAGTATCTGACAATATTTACAAAATTGCATATCAACGATGCTGTAGAAATGAGACGATTACAAATATTATTGATCCCGGTGAAACTGGTGCATTGTTTAGTATAGACATTACTTCTGAGGCACTGAATTCAGTGGATAATAGTCCCGTTTTCAATGAATTTCCACCGATAGTGATATGTGAGGGTCGAGACATAAATTTTGATCACTCAGCAACTGATGCAGATGGCGATCAATTGATATATGAATTCTGTGCTCCAATCTCTGCAGGAGGTACTGCCGGTGGCAGTAGTTCAACTCCGGGTTTACCTACCGATTGTAATGGTGTAAAACCGGATCCTGAGAAGTGCAAACCACCCTTTGATGTTATCACTTTCAATGCACCGACTTATACCTATGATAAACCCATGGCAGGCAATCCAACTGTAAAAATTGATCCTAATACCGGAATTATTAGTGGAGTGCCAACCAATGTTGGTCAATATGTCGTGGGTGTTTGTGCAAAAGAATACAGAAACGGTATTTTGATTGGCGAGATAAGACGAGATTTCCAATTTAATGTGATACGATGCGAAAATAAGGTTAATGCACTCCTCGATGCGGATTTTGATATTGCGATTAATAAATATAGAGTCGATTTGTGCGGTGAAAAGAATCTCTTATTAAACAACACCTCTGGTGAAGCTAAATTTATTGATTCTTATCAATGGGAGCGATATGACGTAAATGACACTATTCTATACAATACCAAGAACTTAAACATAAGTTTTGATGATTATGGTTCATATAATTTTAGAATGTTTCTTAATCGAGATATTGTCGGCAATACTGATTGTAGTGACTCTGTAGATCTTTTGGTTAATGTATTTCCAGGACTAAGTTCAGATTTTGTTTTTGATTACGATACTTGTGTTGCTGGTCCGGTATTTTTTCAAGATGCCTCTTTTGCTGAAGTAGGAATTATAAAAAATTACTTATGGAATTTTAATCTTGATGGTAATTCGAATTTTAAAGATCCAACCTTTACATTTGAAACACCGGGAGACAAATTGATTTCTCTGGAAATTACGGACATCAATGGTTGTAAAGACCTTACATCTAAAGTAATCAGTTATAATCCTGTGCCGGCATTATTGGTTGTGGATCCTTCACAGTTTAAGGGCTGTACACCTGCGGAAATAAAATTTAATAACCTCTCTGTACCGATTGATTCGACCTATGATGTAATTTGGGATTTCGGTGATGGAGGGATGATTAATGAAGTCAGCCCAAGCCATACTTTTGAGGAACCTGGAATCTACACAATTAAATTGCATGTCACATCACCTATCGGATGCGAAACTTCTCGGGACTTTAATGATTGGATTGAAATTTTGCCAGGCCCGATTGCGGATTTTACCTATTCGCCAGAACAACCTAACATTTTGCAAAACGAAGTCTCCTTTTACGATCAATCACAGGAAGCGATTGCATGGCAGTGGAATTTTAACGACGAGAGAGTTGATTTCATTCAAAATCCTTCCTATTCATTTATCGATACAGGGCTTGTTTATGTGAGTCTACTCGTGAAACATGAGTCTGGATGTACGGATACATTGACTAAGCTCATTGATATATTGCCGCTCAATACTCTTCAATTTCCCAATGCCTTCACACCAAATGGTGATGGTTTAAATGATGATTTTCTAGGAGTCGGATATTTAGAAGGTATTAAAGCATATCAATTGAGTATATGGAATCGATGGGGTGAGAAAATATTTGAATCCCAAGATCCATCGGTAGGTTGGAATGGTAGAAAGAATAACTCTGGAGGGGAATCACCTCAAGATACCTATATTTTTATAGCCACTTATACAGGACCTAGAGGAAACATTGAAGAATTTAAAGGCAATGTAACTCTTATTAGATAGGTTCGTATTATAATTATTTTTAATGTGTTAAATTTTTAATGAAATATTTTTTCAAATGTTACTTTTGTGGCTTGAAAGTATCTATTAAAAATATCTAATACAATGAAAAGGATTTTCGTTTATATACTATTATTTTTTAATATAGTGGCCCTACAATCGCAGGAGCTGGATTGGACACAGCGTTCATTGATTACAAAAAAGTCTGCAACATGGTGTCCTTATTGTGGGACATGGGGTTGGCAGTTGTATGATAATCTTTTAAACAATTTTTCAGACAGCGAAGCGATACTTTGGACACATCACTACAGTGGAGATTTGATGAATCCTATCGGGAATGCCATGGCAGAGAATTTTAAAGCTTCGAGTCAACCTGTATTTTTCGTCAATAACACCAATGCTTATGCAAATTCTGACATTAATACCAGCTTCAATAATATTAAAAATTACGTAACTGCCAATAATTCGAATAGTACCGTGATTGGTCTGAATTCAGAAATAGTCCTTACTAACTCAAAAGTGGATGTTATGATAAATTTTGAATTGTCAGAAGATATTCCTGATGCAGAGATTTATGGTGCTGCATATTTTGTAGAAAAATCTAAAATTGCCAATCAAAGTGGGCAAGGTTCAAACGCCAATCACAAAAATTACCTTGTAAGTCCGATCGGTGATAATTTTGGAAACTTGGTGGGAGTCGTTGAGAGCAATCAAGTCTATAATGTGATGTTATCAGGAGATTTACCCGCAGAATTTGATAAATCCAATTATATAGTGGATGTGATTGTATGGAATAAAGTTGATGATACTTACCGATTTGTAAATGGAAAAAGTTTTGATTTACAACTTTTGGAAACAAAGGATCAGCTAGTTGATAAAACTGGAATTTATAAATGTTACCAATCTAATAATCAAATAGTTATCAGTTTTGATATTGCAAACGAATATTTCAATTCAGGTAAAATATATAATTCTGAGGGTAGGGTGGTTAGAGACTTTTTAATAAGAAATACGTCCAACACCTATATAGATTCAAAAGATTTAGAAAGTGGAATCTACCTTATTGCTTTAAATGGTGAAAAGGGAATATCTACGTCTAAACTCTATTTGTCAAATAATTAAATTGATTATAACTTGAATAAAATATTGGCTCTTGTCGTATTCGGACTATTAATTTCGTCATGCTCCAAAAGCTCATCGGATGGTGATGCCACCATATTTAAAGGAGTAGTTGGTACTTATGAAGGATTTTATTATCAGTGTGAAGATTCAGAAATGGTACTTTCTGATTGCAGTGAGTCTTACGAGACCTCACATGAAGTTGTGGTTGCATCAGCAGAATCTATTGTGATAAAATTAGATGGCTCCAATGAAGTGACGCTTTTTTATGAAAACCGTAACAACAATATTTTTAATTTCATTGATGCAAGCGGTGTTGCAAAATTGATTTACAACATGAACGAAGAAAGCATCTTGTACCTTCCACTCCAAGATAATACCGTTCGATTTTATGGTTTAAAATAGTGGTAATATAGGTTTATTACCTAGTATTTCTTCTATAGTTTCATTGGCTTCGTGAGGTATCACGTAATCAAGTGCTTTAAGTGTCTCTTTTAGCTGGCTAGTTTTCGAAGCCCCCAATATTACTGAACTTACATGTGGATTTTTTATACACCACGCTATAGCTAAAATTGGTAAGGAGGTGCCAAGTGATTGTGCTAGGTCATGTAATTTAGAAGCCTTAAGTATGTAATCATCTCTCCATGTTTTTTCCTTTAGCCAGCCCAATTCTTCTCTTCCGAGACGACTTTCTTTTGGTATGCCGTGCAGATATTTATTGGTGAGAAGACCACTTGCGAGTGGTGACCAAATCGTGGTTCCCAATCCTACCGTGCTGAATAATTTTAAATATTCGTTTTCCATTTTTTCACGGTAAAACATATTGTACTGCGGCTGTTCCATCGTGGGGCCGATGAGATGATTTTCTCCGGCAACCTTGTGAGCCTCCATGATTTCTAAGGCAGACCATTCGGAAGTACCCCAGTAGAGTATTTTTCCTTGTTGTAGCAAGTGATTCATCGCCCAAACGGTTTCTTCCATAGGTGTGTTTTTGTCTGGTCTATGACAGAAAAACAAATCGAGATATTCTACTTGTAGCCGTCTCAAAGAATCATGGCATGCTTCAAAAATGTGCTTACGGTTGAGTCCTGTTTGATTGGGTAGTCTTCTTCCATCTCCAAAGAAAACCTTGCTAGATACCAAATAGGAAGTTCTGTCCCAATTAAATTTTTTCAGAATTTTACCCATGACCACTTCTGAAGCACCATTGGCATAAATTTCAGCATTATCAAAGAAATTTACACCATGATCATAGGCAATACCCATGAGTTCTTCGGAAATGTTGTTATCAATCTGATTGCCAAATGTTATCCAAGAGCCGAATGATAATACACTTACTTGTAATCCCGATTTTCCTAATTTTCTGTATTGCATGGAACTGATAATTTTCCACCAAAGTTAAAATAAAATTGAACGAATGTTTCGAAAGTTATCAAATTTTGAAATCTTCAAATAAAAAAGGGGGCTGTACCCAGCCCCCTTTTTTATTATGCTCCTATCTTCTTTTTGTCAATTTTCTTTTTGCCTTTCATCTTAGCAGCTGCTAAAATGGCATTGTACAAATTCACTTCACCACCAGTGACAGATAATTCTTTAAAATCCTGTTTAGTGTCCTTCTTACCAGGTACATCCACCATTCCGTCAATTGGAACTACCGATTCCATAATGGCCTCTTTTACTTGCTCCGCCGTAAGCGTAGGAAAGTATGATCTGATGACTGCCGCTACACCTGCAACCACAGGAGATGCCATACTCGTCCCTTGCAAGAAAGCGTACTCGTCATTAGGCATTGTTGAGTAAATTTTTACCCCAGGACTGAACAAATCAACTTCATCTTGACCATAATTACTAAATCTTGCAACCGCTTTTTCACCTTTTTCAAAATTTAATGCACCCACTTCTATCCAGTTTTTCGCCTCTTTCTTAGGGCACAAGAAAAATCCTTTTTCTTTTATTAGATCATTGGGAAAATTATCTTCGACATCAGTGTTTTTTGCAGAATTTCCAGCGGCGTGAACCATTAATACATCGTGTTTCGCAGCATATTTTACTGCATCATTCACGACACCTTTGTTCCAAGAATAGGCTTTTCCAAAACTCATGTTTATAATTGAAGCCCCATTATCCACTGCATATCTTATGGCATTTGCCACGTCTTTGTCTCTTTCATCTCCATCAGGAACAGTCCGGACAGACATCAACTTTACATTTTTTGCGACGCCATTCATGCCGATACCATTATCAGCCACGGCACCTACGATTCCCGCTACGTGAGTACCGTGTAATGGATCCGGTCCCTCTACATCATTATTTCCGTAATTACTTTGTGTCGCATCCGCATAATTGTCCTTAACGATTAAGGCTCTTGTGTCGAAATCAGTATTGTAAGCATAATCTAGCTGATCCTGATAGCGTTTTTTATCAGAGTCAATGTCAGTTTGTATGGCACTTTTGATGTCACTCATTGTATTTACACCATCCTTACTTAAGTATTCAAGTGCTACTTGTTTCGCAACTGAAATTTCAGGACTGGTATCCTCCACTTTTTCAACATTAGCAATGGTTAAAGAATTGTCACCTAATTTTTCTGATAACATGTCAAGTGAAGAATTAATTCTTTCCGAAATTTTATCCAATTCAGCTATCTGAGAACTTGCTTTATCTCTTGCTTTTTCTACTTCTTCCTTAGCTTTGAGATATAACGCATATTCTTTTTTGTCATCACCAGAGAGTTTACTCGGATCCGCATTTTTGTATTTATAATCGTATTTTCCAAAAATTCTTGTTACTTCATAAGTATCAGGGCCCACATTTTTTCCATCAGGACCACCGATGAAATTCCACCCATAGACATCATCAATGTATCCATTACCATCGTCATCCTTCCCATTGTCAGGAATTTCATCCAAATTAATCCAAATATTGTCTTTCAAATCTTCATGTTGAATGTCAATACCAGAGTCTATAATGGCTACAACCACCGTTTCGCCTTTGGCATCTTTAAGAATATCAGCGTAGGCTTTATCTGCAGAGATTCCATCATAGCCTTCTGATCTATCCATTAGAAACCAGTTCTTTGGAACATCTTGAGCGATAATCGAACTAAAAGTAAACCCAAAGAGTAATAACAATAATCTATTTTTCATCTGTTTAAAATTGTTTGTTTGTCAAAATTCAACCCTCTAGTTTAATCATCCCAACTATGTGTTATAATTACGCCAGACATGGTCTGTTTCATCTAAATAAATTTCATAAATTAAATGAGGCTGTAAAATTAGTGTTTAAAAAATAAAATTTTTAGTGAAAAGCCAAAATATTAGATGACTTAAGGATGTTTATAGATAAACTGTGAATTAAATCCCAATCAAATTATTATTTTTTTTTATAAATATTTATTTTATTAATATATCATAGTGTGTATTTCAAAAATTTAGTGCAACTTTGCGTAGGATTTCAAATAAGGGTAAACTAATTAAGTTATGAAAGCTTTAATTTTGAGCTTTATGCTCGTTATGGTGTCGTATAGCCTGAATGCTCAAAGTCTAGAATTCGGTATAGGCTTGGGTGCATTGAACTATAGTGGAGATATGGATACACCTTCATTCTCGGATAATATTACGAATACAGGTTTTGGACTACAGTTGAATGCAAGATACTATCTGAATCATTTTATTGCAGTTCGAGGTAATATTATTTATGGAAAAGTAAAAGGTGATGATCGAAAATCATCAGCTGAGTGGCAATTAGAAAGAAATTTGCGTTTTTCGTCAAGCTATTTTGAAGGCGCTATATTGGGTGAATTATATTTTCTAAACTTCTCGGAGAATAGTGCATCTAGTAAATTAAAGCCCTATCTGATCGGAGGTTTTAGCTTTTTTAAATTTAATCCTATGACAGATTATCGTGGAGTAAACTACGAACTACAGCCTCTTGGTACTGAGGGTCAGGGATTACCGGGATTTGCAGAAAGATACTCTCTTACGAGTACAGCATTACTCTTTGGCGGGGGTATTAAATTGATGATTAATGAAAAATCAAGTCTAAATTTTGAGCTGGTTGCACATAGGACTAATACGGATTATCTTGATGATTTGTCGGGAGATTATGTGGCATATACGGAAATATTAGAACATCCAGAATTATATCAAAACCCACAATTGGCGGCAAGTTTATCAACAAGAAAAGGGGAGTACTTCGGTCAGGGATACGATGACTTAGTTTTTGTGCCTACAGGAACCACTAGAGGTAATGAACGAGTTAATGACTATGTTATTAGCTTTATGATTAGTTTTAATACCTCGTTGAGCTCGGATTTTGGTAGAAGATCTAAATCTGCTTATAACGGGCAGTGTCCGACTTTTTAGCATGACTACTTCATAGTTGTTCATAAAGTATTAAATAACTGTTTGGTATAATTTTTGTATTATAAATATTTGTAATATGTAGTTTTTTGATTTTAATCAAAAAATATATGTTGTAAATATTTAATGTTTGAAAATTGTACTAAAAAATATTATCCTTTTAATTTTTTCTAGCCTTGTGTTAGCAAGCTGGGTGTCTTCACCACAGACAATTACCGTTTATGCAGGACAGGATATGTCCATTTGCGAAAATGAAGATGTTGACCTTGCTAGTTTAGGGGCTTACATTACCGGCGATGTGACCGATGGTACATGGTTTACCACGGGTGATGGATATTTCTTGCCGAGTAATCAATCGAATGTTATTTTTTCAATTGGCACAATCTATGTTCCAGGCACTTCTGATGTTACAAACGGTGAATTTGATTTGATATTGGTATCGGACGATCCTGATGGCAATGGACCTCTTGTGGAACAATCAGACATGGTTCACATCAGTTTTCTTACGGTTCAGGCACCGGCATGTCTTAATAATCTTAATTTATCATTGGATGAAAATTGTGAGCAGTTACTTCAAGTAGACATGCTTATCAATAACCCTTTTCCGCCTTATGATAAGTATATTATAAAGTGTTATGATGTCAATAATAATCTGATTCCAGACAATTTACTTACGGGTGAATACCTTGGTCAAACCATTACTTTTAGTGTGGAGTACAGCTGTACTGGTATAAGTTGTTGGGGTACGTTGAATATTAAGGATTATAATCCGCCTGTATTTCAATGCGAAACATTATATCAATACTGTGGTGATGATTTAAGTCCTGAAGTTATTGGGTTTCCTATTCCGGATGATGCCTTACCAGTATTTATTTCTGGTAATAATTATGAAGTGGATAACTGGGATGCTTGTGGAGTGGTGAATTTGAGTTTTACAGAACAAATAACTATGTTACCTCAATGTCAAAGTCAGTATGATAAATTGGTATCTAGAGTATGGACCGCAATTGACATTGCAGGAAATCAAGCTACCTGTAATCAATCAATCTATATTATTAAAAAAACTTTACAGGATGTCATTTTACCTCCAAATTATAATGGGACAGACCAAGCGGTAATCGAGTGTGGAAGTAATTATCCTACGAATTCCAATGGTTATCCTGACATTAGCTTTACTGGATCTCCTGAGACATTTGGATGTTCAAATCTCGAGGCTACTTATACCGATACACCTTTTCCTCAATGTGGAAACTCCTTGAAATTGGTAAGAAATTGGTTCGTAATAGACTGGTGTACTTATGAATCATATTATCACAACCAAATAATTAAAATAGCGGATACTCAAGCACCTGCAATAGAGTGTCCTGATGATGTAATCATCTATACTGATTCTTATGAGTGCATTTCTGGTCTCAAAGTCTTGCCAGTTGCGATTGTTTCGGAAGATTGCTCATCTTATTCCATGGCTTATGCTCTCGAAAATGGTGCAGGAGAGGATTATAATGATTATATTTCAGTAATAAATGGCCTTGTTTCTTTAGATGAATTGCCGTTTGATACTTATACGTTTCATTATATTGCGACGGATGATTGCGGTAATAGCAACAATTGTAGCATTAATGTTGAAATCGTGGATAATAAAGTTCCATTTGCAATATGTGATCAGTACACTTCGGTAACATTAGGAGCTGACGGTATAGGTCGATTGTTTGCTAATTCATTGGATGATGGTAGTTTTGACAACTGTGGTATAGATTTTATGAAAGTGGCTAAAATGGATGATTTATGTGGCTGGGGTACTGATTTTGGTGATTATGTAGAATTTTGTTGCGCCGAAGCCGGCACCTCCCAGATGGTGGCTCTTCAAGTTACTGACATTCATGGGCTGTCAAACACTTGTATGGTGACGGTATTGATTGAAGAAAAATTACCACCAAAAATTTACTGTCCAAGTGACTTGACTATAAGTTGTGATTTCATATTTGATTACAATGATTTATCAGTATTTGGAACTGTTAGAAATGACATTTCAGAAGTGGAACCAATCATCATTAACGATACATATAACAATGGTGCAGCAGGTTTTGACGGGTATATAGAGGATAATTGTCAGGCTTCAGTTTCTGAATCCTACACGGAAAATATTTCTTGTTTTGAAGGCACTATTACTAGGAAATTTGTGGTTCAGGATCCTACAGGCAACAAAGACTCTTGCTTTCAGACCATTACGATTGTTAATCTTTCACCATTTGGACTCACTAATATTACTTGGCCATCTAATTACGAAGGAGTAGGTTGTGCCATTGAAAACATTGATACAGAAATAAGTGGAGAGCCGCAATTTAGTAATGAACAATGTGCATTGGTAGAGGCGACTTATGATGATGAAGTGTTTTATATTACAGATAATTCTTGTTTAAAAATATTGAGAAAGTGGACTGTCATAGAATGGTGTCAATTCGATCAAGGAATTGCAGCACTGTGGCAACATACCCAAACCATCAAAATAAATAATCATGTCAAACCGATTATTTTAAATCCAACACAGGATTCTATCGTGTGCAATTATGCTGCGGATTGTGGAGTTGTGAAATTTGATTATACCATTTTGGCAAGTGATGATTGTACTCTTGACTCCGAGTTGCTATTTGACTGGAAACTTGACATAAATGCTGATGGAGTAGTGGAAAGAGAAGCCGATTCATCACATATTTTGATGGATTTACCGATGGGTGAACATGCTTTATACTATTTTGTAGAGGATAAATGTGGTAATTTAACTAAAGATACGCTTCACATTGAAGTGAAGGATTGTAAAGCGCCGACACCCTATTGCGAAAGTAGCATTACCACTAGTTTGATGGATACTTTAGGAGAGATAACCGTTTTTGCGGAGCAATTTAACATAGGTAGTTATGACAATTGTACCCCTGTTGATAAATTGAAAATTTCATTTTCTAAAAATGTAAATGACGTCTCTCGGACATTTACTTGCGATGATATATCGAATGGAATTGCAGGATATTTTAATCTGGAGATGTGGGTGACCGACCTAGAGGGAAACCAAGATTATTGCTTGATAGAATTTATCGTTCAAGATAATGCCGATGTGTGTCCCGACAATGGCAGTGGGCAGAAGCTAGTTTCCGGTTCTGTTTTCACTAAATCTGGAAAGCCGGTATCAGGTGTTGATGTATTTTTTGAAGCTTTTGATACGAGTTTTAACCAAAAAATTCTCACTAATTCTGATGGTATTTATATTGCCGAGGTACTTGCTGGTTTACCGTATTATGTCAATGCTTCTAATAATACCCCTGCAAGAGAGGGTCTAAGTACACTTGATATTGTACTCACACAAAGGCACATTTTGAAATTGGGAGAATTCACTGACCCCTTGAAAGTTATTGCTGCAGATGTAAATGCTTCTAACAGTGTCACCGCAAGTGACCTAATCGCCATGAGAAAAGTGGTATTAAATCTTGATACGACTTTTGCTAATAATCCTAAATCCTGGGTTTTTGTAGATAAGGAGCAAGTGTTTCCTGATACATTGCGTCCATGGGATTATACCACTAGGATTCCGTTTGCAAGCAATGACAGCTTGATAAAAAATATTGATTTTTACGGAGTGAAATTGGGTGATGTGAACTACGATTGGAAACAGGAAACATTGTCAAAAAGTGATGATGACAACAGAAATGAATCTATAGAAATACTAAAATATAAGTCTCACGACGATCAAATCGCTTTCTTTGCAGAGCAAAATAAAATATTTGGTTTTCAATTGTCGCTGAATACTACAAATACTCAACCGGTCGAAGTAGAATCGAACATCGAGGGATTGGAAATATATGCATCACAAAATAAGAAACTTGTGAATATCATCGGAATAGCAGCGGAAGGTATTGAAATTTCACTAAATGACGAGTTGTTTCATATATTTGGCTGTAGTGGCGAAATTTCAATAAATGACCATTCACTAAATCCCGAAATTTATGATTTGCAAACGATTAAGAAATTAACTTTAGAGAAGATTGAAGAAAATGTCACGGAGAAAGAGAAGAACTCAGATAAGTACTTCTACGAATCAGGCAATAACTTAGTTTATCGAGGCCAATCGGTCGAAAATGCTGAAATTAATTTATATACCACTGACGGTCAATTGATATTTCATGTGGTTGGAGATTTTCAAAATGGCACACAAATACCAAAAAATAATATTCTATCCGGTATTTATATCATTACGATAGAAAAAGATAGTATTAAACATTCACAAAAAATATTTTTGTACTAACCACCTATTTAAACATAGCGGTTTTGATTCATATTTCTAATTACATATAGTAAAATTTCACTATATTTGTTTAGATAAATCAAAACTCTTGAAAAGGAAAATTTCATTTGCCTTCTTTATAGCATTAATTAATTGTAATTTATCGCAGGCACAGGTGCAATTTGAGGAATCTGACTCATTTTGGCCACATCGTATCTTCTCTAATATCACAATGGCAGTTTGTGATATCAATCACGATTGTAAGGATGATATCATAGTCCTGGATGAGGGTTCTGATTTGAAAGTATTTACTCAAGATGGAAATTCTTTTTCGGAACGATACGAACGTTCTGTCGGCAACCACGTAGAATGGACTCTACTCACGGCGGATTTTAATAAGGATAATTTACCGGATTTTCTCACAGGTGGTGTCTATGATGGACTAAAGTATTTGTACATAAATTCGAATAATAAACTGTTGGAAAAATTCCAGTTTGCGAGCAATATTTTTTTTCAGGGTTGCAATTTGATTGATCTCAATTTGGACGGTTACCTAGACCTACATATTTGCAATGATGATGGAAATAATGCCATTTACTTTTACAATCCCACAACTCAGACATTTGAACAACAAGCATTAATTGATTTTGACTTAGGTAATGGGAGTAGCGGAAATTATGGAAGTGAATGGTGTGACGTGGATAATGACGGAGATTTTGATTTGTTGGTTTCAAAGTGCAGAATAGGTGTGGAGGATTCCACAGATTTGCGTCGTATAAATCGACTTTTTATTAATTATGGTGACTACTTCCAAGATGAAGCCGATATACGAGGTATGGCAGATGGGGCTCAGACATGGGCTTCTAGCTTTGCAGATGTGGACAATGATGGTGATTTCGATTGTTTTGTCATTAATCATTATGTCCCCTCCAAACTCATGATTAATGATGGAAATGGATATTTTACACCCATCGAAATGGATTTAGGTAATGTTGGTTTTCAAGTCGCTTGGAATGATTTGGACAATGATGGTTTGATAGACATGATTATCTCAGGAAATAGTGATGACATCCTCCTTTTTAACAAGGGAAATTATCAATTTGACAAGGTGGAAAATTCATTTGGACGTGCAAATTCCATAGCTTTGGGAGACTTCAATGACGATGGATTTATCGATGCTTATGCCAATTATGGGGTTAATATCGCCGCATCAGGCGCCAACACAGACCACTTGTATTTGAATCAAAAAAATCAAAATAACTGGTTGAAATTAAACCTTTTAGGAATGCAATCCAACAAAGAGGGAATCGGTGCCAAAATCACTTGCCATTCCGGAGATTTACATCAAATGAGGCAGATTGTGGCAGGAGGAAGCTTTAGCTTAACAAACTCATATCAAGCCAATTTTGGACTAGGCTCTTTGACAATGGTCGATAGCATCATCATTGAATGGCCGCTCGGTATCGTAGACAAGTACTACGACCTCAATGTGAACCAGAAATTTCTCGCAACGGAAGGTCAGTGTATCACTTCTAGGATAACGGAAAATATGAACAATATTCAATATTGTGATGGAGATACAATACACCTTACAGCTTCTCTCGAGGCTGATAATATATTGTGGAGTACAGGTGAATCTACTTCCACTATTTTGGTGACGGAACCAGGATTATATACGTATCGCTTGTTTTCGAATAATGGCTGTATTGACCAATCCGATGGATTTAATGTGTACAAATTAGACACGATTTATTCCATCGATCAACTAAATTCTGCTTATTTGTGCAGTGGAAGCTCTAAAATACTTAATGCTCAGGCAGGGTTGAGCAATTATTATTGGTCAACGGGCGATACTACGAGCTACATTGAAATTCAGAATCCAGGAACATTTACAGTAGAATCCTTTGATGGTTGCCAACTTCAAGAATCCTCAGTTATAGTTTCTGAACTTGATTTTCCAACTGTGGAGATATACAATGATACTGTAATGATATATCAAACCGGAGTGCTTGATTATCAAGACAATGTGGTGTCATGGTATTATTCTGAAAGTGACCTGTTTCCTTTTAGTAATGATGAAGCGATCAGGGTTTATAATGTGGATAAAAACCATGATTATTTTGTAAAATTCAGAAATTATGACGGTTATACGATTGATGATTTTTCTCATGTAAATGTTGGGCCGAATACGAGTAGTTCAGGGTATCATGTCGATTGGATAAATTCCGGTTTATACTTCGATGCAACGGAGGATTGCGTCATTAAAAGTGTGTCATTGAGTGCTAAAATCCAAGGCATTCGTCGAATTATTATTCTTGATAATGATGGAAATATGGTTTTTAGCAAGTCATTTGACTTGATGCCGGGTACGCAATCCATTGACTTAGATGCCATTCTTCCAATGGGGCAACACTATTTTATCACGACTGATTCTGAAGTTAATATGTTGTCTCTGGGGACCGTGTCACCACAACTCCAACGGGTTAAGAATCAAATAAGCTATCCAATAAAGCAAGACAATGTTCCCATTGTCATTACTGGAAACCCAATTGAATACAGTTCTTATTATTACTTTTTTGATTTTTCCATTGTCCGCAATCCTGAAATCTGTGAAAGTGGACTGCTCAAAACATCGATTATTTTAGATGATGATTCTTCAATTGATTCTTATCCTTTGACCGACAACGTCCAGATTTTTCCAAACCCATCAAAAGGAAAGTTTCAAATTGTGAATGCAAGAATAAACTCTCATTTTTATATTTACAATACCATGGGTGAAATTGTGATACATGGAAAGTATGTGCCTGAGGGGTATTTAGATTTGGGAGAATGGCCATCGGGAACTTATTTTGTAAAAATACTTTCTGATGATGGAAAGGTCTATTATCAATCAAAATTGTTCCGAATGTGACACGAAATTTCATAAGGCATGATTTTTGATATATTATTAAAAATATTAATATATTAAATGTTGCTTATGTTATTTTTAAGAAAATATTTCCTAGTACTGCTGGTTTTAATTATTACCATATTGAATCAATCCTGTAAAAGCACGGAAGAGTTCGGCAATCGTACATTAAGACAGCCAAGTACAGCATCCGATTACGTCTATGTGTCAAAATCCAATACCAAAAACACCTCAACTAAGAAGACAAGAAAATCCTCTGATTCAACACATAAGACTAAGAGTGAATCGAAAATCTCGACCAGCTATCAAAATCAACAAGAAATAATCATTGATGAAGCTCAATCCTATATAGGTACACCTTATAACTATAATGGTAAAACGCCTAAGCCCGGTTTCGATTGTTCTGGATTTGTTGCTTGGGTTTTCTCAAAGGCAGGATACAATCTAAGTGGTTCTTCACAGACGCAGTCTAGTATGGGTAAACCGATTGAGAAGGATGAATTGGATAGGGGAGATTTGGTCTTTTTTGGTCAAAATGGAAAAGTTACCCACGTCTCCATTGTCGACGAAGTAAAAGCGAACCATATATACGTCATTCATGCCACGAGCAGCAGGGGAGTAGTAAAGGACGAAATTACCAATAACGAATATTGGGATTCTCGATTCCTTTTTGCAAGACGGGTAATTACCGACAATGATGTAGTAAGAAATTAGAAATTAAAGAGTACATTACTTCTCGTTTCCTTGCGATACGTTTATTTTTGCATACTTAATTAAAAAATTGTATTATGTTTAATTTGATTTTGTTTGGTCCTCCAGGTTCTGGTAAAGGGACTCAAGCGAAGCTAATGGAAGAAAAATTTGGCTTTCTTCATATCTCAACGGGTGATCTTTTCCGATCGGAAATTGGAAATGAAACACCTCTCGGATTGATGGCTATGGAACACATGAAAAAAGGTGAATTAGTTCCCGATGAGATTACCATCGGCATGCTTCAGAATAAAGTCAATGAATATCCAGAGGTAAGCGGAATCATCTTCGATGGGTTTCCTCGCACCATTGCTCAGGCGGAATCATTAGATAAGTTTTTGTCAGAAAAGGAAATGTCTATCTCATTGCTAATTTCCTTAGAGGTGGAAGATGGCGAAATTGAGAGACGAATACTAAAAAGAGGAGAGACCAGTGGAAGACCTGATGATAACGATGTATCGATTATCAGAAACAGAATAAATGTATATAGAGCAGAAACTTCACCTGTTTTTGATTTCTATGCAGAGCAAAATAAATCGGTTTCTATTAATGGTATAGGGTCGATTGATGACATATTTTCTGCCATCAGTGAAGAAATTAAAACTCACAGCTAAAAAATAAATCTTGTCCGATAAGAATTTTGTAGATTATGTAAAAATCTGTGGTAGATCTGGACACGGAGGTGCTGGGTCGGCACATTTGCATCGGGACAAAAGAACCAACAAAGGTGGTCCTGATGGTGGGGATGGCGGTCGAGGTGGACATATTATCCTAAGAGGAAATGCTCAGCGGTGGACCCTACTTCATCTTAAGTACATGAAGCACGTCATTGCGGGCAATGGTGAACCGGGAGGCAAAAGTCGCAGTACTGGCGCCGATGGAGAAGATATCATCCTCGAAGTGCCACTTGGTACGGTCGCAAAAAATGCAGAAACAGACGAAATACTATTTGAGATCAATCACCATGACGAAACTAAAATATTAGTAAAGGGTGGTCGCGGTGGATTGGGAAATTTTCATTTTAGATCGTCCACGAACCAAACACCACGTTATGCTCAACCTGGGGAGCCGGGTCTTGAGATATGGAATATTTTGGAACTAAAAGTTCTCGCAGATGTAGGATTGGTAGGTTTTCCCAATGCTGGAAAAAGCACCTTGCTCTCGGCAATTACTGCGGCTAAACCTAAAATAGGGGCTTATCCTTTTACCACTTTGGTGCCCAATCTCGGCATCGTGAGTTATCGAGATGCCAGGTCATTTATCATGGCCGATATTCCAGGTATCATCGAAGATGCACATAAAGGGAAAGGATTGGGAATTCGATTTTTAAAGCACATAGAAAGGAATGCCGTACTTTTGTTTATGATACCAATCGATGCCAAAGACATTATGGAAGAATACCGCATACTTTTAAATGAATTGGCACATTTTAACTCGGAACTCTTGGATAAACGCCGATTATTGGCAATCACTAAATCAGATGTAGTGGACGAGGAGACAAGATTGTTGATTGACCAAGAATTGAATATAGATATACCATATCTTTTTATTTCTTCAATAACAGGGTATAATTTGGAAGTATTGAAAGATAAATTGTGGGAATTAATGAATGACTAAAGTAATAATTCAGAACAATCAAAGTAAGTTGACTTTAATCCTTATTAAATTCAGCATTTTTGTAGATAATAATTGGTATCTTCGTAAATTGAACTGTTTAATTTTTAAAATTTCGAATGAGTAAAATAGGACTAGAAATCGTTGCATTGTCACATAGCGTATCGCAATCACACAATTATGCCATCGTCTTGGGTGAAAAGGGTGGCTCGAGGAGATTACCCATAGTGATAGGTGCATTTGAAGCACAGGCTATTGCCGTAGCGCTGGAAAATATGTCGCCCAATAGGCCTTTAACTCATGATTTGTTTAAAAATACACTACTCACATTTAACATCAGTATCGAAGAAGTCCATATCAGTGAATTAATCGACGGTATATTTTATGCAAAGCTGATATGCAGACAAGGAGACCGATATATGGAGGTGGACTCTCGAACCTCAGATGCCATTGCCATGGCCATTCGTTTTGAATGCCCAATTTATACAACTTCCGAGATCATGGATGTGGCTGGTGTAGTATTGGATGATGAAGGCGTGAAAGCAGAGCCTACACAAGAAAAACCACGAAAAAAATCAATCCAAAATTTCTCACTCAAAGAACTTAATAACCAACTGGATGAAGCTTTAGCTCAAGAAAACTACGAGTTAGCGGCTAAAATAAGAGATGAAATTAACAAGCGCAAGGAGTCAGAAAGTTAATTTATTTTAGTATATCTAATTTATCAGGCAGCAAAAGTATACTTAAGGTTGTCTTACTATTAAAGTCAAAATAAGACCGAAATTTACAATATTATTGAAAACAAATATTTTACACATTTCGATATTGTGATATGTGATTTATATTAAATTCAAGTTTGGTGACTAAATTATAAAAACTTATTTTTACCTGAATTAATGTATCACTTGTAGCACTTAAATACAATCAGTAAATCTTAAAGAATCAATGAAAATTATGATTAGCAAGAATCAATTCTATTTTCTCGGCGTATACCTTTTCTTGTCGTTTTTTTCGATAGAAGCAAATTCACAAGATATACGAGTAACCTTGTATGAAGATATGGAAGCAAATAGTAATAAAGACTTTGCTGACCCTCCGTTTGACATGACTACAGTAAATATATATCAGGATAGTGACATGAATGGAATTCCTGATGGAGGTGTCGTATACTCTGCTGTACCAAGTGGCGGTGACGCAGATTTTTCGGGTGTTGCGAATGGAAATTACGTTATCCAGGTTGTACCTGTTTTACCTATTGGTAGTTACTTTTTTAGTCCTGTTGGCACTGATTGTGATGTGGTTGATGCAACGAATGGATATACTAATACATTTTCATATAACGGTAGTTTTTTACAATTTTCGCAAGGACTATTCCAACCGACAACCATCGAAGGTTTTGTCTGGGAAGACATGAATGGAGATGGATTGAGTGCAGGAGAAGGAAATTTGCCACCTACTAATCAGGTGGCAATTAGTTTGTTTGATGTAAATGCTGGAGGTCAGGCAATGGATATAAACGGTAATCCAGTTGGATCTATAAATACCAATGGTGCTTACAGTTTTACCGACTTGCCGCCAAGTACCTATAGACTTACGTTTACGGCACCGGCGGATTATTACTTTACCTTTCCTTGGGATCAAAATGGAAATACTGACGCATCGGATGGACCCGGTGACAGTGATGCTGTTCCAAATCCAAATAGCCAACCTTACAATGGTAATGCAGATTCTCATGACGTCATAACCTTATCAAATGAAACACAAAGCAATGTGGACGCCGGATTATATCAGGCTGCAAGCATTTCAAATTATACATGGGAAGATTTGAATGGAGATGGAATTCAAGATGCAACTGAGCCAGACCTTCCGGGGATAGAAGTATCATTAACCGATGACTCAGGTAATCCGGTAAATGACTTATATGGTAACCCTGTTACAACACAGATTACGGATGCTTTTGGCTTATATTCATTTGAACTTTTAGCTCCGGGAGATTATCAAGTTAGGTTTAATGATCCATCAGGTGATTACTATTTGACGATGGAGGATGCGACAGGTGATACTATGGATAGTGATGCCATTCCCGATACCGGACAGCCATACCACTCGGGGATTACCGATATTATTACCTTAGAATCTGATGAAGACAATGAGGATGTAGATGCTGGTTTTTATCAAGCAGCGTCTATCGGAGATTATACATGGGAGGACATGGATGGTTTGGGTATTAATGATGCGACCGATCCAGCATTAGATGGTGTAACGGTGTCATTAACAGATGATGTTGGCAACCCTGTAACCGATGTAAACGGGACTGTGGTAGCAGCTCAAATTACTTCTGGTGGGGGCATGTATTTGTTTGAGTTTCTACCTCCGGGAATGTATATTGTACATTTTACGGCACCTGCCAATTATTATCTAACAACTGAAGATTATAATGGTGGAGCTACTGATGCCAGTGATGATACCGATGATAGTGATGCAGTATCTGTCGGAGTTCCTAATCAAATGGGAGATTCTCATGTCATAGAATTAGAATCTGATGAAGAAAATCTAGACATAGATGCAGGATTTTTTCAACTCGGAAAAATAGGAGACTTGATATGGTGTGATAGCAATGGAAATGGGATTCAAGATGATGGAGGCGGTGCCATAGGGGTTACTGTAACCTTAGTTGATGGAAACATGAATCCTGTAACTGAAGATGGAATGGGAAATCCAATAAACCCAATTGTAATCGATGGCACAGGTATGTATATGTTTCCCGATCTTGCACCAGGAGATTACAAAATTAGAGTGGATCTCCCCGATGCGACTTGGGGATTTACTGTTCCAAATGAAGGAGATTTGTCTGGTATGGATGCTGGAATGGAAGGGTCGGATAGTGATGTGACGGAGATGACTGGTACGGGTTTTACTCATACTATTACTATCATGTCGGGTGACCCAGACATTGATTGGGTAGATGTGGGTGCATTTACTTTCTTGTCGGTAGGTGGTCTATCATGGATAGAATCTGGAGCGACCGGAGATGGAGTTTATGGCGGCCCACCAGATGATAATGTTATTGAAGGGATTACTATGGAATTATGGCAGGATAAAAATTGTGACGGAAGTTTGACTAACTTGGTTCAAAGTATCACGATCAATCCTGGCGATATGGTCTATCTATTTGAAAATGTCCCACCCGGTTGTTATATTGTCGTTATTAATCAATCTGCATTTGTAAATGGTGGTGTTCTGTTTGGTACACAACTTGTTGGTATGTATGATGATGCCAGTTCTGGTGTGGACAATGATAACAATGGTGAATTAGATGGTAATATTGTTAGAACTACTTCATTTGAACTCATGAGCGATTGTATGGGAGGTGGAGGCATGCCCGATGAAGTAGATTTTGGTTTTCAATTTGACTGTAGTGCGGAGAATCCTTATGCATCAATAGAATGTTCCGAGGCTGAGATTATTTGTAATCTGGAGATTTTAGATGGTTTCTGTGGTAGAATGACTGAAATGATTACTGGTAATGGCCCATCGCCATTATGTAGTAATGGAGGTGTTCCTCACAATATTAGTTGGTTTGCTTTCGTTGCGGGTGCCGGTGACTGGATTTTCAACCTTGATGCATTTCAATGTACCGGTGCGGGAATTCAGCTAGGTATTTACGATAGTTGTGATTGGGATAATGAAATATGGTGTGATGGCTCTTGTAGTCCAATGTCTAATTCAATCTCATTGAGCTCTGATTTATTCGTGCCCGGTCAGACCTACTGGATGTTTTTAGATGGATGTAGCGGTAGTGTCTGTTCTTATGAGGTGACCATAGAAGGAAATTTCATAGAACCGGATCTAACCCCTGATGATATGTGTATCAATTCAGATGTTGGTCAGACATGCGATGATTTGGTGATTTGCCCGGGTAAGAATGTGCAATTAGAAGTTACTGGAGCCCCTGAAAACGTGATATATACATGGTCTGTAACTGACGCAAATGGTTCTACATCGTATGAAACGGATGAGAATCTACTCGATTTATCATTTCCTGATATAGGAGTCTATACAGCTTGTATTGATAATATAAGCAATGGTTGTCCCGGTCAAACGTATTATGGAACTATCTGTAGACAAATCACAGTAGAACCTTATCCCGACGAGTTGTTTATGGATCAATATGTATGTACGGCTGATTTTCCTTATTCCGGTCCTCAGACCGAGGATCCAAATATGGATGGTGACCTTGGATGGCATGGCCCTGCCATATCCACCTTAGACCCAGATGGCTTTATGACGATGTACACAGCCACGTCGGCAAATGGATGTAGTTATGAGCAAACGGTGACAGTCTATGAATTAGAAAATGTAAGAGGAGATGTATTCATTAGTGCATGTGGCCCTGTTAACTATGAATTTGATATCAATGGGACGATTTATCCTGTACAAATAAATTCTTCATTCAATAATTTACCATACAGTTTTCCCGGAGAAGCCGTCAATGGTTGTGATAGTTTGATTAATCTTACAGCAACCGTAATTGATGCAACCGCCTATTTGGATTTTGGGGTTTGTATTGATGGTGAAGTACCAATAACAATTAAGAGTTTAAGTACGGCACCTGCAATCGGTACAGAAGGCATGGAAATGGAAATTGTATGGAAGTTCAATGGTGAAGTCATAGAAGGGGAGGATGACTTTTTTGTCGGGGTATCTGAGGATGGAACATATACTGCATGTATTTTGATAGATTACCTCGGAACACACTGTGAATTCACTTTAGATCCAATAGATGTAAATGTCAGTGATTTTCTCCCTGATATACCTCAACCTGATGACTGGGCGACTTCAATATGTGCAGGTGGAGGGAATGTTTCACTTGTGATTGCCAATACGGAAGACAATGTTTGGTATGATTGGCAAGTATTTGGTGGAACAGTAACAAGTGGTGCGGATTCAGATAGCGTGGTGGTTAGCTGGAATCCGAATATAAGCAATCCTGAAATCTGTGTGAAGGCGAATAATATTTGTGGGAGTAGTCCCGACTCTTGTACAACTTTTAATATCATTTCTCCACCTACCAGTGATTTTATGGCAACGGATTCTACTTGTATAGACAGCGTGTTCATAGTTCAATATTTGGGAATGGATCAACCGGGCAATGTTTATAACTGGAATTTTGGAAATGGAGATCCCGTGCCTCCTGTAAATGGTCCAGGGCCGATTCAGATTTACTATAGTGAAGCAGGTGATGCAGTCGTTTCGCTTTCAGTGCAAAATGGGCAGTGTCTGTCGGATACGACGACCATGACTGGAACCATTGTTGACGAGTTGATAATTCCTACGATTGATTGTTCATCTAATTCATCCTCTATAACTTTCACTTGGCCAGATGTTACAGGTGCTGGCGATTATATCGCAAGTTCATTAGAAGGAATGGGTGGAACTCAAACTGGGAATACGTACGAAATTTTGGGTCTGAATGCAGGAGATTCGGTCACGATCCAGTTGGAAATTGTAGATCCAGGATTCTGTAGCAATGTTTTCACAACCTTGACATGTTATGCTCAAGATTGTGAAAATCGTACACTGACTATGAGTTCACCAATCGATAGTATTTGCTTAGATGGCAATGAAGCGCCGTTTATGATTTCTACTTCTGTGAGTCCTGATCCTGGTAATGGTACATTATCGTACTCCGGTGGCACTTGGGTGACTTCCAATGGATTATTTGATCCAAGTATTTCGGGACCGGGAGTATTTACAGTATCGGTAACATTTACGGAACCCAATAATTGTAAGTTTACCAAAACGAAAAAAATATATGTATTTAACCTTCCAGCCAATGACATTGACGTAAGCAAAGACACAATCTGTATTAATGATAATACCAATGTCACTTATTCAGGAGGTGCGACAGGGGTGAGCTATGACTGGGATTTGGGCGATGCCACGGCCAATTCCGGTTCTGGCGGAAGCTATAACCTCTCTTGGGCCACAACAGGAGATAAAACGGTAT
Organism: Lewinellaceae bacterium; assembly: GCA_020636155.1. GTDB lineage: Bacteria > Bacteroidota > Bacteroidia > Chitinophagales > Saprospiraceae > JACJYM01. The sequence continues at coordinate 26,927 of JACJYM010000005.1, read as the reverse complement.
CCTTAATTGTCGAAAAAAATAATTGTAATAGTGAAGAAATCACAAAGAATGTATTGGTAGAGCCACTTATTGTAGCACCGACGATTTCGTGTGATCATGGTTTGACTTGGGTTTCATTTGATTGGGGCAATGTCATGAATTCTGATGGCTATATGGTAGATGTTTTAGTAGATGGTGTGCCTTATTTTAATGGTGTTATAACAGATAATAATTACGATTTGAGCGGATTGACGACTGGTGCAAGTGTGGATATATCGCTGGAAGTCATATCTGATAATGCTTGTCCAAATGTGACAGTTGTAGAAAATTGTAAAGCAAGTGCCTGTAATGACATTACATTAGCTTTAGATCAAATAGGTCCATTCTGTTTAGACGCAGCAACCACAGCACAGCCTTTGACCTTTGACATATCCGGTGGCAATGGAGATCAGGATGGAGTTGCAGTATGGTCAGGCGACGGCGTAAGTAATGGTGTATTTGATCCAAATACTGCAGGTGCTGGATTGCATACTTTGTATTTAGATTATACAGAGGACTTGATTTGTAATCAAATGGACTCTATGGTGGTAGAAGTCGTACAAACACCTACTGCAGAATTTGCTATAGATCAAACGATTTGTATTCTTGATAATGCCACTGTGACAACGATGAGTACAGCCGGAACGACGAATTATCAATGGCCGGCAGAGGCTAATGCTAACGATAATGGTGACGGAACATATACCTTAGACTTTACACAAGCAGGGACTTATTCGATTAGTGCTACAGCAACACTTGCTCAGTGTGAAAGTTCGGAAGTGACCCATAATATTACAGTAGAACAAGAACTCGACACCGTGACCATAACATGTGGACAAGGTGACGTTGATTTTGTGGTATTTAATTGGAATACGATAAATTGTGCGACCGATTTTGAAATTTTTATAAATGGCATTTCAATTGGTACGCAATCTACAACAACATATTTGGTGGATAATTTGCATCAAGATTCAGTTGTGAATATAGAAGTGTTACCATTGAGTGATTGTGCATGTCCGGGAGTCGCGACCAATAAAAATTGTACGGCGCAGAATTGTCCGATAGTTGGTATCACGCTTATGCCTGAGAATAACAACATTTGCCTTGACGGTACGGAAAGTACATTTATGATAGAGCCACAATTTACGAATAGCGATGGTAGTGGACAGTATGTATGGTCAGGTACTGGCGTAGATGCAAATGGTATGTTTAATCCAACTTTGGCAGGACCAGGGTCACATGTTATTTCTTTGGAATACATGGAAGGAACTTGTCCTTACAATAGTGAAGTGACTATTAATTTATTTGAAATACCAGTGGTAAGTACGGATTTTGTAAATCCTAATTGTTATTTGGATAATACGACGGATGTAATGGTGCTATCCTCGGGTGGAGATGGTAATTATACCTACACAGTAGATGGAGTATCAAGTACCATTAACGGAAGTGTTGAGTTTGCAGTAGGAACCCATACTATTGATATCATAGATGGAAATGGATGTTCGAATAGTACAAGTTTCACTATAACGAAGCCATCGGAACCTGTGAATAGCATCTCAGGACCGACTAGTTTATTGACTTCTGATGAAGGAACATATACTTTAAATCAAAATGCACTTGCTGGAATAACCGTTGATAGTATAGTATGGCAAATAGATGGCGTAACAGTATGTAATTCTTCTAGTTGTACAGAAATAACGCAAAATTTTGAAATAGGAGATCACGTGATTAATACGACCATTTATTTCAACAGCGGTTGTTATACCTCTGCCAGTTTAAATGTCTTTGTTGATGAAATAAACATCAATGTGGTGACTTTCCCTAACATTATTTCACCAAACAATGATACAGAAAATAATGAATGGTATATCTCAGCCAATGAACCTATAGTAATCAACTCGGTTAAAATATTTGATCGATGGGGTTCACTGATGTTTACTTCTGATGGTCCATTGATTCAGCTGCCCGGTGAAAGGGTAGTGACATGGGACGGTACCTACGGCGGAAAAGTACTCATGCCGGGTGTATATGTTTATATGGTGAGCTATGGATTTATTGGTGACGAACAAGAAACAGTGAGACATGGCGATGTGACCATCATTAAATAAATAGAGAAAATATAATAAGGAAATAGACCATGTTTGGGATAATGATGACAAACAAGCGGGATATTTAATCTGGAGGTTTCATTTTTTGACTAACAATCAATTATAAACCGATGAAAAAAGCCCGAAGGTACATTCGGGCTTTTTTCATTTACAGCCTAATTTTATATATTAAACCAAATTTTGTATCTGATTTTTGCATATAAAAATGACGAGTAATTTAAAAATTGAGATTGTATCTTTTAGGGATTTATCGATTCTACGAGCTTCACAATGCCATAGATAACGTATTGAATGCCTATTGACATGACCAAAAAGCCCATTATTCTACTTATTGCATTTAATCCACCGACACCGAGCACCTTGAATAGTACCGGAGCACCCCTTAAAATGACATAAATAAGAGTTCCACTTATGATGATAGCCAGAACTACCATGATTTTTTCTGGTACACTTGGAAACTCCTCATAATACCCAATCAAAAGAGAAATACTGCCTGGTCCTGAAAGCATGGGCATAGCCATCGGTGCAAATGAAATATCTTCTTTATGCAAGGCTTCTTCTTTGACCTTATTACTGATGGCTCTACTTTGTGCAAATTTGCCTTGTAATAACGCATATCCACTGCTCAATATCACCAGCCCTCCTGCAATCCTCATGGCACTGATAGAAATGCCAAAGAATTGTATGATAGCAGAACCTAAAAAGAAAAATGCCGTCAATATTAAGATGAAGTAAATGCTGGTATGAAGCGCTGATTTCTTTCTTTCTAAGGAAGTGTAATTAGGTGTTAATCCTAGATAGACCGGTACAGCACCAAGAGGGTTGACCACCGATATCAAAGATGCAAAAACACTGAGCATTAATGTTAACATTACAAAATAAAATTTTTTAAAATGCAAAATTAGAATATGAAAACAGTATTATTTATAAATATGTTTTTAAAAATAAGTTAAATATTTGGTTGACTTAGAAAATGAATCAACCTTAGGTTAGAAATCTACAAAGCTAGAACAACAGAAAAAACAAAAAACTATTTAGATAGGGTAGAGTATTAATTTACTGAATGATTGTTGCGAATTATATCAAGAACTAGTTTTAATTGTTGCTGACGGCTTAGATTGCTATTGTCAACTAAGATGGCATCATCTGTTTTTATAAGTGGATGCAAGGTTCTCGTAGAATCAATTTGGTCTCGGTGCTTTAAGTTTGCCAATACTTCTTGGTAATTTGTGGTAATACCTTTTGACTCTAATTCCAACAATCTCCTTTGGGCTCGGATTTCAGGAGTGGCTGTAATGAAAAATTTGAATTCTGCAGTTGGAAATACATTGCTTCCAATATCTCTACCATCCATAATAATACTTCCCTTATTCGCCATTTCTCTCTGTAGGGCAACCAATCGATGTCTCACAGGCGCTAGCACAGCCACTTCACTGACATTTGAGGCGACTTTTGGGCTTCTGATTTCTTGCTCTACATCATGGCCATTCAAATAGGTGTGCAAACTTCCATCTACTGCATGAAATTCGATGGCAATTTTGCTCAAGGCAATGTTTACCATGTCCAGATTTTCAATGGAGACATCATGATTAATAAAATATAGAGTCACCGCTCGGTACATGGCTCCAGAATCAACATAAGTGATGCCCAGCTCTCGAGCAATGTCTTTTGCCAGAGTTGATTTTCCACAGGAAGAGTATCCATCTATTGCAATTACCATGTCAAATATTGGTATTATAAAAAAGGTGTTGAATTTACAACACCTTCATATTTTTTTAATATTCTTCTTCGTTGAAGAGGAAGTCATCTTTCCTGGGATAATCCGGCCAAATATCCTCCATGGTATCATACAATTCTCCTTCATCTTCCAGTTCTTGTAAATTTTCAATAACCTCGAGCGGAGCACCTGACCTGATAGCAAAATCTATCAATTCATCTCTTGTTGCTGGCCATGGAGCATCTTCAAGGTGATGTGCTAATTCTAACGTCCAATACATATGGTGTGATTCAAATTTTGTAATTAAATATTATTAATTCGTTTTATACCTTCGGCAATATTTCATTAATCATTAGTCACAAAGAAAAGTTCACTTATTCCTAATAATTTATCAATATTTTATAAAATTAACATCGCATCGCCATAGCTAAAGAATCTGTATTTTTCTTTGATCGCTTCTTGGTACGCATCCATTATTAACTCATGCCCTCCAAAGGCAGAAATCATGATGATTAGACTCGTCTTTGGTAAGTGAAAATTAGTAATCATCGAATTGGCAATACTAAAATCATAAGGTGGATAGATAAACAAGTTTGTCCAACCTTCTGAGGCTTTTAGCATTTTGCCGGCAGAAACTGAAGATTCAATTGTACGCATTGAAGTCGTGCCAACTGCACATATCCTTCTGTTTTCGGCTTTAGCTTCGTTTACTTTTCGTGCAGCTTCTTCGGTAATGGAGAAGTATTCAGCATCCATTTTGTGCTTTGATAAATCTTCAACATCGATGCTTCTAAATGTACCCAACCCAACGTGAAGAGTCACTTCAGAAAATTCGATTCCCTTGATTTCCATTCTTTTTAATAGCTCGCGGCTAAAATGCAAACCTGCAGTAGGTGCCGCCACAGCTCCCGTTTCTTTGGCATAGACCGTTTGATATCTTTCTTCATCTATGGCCTCAGGTTTTCTATTAATATATTTAGGCAATGGAGTATTGCCCAGTAATCGTAAGGTTTTTCTAAATTCGTCATCATCTCCATCAAAGAAAAATCGGATGGTTCTACCTCTACTTGTCGTATTGTCCACGACTTCTGCAACTAGAACTTCGTGTCCATTCGCATCGTTGAAATGAAGCTTATTTCCAACTCTTATTTTTCTCGCCGGATCAACTAATACATCCCAAAGTCTAGCACTAGAATTGAGCTCTCTTAAAAGAAAAACTTCTATTACGGCGCCATTTTTTTCCTTGGTTCCATATAATCGAGCGGGAAATACCTTCGTGTTATTAAATATGAATGTATCCTTATCATCAAAATAATCGATTATGTCTTTGAATAGCTTATGCTCGATCTTTCCGGTTTTTCTATCTACAACCATTAATCTTGATTCGTCCCTTTCTTTAGAAGGATACTGTGCAATAAGCTTTTCAGGGAGGTCAAATTTAAATTGTGATAGTTTCGTTCTCATTTAACTAAAATTTTTTTCAGGCTGCAAAATTATAAATTATCTCTAATTTTTATGATTTATATTATCGGACGATGATTTTTTGAACATCAGCCCTTTTTTAACTGTCCTTTTTAAGCATTTTAATTGGATTCTGAGGTCAAATTATACCATAAAAAGAAGATATCAGACTACTAAGAAAAAAAATGATAAAATGTTTTATACAAGCTACTGTTTTTTTATCTATTTTTGCACAATAGTTTGGCACAACACAGTATTAGCGTTGTTTTGATTTAAGTTTTAATGTTTCTGTTTTTTGCTATTCTAGACTGTGATGTAATTAATTAAATTTTTTTTATGAATATTTTTGTTGCTAAACTATCTTACGACACTAGTGAAGATACCCTTAGATCTCTTTTTGAACAATTTGGTTCTGTAGAATCAGCTAAAATTATTTGGGATCGTGAACAAAACCGATCCAAAGGTTTTGGTTTCGTTGAAATGCCTATCTCTAATGAAGCTGTTCAAGCGATTGAAGCTTTGGACAATTATGAATTAGATGGTAGAAACATTGTTGTTAAAAAAGCCACACCTTCAGGTGGTGGTAGACCGGAAAGAAAAGATTTTAATAGAAATAACTCTTTTAAATCTAAAAGACACTAAAAAAAAGAGGCCGCAATTTGCGGCCTCTTTTTTTTTATTTGTTTGGAATTCTAAGCATCTGTCCAGGATAGATTAAATCTGGACTTTTCAACATTGGTTGATTGGCTTCGAATATTTCATTGTATCGCATGGCATCACCATAGACTTCCTTAGCTATTTTTGATAGGCTATCTCCTGATTTTACTTCATAGAAAGTCGATTGCGGCGGTGTCACAACAGATAATCTGTCATCTACGGTTGCTATACCTTCCATGTTTCCAAGTATTAAAATCACTTTTTCCTTGTCTTCGACAGAGTTGGTCTGCCCATATACCGTAATTTTATCATCATCTAAATCTACACTGAAATTCTCCACAGGAATTCCAGAACCATTGATAACAGATTCTAATAAATTGATTTTGTTAGCTTTTGCAGCTTCTGCACTGGCGGCAGCTTCTGCATTTTTTTCAGCAGAACTTTTTAGTAAGTCTGACCCTGCTTTTTTAAGAAATGAAAATAATCCCATCTTTCGTAATTGTTTAATAATTTAATAAAAGAATATTTGTCCTTATGACGAAAACTTAAACGTTGGTCATCTTTTAAAGGTTCATGCAATTCCATTTTTTTGAATAATTAATTTGGCAGAATTGAAGCTTTTATTTTATCCCAAAGAATTTAAAAATATAGAAATTATTTAAATATTATGTAAATCAAAGAAAATCAAGGATATAATGGTGGCTTTTTGGATGAATTGAGCTGTGATTGGCACCATTTTAGGGTCATATTAAAAAAATAAGATATTTAAACCGCTGGAAGAAAGGAATAATGTATTGAGAATATAATTAAAGACGTATATTTGCGGAGTTTTTAAAAATTGTAAAAAAAAGTGAAGTAAACATCATGCAAGGAAAAGGATTGATAAAACTATTTTTAATTCTATTGACATTAGTATGTTTGATTCAGTTGGCATATTATATTCCAACGAATAAAGTTGAAAAAAATGCGATCAGCTTTGCAGAATCAAAAACTGTGGGTTTGACTGGAGATGAAGCTTTAGTTAGACAGAACCTTTATGAAAAGGAGTACAAAGACTCAATGGCGAATGAAGTCGTCTTTAAAATTCCGGGTATCGTTGAGTACACCTATAATGATTTGAAATCTCAGCAGCTAGCGCTAGGATTGGATCTTAAAGGTGGTATGAGTGCTGTATTGGAAGTAGACCTCAAGGAATTGTTGATTACTTTGGCAGGTAGAAGTCAGAACGATCCTACTTTTAAGGAAGCTTTAGAAAAAGCAACGGAAGCACAATTGAATAGTCAGTCTGATTTCGTTACTCTATTTGGAAATGAATTTCAAAAAATCGCAAATGGCAAATCTTTGGCTTCAATATTTAGTAAGTCCGATTTGTTAAAGGATGTGAACCTATCTACACCAGACGAAGATGTACTAAGACAATTGAGAGAGGAAGCTAACCAAACGGTTGGTACTACTTTCCGAATGTTGAAGGAAAGAATTGATAGACTAGGCGTAGCACAACCTAATATCCAACTGGATGAGGCCAGAGATTTAATCTTAGTGGAACTTCCAGGTATTGAAAATAAGGAAAGAGCAAAACAATTCTTGGTTTCTACGGCTAAACTGGAATTCTGGCCAGCTGTGAGATTGTCAGACGATAATTTGTACCAAACTTTATTAAGTGCAGATAAGAGATTGGAAGAGATGTATGGAACAGTGGAGAAAGATAGCATGGATAGTATGATGGATACTCTTGGATTAAATGAGAATAAAGGACCACTTTTATCTCTTTTAAATCTTCCAAGCCAGGCTCTTCCTGCACCAAGAACTGTCATGGGATTGGCTGATAAGGTATATCGAGATAGTATTTCGAATATGCTAAACAATCCTAGTATACGTTCTATGTTTCCTAGGAATATTAAATTCTTATGGTCTTATAAGCCCTATACAAAAACGAATAAAGAGAAAACTAACTTATATGAGTTGTATGCTGTGAAATTACAGCCAGGCAGTGATAAAGCACCGATAGAAGGTGACGTAGTAACAGATGCCAGTGAGGGGAATGACCCTGTAACTGGGAAATCTGAAGTGCGATTGGTGATGAATAATAAGGGTGCCAATCTATGGGCAAGAATGACAGATGAGGCCTACAAAGGTGATAGTCAAGGCCAGCAAAGAGAAATAGCCATTTCACTTGATAATCAAGTTGTTACAGCTCCTAGTGTTAACAATGGGGCAATTACCGGTGGTATATCTTCGATTTCTGGTGATTTTACGGTTCAGGAAGCGGTTGATTTAGCTAATATCTTAGAGGTTGGTAAATTACCGGCTACGACTAGAATCATTCAGTCAAGTGAAGTGGGTCCATCACTAGGAAAGGAAAATATCAGAAAATCCTACAATTCCTTAATGATAGGTTTTGGATTGGTGATATTGTTCATGATCTTGTATTATGCTCTTGGTGGAGTATTTGCGATAATAGCTTTGTTAGCCAACTTGTTTTTCATCTTTGGAGCTTTGTCTTCTTTCGGAACCGTATTAACCTTACCAGGTATTGCGGGTATTGTACTTACAATAGGTATGGCAGTGGATGCTAACGTGATTATTTTCGAGAGGATCAGGGAGGAATTGAGAGAAGGGAAGAACATGAGAGATTCGATAGCAGATGGATTTAAGCAATCCTACTCTGCCATTATCGATGCCAACGTTACCACATTATTGGTTGCATTTATCTTGTCTTATTTCGGATTAGGGCCTATCAAAGGATTTGCAGTGGTATTAATTATTGGTGTGGCTTGTTCATTCCTGACCGCGGTTGTTTTCGGCAAAATGTTGATTGATTGGTGGGTAAATAAGGGTAAGAACATTAGTTTTTCCAATAGTTTTTCAGAAAAGGTTTTTGCAAACCTACATTTTGATTGGATTGGCAAAAGAAAGATTGCTTATGTCATTTCTTCTTTGTTGGTAATCATCAGTTTGATTTCAATATTTACGAGAGGTTTCGACTTAGGTGTGGATTTTAAAGGTGGACATTCCTACAACATTCAATTCGCAGACGGTGATAATGTCAATATTGATGACGTAAGAAACGCATTGAATACTGCATTTGATGGAAATCCCGTGATTAAGGCGGTAGATTCTAAAAACACATTTAATATTACTACTTCATATTTGATTGATGCAAATACTGAAGAAGCAGATCTTCAAGTAGCACAAACCATGTATGATGGTATTAAATCTATGATTCCTTCAAGTACTAAATTTGAAGACTTTATGAATGAGGGAATGCCAGAAAGTGTTACCCATGTTACTTCTGCGACCAAAGTTGGTCCTACCATTGCTGATGATATTAAAACGAGTTCATTTGAAGCTGGTATTTTTGCATTGTTGGCAATTTTCCTTTACATCTTCATACGATTTAGTATGTGGCAATATAGTTTAGGTGCGGTGGTTGCATTGTTTCATGATTCGATTATTGTACTTGGAGCATTCTCTTTGTTAAAGGGATTAACTTCATGGACATTAGAAATTGACCAAGCATTCATAGCGGCATTGTTGACAGTGATTGGATACTCGATAAATGATACGGTGATTGTATTTGACCGTATTAGGGAGTATCTCGGAACTTATACCAGTAAGACGGAGGATGAGGTCATGAATCTTGCGATTAATAGTACATTCAGCCGAACAATTATTACATCGCTCACCACTTTGATAGTGATTGTAGTTCTATTCCTTTTTGGTGGTGCTAGTATCAAAGGTTTTGCTTTTGCATTATTGATTGGTATCGTGGTGGGTACCTATTCTTCAATATTCGTTGCGACACCTATTGTCAAAGATTTGACACCTGATTTGACAAAAATGAGAAGAAAGAAAAGCTAATTAATTAGTTTGGATAAAATAAGAAAGGCTTGGGCAATTGCTCAAGCCTTTTTTTGTATTGTGAAACCATATCTATTTTATTAATTTCCACCTAACACCATAACAATTGAACTTTAAACTGTGACCATCGTGTTATGTCATTAATATTTTAAAAGTAATGAAATGAACTTATGGCGAAAATTTAATGGAGAAGTCATCCATGAGCCCATAGTTCTTGCAGTAGAGAATGCAATTCGTAGGGAATCGGAAGCAGGACATAAGCTTATGGTATGCATTGGATCTGATTCTCAGGTAAGAGGCGAAAAAATTGAATTTGCAACGGTGATTGTATTTTTAAGAGAAGAAAAAGGTGGATTCATGTTTATAAATTATGACAGCATTCATTTCAAAATGAGAATCAAAGAACGTATGATTGCCGAAGTATCTAAATCTATACAAGTGGCTTATGAATTGTGTGATTTGTTGGATAAATATGGAGTCGAACTTGAAGTCCATGCCGATATTAATACAGACCCCAATTTTAAATCAAATGTTGCACTAAAAGAAGCGACAGGTTATATATTAAGCATGGGATTTGAATTCAAAGCAAAACCCCATGCTTTTGCAAGTAGTTGTTGTGCCGATAGAGTGATATGAGATAAACTAAAAATTCACATTGCCACGTCTATAAATATTGATATCAACGGAAGTTTCTCCTCCAGGGTTTGGAATTATCGGAATCTCAATTGGATAGATAAAATAACCTGCCACATTATTTGGATATTCGTTAATCAATTGTAAAATGGATTTTCTAATCAGGATTAAATCAGCCGCTGTTACCGAACCATTTCCATTAGCATCAGAGGCGATAATTTTAGCTTCATCAGTGAACGGAATGATATGTAAAATGTGTTTTTGTATTTGGATTAAATCAGCCGCGGTTACACTAGGGTGTGGCGCCGAAGAATATGATTCTAAAATAATCACCGGATCTAGTACACTTTCAAATCCCGAAGGCGGATAACTGAAATTTCCACTATTCAGAGCATCAGTAATATCTATTTTTGGTGTATCGCTTCCTGATGGCTTTAAGAATAAGCGAAAAGCATCCGTTGGGGTGCTACCATTGGCATGTAAGGTCACATTACTATTGACAGTAGTCGTGCTGCTTGTGTTTTGCTTTTGAAGAGCGGCCTCAATCGCGACATCTAAGTCGTCATTGACGTAATGAGGGTAGTCTACACTCCCGTCTGGGGCGATTACCGCCATGGATGGGGTGCCATAATAAGGTCCATAATTGCCTGAAAGTATTGGCAAGACCGCATCTTTACTGCCTCCGTCATTACCTGCACCGGGTGCTGTTATTCCATATTGAGCTTTAAATCCGGCTACATCTGCGTTACTGTCCCAAGCTTGCGTACTCAACTCAATAAACTCAACATCTCCATTGCCTTCTCCCCATTGTACATATTTTGCTTGATATGCCGGAGCTATGGCATTGCAAGGAGGGCAATCAACGAAAAATAACTCGATAACCACGACTTTATTTTGGTCTAAATAATCACTATACAAATTGTGAACATTGCCTTGAGTGTCAGTAATGGTAAAGTCAGGATATGCTTGACCAATAGCACTTATAGAGAATAGAAGGCAAATGGCAGAAACGAAAAATTTCATAACATTGAATATTTATCATTACAATAATACTAAAAAATCTTCAAAAGTTGTACCAAATATTTGAAAATTAACGAATTATGTAAGATTTGTGCAGTAAAATCTGGTTTAAAACTTCAATTCCATGATGTAATCTTCCATGAGATAACCGCGACCTATTTCTACATCAATTTCTTTTATTACTGTAAATCCAAGGCTTCTGTAAATTTCAACCGTTTCGTTGAATCGATTAACATTGAGGATAAGACCAGTGTTTTTTGATTTTTTGCATTGCGATTCAACCCAACTAATAGTTTTTCTTCCTATTCCTTTGCCTCGAACCATTTCCAACAAATAAAACTTATGCAACTTGCAAGTATGCGGTTCAAAGTTCAATTGATAGGCTAGATATCCGATTTTTTCATGGTTCAATTCTATGAAATAATATTGGCACGAGTTGGCAATATCTGCAACAAAAGATTCTTGACTATACATCATATTCATCATATAATCAATTTGGTCAGGACTTAAAATACTTGAAAAATAGGAAGGCCAGATTTTATCTACCAATTTTTTGAAATCTAAATATTCATCAGTCGTTATTTTGGAGTATGTTAAAATCATTACATATTATTTAAAAAGGATAGACGTTCTCACAGAATTACTTATAATTTCTATATTTGTTTTGATAATCTGATTTACAAAAACCAATTATAATACATTAAAAAAGAATAACATAAATTTCCTGAGTTGATTTTTTGTTTACAGCTTCTGAAAACTATTTTTTTACATTAAATACATATTATGAAAAACTACATTTTAATTCTATTTTCATTTTTATTTTGTCTGAATATCAATGCTCAAGATGCCGATTTCGATTCGAACTCTGTTGGGTTAAATCTCGGAAACTATATGTTTAAAGGAAAGTCTAATGATTTGCCTAGAAAATATATAGGTGTGAGTATTTTATTTGGTCCTCGCTCTATTGATACTGATCCAGGAGTTATTACGACTAGATTCGTAGATGAATCACCTTCTATGGATAATTTTACAGGTACCACTGAGGTATTAGATAAGTATTCGCAGTTCGGATTGGCTATTAATTTTCATTTTGGAAGGTATCAAGGATTGTCCCATTCCATATTTTTTGACATTAATTTTGGAGATGCTTATAGTTATATCTTTGGCTATAGCATAGGTTATAGTATTCCTATTGCGCTGGGTGACAGTTATTTGCACATTAGACCAGCGTTGGGTCTTATGGTCGGTAACCAAGGATTCAAATTAGGAGAATTGGATAATAATGCAGGGTATATCGAAATTAATGGTAACCAATATTTCGGAAGTTATCTCAATATGGATCTTAAAACTCAGTCATTTTTGTATGGTCCACAGCTTGATTTGAGATATTTCATTTCAGATAATTTTAATATTCATGGAAATGTAGCTTATGACATAGGTAGTCAAGATGGTGTGCCTTCACTATATTTTACTTCTCCATCCACAGCTGATGAAACTTTCAATGCCGAAAAAGAAATCAATACGGATAATCCTTATGTGGATTATAATGGTGAGAAATTAGAAAAATTGCCATACAACATTGGTGGTCTTAGATTCGGAATAGGTGTTGGTTATATCTGGAATAAAGATTAGTAAATTTTAAAATAAATCCCAACATTGAGGAAAGACAATGTTGGGATTTATTTGTCTAACAGTATGCACTGTTAGCAGTAAGTATCAAAGGCTTTCACTAGATTTTCCGCAATTACTTGAGCGGAATTGCCTTCTATGTGTCTTCTTTCTAGCATGTGAACCAATTTACCATCCTTAAACAAAGCAATCGCCGGTGAAGACGGCGGATAAGGTAATAAAAAGTCGCGGGCTCGCTCCGTTGCTTCTTTATCAACCCCTGCAAATACCGTGGCAACATGATCAGGTCTCTTATTTGCATTGGCAATCGCCATTTTGGCTCCTGGTCTTGCATTGGCTGCTGCACAACCGCAAACAGAATTTACGACTAATAAAACACTCCCATTTTTACTTTCTAATAAGTCATCGACTTCATTGGCAGTAGATAATCCTATAAAGCCAAAATCGGTTAAATCTTTCGCTAAAGGTGCAACTAATTCAATTGGATACATATTAATATTTTTTTAATTATTTCATTGAATATTTACGTTATGAAACGTAAATTTGAGCTTTACAACACAAAACAAGATGCAAAGATTTATATTTTATAGTATTTTTTTATTTTTTTTCGCAACGGCTTGTAATAAGGATAAAATTGTGGAACAAAATGTCGTGTGTACCGATGAAATTACATTCAACAACACGATACAGCCTATTCTTTCGCAATCTTGTGGTTATAGCAATACCGGATGCCACGATGGTGTGAGCCACAGTGATTACAATGTTTATGCGGGTGTGCTAGAAGATATTGAAGTAGAAAGTGGCAAAAGTTTTTATAATGTGGTCATCAATGGGGCTTTAGTGATGCCTCCAGGCAATACACCCAGCGATAGGCCTCAGGAGCTGACTCAAGAGGAATATGGCTTAATAAAATGTTGGCTGGATAATGGATATCCAGAACAATAAAAATGACTTAAAATAATTGCTTGGAAAATAGATTACGATATTAAATTAGTTAGATGAAAAAGGTTTTATTTATAATAGTTGCATTCTTAACCCTAGTTAACTTTTCCTCGGCTCAAGAGAAAGTGTTTCAGACATTTAAAGATACAAGAGTTGTAAATGGACATTCTGTCGAGACGCTAAAAGCACACCGATTGGATTTTAGAGTCACCCACCGATTCGGTGATTTTGCCGGAGACCTTGGAGGATGGCAATCATTCTACGGACTTGAGAATAGTACAGACGTGGGCATTGAATTTGATTATGGTGTGTCCGATAATTTCATGGTAGGCCTGATGCGTACCAAGGGGGCAGGTCCTATTAAACAATTGGTTTCCGGATTTGCAAAAATAAAATTGGTAGGACAAGAGGTCAATGGCAAAAATCCATTAACCATGACCGTATTGGCATTGGCATCTTATAGCACCATGCCGAAAAGTGAAAATGAAGGAAGACTTAATTACTTTGCAAAAAGCTCACATAGATTGGCATATCATTTGGAATTTCTAATGGCTAGAAAACTATCCAATGCTTTCTCTCTTCAGGTTACAGGGGCTTGGACTTACCGGAATATTGTAACCAGTGATGATCAAAATGATTTACCATCATTGAGTGCTGCATTGAAATGGCAATGTTCTAAGTCGTTCGGTTTCTTGCTCGAGAGTCGATATATGTTTTCTTCATTGCGAACAAGCGAAAACAATTATTTTCCTGAATATGGCTTTGGTTTTGAATGGGAGACTGGTGGAGGTCATGTCTTTCAACTTAACCTCACGAATTCTACGGGAATAGTAGAAACCGATTATATTCCTTACACCACTTCAGACATTTCAAAAGGGCAATTTAGAATCGGATTTACCATTTCGAGACAATTTAGGTTGTAAATGAATTGATTGAAATCCGTAATAATTCAAATTATTAATGATGAAACAAACCATGGATAAGGTAATTATGACACATAGGTGGGATGATTAATCAGTATGGTTGAAATTGACAAACAAACAATCTTATTAAGATGAAATTTCTCGTAACATTAATTATATCAACACTTTTAGGAGTGGGTGTTTATAAACATAGTGAACCAAAAATCATATTCGAGGCGGAGGACGATTATGTAACCGATGTACTCCTAGCTTTAGGCGAAAATTACGACGATATAATGCCCAATTTCAATATCGCAAATGTGAGTGTACAGGCGGGTGAGACTTTGGTAAAAGATGGGTTTGCACAAAAGGAAAATGGTGGGAAAGGTAAGAGACAAAGTAAACATTTCGTATGCACTTCTTGTCATAATCTTCAAATAGAAGATCCAGACCTTACGGTATCTAGTCCAGAGGCAAGACTGTCTTATGTATCAGAAAAAGGCTTGCCATTTCTGCAAGGAACGACCCTTTATGGCGCCATCAATAGAACCAGTTTTTATAACGGCGATTACTATAAAAAGTATGGAGAACTGGTAGAAACAGCCCGGCACGACATAAGGAATGCCATACAACTGTGTGCCACAGAGTGTGCTCAGGGGAGGGCATTGGAACCATGGGAGATGGAATCCATCATGGCTTATTTTTGGGATATTGGATTTCGGATGAGTGATTTAGATTTGAATGAAAAGGAACGGGAGAGAATTAAAAATGCCAGTAGCGATGAAGAAAAATTATATGCAAGAGAATTGATTAAATCCAAATATCTAAGTGGTTCTCCAGCAACTTTTGTACCACCTCCTGCTGATCGAAACGTCGGCACCGGCTTGTCCGGCAATTATGAATCTGGAAAGAAAATCTACGAATTGAGTTGTCTTCATTGCCACTTGCAAGAGAGGTACAGCTTTTTTGATTTGGAAAAGAACAATATGTCCGTTGATTTTTTACGTAATAAAATGGCGACTTATTCATCTTACTCCATCTATCAGGTCATTAGGTGGGGAGTGCCAAGTTATTCCGGCAGAACGAGTTATATGCCTCAGTATCCTTTGGAAAAATTGAGTGACCAGCAGCTTGCAGATCTGCGAGAATTTTTAGAGAAAGGATACTAATTTAACAATTCACGACTTTCAGCCATAAATCTTTGATAGATAACCTATTGCGAAAGTGATGAAATAACTCTTATCTAAGAGTATCTTGAAAAGCGGGGTCATTTTCAGGAAGTATATAGTCTTTTTTCTTCTTACCGAATACGGAAATATTGACATACCTGCCTGGATTGATTCTCAGATCCTGAAGAAGTAGTGCAAGGTTTTTACTCGTGAACTCCAGATTATCATAGAGCTTTTTATCATTCAACAATTTGGAAAGACTTCCATCACCGGCATCCATTTTAGCTAATATACTATTTAGATTATTCATGGCTTTTTCAGTGTTCGCCAGCGTGGTATTAAGTTGTGTAGTCGCTAGCTTGGCATTCTCAAGGGTCGTGGCGGTGTTGCTTCCTATATTTGCATTTCCAAAATCGGCTGTAATCGTATTAAGGTTGGTCAATATTTGACTGATATTTTCATTGTTATCCGCAATATTACCCATCATTTTATCCATGTTTTTCATCATGGAGTTCATGTTTTGAGAATTGTTGACGAGTACTTTATTTAAACTGGAAGTCATACTGGCTATGTTTGCCAATGAGAGATTTAGATTTCTAAGGGTTTCATGCAATGCCCCGTTTTTATCAGCATCACCTAGGTGGTCGATGGTTTCACTGAGTTTGTTACCCGCCGTTTCGATATATTCATTGACATTATCAGTACCTAACATAGATGTGAGTAGTCCCTCGCTCTTAGCCTTGAGTACGTCGCCATTTACGATACAGTTATTGCCATTACACAATTGCGAGAATTCTATTTTTATGTTTTTACCCCCTACGATTCCATCATCATACATGATCGCGATGGCATCATTCGGTATATTGAAATCTTTTTCTATCGATATATTCACTATCATTTCGTCGACCTTTGCTTTATTGATGTCGATTCCAGTAACAGATCCTATCTTATAACCATTGATAAATACAGGTGAGGAAATCTCAAGGCCGGTAACGTCACTGAAAATGGCCTTTATCTCTATGGTTTTAGAGAATAAATCCTTCCCCTTGATATATTTATATCCCCAAATACTAAAAAAAATAGTCACAATGACTAATAATCCTAACTTAGCTTCTTTGGATAGTTTGAACACTCGTTTTAAATTTTGATGCTGCAAAATTAAAAATATTTGGCAGCCCAGTTAGAAAAAGTTTTCTTTACAAAACGTTGAACAATATTATTTGTTTATTAAAATATATCTGAAAATATGACCGTTACTTAAGAATGCACTTATTCTAAGGGATAAATTGTCTTACATGAAGGGCATCGGACAAATTTTGAAAATTAATTAAATGAAGTACTTAGTCATATTACTCTTTCTACCATTGTACTCTTACAGTCAAAATATTCCAACATTTAAACATGATTACCAGGTATTTTACTTGAATTATGAAAATAGGGTAGAACTCAATACGAACCAATGTGACGTGAGTAAGATATTACTAAAAGCTACCAATGCTAGGATTGGGACGACTTCTGATACCACCTATTACATTTATCCTTATAATATCGAGGAGGAGATCAAGTTGAAATTATACTATAAATCTTTACCTGTGGACATCCTCACTGCCGAGGTTGATACTATTCCAAATCCAGCGATCGTCGTGAAAGATGCGGTCAATGGCGAGCTACCAATTTCAAAAATCGAAAACTTATTGAATGGGGTTTCTATAGTCTATGACGAGAATTTTCAATTGTCAAATCATGCTGAATTATACACTTACACCTTGATTTTATCGTATAAAGAGGGGGATCCGGAATTTTTCAAAGTTTTTGGATCCAATTCAAACCAAAATTTTCAAATCGATAAATTGAAAAATATGAAGGCAGGGGACAAGGTCGTCATTTCTAATATTCAACTTCTCAACAAGAGCAACAATATAAGATCAATAAATGCTACAATGGAGATTATTTTAGTGCCTGATAGCTAAATTGTAAGTTTTGTGATAACTTGTGATTAATTCTCTTTGAATTTTTAGATTTTCTTAACCAGATTTAACATTTTTGCAACGTAATAAATATTGATATTAATATTTGATTATTTCACTAAGAATTGATTTTGATTAATTAGTTATTCTCACTTATGAATTGTCAACAAATTATGAGAATATGAGAGTAAATTTAATCTTAAGATTAGATATTAGTGAATCACTTTTTTAAAATTAAAGCAATAACAAAAACATGAAAAAGTATTTGATTTTAGCCGTTTCTTTCCTTATGGCCTTTTCTGCTTTTGCACAGGACGGTAAGAAAGCATTAAAACAAGCATCTAAAGATTTAGGTAAATATTATTCTGATCCTGCTAATAATAAGGATAAATTAACTGAAGCTATCGGACTATTAGATGAAGCATTTCAGTCAGATGAAGTGAAATCTGATCCTGAATCATACATCGTTAAGGGTAAAATATATAATGAAATATCAGCCTCTGAGATAAGAAATATACTATTAAACCCTGCCGAAAAATTGAATACTCCAAATGCGGCTGTCGAAGCCTATGAGGCTCTTGCAACTGCCATGCAAATGGCTACTAAAAAGGGGCAAACCAAAGATGCATTGGCGGCATTGGCGGAGACAGAAGGAAACTTGAACAACATAGGCATCACCATGTTTCAAGAACAAAATTATGGAGCGGCATTTGATAATTTTAATGCGGCAATCGAGGCTTATAAGTTGTTAAAAAATTCTGGAAAAGATAGTCGGTTAGACGATGAAGCGACAAGAAATGAACATTATTTCTATACTGTTGCAGCTGGATATTACGGTGATAGAAAAGAAAAAACAATGCCTCTACTTAAGGAAATGGAAAGTACAACGGACAAGCCATTGGTGTATGAAGCACTTTTTAATTATACTCTTGACTCTGATAAGCCGGCGGCTGAAAAATATTTGGTCATGGGTAGAGAAAAATTTCCGAATGATACAGGCTTACTTTTTGCAGAGATTAACTATTACCTGAAAGAAGGAAGACTTGAAGAATTGACCGGAAAACTGAAAATGGCCATTGAAAAAGAACCTGACAATCCAAGTGTATATGTGACTTTGGGGAATGTATACGATCAATTAAGCCAGGCAGAGGCTAAAAATGGCAATACTGAGAAATCTGCAGAATACTTTGATTCTGCGATGCAATATTACAATGAAACGCTGGCTAAAGATCCTAATAATTTTGATGCAGAATACTCGATAGGAGCCATGTATTACAACAAAGCAGCGGCTATGACCGAAGAAATAAATCAATATGCCAATGATTTTTCAAAAGCCGGAACACAAAAATACAATGAAGCGAAGGCGAAAATGGACGGCTATTTTGACCAAGCAATGCCTTATTTTCTTAAAGCTGAAAGTATAGACGCAAATGACCAAAATACCTTGATTGCCTTGAAAGAAATCTATGCAAGAAAAAATCAAATGGATAAAGTGAAGGAGTATCAGACGAAACTAGATGCGACGAATGAATAAATTCCAAGTTTAAATTGACTATTGAAAGCCTGTGAGATAACTTACAGGCTTTTTTATTTATAAGATTATAAATGCTTTCAAAATCCAATTTTATAGGTAATTTTATCCTACTAAGGAAAATATATTTTTGCATGAGATCAAATATTTCAATTAATACGAGATTAACTTTTGTGGTTCTAAGTCTATTATTTTTTCGAATTAATGGGACAGCTCAATTGGTGGAAACTCAATATGGTGAAATAATGGGTCACACGAATGGAAGCATTTCAGAATTTCTGGGTATTCCCTTTGCGTCCCCTCCCGTAGGTGAATTAAGATGGAGGCCGACCACAGCACCTGACGAATGGAATGATATCTTGATTGTTGACAATTTTCCACCTAAATGTCCACAGAAGAGTTTTAAAGTGGCCGCACAGGATTCGAGTTATACCCTTGAGGGTGAGGAAGATTGCTTGTATTTAAACATCTGGACACCGAATATCGCTGGCAATTTTCCAGTCATGGTATTCATACATGGTGGAGGCAATCAGCAGGGGTCAACAAGCCAAATTTCAGCAGGAACGGAAATTTATAACGGTAAAAATCTGAGTGAACGTGGAGAGGTCGTGGTGGTTACCATTCAATACAGGTTAGGGTCGCTTGGCTATTTAGTACATCCTGGCTTAGAAGGAGAAAATACTTTGGGTATCTCCGGGAACTACGGAGTCATGGATCAAGTTTTTGCCTTGGAATGGGTTCAGAAAAATATTAAAAATTTTGGTGGAGATCAAAGTAATATAACCATTTTCGGAGAAAGTGCAGGTGGAGTTAATGTAGGGAATCTTATAATCTCTGACAAGGCGAAGGGACTTTTTCATAAAGCCATAATTCAAAGCGCTGTTCCTGTAATAAATGCCTATAATGTTGCCAGATATGAGGGAATAGATTTTGTTAATTCATTTGCAGTGAGTGGTTCTGACGAAGAGAAAATAGAGCAAATGAGACAGATTCATGCGGATAGCTTGACCATTTTAAACAAAAATCCATTGGAAGGTGGAGTTGCCCAAATGGTTTGGCAACCTGTTCTTGACATGAATATATTAAAATCCTTTCCAGTTAATGCTTTTGAATCGGGTGAGTTCAATCATGTACCTTTGATTATTGGTTCGAATGCGGACGAAATGAGTTTGTCGGTACCTCAAGTTGTTTCTCCTGCGGAGTTTACTGCAGTTGTGAATAGTACGATTCCAGCACAATTCAGAGAATCTATCTTTAACTTATATCCTCCTGGTTCAACCACTGAACAGGCTAAAGAATCCTTGATTGCGTTTTTGTCAGATGCCCAGTTTACTTCGACAGTAAGACGGACGGCACAATGTATGAGCCTCAATCAAAGTGAACCTGTCTATAGATATTTATTCAGTCATACCCACAACCCCCTGATTCCTTTTTTGGGATCAGCAAAGTCATATCATGGGATAGAACTCTTTTATGTGTTTAATACTTGGGAAAATTCTCCTGTTGCCATTGGTCCAATATTTACATCTGACGATGAAAAAGTACAAAATCTAATGTTAGACTATTGGACTAATTTCGCTTATTCTGGGGATCCAAATTCTTCCCTTTTGACACAATGGCCCATTTATAATCCGCAATCTGATACATATATAGACTTAAAGTCAGAACCTGATGGTACCCTTTCGGCCTTGAGAAAAGAAAAATGTGATTTGTGGGATGCCATTGTGGGATTTCAAAAATGCATAGGAATGGTCAATACAAAAGACGAATTATTGGCAGAAACAAGTTTGCAAATTTACCCCAATCCATCCTCAGGTATTTTTAATATCAAAGGCCTAGAGGGCTTAGAATATTATTTAGTCGTGTACAATACTTTTGGTAATGTAGTAAAAACCCAAATAGATAACCCTGAGATTGACTTATCTGAAGAAAACAATGGGGTTTATTACGTAAAAATTAAGTCAAGTAATCGCAGTTTTGATTTTAAACTTGTAAAACTCTGATAATAAAAATACTGGCTATATCATGTTATAATTCCATTTCTAAGTTTGTTTTGGCATTCATGAGTTCACCCAATGCATGGAAATCGCTGAGGATTTTGGCTTTGGTGATTCCTCTTTCGTACATGGCGAGTGCTTGGTCATTATCACCTAATTCTTCATACAGCTTGGCGACATGGTAATAACTGCCTAAGTAATTTTCGTCCAATTCGAGTGAACGCAAATAGTAGGCCTCGGCAATCTCATATTTTTGACGTTTTTCGTACTCCTTCGCCAACGCAAAAAGTATAAACACGGAGCGAGGGTCTTCTTCCAGTAAATTCAATAAATGTTGTACTCTATCCATTCCAAATTTTTTAAAAGCATTTATTACTTTTGTGCCAAACTAATATATTTAAATAAATAATTTAACTCTGAGTTTAAATTTTTAACTGACATTGTTAATTTTACAGGGTTAAAAATAAAATACTTTTACGAATGAATATCCTAGTATGTATCAGTAAAACTCCAGACACCACCTCAAAAATCTCATTTGTTGATGACAATATGAAATTTAATGAGCAAGGAGTCAATTTTATCATGAATCCGTATGATGAGTGGTATGCTCTGGTGAGAGCCATCGAGCTGGTAGAGCAGAATGGTGGAAAGGTGACCGTGATTTCGGTCGGAGGCTCTGATTATGACATCATAATAAGAAAGGCGCTGGCTATCGGGGCTGACAATGCTGTAAGAATCGATATGCAGGCTGAAGATGCTTCACAAGTGGCACTAGAAATAGCAAATTATGCGAGATCGAGAGATTTTGAGGTCATATTTACAGGTAAAGAAACGATAGATTTTAATGGAAGTGAAGTGGGAGCGATGATTGCGGCACTGCTCGACATGCCGTTTGTATCTTATGCTTCTCACCTCGAATATGCCGATGGGAAATTTGTAATTGACCGAGATATCGAAGGAGGAATTGAAAAGGTTCAAGTCAATGAAAAATTTGTCTTAAGCGCCGCCAAAGGATTGGCACAACAGCGTATCCCTAATATGAAAGGCATCATGATGTCAAAAAGCAAACCACTAGAAGTGATGACGCCGCTGTCAGGTAATCATCCAAGAGTAAAGGTCGATGGATTCGAAACTCCACCCGCAAAAAGTGGTGTAAAACTTATCAATCCCGAAAATATGGACGAATTGGTAAGATTGCTTCATGAAGAAGCAAAAGTCATCTAACTCCCGATTAATTTTTTTAAGACTTTAAAAATAGAAAATGAACGTTTTAATATACGCAGAATCTAAAGACCGAGGATTTAAGAAAGCCATTAATGATGCCGTGTATTATGGTAAACAGGTCGCTAATAACACTGGTGGAAAATGTATCGCCATGGCTCTCGGAAGTGTTGATAATCCTTCTGAATTGGGTCAATATGGGGTTGATCTAGTAATCCACGACGGTGCAGAAAAATTTGATGCTTTTGATAGTGTTCAGCATACGAAAGCTTTGGTACAAGCAGCCAAGGATCATCATTGCAACTTGGTCATCATTGCAGATACGGCCAATGGAAAATCTATAGCCGGACGTGTTGCGATTAATCTGGAAGCAGGTCTCGTATCAATGGTCAATGCATTGCCGTTGAGTTACGACCCACTGATGGTGAGCCGCACAGTATTTAGTGGAAAAGCCATTGCGAAATATCAATTTCAGACAGAAAATAAGGTCATGACCTTAGCAGGGAATAGCATCAAAGCGGAGAAGCAAGACCGCGTGGCTGAGGTTCAAAAGATGAGTTTCAACGTGCCTGATGCCATGGTCAAAGTACTAGCGCAAGAAACCGTTAAGGGTGAAGTGCCATTACCGGAAGCTGAGTTGGTAGTATCAGCAGGAAGAGGGATGAAAGGGCCAGAGAATTGGGGTATTATTGAAGATTTGGCACATACGCTGGGTGCGACGACTGCTTGTTCAAGACCAGTGGCGGACAGCGACTGGAGACCTCACCACGAGCATGTAGGGCAGACAGGAGTGGCTATCCGTCCAAACTTGTATATCGCCATCGGAATCAGTGGAGCTATACAGCATCTCGCAGGTGTTAATAATAGTAAGACCATTGTGGTGATTAATAAAGACCCGGAAGCCCCTTTCTTTAAGGCGGCAGACTATGGTGTAGTAGGGGATTTGTTTGAGGTGGTACCGAGGCTTACAGAGGCCTTGAAAAAATACAAAAGCCAGAATAGTTAATTAAATGTACCAAATCAATCAATTAGGAGTGAAAATTATCATGACATCCTTTGCGATTGTTTTCTATGCTTTCTTATTGCATTCTCAGGTCTCGCGAGAGATAAGTGTCGAAGTTTCAGATGGCACGCTGTTCGGTACATTATACGTGGCAGATACCCTTCATCCAACTCCGGTCGTATTAGTCATCGGTGGCTCTGGACCTGTAGATCGAAACATGAGTCCCGATAATTCCTACCAAATGCTGGCGGACTCTCTAGTGGCTCACGGGATATCTGTACTGGCCACGGACAAGAGGACGGCGGGAAAAAGCAAGCAACATATCTCAGGACTAGAGAACACGAGGTTTGATGATTTTGTGAATGATGCGGCAGCATGGACGCAGCAATTATTGGACAACCCCAATTTTAGTAAGGTATATTTGATGGGTCACAGCCAAGGATCACTCATCGCCATTTTGGTTGCACAGAAAATTAAGAATGTGACTGGGGTCATCAGCGTGGCTGGGGCAGGGCAGAGGATACAGCATATATTGAGGAAACAGCTGTATGATCCACCGATTAATAAAATGTTGTTGGAATCGTTCGTGGAACCTATCATCGATAGTATGGAACATGGCGTGGTCACTGATTCTGTCCATGTCATGATAAAATCCATTTTCCGACCTGAACTACAACCCTTTTGGATGAGCTGGATGGCTTATAATCCCGCTGATGAAATTTCCAAATTAGACATTCCCTGTCTGATCATCAATGGTGATGCAGATTTTCAAGTAGATACGACGGAGGCTGAGAAATTGTACCTCGCAGATACCAGTAACCTACTTAAGGTCATCCCCCACATGAACCACATGATGAAATATTCATCAACTAACAATAAAGCCCAATGCATCAAGGAATCATACAATCGGCCGGAGCTTCCCATCATGTCGGAGTTGGTCATGGAACTTATTAAATTTATTAGGAAGGAATAATCGACTCGCAGACAATCGAAAATTAGAAAGTTTCTTTGGCGATATAGACTATTCTCGCTATTTTTATCCCATACTTTTTGATAAGATGACCTTAGCGGATCAAAATATACAACGCCTCAAGCCAATTTTTCACGGAGATAGGAAGTGGATGGGATTGTTTTTGGTTATGACCAAGGTCTAGCCTCTTGGGTAAATGGTCTTGAAGGTTGCAAATATTTGGAAAGTAGAAAAATGAGCAAAGTATCATTTAATAAGATGAATATAGATAGAAATTCGCCGCTAGATAATAGAAATATGTCAAAAAGGAAGGATGAATTTATATACAATATATACGCAATTTGGCGTATATACAATCGTTATGCGGCAGCTTAAAAGACGACACCGATAAAAATGACAGTATCCGAACGCCATAAAATTGACCTAACAGAAAATGGTTTTACGACTGTTGACAATATTTATTCTGACAAGGAAATAGAACAAATTTTATTGACTATTGACCAAGCCGACAAAGACAAAGAAACATTCAGAAAATCGACTGACCTTTTCGCAATCAGACAGTTTTTAAAAGAAATTCCTGAGACTAAAGATTTGGTTTTTAACGACAACCTAACAAGTGTAGTTAGACAACTTTTGGGGGGCAACTACTTCGTGGTTAAGAGCATTTATTTTGACAAACCAGAAACTTCAAATTGGTATGTTTCTTATCACCAAGACTTGACAATTTCAGTTGACAAAAAAGTAGAGCTTGAAAACTTTGGACCTTGGACAACAAAACAAAATCAATTTGCTGTTCAACCACCAATTGACTTTTTAGAAAATATTTTTACAATCAGAATTCACCTTGACGACACCGACGAAAATAACGGTGCTTTAAGAGTAATTCCAAAATCACATTCTAAGAAAATTTACAGACCTGAAACAATTGACTGGACGACAGAAACTGAAATGACTTGCAAAGTGAATAAAGGTGGTATAATGATAATGAAACCGCTTATTTTACACAGCTCAAGCAGGACAACGAACAATAAAAGAAGACGAGTAATACATATTGAATTTTCAAATCAAGAATTACCGACAGAACTAAAATGGGCAGAACGACTGAACTGAGAAAAGAAAGCCGACCGCATAACACGGGTTTTGCGTCAGGCGGGGTGACGTGCAAACTTGGAGTTTTGTGCTTCTAATAAACTTTAGTACGAAATTGAAGCTTTGAGCTTCGCAATTCCGCCCGAACGCAAAGCCCCTAACCGTTGTGTGTAATGAAGAAAAAATAAAAACGAATCGAAATGTCTCAAATATTTGATTACATCTTTCTAAAAGATAAAAAAGTAAAAGAAATAAATATTGAATCTATAACTAATTCCTTAGAAATTGGCAAACATGAATTTGTAGGTGAAACAGATTTGTGTGAAACTGGAATTGTTCGAGATTTATTTATAGGTGAACTAAATAATGGAACTATAATTCTGGGAAATGAAATTACCTACAAAATGATTCATGAAAGTGAAATCCGAAATAATTTCCTAAATGAGTTTCCAGACTGCGAAATATACTCAAAATCATACGATGATAGAGTAATGGTTTTCGGTTTTGTTTTGGGAATAAATGGAGAATTTATTTGTGCAAAAGAAGGAGGAGACGGAACATTTTCAGAAGGTACTTCAACTCAAATGGAAGAAGAATTAAGAGCGAATAACGAGGATTTTGATGAACATGTAATTACTTATAAATTAATGGAAAAATTTGAAGAGCAATATCTCGGAAAGTTAATTAACAATTTCGATTGTCGAGAAATAAAATTATTGAAATATCAGAAAAATTGAAAAGAACACTAACACACAACAAAGCATAAAATGTTCATGCTGGCTATGCGCCAGCACGCCATTTATGCAAACCGTTAGCACTCACCATAAAAGATAGACACAACAAACAAACAAACAAACAAAATAAATAAATGAACAGACAAGCCAACGCTTCGGCAAAATCAAAAGAGGTGCAACCAACCGCACCGAGCCAACGAATTGCACCACATTTGCTTTTGCACCAACCGCACTACGTCTCACTAAACCGATTTGAGTATGACTAAATATCTATTATTTTCAGACAAGCTAAAACAAA
>JACJYM010000004.1 GCA_020636155.1 Lewinellaceae bacterium | reverse complement strand
GTAAGACCCCTCCTATCAAAATCCGATTGCGTCGTGTTACCTTCCTATCGTGAAGGACTACCTCGCATTGTCCTCGAAGCCCTTGCTATGGCAAAACCTGTAATCACGACTGATACACCAGGGTGTAGAGAAACCGTTTTTCAAAATGAAAATGGTTGGTTAATCCCATCTAGAAATACAGAAGCTTTGGTTGAATGTATTGAAAATTTTCTAAGTCTAGGGCACGATAAACGTCACGAAATGGGTAATAAAGGTCGGGAATTTGCAGAATCTATTTTTAATGATAAACTCATTGCACGTCAAATATATGATGAGGTAAAAAACCTAATCTAAACCCCCAAGACAAAGGTATTTTAAATTCAGATATTCCTCAATTCCATATTTTGACCCTTCCCTTCCAAATCCGCTTTGTTTGATACCTCCGAAAGGTCCTTCTACCATTGACAGCATGCCTGTATTTATCCCTACCATTCCATATTGTAATTTCTCAGCCACTCTCCACACTTTAGCATAATCTTTACTGAAAAAATATGATGCCAAGCCGTACTCAGTATCATTAGCCATTTCAATCACCTCCTCCTCCGTTTCAAATTTTATAATTGTAGCAATAGGCCCAAATATCTCTTGGTGATAAATTGCCATATCTGTGTTTACTTCACATAATATCGTCGGTTCTATAAGCAATTTGCCAATGACGTTTCCACCTGTTATTATATGAGCTCCTTTTTCTATCGCTTCTTGTTGTAAATTTTCAACCTTTTTCAAGGCGGCACTGTTAATCAACGGACCGATATCAGTATTCTCATCTAATCCATTTCCAATTTTTAGGCTATTTAATCGATCCTGCAGTAATTCCAAAAAAAGATTATAAATACTCTTATGTACAAAAATCCGGTTAGTGCAAACACAAGTCTGACCAGTGTTTCTAAATTTTGATGCAACACATTGGTCTGCGGCATTTTCCAAATCAGCATCCTCAAAAACGATAAATGGAGCATTGCCTCCCAATTCTAAGCTCAGGCGTTTAATCTCATGACCGCATTGAGTCATAAGTAACTTTCCCACTCGTGTAGAACCCGTAAAACTTAGCTTCTTTACAATCTTACTTGCAATTACTTCATTTGCAAATTCTTGGGGTTTATCTGTGATTATCACGTTAAAAACCCCTTCAGGAATTCCCGCTTCGTGAGCCAATTCTGCTAATGCAAGCGCAGACAATGGTGTTAATTCAGAAGGTTTTACTAATACAGAGCAGCCTGCTGCCATGGCAGCGGAAACCTTTCTTGTTATCATCGCATTGGGGAAATTCCACGGGGTAATGGCAGCGACCACTCCTATTGGTTCTTTGGTAACCAATATTTTTTTTCCTGACACCGAAGCTGGTATTACATCTCCATAAATCCTTTTCGCTTCCTCTGCAAACCACTTTAAATATTCAGCTCCATAGCTTATTTCTGCTCGAGATTCTTTAATAGGTTTCCCCTGCTCGAGAGTGAGTATTATTGATAAATCCTCTTTGTTTTCTATTATTTTATCGTACCAAGCTATCAAATA
The DNA here is from genome assembly GCA_020636155.1 of Lewinellaceae bacterium. GTDB lineage: Bacteria > Bacteroidota > Bacteroidia > Chitinophagales > Saprospiraceae > JACJYM01. The sequence continues at coordinate 275,110 of JACJYM010000004.1, read as the reverse complement.
TTCATTTCTTTCTCGAGCAGTAAGTGTTTTCCATGTTGACATGGCCTGGTCGGCCGATTCAATGGATTTATTGATTATCTGCGGGTTACATCCTGACATTTGGGCAAGTGTCTCTCCATTGTATGGGTTGATGACGTCAAAATAATTACCATCTACTATCCATTCGCCATTGATGTAAGATCCGTATTTTAATAGTTTTTTATTATTTAGTAGATTAATCATGATTCACTTTTTTGTGCATATCCAAAGCCACATCGACAATCATATCTTCTTGTCCTCCCACCATTTTTCGGTTTCCTAATTCTACTAAAATATCGCGGGTATCAAGTCCATATTTTTTAGCTGCTTTTTCAGCATGTAATAAAAAACTAGAATAAACTCCGGCATAACCCAAAGATAAAGTCTCTCTATCAACCCGTACCGGTCGTTCCTGCATCGGTCTTATTATATCATCTGCCAAGTCCATCAATCGAAATAAATCACAATTGTGTTCTACCCCCATTTTATTAAGTACAGCAATCAGTACTTCGAGAGGAGAATTTCCTGCACCGGCTCCCATTCCAGCTAAAGAGGCATCTAATCGATAAGCCCCTTTTTCCATGGCGACAATGGTATTCGCTACCCCTAAAGATAAATTGTGATGGCAATGAATTCCTATTTGAGTGTCACTATTCAGTTCAAGCTTAAAAGCGTCGACTCTTTCTTCTACTTCGTGCATCAATAAGGCACCGGCTGAATCTGTCACATAAACACAATGAGCACCGGCATCTTCCATAATTTTAGCTTGTTTTGCCAAGTTTTTGGGTGTATTCATGTGTGCCATCATAAGAAAACCACCCACATCCAATCCCATTTTTCGTGCCTCTGCGATATGCTGTATTGCAATGTCTGCCTCCGTGCAATGTGTAGCTATTCGCACAGATTTTACTCCAAGGTCTTTAGCCACTTTTAAATCTTCTATTGTTCCTATGCCAGGAAGCAAAAGCGTAGTCAAAACCGCATTTTGTAATTGTTCAGCTATGCCAGACAACCATTCCTTGTCTGTATGTTTTCCAAATCCGTAATTGAAGCTACTGCCGGATAAGCCATCTCCATGTGCAATTTCGATAGCATCAACACCTGCTTGATCCAAGGCAATGGCAAGTTGCGTCAATATTTCTTTTCCAAAACTATGTTTTATTGCATGCATTCCATCACGGAGTGTCACGTCTTGTATATAAACTTTGTTCTTCATCTTTGATTTATTGCATATTTACTAACATTTCGGCCGTAATTTTTGCGGCACTAGTCATGATATCAAGATTTCCGGCGTATTCCGGTAAGTAATGCCCGGCTCCTTTCACTTTTAGCATTATCATGGTTTTTAGTCCATGGCACATTCCTAGATTTTCAATATAAATCGGGTTTTCCTCATCAATTATTTCAAATTGTATCTCTTGATGTAATTCATATCCTGGTACATATTTACGAACATCCTCTACCATCTGGTTTACACTATTGATAATAAGCTGTCTATCAACAATCTCGCTCAACGTAAAAATCGTGTCTCGCATCACTAACGGTGGTTCGGCCGGATTTAAAATAATAATGGCCTTCCCTCTTTCAGCACCTCCTATGCTTTCTATCGCTTTTGCGGTGGTTTCAGTAAATTCATCAATATTGGCTCTCGTTCCGGGTCCAGCAGATTTGCTTGCAATGGAAGCCACAATTTCTGCATACTTTACTCTTGCAACGCGGCTTACTGCATATACCATAGGTATAGTTGCCTGGCCTCCACAGGTAACCATATTCACATTATTTTCATGATGCAATGTGGATAAATTGACAGGAGGAACTATATAAGGTCCGATGGCAGCGGGGGTTAAATCAATGATTTTTTTCTCTGTATACGTTTTTATCTTTTCCCAATTATAAAGATGTGCTTTAGCACTCGTCGCATCAAAAATAATTTTTATATCGTCCCACTCCTCAGTATTAATCAACCCGTCTACACCAGAAGAAATGATTTTTATCCCCATTCGCTCTGCTCTCTTGAGTCCATCAGACTCCGGATCTATTCCTACAAATGCGGCCACAGAAAGTGTATCAGACTGACGAATTATTTTTATCAAAAGATCCGTGCCTATGTTTCCTGATCCGATGATGGCTACCTTTACTTTATCCATATATTTGATTTAGAAGTTTACACAACTGAGGAAATAAATCAAGACTGAATTACAAAGGTAAATTTATTGGAGTAAAATATTGAATATAAAAAGGGTACAATAAAAAAGCCCCCAAGTTCTACAACTTGGAGGCCCCATCATTCTATATAACCCCCTACCTATTAAACTGCCGAGCGGCAGCGGTAGCTCTTTAATTCTAATTTATAATATCTTAACTTCTTTAAGACAATACAAATATACTACATTTTTAAAAATAAAAAAATAATTTTTAAAAAATATCAAATTTTATTCCTTGAGCAAGTGGTATTTCATCACCATAGTTGATAGTATTTGTTTGCCTTCTCATATATGCTTTCCAGCTATCTGATCCCGATTCTCGTCCTCCTCCTGTTTCCTTTTCACCACCAAATGCACCACCTATTTCAGCTCCTGAAGTCCCTATATTTACGTTCGCTATGCCACAATCGCTACCTTCTGAAGATAAAAACCGTTCTGCTTCTTTTAGATTATTGGTCATGATGGCTGATGACAATCCTTGAGGAACCGAATTTTGGATTTCTATGGCATTTCGTACATCTCCACTATATTTCATAATATATAAAATCGGTGCAAATGTCTCCTTTTTTACAATTTCCATTTCAGGACTTACTTCTGCAATACATGGTTTTACATAACAGCCACTTTCAAAATTATCACCTTTCATCACACCTCCTTCAACGATGAAGTTAGCACCTTCAGTCTTCGCTATTTCTATGGCTTTCAAGTAAATATTGACTGAATCTAAGTCAATAAGTGGTCCTACATGATTGTTTTGGTCTAATGGATCTCCTATTTTTAACTGACCATAAGCATTTATTAGCGCCTCTTTTATTTTTTCATAAATACTCTCATGAATAATTAGTCTTCGAGTACTGGTGCATCTTTGGCCGCAGGTACCTACAGCACCAAATACAGCACCAGTCAGTACCAATTTTATATCTGCACTCGGGGTAATAATAATTGCATTGTTACCTCCCAATTCCAATAAGCACTTACCGAATCGTGATGCGACAGTACTACCTACAATTTTACCCATTCTTGAAGATCCTGTAGCAGAGATTAATGAAACTCTCGTATCGATCGTCATCATTTCGCCTACTTTATAGTCACCAGTTACAATGTTTACTACCCCTTCAGGAATGTTATTATCCTTCAATACTTTATTAAAAAGTTTCTGACATGCTACGGTATTTAGAGGTGTTTTTTCGCTGCCTTTCCATATTGTTACATTTCCACAAACCATAGCGATCATCGCATTCCAAGACCATACTGCTACTGGAAAGTTAAATGCTGAAATGATTCCTACTATTCCAAGGGGATGCCATTGTTCATACATCCTATGATCTGGTCTTTCTGAGTGCATGGTCAACCCATATAATTGACGGCTAAGACCGACCGAAAAATCACAGATATCAATCATTTCTTGTACCTCACCGTATCCCTCTTGTAAAGATTTCCCCATTTCATAAGAAACCAATTTTCCTAAATTATCCTTATTTGATCGCAATACTTCACCATATTGCCTGATGATTTCTCCTCTCTTAGGAGCTGGTATTTTCTTCCATACTTTAAATGCTTCCTGTGCTTTAGCGACGACTTTATCATATACTTCTGGACTAGTAATGCTGACTCTTCCAATAAACTGGCCGTCTACAGGAGAATAAGAATCAATATATTCTGAAGTATTGATACTGTTGAGTCCAGTCCAAGTACCCTGGTTGTCATGTTCTAAACCCAATTCTTTTAAAAAATCTTTATTCATTTTCACTGCTTAATTTTTTGTTTGATAAGTGTCTTTTGAAATCTCGATTGGTCTTTTTGGCTATATTTCTTTTTATAGCTTCTGTCAAATCTATATCCATTTGATTTGCAAGGCAAGTTAGTACCCAAAGGACATCCGCCATTTCATCCTCAATACCTTGATCTACTTCATCATTAGAAATATCATTCTTAAAAGATTGTTCACCATATTTACGTGCAATATACCTTGACAGCTCGCCTACTTCCTCCATTAGGATACACATATTGGTCAATTCACTAAAATAACGAATTCCGTAGGTTTTTATCCACGTGTCTACTACATTCTGTAACTGTATAAGTTCCATTACTTTTTATCTTTCGAATCTAAAGTGATTGTAACAGGGCCATCATTGATTAACGATACTTTCATATCCGCACCAAACTCACCAGTTGCAACTTTTGCGTGATGGTGATGACGGAACTCTGTAATAAACTGTTCATATAAAGGGATGGCAAGATCAGGTGATGCCGCATCTATATAAGAAGGTCTATTTCCTTTTTTTGTACTGGCATATAAGGTAAACTGACTTATGATTAAACACTCACCAGAAATGTCTCGAACAGAGAGATTCATTTTACCATTTTCATCATTAAATATTCTTAGTTGCAAAATTTTATTAATAATGTATTGGATATCTTCTGCTGTATCTTCGTGAGTAATTCCTAATAAGATTACTAAACCTGCCTCTATCCTTCCAACAATATTTTGGTCAACCGACACCGATGCGGATGTAACTCTTTGTAAGATGACTCTCATAAACTTATAAACATTAAGAATATACTTAAAGCGTAAAGTTAATATTTACAGATATATAAAAATAAAACTTTAGACAATCAAATTGTGGAAATATAACGATTGAATAAGGAAAAATAAAATTACAGAAAATTATATATATATAAAATTAATATCTTTTACTTTTTCGTAATTTGAAATTCTATTTTAAACGTCTTATTACCACTTTTAGAACGTGAAAAATATGCTGTATATGATTTTAAAAATTTTAATGTTGAATTGTTAAAAATCTATAATTCAATGTATTAAGATTAATTATTGTGTTTATAAGAATGAATCCTTTGTGATTAACTACAATTCAAAATAAATATTGATTTATTTATATTCAATTTCACATTGGTAATGATGAATATGATTTCATTTTAAAACTATATTATTACTAATTAGAAATGTGAATTGCTTCTTATTTCTGATTCGATTCTTCAATTTTATATGATTAATTTTGCAATCTGAAATGTATGATGAAAGAATGAAATACAATAGATGGGTCAAAGCGTGGATAGTTACTGGATTGGTCATGGTCTTGATGCAAATAGTATTAGGTGGAATCACTAGGCTTACTGAATCAGGATTGTCAATAACCAAGTGGGAACCCATAGGAGGTATCATTCCTCCCTTATCTGACTCTGACTGGAATGCCAAATTTGAATTATACAAAAATACCCCTCAATATCGTGAAGTGTTTGAGGGTATTAGCATGTCGGACTTTAAGTTTATTTTCTTTTGGGAGTTTATTCATCGTTTATGGGCTAGATTCATGGGATTTGTTTTTTTAGTTCCATTCATTATATTTTTATACAAAAAGTGGATAGATCCACCGCTTATAAAAAAATTATTGTGGGTAATTTTACTTTCTATTTTAGCAGCTGTTTTTGGATGGATTATGGTTAAATCAGGTTTATTAGATAGACCTTGGGTTAATGCGTATAAATTATCGATTCATTTTCTGATTGCAATTTCTGTGTATACAGCATTGTACTATTGTTATGCCTATGTTTCTGGATGGTTTGATAATCCCAAATATAAATTGCAACGAAGATCAATTTTAATATTATTGGGTTTAGTGTTTGTGCAATTGTTTTTAGGTGGTATAATATCAGGAATGAAGGCTGCCGTGATTTTTCCTACATGGCCATTGATAGGAAATGAATTTTTTCCACATATTTTATTTTCATCTGAATCTTGGAAAGTGGAAAATTTTATTAATTATGATCAAAATGTATTTATGCCTAGCTTAGTACATTTTCTACATAGGATGACAGCATACATTATATTTGTTTATGTAATTTGGTTTATTTTGAAAGTTTATAATAAGGGTAATTATCCGTTGAAAAGAGATTTATCTCTTTTGTTTTTTATGTTAATAAGTCAAATATTTATTGGTATAATTATGTTGATAAATAGTAAGGGAGAAGTCCCGGTTTCGTTAGGAGTATTGCATCAATTAGTTGCAGTATTGTTTTTAACTAGTATCTTAACGCTTTTATTTAAGTCACGTTATCAGCAGAAGATATGAAAAGTTAGGATTTGCGACTAAATGAAATTTTTTCCTTGGTACACTTATAGGAAATATATGATAGGACAGGAATACGAAATTATAAAAAGGGATAAGTTTGAGTATATCGATATTGAAAGTGGATCGAAAGGTATTCCTTTGGTTTTACTTCATGGACTTATGGGAAGCCTAAGCAATTTTGCCAGTATAAGTTCTCATTTTAAGCAAGAGCGAAGAATTATAGTACCGATACTTCCTATATTTACTTTACCATTAAAAAGTTTGGGAGTTAAGTCTTTAGTAAAGTATGTGGAGAGTTTCTTAGACTTTCTAGAACTTGATAAGGTTCATATATTGGGTAATAGTCTGGGTGGACATATTGCTCAATTAGTTACTCTAGAAAATCAAGAAAGAATAGCGTCAATGACCCTTACTGGTAGTTCTGGCTTATTTGAGAATGCTATGGGAACATCCTTTCCAAGACGAGGAAATTATAATTATATAAAGGAAAAAGCCGAAATGGTCTTTTATGATCCAAAAATAGCGACTAAGGAATTAGTGGATGATGTCTATGCGACGGTCAATGATATTCGCAAAGGTATCAGAGTTGTAATAACTGCCAAATCAGCAGTGAGACATAACCTTGAAGATAAACTCAATAAAATTCAAACCCCAACGCTGTTAATTTGGGGTTTACAAGATACGGTAACACCTCCTTGGGTGGGTGAAAAGTTTCATGAACTGATTCCTAATTCAAAACTAGTGTTCTTTGACCAATGTGGCCATGCACCCATGATGGAAAAGCCTGAGGAATTTAATATTGAATTGGGAAAATTCTTGAATGATGTTGAATCAAGGAATTAAATCTTTAAATAAGTATTTTCTAAGTTCTAGAATTTGATTTTCTATCATTTTCTATCTGCATCGGATTTCTTGTTTTTTCTTGTTTTGCTTTGAAGATTTCGAATCTACTTTTCTCTTCTCTTCGCGGATAGTAATTGTTACTTCTATCTATATCTGCTGTTTCTAAAAAGGGGTCTAAAATGATTTCTTTAACTTCTTTATCTGTTGGAAATACCTTGGTTACTATGGTGTCGTCAAAACGCCAGATTTCTGCCGGTATTCTATAAATAGTATCTGTTCCGTCTTGATATTTAAATTGGAGTATGATAGGCATCGGTAAGCCACCGAGATTTTCAAAACTTAATTGATAATAGTTTTTATTTTCTTGAATAATGGTACTGTCTGTATTATCAAAGTTTTTGATTTCTTCTTGATACTTTTCTTTATCAAGATAATTAGGTTTGTTTTCATCAAAAGTGGTATAGAAATCATTAATAGTTGTGTCTATTTCATTGTAAGTTTTTAGTATTTCATTGTTGTTTCGTATTGTACTAATATTTATTGGTTCACTAGATTTTTCCTCTGTAAGAATTTCAAATTTTTCTTCTGGGTTTAATGGATTTATTTTAAAATGCTTGGTTTCTATTAGAGAAATATCAACTGGCTCAGTGGTATAAAACCAACCCCTCCAAAACCAATCTAAATCTACTCCTGATGCTTCTTCCATGGTACGGAAGAAATCTGCGGGATATGGTTGTTTGAATGCCCACTTAGTTGCATACTCTTTAAAGGCATAGTCAAAAAGTTCTCTACCTAATATGGTTTCTCTAAGAATGTTCAGTGCCGTAGCGGGTTTAAAATATGCATTATTACCAAACTGAAATATGGATTCTGAATTGGTCATAATTGGGGCTATTTTAGATTGATCACCTGCCATATATTCTGTTATGAGTTGTGCTGGACCTCTTCTGGAAGGGTAGTTTCGCTCCCATTGTTGTTCTGTGAGATATTGCACAAAAGTATTTAATCCTTCGTCCATCCAGGTCCATTGTCTTTCATCACTATTGATTATCATAGGAAAGAAGTTGTGACCGACTTCGTGAATAATTACGCCTATATGTGAGTATTTCATGCGAGCATCGTAGGTGCCATCGTCTTCACATCTTCCATGGTTAAAACATATCATAGGATATTCCATACCCATATTTCCATCAATGGACCATGCTACTGGATAGGGGTAGTCAATAGTATAATGCGAATACCATTTAAGGGTATGTGCAACGGCTTTTGTACTAAATTTACTCCATAAGCAGTCTCCTTCTTTTACCCACATGGACATAGCCATTGCGGTTTTTCCATTAGGTAATTTTGTATTAAGAGCATCCCAAATAAATCTTCTGGAAGCTGCAAAAGCAAAATCTCTCACATTTTTAGCTTCGAAATTCCATGTTTTACTTCTTTTTGATTTTGATTTTATTCTTTCATTGGCTTCTTCTAGAGTAGCGATTTCTATGGGTTGTTCAAATTCTGACTTGGCTTCTTGCAAGCGTTTTTGCTGTAAGTGGGTGAGAACGTCTTTTGAATTAGTAAGTTCACCAGATGCGGCAACTAAGTAATCATCAGGTACTGTAATTGAAACTTTGAAATCTCCAAAACCTACTGTAAATTCTCCTCTACCTAGAAACTGCTTATTTTGCCAACCCTCGATATCATTATATACACACATCCTCGGATAGAATTGCGCTATACAATACACATCGTTATTATCATCGTCGAAATGTTCATATCCGGATCGACCTCCGATTTCACGAGTATTATTAATATTGTAGTGCCACTTTATTTTCAGTATTTGTTTTGAATTTGGTTTTAAACTAGTAGGTAGATCCACCCTCATCATAGTTTTAACTATTGTAAACTGAAGGTTATTGTCTTGTCCATCTTTTACATATTCTAGTTTAAATCCACCATCAAATGTTTTTTCGAAATTCTCTAACGATGTTGTACTTTGTTTGTCTGATATACTAGATGTTCGTAACGCATGTGTATCTGAGTCTTTAGCTCTTACATTTTGATCTAATTGTATCCACAGGTAGGATAATACATCTGGAGAATTATTGGTGTAGGTTATTACTTCTTCACCATATATGATATGATTGGTTTCATCTAGTTTTATGTTTATGTTATAATCTGCTTGTTGCTGCCAATAGTCTTTTCCGGGTGATCCTGAGGCCGTTCTGTAGGTATTCGGATCTGGTAATATTTGATCTAGTTGAGCAAATTTCCTCTGAGTAAATGCATTTGTAGATAGAAGAAATAAAAGCAGTACCAGTAATTTTTTAATATGCATACCTAGTAATTTAAATAACAATGTCATGTTCCACGTGGAACAAATTTAAAAATCTTTGCATAAAAAAAGTGTTCCACGTGGAACACTTTTTAAATACACTTAGTTGTTTATATTTTTAACGAATTCGGGTTCTGTATCTGAGCCGGCCGGTCGTTCGCCAATTAAACGTTCTAAATCTGATTTTAGGACAACTTCTTTTTCTAGCAATTCCTTAGCCAACAAATCCAATTCTTTTCTTTTGTCTATTAGTAATGCTTGAGCTCTTAGATATTGCTCATCAATCAACATTCTCACTTCAGAATCAATCAAAGTAGCCGTATCGTCAGAATATGGCTTATTAAATTGGTCTTGTTGTAATCCATAAAATGAAACGTTACCCACTTTGTCATTCATACCATAAATTGCAATCATACCATAAGCCATTTTGGTCACTTGGTCTAGATCATTCTGAGCTCCTGTAGAAATCTTATTAAAAACGATTTTTTCTGCGGCTCTTCCTCCAAGGGTCATACATACTCGATCTAGCATTTGTTCTGTTCTCGTAATATACTCTTCCTTTGGTAAGTACTGGGCATAGCCCAATGTTCCTATTCCTCGTGGTACAATTGTAACTTTTACCAATGGACTTGCATGTTCTAAAAACCATCCACATATAGCGTGACCAGCCTCGTGATAAGCAATAATTTCTTTCTCACGAGGAGAAATCAACTTATTTTTCTTTTCCAATCCGCCGATAACTTTATCCAGTGCATAGTTGAAATCCTCCATGTGTACTTCGGTTTTGTTGCGTCTGGCCGCGATTAGAGCTGCCTCATTACAAACATTGGCTATTTCTGCACCGGCAAAACCCGGTGTCATTTCCGCTAAAACAGAAGGATTGACATCGGCAGATGTAACAATATTTTTTAAATGCACTTTGAATATGTCTTCTCTACCTTTAAGGTCGGGTCTATCAATACCTATCTGTCTATCAAACCTTCCCGGTCTGAGTAAAGCACTATCCAATACATCCGGCCTGTTAGTCGCTGCCATGATAATGACTCCGGAGTCGGTACCGAAACCATCCATCTCTACTAGTAACTGATTAAGAGTATTTTCTCTTTCGTCATTTCCACCCTGGAAAGTCCCTTTTCCTCTTGCTCTACCTATCGCATCTATCTCATCTATAAAAATGATACAAGGTGCTTTTTCCCGTGCTTGTTTAAATAAATCCCGGACTCTCGAGGCCCCAACTCCTACAAACATCTCAACAAAGTCTGAACCGGAAATACTAAAAAATGGAACTCCAGCTTCTCCAGCCACGGCTTTAGCTAGTAATGTTTTTCCTGTACCTGGAGGACCTACAAGAAGGACACCTTTAGGGATTTTACCACCGAGAGCTGTATATTTTTTCGGATTTTTTAAAAAATCAACTACTTCCATCACTTCCTCTTTTGCTTCATCTAGCCCTGCAACATCTGCAAAAGTGACATTCACTTTTGTATTTTTATCAAATAATGTCGCTTTTGATTTACCGATGCTAAAAATCTGACCACCAGCGCCACCAGCCCCAGAGCTCACTCTCTTCATAATGTACATATAAATACCCAATAGGAGAAGGAAGGGAAACACCCAACCTAGCAATGGTGACAACCAGCTGGTACGAGTAACATACTTTAAAGGGAAATCATGCCCCTGTTTACGGTATTCTGCCATCGATTGGTCAAAAGTGCCTAAATCGCCGATTTCAAAACTAAAATTAGGTGTAGAAAAACGATTTTCCTTCATATCTGGAAACTTTTTGGCTATCACAGAGTCCTTTAAATATACCTCAGCGATACCTTGATTTTTTACAACTTCTACTCTTTTGATTTCATCTTTTTGCACCATTTCTTCAAATTCACCTATGGTACAATCCTTAACAGATGAATTCATGCTGAACGTCATCTGTATAATGAATATGACTAAAATTATCAGCCCATAAATCCAATAAGAGTTAATATTGAATTTAGCCGGTTTATTTTCTTTATTTTTATTTTCTTCTTCCATTTTATTTAAGATTGCAATAAGTAAGATACGAGTTATTAATTAAGATTGTGTTCTGATATTTTAGCATCACCCCATAATTCTTCTAACTCATAAAATTGACGAGTTTCAGGATAAAATACATGAACCATAATGTCGAAATAATCTAATAATATCCATGTGGCATTCTTAGTACCTTCTACATGAGTCGCTCTTAGATTTAAGTCTTGTTTGGTTCTTTTTTGAATATTATCAGCGATTGATTTTACTTGTGTTGATGAATCGCCTTCGCAAATGATAAAAAAATCAGCGGGTCTATCAGAAATTTCTCTAAGATCCAACTTTAAAACGTTCTTGCCTTTAATATCGTGTATGGCATCAATGATTACATTCAAGGTTTCCTTTTCCAATAAGTCGGAGCTTTTTTCAATTTTAACTTTATTCAATATGTTTCCTTTTATTAATTAATCTGAATAGTAAAGATAATCCACAAATAAAATAATGTGGGCAATCCATGCTCATTACTTTATAATTATTTTTGCTCCATAAAGTTTAATACCTTACGTTGCAACCATGTAGTAAAATTATTGACAAAGATTACATCTTTTATTTTGAATCAATAGATTCGACTAATAAATTTATTCTTGATTATATATCAAAAAATAAACCAAACCACCCGATAGTTGCATATACTGACTATCAGACAGAGGGCAAAGGACAGATTGGCAGATATTGGGAAAGTGAAACATCTAAAAATCTATTAATGTCTTTACATTTTCTACCAGAAAAGTTGTTGCCTGAAAATCAATTTAATCTTTCAATGTACACGGCTCTTATTGTTGCGACCGTATTAAAATCTATTATGCAAACAGAAGTAAAAATCAAATGGCCTAATGATATTTACATTGGAGATAAAAAAATAGCGGGGATATTAATTCAAAACGTTTTGCAAGGAAAGTGTATAAAAAACTCTGTTATTGGAATCGGGCTTAATGTGAATCAGACAACTTTTTCAGATTTCATACCCAATCCTACTTCCATGAAATTAATTACCAATTTGACTTTTGAAATATCGAAAATATTAGATGAGATTTGTGATTTATTTTTCAAAAATATTAATTCAATATATGAATATAAGTCATTGAAATACAATTATATATCAAAAATATATTCTTTTAGAGAATGGAAAAAATACCAAAAAGGAGAAGTAGTTTTTGAAGGAATGATCATTGATATTGAACCATCTGGTAGGTTAATACTTGAATTGAAAAATGGTCTTGCAGAAAGCTATAATTTTCAAGAAATAAAATTAGTTTTCAATTAAGCAGACCATGTCAATGATGACAATGACACACATGGGAAAGGATTAACTTTAAAGGGTCGAATCTTGATATTTAAATCATATTAAACAGAAAAATGCATAGAATAAATTATGAATGCTGAAATAATCAACATCGGTGACGAAATACTAATAGGACAGATAGTAAATACAAATGCCACTAGAATGTCCGAAATTCTAATTTCTGAGGGTATTAAGATCACTAAAATTTCTGTTGTGTCAGACAATTTAAAAGATATCATAGATTCCCTGCATCAGGTGAGTGATAGTACGAATATTGTACTAATTACAGGTGGGCTTGGTCCTACTAAAGATGATGTCACAAAAACGGCCGTCGCAGATTTTCTTGAATGTGATTTAGTGTATAGTGAAAATACTTTTACCAAAATAGAAAAGAGACTTAAAGAACGAAACATCACGATTAGGGAAAGCCATCGAGAACAATGCTTTATGCCTTCAAAGGTTGAACTGCTTAATAATAATCTAGGAACTGCACCCGGAATGTATTTTAAAAAAGAGGATAAAATATTCATTTCTATGCCTGGGGTGCCGTATGAAATGAATGACATCATGACTCATGAAGTAATACCCATTCTTAGAAAAAACAATACTAGTAAGTTTTTTATAGATACCCTCATGCTTGCATCCATTGCCGAATCCGATGCCGCTGCTAAAATAAAAGACATAGAGGATAATGTAAAAGAAAATACGAGTATCGCCTATCTGCCAAGTCTGGGAATACTAAGAATCAGACTCACAACATATCAAGATGTAGGACAAGACTTGAAAAAGTATCACAACGAGATTTTAATAGAAATTTACAATAGATTACAAAAATATGTTTTTGCCCAAAAAGACGTGAGCTTGGAATCGGTCGTTGCAAATATTTGTATTCAGAAAAAACTGACCATTTCTACAGCAGAAAGTTGTACAGGAGGCATGATATCTGAGAGAATTACCGGTCTTGCGGGTTCTTCGGAATATTATTTAGGAAGCATAATTTCATATAGCAACGAAGCAAAGATGAAATTATTGAATGTCCAAGAAAAAACACTCCTTAATTATGGTGCTGTAAGTGAAGAGACCGTCATAGAAATGGTTCATGGGGCATGCGATAAACTTAATTCTGACGTATCTGTGGCTATTTCCGGTATTGCCGGACCAGGAGGAGGTACACCGGAAAAACCGGTGGGAACAATTTGGATAGCCGTTGGAAATAAAAATTCTGTAAAGACTAGATTGATTAATGCGGGTGATGATAGAACGAAAAACCGAATTATAGGTACAAATTTTGCACTGAATGAACTGAGAAAGTTTTTAGAGCAGATTTAATTAACTTAATTTTGTGACACTAAAAAATTAGAAACAAATGTCCAAGATAGAATTGGTAATGCCTAAAATGGGCGAAAGTATTATGGAAGCAACCATTTTGAAATGGTTAAAAAACCCAGGAGATAAAGTAGAATTGGATGAGACCATATTGGAGATAGCGACAGATAAAGTAGATTCAGAAATCCCATCTCCTGCCGAAGGAATCATCTCTGAAATATTTTTTAAAGAAAATGACGTCGTGGAAGTCGGTACGGTAATAGCTACTTTGACAACAGAAACAGCAGATTTAGAAGCCAATCCTTCACCAGCCGTTAGCACTTCTTCTAATGGACATAAGGACACGAAAGCCGCTGCCGAGGAAGTTCCTTATGTTCCAATAGTAAAAACGAACGAACTTGAAACAATAGAAACGGTCGATTTTAAAAATACAGATCGATTTTATTCTCCTCTCGTAAAAAACATCGCGAAACAGGAAAATATATCTCTGCAGGAATTAGAACAAATCAAAGGAACAGGACAACACGGAAGGGTTACAAAAACCGATATATTAAGCTACATTGATAATAGACCGACCTCGGGTATTACCCATACTGTTGATATCCCAAAAACTACACAAACACCGAAACCAGCACCGATTGCACAATCCAGTTTTTCTGAAGAAGGTAATGTGGAAATCATAGCGATGGATCGGATGCGAAAATTGATTTCGGATCACATGGTCATGAGTAAACAGACCTCACCTCACGTGACCTCCTTCGTAGAGGCGGATGTGACCAACATTGTAAAATGGAGAGACAAAATAAAAGGGGAATTTCAAAAGAAATACGGTGAGAAAATTACCTTTACCCCTATATTTATCGAAAGTGTAGTAAAAGCCATAGCTGATTATCCTATGGTAAATATCTCAGTAGAAGGGAATAATATCATCTTAAAAAAGAATATCAACATCGGAATGGCTGCGGCATTGCCCTCTGGAAATTTAATAGTTCCAGTCATCAAAGACGCCAATATGTTGAACCTAGTAGGGATTACTAAAAAAGTAAACGACTTAGCTGCCAGAGCGAGAATTAATAAGCTTAAACCGGAAGAAATACAAGACGGAACATTTACGCTGACTAATGTGGGTACTTTTGGTAATCTGATGGGAACCCCCATTATCAACCAACCACAAGTTGCGATTCTTGCCACCGGATCCATTAAGAAAAAACCAGTGGTACTTGAAACTACAGATGGTGATGTCATTGCTATACGTCACATGATGTACTTATCACTCTCGTATGACCATCGAGTAGTAGATGGCGCTTTAGGTGGTAGTTTTTTAAGAAGAGTGGCCGATTATCTTGAACAATTCAACGAAAATGAGCATCAAGTTTAGAAATTTTAAATCCTCAAGCTTGATCTATTTATTTTATTCTTTTTTCAGACCAAAAATTTCACTTTTTGGTATCTTGTTATTCTTTGGATTGCCCAGTATTATTACAGGGCAAAAGCAAGTCTTAAAGAGTGCCGAATATTTTTTTGATAAACAAGAATATGTTACAGCACTAAATTATTTCGACACTTATGACAAAATAGATAAGGACAAAAAAGCCTTAGTACAGAAGGGAATTTGTGAGTATCAGGTAGGTAAATTTTCTGAGTGCATTGCAAGTATGAAAAAAGCTTTTGATCAAAAATCTACAGACAATGCCATGTTTCTCTACACTGCGATGAGCTATCAAGCACTTCAGAACTATAAGGATGCAGCTATTTTTTATAAAAATTACCTTTCTAATATAAAGTCAAACTCTTCGGAAAGCGATGAGGTAATTAAAAAAATCGAGCAATGCCAATATGCTCAAAATATCCTTTTTTCAGATAAGGTGGGATTTGTAGAAAACTTAGGATCTAATGTAAATAGTAAATACAACGAAATAAATCCAGTTTTCAGTCCGACTCAGGTTAACAAGTTGTATTTTTCATCTGATAGAAATCTATCTACGGGAGGCCTTCAAAAAGAGAAAGAAACAGGGATGGACAGATATATGTATGATGTTTATTCGGTAGAAAATTATCAAACAGAATTGTCTATTCTCAAAAAATTACCTACTCGAATAAATACATCAAGAACCGAACATATTCAATCAATAAGTAAAGATGGGCTCGTAATCTTTTATGATAGAGAACTAGAGGATCATTCGACGGCCATATTGACCGATACGTTTAGTACAAATCAAGATTCGATGAGTTTGACTTACGAATTTCACTCACCGATAATTTATGACTTAGGTGATCGCGACATTTTTCCAATCAATGATAGTTTGTACTTATTTTCGAGCATGAGAGAAGGTGGATATGGTGGGTATGATATCTATTCCGTCGAAAGAAAAGAAGGAACATGGGGACAACCCAAAAATCTCGGCGATAGGATTAATACTGCTTTTGATGATAGATTTCCATTTATGACCAATGGCGGACATGAAATATACTACAGCTCTAATTCTTTAAACTCTTTGGGCGGATATGATATTTTTTCCTCTAGTTTTTCCATAGATGGATGGGCTGTACCACGCAATTTAGCCTTACCGGTTAATACGTATGGTAATGAAGGTGGATTTAGAATATCTGCGGATGGCACATTTGCAATATTTAGTTCTGATAGAGCCGAAGGAAGTGGAGGAAATGATTTATACATTTTATATTTTAAAGAACAGGTGCTCGATCAATTCGAAATTCCAGACTTCGCATGGTTAAATATTGAAGAAGAAACCTCAGAAGTGGGCAAGTCGTTACCCGAGAGTTCGGAATCCGTCGTTGCCAAGAAAAGACAATTTTTCAACAAGCCACTATATTACAAAACGGATATAGATGTTTTGGGGCCTCAGAATCTTACAAAACTGAAACTGGTTACCGATATGCTGAAAATTTATCCAGACCACTTTGTTAAATTAATAGGTCATGCAACTGATGCTAAAAAATCTGATTACGATCTTTATTTTTCAATAAAAAGAACTGAGGAAGTGGCAAAATATCTCAGTTCCCATGGCTTAAAATCGGATAAAATTCAGATAGAGGCCTGTGGTTCGTCATTCCCTGCCGTTTATTCTTCAAAAGTGGAATCATCAGATGTAGCTGACAAGCTCAATAATCGCATAGACATGGATATAATCGTTCCAGAAAACTCACCTTTACAAGTTCAAAATGAAACGATAGAAATTTCTCCACAGATACGAAATCCAAAATTTGATGAGTATTTACATTCAGAAAAAGGCCTTTCATATCGAATATATTTTGCGTCAAGTGAACAGCTGTATAAAGATGAAATAACCAAACATCCTGATGGAGTATGTGTCCTAAAACCATACGATAAAACTAGATATGATTACATCTTAGGAAGATACGACACGTATAAAACAGCCAAAAAAGCTTATAATAAGCTATCGTCTACACAATATCCGAATGCAAAAATCTTGGTTTTTATCGACGGGATTGAAATCAAGGATGAAGAAGTAATTAAGCACGTAGAAAAACATACCGATTTAGAAAACTATCTACTTTATGAAATCGGCAAATAAAAAATCAGATTTATTTAGTTTGTCGAGTTACAGTTATTCGAAACTGTATCTTATTCTATTTGCCTTTAGTTTTTTACTCTATGCCAATACTTTAAATCACGAATATACTCAAGATGATGCCATTGTAATTACCCAAAATGAATTTACAAATCAGGGCATATCAGGCATTCCCAAAATATTAGGAAATGATACTTTTCTAGGATTCTTTAAAAGTGAAGAGAAGTTAAATCTAGTCTCCGGTGGACGATACCGACCGTTGAGCTTGATTTTATTTTCAGTCGAGGTTCAGTTATTCGGGTTAAACCCATTTTATGGCCATCTAATCAATGTGATTCTCTATGCTTTGTTGGTACTCATGATTTTTAAATCCTTGAATCTTGTATTAAACTATGCTCAGCTATATGATGATGCCACCAACAAAAGTTTGAGTTTTTTAATAGCATTGGCATATTCAGCACATCCTGTACATACAGAAGTCGTTGCAAATATTAAAGGAGGAGATGAAATATTGGCTATGCTATTCAGCATGATCTCATTTTACTATTCTTGGAAGTTTTTAATTTCATCTAAAACCAAGGATGTTCTAGTTGCATTATTTGCACTTTTCTTAGGACTATTGAGCAAGGAGAATTCTATATCTCTTGTATTCATAATCCCGATGAGTATGCTGTTGTTTTCTGATTTTTCTTTCAAAGAAATTACTCGTAAAGCATCCCTATTATTAATCCCAGCGGTTGCATTCGTACTAATAAGGATGAATATTGTAAAATCTGCATTGAGTGAGGTCCCCAATGAATTGATGAATAACCCATTTTTAAAAATTGTCAACGGTCAGTATATTCATTATAATTTCTCTGAAAAACTAGCCTCAATAATTTATACATTTGGCGAATATCTACGACTATTATTATTTCCACATACCCTTACCCATGATTATTATCCTATGCAAGTCGGACTTAAATCATGGGGTAATCCGGAAGTAATATTGACCATAATGGTAATAGCAACCCTTCTATATTTGGTTTTCTCTAAAAGGAAAAAGTGGCCTTTGTTTACATTTTCCATCTTGTATTTCGCGGCGAGTATATTTTTAATGTCAAATTTGATGTTTCCTGTAGGTACCAATATGAATGAGAGGTTTCTATTTATGCCTTCGCTGGGTTTTTCAATTCTTACGGTTTTAGGTTTTTATAAGCTTTATACTAAAGGGAATAAAAATGCAACGATTGCCATTTTTACAATTCTCATAATTCTCTACTCAGCCAAAACCATATCTAGAAACAGAGTTTGGCATGATGATTATACCCTCTTTACTACAGATGTTGAGGTTTCGACCAATAGTGCAAAATGCCAAAATGCCGCGGGAGGAGCCATTCTTGATAAAATGGATAAAAACGATCAGAACATAATAAATTCGGAATCTCTGCGAGCTGAAGGACATCTGAAAAAGGCAGTAGAAATACACCCCAATTATGCGGCGGCACACCTACTCCTCGGCAATGCATTACTGTACCAGGGCAAGCATCAAGAGGCAATTATAGAGTATGAAACAACCTTGCAACTGCAACCTAGCAATAGGGATGCTTCTTCAAACTTAGCACTCGCCTATCGTGACTATGGTAAATATTTAGGAGAGAAAAAGAGTGATTTTTCAGGAGCCCAAAACATGTTATTGAAATCTTATGCCATGAATCCTGATGATGCAGAGACAGTGAGATTACTCGGTGTTGCGTACGGAGTACAGAATAATCATAACAAAGCTGTCGAATATTTTGAAAAATTGGTCAAAATGCAGCCCAACAGTCAAGGAGCTTATAAGAATTTACGAAACGCTTATATGGGATTAGGAGATGAAGTAAATGTAAACCGAGTCAACGATATCATTGAAAAGCTGAAGTGATTAACAAATTTGGAATTAGCCATAAAAAGGACACCAATTATTAATAAAAAGTAGAAAAAAGGCCGTTATTTTGCCTTTGTAAAAATGATGGACATGTCAGGACAAACACATAGTTATAAAAAGAAAGGAAGAGCAGTTTTAAAAGTAGTCATTACAATTTTACTTTTTATTATTTTTCTAATCTGGATTTATAACAAGAATCAAGATTTTCTTCCTAATTAAATATGAGGGAAATATAGAGGGTTATGTATAACGATAAAAAAGTGGTCGTTGTCTTGCCCGCCTACAACGCTTCTAAAACCCTATCAAAAACGGTAAGAGAGATTCCATTAGGCTTGGTAGATGATATTGTGTTATGCGATGATGCCAGTCGTGACGAAACCGTATTAGTGGCGAGAAAACTTGGAATCAAGCACATCATAGAACACAAAATAAACCGTGGTTATGGAGCTAACCAGAAATCTTTATATGAAAAAGCACAAAACCTAAATGCGGATATAGTCATCATGCTCCATCCCGATTATCAATATACACCCAAACTCATCCCCTCTATGGTTAATATTATTGGCGAAGATCTTTATCCCGTAGTACTGGGATCGAGGATATTGGGCAAAGGCGCTTTGAAAGGAGGTATGCCTATATATAAATATGTGGCCAATAGGTTTCTCACTTTGTTTCAAAACATCCTGCTATCACAGAAACTCTCGGAATACCATACGGGTTACAGGGCATTTAGTAAATCGGTATTAGAGAGCATTAAATATCAAGAAAATTCCGATGATTTTGTGTTTGACAATGAAATGCTGTCTCAGGTGGTTTACAAAGACTTTGAAATAGGAGAGATAACATGCCCGACTAAGTATTTTGAAGAGGCCAGCTCGATCAATCTCACTCGAAGTATAAAATATGGCTTAGGGGTGCTAAGAGTTTCTATAATTTTTAGATTATCGAAGTGGGGATTGATAAAGAGTAAGCTATATTCCTAAAAAGATAAATACAACTAAAATAATTTGCCCCTTTATTGATACAAGTAAATAAAATTCGTCATAGGTTTGCATTAAAATTAATTAAATCAAATGAAAAGAGTATTCTTATTTTTAATTCCTGTATTTATTTTTTCATGTAAAGGAGTAGAGCAATACCGTGCTGGTATTGATGAAATGTCTAGCAAGTACAATGAAGTATTAGAAAACGTAAAATCTTTTTCCGCATCAATGGACACAGATTTAACTGGATTTATGACTTCTGCAAAAGAAATGACCATTGCCGAAAATGATGTAAACAGCTTGAAGCCAGAGGCTCAAGAAGCGTACAACAGTGCTTTCGCAAAAGTTTCTAGCTCACTTGCAGGATTGACTTCTATAAAAGAAGCAGCTAACAATTTAATGACAACACTTAATGATCAAGGTGCTGAAGTAAACAGCCTTACAGAAGGGTTGGCAAGTGGAAAGTTAGGTGAAGATACAATGAATAAAATTACCGGTATTCAGGATGTTATTACTTCTGTATCAAACAACTTAGGTGACATGAAGACAAAGTATGACGCTGCAAAATCTGACGTTACAGCTAATTTTTCAGCTTTGAAAAGCGTTTTTGAAAGCGTAATGGCTAAGTAATTTTATTTTGCCGAGAAGCAATGAAGCGAGTGAATAACTACTTGATTATTCACTCGCTTTTTCTTTTACTCGCTCGATTTTTAACTCTAATGAGTTTATTCCATCAATAATTTCAGAACGACTATATTGTGAAAACTCCAATCTATATTTTCCCGGCAAAAACCTGGTTTCCTTTTTAAGTAGAATAGGACAATAACAAGTACTGCCGCTACACTCCCCATTCCATGATCCCATATTGTCCGTTAGATTTAATGAAATGATATCAGAATTTTTTTCATTATTAGGAAAGGTAGTGGTTACTTTTGTATAAAGATTTTGAAAGCCAAAGTTTTCATCATGACCAATTATCAAATACATATCATAAATATCTTCTGTCACTTTCACATCAAAATCGAAATTTAACGTATCATTATATGACCACTTACTATTTTTAATCACCAATTCTTTGTCAAAAACTATATCCTTTTTGCAAGAATTCATAAACAGTACGACACAGACTAAAAAGAATAGTAATCTCGCCATTTTAATTAAAATAGTCTTTCATACGTTCGAAGAAACCCTTCTCGTTCTTTCCGGGATTTGGCTGCATATTTGGCATATCTCGAAGCTCTTTAAGCAAAGATTTTTCTTTGTCGCTTAGGTGTTTTGGAGTCCATACATTGACATTTATTAGTTGGTCACCTCTACCGTAGTTATGAACACTTGGAAGACCTTTACCTTTGAGGCGGAAAATTTTTCCGGATTGTGTTCCTTCAGGGATTTTAATTTTTACTAAGCCGTCAAGCGTAGGCACTTCAGGACTAGTACCTAATGCAGCATCAGCAAAATTAATATACAAATCATAGATAATATTCATACCATCACGGGTAAAAAGTTCGTGCGGTTTTTCCTCTATAGTTATCAGAAGATCACCGGAAGGGCCACCGTTTTTACCGGCATTTCCTTTTCCTCTCATAGATAATTGCATTCCGTTTTCTACGCCAGCCGGTATTTCTATTTCTATGGTTTCGTCCTTATATTGAAGACCATCTCCATGGCAAGTTGCACACTTGGATGTGATTTTCTTGCCAGAACCTTGACATGTGGGACAAGTTGTCGTGGTTTGCATCTGCCCAAGGAAGGTGTTTTTGATCTGTCTCACATAACCGGAGCCATGACAAGTAGAACATGTAGAAACTGAGCTACTGTCTTTCGCTCCTGTACCATTACAACTGCTACAAGTAGTTTGTTTTTTTACTTTAATTTTTTTAGTTATTCCATCTTTGATGTCTTCAAGACTTAAAGCAACCTTTATTCTCAGGTTGCTTCCTACCTGCCCTTTTGAATTTCCACTTCTACGACCACCTCCTCCGAAAAAAGAATCAAAAGGGCTGCCTTCTCCACCAAACATGTGACCAAATTGCTGAAAAATGTCATCCATTGTGGCGCCACCGCCACCAAAACCACCATTTTGGTCAACGCCGGCATGACCAAATCTATCGTATCGAGCCCGCTTATCAGGGTTGCTTAATATATCATAGGCTTCTGCGGCTTCTTTAAATTTATCTTCAGCACTTTTATCTCCCGGATTTTTATCAGGGTGATATTTCATTGCAACTTTACGATAAGCTTTTTTTAACTCGGTATCATCAGCATTTTTACTTACACCGAGTATCTCGTAATAATCTCTTTTTGCCATTCTTTATATGCTATTTTCCGACAATTACCTTGGCATGTCGGATTATTTTGTCATTCAATGTATATCCCTTTTCTATGGTATCGATTATTTTGCCTTTCATAGAGGCATCGGGAGCGGGGATTTCTGTAATTGCTTCGTGCAGTTCGGGATCAAAGTTCTCATTATTGGTTTCCATTTCTTTGAGTCCTTTATTAGAAAGTGTATTTTTTAGTTTAGTGTAGACAAGGTTTACACCGTCACTGAATTCTTCGTCTGAATCTTCATTATCTGAGGCATTTTTTGCTCTATCAAAATCATCTAATACGGGTAATAGAGCCATCACAACATCCTGAGAGGCGGTCTTCATCAAATCTAACCTTTCTTTCATACTGCGTTTTTTGAAATTGTCAAACTCCGCAATTAATCTTAGATATTTGTCGCGAAGTTCGGTGATTTCTGACTCCAGTTCACTCTCAATGGTATGAGGATCTGACTCCAGAGCCTCTTTAGTATCATCAACTTCCATAGACTCATGGTCTATCATAGTATCCTTTTCTTCTGAATCCTTTTTTGTCATATCTTTTAGCTTATTAAACTTTTTAAAAATCATAATTAAACTGCTTCAAATGGCTTGCCAATTCAATAAAAAAGACAAAATGTCATGCTTTCATTATTGTTGATATCAATTTTGTCAAATAAAAAAACCGATGCATGAAGAGACATACATCGGTCTTATTAACATTCTACTATGATTAGACTTTTAGTATATCATGTTCTTTAGCTTCCACCAATTTGTTGATTTTTTCGGTAAAATCATCGACATGCTTTTGAACATCGTGCTCTTTGCGCTTTCCGGCATCTTCAGGATAACCATTTTTAATTTCTTTTTTAATGGCTTCCATCAGCTTGTGGCGGATGCTTCTCAACCCTACCTTCGTGTCTTCTCCTGTTGCTTTAGCTTGTTTTACCAATAGCTGACGCCTCTCTTCAGTGAGCGGTGGCACACCGAGTCTTACTTGTTCCCCATCGTTCATGGGGGTGATACCTAGATTGGCTTCAAAAATAGCTCTCTCTATTGGTGCAAGCATGGATTTTTCCCATGGTTGAATATTTAATGTTCTGGAATCGCTGGCCGTAATATTAGCTACTTGATTTAGTGGTGTGGGTGTACCATAGTAATCCACCATAATACCATCAACCATTACTGGAGAGGCCTTTCCTGCACGAATTTTTGATAATTCATCCTGAAGGTGTTTTATTGATTTATCAAATTCATCATATCCCTCAGCGATAATTCTATCAATATCTTGATCCATAATTTCTATATTAAGTATGTTTTCAATCCAACAAAATTAAGAAAACCCCTTGTTAATTTCTATTTAAAAAGCTTAATAAAAAATACAAGAACATGACTAATGCACCTAATGCCTGTACTACGTAAGTCATGGCTGCCCACCATAAAGCATCTTTTGCCCCATCATATTCTTCTCCTTGTGTAATGTGACTGACATCAAGCCATGCCAAAGCTCTTTTGCTCGCATCAAATTCTACTGGAAGTGTAATCAAACTAAATAAAGCCGTAATTCCAAAGGTGGCTACTAAAATTAACATCAAAGCATTACCCCCGAATCCTGCACCCAATCCAAATATTACTGCCATAAACAAAAACTGCTGTATCCTGCTGCTAAATTGCATGACAGGTACAAGATTTGATCTTAAAGTAAGCATACTATATGCATTTGTATGTTGTACAACGTGACCACATTCGTGAGCCGCTACTGCTGCAGATGCGATGGATCTTCCATTATATACCTGAGGAGATAAGGATACCGTCTTAGTTAATGGGTTGTAATGGTCGGTAAGATATCCTTGACCTTGCACGATTTTTACATCGTTGATGTTGTAATGTCGCAACATGGCATGAGCCACTTCGGCACCGGACATTCCGTTACGGATACCGATTTTACTGTAATATTCAAATTTTGATTTAAGTCTTGCACCAACCAATGCCCCGATGGCTGTAAATGCAATTAAAATTATAAAATACATTTAATATTTTTTTGTGTTAAACAATCTTATCAAAGCGAGTATATGGCCTCAGCACTTCCGGTATGACTATCCCATCTTCTGTTTGATTGTTTTCTAGCAGAGCAGCTACTATTCTCGCCAATGCTAGTGCAGAACCATTCAGTGTGTGGGCAAGATTTATTTTACCTTCTTCGTCCCGATACCGTAACTTCATACGATTAGACTGAAAAGTTTCAAAATTTGTTACACTACTCACCTCAAGCCATTTTTTCTGAGCAGCAGAATAAACTTCAAAATCATAAGTCAAAGCCGAAGAGAAAGACATATCTCCGCCACATAAACGCAAAATGCGATAGGGTAGTTCAAGTTTTATGAGTAGTCCCTCTACATGAGAGAGCATTTCGTCTAATGTCTGATAAGATTTATCTGGAGTCTGAACTTGTACTATCTCTATTTTATCAAACTGGTGTACGCGGTTAAGCCCTCTAACATGAGCCCCATAAGAGCCGGCCTCACGCCTGAAGCAAGGGGTATAGGCACAGTTCTTAATTGGTAAATTTTTATAATCTATGATTTCATCACGGTAAAGATTGGTCACAGGGACTTCCGCGGTAGGTATGAGGTACAGGTCATCTTTCTCCACATAATACATCTGACCTTCTTTATCAGGAAGATTACCGGTTCCTCTTCCAGAATCTTCATTGACTAATAATGGCGGTATGACCTCAGTATAACCAGCTGCTGAAGCTTCATCGAGAAAAAAGTTTATCAATGCTCTCTGAAGTTTCGCTCCATATCCTGTATAAACAGGGAATCCAGCTCCGGTGATTTTAACGCCTAAGTTGAGGTTAAATAAATCATATTTCTCGGCGAGTTCCCAATGAGGTATTGCCGTTGCGGGTAATTCTGGGAGCGACTCTTGTCCTAGTTTGAATACGAGATTGTCTTCCGGTGTCTTACCCACAGGGACGATGTCACTCGGGGTATTGGGTATCTGAAGCAGGTAGTCTTCAAGCTTGGCTTTTATGTTACGCTGTTTTTCTTCAAATTCTGCGGCACCGGCTTTGAGCATTGCCACTCTAGACTTGAGCTTTTCGGCCTCATCGGCACGACCGCTTTTATACATATCGCCTATTTCTTTTGAGAGTTGGTTGATGGTGGCGAGGGTACGATCCTGCTCTGTCTGAGTACTTTTGCGTTCGTCGTCGAGACGGACAATGTCGTCTATCATGTCCATTTGCTCGTTAGTAATATATTTTTTTGCCAACGCTTTTTTTACCTGATCTATATTTTGTCTAATATTATTTACCTCTAACATTTCTTAGTGATTTTTCGATATTAATATGAGGGCAAAAATAGCATATAGTTGGGAATATCACATTATCTAAAAACTCTATGTCTGTGGCCTGTTATGTAATTTTTAGGAAAGAATCATCTTATCCTAAAACAATAGAAAATCTCGTATGATGGATTTTAAGAAAGTGGTATTAATAATATTGAATTTAATGCTTGGTCTCAGTGGATACAGTCAGTCAGAGAGAATAGATAGTATTCTTAACCAATATGAACGGAAATACCGAGAAACGATGAACCACAGCGACACCTTGCTAATATATGAATTGAGAGATGAGCTAGTCACTGGAAAAATGACTTTGGATTCTATCATAAATTCAAAAAACTATAGCAATAGATTTATCACAGAACTAGTGATAGAAGTGGTGAAAACAAAAAAAGGTCTTCATCAGATCATGGATAATTTTGGGTATTTCAATGCAATCATTGACCCGGGGAAAAACCGACAAGATTTTCCGGTTGACTTTGCTGCTGTCGAATCGCAAGAAGTAAAAAATATTTTGGTTGGATATCTCTTAGAATCTAATTATCTATCCTCATGCCATTTTTTAGTAGGCAAGGATTTTTTGTATTTATGTCAATTATCTTATCTATTAAGAGATTTAGAACCAAAAACCGTGATATTAAATGGCTGTAAAGAAGCAAATATTTATATAATTATGAATGCATGTAAAAACTAAAATTAACTGCGAACTCTCGAAGATAAGCCTAAAATCTTGATCAAGACACAGCCTTACTCTTTGAGCAGCTTTCCGATACCATTTGAAGAGATTAAGATATACATTCCCGCTGGGAGAGTAGATACATCTAGAGACTCACAAGCATTATGATTCAATACCATTCTACCATTCAAGTCATAAACTTTGATATCGATTTCATCATCGAATTGTATCCTATCGAGAGCAGGATTTGGGTAAAAATGTAGTGTGTTTTTTACAACTTCAGCTTTTGGATTTTCTGTGGAGAGTATCTCGTCTATGCCAAGCTTCCAAAGTTGGTATCCTAGGTTCTTACTGTAAGCCGTGAAGTAGAGCTCATTATTTATCACACTAAAATTTCTTGGATTAGAATTCTTGTATCCAGGGTAAATATCGAAATGCTGAATTATCTCTTTATCCATATTTACAATGGCCATTTCCTGACCTTTTATACTACTTTCTTCTGTAAATACGACCAATTGATTATCTTGAAATTGTAGGTTAAAATATTTTGGAGAATAGTTTTGTTTATCAAATAGCTTAATTTCGTTTAAGGATTCATCAACGATTTTTAATGTCTTTCCATCATTTTCAGTAATTAAGAATTTTCCATTATAAGTAGCTAATAAATTGAAATCGGAATTTAAATATTTTTCAATTTCTCGAGTTTCTGGATTATATAAAATCACATAATAAATACTAGCAGGATCATTGAGTATCTTAAACAAAACCTTATTTCCAAGCTGATAAATATTCGTTACCAAATGTTCTTGAGGAATGGAGGTAATCTTATACTCGTCTGTTTCATCTGTGATATAGATATCCTGCCCCGCCTGATAGACAAAAGCATTTCCTATTGACAAATTTCTTTTAAGTCCACCATACATGATTATATCACTATTAATAGAAACTACCGCCTTCGTATCAATAAAATATGCATAAGGGTACGGGGGATACCCATAATTATAATATACTAAAAGGTTGTCTTTTAGTTCTATACCAGAATTATCATCTACGGAAAACAAAAATTCCTTAGATAGTGTAGAAGGGTCAATTCTCCATATGTCATTTTGGCATCTATAATAAACTTGTTTATTATAAGTTCCTAGAGTATAACACGAACCAGCGGAAAGATCAATAGTATTTCTATCCAAAGTGGCAAAATCAATAATATTCAATTGATTCGATGCCTCGTCTTCGTATAGATAATAGTTATCAAGAATGACTTCATTTTTAATATTGAGTAGGGTAGAATCAGAACTAACTGTCCAAGAAAAAACGGTTTGATCTGTGACAGGATCATATTTGTCTATACTGGAGTAAAAGTTGGAAGAATCAATGTTGTGTTTTACCCACAGGTAAAGATACCCATCAGAGTGGTGAACAATTCGAATTAAAGAGTCTTGTTCTACCTGCGGTATTAAAATGTCATTTTTTAATTTATAAATACCACGCGGATAACTTGATAGAGAGATAAATGTATCGTTTTCGATAAAATAATAATCAAAATATTCTTTATTGACTAAAGTATTTATGCGAGTATCTAATGTTTTAGTTGCTGTATTTACATCATGTGAAATAGAACCCCAAAATAAATTGGTATTTTCATTGAATAGAATGGCGTATAGAGAAGAAGACGAATCGAGGTAAATGGATCCATATATATAAAACATGGTATTTAATGGGGAGACTTTAAAATCTTCATAATTTACAAGGAAATACTTATCCTGACCGTCTATAGATTTCACAACTACAGCGGCATCTTTTGAAGTATAAAAAGAATTATAATTAGTCAGAAGACGAGCAAAGACGCCTTTTTTTAGTATTAGATTTGATCCATCAGAGTAAACAATTAAATCTTCGTAAACATATAATACCTTAACGGATTTGGTTGTTTCTGTTATGTCAATTTGTGAGGTGGAAAAATCTGTGAGATTGAATGCGTTTATATGCGTATTATCCCCCTTGTAATAGACCTTATCATCTTTAAAATATAACGCGGAATCGGAATTGAATAAAAGCGTATTAGAAAAATTATCATAATCAAACGCATAGACATCCATATTACTGTCCCGGTAAATTACGGAGTTGGTAGCTTTACAAAAGGAAAGTGCAGAAAAGGACGAATTCGGAGAAAAGGTATAATTTATGGCCTTGTTTTCAATATATGCACCATAGGTTCCTACTAGATTTGACAAGCTTCGACTCCATATTTGTGAAGGATATTTATCAAGTGAATAATTATCTAAATCAAGGAAATGGTATTTAGTGTCTCCATATTCATTGGTAAAACTGAAGAATTTATTAAGATATTTTGTATAATAGGTTTCATCTTTAGGGAGGGTATGCAGGGTTTCATCTTTAAGATTGACTACGGCGATGTAATCCGAAAAAACCCGAATCATAAATTCTTCATCTTTTGCCTCAAAATATACGGCACCATTCCAAACAGCGTAATCAAGGTCGACTGTTATCAGCGAATCATTTAATAATTGATAAATGGTGTCACCTACGGCATAAACCTTGTCATCTATCTGTTGAAGAGAACTACTAATTGCGGTATAGTCTAGATTAAATTTAGTAAGTCGCTCTTGACCAAGTATTTGCAGACAGAATAATATAGAAAAGAGGAGTGAGGAGAATAAAATTTTCATAGGATTCTAAATTTAGGAGTTTAAAATTTTACCAAATTTAATTAAATTTTTCATTCTGAGCAAATTATAACAGATAATTTTCGTTGTAATAGAAGTATAAAAATATTTTTTGGTATAATTTTTATTCAAAAACCACGAAATTTGCATGACTGTAATTTAAAATCACGAAATAAGATGACGAATAAATTTATTTCTTCGACGATTATCATTCTCTCTATGTTCTCTCTTTTATTTTTACTGGGTTCCTATACCTCTGGAGAAAAGATGGAGGGCAAAGAATCTTCTACAAAAGAGGGCTATGACCTTCCTCAGCGAGTTCAATCCATAAGCTTGAATAAAGAATATGATTTTGCGGGTGAAAAAATACCATTGAATGCAGATACGAAAGAAAGGCTTGATCGAGAATTACTGGTAAACTCTTACTGGCAATCTTCGACTTTACTCAACATTAAGTTAGCCAAAAAATTCTTTTCAGAGATAGAGCCGATCCTTAAAAAGGAAGGGATTCCTGATGATTTTAAGTATCTGGCACTCGCAGAGAGTGGTCTCAGAAATGTGACAAGCAGTGCCGGAGCCAAAGGCTATTGGCAATTTCTCAAAGGAGCAGCCACAGATTATGGCCTAGAAGTGAATAGCGAAGTGGACGAGAGATACCATCTAGAGAAATCTACACAAGCAGCTTGTAAATACTTGAAAAAATTAAAAAATCAATTTGGCTCATGGGTAAATGCTGCTGGAGCATATAACATGGGGCCAACTAATTTTTCTGCCCAATGTAAGTCCCAGAGTGAGGACAATTACTTTGACCTAAATCTGGGCGAGGAAAGCTCAAGATATGTATTTAGACTCGTGGCTATGAAGGAGATATTGAAAAATCCCGAGGCCTTTGGGTTTTATGTGGAGGAAAACCAATACTATGATGCTATGCCAGATTTTTATGAAATCTCTGTGACGGAAAGCATCCCAGACATGGGGACGTTTGCTCACAAATATGGTGTAAGCTACAGAATGTTAAAATATTACAATCCGTGGTTAATAGACAATCAGCTCACGGTAAGGAACAACACATACACCATAAAAATCCCTAAAAAATAAAGCTTGGTAGTTTTATCTGCCAAGCTTTATTTGAAGATTTCTCATAGAAGAGCGATACTACTCTTCGTCACTGGTTACTTTTGGATTGTAGATGAGCTTTATTTTTTGTTCAAGTTGCTCCGCCACTTCCGGATTATCAATAAGGAACTGTTTAGCCGCATCTCTACCCTGAGCTATTTTAGTACCCTCATAGCTATACCAGCTACCACTTTTTTGTATAAGATCGGTCTCAACTCCCAGATCGACGATTTCACCTGATTTGGAGATTCCTTCACCAAACATGATGTCAAAAACCGTGGTTCTGAATGGAGGTGCAAGCTTGTTTTTTACCACTTTGACTTTAACGGGATTTCCCATGACATTTCCATCTCTATCTTTAATGGCAGTTCCGCTACGGCGAATATCCAGACGAATGGAAGCATAAAACTTCAAGGCATTACCACCGGTAGTTGTCTCAGGGTTACCAAACATGACCCCAATTTTCTCTCTCAACTGATTAATAAAAATACAGCAACAGCCTGTTTTACCAATGGTTGCAGTCAATTTTCTCAAAGCCTGAGACATCAATCTTGCTTGTAGACCCATTTTACTATCACCCATTTCTCCCTCTATCTCACTTCTTGGCACGAGTGCAGCCACAGAATCTATGACTAAGATATCTATGGCACCAGAACGAATGAGATTTTCTGCAATTTCGAGGGCTTGCTCACCATTGTCAGGCTGTGATATGAGCAAGTTTTCCGTATCGACCCCCAGAGACTCTGCATAGGCTCGGTCAAATGCATGTTCTGCATCAATAAATGCGGCGATTCCACCTTTTTTCTGGCTTGAGGCAATGGCATGAATGGCCAATGTGGTTTTTCCAGAAGATTCAGGACCGTAGATCTCTACGATTCTTCCTTTTGGAAACCCACCGATCCCAAGAGCTATATCCAATCCTAAAGAACCGGTAGATATAGTATCAACATTTACAATCTGCTTATCGCCCATTTTCATAATGGTGCCTTTGCCATATTGTTTGTCTAGCTTGTCCATGACAAGACCTAAGGCTTTTAATTTTTCTTCTTTTTCTTTTGACATGGTATTGATTATATTAAAAAAACAAAGATACGAAATTAGAAGTCGATTTCAATTATCATTATGCAATTAATTATAAAGATGAAGATTGGCAAGGAAATCTAAAATTTCTCAAACATAAAAGACAAAAATCAAAAAAAAAGTTACTTTCGTATCTTTTAACGTCCAATGGATTGATTAACTTTTTTAAGGATAATTGGTGTTTGTAAATTTACTGAATCCGATTTTATCGGGGTTAATAATTAAGGAAATCACCGACGAGGAATTGGTGGAAGAATATCTGAAGACGCAGAACGGCTGTTATTTTGACGTTTTATATGAACGATATTCTAAG
Organism: Lewinellaceae bacterium; assembly: GCA_020636155.1. GTDB lineage: Bacteria > Bacteroidota > Bacteroidia > Chitinophagales > Saprospiraceae > JACJYM01. The sequence goes on along the minus strand of JACJYM010000004.1, from coordinate 242,987 downwards.
AAAGTCTTTGCCAAATGTTTGTCGTTGTTGAAAGATTATAATTTGGCAGAGGATGCCATGCAGGACATTTTTTTAAAATTAATGACCAACCTCTCCAAGTTTAAGAATAAGTCAAAATTTTCGACATGGTTGTATTCTATTACTTATAATTTTTGTATCGATAGTATTAGAAAAGGAAAAAGAAATGTAGAAGATTATAACGAGGATCTGAGCAATTACAATGAAAGTGAAAATGATCAGATTTCGGATAAAATATTATTAGAAACGGAAATTTACAATTTAAAAATTATTTTGGAAAAACTTCCTTTACAAGACAAGATGATTTTACTGATGAAGTATCAGGACGACATGTCAATAAAGGAAATATGCGATGTCTATAACAAGACCGAAAGCGCAATCAAGATGCAGATAAAAAGGGCAAAAGAAAAATTTGTCAAGTATCATAACGAGACGTTTGAAAGGTGAATGAAATAAATAATTTTAAAGAACTTCAAAAATTACAAATAGAAGAACTTAACAATCAAGAGGCAGAGGAATCTCTCTCTAATGTTAAAAATCAGGTTGAAGATAATGTGGGTACAATCCGCTTTATAGGCGACTTAATAGAACTGTATGTCGCAAAATATTTTGACGGATTGTTTAATATGTTGAACACAAAAAATAAAAATACGCAATAAGCATGATTACTCTTTTTTTAGGAGGCAGGCAAGATTATATGGAAATTATTTCATCAAAATTTGCACAGGGAATACCTAATGCAATCATGGCTTTACTGATATTTATTGTTGGGTTAATTTTTGCAAAAATTTTTGCAAAAGTAGTAGAAAAGGCATTAAAGAAAACCAAAATTGACAAATTAGGTGAGAGATTGGGAGATATTGACCTTATCAGCAAGTCAAATATTGATATAGCTCCCAGCAAGGTAATTTCCTCGTTAATCTATTACTTTTTACTCATCGTAGTAGCTATGATATCGGCAGAAATATTGGATCTGCCTATCGTATCACAGCTTATCAGCAATATCGTATTGTTTTTTCCCAATATAGTTGTCGCGATAATTTTATTAGTATTGGGGATTATCTTTTCTGATGCGATGAGAAGGGTCGTACAGACAACATGCGAGAGCTTAGGCATTCCGGCGGCAAAAGTCATTGCTGGCTTTGTATTTTATTTTATATTCATCAGTATATTGTTGTCAGCATTATCACAGTTACAAATTAATACCGAATTTTTGGGCAGGAATATTTCAATCATAATTGGAGGAGCCGTATTTGCTTTTGCCATTGGATATGGATTGGCGTCGAGAGAAACGGTGTCAAGTTTTCTAACATTTAGGAACTCATCCTCTATTGTAAAAGTTGGGGATAAAATAAAAATTGAGGACATTGAAGGTACTGTTGTTGGAGTTGACAAAAGTACCCTAACGATTGATTGTGGAAATAAAAAAGTTTTTGTTCCAATGCATAAACTTTCTAATCATAACATTGAAATTTTTAACTAAATAACAAATTGAATTAAAACATGAAAAGAACATTACTATTGTCGATTTTTGGATTTTTCTTATGCATCAATGCTTCTTTCAGTCAAGAAACATTAGAAAGCCTAAATGCAATGAAGGCAGAAAAAGAAGCCATGAAAAAGGAGGCAGCTGCGAAAATTGCAGGTTTGGATGGTGAATTGGCAGATTTACAGAAAAAGATTGATATACTTTCAGGTTGGGTGACTGGTTATTCTGGATTGATAGGATTTAGTCTTGACCAGGCTGACAATTGGATAGGTTCACCAAACCCAAATTCAAATTCTAGTAAGCTAGGTATTGGGATTACGGCCTTTGCCAATAAAACCAGAGAAAAATCATTTTGGTTTAATAAGCTATTAATAGATAAACAATGGCTTGATATAGATATTAGTGATAGCGATCATGCTGAGGAGAATGATGGACTTTTTGATAACGGAACCGTGGATATCCTTAATTTATCTTCTTTGTACGGATATAAATTAAATAACTGGATAGCATTATCAGGCTTAGGAGAGTTAAATACTTCAGTAGAGAATTTCCTTGCACCAGGAACGCTTGATTTTGGAGTAGGAGCAACTCTTACACCTATAGAAAACCTTGTAGTCGTGATACACCCACTTAACTATCACGTCGCTTTTTCGGGATTGGAAAACTTGGATACCAAAGGATCTTTAGGTGCCAAAGTAAGAGCAGACTATGCCAAGGAATTTATGGTAACAGGAAAAAAAGTACTGTGGTCATCAACATTCACTACATTTATCCCATATAAAAATGAGAAACAGTTAGTGATGTTAGGGGATGGCACAACCTTTGAGGCCGGTTTATTTGAATATACATGGTTGAATAAACTTAACTTTGAAGTATGGAACGGCATAGGCGTAGGGATTTCTCTTGGCTTGAGAAAGGCAGAATTTGAATCAAAAGATTCTCAAAAATTTTATTCACTTGGGCTTTCGTACTCCTTATAAAGATTAATATACCTAAACCTCAAAAGCCCTTCAACGAGTATGTTGGGGGGCTTTTGTGTTTTAGAAGCATAACAGTTCACACAAATTATATGATGTACTTCCCGCACCCGTTACTGGCAAGAGAGGATGGTCTTCTAGCTATAGGAGGGGATCTTTCCACAGAAAGACTTAAGCTTGCGTATAGCTTTGGCATCTTTCCTTGGTATGGAGACAATGAACCCATCATGTGGTGGTCACCTCGGGAGAGGTTTGTACTTTTTCCAGAAAAGATAAAGACGAGCAAAAGCATGAGGAATTATATTAACAGAAAAGTGTACACCGTGACGGTTAATCAAAGCTTTGGAAATGTCATCTCGCATTGTCGAACGATAAAACGTGAAGGGCAATCCGGCACTTGGATTACCTCAGAAGTGAAGCAATCTTATATGAAATTACACAAAAAGGGACTTGCACATTCGGTGGAGGTATGGAATGATAATCAATTGGTAGGAGGTCTGTATGGAGTGTGTTTGGGCAAAATATTTTTTGGAGAATCCATGTTTTCTTATCAGCCCAATGCATCCAAATATGGATTTATTAGTTTTGTAAATTATCTCAAAAAGCTCGGCTGTCAGGTGGTTGATTGTCAGATATATAGTGAGCATTTATCTAGCCTCGGAGCAGAGACCTATTCGAACATCAATTTTTTTAGAGACTTAAAAAACAATATTTTTGAAGAAAACCTAAAGATAGAATCTGGGATAGTCTTGACGAGTGAGGAGTCTTGAGAATATTATTTGCATTTTAAAATCAAATTTTTAATACTACTCCTTGCGGCGTAATTTTTGGAAATTCTAAATCAGAAAAACCCAAATGAACAACCAATCTTTAAGTCCGACTTCAATTTCAATATCGAAGACTTCTAAAACTCAGAAGATATGTTCTGTAAGACATTTGGCACATAAATAGGACTTATTGTTTCATATTGGATTTGGGATATAATATTTTGGGGTCGAAAAACAGATTTCAGAATAAATATTCTATAAAAATGAAGCATCTATTTACACTTCTTTTGCTTTTGGTGTCCACGATACTACCGGGGCAGTGTGAAAGAAACTATAAAACATTAAACAACAATTATCTGACTTGCTATCCTTATACTAATGGAGAAACATTTGGATGGGGTTATTCGCCTTATTTTGGACATTTGTATTCAAAACAAGGTAAAAGCTTGATGGAACTTTCAATTGAGCAACGGATATGGTTTTCATCTGGCATGTCATATTCTGCGATAACCAACTCGCTGGACAATTTTTACTGGCAGCAGCATCAAAATTTTTTCGATGGACCATGGAAACGAGAGACAGAAACTAGGTTGGATACTAGTTGTGGTTTCTTTAATCGAGTATGGATAGTTCATAAAAGCGAACTATTAGAATTACAATATAATTTGCAAAACGGAACCCTTAATTATGAGAAAATACCATCAGATATTCTTTATTGGCCAGCTCGAGGAAATCCATTTATTGAGGAAGAGTATAATATTGACATAGATTTCGATTTGGCTCCATTTTATGATTTTGATGGCGACTCTAAGTACAATCCATTGAAAGGCGACTACCCGATAGTCATGGACGAATTGAGCCAAAATTGTGTAAATGCTTTTAGTTTTGCCGTCTACGGTGGAGAGATTTACGTTTCAAATGTACAAGACTATGTACCTGTGGAGTTTTCAACAATGACCTACCTTTTAGATGACGATGAATTCGAGTACCCGCTTATTTTTTATAGAATCTCAGTTCAGAATATATCTCGCTCCCATACTTTGCCAACCACAAGAATTGCCATGCATGAAAATACAATTTTTAAAAGCGGCATTAATTATAATGGATGTGACACTCTGTCTGATAGCTATTACATATATTTTAAAGACGGTTTGTTAAATGAGAATTCTAACAGAGATAGCACGGTCGGGTTTTACTTTGCTCATAAATGCCTGAATTCAAAAATCTCGTCATATCATTTTTATGATTACAATGATAATGACGTAGGCCCGAGTAATATGAATATGTTTAACTTTTGGAGCGATACTTATGAATTTACGGATTTTCCCAATATTGCAAATAGCAACTCAATGCAATTTAGTAGTATGGTGCCTCCATCACGAAAACCATTTGCATCATTTATAATTCCAGAATTAGAAAAGGAAGAAAAAGTAAATATAGATTTTGCTACCGTTATTGTGTATGATACGATTCACAGAAAACTGGATGTTTTTGACACCTACACAGCTACTATGCATGAAATTCAAAAGAAGTATGAAGAAATTATAAGTGGGAATGGCAATTGTCCGGCTATTTCTTATTGCGAGGAAGATTGTGTATGGCCGGGTGACATCAATGATGATGGTATTGTTGATGGACTTGACTTTATTATTGAAGGTGTTGCAGTGAATAAGGACTTGGGTTCGGGTTTTGAGAGAGAGAATCCTTCAGATTTTTGGTCAGGGTATCAATCTCAGGATTGGGAAAGTGAGTTTGATAGCATCAATGGACGTTATTTGGACTGTGATGGGAATGGATATATTACTGACAGGGATTTTGATTTGTCAATTTTAAATAATTATCATAAAAAACATGATTTTGTGGAGCCTATTCCACAAGTGATAGTAAACAATCCTAAGGGCATCTATATTTCTCAATTATCTTCTCCTAGTGGTGCAAGTGTAATATTAAAATTAAACGATGGTGACCAATCGGAAGTTTTCCGAGAATTGTCGGGTCTTACTCTAAAAATGCGAGTTTCCAGCAAATATCTTGACTATCGGAATGCGACTAGTAATATTAATGGTTTTAATTACAAAATTGCAGAAATACCAAATAGCCAAAATGAAGAAATAGAATTGTCTTGGGTAGCCTATGACAATTATGAAATTAATACACCTGAGTTCTTAGGATATATGAGTTTTACGAAAAAAACGAATGTGCCTACAGAGAATCCCGACGGAATGGATACTGTAAAAATTAAAATTTTACGATCAAAAGCCATTGATAAGGATGGAAATATATTTAGTGTACCTGTAATAATGGACCCTATTATATTAAGTGACCTTGGTTCAGACAGCACCTCTCATAGCGGGAATATCGAAAAAGTCGATTTTAAAATCTACCCCAACCCCAGTACCGGATTGTTTACGCTAGATTCCGAGTATAGAGGAGAAGTGGAAGTGTATGATATGCTAGGTAATATCATATGGAAAGGCGAGAAAATCGAAAGCTCTATGTATTTTGACTTTTCCAACTTTACTAAAGGAATTTATTTTGTTCGATTCAAATCTCAATTCATCAAATTATTAATTATTTAATCTAAGCGGTTTTATATGAAAAAGTTATTTATCATCTCACTGATTTCTTTAATGGTACTTGATATTACAGCACAATGTGAAATCAAAGATTACAAGATTTCAAATCATATCACGTCAAAGACAATCTATACACAAGGAGAAGTTGATGAACAAGGATCATTGTACTATTTAGATGGAGAAGTCGTGACAAGTTATTCTGTCTATCAATGGATTACTATTGCCAGTAAGTCATTAACAGATACTTTATATACTGGGAATCTTGGTTCAGATTACAATTATTTGCCTGGTCCACTAAACAGACAAAATTTTGAACCATTGGATTCTTCTTGTTATTTTTTTAATAAAATATGGATAATTCATAATTCAGAAATAGTCAATTTAAAACATCTATTTACGGAAGGTATAATAAAGGTTGAAGATATTCCTGAGGATATATTGTATTGGCCAGCAAGGGGAAACCCATACATAAATACCGATTATGGATTTGACATTTCATTTGATTTAGCACCATTTTATGACCATGATTTAGATGGAAAGTATGACCCACTTAATGGGGATTATCCCATCGCATTAATAGAAAGAGAGGATTATTTACCAAGTGTGTTTACCTATACCGTTTTTCATCAAAATGTTTTGTCTACAATGGGGATATTGACACCTGTAGAAATTTCATTTATACACTTTTTTGAGGAATGTCTTGACAATGAACGACCAGTCATGTTTTATAGAATAGGTATTGAAAATCTAAATGCAGACGAAACGATTCAGGATGCAAGACTTGGATTTTATACGATGAATGAAGTTGGTTGCGTTCTAGGAAACTCAGAATATTCAGGGTGTGATACCATAAGCGATACTTATTACTACTACAATAAAGATGGAATGGATCCACCAAAGTGTCCAAGGGTACCAACTCAGCAAGATTTAGATGCAGGAATATACTATGCAAATGTGTGCCTAAATTCAAAAATGATTGGGTTTAAATCTCTGAATTCCAATTCTGGTTTAAGAACGTTACTTGCTTCCATCTGGAGCAATAACTATGACTATTATGATCTTCCCAATCTTCCTAATGGCAATTCAATGCAAAACGATACTCCCTCTAATCCATATACGTTTCCCATGGCTTCCTATAGTATTCCTCCGATTGAAGGAAGAAAAAGAGTCAATATTGACTTTGCCGATTATGTCATTTATGATACTCTTCAGCGCAATCTAAATGTTTTCAACACCTTCAGAGAGGATGTCAACTATGTAGAAAACACTTATGCTTCAATTATGGATGGAAGCTTAAACTGTGATGATGTTACTTATTGCATTGATGATTGTGTATGGCCAGGAGACGTTAACGATGATGGAATCGTGGAGGGAATAGACTTTATTGTAGGTGGATTGGTTACGCTTTTTCCAAAAATCAAAGAAACATATAGGCCTTATGGTTCAGAATTTTGGGTTGGTCAGGATTCCGAAAATTGGCAATTTGACTTTAATCAACTGAACGGGAAATATCTTGATTGTAATGGCGACGGCTATATATCAAGAGTGGATTTTGAAAGGACGATTTGGAACAATATGTATAAAACTAACAGTAAGTATAATCCCTTGCCGGAATCAACAATTGATGGAGAGAACGGTATTTATAGCATCCAAGAGTCAATAAATAAAAAAATTTATAAAGTGAAGGTAAAATATGGAAACGATGAAGGTCAGGTATACCGACCTTTACACGGGGTTTGCATAAATTTTGAGGTAGAACATCCTGATTATTTTAAATATATATTCCCAATGTTTCAGTTGAATAATGTTAATCATTTTGATCATGTCGACGAGAAAGCAGTACAGATTTCACTTTCTAATACAAAACTAATAGACATAGACACCTCGACTCAACTATTTTCTTTTTTATTGATATTAAAGGATTCTATTACGACTGTCAATACAGATGGTAGGGACACTATCGATATTAATTTTACAAGAGCCAAAGGAATTGATTTGGAAGGAACTCTTTTTGATATCCCGATTAGTGACATTCAATTGGTGTTATCTGAATTAATTGTTGATTTTGGAAGTAAAACTGTGGAGGTTTCAGATTATCCTCTCAACATTTACCCCAATCCTAGCACCGGACTTTTTACCCTTGACACGGAGTATAGAGGAGAAGTGGAAGTGTACGATATGCTAGGCAATGTTGTATGGAAAGGCGAGAAAAAAACCCAAACCACATCTATAAATCTAGGAACGTTAAGACGAGGATTGTATTTTATGCGGGTGGGAAATTCGATGAAAAAAATAATCCTGAGCCATTAAATTTAGCTCAGGATTATCTTTTTTTTAAGCAAAAACCTTCCGGAGCCTTCGCCTACCCTTGACCATCAACCAATACATGACGGGAACCACAACCAGTGTAAGAAACGTGGCAAAAGTCAATCCATATATCACCGTCCAAGCCATCGGGCCCCAGACGGCAGTATTATCACCACCTATGAAGATGTGAGGGGATAAGTCAGTAATCAAGGTGAAAAAATTAAAATTAAAACCTATCGCCAACGGCACCAAACCCAAAACGGTGGTAATAGCCGTTAATAATACGGGTCTCAACCTTGTTGCTCCTGCTTGTATAATTATTTTTTTCAAGTCTTCGTAAGGAATATCTTTGATTTCTGCGACACCCAGTTCTTCGCATTTTTCTTTAGAAAGTAATATGATGTAGTCAATCAGCACGATGGCATTATTGACCACTACACCCGCCAAGGAAATAATACCTACTCCTGAAAATATCACAGAAATGGTCGCTCCAGATACGGTGTAACCCAAGAAGACTCCAATAAGGCTGAACAAAACCGAAAGTAATATGATAAAGGGTGCCGAGATGCTGTTAAATTGTGCGACCAATATGATAAAAATGAAAAATATGGCAGCCATAAATGCACTCATTAAAAAGGCCATATCTTCGGCTTGTTGCTGTTGCTCTCCTGTAAATTCAAAACTATATCCATCAGGAACGGAAAAATTGGTCAATTCTTGTTTAATTTCACTGACCACTTGATTAGAATTATAACCATCCAGAAGGTTGGAGTAAATAGTGACCTGCCTTTCCCCATCTTTTCTCTTAATTGAGTTATAAGTAGTTCCGTAACTGATGTCTGCCACTGCAGATATAGGTACTTGAACTATCCGACCATTTGCAGGATTTCTAAAAGTGATTTTTTGATTGAGCACCTTTGTGATATCGTTGCGCTGATCTTCGTCTAACCTCACCATGATAGGGTATTCGTCTTCTCCTTCCTTATACTTTGACACTTCTTTTCCATACACAGAAGTACGGATGGCATCTGCAATGGAATAGGTGGAGAGCTCATATTTCCTAGCAGCTTCTCGATTTACATTGACAAGTAATTCTGCTTTATTAAGCTTTACATCAGATTTTAAATCTTCGATTCCCTTTATATCTTTTGAATCAATGAAGTTTTTCATTTTTTCGGAAATGCTAATGAGGGAATCAATATTTTCTCCTGTAATTTCGATGTTTATCGGTTTTCCGGTAGGTGGTCCATTGGCATTTTGGTCAACGACGATTTCTACTCCGGCATAAGATTTGACTCGATCTCTGATTTCATTTAGCACATCTTTGGTACTGATATCCCCACGGTCTTCTGCAGGCACGAAAGAGACGGTAATCCTCGCTTTATTTGGTGTAACGCCGGGTTCAGGCGGTGTATTTGGGTCAGAAGTGTCTTCCCCTATTTGCGTAAGCACGGCCTCGACTATTTGTTCTTTTCCACTTAAGGCTTCTTTGATTTCTTTCTCGATGTTTTTAACCACAAGGTTGGTTGCAGAGATGTCTTTTCCTAGTGGAAGCTCAACAAAAGTATTGATATAAAGCGGGTCGGAACCAGGAAAAAACTCAACTTTAGGTTTCCTTACGAACAATAAACCTACAGCAACGAACAAAAGAATAAAGGTACCGATAAATACACTCATTGGATTTTTTCCACGTAGAGCGAAGGCAATAAAATGGTAATAAGCGGTTTCGAGCTTTGGAAGAAAGCGGTTTTGAAAATGATAGGTGCCAGGCTCTAAAATGTAGAAGTTAAGAAGGCTTATTAATATCGAGATTCCCATAAGGTTTCGCAACCACAGGGCTCCTGAAAACTGTCCAAGTAACCCGATAATCAGCATGATGGCAACGCCAATCCAGATATTTTTAACTTTTCTTTTTCGTTCAGAGGCTATTTGTGAATGATCATCAATTTTCATAAATCGAGCTGTAAATACTGGATTGATAACCAATGCCACGAATAGCGAAGATGACAAAACGATGATAAGAGTCAGGGGCATATACTTCATAAACTCGCCCATGATACCTGGCCAGAATGCTAATGGAATGAATGCAGCTAGAGTCGTGGCTGTGGAGGCGATGATGGGCATCGCTACTTCACCAGCACCGTATTTTGAAGCGGATTTATTATCATAGCCTTCTTGTTTGTATCGATATATATTTTCGACGACCACAATGCCATTATCAACCAGCAGACCCAACGCTAAGATTAAAGAAAATAGAACCACAATATTCATTGTCGCTCCGGTCAGCGCCAGAAACATTATTCCCATAAGCATTGAGAGTGGAATCGCTATACCGACAAAGGATGCGTTCCTCAGCCCCAGAAAAAAGAGTAAAACTAAAACGACAAGAATGACTCCTGAGATAATGCTATTTTCTAAGTTATTAACCTCATTTCGAGTGTGTATCGATTGATCATTGAACAAGCTGATCTTCAGATCAGAGGGTAATTGTGGGGTAATTTTATCTAGTTGTTCCTTTAAGTGATCTGAGGCGGAAAGTAGATTTTCACCTCTTCTCTTGATGACATCCAATGAAATGACGGGATAGCCGTCAGATCTGGCATAACTCGTTCTATCTTTGTAACCATAGGTGACCGTGGCAATATCTTTGATAAAAATAGGACGCTGATTTTCACTTTTGACGATGGTGTTTTCTATTTCTTCTGTGTTTTCATACTGTCCGATGATTCTTAAGGAACGGCGAAATCCATTATTTACCAATTCTCCACCAGACATGGTCAGGTTTTCTGATCCAATGGCATTTGCAATATCTCCAAAAGAAACCCTCAATGCTTGCATCTTATTAATATCGACATCTATTCGAATTTCTCTCTCGAGGCTTCCTTTGAGATTGACCTTTGAGATTTCTTTGATGCTTTCGATCTTGTCCTCTAGTTTTTCGGCATATTGTCGCAGTTCGTCATTCGAATAATTACCGGAGACATTGACCGTTACGATGGGAATTTCACTAAAGTTAATTTCAAGGATAGTAGGATCTTGGTCGAGGTCATTAGGTAAGTCACTTTTCGCTTTATCTACGGCATCTTTTACTTTTCTAAGTACATTTTCCATCTCGAGATCGGCATCAAACTCAGCAATGATTACCGAAAAATCTTGGATAGAAGTTGATCGTACATATTTGATTCCGGTAATGTTTTCAATTTCATTTTCGAGCGGACGGGTAATGAGGTTTTCTATTTCCTCAGCAGAATTGCCAAAATACGGAGTATTGACATAGACCGTTGGCAAAGAAGCTTCAGGAAATTGTTCTTTTGGAATATTATTATAACTCTGTATTCCGAATACTAAAATCATCAAGGCAATGAGAAAGACTGAAGTCGCATTGTCTACCGCCAGATTGGTCAGGCCGAATGTCCGATGCTTGTTTTGATTCATTTCTGCCATGGTTCTACTGTTTTGATTCTTTTTGAATGTCAACAGGACTTCCATCCACGACGAGATGACTTCCATCTGTTATCAATCGGTCACCGTTTTTCAGTCCACTCAATATTTCTATTTGCCCTTGATATCCTTCTCCAAGAGTGACGATGGATTTTTGAGCAAGAGAACCATCTTTGGTAGTGTTGACTGTGTAGACGTATTTATCTCCAGAGACAGCTTCCATGACAAAATCAATCGGAATGACAATGGCATCATCTTTTTTGTACTCGACAACTTCTACTTCTGCCAGTAAGTTAGGCTTGTAGATGTTTCTAGGATTGGCTAGATCTACTTCCATTGAAAATGTTCTATTCGATGGGTCAATAACTCTACCTAAAAGAGATATTTTTGACTGGATTTCTTCATTTAGTGCAGGTAGCGAAACTATGACTGGTTCGCCGACTTTTACCTTGGTAAGATAATTTTCTGGCACATCGGCTTTTATTTTTAATTTGTCATTGTTTATAATGACCAAAATAGGGGCTCCCGGGGCACTCATCTCACCTTCTTTTATCAATTCTTGGTCAACATATCCTGAAAACGGAGCATAAATATTCCTTTTTGACAATTGAGAATTGAGGGTTTCTATGCTTTTTTCCAATCTTTCTTTGTTGTTTTTTGCTTGCAAGTATTGCAATTCTGAACCGATTTGTTGATCCCACAGATTTTTTTGTCTTTCGAATACAGTATTAGCAAGGGAAAGTTGAGTTGAGATTTCTTCCTTTTGCTTTTCTAAAGCATCCATATCAATGGAAGCGATAAGTTGTCCTCTTTTTACGTAATCCCCTTCTTTGACGAGGAGTTTAAGTATGCGACCACCCACTTCACTACTGGCTTTGTAAACGTTGTCGGAGATGACCGTTCCTTGTAGTTTTGCGTATTTTACAAACTCTGTAGGTTTAATATCTTCGACTGCAACGATGATGGAATCAATTTTTTTCTCAGGCTCTAGAGCCGCTATTTTCCCATTTAAGTCGTCGATTTCGACTTGTAAAGCATTGAGCTTTTCTTTTTTACTTGCCAAATCTTTTTTAAGGCTTGCCAATTCGTCTTTTGGTTCACAAGAGACGAAAATTACCGCAGAAAGAACAAGATATGCGAGAGTGGTGATTTTCATTAATGATTTCATTTTTGATAAGTATATTTTTATAATCTATGCTTTATTTAATGATTGTGATAATTTATAGTTTTCCCAGAGCTTCGAGCAGGTCGACTGCTGCTTTTACTTGGCCGTAAATTGCGTTGATATAATTGTTCTGATAAATATAGAGATCCGATTCTGCCTGCTGGAGTTCAATGCTTGATCCTATGCCTTCTTGGAATTTTATATTGCTTTTGTTGAATATTCGTTGAGAAATTTCGAGAGATTTCTTATTGGTTTCTACTTCCATTTTTGCGCTTTGATACTGAAGCCAGGCATTTTCGGCGACCAGTTGTATGCTATTTTCAAAGTCTTCTCTCTCGATTTTAAGATTTTCTAAATTCACTTTTGCCCGTTCAGATTGTGCCGAAATAGTGCCACCGTCATAGATAGGAAGATTGATTCCCAGACCCACGAAAGCACTGGTCAACCAACCAGTTTCGTTGCTGTCAAACAGATTTTCTCGTTGTAATGAAGATTGGAGATTTGCAAAAGCCCTTGCGGAAGGATATCTGCCGGCTTTTATACGCTTTACATTGAGCTCGTTGAGTTGAATATTGGTGTTCAATACATCATATTCCGCTCTATCATTGTAGTTTATTGAAGGTTTGTCCACCAGGCCGTTTGGCAATAATTCTTGATTGATTTCATCAAATTTATCAGTTAATATGATGGAATCTTGAAGAGGGAATTCCATCTGAAATTTGAGTAAATTTTTGTTGATTTCTATGACATGGTCTATTTTTTGGAGCTCTAGGTTTATTTTATCTCTCGAAAGCGTAAGTCTGTCAACATCCAAGGATTCGACAAAGCCATTTTCATACATTTTCTCGGCATCATTTAATGATTTTTGGATGATACCTAGATTATCTTGAAAGAATTTTCTTGTTTCAATGGCGATCAAAGTTCCGAGATAAGCCTTTGTGACATTGGCACGGATTTCTTGTTCTGTTATTTTTATTTGTTTTACCGAAAGTTCTTTGTAAAGTTTTGCAGCTTTCAATCCATACAGATAACTACCATCAAAAAGAAGGCTATTCACTTCTAGGCTTCCGGAAAGGTTGTTTGGTTGGAAAAACGAAATAGAAGAAGTTCGTGGTGGGCCGAGATCTTTTTCAGGAATGACATTTTCATCAAACAACACCTGATATATACTTGGCGTGATAAAATCGACGATGGGTTGCTGAGGAACCGCAATATAATATTGGTAATTGATTTTTCCATTGATTTGTGGTATTCCAATGGATTTAAATTCTCTTACCGATAGTGAGGCATCCTCGGCATTAAGTGATGCTTGCTTCATTTTACTGTTTTCTGAGAGTGCATAATCTATGGCCTCTGCGAGGCTAAAATTTCTCTGACCGAACATCCCAGAATACAGGATAGAAAGTAAAATTATAAGTTTTATTTTGGTCATGATATTACAATCGTTTCTAATTTTTTTAATCCGTTTTCGTTACTAATCCCATGTAAGTGGTATTTTATAAATTCTCTTACGAGTAGGGTTTTATCAAATGAGTGTATAGGAAAAATTTTATCATCCGCGATACTTAGCGCTTTTTGTACATAGAGACGTGCAATGATATCGGGATTGAGATCTTCTCGATATATCTTTTCGTGTATCCCGCGGTCAATATTTTCTTTCACAATGTTGTAAATGAAAGAAAAGTGTTTGGTCTCGATGGACTTCCAAATTTCGGGATAGTATTTTTGTAAATCATATATGGCTGAGGGACTTATGGACTGAAAGAACTTAATGTTATGTCGTGCAATATTTATCACTTCATCGATGGCATCTGCCGAAGATTCTACGAGAGAGGCTATGTCCTTTTCTTCTTGTTTGACGTAAAGATTGACGGCCTTATATACCAATTTTTGCTTAGCTGGATAATAGGCATATAAGGTTTTCTTTGATATACCGATCTCTCGAGAGATGTCATCCATGCTTACGGACTTTATCCCTAGGCGAAAAAAAGCACCTGTACAATAGTCTAATATTTTGTCTGTTACGGTCATTTGAGGCGCAAAAGTATTTAATATTTTCTATTAGGAAACCAATAACACAAAAAAAGTTTCCTTTGTTTGTGAAAAAATTAATAGTGGCTGGGTAATTTAGAATAAATATTCTCCGGTTTAATTTTGGAATATTAAACGTTTTGTAACCTTTATTTCTTGCAATTGGTTGAAACACTTACATAATGTTATGTGAATACCAATGGCTAAAGATTACAAAAAACTTATTTTGGGAACATATTTTTGTAAATCGTCAAATAAAAAATGACAAAGCTGTTAAATCCTTTGCCACTTTTTATCCGGTTAAGATTAATCATGAATTATTATCTCCCTATTTTAAGAAAATGCTAAATCCAAGATTTAGATTTGGATCTTGAAAGTCATCAAATGGTAAATTAAAAGTAGGACTAAAGCTAACATTGTTGGCAATGAAGAAATCATAACCAGCTTTTGCAGTGAAAATCGACGCATCAAAGTCGTATAAAGCCCCTAAGGATAATTTGTTAAAAATGTTATATCTAAAACCTAATCCGAAATTGGTATCTGAACCAAAACTATTCGACAAATATACCAACACCCCTTCTATGGCCAATTTGTCTGCAACAAAGTAGCCCACTCACACACCCAGTTGAATTGGGGTGCCATCAGAAAATTCTATTATTCCACTGGATTGTCCATTAATCAAAAAGGTACCTATAGAGTACATCGTAAAAACGAAATATGCCGCAATACTTTTATCAAATTACTGCAAATAGTATTTTTCAATATTCTCACATTGACATTTTGTCAGGTTTCTGTGCCGTGGCATGACCTTTGAATAACTTTTGAAAGAAAAAAAATTTAAAAATTATGCATAAAGGAAACATATCCGTACAGACGGAAAACATCTTTCCCATCATTAAAAAATTTTTATATTCAGACCAAGAGATATTCCTCAGAGAGTTGGTGTCTAACGCAGTCGATGCAACCACGAAAGTAAAAACCATCGCCAGAGCAGGTGGTGTCAAAGGAGAACTAGGGGATACCAGAATAGAAGTGAAGCTTGACGCTGATGCGAAGACACTTACAATATCAGATAAGGGAATCGGGATGACCGAAGAGGAAGTAGAAAAATACTTGAACCAAGTAGCATTCTCTTCAGCAGAAGAATTTCTAGAGAAATACAAGGATGAGAGCATCATAGGACATTTTGGTTTGGGATTTTACTCGGCATTTATGGTTGCTGATAAGGTGGAAGTCTTTACTAAATCGTACCAAGAAGATGCCAAGGCGGTGGTATGGACTTGTGAAGGAAACCCTGAGTACACGATTCAGGACACGGATAAAAAGGAGAGAGGTACTGACATCGTCTTACATATTTCTGATGATGCCAAGGAATATCTTGATAAAAACCGTATCCAAAGCTTGCTTGACAAATATTGTAAATTCCTTCCGGTCGAAATTAAGTTCGGGATGAAAACCGAATATGAGAATGTAGAGGGAGAAGACAAACCCAAGGAAATTGAGGTTGATAATATTATTAACAACCCTAACCCTATATGGAAGAAAAAACCGACGGAACTTTCGGACGAGGATTACAAAAACTTCTATAACGAGCTCTATCCTTTTAGTCAACCACCACTCTTTTGGATACATTTGAACATAGATTATCCATTTAATCTTACTGGAATTTTGTATTTTCCAAAACTCTCGAATAACATTGAGATGCAGAAAAACAAGATTCAACTGTATAGCAATCAGGTATATGTAACAGATAATGTCAAGGAAATCGTTCCTGAGTTTTTGACGCTTTTGCACGGGGTGATCGACAGTCCTGACATCCCATTGAATGTATCTAGAAGTTACTTACAGGCTGATGCCAATGTGAAAAAAATCACAGGTTACATCACTAAAAAAGTAGCGGAAAAATTGGCAGATCTTTTTAAAGAGGATAGAAAAGCTTACGAAGAAAAATGGGGTGAAATAGGCACATTTGTAAAGTACGGGATGATTACCGAGGACAAATTTTATGATAAAGCAGAAAAAATCGCTTTACTCCAGTCCATCAATGGCGATTTTTTTACCATAGAGGAGTATAAAGAGAAAGTAAAGGATGCACAGACAGACAAGCATGATCGTGTGGTCTTTATATACACCATAAACAAAGACGAACACCACAGTTATATCAACTCTGCCAAAGCTAAAGGATATGACATCTTGCTCTTTGACAATATCATTGATAATCACTTCATGCAACACCTTGAGTCCAAAGATCAGAAGATTACTTTCGTGAGGGTAGATAGTGAAACGGCTGATAACCTTGTACAAAAAGAAGAAAAAACGGAATCTGTCTTATCGGAGAAAGACCAAGAGAAAATAAAGAAAATTTTCACAGAGAGCATAGGTGATTTAAAAGGTGGCAGTATCGAAACCAAAGCTTTGTCTCCTGAGGATTTTCCTGTGATGATTACAAGACCGGAGTTCCTGAGAAGAATGCAAGAAATGCAAAGTATGCAAGGGATGGATATGAGTATGATGGGTGATTTTCATAATGTCATAGTCAACACCAACCACCCACTCATTGCAGATAAGATGCTAAAGATGAGAAGTGATGATAAAAAGAAGGAGTTCGCAGAGTATCTTCACAATCTTGCCATGCTCAACCAAAACATGCTCAAAGGAGAAAAACTGTCGAGTTTTATCACTAGAAGTATTGAATTTTTGAGTTAGAAGAAAAATTTATTTAGTTATTGACCTAATAAAAAAAGCCACGGTTTCGAGGAGACTGTGGCTTTTTTTTGATATATGTTGGAGTGACCATAATTCTTTTTTAAGTCTTATTTTATACATTAAAATTTTTTATATTTTTACAACTTCAACTAAAAATCAAAACTATGCTTAAAGAATTTAAAAATTTCATCTTAACAGGCAATGTCATAGACTTGGCTGTGGCTGTTATCCTAGCGGGAGCAATTGGTGCAGTCGTGAATGGTTTCGTCACTGACATCATGATGCCTTTTGTAGGTCATTTTACTGGAGGATTAAATTTCGCCGATTTAAAAATTGTACTTGACGACGCAGTAATGGGAGCTGATGGTGCTGTTACTAAGCCGGAAAATGCAATCTTTTATGGAAAATGGTTGAATACAATCATAAGTTTAATTACTACTGGATTTGTTTTATTTATGATTGTAAAAGCATACAATAAAACGAAGAAAAAACAAGAGGAAGCTGCTCCTGCTGGTCCATCTGAAATTGATTTATTATCAGAAATCAGAGATTTATTGAAAAAATAAATTTTGAACAATGTAGAGGCACTTAAACTAATTAAGTGCCTCTTATTTTTTTATTCATACCTCAATGAAGCAATAGGGTCAAGTTTCGCCGCTTTTAGTGACGGATATAGACCGGATATGATTCCCACCAAGATACAAACGGTAATTCCCAATAATATCCATAACCAAGGAATCACAAAATGGCCATTCATACTCAAGGTTACGACTAAACCTAATGCAATGCCTAGGATGATTCCAATGACTCCGCCTATAAGACATATCACCACAGCTTCTGTCAAAAATTGAATCAAAATATTGTTAGATGTGGCACCTAGCGCTTTACGAATACCAATTTCACGGGTTCTTTCGGTCACGGTTACCAACATGATGTTCATCAAACCAATAGAGGCACCCAACAAAGTGAGCATCGCAATAACAATAGTGCTAAGCCTCAAGGTACTGGTCATGTCCTTCATTTTTTCGAGGATTCCATCACTTTTTTTGATTTCAAAGTTGTTTTCCTGAAAGGCCTTTAATTTTCTTACCACTCGCATGGTTCCAATAGCCTGGTCAATATCTTGACTAATCATTTTGACATCATTTGTCACGACATTTATTCGATAGACCTTATCGCTGTATCCATAGATGACTTTGGCGTTGATCAGCGGGATGAGAACTCTTTTGTCATTTGAATCTCCACTGCCAGATCCTTTTTTCATCAGGGTACCAACCACTAAGTATTTTCTTCCATCTAAAGAGACATATTTCCCTACAGCTCTTTCTGCCTTTCCATCGAATAACTTATCTACGATATTGTAACCCAATATAATTTTAGGTGAACTGCTGTATACTTCTGCATGGCTAAAACTGCGACCTTGGTCAATTTCGAAGGAGGATGTAAGAAGATAGTTTTCATCTACTCCATCAACATAAGTTGTAGGGTTTGTTTTTTTGTCACCATAAGTTATCGTGGCCTTGCTACTACACCAGGTGCTGATACTAACCTTTGCACCGGAGGGATTATATTTTTCTTTAAAACTTGAAGCCTGATCAAAATTTATATTTTCTTCTCTTTTCTGAGCGACACCTCTACGATGATTTTGTAAGCCGTCATTGGCCGTGATAGAAAAACTATTTGCCCCCATTTTATTAAAATTGTCACTTAATGAATACAAAATACCGTCAATAGCAGCGAGCATTCCTACCAATGCTGCAATGCCTATTGAAATTATGGCAATGGTAAGAAGCGACCTCAATACATTACTTCGTATTGACTCTATGGCAATTTTTATGCTTTCAAGTATTTCCAATCGTTAAGTGATAATAGATTTCAAAAGTACAATATTCAGGTTACAAAACTCGATTTTTTTAGAGAGGCTATTACTTTTCTTCGATGAAAACCCGTGGATTGATGTACTATGAAGCTATATTCGAAAATTTTCGCAGGAAGTATTAAATAATAGAAAAATTGAGTTTATTACATGTAATATTGCATAATGAAGACCATAATAGATAATTATATAAAAACACGATATTGAGAATTTACTCCTTTTCCAAAATACTTGCTTTACCGCTTGTCATAATATTTGCAGGATATCTTTACTATCTGTTAGAATATCTTGGCGAGCAATGGATATTTATTCTTATCCCCTTAATCTTATTGGTTGCACTTTACACCTTTCATCCACAAATAGATTATTGGTATCTCAAGAAAAAACCGATTCCTTTAGATGATGAAATTAAAAATTGGCTTAACAAGTATTCTCCTTATTACAACAATCTTTCTTCTGATAGTAAAACAAAATATGAAAATAGGCTGGGTTGGTATCTTTATGCTCGTTCGTTTACATCGGTAGGAACGGAACAAAGAGCAGTGCCGGAAGATATTAAAGCCGCCATTGCCTCAGAGGCTATTAAACTGACCTTGGGGGTGGATGATTTTTTGATTGGTGATATGGATAGAATTTTCATTTATAAACATCCTTTTCCATCGCCCGAAAAACAATTTTTACACACCGCCGAGGTTGAAGTCGAAGATGGTACCATTATCATGTCATTATCACATTTATTACCTGGGCTTGTTGATACATCGAGATACTATAATATCGTAATGCATTGTTATGCTGAGGCATACATAAAGGTAAATTCCAGAAGGAGATATCCTTTTGTAGATGGGGAATCTTGGGAAAGTCTGGAAGAAATTTCCGGGTTCAATAAAGATCAAATTTTTAAAACCATAGGTTATAAAGTAGAGGATATAAGGATATTTCATATCAATTTTTTCTTTACATTTACAGAGAGATACAAAGAGATTTTACCCAATTTATACCGTGAATGGAATTCGTTTTTTAATCAAAAAATATAATATTTCAGATGATATATAATGGGGTCATCGATACGTCATTAGTCGGCAGGATCACGATAAAATGTTCAGAAAATGGGATAACTCACATATTGAGAAACCAAGAACCCATCGAGGAAAATGAAAACGAGATAATACAAGAAGCGAAGAGTCAGCTCAAGGCCTATTTTAAGGGAAAGCTGAAAAAATTTGACCTACCGCTTGATATAGAAGATGCGAGCCCATTCTTTAAATCCGTGTGGAAGGAAGTGTATGATATTCCCTATGGAAAAACAGTAACGTATAAGTATCTTGCCCAAAAACTGAATAACCCAAAAGCGATAAGAGCGGTGGGACTTGCAAACGCAAAAAACCGTATTCCAATTATAATTCCTTGTCATAGAGTGATTGGGCATGACGGCTCGATGACGGGTTTTGCATGGGGGATTGATACCAAGAGGAATATGCTACACTTGGAAAATCCGCAGCTTTATGGAATACAGACTGAAATGTTGTTTTGAAAAGGGATTATTTCAGAATATTTCACTGAAGTTAAATGTTCCATGAGCTACTCTTTAATTTAAATTCTCGTCAAAATTAATTGAGGAACGGCATTCATAATATTTTATTCATCTTTGTAAATTGGGATTTTGAAATGAAACTGACCCTGTCGGGGATAGATATGGCACATAGGTGGGATGATTAATCTTGACGGTTGATTTTTGAGAACTATACAATTATATAATCAAATGAAAAAATTCTTATTTTTAACAAATCGAACAGTAAATGAAAGCTAAGCTAATATTGATTATTTCAATTTGTTTAATAATTTATTCATGTAAAGTGGAAAATAAAAGCATGGAGGAAAAACTTCTCACGCCTTTCGAGCTGAATGAAAACACGACGGCCAGCTATGACGAAATCATAAATTATTATCAGCAATTGGCTCAACGGAACAAATTCATCACTATTGAAGAGGCGGGAACAACAGATGTAGGCAAACCATTACATTTAGTCAAAATATCTAACCAAAAACACTCTGAAAACAAGGTAACACTCTTTATTAACAACGGGATTCACCCTGGCGAGCCATGCGGCATAGACGCTTCGATGATGTTTGTCAGAGATATCACAGAATCCGATTCTTTAAGATTTTTTCTAGAAAATATTGACATTATTCTCATCCCTGTATATAACGTGGGAGGCATTTTGAACAGAGGTTCGTACAGTCGAGCCAATCAAAATGGACCACAATCCTATGGTTTTAGAGGCAATGCGAAAAACTTAGATTTGAATCGTGATTTTATAAAAGCGGATTCGAAAAATGCCCAATCATTCCAAAAGATATTTACAAAATATAATCCGCAGATTATGGTAGATACACATACTTCTAATGGAGCAGATTATCAATATACCATGACACTCATTGCGACGCAAAAGGACAAACTTACACCATCGCAAAAACGCCTATTGGAAGAAAGTATGTTGCCATTTTTGTATAAATCTATGGAGGATGTAGGATACGGAATGACTCCTTACGTCAATGCAAATGGAACTCCTGATACTGGAATTTATGGATTTCTGGACTCCCCTAGGTATTCATCGGGTTTTGCGGCACTGCACCATTGTGTGTCTTTTATGCCCGAGACCCACATGCTCAAGCCGTTTAAAGACAGGGTATTAAGTACTTACCAATTCATGATGAGCATTCTTGATTACACACACCAACATGCGGAGGAAATCATAGATTCACAGAGGGAGGCCATTGAATATTATTCGCAATTGGAAGAAGCACCAATAGATTGGAAATTGAATCAAAGCTTGGTGGATAGCCTTGTTTTTAAAGGCTATGAAGCTAAATACAAAAAAAGTGAAGTAAGCTCTGACCTAAGATTGTACTATGACAGAAACGAAGCATTTGCGAGGGATATTCCATATTACAACGCCTATGACGTAGCTCAAACCGTAAGGATTCCGAAGGCATACTACATTCCACAAGCTTATGATGCGGTTATTGAAAGATTGAAGAATAATGGAGTCCAGTTGGAAAGAATCGAAAAGGATACTCAGATGAGGGGCAGTTATTCCTATATTAGCTCTTACGAAGATTTACCCGCTTATGAGGGTCATTATCTACATAGAAAAATTATGATTGATCAGAAAGTGTCTGAAAAAGTATTTTATGCCGGAGATTATAAGATAAATACCAATCAAAGAGCAAGACGATTTATCATTGAAACTTTAGAACCCAATGCACCGGACAGTTATTTTGCTTGGAATTTTTTTGATGGTATATTGATGCAAAAGGAGTACTTTAGTGATTATGTCTTTGAAGATTTAGCGGCGGGACTGCTGGCTGAGAATACGGAATTGAAACAACGATATCATGAAGCTATTATGCAAAATCCTGAATTAGACACCAATGCGGCCATGGCACTGGACTGGATATACAAGCAATCCGTGTATTTTGAGCCATCATACAAACAATATCCTATATGGAGAAAGTTTTAATGAATGACTATTTTTTTAAAATTGGCATCAATTAATAAGGATCCATCACAAATATCTATCGTGGCATTATCACATGATGCGGACTTAAATTGGGCAGGGAATCCGATTAAAATCAATTCATAATTTTTTATACTCGTACCGTAAGACCCAATAATGGCTTGAGTAATCGTAACCTTGTCTTTATTATAGTGATAATGTAATTTTGCAAATCTAAGGTTGTTGTTTTCGTAGTCGTAAGTTTGGTGGTCATCTTCATATAGATAGCTAGACTCACTACCATATTTAAAATATACAAGGAGTTTTATTTTTTCAATCGTTTTTTCACCCACATATTGCTGAATAGGATAGTGAGGGATAATTGCACCGGCTTTGACAAATAGAGGCACCTCGTCTAGCGGTGTTTCTAAAGTAATAATTTGGCTACCTTCATGTTTTTCATTATTAAAGTAATAATACCAATTTCCCATTGGGAGATAAACCTCGGTTTCTAGAGTATCGGCTGTATCTACCGGACATACAAGTAGATGATCACCACATAGAAATTCTCTATCGCGATTTATGTTGTCAGCATCGCTTTGATCAAAAAAGACCAATGGTCGCAACATAGGAGAGCCATAGCGGTGATATTGATAAAAAGTGGTATAGATATAGGGCAATAGTTGATACCGGATTTCGACAAATTTTCTAAAGATTTCGGTGTATTCGTCTCCAAAAACCCATGGTTCTTGATCTCCGTGGTCACCCGAACTGTGTACCCGACAAAACGGATGAAAAATACCAAGTGCAATCCACCTTACCATCAGCTCACCATCGGGTTGACCAATAAAACCCCCGATATCACTCCCACAAAACGATATTCCCGAAATGCTTAGCCTCTGAGTCTGAACATCAGCCAACCATACGTGTTCCCAACTGGCAATGTTATCACCGGTCCAGACACTGGAATATCGTTGAAGCCCAGAATATCCACTCCGGGAGATTATCAAAGCTCTTTTGCCTTGATTGTATTGTTTGACACCATGATGCGTGGCACGAGCCATCTGCATACCATATAAATTGTGAATTTCTCTATGACTGGTAGTCTGTCCTTCATAATTGTGTAGGACGTTGAGTAAAAAGGTTTTAGAAGGTACCTCAAATAATGCCGGTTCATTCATATCATTCCATACTCCGGCGACACCTATTTCTTCTATGAGCTCCCTATATAATCCAGCCCACCAAGAACGAGCTTCAGGATTGGTAAAATCTGGAAAATAACAATCGCCGGGCCATACCTTGCCCATGGCATAAGCCCCATCGGCATGTTTGCAATATAGATTCTTCTCTAAACCCTCTAGAAAAACACTGTAATTATAGTCCAGTTTAATTCCCGGATCAATAATTACCATAGTTTTAAAACCGTTTTCTTTAAGAGTAGCTACCATTTTTTTGGGATTAGGAAATTTTTCCAAATCCCAAGTAAAGCATCGAAACCCATCCATATAATCGATGTCAAGGTATATGGCATCACAAGGTATCTTATATTCTCGCATTTTGTCAGCGACTTCCATGACCTTGCTTTCGGGATAATAGCTCCACTTGCATTGTTGAAATCCGAGAGACCACAATGGTGGCATTTCAGGAGTACCAGTAAGTTTGCAATATCTTTTAGCGACATCCATTAGTTGTGGTCCGGCAATGAAATAGTAGTTCATCTCACCACCCATCGACCAGTAACTAAAGACATCAGGCCGCTCACATCCAAAATCAAAATAACTATCATAGCTATTATCGTAGAAAATGCCATAAGCGACACCATTGCGAAGACCGTAAAAGAAAGGGATATTTTTATAAAGGGGATCAGACCCCTCAGTATATCCATAGTTGTCAGTACCCCAGTTTTGATAACGGTCACCCCGTAGGTTTAGTTTAGCTGGTTTGTCACCCAGTCCGTAAAAGGCCTCATCGTCATTGCAGTGTTTTGACACCTTTACGATATTGCCTCCGTGATTGGGGTTGTGTTCCCAGTGAAATCCTTTTTCATCACTATTGAGCAGGAAGCCACTACTATCAAAAATAGATACTTTCATTCCTTGCTTCTCAATTTTAATAGTGAGAGCAATCGTCTTTAGATAATAGTATTTTGAATCATTACTAAACTGTATCTCTGGTCTGATAAATGGGTGAGATTGATCTATGGCATAGGAAAAATCACGTTTAAATATATGATGTACACCATATCTGACTCTTACGATTTCTTCAGAAACAAAGTCAATTCTCAAAGTGCAATGCACATTATCAGTAAACTCAAAATAAGGACTTGCGACGGTATACTGTGAGATTAGTTCCGGATGGTATTCTTTTTCGTTATAGTGTACAATCGACTTATTTTCCATATATTATTCTATACTATAGTTTTTTAATAAGGGGGTAAAAGTAGTAATAATTTGTATTGATAAAAGGATAAATGATTGTGGTATAAATTGTTTTAATGCTTTTGGAAACACCCCACTGCTATTCACCAATACCAGAAAAGAAAATTGTTATTTTATTATATATGGGATTTCAAAATAAATTGTGCAACTCGATAAATCTTCATCAAAATTATTTTTTATTAATGGCGAAAAAGTTGTAATTTTCTGCGAATAGTTAACTATCACCTATTTAAATAAATTTTGATTTTTTACACAAAACAGAAGACATGAAAAATTCAAACATTCAGCTCACTTTTGCCAATGTAATGAAATATGGTTTCATTGCGGGAATTATCATTTCTATAACTAGCTATGCGTTTTTGTATTTTATGATTAATGTATTTCCAAGTATTTTTATAGATTATCTCAACCCTATGTTTAATTCTGATGGTAGTCGAGACTTATACTATTACTTACATGGATTTGTACTTGGAATATCCTTAGCGATTTTTTGGCTTGGATTTAGAAGAACGGGTAACAGAGGATTTTTCATTAATGGAATCGAATTTGCTTTAATGTACGCTTGTGTGGCTCTGATACCAGTGCTTTGGGTAACTTATAGTGCTATGGATGTTACTTTTACAATGATTCTGAGTTGGTTGATTTACGGGACAACTCAAGCTTTCATCGGTGCCATGGTTTTTACTGCTCTAGATACGAAAAAACATTAATTAATGCGGTTAAGGATGAGTTCGATATCTACTGTCATCTCATCCTTGACTTTTATCATACCCCCAAGTTTTGACGGTGGCTTTAAATCAAAATCGGACAGAAGAATACTCTGTGTGCCGCTTAATTTCACTGAATTAGAAGAGGAGCTAGTCGAAATAAAAGAAACTGAGTACTCTTTACTTTTTCCAGCAAGATAAATAATAATATTGCCGCTTAAATTCTTATTCTCTGAGATTAAGTTAGACAAAGAAATGAACTCTATCGTCATCAAAGGGAAATCCTTGTATTTTAAAGTTTTTCTAAGGTCTTTGGTCATCATCTTATGGTGACAGTCAAATGAAATAATACTAATATTCATGCTTCCTGATGTCAAATATCCAACATCACCAGTTGATGAAATATAGTTTATTGTATCGGTGTCATTGTAGGCGTCGATATCGCAATTAAATGTATTTATATTGGTCTTGCCATTGACAATGAGGGTGCTGCTTGGCAAAACTTGCCATGCTTCTATCGTTTGTGAGTATAAGCAAGTTGAGATGCTAACGTAAAAAAGTGTAATTAGTAATTTGCCCATTATCTAAGAAGAAATGATATTTTCCAAATAATTATAAAATAAGAGAGCCGAATATTTTATCCGGCTCTCAGTGGTTTCTTAAATACGTATGTTAAGAATCTGTACTAAATTAATCAACTAAAAACCAACTACTGCTTGGATTACTAAACCATTAAATTTACCACCGTCTAGTCTACTTGAAGAGTCATAGCCATCATAAGTTTGATTAACATATTCACCTTTAAGTAGTAGGTTTTTAGTTGGGTACCAACCTGCTGCAAAAGCAACTCTATTGACTGTAACATCAGTAGTATATCCTTTAAGTCTTGCCTTTACTGTGTTGTATTTTAATCCGACATAAAGCTGCTCATTTTCTAAGAATCTGTACACTAAATCTCCTGCAAGTTGAGTCGCTTTTCTTTTGTCTGCTTCAGTGTTAGTTCTACCTGATGCTGATTCGAATGTTCCGAAGAATTCTAAGCCTCTATATTTAACAAATGGATTGATAGCAAAAGTTGTGATTTGGTTGCTAAATCCAGGATTAAATCTTCCAGAAAATGCATTGTCAGTAGAGTTAGCAGTTGGAGCTTCCATTACTAAAAAATAGTTTGAACCTGTTCTATCACCACCAAAAATCGTGTTTCTAGGAGTTTTAGAATTAGTGTACATTGATGCACTAAGTCTAAATCTTAGATTTTCGTCTATTTGATCATCGTACGCAGCTTTCAATAATATTGAAGGATTTTTTCCATTTACAGCAAATCCTTCAGTAGGCTCTGTGGCATCACTATAGTCTTTTTCATCATGTTTGATTAGTCCATTAGTAAGTCCAAACATAAACATGAGTTTGTTGCTTGGGAATATATATACCTCACCGCCAATCTCAGTAGCAAATTCGTCCATGATATTATTTTCTATGAATGGATTGAAAAACGCATTACCTCCGTCGCTTCTTCTGAAATGAGAATCACCATAATCTACTTCCATGTGTCCAATTTTTACTCGTACATATTTGGTAAACCAATCAGGATTATCAAACATAGGTAATTTATCAAATTGGATGTATCCACCTTTTACCCAGAATTCATTGTGATGTCTAGAAGCCATGTAGTTTTCTAAATATACTCTTACACCATCACCTAGAGAAACGTTTAAATTCAAATTAGCTGAAGCTAAGTTAAACCCGTTTCCAAGAGGATACAATGCCTTGGTATCAGAATTGTCTGGATTATTATTTTCATGTTTTAACATTTGGTAAGCTTGGCTAAAGTTTCCCCCGATTGCAACTTTATTACCTATGTACACGTTTGAGTCCGCTTTTGTTGGCTCAAAAACATTCAGACCATTTTGATTATTTGACCTAGAATATTGAATATCCTGAGCATTGATATTCGAAAAGAAGGCTATGAAAAGAACTACTGAAAATAGTTTTAAAATGGTTTTCATAAGTTGAAAATTTTGAATTTGTTAATTAGTTGTTTTTTAATATTTATAATCAGTTATTGAGAGTAAATTCGTAATATAAAGTTATGTCTTTGCCAGTCTTTACAGCACCTAACATAAATTTTGGAGGCTTTACACCAAAGGTAGTCATGTCTATTTCTTTTTCACCTTTTACTTTTATCGTATTCCCTGTTTTCACAGCAGTTGTTACAAATTCGACAGGTAAAGTTGTTCCCGCAATAGTTACATTTAATGTATTGTTTATAGTGTAATTAATGCCATCAGTAGTGGTTATAGTCGCTTTAACCAATTCTGCTTTGATATCTGGGTGACTTTTTGTATCAAGTGCTTTGTAAGCATTTTTATCCATACCACCTTTGCCACTTTTAAGGGATTCTGCTTGTAAAGTAAATTTTAAAGAATTTAAAGACACCAATTTACCTGAATCGTCCAGAGTAAAACTAGCAGAACACTTGCCTGATTCAGAGGTCATGTGCCAGTCATGAAGCGTTGAAGTTCCTTCTATTTTTATTTCTAATTTATTACTAGAGTTAAAGGCCACTTGACCTGACAATGAATTGATTATGGTAAAGGAAAGTATAACAAGCAAAAATTGAAATATTTTCATTATTAATATTTTATTGATTAATTTAAATTGAAATTTCTGAATTAATAGCTTTCTATCATCATTCATTTCATAGTGCGAAATTATACTACAAAGGTAACACAGGTTACTGATGAATATCAACTTAAAATATGATTTTGATTGAGGCACCAATGAATTGGAAATATATGGGCAAAAAGGCAAGAAACACCTCATAGGCTCAATAAGACATGCCAATAAATTGAAGAAAAAAAAACCACTTTTTCCTCTCAAAAGACTTAAATACAGATTATAGTAAACAATTTATAAGATCAGCATTACATTAGTCTTCCAATCCTATCCGTGTCCCATTCGCAATATGAGCAGATTTTTTTACTACGACTAACCCTTCTCGAATGCAGTAATTTTCTGTTTCCATATTGGGCAATGATTCGTCACCTTTAATATATACATTGTGACCGATTCTTGCATTTTTATCAATAATTGCATTTTGGATAAAACAATTATTTCCAATTCCCAATAATTCATTCGTGTCCAGTTGTTCCATTTCTGCCAATGTTTGATAAAAATCATTCCCCATTAGAATGGTGTCTCGTATGATGGTTTTTCTTCCAATCCGAGACCGAATACCGACGATGGATCTAGATATTTCTTCTGCATGAATGATACATCCATCTGCAATCTGACCAAAATTTATTTTTGTTCCAAATATTTTAGTAGGAGCCAATAATCTTGCATTGGTATATACTATCCTCTCATTGTCATAAAGATGGAACTTTGGTAACCAACCCGTGAGTCCAAGGCTTGCTTCAAAGTATGATTGTAGTGTCCCTATATCAGTCCAATAACCACCGAAGCTATGACTTTTCACATTATAGTCGGGATGCTTGACTGCATAGGGAATAATTTCTTTACCGAAATCGATGGCATCTGGATTTTCTTCAAAGAGCTTCTCCATGACACCTTTGTTGAAAACATAAATACCCATCGAAGCCAAGTATTCTTTGTTTTGAGATTTATAAACTTCGTCCACAGATGATTTCCACTGCGTCACTTCCGACATATCAGGCTTTTCTATAAAATTTACGATATTATCATTACCGTCAACTTTTAATATTCCGAATCCGGTCGCTTCTTTTTCTGTAACGGGAATGGTAGCGACGGTTAAATCTGCATTTTGTGCTATATGTTTATCAATGACCTCCTCGAAATCCATTTGGTATAACTGATCTCCAGAAAGTACTAAGCAAATATCATAAGGTGTAGAATTGATTCGTTTCATGGATTGCTTTACAGCATCCGACGTGCCTTGAAACCAATTTTTATTGGTCAAGGTCTGTTCTGAAGCAATGATATCAACGAAACCATTTGAAAATTTATCGAATTGATACGTTCTCTTGATATGAGAATTCAATGATGCCGAGTTGAACATCGTGAGTACATATATCTTATTGATATTGCTATTGATACAGTTGCTCAAGGGGATATCTATCAATCGGTATTTCCCGGCAAGGGGGACCGCAGGTTTTGAGCGATGAGCGGTGAGCGGATACAATCGGGAGCCTACACCTCCTCCTAAGATAACGGCAACGACTTTAGCTTGCATGGTTTGAAAGTATTATAAGGTTTTGATAAATATTTTTATATTCTTGAGCGGATTTTTCCCAACTAAAATCCAATGCTACGATTTTTTGTCTTAATTTTTCCATATCTTCTTTATTTTTAGTAAAACTAACAGCCCTGATAATGACTTGGCAAAGTTTTTCGACATTGTTTGGCGTATAATCAAATCCATTTCCATCAAAATCTATATCAGGCACGGTGTCTATAAGGCCACCGGTATGATTTACAATGGGTATCGTGCCGTATCTCATGGCATACATTTGATTCAGTCCGCAGGGTTCAAATCTACTTGGCATCATGAGAAAATCACTGGCTGCATAAATTTGATGAGATAGGGCTTCATTATAGGCTATGGTGACTGAAATATTTTTTGGATATTTTATTTCTAATTGTTTGAGGGCAATGGCCACATTTTCATCACCGGAACCTAACAGAACAAAGATGATTTCTCTTTTCTTAGTTAATAATTGATCTATTGCCGGAGCCAGCAGGTCGGCTCCTTTTTCATAAGCCAATCTTCCAATAAAGCTTATCCATACTTTATTACTTCCAATATTCAGCTTGGATGATAGTTCTTTTTTATTATCAATTTTAAATCTCGAAATCTCGGTTTTAAAAGTAATAGGCAATAAAGAATCTGTCTTTGGGTTCCACACTGACGTGTCTATACCATTAAGAATACCAATGCATTTACTTGATTCATGCCGTATTAATGACGTGAGACTTCCAAAGTTTTCTTTCAATTCCTTCATATAAGAGGGAGAAACAGTAGAGACCATCCAAGAGCATTTGATAGCACAAGCGAGGGAATTGATTTTTCCATCCCATTCTAGTAAGCCTCTAGCAGAAGGCTCGTAGGCTGGCAGTAATTCCGATTTTGACCAATTAAAAATTCCTTGATATTGTCCATTATGAATGGTAAATAATGTCGGTGTTTTTTTGAGTCGACTGAATACTTGAGAATGGTCTATCAAAAACGGGATTAAACCTGACATGTGGTCATGGCAGTGTAATACATCAAACTTGTATTTTAATCGACACAACCAAGTCAATACCGATAGTTGAAACACGACATTGCGTTCTGCCTCATCCTTGTAACCCTTCCCATTTTCATCAAGATATATGGATTTTCTGTCAAATAGCGTTGGAATATCGACGGCATAGAGGTCGTAGGGGAAAGAGGTGTCATTTAATATAAAAATGGTAATTTGATAGGTGTTATTACCGGATTCTAATTCGAATTGAGACTTTTTTTTCCATTTTTTCGAGACCATCCAATCGGTTGAATATTTTGGAATGATAACTGAGGCTTCACAGTCCAGTTTGTTGAGATATATGGGCAATGCTCCCACTACGTCACCTAGTCCACCTGCTTTGGCGGCAGGATAACACTCTGTACTGATATTCAGTATTTTCATCATTTAGTATTTTCAACATAAATCAATCCACACAATGGAGGAACACTTAAGGTAACAGAATAGGGTCTCCCATGGAATCCATCTAATGAAGATAAGACCCTATTTTGAAACGCAAAACCACTTCCAAAAAATTCCTCAAGATCAGAATTTAATATACACGTCAAGGTCGTATTTTGATGCCATCCAATTCGGTAGTTTTCATGTGGAGTCGGTGTTAAATTAAGGATAATCAATATACTTGAACCATCATTGGCAATACGTCGGTACGTCAGTATTGAATTTTGAAAATCATTATATTCTATCCACTCAAATCCATCGGGAGAATAATTATTTTCATAAAGTGCTGGGATGGATTTAAATACAGAATTAAGTGACTGAATAAATGCCTGTAGTGCTTTATGAGGAACTCGATCTAAAAGGAACCAAGGCAAGCCTTGATTGACATTCCATTCTGTGGTTTGGCCAATGTCATTGCCCATGAAGAGCAGTTTCTGACCAGGATGTGTGTACATATAAAGGTATAATATTCGGAGATTGGCAAATTTCTGCCACTCATCGCCCGGCATTTTCCCATAGATGGATTGTTTTCCGTGAACCACCTCATCATGTGACAAGGGAAGCACATAATTTTCTGTAAATGCGTAAGTCAAACTTCTACTTATGTCAAGATGGTGATAAGAGCGGTGAATGGGGTCTCGAGAAAAAAACTCAAGAGTATCATTCATCCATCCCATCATCCATTTTAATCCAAAACCCAATCCTCCCCAGTCCACAGGTTTTGTAACGCCTGAAAATGCAGTAGATTCTTCGGCTATCATTAAGGTGTCTGGGAATTCACGATAGATAGATTTGTTTAATTCTTGTAAAAATTCAATGGCAGCTAAGTAGGTGTTACCACCAAATTCATTGGGTGACCATTCCCCTTCATTTCTGCTATAATCAAGATAAAGCATAGACGCAACAGCATCCACCCTTAAACCATCGACACCATAATATTCTAACCAAAAATGAGCACTGGAGAGTAAAAAAGACTTTACTTCCGGCCGTTCAAAATTAAATATTAAGCTATTCCAGTCAGGATGAAAGCCCTTGCTTTTATCAGGATGTTCATATACTTTAGTGCCATCAAAATCAGCCAATGCAAAACCGTCAGAAGGGAAATGTGCCGGCACCCAATCGAGAATGACTCCTATATCATTTTTTTGAAGGGAGTTGACCAAGTACAAAAAATCTTCAGGCAACCCATATCTACTCGTCGGCGCAAAGTACCCGGTACATAGATAGCCCCAAGAAGGGTAATATGGATGCTCCATCACGGGTAAAAACTCCACATGAGTATATCCCATACTCATGACATAATCCGTCAATTCGTCCGCTAATTCTAAATATGACAGTGATTCATGCTCACTTTTTTTCTTCCAACTACCCAGATGGACTTCATAGATAGAAATGGGTGAAGACAATGCATTTCTTCTATTCTTTTTATCATCAGAATTTTTAAGTAATGTCTCATGATTCCAGACGATACTGGCTGTTTTTGGAGGTATTTCATAATATAGAGCATAAGGGTCTGTTTTATCTCTGATGGTCTCATCGTGATGGCTATATATTCGATACTTGTATAAGTCGCCATGATTTACCCCGGGAATAAATCCTTCCCATATACCGGAACTATCCCAGCGAACCATGAGTTGATGTTCTTTTCCATTCCATTCATTAAAACTGCCAATGACCTCCACGCATTTTGCCCCTGGTGCATAGACTGAGAAATAACACCCACTCTGCCCTTCAGAAATTACAATACGCGAACCGAATTTCTCGAAAAGGCGACAATGAGTCCCTGATTTGAACAGAGAAATGTCAAAATCACTAAATAAACTAAATGGAAAAACCATATTTTTAATTTAGGAAACAAGTTACGTTTTTCCTTAGACAAGATTCCGAATTTATTCTTAAATTAATTTTAGGAATTTGTAAATCTTATAATTTCCGTATTTGTATGGTATCAAGAAATATTTATTTCAACTTTCAAATATAAATGAATACACGTTTTAGAGGGTACGAAAATGTCGTATAGATTTACCTGAAATCCATCGAGTTTTTCATTTTTATGGCTAACTTTGGCGTTCTGATTAATAGATAGAAAACAGCTTATTATCATGGAATTTACACTTACAGAAGAACAATTGGCAGTAAAGGAAGCCGCAAGGGATTTTGCTCAACAAGAGCTCTTACCCGGAGTGATAGAAAGGGATAGAGATATGAAATTTGCAAAGGAGCAAATCGCGATGATGGGAGAACTTGGTTTTTTAGGAATGATGGTTGATCCACAGTATAATGGTGGCGGCATGGACACCTTGTCTTATGTGGTTGCCATGGAAGAAATATCCAAAGTGGATAATTCTGCATCAGTATGTATGTCTGTCAATAATTCTCTTGTATGCTGGGGTCTTGAAACCTATGGTAATGAAGAGCAAAAACAAAAATATCTTACAAGATTAGCCACAGGAGAGTGGATTGGAGCCTTCTGTCTTTCGGAACCGGAAGCTGGGAGTGATGCAACTTCTCAGAGGACAACGGCGATTGATATGGGGGATCATTATTTGTTAAACGGCACAAAGAATTGGATAACTAATGGAGGGTCAAGTAATCTCCACGTGGTCATTGCGCAGACGGATCGAGATAAAGGTCACCGTGGAATCAATGCCCTTATCGTTGAAACTTCATGGGATGGAGTCGACATCGGGGCAAAGGAAGATAAACTTGGAATCAGGTCATCAGACACCCATACAATCATTTACAATGACGTAAAAGTACCCAAGGAAAATAGAATCGGTGAGGATGGATTTGGATTTAAGTTTGCGATGAAGGTTTTGTCAGGAGGTAGAATTGGAATTGCAGCTCAAGCCCTTGGAATTGCACAAGGTGCCTACGAACTTGCGGTAAAATACTCTAAAGAAAGAACCACTTTTGGCGAGCCTATTTGTAATCACCAAGCCATCGCTTTTAAATTGGCAGATATGGCCACAGAAATTGAGGCCGCTCGATTGTTGGTCTATCGGTCAGCTTGGATGAAAGATCAGGGATTAGACTACACATCCGCAGCTAGTATGGCAAAACTGTTTGCCTCAGAGACCGCTATGAAGCATACCATAGAAGCCGTACAAATACATGGAGGATATGGATATGTGAAGGAATATCATGTCGAGCGATTATTAAGAGATGCAAAAATTACTCAGATTTATGAGGGCACCTCGGAGATACAAAGAATGGTAATCAGCAGAAATGTATTAAGAGGACAACTTTATGAGCCTATTTTGGGTTAAGTAGCATTAGTAATAATGATTAATCTTTGAAGACATTACAAATAGCCAAGTTTTTTGGTATTCCCGTTAAGCTGCATTATAGTTTTGCCTTTATATTTCTTTACATTGCATATATTTCTTATACCTACAAGCTGACATTTGATAATGCTATTTTCCTATCTGCAATTATATTGACGATGTTTGTCTGTGTCGTTTTGCACGAATACGGTCATGCTTTAGTCGCTTTAAAATTTGGTATAAAAACTGAAGATATCATTCTCTCTCCCATTGGTGGTGTAGCCAGACTCTATCGAAACCCTGAAAAACCGAAGGAGGAATTTCTAATAGCCATAGCGGGACCATTGGTTAATGTGGCAATAGCCCTACTTCTGTTTTTGACTTTATGGATCATAGGACAGTCAGATATTGGCCTTGAAAGCCTGAATGACCTACAGTATTTTAAGATTTCAGATTTTCTAGGACCCCTTATTTACATCAATGTGATATTGTTTCTTTTCAACTTGGCTCCAGCATTTCCTATGGATGGCGGAAGAATATTAAGGGCATTATTGTCGATCAAAATGGATAGATTAAAAGCGACAAAAATAGCATCCATCATAGGCAGAGTCTTAGCTGTGGTATTTATTATCTTAGGCTTATACACGTCAAATTATATATGGGCTTTCATTGGGGTATTTATATTTACCATGGCCAGAGTAGAATATCAACAATTGGTTATGAGCAAGTTAATGAAGGAAACCGTGGCCACAGATTTGGTGAGAAGAAGTTTTACAAAAATATATCATAGCGATGATTATGGTAGAGTCATCGAAATTTATAAAAGAGGAGTAGAAAAGAACTTTCTCGTTTTTGATCAAGATGATTTTATCTTAGGTAGCATTCCTGAATTATTTATTAAAAAAACCATCAAAGAAAAAGACCTGATGATGCCAGTGGTATCACGTATGAGCCAGCAAGTGACCACTATTTCTAATTTTACAATGCTGGATGAAATCATCAAGACATTAAAACAGGGAATAGCCATAGTCGGGGTGACTGAAAGAGATGTACTGATCGGAGTCATAGACCGGAACATCGTCATGGATTTTATGAAAATGAGGACTTAGCTAGGCTTTATTGGCCAATTGACCACAAGCGGCATCTATGTCTTCTCCGCGGCTTTTTCTCACGGTCACCATGACACCATTGTCAGTCAGAACTTTGGCAAAAGCATCCAAATTGTTTTTAGTTGCCTTTTTATAATTCAATCCTTCTACCTGATTGTATTCGATGATATTGAGTTTTACTGGAAATTTTTTACACAGTTTTAAGAGCTTTCTAGCATCTTCGACACCATCGTTGAAATCCTTAAAAATGATGTATTCATAGCTAATTTTATTTTTAGTGTTTTGATAAAAATAGCTTAAGGCATCCATGAGTATTTCGAGGTTATTCTGTTCGTTAATGGGCATGATTTCGTTGCGTTTGAGGTCGTCTGCCGCATGTAGAGAAAGTGCAAGATTGAATTTTACCTGATCATCTGCCATTCTCTTTATCATTTTTGCGATTCCGGCTGTACTCACTGTAATTCTTTTTTGAGACATCCCTAATCCATCAGGAGAAGTGATATATTCTATGCTTTTCAGCACATTACCATAAGTAAGAAGTGGCTCACCCATCCCCATATACACGATATTGGTGAGAGGATGATTGTAGTAGGCCATGGATTGAACATTGGTCTTCGCTACTTGGTCGTATATTTCACCTGGATCGAGATTTCTCACTCTGTCCATTTGGCCGGTAGCACAGAATTTACAGCTTAAGCTACATCCTACCTGTGAGGAAACACAGACAGTGTATCTATTGTCTTCTGGCACTGGAATGAGTACAGACTCTATCATGTTTCCATCGTGGAGTTCGTACCTAGATTTTATCGTACCGTCAATAGAATTTTGGACTAAATTTTCGGAGATACCGTTAATCGTATAGTCCTCTTTGAGTCGTTCTCTAAAGCCCAAAGGCAGGCTGGTCATTTCATCAAAAGAGGTGCATGACTTATTCCAGAGCCACTCATAAAGTTGCTTAGCTCGGAATGCGGGTTGATTGTAGGCTTTTGCCAAATCGATTAACCCTGTCTTGTCAAGTAATCTGATATCCTTTTGCGTCATGGTTGCAAAGGTAATTATTCCAATATGCAATGAAGGAAATAATTATTGTAATAAAGTCTGAAATACCAAAGTGGTGGCCAAAATATCAGGAGGAAATAAATTTTATTTTCGATAAGCAGAGAAAATCTTATTAAAAAATCTATTTTTAGGGTTTGTTTTTTAAACTTTTTTGAAAAAATATTTCAAGGTTATGAATCAAAGCAGTGTATTAGATAATCAATCTCATCCAGAAAGAGAAGAATTGTTTGGACACCCTAAGGGATTGTTTGTATTGTTTTTCACAGAAATGTGGGAGAGATTCTCTTATTATGGAATGAGAGCAATATTAGTATTGTATATGATTTCTTCTGCTACTGGAGAAAATCCAGGATTAGGTTGGAGTAATAAAAATGCTTTAGCTCTATACGGTTGGTACACAATGTTGGTTTATCTAATGTCAATTCCTGGCGGTATACTTGCAGATAAGTTTATAGGTCAAAAGAAAGCTGTATTATATGGAGGATTGGTTTTGGTAGCCGGACATTCTGTCTTAGCCATTTCTGCTCCGTGGGCATTTTTTTCTGGTTTAGCATTAATTGTGATTGGCGTCGGCGGTCTTAAACCTAACATTTCTACAATGGTTGGCGGACTTTATGAGTCGAAAGACGAAAGAAGAGATGGTGGATTTACATTATTTTATATTGGCATAAATATTGGAGCATTTCTAGCAGCATTAATTGTTGGTACGGTAGGGGAAAAAGTTGGGTGGCACTATGGTTTTGGTCTAGCAGGAATTGGAATGCTTTTAGGACAATTGGTATACTATTGGGGACAAAAATATTTAGTAGGTGTAGGTGAACCACCAAAAATATTTTCAACGGAGGATGAAAGTACCACTACATTTAGTAAATTATTTTCAAATTTATTTAAAAGTCCAATTCAATTGACTTTAGTATTGTTGGCCATAATTGGACTTTCTATTTACTCATTTACAAAATTTGAGAATATAGAGCGGTACTTATATTCTGGTTTATTTACATTCCTAGCAATAGTTGCTGGTATATTAATGATGATATATAAGGACATTAATAAAATTGAAAAAGATAGATTTATAGTTTTACTAATTTCATTTGTTATTATTATTGTATTTTGGGGAGCATTTGAACAAGCAGGAGGACTTCTCAACATTTATACAGAGACAAAAATTGATAGAGTCGTAAGTTTATCAACCATTGATATTTTTATGTATGGTTCTGGAATAATTCTCTTTATTTTAGGTTTTATGCGTTACAGGAAGAAAGAAGAAAGCTTTAAAATATTTCTTCCTATTTCATTACTTATCATTGTTTTGTATTCTGTATTTAGATATAAATTCAGTAATCCTTATGAAATTCCTACTTCTGTTTTTCAATCAGTGAATGCAATGTTTATTATTATCTTTGGTACGATAGTTAGTGGATTTTGGTATTGGCGGAAACACAGGGGTAAGGAAAGTTCATCTTTATTTAAAATGGCGATTGGAACGATAATCATGGGAATGGGATTTCTATTTATGGCAAAAGCAAGTAGCGATATTGTCAAATATGGAGACAAAGCAGCACTAATACTTTTAATTTTAGCATACTGGTTTCATACCATAGGAGAGCTTTGCGCTTCGCCGGTTGCTTTATCATTTATTACTAAGATTGCACCAATAAAATATGTTTCAATTATGATGGGAGTATATTTCGCAGCAACAGGATTAGGCAATAAAGTGGCTGGTGCAATAGGAGAATCCTCACAAGCGCAACAAGTAAAAGTTTCATTAATTGAAAATCCAACTTCCTATGGTGTTGTAAGTCCAGAACTTTACAATAATGCAAAAGATTTTGAAATAGTTGACCAAGCATATGTTCTAAACAATAAAATTAATTTTACCACTGATAAAGGTCTTAATGGAATAATTGGCATAAATGAAGAAAATAAAAATTTATTAATAGATTACCTTTCTCAGGTGAATGCAACAGCGGAGAATCCACAGACGATAATTGCACGATATTCGTATGATAAGGATAAATTAAGTGACATTGGAGATGAAAAGCTTGTCAATGCGGTTGATTATTCAGGCAACATAGAAGTCTTTGAGTTTCAAAACAAACTAGAACATAAAACTTTTATTAATATTTTTATTTTGTCTGCTGTATTCGGAGTTCTATTGTTATTGTTCCTAAAAAAATTAAAAAGTCTCACTCATGGTGCTGAAGACGATGAGGTAGATTTTCATTAAATTAAAATAAAAACAACTAACACATAAAATATGAATCAAAAAGCACACTCAGATTTTTTTGACACAAAAGTACTAGGGCATCCGGCAGGACTTTTTGTTCTGTTCTTTACAGAAATGTGGGAACGGTTTTCTTATTATGGGATGAGGGCATTATTGGTGCTCTTCTTAGTAAGTGCATTAGGTATTGGTGGATGGGACTGGCCAAGAGAACAAGCTTTAAGTTTATATGGAACCTATACGGCACTGGTATATCTTACACCTATCTTGGGTGGATATTTGGCAGATCGATATTTAGGATATCGAAATGCGGTAGTGATCGGAGCATTAATAATGACTTTGGGACATGCTTCCATGGCATTGGAGTTTTCTCATATATTTCTTTACATCGGTATAGGTTTGCTCATTATTGGTAATGGATTTTTTAAACCAAATATGACTTCTGTAATTTCAGAAATGTATAAAGAACATCCTGAAAAGAAAGATGGTGCATATACCATATTTTATATGGGTGTAAATGCTGGAGCTTTTTTGGGGATTATGCTATGCGGTTATTTAGGTGAAAAAGTCGGCTGGAGTTATGGCTTTGGACTTGCTGGTATTTTTATGTTTTTAGGAATGTTGCAATTTTACTTTGCACAACCCCTCTTCGGAAAAATAGGCCTCAAGCCTGCTGACACATCTGGGAATAATGAGGCAAAATTGGAATTTGAAGGAGATAAATTTAATCCTTTCTCTACAAGTGATTTGGTTATCATTGCCATCGTTACTTTGATGGGTTTGATTTGGATAATTAATGACCCTGTTTCTAAGATTGCTGGCACCAATCTTCTCGAAATTAACGGCAACGATTTTTCGGGGACTTGGATTATTGTGGCACTTATCCTTTTTTTACTACTTTTAGTAAAAAGGATATTAGGATATCCGACGGTAACGAGAGATAGAATGTTAGCGATAGTCATATTCTGTGTTTTTACCGTATTGTTTTGGGCATCTTTTGAGCAAGCAGGTGGTTCTATGACCATTTTTGCGAAGGATTATACTAATCGTATTATGGAAGGAGCCTACGCAAATATCTTTTTGGTGGTCAATATTTTGATTACCGTAGTCCCTGTTCTTATCATTACGTATGTACTTTATAGACTCATCCAACAAACTTATGGTAGAATATTGCTTTCAAATGTAATTTTGGCAACTAGTTTTGTAATAATTTGGGGACTAATATTTTGGATGGTCAATCGGGATTTGAAATCAACATCCTATATTGTAGATTACCAAGTTAAAAAAGAAACCAATATTGGAGAAAATGGCGAAAAATCGATAAAAGAGGTTCCTCTATTGATTTCTGACCAGATGGTTTCAAATGCTGATTTGGGAACACAAAGTACTAAAATCATTGAACCGATCGAGCTCAAGGTCAACGATAAAGTTCACTTGATTGATCTTGATAAAAAAGGTAATTTCTCTTACATAAATGAAGAAAAGTTGCAAAAAATATTAGATGCGGATAAGCTAAACAATAAAAAGAC
The DNA here is from genome assembly GCA_020636155.1 of Lewinellaceae bacterium. Taxonomy (GTDB): domain Bacteria; phylum Bacteroidota; class Bacteroidia; order Chitinophagales; family Saprospiraceae; genus JACJYM01. The sequence continues at coordinate 202,100 of JACJYM010000004.1, read as the reverse complement.
AAGCATCGTACAAGCGACGGTTGTCAAAATTCAAAGTAACGAAATAGAAATTCCGGCAACGTGGTTTCTAATTCTTAATTCCTTGTTTATCATCGTATTTGCACCATTATTTAGCAAGTGGTGGGAGTCAAAATATAATCCCAGTGCTTCCGCAAAATATGGTTTTGGATTGATTTTGCTGGGTATAGGTTTCGGAGCATTGGCGTTTGGTTCATTAGGTATTGAGCAGGGAGCAAAAGTAGCCTCGGTATCTCTAATTTGGTTGGTTTTAGCATATTTATTCCATACTTTGGGAGAACTTTGCTTATCACCGGTCTCACTTTCCTACATTAGTAAGCTTGTACCGGGTCGTATGATTGCGATGATGTTTGGAATTTACTATATAGCAATCGCCATCGGAAATAAATTGGCAGGTAAGATGGGAGAGAAAATAGATGTTATCGTGTCACAATACGACATGACTACGTTCTTCCTAATATTTACTTTGATTCCTATAGGTTTTGGAGTAATTGCAATATTATTAAGCCCATTAGTAAAAAAACTAATGCACGGTGTAAAATAAATCTAACACAAGGGTCAATCAATATTAAGCATGAAAAAACGGAGAGACTACCTAAATTGTGGGTAGTCTCTCTCTTTTTTATCACCTATTAAATTGTTTTTTTTTCAAGAATCAATTGAATACAGTTTGTGATTCCACCTGTGTGAAGTAATTATCTCAGACGTGGTTTGATTCATTTTATATAATTGTAGTATCTTTCTCCTTTTTAAAATAATTGTGAATAATGAATATTAAATTCTGTGGGGCAGCCAGACATGTAACCGGAAGTTCTCATTTGATTACACTGGACAATGGGTTTAAACTGTTACTGGATTGTGGATTATTTCAAGGGGATGAGCAGGAGTCTTGGGAATTGAACAATCGCTGGTGGTTTGATCCGGAAGAAATAGATTGTCTGGTACTTTCTCATGCCCACATAGACCACTCTGGCCGTATTCCGAAGCTCGTAAAAGAAGGATATAAAGGAGAAATACACTGTACTCATGCGACTCGAAGCCTCTGTTCCATCATGTTGCTCGATAGTGCCATGATACAAGAACGTGATACTCAATGGTACAATAAGAAATTGAGTAAAAGAAAGAAAAAAAGGGGGGCTAAAGAAAGAGAGCCATTATACAGAACTAAGCATGTACAACCCACTATGGATCGATTCGTAACGTATGGTTACAATCATTGGCACAGAATAAACAATCATGTAGAAATCTATTTTGCTGATACAGGACACATTCTTGGAAGTGCTTCTGTCACCCTAAGAATTAATGAAAATGGCAAAACCACCATGCTTGGATTTACCGGAGATATAGGAAGACCGGACAGACCCATATTAAGAGACCCCGTACCCATGCCAGAGGTGGATTACCTCATTTGCGAAAGCACCTATGGAAATAGAGATCATGAGATGACACCAGAACAATCATCTCGATTGCTAGAAGTGATAAAAAGAACTTGCGTAGAAGATAGAGGCAAGCTGATAATACCGGCATTCAGCGTAGGTCGTACGCAAGAGATTGTCTATATGATGGACAAGATGGCACATGCTGGCCTGCTACCTCATATTCCCGTCTATGTCGATAGCCCATTAGCCGTGAATGCAACGGTCGTATATGGTTCTCATCCCGAATGTTATGATAATGAACTGAATAAATATATGCTGACGGATGACAATCCTTTTGGTTTTAATGACCTTATATACATCAGAGAAGTGAGCCAGTCTAAAGCGCTTAATGAGAAAAAAGAGCCAATGGTCATCGTCAGTTCATCGGGAATGATGAATGCCGGACGAGTAAAACATCACTTGGCTAACAATATAGAAGATCCTAAAAACACATTTTTGATTGTTGGATATTGTAGCCCTACGACTCCGGGAGGTATGTTACGCAATGGTGTAGAAGTGATTAAACTATTCGGCGAGTGGAAGCAAGTCAATGCCCACATAGAAATCATGGATTCTTTCTCGGCTCATGGAGACAGGCACGAGATGTACAATTTTATAAAAAACCAAACACCGAACCTTAAGAAGCTTTTCCTCGTACATGGGGAATATGACGTACAAAAAGACTTTAGAACGTTCCTCCACGAAAGAGGATTTCACGACATAGAAATCCCGGCAGAAGGACAAATTATCGAAATTCAAGAATGACAATGAAGTACCAAGGATTTAAGGTTTCAGTTTATCTAATTGTCACCATGGCCGTAATATCAGGATGTAACCAATTTGACAATTACTCGGATCCGCAATTCGAAAAACAAAGTTTTGATCTATCCTTGCCTATTATTAATAGTAAGATTAACATCAACGAGGTTGCAGAAAAAGACCAGACCTCGACATTGAGAATAGAACCTGATGGGTCAATCACGGCGATATACAGCAATGAATTGATAAGAGATAATGCTTCGTCCCTGTTTCCTCCACTTCCAATCCCACAAGAGTTTCCAATATTAGAAAAGGATTTTTTAGTAAATGTGCCATTCCCCTCGAAATATGATATCAAAAGGGGTGATTTTATTAATACAGAGATGCAATTTAGGTATTCTTGCGATTATGTCGGAAAGGTATTTATTAATATTCAATCGCCTTCCATTGTTGATGCTCAAGGGCAAGAATTTGACCAAAATTACATCTTGAATAGCACGGGAGGTAACTTAGTGACTTCTTCACCATTCAACTTAGATGGGTATTCACTCTATCCGATAGATACCAGCATTCATTTTATTTACAATGCCCATGATGACACAGGTCAGGAACTGGATTTGAGTCGGCTTTATATGAAAACAGACTACATTGAATTTAAATATGTAGAAGGCTATTTTGGAAAGCATAGATTTCCTATCAATGGCGATTTTATTACCATTGGGCTATTTACCAATTGGATAAGCGGGGGTATTTATTTTGAAGAACCACGGATACATGTTGGGGTAGATAATGGATTTGGATTTCCAGTAAGGAGTGAAGTCTCTGTACTAGACATTCATGCTAGCAATGGCGATGTGACGAGTGTGCAAAGTCAGTATATAGATGAAGGTATTAATTTTGATTATCCAAGTCTTGAAGAAGCCGGGCAATTTAAAAGAACGGATTTTTATTTTAATAGTGGTAATTCGAATGTGGGGGTCTTACTCAATGATAGACCCGTGAGAGTGGTTTACGATATGAGTGCTTTAGCAAATCCAGATGACATCTATAATCCCGCAGAATTTATTGACAAAAACAGTTATTTCAGTGTAGATATCGGCGTAGAATTACCCTTGTATCTGAAAGTAAATGATCTAGTGCTAGCGGATACCTTTGATTTTGACTTTACAAGTTATGATTATATAAAAAGTGCTACATTCAAATTGCTAGTAAATAATGAATTCCCCGTAGAAACCGAGATACAAACGTACTTTTTAGATGAAAATGACAAGATTCTGGATTCATTGGCGATAGATCCAATACAAATCGAAGCTCCACCGTTAGATGTACAAGGAAAAACTATTGGTTCTTATGATTACAGTAATTTTATCGAGTTTGAAAAAGGAAAAATAGACCATCTTTTGAAGTCAAAAAAGGTGCTGGCAAAGGTAAAATTCAGTACAAATCCGGTTTCTGATGAGGCCTTATACATCTATGATGATTATAACTTGGATTTAAAATTGGGTGTTGAATTAAGAATTGAAAATTGATGAAATTTAGACTGGTTGTTTGTTTATTCTTGATTGGTTTGGGTTCTGCATACGGACAATATAATTCGACATTGTTAATGAACAATTCCTATCAAAGAAATACTATAAATCCTGCAATGGGGAGTCCTGACAGATTGGTATTGGGAATACCACAGTATTCAATAAATTATACAGCTGGGGGATTGACAGTTAATGACATGGTTACTTCAGAGATTGACGGAATACGATACTTTGATTTTGACAAAGCCTACCAGAATGCGGGCGATAAGAATTTTTTCTATGTCGACCAACGATTAGAATATGGAAGCATTCATTTCCGTATGGGAAATTTTTCTTTATCTACAGGAGCAAGCTTTAACACTCAAGGGCAGCTGCGATTAAACAAGGATTTGATTGGCTTATTGGCGAATGGGAATACCCCTTATGTGGGCAAAACCCTCGACATAGGGCCGGGTATTTTTGCACAATCATTCAATGAAATTTACATAGGTGGGAGAATCGAACATAAGAATTGGAAGTTCGGGGCGAGAGCAAGGATTCTTAATGGGGTGCAAGATATTTCCACACCAGAATCACAGATTAAATTTTATACCAACCCGGACATTTATCAAATAGAAATGGAAAACAACTACTTGGTAAATAGTTCAGCTACTCTCCAATTTAACGACCTCACGGATATCAGCTATGATTGGAAGGGTATTAGTTTTAATAATTTTCTAAAAAACAACTTTGGATTTGCCCTAGACTTAGGGGTCACATATCAATTCAGTAAAAAGCTAGAATTGGGAATAGCCTTACTAGACTGGGGAAAAATCGGTTGGGATAGACGCTTGAGCAACGACTTGAGTCAGGGAAATTTAGGTTTTGCGGGATTAAATCTCCTTGATTATGTGGGAAATACGGAAGATGTAGTTTTGGAAGATTCTATTTATCAAATATTTGAATTTCAAAAAACAAAAAACCCTTATTCTACAAAATTACCTATCAGGATGAACCTCACGGCGAAGTATGCTCTCAGCGCAAAAATGAACCTAGGTTTTGTACTGAATTATTCAAAGTATGAAAAGATTAACCATAGCTATCTTGATTTCCTGATGTTGTATAAACTTACGAAATGGCTGCACATAGGAGCTAATGTCGGCATGATGCAAATGAAGAACCCCATATTTGGAATATCGGGAAGACTTATGATCGGAAGGATCGAGGGATATTTATGTATCGACAATGCATTGGGATTGACCAATGTTTTCAATTCACATTCTGTCCAATTGAGTGCAGGAGCTAATGTGACCCTAATGAGAAAGAAGAAAAAATACGTGGAAGTGGACGAACTTATTGAATTGAAATAATGCCATTAGGTATATCACAAAAATGTATTTACCCACAAAACTTACTTTTTCTTACTCGTAAATCAAAAAGGATGGAACTATACCTTTCTTCCTGATTCAATGACAGTCATCATTGTCCCATTTCACAATACTTGAAAGCTTAATACCCTGACTTAATGGTCGTATTTTAATTCCTCTATTAAATTATAATAATGCATAACAATACTTTTTCCTATTATCTATCATAATAAGAGGTTGCCATGAAGCAGTTTGTTAAACCCTACAAATGTTTGGGATTTATTAATAATAGTTAGAGTAATACAACCAACTTATCTTATCCCAAAAGCTTTAAGACTATTTTTTTCTGCAACGTAAACCACGGCGTCTATATCATCTACAATGAAGTTAGGACTTTTAGTTTCTACACTTATCGTTTTATATTCTTTACCCGTGTCAACATTAAAAATGATAATTTCAGGATCGCCATCGTCATTTTTGGCTAAGACATAAGGATAAACCGACGAGGACTGATTTTGTTTCATTCTTCTTTCAGCGACCTTAGCATCTGCCAATGCCCAAGTGTCATTGATTCCGTCTACAAGGCTTCCTTTGTGTACCATCTTATCACCTGAATATACGGTTACCACTTCGCTGGCATTTCCTGTGGCAATTGCTCCTGCAGTTACCGCAAAAGATGCAATCTTTAGCAATCCAGAAGAAGATTCTGTGGTTTTGTAATGTGCTTCTTGTGTGACATTACCACGTGAGTCTACTACGAAAATAGAATTTGAACCCTTGATAAATGCTCCTTTTTGATTAGGAATAATAAGTGGTTGCTGAGTATTGTAATCAAAATCTTTAAATTTAATTTTCTCTTTTGGCTCTTTCATTCTTCCCGATTTTTCGTTCATGAAGTAAACTTTATCCTTGGCGTAAAAAATCCACGTATTAGTAGAGTCATTCACTGCATAACTAAACGAGGGATCAACTTTTAGTGATGAATCCCACAACGAAACACCGGTTTTTTTATCGATAAACTCTAAAGATTTATTGGTTATTAATAATAATCCTTTTGAAAGGATTTCGATTCTAGGGTTGTCTGCTGTATTAACCTTGTCATCCCAGGCAACCTCTCCAGTTTTAGTAACTGCGGCTATTTGGTATGTTTCCGGACCATAATAAAAGAATAATTTTACACGGCCTTCATCAATGCTTTCATCTACATGAGGAAAATTTATGTTTTTGTCATACATCAACTTACTCCTTTCGGTATTAACAACGTTTGTTTTGCCATATTTATCTACGAAGAGATCATCATTAACTCTATACATATTATTATAGTCGGTATCCGTTTTAATTTCGTTTTCAACAGAACCGTCAGATTGTGAAATTTCAAAAATCGACTTTTTTACCAGAGCAAATAACTTATCACTCATATCGTCATAATATGCATAGTTAATTTCGTCGTCAAATGATATTCTATTTATTTCAGAACCATTGGTTCCGTCAAATAATATCAAGTCCTTTTTTTGAGGAATAGCAATATTATTGCTTTTAAGAATTGTAATAGATGGGTTTTTTTCTGAAAGTTTTAGTTCTTCCTCTTCTTTCGCATTATCCAAATTTATAAAGTGCAATGTTTTTTTATCTTCAATTAAATACAACATTCCATTGCCCTCATTAAATGCCACTTTTTCTACATCATCTTCAAAATTAATGGTGTTCTTAAGCTGACCATTTGTGTCAAATATAGCGAGATCTTTTTTGTCAAGCATTGCAAGATTTCCACTTTTTGACACGGATGGTTTATTAGCAGAAGCTCTTTTTACCAATCCAAACATAGACTTTTTTACCTCTCCTACGGGAGCTTTCCAAGAGGCTTTCGGGTTTTTCATGTCATAATTATATACAATTAACTCGCCGTCTTGATCCAGTTCCAATAATATTCTTGACATATCCCATAAGTAATGGATGTCTAAAATTTCAGTTTTTGTTTGGTCATCAACAATCATCTCTCCAGAGGAGGCATCTATAATTGCAAAAGATTTTCCATCAAAATACATAACAGGAATGTTGTCAAAAAAATTGACTTCATTATCAGCTTCGAGTTCTAATGACCATATACTTTCGCCTGTGAGATGGTTTATTAAACTTAGTTTCTTACCATCTTTTACGAATAAACTTCCTTCGTCCAACTGTTTGTAATATATATCTTTACCGGTTTCCATTTCCCAAAGTAAATCTTGAGCATTGATGTAATTAAATAGAAAGACAAATAAGAAAAGAATAGAATTTCGCATTTTAATGTGTTTAAATTTTAATAAGGTTTAGTTATATTATTAAGCAAGAGGTATCAATTGGTCTCAAGCTTGAATTCTCAGTTAAAGATAGAAATATTTCTGAAAAAGATGAGGCAAATTCATAAAAAAAGCGCAATACTTGAATAAGATATTGCGCTTTTTAGCATTTAAACTATTATAATTTATCTCGCTACTGCAGTTGCTCTTTTCTCTCTGATTACGGTTATTTTAACTTGGCCAGGGTATTGCATTTCGTCTTGTATTTTTTGAGAAATCATAAAAGCGAGGTCATCTGCATAAGCATCTGAGACTTTTTCACTTTCTACTATGACTCTTAATTCTCTACCTGCCTGAATCGCATAGGCCTTTTGGACACCTTCATAAGATATGGCAAGGTCTTCCATTTCTCCAATTCGTTTCAGATAGCTTTCGAGAATTTCTCTCCTTGCGCCAGGTCTTGCCCCGGATATGGCGTCGCATGCTTGTACAATTGGTGATATGATGTTATTCATTTCTATTTCGTCGTGGTGAGCACCTACGGCATTGAGAATTACGGGATGTTCCTTGTATTTCTCACATATTTCCATTCCCAGCAAAGCATGACTTAATTCAGATTCTTCTTCTGTCACCTTTCCAATATCATGCAATAATCCGGCTCTTTTAGCCATTTTTACTTGTTTGGAACTCAAGCCAATTTCTGCTGCCATGGCTGCACATAGATTGGCCGTTTCTATCGAGTGCTTCAATAGATTCTGACCATAGGAAGACCTAAATCTCATACGACCTACCATTTTTACTAGGTATGGATTTAGTCCATGAATTTCAAGGTCGAGAACGGCTCTTTCGCCTATTTCTACTATTTGTTCATCAAGTTGCTTTCTGACCTTCGCTACGGTTTCTTCGATTTTGGCCGGATGTATTCTGCCATCGGCCACCAATCGCTTAAGTGCTAGACGACACAGTTCCCGTCTGATTGGGTCGAAGCTAGAAATTACGATGGCTTCAGGTGTATCATCAACGACAATTTCTGCTCCGGTAGCAGCTTCTAGGGCTCTGATATTTCGACCTTCACGTCCTATTATTTGCCCTTTGATGTCATCATTTTCAAGGTTAAACACAGAAACAGTGTTTTCAATCGTGTACTCGGCACACATTCTTTGAATGGTCTGAATCACTATTTTTTTAGCTTCTTTGTTTGCATTGGCAGTAGCATTGCTTACGATATCTTTTTCGATGGCCATAGCCTCAGATTCGACTTTAGATTTCACGGCTTCAAGGAGATGCTCCTTCGCCTCGGCCTCTGAGAGTTTGGAGATGGACTCTAATTCTTTTATTCTGATTTCGTTGGCTTGATCGAGTTCTTCTTTTCTTTTTGCAACTATTTTTAATTGTTTGTCAAGATTTTCTCTGATCAGGTTTATCTCGGTTTCTCGACTCTCGATAGCATCAACTTGAGATTGAAATGAGTCTTGTTTTTGCTTGAGATCTTTCTCCAATGCACCTACTTGAAATTCTCTCTCTTTAAGTTGAATTTTAGCTTCTGCTTTTTCTGATTCGAAATCGCTTTTCAGACGAGAAAATTTCTCTTTCGCCTCCTGAATCTTTTTTTGTTTGATAGTCTCGTGATGTTGCTCCGCTTTAGAAACGATTTTTTCGGCTTTTGTTTCTGCTTCGTCAATTTTTCTTTTGGCGGTAAGTTCTGATTCTTTGATGGTATAGTCTGCTTTGTCGTTCGCTTCCTGGATTTTTCTAGTAGCGGTCGTCTTGGTTATGAAAAAACCAATGATAGCCCCTATTATCAACCCTACAATTATTCCTATTCCTGCTTCCATTATTTAAATTTATTAATTATTAAAATATGCCCAAATCGAATGAGCAATCAACTATGAAAACAGTTAGTCTAAAGATTGGCGTCAAGCAAATTGTCTATTTTATCAATTTTAGTATTGACGATATGTTGATTATTGTTTTTTTCAGTTTCGTATACAAATGCCAATAATGCCATAGAAATATGATCTATCTCACCCAAATCGTATTGATTTCTCATCTCTGCAATTTTTGCATTGATTATTTTTTCAACTTCCTTTACCAGCTGCTCTTCGTTTTTCGGCACTTTTAAAGGATAGGTTCTTCCACCTATCGCTATATTTATTTTCGTCAAGTCCTTAGAACTCATTATTCAGCTTTAAGCATTTTTATACATTGATCAACTTCGGAAATATACTTATTTAACTCTTTAACTACTTCCCTGTTTGATACACGAGAAACATTAATCGTGTCTTGACCATCATTTAGATTACCGTTTTCTTCTTTCTGTAAACGTATTTTCTTGTTTTCTTGTTTTAAATTTTCGTTTTCTTCTTTTAAAGCATTGTATCTATCAACTAAAATCTGAAGTTTATTTTCTATTTTTTCTAACTTACTGATCATGGTTTAAAAGATATAGGCACAAATATAAATTAATTTTTTTAATAATATATAATCATTATAAATATGCCTTATTTCCTAATGCTTGCTTCCAGTTTGTTTTCAAAAGTGGATATCATTTTAGACATCTTTTTATCTACTTCCTTATCATTCAACGTTTTTTCTTTGTCTTCAAATTTTATATTGATTGCATACGATTTTTTATTTTTTCCTATTTGTTCATCATTTCTATAAATATCAAACAGACTGACTTCCTTAATTAATTGCTTGTCTATTGATTTTGCCAATTTTTCAACTTCATCAAATTTTACCGATTCGTCGAGGATTATGGCAAGATCTCTTTCTACTGTAGGGTATTTACTTATTTCGCTTACGCTAAGTTGATTGCGTGAAGAAACAGTGAGTAGGTTTTTTATTGGAAACTCCGCATAAAACACGGAACTCTTAATTCCTACTTGCTGGTCAATATGAGTCGCTGTTTTGCCAAATTTTACGAGCTCCAATTGCCCTAAACTGTATAAAAGTCCGTAATCGAATCGAGAATCCTCCACGTCTTGGATTCTAAAATTGGATATACCTATTCTATGTAAAATGTTGTTGACTTGACTTTTTAAATTGTAAAAACTCACTTTTTGAGACTTGCCGTCAATCCAATTTTCTTCTCGTTCGTTGCCACAAAGAAATAAGGTCAAGTATTCGGTTTCAAGGAAATCATGCTCCTGTTTTTGATATGATTTTCCGAATTCAAACAACTTGAGATTTGATTGTTGTCGGTTTAGATTATGCACGACGGATTGTAATCCTGAAACCATCATTTCAGGTCGCATGCTGTCGAGATGGATGTTAGAAGTATTATTGATTTTTACGACAGTATCTTGCTCATTGGGGTAATAATTACCCTCGACGAGAGATAAGTTCATCATTTCGTTGTACCCCTGAGAGGAAAGGAATGTTGAAATGAGATGAGAAACTTGTCGCTTGTCTGGTTTTTTCCCATGAACGAGAGAGTGTTGAATTTTTTGATCCCCAAACACCTTATTAAAGCCATAGATTCTCAGTATTTCCTCTATCAAATCTATCTCTCGAGTAACATCATTTTTGTTAGTAGGGACGATGACTTTTATCCCGTCTGTATCAACGGGTTGAATTTCCATGTCTAGAGCTAAAAGTATATTGTGGATATCATCTTTTGACAAAGTCACTCCCAAAATAGAATTGACCATATTGTATCTAAGGTGTAATTCCTTTGGTTTTATTTCTACAGGGTAAATGTCCTCTATATCACTACTGATGACACCTCCTGCGATCTCTTTAATGAGATTTGCGGCTCGCTTTAATGCAAGTACCACAATGGCCGGGTCACTCCCTTTTTCAAATATCTTTGCGGCATCTGTTCTCAACACATGTTTCATGCTAGTATTTCTCACATGAATTGGATCAAAATGGGCCGATTCTAGAAAAATCGTTTTAGTATTATCAGAAACACCACTCGAGTGACCACCAAACACCCCAGCCATACATAATGGGCTGTCGTCGCCATCACATATCATCAGGTCATTGGCCAGCAACTTTCTTTCTTTCTCGTCCAAAGAGGTAAATCCTGACCCCTCCGCTAATTTTTCAACTCTTATCTCGTGTTTGCTGATTTTATCATAATCAAAAGCATGAAGCGGCTGACCCATTTCATGCAATACAAAATTAGTCGTATCGACAATATTATTAATTGGTCTTACACCGATGCTGATCAGATGCGATTTTAACCAGCTGGGAGATTCGCCAATAGTCACATCATGAATCGTAACACCTGCGTAACGTGGACAAGCCACTTTATCTAAAACCTCAATTTTTATAGGGTGAGTTCTTTGGTCTACATGAAAATCACTGACTTCCGGTTCTCTTACATTGAAAGAAACATTTTCGTTAATAGTCAGATACGCTGCCAAATCTCTTGCTACACCGAGATGTGAAGTCGCATCCGATCGGTTAGGGGTTAGATTTATATCAAATACGACATCACTCTTGATATTAAAAAATTCGGAGGCAGGTGTGCCGATAATAGCACTCTCATCAAGTACCAAGATGCCATCATGACTGCTTCCAAGCCCAATTTCGTCTTCAGCACAGATCATACCTTCTGATACTTCACCTCTGATTTTACCTTTTTTTATAATGAATTCATTGCCATCTTGGTCGTACAATGGAGTTCCTACAGTAGCTACGACCACTTTTTGATTAACATCTACATTAGGAGCCCCACATACGATTTGTAACAACTCTTCACCGCCCACATCAACGGTTGTAAGGGATAATTTGTCTGCATTGGGGTGTCTAATACAAGTTGTGACTTGACCTATAACCAATCCCGAGAGACCTCCTTTCACCTCTTCGACGATTTCTATGCCTTCAACTTCAAGACCAATGTCTGTAAGAATTACAGATAGTTCTTCAGGGGATTTATCCGTGTCAATATAATTTTTTAGCCAATTTAAAGATATCTTCATCTGTCTTTGGTTTACTTATTCTTTCTAGTTTTACCCCACTAAAAGGTATTAAATATAAATGGCAAAGATAAAGAGATATGGAAATAAGCCGGCTAACAACCGAAATAATTTTAAATATGAAATGAAGTCAGAAATAATCTTAACATTTCGGAAACTATAAGTATAAGAACAGTTTATTAACTTCGCAATCTGTTTAAAGATGTGATAATGAAAATATTTTATTTGTTAGTCGTGTGTAGTGTACTACTATTTTCTTGTGCAAAACAAGAGAGTTCATTAGTAAAGAGTAGTGATAATACAGAACAACTGAAAGTTGAAAAACACCAACAATCATTCAAGGAAATGAGCAATTGTATAGATGAATCCAGAATTAATAAAAACCAACCGTGTACTAGAGAATATAAGCCAGTATGTGGCTGTGATGATAAGACGTATGCCAATGCATGCCTTGCAAAAGCAGCAGGCTTGGTATCTTTTACTCCCGGCAAATGCATGGAAAAATCTAAAATGTAAAATTTTTTCTAAAATACAATTATAGTAATTGATTGGTTTTCAGCTTCTTTATAACGCAAGAAAATTCTAATATGAATATTGTATCCAAATTTTATATTAAAAATTATTGTAATATGTAATGAATTGTATATCTTTGTAGCTCGAAGAAAAAACAAGTATATTTTAACAAAAACCGATTATTGAACTATGGGAGTCAAGAGGAAAAGCAAATCCCAAAAAAATGCTTTTACTTTGAAAGACGAACGATGGCCAAAGTTGATTGCTATAATTTGTATTCTAGCGGCTTTATATCTAGCCATTGCTTTTATTTCATACTTATATACATGGAGGCAAGACCAAGACAAGGTTTTGGAATTTAGCCTTAGAGGCATGTTTGCCAGTGGAATTACTGTGGACAACTGGCTGGGAAGATTGGGAGCTTACATTTCAAATTTATTTTTTTACTGGGGATTCGGATTACCTTCATTGGTTGTCGTTTTTTTACTGGGAAAGTTAGGCATTGACATTCTCAAGAAAAAACCACTTAAAGAATATTTCTTTCAATCTACTAAAGCAGTCATTTTTATGGCATTTTTCTCCATGGTTCTTGATTTTTTATTTAAAAATTCTGACTTCACTTGGGGAGGAGCATTCGGTGAAAGTACTTCAATATGGATGAGCAATTTTGTTGGCCAGATTGGTCTCTTTTTCTTTATCCTTTTTACTTCCATGGCATACATTGTATGGCGGTTTAATCCCAGCTTAGCATTTGTTCAAGACGGTATAAATACTGATTTTTTAAAAAATTCAAAATTCCAATTTATAGATAAATTATTACACAGAAACTCAAATTCAAAATCGACTTCAGAATCCGTTAAAACTGAAGATTCAGAAGCACTAACCCACACAAATGAAAACTTATTTCAGCATAGAAAAGATATAGTGAATGAAACTATGCGAGAAGCCATTTTTTCTGATGATATTCACTCACCCATTGATGATGAGGACGAATTTGTCGTAACTCTAGAATCTGATATACAAAAGAAACCCAGTTCTTCAGAGCCAGCTTCAAACTTGGATATAGAAATATTGGAACAAGCCGAAGAGGACGAGCATGAAAAATTTGATCAACTGTCTAATATTTCTAAAGAAGACGAATCGATTGAAGTTCCTCGTGGATCTGGGCCTTATGACCCAACACTTGATTTGAGTAATTATGTGCCACCGACTTTGGAATTGTTGTATGATTATGAAGATCAAAAAACAGAGGTAGATCGAGCGGAACTGGAAGCCAATAAAGACCAAATCGTAGAAACCTTGCTCAATTACAAAATTGAGATTATAAAAATTAGAGCCACGGTGGGTCCGACAGTAACTCTTTATGAAATTGTCCCTGCCCCGGGTGTTAAAATAAGCAAGATAAAAAATCTGGAAGACGATATTGCTCTGTCTTTGGCAGCCTTAGGAATTAGAATTATTGCACCGATTCCAGGAAAAGGAACGATAGGAATAGAGGTACCGAATAAAAATAAACAAACCGTTTCACTCAAAGAGGTGATTAATTCTGAAAAATTCCAACAATCCAAAATGGCGTTACCCATAGCCTTGGGAAAGACCATTAGTAATGAGGTTTTTGTCGCAGATTTGGCCAAAATGCCCCATTTATTAGTGGCAGGAGCAACTGGACAAGGAAAGTCAGTTGGTATCAACACCATTTTGATGTCTTTATTGTACAAGAAGCATCCGTCAGAGGTGAAATTGGTTTTAATCGACCCAAAAAAGGTTGAGTTATTTCCATATGCATCGCTAGATCAGCACTTTTTGGCATACCTTCCTGATCAGGATGAACCCATTATCACAGAAACTTCAAAAGTAGTCAACACTTTGAATTCACTGTGTATAGAGATGGATACGAGGTATGACTTATTAAAAGCGGCCAGAGCAAGAAATCTTGATGAATATAATCAAAAATTTACGGCGAGAAAGCTGAATCCAAATGATGGACACAAGTTTTTACCATATATTATATTGGTAATCGACGAATTTGCGGATTTGATGATGACCGCGGGCAAAGAGGTGGAATTGCCAATTGCAAGACTGGCACAGTTGGCACGTGCCATAGGAATACACCTCATCATTGCTACGCAAAGACCATCGGTAAATATTATTACTGGTGTTATTAAAGCCAACTTCCCGGCTAGGCTGGCTTTTAAAGTGACTTCAAAAATTGATAGTCGGACGATATTGGATGCAGGTGGTGCAGATCAATTAATTGGCCGCGGTGATATGCTGCTGAGTGTAGGAAGTAATGTCATAAGATTGCAATGTGCCTTCGTAGATACTCCTGAAGTGGAAGCGGTGATTGACCATATAAGTGAACAACAGGGATTCCCTGAACCGTTTTTCCTGCCTGAATATAGCAGCGATGATGAAAAAGGTGGAAACGGAGCTTTGGCATGGTCTGATTTGGATGATATGTTTGAAGAAAGTGCCAAGCTAATCGTAGGAAGTGGTCACGGATCTACTTCAAGTATTCAAAGAAAATTACAACTGGGATACAATCGTGCTGGAAGAATAATGGATCAGATGGAACAACTGGGCATCGTAGGTCCGGCACAAGGCAGTAAACCTAGAGAAGTATTATATCATTCACTCGACGAATTGGATAATTATATTTCGAGTATCAAATATTCTTAGGAAATGTAATTCCAATTTATAATAAGCAAAAACCGAGAATGACAATAGGCTCCATCGTCGCAGTGACGATGGAGCATTTTTTGTTTTATACAGGTTCTCAATATTAGCTTTTCGCTTTAAAATCAAGGTTTTATACCAATCTTTCCTATTTTTGCAACCATTTTGAAAATTATTGATTTTATATCTACTTTACAAATTTAAAATGACAAGAGACGGTAAGATAGAATTAATGGCGCCATGTGGCAGTTTCGAAGCGCTACAAGCCGCTATTGATAATGGTGCGGATTCAGTATATTTTGGTGTTACGCAGCTAAATATGAGAGCACGATCATCCATCAATTTTACGATTGATGACTTATACGAAATTGCCAGACGTACCAAAACCGCTGGAGTCAGATCTTATCTCACGCTTAATACAATCATCTATGATCATGATTTATCCCTAATACAGACCATCATGAATGCGGCAAAAGATGCGGGTATTACGGCTGTCATTGGCGCTGATCAGGCCGTTATGTCTTATGCCAGAGAAATAGATCTTGAGTTGCACATCTCCACTCAAGTCAATGTTACCAATGCTCAAACAGTCAAATTTTATTCGTTTTTTGCTGACACCATTGTGTTGAGCAGAGAGTTGAGTGTATCGCAAGTAAAAAAGATCGTAGAATCTATCGAAAAAGAACAGATTAAGGGACCTTCGGGAAGATTGGTAGAAATTGAGATTTTTGGTCATGGAGCATTATGTATGGCAGTCTCAGGAAAATGTTATTTGAGCTTACATTCTTATAATAGCTCAGCAAATAGGGGTGCATGTAAGCAAAATTGTAGAAAAAAATATACGGTTGTCGACCAAGAGACTGGTTTCGAAATCGAAATTGACAATGAATATATGATGTCTCCCAAAGACTTATGTACTATTGGTTTTCTAGATCAGATAGTCGACGCCGGTGTGAAAGTTTTAAAGGTTGAGGGTCGTGGTCGAGCAGCCGATTATGTGGCCACGACGACCAAGTGTTATCGTGAAGCAATTGATGCTATTGCCGATGGTAGTTTTTCACAGGAGAAGGTTCAGGATTGGATGGAACGACTCAAGACCGTTTATAATCGAGGGTTTTGGGATGGTTATTACCTAGGTCAGAAGCTCGGTGAGTGGTCTAGTGCCAATGGATCAGAAGCCACTCAAAAGAAAGTTTTTGTGGGAACGGGTAGAAGTTATTTTAACAATATAAAAGTTGGTGAATTCTCTGTGGATGCATACGATGTAGCTGTTGGTGACAAAGTTATGGTAACCGGACCGACTACAGGCGTACAAGAATTTGTGGTCGATGAACTCAGGATTGACGATGGTCAAAAAGTAGAAAAAGCAAGCAAGGGAGCCATCATTTCGATGCCTGTGGGATTTAAAGTGAGACCATCTGACAAATTGTACAAAATCGTGGAAGTTGAATGATTATTATTACCCTTCAACGTGAAAAATGTATCGGATGTAATTATTGTGCAGAATTAAATCCCGAAAATTTCAGAATGAGCAAAAAAGACGGTAAATCCGTGTTATTAAAAAGTATTGAGAAAAAAGGATTTCATACCGTAAAAATACCCGACAACAATGTGCTAGAAGATGTCGATAAAGCGGGGAAAGCTTGTCCGGTAAAAATAATCAGTGTTAAAAAAATTTAATAATATTGGCAATATGCCAGTGTCTTGAGTTTAGCAAGTAAGGTTAATTTAGAGGAACATTATTTTATGGATACAAAATTAAACTTTAAATTATGATTGTTTGGACAGGGTTAGGAATATTGGTATTGATAATTCCCATTGCATTGGGGTTATTCTTAGAATATATCTTTGGTGAAGACACATCGGCTTTTCAGATTGGATTAATTTTAGGTGGGATAATCGTTTGGTTTTTAGGAAGGAAGTTGAATTCAACACAACTACCGTCTGAAAATAATTCAAATGGCGAAAATCAAACACAGTCGAATGCACATACCTTATTTTGGCTAAAAATGCAATGGTGGTCTCCACTAATTATTATTGGTGGAATTACTTCTGCATTATCAGGACTCATAGGTGAAGAAATAGTGGAGATAATCTATCGAATACTTGTTGGTTTTGTAATATTATATTCTGCAAATCACTATTATAAAAAATGGAAATTATCCCGGTTGGAATCTAGTGGAAATACACAAAAGAAAGATCAACAAGCAACAAAAACAATTAATAATAAACCAACTGGTCTCCCTGACAAGAATCAAGAAATTCCAAATAACACAAAAAATTATGTGCTTAAACCCCTGTCAGAGACTGAAAAAAAGAAGAAAGCTTTTTATTCTGATTTAAAAAAAGAAACCATGAATACGGAGAATAATCAATCTAACGATCACAGCAAATATTTGCCAAAATCAGATAATTTGGATTGATGATACTGTGAGTTATGGGGTTTAAGGAATTCTGTAAGTGGATAAAAGTGGTTTATTAGACAATCGATTATTACTTGTAATAAAAAGCTGTTTAAAAAAATTCAAAATCCAATCAAGGTCCTCGTTGATATTTACAATGTGAAGATACACAGGGAGTAAAACCAATTTAATTTTGTAACTTTGCACCCCTAAAATTTCATTAATAGTACTAAAATAGATTCCTATGATTTTTGACTTGGATATGATTAAATCCATCTATGAAAACCTCCCCGCAAAAGTTGAAGAAGCAAGAAAAACATTGGGACGACCAATGACTTTGGCAGAAAAAATCCTTT
Organism: Lewinellaceae bacterium; assembly: GCA_020636155.1. Taxonomy (GTDB): domain Bacteria; phylum Bacteroidota; class Bacteroidia; order Chitinophagales; family Saprospiraceae; genus JACJYM01. The sequence goes on along the minus strand of JACJYM010000004.1, from coordinate 183,876 downwards.
ACTCTCACTTACATCCTGATAGCGAATTGAAAGCCTACAATAGAGGTAAGGACTACGTGTTCTTTTCTCCTGATAGAGTGGCGATGCAAGATGCTACAGCACAAATGGCTTTGTTGCAATTTATGACTGCTGGAAGAGACAAAGTGGCGGTTCCTTCCACGGTACATTGTGATCACTTGATTCAAGCAAAAATAGGAGCTGATGTCGATTTAAAAGGGGCTTTGGACAGTAACTCTGAAGTCTATGCCTTCTTAGAATCAATCTCCAATAAATATGGAATCGGATTTTGGAAACCCGGAGCCGGTATCATACACCAAGTGGTATTAGAAAATTATGCTTTTCCGGGAGGAATGATGATAGGAACTGATTCTCATACACCCAATGCTGGTGGACTCGGCATGGTGGCCATAGGAGTGGGTGGAGCTGATGCCGTAGATGTGATGGCAGGTATGCCTTGGGAATTGAAAATGCCCAAACTCATCGGTGTAAAATTGACAGGTAAATTATCCGGATGGACCTCTCCAAAAGACGTCATCCTTAAGGTTGCCGGCATATTGACCGTTAAAGGGGGTACCGGAGCTATCGTTGAATATTTTGGCCCAGGAGCGACCAGTTTGTCTTGTACAGGAAAAGGAACTATTTGTAACATGGGGGCAGAAATTGGTGCCACCACTTCCACATTTGGATATGATGACTCCATGTCGAGGTATCTAAAATCTACGGGTCGTGCGGATGTCGCAGAATTGGCGGATACCATTAGAGAACATCTGACAGGAGATGTAGAATGTTATCAGAATCCAGAAAAATATTTTGACCAAGTCATTGAAATCAACCTTGATGAGTTAAAACCACTTTTGAATGGCCCTTTTACACCGGATTTGGCAACACCATTATCAGAAATGAAAGCAAAAGCAGTGGCACATGGCTGGCCTTTAGAATTGGAATATTGCCTCATAGGCTCTTGTACCAATTCGTCGTATGAAGACATCACAAGAGCCGCATCGATTGCTCGACAAGCTGTGGAAAAAGGAATTGTACCACAATCTACGTTGACGATTACTCCAGGTTCAGAGCAAGTGAGATACACAATAGAAAGAGATGGATTGATAGATCTTTTTGAGCAGATGGGTGCCAAGGTGTTTGCCAATGCCTGTGGGCCATGTATAGGACAGTGGGACAGAGCTGGAGCAGATAAAAAGGAAAAAAACAGTATTGTACACTCATTCAATAGAAACTTTTCAAAAAGAGCAGACGGAAACCCTAATACTCACGCTTTTGTTGGTTCGCCAGAAATAGTTACAGCATTGGCTTTGGCTGGAAGACTAGATTTCGACCCTTTGACTGACACTTTAAAGAATAAAGATGGTGAGGAAGTGATGCTTGATGCTCCTTATGGTGACGAGTTACCTCCCAATGGATTTGACGTGAAAGACGCAGGTTATCAACATCCTGTGATGGATGGAAGCCGGGTTTCTGTCAAGGTGAATCCTGACTCAGATAGATTGCAATTACTTGAGCCATTTAAACCTATCAAAGCTTCAGAGCTTCTCGAGATGAGAACATTAATAAAAGCCAAAGGTAAATGTACAACCGATCACATCTCGATGGCAGGACCTTGGTTGAAATATAGAGGACACCTAGAGAATATTTCTAACAATTGCCTTATAGGAGCTATTAACGCCTATAATGACGAACCCAATAAGGTGCTAAACTTTGTAAATGGCGAATACATGCCGGTCCCGGAATCTGCCAAACTTTACAAGAAAAATAGTATTGGAACTATTGTATTCGGTGAGGAAAACTATGGTGAAGGTTCTTCAAGAGAACATGCGGCTATGGAACCACGATTCCTTGGAGTGAAAGCCGTCGTGGTCAAATCATTTGCTAGAATTCACGAAACGAATCTAAAAAAACAGGGTATGTTAGCCCTTACATTTGTAGATCCTGCGGATTATAATTTGATCAGACAAGACGATAAGGTAAGTTTGTACGGCTTCAACGATATGACTCCAGGCAAAAACATGCTTATCAATCTTGAGCATGCCGATGGTAGCAGTGATTACATTGAAGTAAGCCACACGTACAATCAGGCACAGATTGATTGGGTAAGAGCGGGCAGTGCTTTGAACAAAATCAGAGAAGAAATAGCAGGATAATATTTTAGCACGAAAATTCTGAAAAAGATGTACAATATAAATCCGGAAGAACTGGATTGGTTTATCACTGAATCCCTTAGCGAAGATATTGGAGATGGAGATCATACCTCCTTGGCTTGCATTCCAGAAGACAAAATTGAAAATGCGAGATTGTTGGTTAAGGATGTCGGGGTAATAGCAGGGGTAGAATTTGCTGAGAAAGTCTTTAAAAAACTTGACCCGGATGCTAAGTTTGATGTATTCATTGCAGATGGGGCTGATGTTGTAGAAGGGGATGTCGCCTTTGAGGTCGAATGCAATGCTCAAGCTTTACTAGCAGGAGAAAGAGTGGTACTGAATACCATGCAAAGGATGAGTGGAATAGCGACTATGTCCAGTATTTTTGCGGCAGAAGTAGAGGGATTACCCGTGCAGATTCTTGACACCAGAAAGACGACACCACTCATGAGATTCCTCGAAAAATGGGCGGTTCATATCGGTGGATGCAGCAATTATAGGTATGGCTTGTATGATTGGATAATGATAAAGGACAATCATATTGACGCCTGTGGCAGTATTACTAAAGCTATCGAAAAAGTACATGAATATCTTCGAGAAACACAATTGCCACTCAATATCACGGTAGAAGTCAGAAACTTGGTAGAACTGTACGAGACCCTTAAGGTCGGTGGAATTACTAGAATTATGTTTGATAATTTTGAACTGCCGATTTTAGGTGAGGCCGTAGCCGCTGTGGCGAAGCGCTTCGAAACAGAAGCCTCCGGCGGGGTTAATATTAATACAGTAAGAAAAATCGCTGAGACAGGTGTTGATTATATCAGTGTAGGAGCCTTGACTCATAGTGCCGGTTCTTTGGACCTCAGTCTGAAGGTGATAAAAGAATACTAAAGAAGAAATTTTAGATACTACTGGAAAAGCGCAGCTCTAAAAATAAATTCGGGCTGCGCTTTTTATATTTTTTTCATCCATCTTGACCAGCTATATAATTCACCTTTAATAAATTTAATAATCGTAGAGTCTTCTTGACTTCGAAAAGTGATTTCATTTTCGTATTTTTATCCACATAGAGGTCGATTTCCATTTTCTCTAGTTGTTCCGGTTCCAAAGTAGTGACAATTCCACTTAATTCAGTATTGAGATTTTCAACACTTATCGTTTTTTGATTTAGAATAACATTGGAACTATTATTAACATAAATCGCAATGTGGTCTTTACTGTCGTTTTCATTCACGTATCGCACCTTAGGAATCTCAATATGATTGTTGGTTTTTACCTTAATCACCGTCGTCACCATGAAAAAACACAATAGGATAAAAACGATATCAGGCATTGAGGCGGTGGATATTTCTGGTGAAGCTTTGCTTATTTTTCTTTTGATTTTCATAGTTTGTAAATTAGTGAAGTGTAAAAATTAGCTGGAAATGAATGGCTCTGCCTCTGATACTTTAATTGGCAAGACTTCGATGATGGACTTTTTATCCCTAATGCATAGTTGGTCAAAAGGCAGGGCATATCTTCTTTTCGATTCTTGATTTCGCAATGTCTTATAGGCATTTTTAATGATAGAATACACTTGAATGTAGGTTTCGTAATCAGTTTCTTCGTCATTTTGAAGCGAAATAACGGCATCGGCTGGTCTTTTTGGCTTGTCAGAGACCTGATTTGGGTTAGAAATAAATTCGCAAATTATTTGTTCAAGTTTGGAAATATCAGACTCTTCGCCTTCTACCAAAAGTTCGTTGAATTTATTGATTTTTACATCCAGCACATTTCTATCTGCAAGTATTCCTGGTTTTCCGTCGAAATATCGAGGCAGAACCGTTGATATTGCTTTTTGTTTGACAAAACTTGTAGTTACGAGAAAAAATACCAACAGCAAAAACCCAACATCAGCCATTGAAGCCGCATTAATTTCAGACTTTTTTCTTCTGTCCATTGCTAATAATTTTAAGGTGGTGTAGTAATGTTAAGATGTATGAGAGATAAAAAATGGTGCATTTATAGACAAGGGAGTCGCTTGCTATTTAATGTTTTACCCTTATCTGTAATTGTTAAGATGTGAAAAGTCTCTCTAGAAAATTCAAAAAAAATGGTGTTTTTGAGCAACTACTTCAAGCCCAAAAACACCATTTTTAAGATGAAAAACAAGATTTTAGAGACCCATCAAAGCACAAGCTTTACTATAACCTAAAATGTTATTCACACTCGTAGTTTTAGGTTTGAAACTCACTTTAGGCAAGCTTGATTGAGCATTTTTCATGGTTTTAAATACACCATGTAATTCTAAATCATGCTCCAATGAATCTTCGATTTCTAGTTTTTCTAAAATGTCACATTCTCCATAGATGTAACGCAATAATAAGTTTTCAGTGTAGTCTTTTTCCATAGATTGTATTTAAGGTTTACTTTATTTTTCATACTCTTATTAACACGATTGAGTCTGATTTTATTGTTTAGGTAATTATTTTTTAAGCAATTTTAAATACAAGACTTTGATAAGTTTAATTTTGTCCTCAAATATTATCTCATGCTTTACCGCATCCTAAAGAAAGTTTTATTTCAGTTAGAACCGGAAAAAGCTCACCGACTTGCGGTCAGTTTTTTTACTTTTTCACTTCGTATTCCGATATTATCTAAGCTGATTAGAAGTAATTATCGAAAAGAATCACCACAGTTGAAAAGAGAATATTTTGGTTTAAAATTTAATAATCCCATAGGTCTTGCGGCGGGTTTTGACAAGGATGGCAAATACTATGAGACCATGTCTGCTTTGGGATTTGGATTCATCGAAATAGGCACCGTAACTCCGGTGGCACAGCAAGGAAATCCTAAGCCAAGGCTCTTTAGACTACCGAAAGACGAATCCTTAATTAATAGAATGGGATTTAATAATGACGGCGTCGATGCCATGGTCGAGAGATTGAAAAATCGAAAGAACAATGATATCATTATTGGAGGTAATATTGGAAAAAATAAACAAACACCTAATGACCAAGCGATACAGGATTATTTGATTTGCTTTGAAAAATTATTTGATTATGTTGATTACTTCGTGGTAAATGTCAGCAGCCCTAATACCCCTGGATTGCGTGATTTACAAGATAAAAAACCACTGACCGAAATACTCCAAACCCTTCAACTTAATAACCAGAAAAAAGGCAATCCGAAGCCAATATTTTTAAAAATTGCACCAGATCTCACCGATTCTCAACTTGATGATATCGTGGAAATTATAGAATCGACCAAAATAGCCGGTGTCATTGCAACTAATACCACGATTGACAGACATGGGCTAAAAACACAGGAAGAAATTGTATCAAATATCGGAAATGGAGGACTCAGCGGAAAATCCATTCAAGAAAAATCCACAGACATTATCCGTAAACTTCACAATAAATCCAAGGGAAATCTTTTTATCATCGGTGTAGGTGGTATCAACTCTCCTGACGAAGCAAGAAAAAAATTAAATGCTGGTGCCAGTTTAGTACAAGTTTATTCTGGACTTATCTATGAAGGCCCTTCATTGGTAAAAAACATAAAAAAGGCATTATCTAATCAAATTTAAATTTCAAATTAAGGCTTAAATTTTATTATTTGATGAATGCAAAGTAAATTAGCTTTTATAAACAATTAATTATGGAAATACGAAGACCATTCAACCTTCAAAAATGGATAGACGAACACAGAAATGAGCTGAAACCACCTGTGGGCAACAAAAATCTCTACAAAGATGCCGGCGACTATATTGTGATGATTGTAGCAGGACCCAATGCCCGGAAAGACTATCATTATAACGAAACGGAAGAGTTGTTTTATCAACTTGAAGGTGATATCATGGTCAAGATACAGGAAAATGGACAGGCAGTCGAAGTTCCAATAAAAGAAGGTGAAATGTTTTTGCTGCCGGCTCGGGTTCCTCATTCTCCCATACGATCTGAAGGCAGCATAGGCTTAGTAATCGAACTCAAAAGAGAACATGACAATGTCGATGGCCTCATGTGGTTTTGTGATAATTGCAATACCAAATTGCACGACTATTACTTCAAGTTAGAAAATATAGAAAAGGATTTTTTGCCGAGATTCAAAGATTTTTACAGTCATGAGGACTATAGAACTTGCCCGAATTGCGGTGAAATAATGGCGGTCGATAATAGATTCGTCGCAGAAGAATCTTGATAATTTCCCCATTTGTTCAAAACCGAACTTGATTTTGAAGGATAAGATATACTTTGCCTCTGATTTTCATTTAGGTACTGACGGGAGAGATTCTACCAAGGATCGGGAGATAAAAATCGTCAAATGGCTGGAATCCATCAAGGCAGATTGTAAGGAATTATATTTATTGGGAGATATTTTTGACTATTGGTACGAGTATCGGGAAGTGATACCGAAGGGTTATGTCAAATTCGTAAGTACCATGAGTCAAATGCTAGAAGATGGCACAAAAATTTATTTATTTACTGGCAACCACGATATGTGGATGTTTGGCTATTTTACTCAAGAGATGGGAATTCCTATTTATAAAGAACCCATTGAAAGAAAAATTCTAAATCATCATTTTGTTTTGGGTCATGGAGATGGATTGGGGCCTTCTGATCATGGATATAAGTTTATTAAGAAGATTTTTGCAAATCCGTTTTGCCAGTGGTTATTTAAGTGGATACATCCGGATATAGGTATTAGATTGATGCGGTTTTTTAGTCATACGAGCAGGGAGTGGACTGATGAAAGCGAAAAAGAATTGAACCCAACCAAAGAGTGGCTAATCAGTTATTGTGAGTCCTATCCTAACCCGGACATTGATTATTTTATTTTTGGTCATCGGCACCTTGTTATAGATTATAAATTGCAAAACAGGAAAGGCAGGTATATTAATTTAGGAGATTGGCTTCATTATTGCTCTTATGCCATATATGACGGGAAGGAATTGAGAATCGAGTATTTTATAAATTAAAATTACCTTGGCTATGGCAAAAATGCCTGTTTTGTCGGTTTTCGCATTAATTATTTGTTTATCTAATGCTTGTAAAACGCCTACTCCTGCTGTAGAAGAAGTGGTTCAAAATGAAAAACATTATGATTTATCCCTAAAGGTGAGGGATTTAGAACCTGATAAACTCAATAACCTTTACATAATTACAGAAAGTAATAAAATTCAAAATTTTGATACAAATCTTGAGTTGAAATATGAGTTTTCTAACAAAAGATATGGCAACTTGACCAATCTCGACTTAAGAGATCCATTGAGGATATTGGTATTTATTGATGATTTTGACCAATTATTATTTTTGGATAATACGCTTTCACTCATCGGAGAATTGCGATTATCGGATCTTGGGTATACAGATGTCACCGCCGCCTGTCGGTCTAATGATGATAAAATCTGGATATTTGATCGGGCTATGCGAAAACTGATAAAAATTGATGAGCTCGGAAATAAAATTCTAGAATCTTCGGTTTTTGAAGATTATGGCGTAGAAAATGCAGCTCCTTTTAAGATGATAGAAGCCGAAAATTCGTTGGTTCTAGCAGACAAAAACCAAGGTATATTGCTTTTTGATAATTTAGGTCAATACAGTAAAAAGTTTCAGATTACGAATGCTGTTGACTTACAATTTAATGGGAAAGTACTTTACACCTATGATGGGAAATCATTGAAAATGGTTAAGTTAAATTTTGCGATTCCGACTACGATTGGTTTTCCAATAGAATTTAGAATAGGAAATCTTCAAAATATAAAACTTACACCAGAGAATTGGTATGGAATTTATCCTGAAGGCGTTGAAATAATGTCTCGAAACTAGTAATTACTCCTCTTCGTTTTTGTTTTTTTGAGAGCTTTGTTTATCTAAAAAATCATTTAATTTTTCAATTTTGAAATTGGAAACTAACTCACCGAATTCATTGATTCTAATATCAAAGCCTTTTAAATCATCGTGTAAATCGGCCTGTTTCTTTTTGTTTTTATTATTTGACATTATTTATATTAGATTGGTGCTGAGATAGTTATATCGAGCCATACATTCGTCTTTGCCTAGTAGAGTCATGGTCTCAAAAAGGTCTGGACCCTTCATGGTGCCGGTCATCGTAATCCTGAGAACGGGGAGTATTTCACCCATTTTTAAGCCTTTATCCGCAATGAAATTTTTTACAGCATGCGAAAGTTCATCGGCATTTCCATCGTCGTTGACCATTTCTATAATTTGAACCAAGAAAGGTTCATTAATTGGATTCCACTTTTTAGCCAAAGTTTCTGTGTCATAGCTAGCAGGTTTTTCATAAAGGTATTGGCCATCGCGGAGAATATCGGTGTAGAAGTATACCCGTTCTTTCATCATACCCGCAATTCTGCTCAGTTTTTCAAACGGAACGTCTGATGTATTTAGATTTTCGTCGTTTAACAATCTTGCGAGGTCGTCATTTGACATCGCAATGAGATATTGCTGATTGTACCATTTTGCCTTATCGTAATCAAACTTAGCTCCGGACTTGACAATTTTATCAATACTAAAAGCGTCAATGAGTTCATCCATCGAAAGTATTTCCCGATCATCTCCAGGATTCCAACCAAGAAATGCCAAGAAATTTAGTAAGGCTTCAGGCAAAAATCCAGCTTCTCTGAATCCCTCGAAAGATTCATCATTCTCGGGATGCCAATCTAGCGGAAATACGGGGAACCCAAATTTAGCTCCATCTCTTTTACTTAATTTTCCTTGTCCTGAGGGTTTGAGTATCAAAGGTAAATGGGCAAATTCTGGCCTTTGCCAGCCAAAAAATTCATACATCAATACATGATGTGCCGTACTTGACAACCATTCTTCGCCTCTGATTACGTGGCTAATTTCCATCAAATGGTCATCTACGATATTGGCTAAGTGATAAGTGGGCATACCATCTGCCTTGAGAATCACTTTATCATCTAATTCATTACTGTCAAAACTCACATCTCCTCTGATCAAATCCGTAAAAGAAATCACCGTATCTTGGGGTATTTTCAATCTAATAGTATAAGGTGTTCCATTTTCCAAAAGCATTTTTACCTCATCGCCAGTCAAGCTCACACTATTCTTCATTTTTCTACGTGTAAAGGAATCATACTTGAAGTTGTGATTTCCATTTTCTGCCTCTTCATTTCTGATCGCTTCTAATTCTTCTGCAGTATCAAAAGCATAATAGGCATTTCCATCATTCACCAATTTCTGAGCATATTCATGGTACAAATCTTTCCGTTCTGACTGTCGGTATGGGCCATATTCTCCTTGTTTGTTTGGTCCTTCATCGGGAACTAATCCACACCAATTTAAAGATTCGATGATATAATCCTCGGCTCCTTGGACATATCTGGTTTGATCCGTATCTTCTATTCTCAAGATAAAAGTACCACCCATCTTTTTTGCCAAAAGATAATTATACAAGGCTGTTCTCACACCACCAATATGCAGTGGCCCGGTCGGACTAGGAGCAAATCGCACTCTTACACTCATTTAAAACATTTTTTATATAAGCACGCAAAATTAGTAAAAACTTGTTATCAGCAGGGCATCATATCATTCATTCGTCATCTATCTGACTCATAACAATCGGGTTAAATCCTATAGGTTTCTTGCCGTTGCTGGGTTCGTCATCATCATAATCCTCCCATTCTATTAATTCTTTGAATAAGAGTTCGAGATGTCGCAGAATAAATGGTTTTTTGAGTTCATCAGGCCGCAATATTTCTACCATTCTGGGTGGCTTAGGTTCTCCATATCCCTCGATAAAAGGGCTTGAAGTCATAACCATAATTTTTCCATTGAACAATTGCTGGTATATCAAGGAACCGTTAAATTTTACCATGGTTCTTTTTATATCGGTGTTTTCTAGGTTTTCCGAGATACCACTTGCCGATCTACCCAAGTCAAAAACAATGGCTTCAAGGTTATTAATTTGGTCTCTACTCTCAACACTTGCCTTAATTCCTGTCTCTTCTTTTACTTCATCCAAAGTTTCCAGAATTAGTGGCTTTAAAGTTTTAGTCCATTGCTCTCTATAATCAATGGTGTTTTGGAGAACTTGCTTGTAGGCATTTGCTTTTTTGAGTAATCCCCCAAAATCAATTTTTTGATCACTGTTGCTCATTGTGGCACATTTTTGCTGAAAAGCCCGCAATTTCAGAATTTTAATTGATAAAAAAATATGATTACATAATTTTAAAATTCGTTAACAGAGAGAAAAACAGTGTAGGAATAGGAAATCAACACCTCAATAATCACATTATTTGGGTGGAAAAACCAAAACTTATTATTGAGGTTATTTCTGGGATTGAAAAATATTGGAATTCTAGAATAAACCGTAATTTTAAGCTTTATTCATAGAAAATTAAAAATGAATCAGACCATATTTGAGTTAATGATGACACACTAGTGAGATGATTAACTATCTATGGTTGACTTTTGATTAAAAATTTATTACACTGATGAAAATAGGCTTTATAAAAAGTGTAGGAGACGACCGATGTCCAATATCTCAAAAGAACATTGATAAATGGAAAAAGCAGAATATTGATGTTTTGATGGAAGATGGAATTGGAAGTGGTATAGGATTAACTCAAATAGAAGAAGAATGCTCCCGAGAGACCGTTTTAAGTGAGGCAGACATCATATATGCTAATAATTTTAATGATTTGTCCGAACTAAAATCTCTTAATGGAAGTAAAATAGTGGTCTCGTTTTTCGAGCCATACAACGGAAAGTTCAATCCCGAGGGGCTGCCTGCCAATGTAAAAATATTCAGCATGGACATGATTCCAAGGACTACTTTAGCACAAAGTATGGACGTGTTATCATCTATGGCATCTTTGGCAGGTTATCAAGCAGTGATTACCGCGGCTGTGCAGTCAGAGAGATATTTTCCCATGATGATGACCGCAGCAGGCACCATAAAACCTGCTCAGACTCTCGTCATTGGAGCTGGAGTGGCGGGGCTTCAAGCCATCGCAACAGCTAAAAGATTGGGCTCAAGAGTAGAAGCCTTTGATGTGAGAGCTGCCGTAAAACAAGAAGTTGAATCCTTGGGTGCCAAATTCGTCGAAGTAGAAGGCTCAAAGGATGACTCGGCGGCAGGAGGTTATGCCGTTCAGCAATCAGAAGATTACTTAATGAGGCAAAAACAAGAAATTGCCAAAAGTGCTGCCAAATCAGATGTCATTATTTGTACGGCACAGCTAAGAGGCAAAAAAGCACCCATTCTGATTACTAAGGAGATGGTAGAAGCCATGAAATTTGGATCTATAATCGTGGATATGGCTTCATCTACCGGAGGAAATTGCGAGCTCTCTAAGGACAATGAGGAGGTTTTTCATCACGGAGTAAAAATCATAGGCAATTCATCATTATTTCTTGAAAAAATTATTGATGCATCAGAATTGCTCTCTAACAATGTTTATAATTATTTGTCCACTATGTTTTATAATGGAGAACTTGTAATTCCAGAAAATGACGAAATCTTACAAGCCTCGATGATTTATCCAAAATATTAAAAAATGAATGAAGTATTAAATTTTCTAACTGAAAATATGATATCGATCTACCTATTGGTATTTACGATATTCTTAGGGTTTGAATTGATATCAAAAGTGCCTACGGTGCTTCACACCCCGCTCATGTCAGGAGCCAATGCGATAAGTGGTATCGTTTTGATTGGTTCCATTTTTTTTATGCGTGAGTGTGATCCTCAAGACACTTTTTCACTTGTAATTGGTTCTGTGGCTATTATCATGGCCTTCATCAATGTGATTGGGGGATTTGCTGTAACAGACAGAATGCTTAACCTATTTAAAAAGAAGAAATAATGTTGGCGATTTATGAAATTCTTTATTTAATCAGTGCTATATGTTTTATCATTGGGTTAAGGAAGCTGAGTGATCCCCGAACTGCCAGAGTTGGAAATCTGACGGCCGCATTTGGGATGGGACTGGCAATTTTGGTAAGTTTTGTTGTACCGCTCGAGGGTGATCACAATAATTACATTTGGATAATCGGTTCACTACTTATAGGCGGAGTTATTGGGTATATGGCGGCTCTCAAAGTTCAGATGACGGGCATGCCTCAATTGGTCTCAATATTTAATGGTCTGGGTGGAGGCAGTGCGATGTTGTTGGCAGGAACAGAATTTTTAAAATACGTTAATAGTGGAAATAACAATACGATTATCTTATTCGTGATTGTATTTACGGCCTTTGTGGGGGCAATTTCATTTTCAGGAAGTATTTTGGCCTATTTAAAACTGGATGGAAAAGTCAAGGACAAGAATGTGATATTACCATATCACCAAGTAATCAATGTGATATTGTTGATTGTAACCATTTATTTTGGATATAAAACAATGGAGACGCAGAGTGCCACTGATTTCATGGTTTTTACTATTTTATCTTTGGTTTATGGGATTTCTTTTGTTGCACCAATTGGAGGTGCAGATATGCCTGTGGTGATATCGTTATTAAATTCTATTACCGGGATATCCGCTGCATTTGCAGGATTTATTTATCATAGCCAAATTATGATTTTGGGTGGAATTTTAGTCGGAGCTTCCGGCACCTTATTGACATTGATGATGTGTAATGCCATGAATAGGTCAATATGGAATGTCATTATAGGAGGATTCGGTAGCAGCTCTCCTAAGGGTTCTGCGGGAGAAAAAGAAGATGGTGTACACCAAGAAGCAACTGCTCAAGATGTGGCAATTATGGCTAATTATGCTCAAAAAGTATTGGTTGTTCCAGGTTATGGTATGGCAGTATCTCAAGCCCAGAAACAAGCCAAAGAGTTGGACGAGCTATTGGCTAAAAATGACGTGGAAGTCGTTTATGGTATTCACCCCGTAGCTGGACGAATGCCCGGGCATATGAATGTAATCTTGGCGGAGGTCGATATCAGCTATGATAAGCTTTTAGATCTTGAGGATTCCAATTCGATGATGGACGAGGTAGATCTTGTCCTTGTGGTGGGTGCCAATGACGTCGTGAATCCTGCAGCTGTAGAGGACAAATCAAGCAACATTTATGGAATGCCAGTCCTTGAAGTATGGAAGGCAAAACAAGTCATAGTTTTCAAAAGGAGTATGAATCCCGGCTATGCGGGGATTTCTAATCCACTATTTTTCAGACCAAATACAAAAATGCTTTTTGGCGATGCTGGCAGTTCGTTAAAAAAGATTGCTGAGGAAGTGAAGAACTTGAACTAGGACTTCTGTACTTTTTTGAAATCTGGTTTCTTGGTTTTAGTTAGTATGTGTAGCATACTAGAAAAAAATTGTCTAGCAGCTAGTTCATTTTCATTGGATTACAAATACGTTGTTAACGATAAGAAAAATGCTCTAGTCCAGATTATCCAAAATTACACTGCTTGAACTGCATTTCTTTTCTTTATACCAATACAATTGAGCAACCAAATCTTTTACATCACTTTGTTTGTTTAAAAGCTATGGCTAATAAAAGGGATGGCAAAGAACTTAAAATATCAGCTTGAAAAATAATTAAACGTATTTTAATATTATATTGTCATTATATTTGGAGTCAATTTTTAGTTTGTTAATCTAAAAATGTTTTGTAACGCAAGTCACCCATTGAATCATTAAACCATGATAAATTTGTAAATAAATTAATTCACTAAAAAACTTATTATTTATGAAATTAGAACAAATATATACCGGTTGTTTGGCAGAAGCAGCTTACTATATTGAATCAAATGGAGAAGCAGCTATCATTGATCCATTGAGAGAATCAACGCCATATTTAGAAAGAGCCGCCAAAGATAATGCTAAGATAAAATACATTTTTGAAACCCATTTTCACGCCGATTTTGTGTCAGGACACATCGATTTAGCGGCTAAAACTGGTGCAGATATCGTGTATGGTCCTACAGAAATGGAAACAGGGTTCAAAAAAATAGTTGCAGAGAATGGACAAATATTTAAAATAGGAGATATCACCCTAGAAGTACTTCATACTCCTGGTCACACGATGGAAAGTAGTTGTTACTTATTAAGAGACGAATCTGGCAAGGAAGTTGGAATATTTACCGGAGACACCCTTTTTATTGGGGATGTAGGACGACCTGACTTAGCCCAAAAAGTAGTCAAAGACTTAACTCAGGAAAAATTGGCAGGTTATTTATATGATTCATTGAGAAATAAAATAATGCCTCTTAATGATGATATTATCGTATATCCGGCACACGGAAAAGGTTCTGCTTGTGGAAAAAACATGAGTAGTGAGACCACAGATACACTCGGAAATCAAAAGAAAACCAATTATGCTCTTAATCCAGAGCTTACAAAAGAACAATTTATCAAAGAGGTATTAACAGGACTAATGCCTCCTCCCGCATACTTCCCACAAAACGTTATGTTGAACATCAAAGGTTATGAAAGCTTAGATGATGTTCTAGATAAAGGGATGAAAGCGCTTTCTCCAAAAGAATTTGAATTGGTAGCCAATGAGACCAGTGCGGTAATTATTGACACAAGAGACAAAGACAGATTTAGAGAAGGTTTCGTACCAAATTCGATTTTTATAGGTATCGATGGCAGTTTTGCTACTTGGGTAGGAACTCTTCTTCCAGATGTAAAACAAGAGATTCTTATCGTCGCAGAACCAGAAAGGGTCGAGGAAGTCATTACAAGATTGGCACGAGTGGGTTATGACAATACACTTGGTTATCTAAAAGGTGGATTTGAAGCTTGGAAAATGGATGGAAGAGAGTATGATGTCGTAGAATCAGTCAGTGTAGAAGAATTATCAAAAATTGAAGATGCCACGATTGTGGATATCCGAAAGAAAAGTGAATATGGCGCAGAACATGTAGTGGGTGCAATGAATGCTCCATTAGACTACTTTAACGAAACGATGAAGCAGTTTACCGATAATGATAAGAAGTATTATCTACACTGTGCATCTGGATACAGATCGTTGATTTATGCTTCTATTCTTCAATCACGAGGCTATAGAAACATGGTCGATGTAAAAGGAGGCTTTAAAGATATGCAAGAATCTGGATTATTTGAGCTTACGGACTACGTTTGTCCTTCTACCCTCCTTTAATATTTTCTAACTTTAAATAAAATATTTCTCCCCATTTCACAATGGGGAGAAATTCTAAAAATTTTGATTATGACTAGTCAAAAGATGTCATTATATTGGGTAGCATTTTTCCTGTTTTTTTCATTTGGATTGAAATCACAGTCAACCCTATTTGATGTTAAATTAGAACCGATTAGTGTTACTGGTCTAAGTGGAATACAATCGTATGCTTTTGCAAAATATGATAATAAATTACTCATTATCGGAGGAAGGTTGGATGGATTACACCAAAGACAGCCTTTCGCTTCATTTGATGAATTGGGAAACAATAAGAAAATCTACATTTTAGATTTAGATACAAAAATGGCTACGAGTTATAGCATCTCCAATCTTGGAATGCCATATAGTGAGCAATTTGCCTCGACTAATATCCAATTTTATCAAGAAGATAATTTCCTTTATCTAGTAGGTGGTTATGCTTTTAGTAATACAGAGGATGGACATATTACATTTCCATACCTCAGCGTAGTAGATGTACCTACATTGATCAATGCCTTAGAAAATGGAGAGGACACTTCGAGTGCCTTGTACTCGTTGAAAGATGAAAAAATGGCCGTCACAGGTGGAAGATTAGAAAAAATAGGTGAAAAATTTTATCTCGTCGGTGGTCAAAGATTTGATGGGGCATACAACCCAATGGGTCCCGATCATGGTCCCGGTTTTTTTCAAGAATATACCAATGAGGTTAGGATTTTTGAAGTTTCATTAAATGAATCGGGAGTAGAAGTTAACTATGACGTACCGTTTCATGATGAGATGCACCTTCACCGTCGCGATTACAATTTGTTGCCATTTATGGATGATTCATCTAAAAGTTTAATGGCTTTTTCGGGGGTTTTTCAACCAACTGTGGATTTACCATGGCTGTACCCCGTAAGAGTTAATGAAGACGCCTATCTTCCGATTGAAGAATTTAATCAATACTTTAATCATTACCATAGCGCCAATCTCACTATTTATAATGAGTCGAATAATGAAAATTACTTTATATTTTTTGGGGGTATAGCTCAATTTTATCCAGAAGGAGATCAAATAGTGCAAGACAATAACGTGCCATTTGTAAAAACAATCACACAAATAAATTTGGATAATGATGGTCAGATGAAAGAAGTTGCATTATCGGCGCAGATGCCGGATTATTTAGGAGCTAGTTCTGAATTTATCACTGCAGACGTTGTAAAATATGGAACAGAAGATCACATAATAAATTTTGATAGCATTGGGGATGAATACACCTCTGTAGGCTATATTTTTGGTGGTATAAGGAGTAGTGCGGATAATATATTTTTTATAAATACCGGTTCAGAATCAACTGCCAATCCAGTGCTGTATGAGGTGAAGGTCAAAAAAGGAATTTCAGGAATTAATACCAATGTCTTGGTTAATCAAGTATTGGATTTTCAAATTTATCCTAATCCTACGGATGATAGAGTCAGAATGGTCGTTAATGTCAAAGATAAATCACCACTTGAAATATTAATTACCAATAATAATGGACAAAAATTACACAATCAGGTGATTAACAAAGCTGATTTAGAGCTAGGAAAGAACTTTTTAGATCTTGGTCAACTTGCGCTTCCGGATGGTGTTTATTACATCTCCATCAATCAAAACAACCGCACCAGAAAGCAAAAATTAATAATTTCAAATTAAATAATAGATAAATGGAAGATTTTCAAAATCAATACAGTATGCCACGCATCGGAGATCAGGCACCTGACTTTGAAGCCGTGACTACTACCGGAAAAATTAAGTTTTCGGAATATGCTAAAGATAGATGGGTTGTCCTCTTTTCTCATCCTGCAGATTTTACCCCTGTGTGTACTACTGAGATGAGTGGATTTGCAACAAGAAAAGCAGAATTTGAACAATTAAACACCGCCTTGATGGGATTAAGCATCGACAGTGTGCATGCACATTTAGGATGGGTTAATAATGTCAAGAACAATACCGGCGTTTATTTCGACTTTCCTATAATTGCTGATATCGATATGAAAGTTTCAAAACTTTATGGGATGTTGCAACCGAATGAAAGTGAAACTGCAGCTGTAAGAGCCGTTTTTTTTATTGATCCTACTAAGAAAATTAGGTTAATCATGTATTATCCACTCAATGTAGGAAGAAATATGGATGAAATTTTAAGAGCATTGAATGCATTGCAAGTCGCAGATAAGAACAAAGTGGCATTGCCATTGGATTGGAAACCAGGAGATAAGGTAATTATCCCTCCACCAAAAACATTGGCTGAAATGGAAGAAAGATTAGCAGACACAAGTTGTGAAAAAGTAGATTTCTACCTAGCTAAAAAGTCACTTTAATAAGTTCCATAGTGTAGTATTTAAATCATCAATATAAGGTGATTATGAGCCTGCTAAATTTTTAGCAGGCTTCTTTTTTAGTAACCTTAGTTACACTTATATTAACAAAAAGTAATTTATTAAGAAAAGTATATTATTTTAGCCTTGACAAATCGGAGGATACTGTTGTTGGTATTACTGATTTACTTTGATAGAAATTTTGTTTTTTATCTTTTAAGCCGAATTTTAAGGTTTTTGTATTTGAAAAATTTTTAATTAGAATAAAATCACACTTATATGGAAAAGCATTTTGATATACTGGTTATTGGTGGTGGTACCGGAGGTATTATGACAGCGGCACAGCTAAAGAAAAAATTAGCAAATAAAAGTATTGGGATAATTGAGCCTGCGGATTATCATTATTATCAGCCTGCATGGACTCTAGTAGGTGCAGATGCCTATGATTTTGAAAAAACTAAAAGGCCGATGAAAGATCTGATTCCTTCAGGAGTAGATTGGATTAAAGAAGCTGCAGACAAGTTTGAACCGGAATCCAATAAAGTAATCACGACTGCCGGAAATCAATATACGTATGATTTTTTAGTGGTTTCACCAGGTATTAAAATAGCACCTGAACTCGTAGAAGGACTACCTGAGGCCATGGATAAAGGAGTCGTATGTAGTAATTATACAGATCCGAAACACACTTGGGAAGTTTTGAAAAATTTCAAAGGTGGTACTGCTTTATTTACTC
Organism: Lewinellaceae bacterium; assembly: GCA_020636155.1. Lineage (GTDB taxonomy): Bacteria > Bacteroidota > Bacteroidia > Chitinophagales > Saprospiraceae > JACJYM01. Next base: position 165,552 of record JACJYM010000004.1, on the reverse strand, counting down.
AACCGGCTACACCGATTAAGTGTGGTGGTGCTCCTCAAAAAATAATGTATCTCGCAGATGATTACTTCAGAAAATCAGGGGTTAGAGATAAGTCTGAGATTATTTTTGCGACACCCGGGACGATAATTTTTGGTGTAAAACCAATTGCGAAAACCCTGATGGAAGTGGTTGATAGAAAAGACATAAATCTTCGATTTTTTCATAAATTAGTAAAGGTTGATGCTAAAAATCAAATCGCATGGTTTGAAGTAACCACAGATGTTGAAATCGGTGGATGTGTCGTTATGGATAAAGATAAAGACCTTAAAATCGACGAGCATATTAATTATAATTACAAAGATGTGAAAGTTACCAAAGATGGCAATCTTTATGGTATTCACTATGATATGATGCACCTCGCACCACCCCAATCGGCGCCAGACTTTATAAGAAATTCACCCTTAGCCAATGAGGCAGGTTGGGTGTCAGTAGATAAAGGCACATTGCAGCATACCAAATACAAAAACGTTTTTGGACTAGGTGATGCCGCCGCACTACCAACTGCCAAGACTGGTGCAGCCATTAGAAAGCAAGTTCCTATCGTTGTAGAAAACATTTCCAGATTAATGGCAAATAATCCTCTTGGCTCAAAAGTTTATAATGGTTATTCTTCTTGTCCATTGGTGACCGGATACGGAAAAATGGTGCTTGCAGAGTTTGACTATGACAATAACTTTACGCCGGATCCGAAACTCAAGCAAATGTTTATCAGCGATTCTTCAAAAGAGCTTTGGAGATTGTGGATGTTGAAAAAATACATGCTTCCGTATTTATACTGGAATAAAATGATGAAAGGAGAGGATGTTTAATGCATCCTCCTTTTTCTAATCTACATATTCCTTCTTCTTTACAATAGCATACATACCATCTCCAAGGTCAAGATAACCTTGGTCATAGCAGAACTTGTACACATTGCCGGCTTTGGTTTTATATTCATTGGTAAAGTAATTGAACTTAAAACCTTCGTCCAACAGTTCTGTCTTTGATACTTTGGCTTTGTCATTTGGGTTTAAAGATTCTAAAATGCGGCGATTTTTCCTGAGGATATTGGTCACATTCCGCATGAATTTTGATGTGTCACTGTTCAGATTATTATAGTGAGTAACCCGACATTGGTCACTACAAAATTTCTTGTCTTTTCTTCCTAAGATTCTTTCTTGGCATACGGGACATCTTTTTTCCATAGGATGAATGTTTGATTATTAAATTCAAATGTACAAAAATCAGAGAAAATTATTCTTTTCAATCATTAAAGACTTTTAATTTTGCGCTGATTTAAAAAACTTAATAAAATATCATTATGGGAAGGGCATTTGAATACCGAAGGGCGGCCAAAGAGAAAAGATGGGGCAACATGTCTAGGGTTTTTCCTAAACTGGCAAAGGCTATTACTGTGGCAGCAAAAGATGGAGGCCCAGATCCCGCGATGAATGCTAAGCTAAAATTGGCCATTCAAAATGCAAAGACTCAAAATATGCCCAAGGATAATATCGAAAATGCGATAAAACGTGCCGAAGGTAAAGATGCAGAAAGCTTTGCAGAAATTAATTATGAAGGTAAAGGACCACATGGCGTTTTAGTATTCGTAGAATGTGCCACCGATAATCCTACAAGAACCGTGGCCAATGTAAAATCTTACTTTAATAAATCTGGAGGACAAATGGTTCCTACTGGTTCTCTTGAGTTTATGTTCGATAGAAAGACCGTGGTTGAGTTTGAAAAAACGGATGCCCTAGATATCGAAGAATTAGAGCTCGAAATGATTGATTTTGGTCTCGAAGAGTTCGAAATTGATGGAGATACGGTATATGCTTATGGTGATTATACTAACTTTGGGACATTAACTAAGGCCTTTGAGGACAAGCAAATAGAAGTTTCAAAAGCGGATTTACAAAGGATACCAACCTCCCCAATAGAAGTGACTGACGAGCAAATGGCCGATATCGAAAAACTCATCAATAAACTTGAAGATGATGACGATGTCCAAAATGTATTTACAAACTTAGCCTAAGACGGAATATCTGAAACACTTATTGTTTTCTACCCAATAAGAACACGGCAGGTCTTTTGTGAAATTGCTGGAAATCGAGGTTTTTCCATGCACCTATTCTATGAGACAAGTGTGATTCGTTATTGCTATTTAAGTCAATGCTTAGATTTAACCAAAGTTGGGGATTTAGATTATTGCATATTTGCTCAAGCAAAAATTCATTCCTATATGGTGCTTCTATAAAGATATGGGTGTCGCCTTTGTGTAAAATACTTTTTTCGATTTGCTTTAGTTCCTGAGCAAGTATCGGTTTTTTATTGCTCAAATATCCGTGAAAATGAAAGCTCTGGCCACTAAATCCAGAGGCCATCAGTGCTAATAATATTGAAGAAGGCCCTACTTCTGCCACGATTTGAAATCCCAATGACCGGGCAATATTGACAATGGTAGCTCCTGGATCAGCTACACCAGGACAACCCGCTTCCGACATAATTCCTACGTTTTTATTCAATAGAAATTTCTCCTTTAATGTGGGACTAACTTGTGTATCTATTTCATCTCTTGGAATTTCTAAAATATCAATGTCATTCATGGCGAGAGGATGTCCTATAAGTTTGAGGTATGCTCGTGCCGTTTTTGCTCTTTCTACGATAAATACATCTAAGCTCTTTGTGACCTCAAGGGTCCTTTGTGGTATGGTGTCAATGGATTCATCATTAATCGGAATGGGAATGAGATAAATGTGTGGTGTATTACTATCCCCCATTTAATGAATAAAATGTTTCAACATGATGATTTCCTTTTTGTTAAGGTGTCTGCTCCAGCCCCGTGGTAAATCTTTTTTTGTAAGACCTGCATAGAAAACACGATCTAGTTTTATTACTTCATAGCCTAAGTGCTCAAAAATTCGTCTGATAATCCTATTTTTTCCACTGTGAAGACTGATACTTAACTCGTTATGAGGTTTGTTTTCAAAATAAACGAGCTCATCAACTTCCGCAATACCATCTTCTAGAGTTAGCCCGGAAAGTATTTTATCAACATCGGCTTGTGGAACTGATTTGTCTAACACGACATGATAAGTTTTCTTAATCTGCGAACTTGGATGTGACAATTTTCTAGCAAGATCACCATCATTCGTCAATAGAAGCAAGCCCAACGTATTTCTATCCAGTCGTCCCACGGGATATACCCTTTCAGTGGTTCGATTTTGGATTAAATCAATCACCGTTCTTCGACCTTTTTCATCGCTTACTGTGGTCACCGTGTTTTTCGGCTTATTGAGTAAGATGTATACTTTTTTAAAATTGGGTTTTACAATAGCGCCTTTGTGAATAATTTTATCAGTTTTTTGAACTTCATAAGCTGGATTTCTCTCGATCTTACCATTGACAGATACTTCACCTTCTTTGATGAGATCTACAGCTTTACGCCTTGAGCATAGACCCGCATGAGCCAAAAATTTGTTCAACCGCATAATGTCATCTGTCTTGGATGACGGAGTGTATTTAGAATGGAATTTCTTCGAAGCCATCGTCACTTAAGTCTTTATTCATTCTTGAAGGTCGAGTTACAATGTTGGTATTGTAACTGTCATTTTTAAATATATCCATAGAAAATCCATCATTTCCAGGATTTTCAAATTTTACAAATTCACCTCTAAATCGCAACTGTACCGTACCCAGTCCACCATTTCTGTGTTTAGCCAGTATGATTTCTGACAAATCACTCGGTGTGTCAAAATCACCTTCTCCGAGACCATAATAGTCTGGACGATAGATAAATGTAACGATGTCGGCATCCTGCTCGATGGCTCCAGATTCCCTCAAGTCACTTAATTGAGGTCTTTTTTCACCTCCTCGGGACTCCACGGCTCTTGATAACTGTGAAAGGGCTATCACCGGGACATTTAACTCTTTGGCCAATCCCTTTAAGGCTCTAGAAATACTACTGATTTCCTGTTCGCGGTTTCCTCTTTTTTCATTGGGAGCTGCGGCCATTAATTGTAAGTAGTCGATTACAATCATGTCAATGTCATGATTTTGTTTGAGTCGGCGGCACTTGGCTCGGAGTTCGAAAATGTTTATACCGGGAGTGTCATCGATATAGATAGGCATTTCAGACAGTTTGTTGACTGCATTGTCGAGTTTTCGCCATTCTACATCATCCATTTGACCATTTCTGAGCTTGGTGCTTGTAATTTCTGCCTCCATAGAGATAAGTCGCTGTACCAGCTGCACACTTGCCATCTCTAGCGAAAACACCGCCACTGCATGACCATGCTCGGAGGCATTTTTGGCCAATGACAAAGTAAATGCGGTCTTACCCATACCCGGTCTAGCCGCGATGATGATAAGGTCAGATCTTTGCCATCCATTGGTCATTTTGTCAAGCTCAGCAAATCCTGTAGTCACTCCTGTAAGTTCAGTTCCTTTTTGACTAGTGGCCTCTATTTCCTTTTTCGCCTTGGCAGCAAGAGAGCTCAATGCTTCATATCCGGTGTTGAGGTTTTGATCGGTAATATCATAGAGTCCTCTTTCTGCTTCATCAAGCAATTCTAACACATCTTTCGTATCTTCAAAGGAGTCTTGAATAATCTGAGAAGATACTTTGATCAATTCTCGTTGAATATATTTTTGTGCGACGATTCGGGCATGATATTCAATATTGGCAGCTGAAGCAACTTTATTCGTCAGTTCCATAAGGTAGGATACACCCCCTATTTCTTCTAGTTTTAATTTCTTCTTGAGAGATTCATGAACGGTAAGTAAATCTATAGGCCTAGAGGAGCTGAAAAGTTCAAGCATGACTCCGTATATTTCTTGATGAGCCTGGAGGTAAAAACTTTCTTTTCTAAGAATCTCAATGACTGATGGCAAGGCATCTTTATCGACCATTATTGCACCGAGTATGGCTTCTTCAATAGGTATTGCCTGAGGCTGTACTCTCCCGTATACCAGATTGTTGATATCTTGCTCACTTTTCAAGTTGGATATCTTGCCTGGTACAGTTTTAAGAGTTTTTGAAGGTTCTGCCATAAGTAATTACAGTGATTTAAGTAGTGCTCAATAAGGTTTCGACTATCATATTAATTATTTTGCAAAAGTATTTGTTCTGGAATAATATCACAAAATATATTTTTTATTGCAATGTGAATAAGTTGTTGACAACTTAAATAATTTGTTGAGAATCTATTTTTAGAATTTTACACCAGTGTTAGAAAAGAAAGGAGTAAAGATATTTATCGATTTTATCAAAAATGCATTATTATAATTCATTATATGAAAAAGGCTGAACTTCTGAAATCCTCCACCTTAAACTTTCTTAATATTATTCAAAATGATAATATATAGAAATAATGTTGATAAAAATATGGTCATAAAAAAGCCGCAGAATTTTAAATTCTACGGCTGTGAATATGTTCTTATATAATTTTTTTCTTAATATGAGAATTAGTCTTTACGACCAATATTGTTTAATTTTTCGACGACACCATTCACGATTTCTTGATTTTTTTCGATTTCCACTCTTTTGTCGTCTTGCTCTTTTAGATTAGATTCGATATCCAGTTCTGCTTTTCTGATTTTTTCATTGTAATTGGCGATATCCTCATGTAAATCTTTATTCTTATCCTCTAATTTTTTCAAATCTTTTTGACTTTTTTCAAGCGTTTTTTCTACATCTTTTAACTCTTTGGATACGACTTCTTTTCTTACTTTTACCCAAAAGTCAAACAGCACTTGACGCAAATTTTCACTTTCTTTAGGATATACATCACTATTCAAAAATGAACCTTTCATGTCCACAACCACGTATAATGAAGACTGACCCTTTCTTTCTTCTACTTTAGAATATACATCTATCGGGCTACTTCCATTAATTAGAGGAATGGTAGAGTCTAGCATATAGAGCTCTTTTGCCTTTTTATTCTTTTTTACTTTTCCGAATTCTTTTAGATAGTCTTCCCATTTGTCTTCTACCATGTCTTTGTCCGCACCTTCGATGGTTACTCTAAAAGAATTTTGACTTCCGAGACTCATCATTAGATTTTCTTCTTCTACTTCCTGTGAAAAGATTGATTGAGCAAAAAGCATCACAAATAATAGCAAAATGTTTGTTTTCATTATAAATACATTTTTTTGTTAAAGAAAGTCGATTTTTTGGCGCAATAATTAGACTACAATATTGATTAAAAGTTTCATTAATTCTATAATAATTGAATAAATATTGTGCCAAAATCATAAAATTATTTTTATCATTGTCTATTAAGAGGCTAATTTCAACTTTAAAAGAGAAATTGTTAGTCCATAATTAGATTTTTGTAAAATAAAACGAGAATGAAATCTTCTGAATAGTTGAAGGTGTGTTTTTCTCACAAATGTTTAATCTGATATGACCGAAGAACAAAAATATTATTTGCTGGCACTTTCTGATGTAGAAAAAGTAGGATCCGTAATTTCAAAAACACTCATCAGCTATTGTGGCGGACCAAAGGAAGTCTTCGAAACTCCAAAGAAAAAGCTATTGCAAATTCCTGGAATTGGTGAGGCTACTATTGAGAATATTAAGGCTTATGACGATTGGAAAAAGATAGAAAAGGAACTCATTTTCACTCAAAAGAATGAAATAGACATACTGGATTACTCCGATCAGGATTTTCCCAAAAGGTTAAAATACTTTGACTCCTGTCCCTTAATGATATTTAAAAAGGGAGAAATAGAGCTCAATCCTTTAAGAACAGTCGGTATCGTCGGCACACGGAATGCAACAGAATATGGCAAAATGCAGTGTGAAAAAATTGTGGAGGGTCTACAAAGCTTTGGTGTGACCACGATAAGTGGCTTAGCCTACGGAATCGATACGATATGTCATAGAAAATCGGTAGAGCTAGGAATTCCCACCATAGGGATATTGGGTCATGGACTGGATCGAATTTATCCACATAGCAATAAAGATTTAGCGAGAAAAATGCAGCAAAACGGAGCCATTATCACTACTTTTTTCACAAATACGCTTCCAAATAGAGAAAATTTTCCTGCAAGAAACAAAGTTGTTGCCGGCTATTGTGATGTTGTCGTGGTAGTGGAATCGGGGAGCAAGGGAGGCTCTATCATTACAGCCAATTTTGCGAACGATTACAACAAGGACGTATTTGCTGTTCCTGGTAGATTGGGGGATGAGTTGTCAGAAGGCTGTAACAATCTCATAAAACAGCATAAAGCTCACCTTATACAGTCAGCAGAGGATATTGCTTACATAATGCGGTGGGAAGAACAAAAAGAAGACAAATCAATACAAACCTCCCTCTTTGTTGAGCTATCAGATGAGGAACTATCCATCATAGATACTATTAGAAATATAGAAAATATAGAAATCGACGAGCTTCTCTTTCACAGTAAGATGCCATCCTCACAATTGGCGACAATATTGTTGCAACTAGAATTTAAAGGAATTGTCAAAAGTCTTCCCGGCAAGAAATATGTGTTGTATTAACAGAGACAAAAAAGGGAGTCTAAATCTATTGCTAAAGCATTGCTTTAAAAACCATGAATGAAGAATCAATTTTTAATTCAAGACCAATTGGAATTTTTCGTTATCAAGGTTTAAAATCGTCAAGGCAACCAATATTTTTCATTAAAAATAACGATTCTAATTTCAGAAAAATGTATATTTGCCGCCGCTTAATTAAAGAATGAGCTAGATTAAGGTTTAGTAATTCTTTGATACGAAGTAAGGTCCTATAGCTCAGTTGGTTAGAGCACCTGACTCATAATCAGGTGGTCCCAGGTTCAAGTCCTGGTGGGACCACAATAAATACGGGGGTTTCGAGAGAAGCCCCTTTTTTGTTTCCCTCATTTCAGCTTACATCATTCACTTAATTCATGCTATTGTCATTAACTTTCTTAGTCGATTTTCAGGCGATTTTGACTTCTCTTTTTTGCACACATCTCTGTGATAACCATAATTTTCGGCACAATTTATGCTTATACCATTTCGATGGATATCGAGAAACTAAATAGAAAGCACTTTGTAGAAAACGACATGTTTTATCGTGTCGAATACGGTCTATCTTCTAATCTATTGGATTATAAAAATTGTACCGCTTATCTTGAAGTAGTGATAGGAAATAGGTGGACAAAGAGTCATAATGCGACCGCTCTCGAAATTGCAAATCTATGGAGAGATGCCCATCCAGAACTGAGCGGAGCTATTGCTTGCAAGGTTTTTATTTATGACAAAAAAATGAGCCCTTACAAGGCTGATTTGCTCATGGAAGGTATCAAACCCGACTATGATTCTAAAAAAGGCATCATTTTTAATAAACAACACCTTAATTAATCTTTCCTAGGATTTTCAACTGAGGATAAGATTCAAATCAACATTTTCTTCTATCAGGGAAATCGCTTTCAAGACCTTCCAAGGGGTATTTCGGTTAATTTTTACTTCTATTTTACTTATTTTTATCACACATCCATACGTATCTAGATCTGTACGTATTAGGGGTAATCGGTTTTCTTCGATATATTCTAAAGTAGAGCCTTCGATCGTACCCACACCTGTCGCAACAACACCGGACAATGGACACTTAGAAAATCCATGAATTTCGGTCATTGATTTTATTTTACTGATGGCATCGTTTAGCGATCTCGTCGAAACAACCAATAGTAGGTCTTCACTACTAGATAGTTCTTTGAGGTCAATAAGAGATCCTGCCAATATATTTTCGATTTTATTGTACGCCTTGTCGGCATTAAAAATAATGGGTCCTCCTACGGCATCCGCGATGGTTTTAATCACCGGATATGCCAAAGATTTTTCATAAGGCATCAGTCCGAGCAAAGGAATGTTGTGCTTATCAAGCCATAGGGAACAGTAATGACGTACCTTTTCCATTTTTTCCGGAATCACCTTATTGATGATGACTCCCAAGATGGGTACACTTTCTTCTCTAAACAAGGATATGGACATATTCAATGTATCAATGGTATTGCCTATACCTCCTTCTACCACCATGACCACCCCGGCATTGAGGATTTTTGCGACCCTGGCATTGGAAATTTCGGCCACACTTCCTACTCCCGGATGACCTGTTCCTTCATAGATGACCAATTCATGTTGCTCGTTGAGTTTATCTGCGGCATTAAGAATCATGGCATCAAGATCGACTTGATCAGGATTGTCAAGGAACAGCTGGGTAGCTCCCGAGCCGAGTATGACAGGAGAGTGAATCTCAGGGACGATGTCAAAATGTATCAAATCTGCAAATAGTACGGTGTCTTTATCGACGTTGTGATTGTGTACCACCAAGTGTTTCTGACCCACCGGCTTACAATAACCCACATTGATGCCTTTATTAATAAAACCGGACACCAAGCCCAGCGTAGACGTTGTTTTTCCTACGTGCTGGCTCGTGGCCGCTACGTATATGCTATTGTACTTTTTTGACATAATTTGTAGGTGTTTGGTGAATTTAAAATTGCCGACCTAAAGTAAGGGAAAAAATATTAATAATGAAAAAAGTCTCTTACCCCTCCACATATTTTCTAACAACCCTCGGCGAAATGCGACTTAATATCTCATAAGGAATGGTGTCAGATTTGGAGGCAATTTCAAAAATATTTCCTTCTACACCGAATATTTTCACCCTTTCACCAAGCCTTACATCCGGTATGTCCGAAATATCTATAATGGTCAAATCCATCGAGATATTACCAAGAATCTTAGCCTTCTTCCCTTTGATTTCGAGACTAATTTTTCCATTGGAACAAGCTCTTGGCAACCCATCGGCATAACCTATGTTTACAACGGCAATAGATCCATTTTCGGGCATGATTCCTTGATAATTATATCCTATTTTATCGCCTTTCTTAAGATTTTTAATTTGTATCACATTGGCAAAAAAACGATGGGCTGGAACGATTTTTCCCTGGTCAAAAAGCGATTTTTCCAGTCCATACAGCCCAAGCCCTATACGTACGAAATCAAAATGATATTCTGAAAAGCGAGGGATTCCGCTAGTATTGAGCAGATGTTTCTTGGGCCGGTAGCCCAATTCTCTACAGATAAATTCATATTGAGTAAGAAAGTATTGAGCCTGAATTTTAGTGTCCTCATCATAGGCCGGCAAATCAGTGGCTGCTAAATGTGAAAAAATAGTTTTTACTACAAAATTTTTCGACTCTTTTAATCGGATGGCAATTTCGGCGACCGAGGACTCATCTAAGCCTAGACGATGCATGCCACTATCAATTTTTAAGTGAATATTGAGTTTGATGTCTGGAATATTCGACAAAATCTCGTCCATCTTCACCCATTGATTTAGGTCGTATATTTCAGGTTCTAGATTGTATTTTACCAGTATATCGATATCTCCTATGCTTGGATTCAAAATTATAATGGGCAATTTTATGCCGGATTCTCTTAGAGATATGCCTTCATCCACATTCGCAACGGCAAGATAAGCGATTTTGCGATACTCTAGGAACTTAGCGATGGTCTCGGCGCCACTTCCATACCCACCTGCCTTGATTACGCCGATGATTCCACAGTCGTCAGGAATGAGTGAGGCGAAATAACTCAGGTTGTGTCCTATGACCTCTAAGTCGATTTCAAGATTGACCGAGTGATTTGCCTTGGAAAGAAAATCTACGATTCTATCCATGTGCATATTTCTTGAGCCCTTGACCAAAATTTGATGATTGTATATGTCACTTAGATTAAAATGCTTAATAAATGATTGAATATCCGAGTAGTAGAAAAATTCGACATTAGATTTTTGAGGAGGCGTCGGTTTTGTGCCTATAAAAATGCATTGAGAGTAATCCTTGTCATTCAATATGTCCTCTATTTCTGATATAAATTGACTTTCCTCAAAGCCCAATTCATCAAACTTTGACAGAATCAATGTTTTTTGTTGGCCTTTGTTGTGGTGTTTTGCAAATTCTAAAGCCTGAACAAAGGAATAGAAATCCGCATTATAACTGTCGTTGATTACCGTACTGCCATAGATACCTTCGACGATTTCAAGTCGCATACTGAGGGGTTTTAATTGCCCCAGTCTCTCTATGATGTGATCATGACCCATCCCTAAATAAGCTGCACATACGGCGGCATTCATCGCATTTTCGCGGTCATTATCAAGATTAAACGTTTGATTGATTGCATTATTAAGGGGTGATAAATTCAATTTATTTTCTTGGTCAGAAATAGGTGTTTCCGTGTTTTTTCCCCATGACAGTAGGTTAGTTATAGGTTTGTTTTTTAATGCATTCGCAATTTGTTTAAACCATTTATTTTCGAATATCAAAGTCTCGCAAGATTGAAACAATAATAGTTTTTCCTGAAGTTTGTCTTGCAAATTGTCGAATCCAGCATTGTGGGCATCCCCAAGATTTGTAAAAATTCCAATATCAGGGGTCAAAATATCATACAGCGCTTGCATCTCGTTTTTCTCAGAGACCCCTACTTCAAAAATCCCAATTTCATGATAGGGCTGAACCTCCCATACACTGAGCACGACGCCTAGTTGAGAATTGTAACTTTTGGGTGTTTTTACGACTGAAAATGTATCAGAAAGCAGTGTATAAAGCCACTCTTTGACGATGGTTTTTCCATTACTTCCGGTGATGCCAATCTTGTGCTTTAGATTGCTTCTTTCTAACCTAATTTTAGCCAGTTTTTGAAGTGATTTTAAGACATCTCGTACTTTTACATAACAAGCATCAGGATTTATTGGATGGGGTAATTTTTCAACTAAAAAATGATGAACACCTTTATCATAAGCCTCCTGAAGATACAGGTGTCCATCGTGTATATTCCCTTTGAGAGCCACAAAAAGTCCATTTGTGCCATTGGAAATTTTACGTGAATCATAATAAATTTTTGAAATGACCATGTCTGTGGGATGACCGACTATAGTTGCATCCTCCAGCAATTCCGGTATTTCATCAAACTTTATCATGAAATTAAGTCAAGACCTATGTCTCGCCGATAATATTTTCCCTCGAACCGGATGGATTCTGCGAGTGTCAGACTATTTTTAATTGCCGATGGTATATCCTCACCTAAGGAGGTCAATGCCATAACTCGACCACCGTTAGTCACCATATTTCCGTTTAGTATGCGGGTTCCGGCATGAAATACTAGGGGTTTATCTACGTCGCCGGTTATCACTTTTCCCTTTTCATACGCATCAGGATATCCTTCAGACACCAACATGACAGTGGCAGCCGTAAGTGGATTGGTTAAAAGTTGATATTCAGAAAGTTTTCCAACACCAGATTTTATAAACAGATCGACCATGTCACTTTCAATGCGTGGAAAAACAACCTCCGTCTCAGGGTCGCCCATACGACAGTTGTACTCGATCACATACGGATCGCCGCCGACGTCTATCAGACCAAAGAAAATGAAACCTTGATATGGAATATCTTCTGATTCTAATCCTTCGATAGTCGGTCTAATAATTCTATCAATGACCTTAATCTTCATGCCCGCATCAAAAAAAGGTACAGGCGAAACGGCTCCCATTCCTCCGGTATTGAGTCCTGTGTCACCCTCACCAATGCGTTTATAATCCTTGGCCTCGGGGAGTAACACATAATCCTTGCCATCTGTCAATACAAATACCGAAAATTCTATTCCAGATAAAAACTGTTCTATTATTACGGTCTCTGATGCAGTGCCAAATTTTCCGGAAAGCATGTTTTTAAGTTCGCTGATGGCCTCGCCATTATTCTCAATGATGAGTACACCTTTTCCAGCTGCTAAACCATCCGCCTTGAGTACGTATGGACCTTGATGTTCGTTGAGATAGTGAATCCCAACTTCGATATTTTCTTGGTTTACTTCGATATAGGCGGCTGTAGGAATCCCATGCCTTTGCATAAACCGTTTTGAGAATGCCTTGCTCGATTCTAGCTGAGCCCCTAATTTTCCAGGACCAATAATCATTAGATTGGGGAAAAGTGGTTCAATATAATCTCGAATACCCTCTGCCAATGGCACTTCAGGCCCTACTACTAGCATTTCTATGTTATGATGAAGAATTGCCTTTTCCAAACCCTTAAAATCAGAAACTCCAAGGTCAATATTCATCCCCAGGTTTTCCGTCCCGGGATTACCGGGGGCAATAAAAAGTTTATCACACAATGGACTTTGTACTATTTTTGCTGCCATGGCATGTTCTCTCCCTCCTGATCCTACCAACAAAATATTCATAATATTGAACTCAAAATTTTTGTAAGCTCAAAAGTAAATAATGCTAAGTCGATGTAGAAATAAAACAGGATAACATTGGTAATTGGTACAAATTTATTTGTAGAATTGAATAGAATGGCCACTTGTTTTAAGATGATTCTATTTGAAATCTTCCATTTGCTTCGATGGAATATTGACGACTGTTTATTTTTAATTTAAGATTTTTTACCTCAATAAGTTTATTATGTATTTTTCTAGGTCAAGACTTAAGATTTCAATTTTTCTAGTTTGTGTACCCTTGCGAATATCCAAATTAATATTTCGACTTGGTAAACTCGTAAAAAACAATTCATAGTCATACTCTTTATCCTTATATATCATCAGGTTTTTAGACGAATTGATGATTTTTATGATTTTTGTCGGGTAAATATATCGATCAATTTCACAAACATCTAAGTAATCGATTCTATTGAGAATGCTTGAGGGTTGTAATGATAACTCCAAATGCGTTGTTTCATTTAAAAGTATCACTTCCGAAACCGTTCCTTCTTGAAAAATGAAATTATAATACCATTCGGTGTCATCTTTTTTAACATTGGGTCTTACTTGTATGGTTCCTGTAATTAGTTTATTATTTTGAATAACTACGGAATCCCAATCATTATTAAACTTGGTATACAAAACACCATTTCCAGAGTTATCAATTTTTAGTTCGTGGTTTAATAAGCTGTATGTAAAACATGACGAATAAGTGTCTGCTACTAAATCGTACTTAAAACAAAAGCAATGATTCATTAACTCAATAATTTTTCCATTTTTTATCTTTTTTATTAGGAATGGCTCTTCAATTATCCGACCCTCATGCAATTTGCCGTTTCTATATTTTTTAAATCCTTTTTCGTCATTAACAATACTATCTCCAGTATAATTTCCCTTTAGAATTGACTTGATTTTATACCTTTGAAAATCTCTAGTTTTTAATTCATAGCCTGATATAATTTTACCTTCTCTATAATCGGCACATAATACGGTATCCATAAATATAAAGCATTTTTGGACGAGATGCATGTCTTTATCATATTCAGAAAAAACTACAAATTCATTCTCATGGGTAATAATTTTATTTTTTCTATTACCTTTTTCGTATTTTACTAAGGTGGAGTCATTTATAGCAAAATAATCGAGTAATAATTTTTCACTTTTTTCATTATCCAATAAATTGTTGAATTTCTTAGTGATTTTTAAATGGCTTTTAACAGGTTGATTATTGGAAAACTCAGTTGTCCCATTAAAAAATTTACCATGAATTTCAAATAACCCATTTTTAATTCCATTTTTTATTACTCCTATGAATGGTTTATCAAAAGACATTCCATTATATACATGACCATCCCGATATTCACCTTCATACATGACTTTAGTACCATTTTTAATTCTAGATATTTTATATGGTCCATTTTTAATATCGTTGATATAATAGTATCTAGAACTTGTATCCCCTGCATGATTTAGATTAAATGATATCCCGTTTTTCTTGCCATTGCTGTATTCAGAATAATATCCATTTTCATATTTAATTTCGCGGTTAATTTGCAAATTGCTATCACTTTTTTCTAATGATGATTCTATTTTCTGAAAATTTCTATTCAAAAGAGATGTTTCCTTTAAGATGCCGTTTGAATACACTTCTATTGAGTATATATTTTTATCTTGTAATAAAAATGAACCATCATAAGGTCGATTATTCTTATAGATACCTTCTGCAATGTTACGTCCATTATATCTAGTAATTGAAAGACCTTGCTTAAGGTTATTTTCAAAATTAATTTTAGTATACTTGGTCGTATCTGAAATATTATTGGTTGTAAGCCAATATAATGCGACACCGTTTAAAATATTATTTGCATACGTTTTCAAAACGGGTCGTCCCTTTTCCATTTCAATAAAACTCCCAATTTTACCCAAATTTTCATCATATATACCTGATGCAATAGTTGTTCCGATAGAATTATAATATTCTGATTTTATCAATTTTTCCTGATTATCATAAAAATTCAAACTACATAATGTATCAAATTTAAATTCATATGATTCTATTAATTTCTCTTTATCATACCTTTCCACGTAATATTCTCCAACGCCTCCATAGATCATATTATAACCCGTATAAAATTCACCCTTTTCATAAATTCCTTTACCTAGCACATCGTCTTTGTATTCTATGAGAGAAGAGTCAGGTCTACCCGAACTCATGAAAAAGATAGTTCGGAGTCTTAAAAAAGAATTATGTAATGTATTTAGTGTCTTTGAAACATGAGCACCTTCTATAGGGTTGTTAAGGGAGTCGTAAATACATGAATAAGTATTATTTGTATTTCCAAAGAGATAACTCCTTTTGGTAAATTTGTTTTTTCTATCCACAGGTTTTTCAATTACTTCCAAAACATTTCCACTGATGCTGAAAGTATCAGAAATCACTTTTTCAAACATTTTGTCGAAATCTTGTCCATTTACCAAATGCCATGAAGATGTAAGAATAATAAATATGAAGATATTTCTCATAGATAACTTAGATTTCCATTACTCCTCCAGCATCTTTTTCAACTCATTGAGCTTCATCATGCATTCGATAGGTGTCATGGCATTGATGTTTAATGTCTGAAGGTCAGTTTTTATTTTTCCGGCTATAGGGTCGGGAGCTGACTCGAAGAGACTCAGTTGATATCCAGGTTGCTGGTTTATACTTTTCATGGTTTGCTTGAGTGTAAAGTTTTCCTCAGCGTCATTGATATGCTTGGTTTCGAGTTCTATAAGTATTTCTGAGGCTCGGGCTATGATTTCTTTTGGCATACCAGCCATGGCAGCGACATGAATTCCAAAACTGTGGTTACTGCCCCCTTCGGTCAGTTTCCTGAGGAATATCACCTTATTACCTGATTCAGCAGTGGAAATGTGATAATTTTTAATTCTAGGATATTTCTCTGCGAGTTCGTTGAGTTCGTGATAATGGGTCGCAAAGAGGGTTTTCGGATTGGCCTTGCCGTTATTATGTAGAAATTCTGATAATGCCCAAGCAATCGAAATGCCGTCATAAGTCGAAGTTCCCCGACCTATCTCGTCCAGCAATATTAAGCTTCTCTCGGAAATATTGTTCATGATGCTGGCAGTCTCATTCATCTCAAGCATAAAAGTGGATTCCCCGCTGCTTATGTTGTCACTGGCTCCGACTCGGGTAAATACTTTGTCTATAGTGCCGATTGTGGCACTTTGTGCAGGCACAAAACTACCCATCTGTGCCATGATACAGATGAGTGCCGTTTGGCGAAGGACGGCGGATTTACCGGACATATTTGGGCCGGTTATCATCATGATTTGAGTGTCCTCATTATCCAGGAGGATATCATTAGGAATATAAGATTCCCCTAGAGGAAGTTGAGATTCTATGACCGGATGCCGACCCTGCTTGATATCAATGAGGGTAGAATCATTGATCACAGGTTTGCAGAAATTATTTCTAATGGCCACTTTTGCCAATGATAATATACAGTCAATGGTGGCCACGGCCTTAGCATTGAGCTGAATGGGTTCGAGGTATTCCGCGATTTTTAATATGATTTCTGCATAGAGCCTCGACTCGATATCTGCAATGTTTTCTTCGGCATTGAGAATTTTGGTTTCTAACTTTTTGAGTTCATCCGTCACATATCTCTCACCATTGCTAAGGGTTTGTTTTCTCACCCAATCATCAGGAATGAGGTCTTGATTTTTGTATTTGTTGGTGACTTCCAGATAATAGCCAAACACGTTGTTAAAGCCTATTTTCAAACTAGAAATGCCGGTTCTCGAGGCTTCGTTTTGTTGAATTTCGAGGAGTAATTCTTTACTATTTCTTATCGTATTTCTCAGATCTTGCAATGACTCATCATAATCTTCTTTGATCACATTTCCTTTTGATAACAAGGTCGGAGGATCATCATTAATTGCTGATTCTATCAGAGTGATGATGGTCTCACATGGATTAAGGTGGTCACTTAATGTACAAAAACTGGATTGACCGGTTTGCTTTAGCATTTCCTTGACCGGTCCGATGGCTTTTAGCGCTTTTTTGAGTTGGATGATTTCTCTGGGATTAATTTTTTCCATCGAAACCTTGGAGATTAATCTTTCGAGGTCACCGATTTGTTTGAGTTGGTGCTCTATTTCACTTAGCAATTCAGAATCACCGAAAAGATACTGTATCATGTCATGTCTGGACTTGATTTTATCCGTGCTAATCAAAGGGAGTAAAGTCCATTTTTTCAGCATTCGACTACCCATTGGCGATACGGTTTGGTCTAGGACTGACAGCAGTGGCTTCCCGGTTTCATGTACCGAATGCACCAATTCTAGATTTCTTATGGTAAATCTATCCAACCATACATAATCTTCATTTTGAATGCGGTTGATGCGATTAATATGCGACAGTTTATCATTCTGCGTCGTACTCAAGTAGTACAATATGGCTCCGGCCGCTATCTGACCAAACACCATTTCTTCCACCCCAAAA
Source organism: Lewinellaceae bacterium (assembly GCA_020636155.1). GTDB lineage: Bacteria > Bacteroidota > Bacteroidia > Chitinophagales > Saprospiraceae > JACJYM01. The sequence continues at coordinate 147,778 of JACJYM010000004.1, read as the reverse complement.
CCTTTAAGATTTTGTACTTTGAAATGGTCAAGAAGTTGATCTCTTGCAAACTCCTCAGTATAAATCCATTCTTCGATATTGTAGTAATAATACCGTTCGCCAAATATTTTTTCGTATTGAGCTTTGAATGACTTAGGAAACAAAATTTCTGACGGCGAAAATCCGTCAATTAATTTTTCTACCTGCTCTATTGTACCCTCGCTTATGAGAAATTCTCCGGTCGAAATATCCAAAAATGCGATACCCAAACCTTTGTTTCCAAAGTATATCGAGGCTAAGTAATTGTTGCTTTTTCTGTCTAGAAGAGTTTCATCTATCGTGATACCCGGAGTGACGATGTCAGTGACTCCACGTTTGACTATTTTTTTCTCCTTCGAGGGTTTTTCTAATTGCTCACAGATGGCGACGCGGTATCCTGCTCTTACTAATTTAGGTAGATATACGTCCAATGAGTGAAAAGGAAAACCTGCCAACTCAACATCTGAGCCTCCATTATTTCTACTGGTCAAAACAATGCCCAGAATCTCTGCCGCTTTGACTGCGTCTTCGCCAAAGGTTTCATAAAAATCACCAACTCTAAACAGCAAGATGGCATCAGGATGCTGGGATTTCATCTTGAAATATTGACCCATTAAAGGTGTCTGTTTTGCCATTTTTTTATCCTTGGTCTTTTCGGCCACTGCGTCAGTTTGGTTTTACTAAAGTACAAAATGTAAAGATATATTTTTCTATGAAAAGGGGATAAATTGCGAGAAAGAATGAATTCTTATTCTTCGTGTTTCTAACTTCTGTTTTCAATAATTTATATACTCTTGTATTCTTAATTTTATCATATTTGTGAATATTCCAATTTTAAAATAGTTTACCATGAAACCACCAATCGCCTATGATGATTTTTCAAAAATAGATATCCGAGTCGGTACTGTGATTGATGCCTTAGTATTCGAAAAAGCACGAAAACCGGCATATATACTCACCATTGATTTTGGAGAATTGGGAGTGATGAAGAGTTCTGCACAGATAACCGATTATTATGAGCCCTCCTCTCTTATTGGCCGGCAGGTTATTGCAGTTGTTAATTTTCCACCTAAGCAAATTGCAAATATTCAGAGCCAATGCCTCGTATTGGGTGCGGTAGAAGAAGACGGAAAAGTCATACTTTTGTCTCCTGAGAAAGCTTGTGATAATGGATTGCGAATTGCTTAACTATCTTTGCAAGGAATTGGAATTTTTAGATGCCGCTTTTACTGAAAAAATACTTCGAACCCGACATTGAATTGGGCCTTTGGCAGGTGACTGAACCGGTGTCATTTTTTGAAGAACGTCTTCCTCTGTACGAAGCCGAAAAAGAGGAAATAGCTCCTTTGAATAGTCGGAAATTACTCGAATGGTACAGTTCTCGTTATTTGTTGCACCTGATGTCGGGAAGAGAGATTAGAGGAGCTTGTCTCAAGGACAGTTATGGCAAGCCATATTTGCAGGGATCTGAATACCATATTAGCATGAGTCACTCTGGTAATATCTGTGCGGTCGTGGCTTCGAAACTCAATGTGGGCATTGACGTGCAGGTTGTCGTTGAGAAAATAGATAGGATTAAATCCAAATTTCTAAATGAAATTGAGTTGAATGAATTGGGCATTCATGACGTGATTCACAAATTGCACATCTACTGGGGAGCAAAGGAGTGCTTGTTTAAGATATATGGTAGAAAATCGGTGGATTTCAGAAAAAACCTTTTGGTCTCACCATTCGAATATCGAGATGGAGAAATAATAAACTTGAAAGGGCAAATAAATATGCCTAATTTTAACAATCAATATTTTGGCAAAGCATTTATGTACGAAGATTGCCATATTTGCGTTTTTTATGACGAATACTAAAATATGAATATAAAATCAATCCTTTTTCTGGCACTTGCTTTGTCATTATTAATTTCATGCAAGCAAAAGCCTGACCAAGAGAGCATTTCGGAAGAAGAAATATCAGAATATTATTCCGATGATTTACCAGAAGATTTTGTGGACTTCTATAATTTGTTCAGCAGCGACTCGGCATATCAGATACAGCACATAGTATGGCCCTTGAGTGGGAAGATATCGGATCGAGATTCATTGGGATTAACCAAAGATACCGTGTGGACGGCGGAAGCCTGGCCTATTCATCACCGATTCGACAGTATGGACAATTCTTATTCGCAAGCATTCACCAATTTTAATAATATCATCACCGAAAAGATAAGTGATGCCTCAGGGTTTTATACGATGATGAGACGATTTGGAAAAGTCGGTGGTGAATGGAATTTAATCTATTACAAAGCAATGGGGCCTGGTGAGTAGATTTTACTATTTTTCAATTTTCCTTCTTTTCATTGGAGTTTACTCCTGCACCAATGATGTCAAGGACGTCGATGCCCTCGTGTCACCCACAGAAGCCCAAAAGGAGATAGGCAAAAATGTAACCATCTATTACAGTGATTCGGCTGTGGTCAAAGTGAAAATTAGAGGGCCACTACTCGAGCGATATACCGAAAGAGACGACCCCAAAGACGTATTTCCTCAAGGAGTATTCGTCGAATTCTTGGATTTACATGGCAAACCCTATAGTTGGCTCGAGGCCGACAGAGCTGTCCGGTCAGAGAACGAACACCTCATCTATGTAAGTGGCCACGTAAAATTTTACAATTCTAACAATGACAAATTGGAATCACCGGAGCTCATCTGGGATGAATCCAATGAAATCGTCAAAACCGACAAATTTGTAAGAATCACACAGCCCGAAAGAGGAGATACAACGTACGGATACGGCTTTGAAGCCAATCAAAATTTCACCCGATTTGAAATCAAACGTAAGGTTCAAGGCAAGATAAACATCGATAATCTTTCCAAGAATCTGGATTAAGGATCTTCAATTTTATCGATTTGAGCCTCAAGTTTATTGAGTATCTAAAAAGGGGAAGAGAAATATTGCTACACCCTCAATATAGACATAGATCCATGTAAAAAATCTGATTGCATTGATTGGGAAGACAAAGTATCTTTGGCTCGTAATTGTACTGTAGTGGATGGGTATGTCTATTACTCTGTGACCATGAACGACCTATCAGACCAGTTTCACTGATGGAAATATAGAAGCAAACGTAACCTTGTTTACACAGCCGAATTGTGAAAAGCAGTACATCATCACACTACCTTCATTGCCAGACTTAGAGAATATTCCAACTATTGGCGATACGACTCTAATTCAACAACAATCACTCGATTTAGACCTTGGTCTCAATCCTCTAGAATGGGTCGTCTTGTGGTCAGAGGCCGATATGGTGAATTGCGATACTTGTATGCACGTGGTTATTACTCCATCGGGAGATATGGAAATAACTGTTTATTTGACTCATGAATCTGGCTGCACCTATGTGACCACATTTTTTATAAAACTAGAAAATAAAGAAAATGACCTTCATATCCCGAATATTTTCAGCCCAAATGGCGACCAGGTTAATGATGAGTGGTCTATTACTCCACCGACTGATATTGAGATATTAGACTGTAAAATTTTCGATCGATGGGGCAATTTAGTGTACGAATCGAGTGAAAAACTTCCGAGCTGGGACGGGAAATTCAAAGGGAAATCTTGCGAACAGGGAGTGTATATTTTTGTATTGAAATATAAAGAATCTCAAGACAAAGAAAAGATAATGACAGGGGATATCACTTTGGTAAAATAAGGTATGGATATGATTGCTATAAATTAATCAGTAAATTTGGGTTTCAACTGTATTCAATGAATTATACAATTTTTCACAGCCTTAATATTAGGTCATCGGCCTCAAAAGTTTATGAAGCGATTACCGATCCTAAACATTTGGTCAATTGGTGGCCGCTAAAGTGTTCTGGAGTTCCGATTGTAGGACAAGCATACAATTTCTATTTTTCATCAGAATACGATTGGTATGGAATGGTGATTTTAGCGAATGAGAGCGAGGCATTCCATATTAAAATGATGGATTCAGATGAGGATTGGAAACCGACGAGTTTCGGTTTCGATTTAGTGGACGATGGAGTAAAAGTTCAAGTTGATTTTTGGCATACTGGTTGGCAAGATTGTAATCGGCATTTCAAAGTCACGTCATTTTGTTGGGCAGTTTTGCTCAACGGCTTAAAAAACTATGTCGAAAAGGGAGAGATTATTGCATTTGAGGATAGAGCTTAGATATTTGTACACGAGTAATGTTTAAAAAACAATCCTGAAAAATAAACATAGGCCAGTACTGGTTTACTTGATTATCTTTGTACTTGGTTTATTGTAAAACAACATGTTAACTTTAGTTTTAGTCATATTAATTTCGTTGCTTTTATCGGCATTCTTTTCAGGATCAGAGATGGCATTTGTCACGGCAAACAAGCTCGGTGTCGAAGTATTAAAAAATAAAGGGCATAAAAAGGGCAAATTGATCGCCGGATTTTATGAAAATCCTAAGGCTTTTCTAGGAGCAATGCTTGTTGGTAATAATATCGCTTTGGTCATTTTTACCATTTCTATGGCAAAACTTATACAACCACCTATTGAAAAAATAGCAGGAGATTTCCCCTTTGTTGTCCTATTGACCGTGACCATAATCTCCACCATTGTTGTCCTGATGTTTGGTGAGTTTTTACCTAAAACATTTTTTAGGTTGTTTCCCAATGAATTACTGTATAAACTGGCTTATCCCATTCGGTTTTTTAAATGGTTACTCGCGATACCAGCTTATTTCATGACTGGTCTGTCCAATTTTATTTTGAAATATATATTCAGATTACCAACCGAGGATGTTGCGAATGTATTGACGAGAGTAGATCTGGAACACTATATCGAAGATAGTTTATCAGAGGAAGAGGACATAGATAAGGAGATTCTTACCAATGCTTTGAATCTTGGGAGTCTCAAAGTGAGGGATTGTATGATTCCAAGAAAAGAAATCGTTTATGTTGACAAAACAGCGACTTACGAGGAAGTTCTGGATACCTTTATTCAAAGTAAAATGTCTAGGGTCTTAGTCGTAGATGGAGATATTGAAAATGTAGATGGTTACATTCATCATCAGCAATTGTTAGGAGAGAGTAAGAATATTAAAAAGCTGATATTACCTCTGGCTTATGTGCCTGAGGCGATGAATGCTCAAGAGCTTATGCATAAATTTATAAAGGATGGCACTAACATTGCATGTGTAGTGGATGAATTTGGCGGAACGGCTGGGCTCATCACTTTAGAAGATATACTGGAGGAAATTTTTGGAGAAATAGAGGATGAACACGACCAAGAAGACTATATAGATGAGATGATTTCTGATAGTGAATATTTGTTTTCAGGAAGATTAGAAATTGATTACCTCAATGAAAAATATGAGCATTTAAAATTGCCGGAAGGCGACTTTCAAACACTTTCTGGTTATATCGTCATGACTCATGGAAGTATTCCTGAGACAGGGGCTGTTATTGAATTGGACAATTATAAATTTATTCTAGAACACGTGGCAGACACTCGAATAGAGACAGTGAGAGTGATAATTTTACATGACGAATCGGCTTAGGATTCAAGAATCACAGTGATGAAAAGATAAGTCGCTATAATAATTGCGATTGCCGACACCCAAATCACCCAGTTTTTTTGCTTCACCCGTTTTACAACTAAAGTATTCACGGTCAAGGCACATATTACGATGACAATCTGACCAAGTTCCACACCAAGATTAAAAGGAAAAAGCATGGAAAGGATGCTTTGATTTTCTGAGACAAGCGATTGAAATTGATTAGAAAAGCCCAATCCATGTATCAGCCCGAAACACATAGCGACAGGGTATTTCATCCATAAATATCTTTCTGTTTTTCCAAAATTCGCAACATTGAATATTCCTGTGAGGACAATGGTGACAGGGATAAGTGCTTCTACTAGTGTTTTGTTTACCGAAATCAGATTGAGGGCTGCCAATGATAATGTCAATGAGTGGCCAATGGTAAATGCAGTGACAAGAATTAGAACCTCTTTCCATGACTTAAAGGTATATACAGCACATAGAGCCACCAAAAAAAGGAGGTGGTCATAAGCATGGAAGTCTAAGATGTGCTGAAACCCCCATTTTAAAAATTCTAAGAACATTATTTTTTAGACTTAGCTACGGCAAAGTATGCAGCACCTATTGTGCCTGCACCATTTAGTAATTTTGCTGGAATGACTGGAGCATCTAATTTTAGAAAAGCGCTGAAACTATCAAATTTTTTACTGACTCCACCACCCAAGATTATCAACTCAGGGTGACATACTTTTTCATAGTATTTTATCACACCATTGAGTGAAGCACCCCAGTCTTTCCATGAGAGTTTAAGTTGTTCCCGATGTTTGTTGGATCCATAATGTTCTGCTACACTTTTTTTGTAGACCAATTGACCAAATTCAATATTGGGAATCAGCTTTCCGTCTATGAATAGAGATGAACCGATACCCGTACCTAGTGTAAGCATCAATACACTTCCTTTAACCCCCATGCCAGCACCGAATTTCATTTCGGCAATGCCGGCGGCATCTGCATCATTTATGACCGAAACGGGATTTCCACATGCTTGCTCAAATGCTTCTTTTACCGGGAAATTTATCCATTTCTTATCAATATTGACGGCTGACTTGCATATTCCGTTGATAACCACTGCGGGAAATCCAATCCCAACCACTCCTTTTTTCCAGTCAAAAGATTTTAATAAGTTTTTAGCTTCCTTGATGACCGCATCGGGAGTCGCAGGTTTAGGAGTCAAGAATTTTCGCCTTTCTGTAAGCAATTCACCATGTTCCACATCGACGATAGCGCCTTTAATTCCCGTGCCTCCTACGTCTATTCCAAATGCCTTTTTCATCTTAGGTATTGATTTTTAAGAACTACTTGATTACCTTGACGTGTTTTATAATGACATCTTCAGTGGGTCTATCAGCTCCATCTGTACGAACAGAAGCAATGTTGTCAATGACGTCAAGACCCTTCACTACTTGGCCAAAGACCGTATATTCCATATCAAGAAAAGGTGTTCCACCTATGGTGTTATAAATATCTCTGATTTCTTTAGTGTATTTGATCCCTTTTCTTGCTTCCATAATGTCTAATTCTTGAGAAGAGGCAGGTTTTCCATCCACAATGTAAAATTGAGAACCCGAAGATCTTTTTTCAGGATTTACTTGGTCTCCTTGACGGGCAGCGGCGAGAGCCCCTTTTACATGAACTAAGGTATCCACAAATTCGGCAGGTACAGTATACCCCGGGCCACCCATTCCAAGTCTTTTGCCAGCAGGAGCTCCTTTACTATCGGGGTCTCCTCCTTGTATCATAAATCCATCGATTACTCGATGAAACAGGGTGCCATCAAAATATCCACTTTCTGCCAGTTTGATAAAATTATCTCTATGTGCAGGTGTTGCGTCTGATAATCTGATGGTGATCGTTCCGGCCGTAGTTTCCATTTCGACGGTACAGTCATGAGGTGCTTCTACGATGATTTCTTTTTCTATTTCGCTCATTTTTTTTCCTTTTTTAGCGGTTAGTTTTACTGTGTATTTTCCTGATAAATAATATTTGTGGCCAGGGGACTCTTGATCGGATGTATTTCCATCTCCGAAATCCCAAAAATAGCTTTCAGCTTTTTTAGAGTCATTGGTAAATTGCACATTACTCGGAGCTTTCACCTCATTAGCAGACATTGTAAAATCTGCAATGGGTTTGGCACAGGACTGAACAATCAAGGACAGTATTATGAAGTATAATATTTTATTAAGTGTTTTTACCATAATGTGATTTAATTTACGAGGGTGATTTTCATTTTGATATCCTTTATTGGTCGGTCATTAGGGCCGGTATGCTCGGCTGCTATTTTGTCAATTACGTCCATTCCTGAAATGATTTCTCCAAAGACGGTGTACTGAGTATCTAGATTGGGAGTTCCCCCTATGGCCTTGTATTTCTCTCTTTGTGCCTTGTTGTATTTAAACCCAAATCTTTGTTCTATCGCATCAAGTGCCGAATCCGACTGTGGTCGACCTTGCACGATATAAAACTGAGATCCTGAAGATTTTCTATCAGGATTTCCCATGTCACCGGTACGGGCTGCTGCTAGAGTTCCTTTAAAATGTGGAGCACCTATCTCGGCCGGAATGAGGTAGCCAGGGCCGCCCATTCCTAAATTTTGACCAGGTTTTGCATCCTTGCTATCTGGATCTCCCCCTTGAATCATAAAGCCCGAAATAACTCGGTGAAACAACAGGTCGTTATAATAGCCTTCCTTCACCAATTTTACAAAATTGTCTCGGTGTTGAGGAGTGAAATCATACAATTCAAAAACCATATCGCCGTATTCTGTACTTACTTTTACTTTTTGTGGCCCAGTATTGCAGGCACTAAATGCAAAAAGGCTAAGTAGAGATAGTATTATTAAATTTTTCATTTTTTAAAAAAGTGTTTGTTAAACAAAAATCAATCATAAACGGGTAATCATCCCACCAGACCGTAGTATTTATCTAAGACAAGGTCTTGATTTCTTATCAATTAATTCTGAGTAATTTGATCCATATTCCTAAAATAAACGACAATTCGTTCTTTGAGTATTTGTTCTTGATTATTAATTCCTTGGATTTCGAAAGTTTTTCTTTCTTTCCAATGTGGCCAACCATCTTGGTCTCTTCCCACAAATTCGTAATAACCCTCATCTTCGAACAAGGTGCAGACTGCGATATGCATTAAATCCCGCTTTTCTTCCTTTGTAAATGTTTTTTTTGAGGGTTGACCCAATTCTTGTATACCAATTAAAAATAAGATGGCATCCATATCCGGAAGCTCCGTTTTTTTAAACTGTTCCTTAATTTCAGTGCGAAGCTTCAACCATTCAAAATCTAACAACCAGTCCTCCATCAATCGTTTTTAGCCAGAGCTTCATTGAATAAAATGACAAAATCTTCAACTTTCATGCTGCCAAGGTCACCTTCGCCTTGTCGACGAATGGATACTTCGCCATTTTCAGCTTCTTTGTCACCAACAATCAGCATAAATGGGATTCTTTTCAACTCATTGTCTCTGATTTTCTTACCTATGGATTCTGTTCTATCATCGATAAAACCCCTTATGTCATGTTTTGAAAGCTTTAATTCCACTTCTTTGGCATAATCATTAAGACGGTCAGAAATTGGGAGAATGGCGATTTGGTCAGGTGTTAGCCAAAGTGGAAACTTACCGGCCGTATGCTCGATAAGGATACTAATAAATCTCTCCATCGACCCAAAAGGAGCCCTGTGAATCATGACTGGTCTATGCGTTTTATTGTCAGAACCCACATATTCTAAGTTGAATCTTTCAGGCAAGTTGTAATCTACCTGAATAGTACCCAATTGCCAGGATCGACCCAATGCATCTTTTATCATAAAGTCTAACTTAGGGCCGTAGAATGCTGCCTCCCCCAGTACTGTTGTCGTCTTTAATCCTGACTCTAAGGTGGCTTCGATAATGGCGGACTCTGCAGCTTTCCAGTTTTCGTCGCTACCGATGTATTTATCGGGATTGTCGGGATCGCGGAGTGATATCTGAGCTGTGAAATCGTTGAATCCCATTTTATGCAGTACCGTAGTGGTTAAGTCTAGCACATTTAAAAATTCTGATTTCAATTGATCCTGAGTGCAGAAAATATGGGCATCATCCTGCGTAAATCCTCGGACTCTTGATAGACCATGCAATTCTCCACTTTGCTCATAACGATACACAGTACCAAATTCGCCAATTCGTAGAGGCAATTCTTTATAGGATTTGGGTTTATGTGCAAATATCTCGCAATGGTGTGGACAATTCATTGGCTTTAAGAGAAATTCTTCACCCTCACGTGGGGTGTGAATGGGCTGAAAACTGTCAGCACCATATTTTGCATAGTGTCCTGAAGTGACATAAAGTTCCTTACCCCCGATATGCGGGGTAACCACCATTTTGTACCCTCTTTTTTCTTGCTCATCGCGAAGATAATTTTGAAGTCTTTCTCTTAGTTGAGTTCCTTTTGGCAACCATATAGGTAATCCGGCACCGACCTTTTCTGAAAACATAAAGAGATCCAACTCGGCACCAAGCTTTCGGTGATCCCGTTTTTTGGCTTCTTCGATCATCGTAAGGTACTCCGTCAATTCTTTTTGTTTCGGAAAACTTACACCATAAATACGGGTTAGAGTTTGTCTATTTTCATCACCCTTCCAGTAGGATCCTGCAACTTTCGTAAGCTTTATGGCCTTGATAAATCCTGTATCTGGGATGTGAGGACCTCGACATAAATCGGTAAAATTTCCTTGAGTATAAAAGGTGATATGACCATCTTCGAGACCGTCAAGCAACTCAAGCTTGTATTCGTCACCTTTTTCTTCAAAATACTGAATGGCATCCGATTTTGAGATTTCTTGCCTGACGTATGCATTTTTTTCCTTCGCCAATTCCAACATTTTGTCTTCAATAGCCGGCAAATCGTTGACACTTAGGCTGACATCACCTAAGTCAACATCGTAGTAAAAACCTGTATCTATCGGAGGTCCGATTCCAAATTTTATACCAGGATATAAGGACTCTAAAGCTTCAGCTAGCAAGTGTGCGGAGGAGTGCCAAAAAGTATTTTTCCCCTTTTCATCATTCCATGTTAATAGCTTAACTGTTGAGTCATCATATATTGGTCTAGAGGCATCCCATACCACACCATTAACTTCTGCCGAAAGCACATTTCTTGCAAGTCCCTCACTAATAGACTGTGCAATTTCCATGGATGTAACCCCTTTTTCAAAGTGTTTTACACTGCCATCAGGTAGAGTAATATTTATCATAGTCTTTTAAAATTTCTATTTATTATCATTTACAGAAATGCAAAATTAATTGAAACATTAAGAATAGAGAAATAAGGAATTAAAAATAACGAGTTGTTAAGTGTTGTATCAAAATGTTAAAAGTAATGTTTCTATGGAATTCAAGCTACAATGCTATATTTGTCATTGGATAAATTTAAGAAATAGGAGATGGAAAATATCGATGCCCAAAATTACATAGTTAAAGCACAAAACTTTTTTATGGAGTTTGCACCGAAGGTTTTACTTGCAATCGTCGTTCTGATTGTTGGTTTTTGGCTTGTTGCAAAGCTGACAAAAATGGTATCGGCAGCACTTTCAAAAGCTAACCTCTCTAAGGAAATCAATGGCTTTTTAATTTCTTTTCTAGACATCTGTATGAAAGGTGTTGTCATTTTTATCATCGCGGGAATTTTTGGTATTAACACAGCCTCATTTGTCGCCGTATTAGCCGCATTGGGTTTTGCCGTGGGAATGGCATTACAGGGGAGTTTGGGAAATTTTGCTGCGGGAATCATTGTTTTATTATTTAAACCCTATAAAGTCGATGATTGGATAGATTTTAATGATAAATTTGGTAAAGTGTTGAATATTCACATTTTTTATACCGAAGTCATTACACCCGGAAATAAGGTATTAATAATCCCTAATGGAGAAATAATTTCGGGAATCGTGACGAACTATTCATTGAGAGACAATATCAGAATGGAGTTAAAAGTATTGATGCCATACAGCGAGGATTTTCCCAAGATAAAAGGCATTATTATGAACGAATTACTAAGTATCGACAAAGTTCTCAAAAGTCCTGAACCGGAGATTGGGATTGAAAATTTTGAAAGCCATAATATCGTTATTTCTGTAAGGCCTTATGTTATTCCTGATGATTATTGGGAGGTGTACTATGAAGCCTATGCCCGCATAAAATCAGCATTTAGTCGAAACCAAATTAAAGTTGCCTACTCCGAAGGTGTTGAAATGGGCAATATTGGAGGCTAAGAAGTCAACTCGCGATAGTGACTGACCGCTTGATGAATGTTGAAAAATCTATTTTCGACAGGGAATGTACTATCTAGTTGATATTTATGGAATAGGTCTCTTACTTCACCCTTCATGCCGGAGATGTAAAGTTCTATAGAGCTTTTGGCAAGGAGTTTTTTGATAAAAATTAATTGCTCAATAGCAGTACTGTCAATATTAGAAATAGAACTGAAATCCATAATTATCAATTTTAAATTTTTCTTCTCACTTGTGACATCAGTCAAGGATTTTATAAAATGGTCAATATTGGCAAAATTTAAATCTCCATCAAACCTAAAAATTAGAATATCTGAATCCTCAGTCACATCATCAAATCGATCTCTGTTTTTATAAACTCCTTTGCTCTCAGGAAGCTCTCCCAATATCGCATGATTAGGTTTTGATAATTTCCAAATGAGCATGAGAAGAGAAACAGTAATTCCTACAAATACACCCTGTTGGATTCCTAATATTAATGTCGCAATGAATGTAAAGATAAAAGCATAAAAATCATGTCTGTCTAGATTAAACAATCGGAACTCGTGTTTAAAATTTAACATTCCAATGGCAGACACTAAGACGATCGAGGCCAGCACTGCTTTTGGTAAGTAGGTAAATACCGGAGCCATAAAAAGCAAAACCATAGCAATGAGAACGGATCCTATTAATGAAGATAATGCGGTTCTAGCGCCTGCCTGCTGATTAACGGCTGATCGTGTAAAACTACCGGAGCTGGGGAATCCATGAAACATCGACCCTAATATCTTACTGATCCCTAGAATTATCAATTCAGAATTTGGTTTGAGTTTTTGTGCTTGCTCTGGAGTAGATAGTGACCTAGATATAGCCATGCACTCGATAAAACTAATAATAGCAACCACAAAAGCCGATGGCAATAGCTTAATGATGATTTCATAACTTATAGGTGGAATAGACAAAGACGGAAACCCACTAGGCACCGTACCTACAACCGCTACACCATACTCATCCCAATGAAAGTTATAGCTCAAAATTATACTTATAATTACGACCAATAAGCCAGCCGGAAAGAGTTTTTTCCATTTTCTTATCAACATAATAATAGCGATACAAACCGAAGTTATTGCCAGACTTTGCCAATGTGTCTTTGGTAAGGATTGAATGGTGTTTATTAAATTCTGAAGAAATGTAGGAGCTCTATTTATATCTACACCTATGGCATATTTTATCTGGCTGAGGGCAATAATAATAGCTGCTGCTCCGGTAAATCCTTGTATTACGGGTTTTGAAAGGAAATTGGCAATCATTCCCAATCTAGCTATTCCAAATATTAGCTGTATCAATCCCGCCAATAATCCCAAGAGCATCATTGTGGTAATGAATCCATCCGTATTTGAAGGATATAAATGACTCACGGCATTGAAGGAAATAATAGCAACCAATGCAACAGGACCCACCATGAGGTTAACAGAAGTGCCTAATATTGGATATACAACCAAACAAATCAGAGCGGCATACAAGCCGTATATCGCGGGTAATCCTGCAAGCATAGCATAGGCCATCCCCTGAGGAACGACCATCACAGAACTTGTCAATCCTGCTAACAAATCATAAGTAAAGTCGCTTTTATTGTATTGTTTTAAGTCTACTGTTGGGAAAAACTGCATCGCTGTATTGATTAGTTGTTCGATATATAAGTTTACAAAAGTACGTAATTCCCTTGATTTTAATTTTGGAAATTAAGTAACCTACATCACCGTTTGAAAATCTATTTTTCTAGAAATTAGATAAATACATATTTGATTTTATAATAAGACCTATTTTTGCACATCTAATACATACTGTATGTCAGCGATTAAAAAACTCGCAAATGAAACAATAATTTATGGTCTATCTGCTGTGACTCCAAAGGTGCTTACCTTATTTTTGACCACGCTTTATATGACTAATAAGTTTGGCAATAGTGACTATGGTACTTACAGCGAATTATACGCTTACTCAGGTATTTTTTTGGCGATTATGGTGTTCAGGTTAGATACTGCATTTTTTAGATTCGGCAGTGAATTGTCTAGGAGGGAGGTGAATTTTGCCAGTTCGTTTTACATATTGCTTTTTATTAGTAGTACTATTTCAGGAATCTTGTATTTATGGGCTGACCAGATTGCTATTTGGTCTAGTTACGTTGGATTTGAATATTACATTAGATGGATAGCTCTTATTCTTTGGTTTGATGCCGTGACGACACTGGTTTTTGCACGATTTAGACTAGAGAGTAGACCGGTCAGATTTATGTTTTATAAAATAGCCAATGTTGTCCTGACCATTACCTTCATCCTTTTTTTTCTGGAGATACTACCTAGAATTAATCAATCTTGGTACACTCAGATTTCTTCTTTATTAGGCATTAAAAAGGAAATTGACTATATCTTCTTCTCCAACTTGATGGCGAGTCTGGTCGTATTTCTTCTATTGTTGCCCGAATTATTCAGATATCGTATGGTGGGAGAAAGAAGTCTTATAAAGCCCATTTTGTTATATTCTGCACCACTGGTCATCGTATCAGTAGCTGCCGTTGTAAACCAGTCAGGTGCGGCCATTTTTCTAAAATATTTTTTAGATTTTGATTTGGATGCAAATAAAGCCGTTAGTGGAAGTTATATGGCCGTCGCAAAAATTGCCTTGGGGATGAATCTATTTACAACGGCATTTAGTTATGCGGTAGAGCCCTATTTTTTCAGGCAACATGCAGAAGACCCTGATAAAAAGGAGGTGTATGGTGTCATCGCTCTTGCTTACAGTGTGGCAGGTAGCGTAATCGTATTGTCGACCTATTTATTTGCAGATATTATTGTCAAAGTATTTGGTCAAAGTTATCGAGATGCCATAGATATTGTGCCATACCTACTCTATGGATTTTATTTTCTGGGATTATATTACAATGTGGCTATTTGGTACAAACTAAGTAATAAAACTGGCTATGGGGCTTTGATTTCATTGATTTCCATGATTGTTACAATTGGGCTCAGTATACTTTTGATTCCAAAGTATGGATACATTGCTTCTGCGGTGACTTCGATGATTTGTTATCTCATCATGGTTTTGTTGGCTTATTTTATTGGGCAGAAAAAATATCCAATTCACTATCCTGTGTCTAAGATATTATTAATTCTAGGAGTATTGACCCTATCAGTTTTAGTAGGTTATTCAATAGATCATTGGCCCATCAATGTGTATGCAGCGCAATTATTGAAAATACTAATTTTGACAATCTATTGTATATGGCTGCTTCGGTTTAAGAAAGATTTGGTTGAGGTATAAAAAAATGGAAGGAAAAACTTTCCTTCCAATGGTTATTAAATTGAGTATTGTCTAAATAAATAGACCATCAAACTAAGTTTAATCTTTATTCCGATTCAGAAATATAGTAACTAACCATCGCTGCTATTTCTTTGTCTACTTCCAGTTCCGGTGCTAAATTAAATAGAATTGTTTTGGCAGCAATATCATCAATCAATGCTTCTTCTAGTATTTTAAGCCCTGATTTTTTTCTCTTAAGGAAAAATAAAGCCGCTGCTTTACAGTAAAGTAAGTCAGCGCCATAAGTGTGATAATCTGCTTCTTCTACGATCTGTAATGCTTCTTTATATAATCCCAACTTAAGAATAAAACTGATATACTCAGCCCATACATGGCTGTCTTGATCGTTGATTTCTGTCGCCATCTGGAAATTTAAGGTGGCTTTTCCATAATCTTCTATTGCTGCATAAGCTTTAGCGATTCCAATATAGTATTCTTCTCGGTCTTCTTCTATTGCAAGTGCTTTTTGATATGCATTGATGGCACTATACCAGTTGTCCATTTTGGAGTAACACTCACCTAATAGATGATATATTTCATCATTATATTGGTCGTGCTTAAGTGCTTTGAGCAGGTTTTGCTTTGCAGAAGGATATAATTTTAGTTCAAACTGGCACTTGGCAATGTTAAATAACAAATCGCTGTCATCACCAAATACAGAAAGTGCTTCTTTATAAAATTTTAATGCTTTTTTGTGATTGTTTAATAGCAAATAAATTTCGGCACATTCAAGGTACGCATCTTCAAAATCCGGTTCTATTATGAAGGCATATTCGAAGGCATCAGCAGCTTTTTCGTATTCGTTGATATAGCAATAAAAATGACCAATATTGTACCAAGCCAAGTAGTTGTAAGGGTTTTCATCCAACATAAATTCGTGAAGCTCGATACCTTCATTAAATTTTTTGGACTGAACTACTGCTGGTAATATATTATTTAGAGCTTCTTTATTGCTACTGTCAATTCTCAAGGAATTATTCAATACCTCAAACATCATGCTTACGTCTCCAAGTTGCTCATAAATATGTGATTCTGCGACAAGGATATCAACCAAATCGCCACCCCTAGCATAAGTTTTTAAATCGTTGGTAATACTAAGAGCCTCATCAAATTTGGAGTTCATTCCTAAAGCTCTCGCTCTGATAATTGAAATTTCTATTTCATAAGGAGCAATTATTTCGGCTTCGTTTAGTGTGTAAAGGCAATCTTCCACCAATCCCATATTGAGGAGAAGCTTGGATTTAATAATTAAAAATTCTGATCTGTACTTGTACTGTTCGATGGCAATTTCAATAACCTCTAGGGCCTTATCCATTTGCATCTCATTATCATAATAGTCGACTAGCTGAAACAAAAGTTTCTCGTCCAATATGCCTACTTCACCTTTTTCTATTTTTGTTTCAAAATCAGAAACAATATTTTTTAGCACCAAATCCCGTTTTGTTCTTTGTTCCATATTTCTCAAGCTGTCTTAAGGGGTGTCCTTATTTTCGGTGTAAATATATGCATTTAATGAAGACATAAAATAGCGATTTAACATTTTTTTTTCCACATAATGTTGGTATTAAATTATAAATTAATATAATTTAATGCGTTGAAAAACAGTAAAATATAAATAATTAAACTTTAATATGTAATATTTAAGACACTTTTATTCATGCATTAATACATAGATATTTTTGGCATACCGAAGGCGTATAATTTTAAATTTTTGTCAAGAAACAGTAAAAATAAATTATGACCTATGCTTTTTCTTTTGAAGTCAAAGGGCAATATGCAAGACACTTCTCCTAACAATACTGACAAAACGGCATTAAATTAAATACCAAAGTGTCATTATGGCGCAAATAATCTATTAGTAAACTGACAATCTTGGTAAAAATATCAATTGGTATGTCGCTTGATTAGTATATGATGTATTTAATTTTTAAAAATAAATAAAAGTAAAAATGAGAAATAGTAGATTTTATGGTTCACCTTCAGGTATGGTCGTCGCTCCAATATTTAGAGCTTGGATGAAAGAATTAGATTCTAATAATTCAACTCAAACAAAGAGCGATAGTTTTAATCCACCTTCAAACATTATGTCCACAGAGGACAATTACGTGATTGAATTGGCAATACCAGGATTTGAAAAGGACCAAATAAACATCAAAATCGAGAACAATGTTTTAAACGTCACGGGTAACAGGACTCAAAAGGAATACAAAAAAATTGTGCGAAACGAATATGATTTTTTGACTTTTAGCAGATCCTTTAACCTAGGAAAAGATGTTGATCAAGACTCAGTTTCTGCAGAATTCGTCAATGGAATTTTGACAATTTCGCTCAAAAAGAAAGAAGAACTAAAACCAAGAACTATTGAAATTAATCAATAATTAATTAACACAAATACTATAGAAATTATGAATAATAAAAATTTGCCAGTTAGATCATTTAATGACCTTATGGACAACATATTCAATCATGGATTAAATGGATTTTTGGGTTCTGATTTTATACAATCCCAACCGCCAGTTAACTTTAAGGAATCTGAAAATTCCTACCACATTGAATTTGCCGTACCAGGATTTACAAAAGAAGAGATTAATATTCAGCTTGATAACAATGTCCTGACTGTAAAAGGGGAAAAATCAGTTGAGAATGCATCCTCAGATACCAAATACAAAAGGAGAGAATTTAGCTTTAACAGTTTTACTAAATCCATGACATTACCAGAAGATGTAAACCTTAGCTCAATCACCGCATCGCAGTCTAATGGATTATTACAAGTGGATATTGCCAAACAAATAAATAACGAAAATAAGATCGCGAGATCAATAGAGATATCTTAGATTCATAGGGTGTTTGATGGTTTTTATTTGAATAATTAGATTATTCATATCAGAGACAGTTCTTTTTAAGGGACTGTCTCTTTATTTAAACGCTTATAGTATTCTGATAATCTAAATTCGACCAGTAATCCAATGCAAAACTCGATACTCGTAAATAAAATTATGGGAATAGCCGTACCAATAATTAATCCCTTTTCGGATGTAAACAAGCCTACGATAGAAACCATGATACCTACAAGTATCACGAATAAATATCGTTTGCGATTTTTATATTTTTTGGACATTCTAAACCTTGTATAAACTTTTTCTTCTTTCAGTTCTTGCTCTGTCAACTTATATTTATAGGTATAATATTTCAGACGTTTAGTCGATACATACCAAATACTTATACCCTTTCCTAAACTGTAAAGTGCCAAAACAAAAAATCCAATACTTAAATAAAAATACCCCAGACGGTCACCGATGAGATAAAACGGAACACTGATACTGATAAAAAATAAAAATATTAAAATATACACGTATCCTGCGATACGATCTCCTTTGTAAAACTGCTGGAAAATACTATCGATTTCAGATTTTTTCTTCAAAAATATTGCATCTATAAATTATCAATTATGGAATCATCGACCAAACTTGGCATTGTAACCTTTAATTTACTTTCTGCTTCCATCGCCCTTTCGATGGCAAACATAGCTTCTTTATTTCTTGCCCAACTTCGACGGGCAATGCCATTATTTACATCCCAATACAACATGGATTTAAGCCTCCTGTCAGCGTCTTCACTTCCATCTAAGACCATTCCGAATCCTCCATTTATTACTTCTCCCCAGCCGACACCACCACCATTATGTAATGAGACCCAAGTAGCCCCTCTAAATGCATCACCTACAAAATTATGAACAGCCATATCTGCCGTAAACGCTGACCCATCATAGATGTTTGCAGTTTCTCGATAGGGCGAATCCGTCCCACTCACATCATGGTGATCTCTCCCTAAAACAACTGGACCTTTCAACTTTCCAGCTTTTATTGCTTCATTAAATGCACGAGCAATTTTGATCCTGCCATCAGCATCAGCATACAATATGCGTGATTTAGATCCTACGATAGGTAGATTATCTCTCGCTGATTCAATCCAGTGGATATTATCTCTCAGCTGTCCTTTTATTTCTTCGGGGGCAGACTTTTCCATTTCCTTTAAAACTTGTGCCGCTATTTCATCAGAAAGATATAAATCCTCCTTAAGTCCTGAAGTACATACCCATCTAAAAGGACCAAAACCGTAGTCAAAACACATGGGCCCCATGATGTCTTCCACATAAGATGGATACTTGAATTTCAGGTGTTGATCATCTTTGAATATATCTGCATCGGCATCTCCAGCTTCTTTTAAAAAGGCATTGCCATAGTCCCAAAAATACATCCCTTTTTCGGAAAGTTTGTTCACTGCATTAACGTGTCGTACAAGGCTTTTGGAAGTTTCTTCTCTGAATTTTTCTTTATCAGTTAACAAAAGTTGTTTTGCCTCGTCGAAAGTGTATCCTGCAGGACAATAGCCCATGTCATCAATATTGTGTAATGAGGTTTGGTCACTTCCCAATTCTACTTTTAGGTCAGAATCAACTAAAGCCTCCCACAGATCGACGATATTGCCACGGTAGATGATAGTGACAGCCTCTCTGTTAGTTTTAGCTTTTATCGCTCTTGTTATTAATGCTTCTAGATCAGAGTAAATATTTTCCTTTTTTATGTAGCCATCCGTCGTTCTTTGAACTATGGCATCATCATCAACTTCTGCAATAATGGTAACGGCACCGGTAATTTCACCGGCTATGCTTTGAGCTCCACTCATCCCTCCTAACCCTGAGGTGACAAACAGAATTCCCGCAAGATTGTCAGAGCCGAGTCCCATTTTTCTGCCGGCATTGAGAAGCGTAATAGTCGTTCCATGTACGATTCCCTGTGGGCCGATGTACATAAATGATCCGGCAGTCATTTGTCCATATTGAGTTACTCCCAAGGCATTATATTTATTCCAATCTTCCTTTTTAGAATAATTGGGAATCATCATGCCATTAGTGATTACTACTCGAGGGGCATCTTTATGAGAAGGAAACAATCCTAGCGGATGACCCGAATAGAGGACGAGAGTTTGATCCTCCTCCATTTCTGAGAGGTATTTCATCGTGAGGCGATATTGAGCCCAGTTTTGGAATACGGCTCCATTGCCTCCATAAGTAATTAATTCGTGTGGGTGCTTCGCAACGGTATAGTCAAGATTGTTTTGAATCATGAGCATTATCGCCGCCGCTTGCTTGGTTTTGGCAGGGTAGTCATTTATTGGTCTTGCAAAAATGGGATTTTCGGGTCGGTATCTATACATATAGATACGACCATAAGTGATTAACTCGTCGTAAAATTCCTTGGCCAATATTTCATGAAGATGCACAGGAAAGTAGCGTAGTGCATTTCTCACCGCCAATTTTTTTTCATCCTCGGTCAATGAGGATATGACTCTTACCGGGGCATGACTGATATCATTATCTACTTCTTTAGGTGCAATTAAAAATTGAGGAATTCCTTGTTTAATTTCATCACTAAAATTCATAACTATTACTCTGATTTTATTCTGTTCATGTAAAGAGTTACAAAAATAAAGTAATTATCATGGATTGTCCTAGTAGGCTTTGGCTAAGTGATAATTTTAGCTTTGTGGAGAGATAAAATTCTCCAATTTTTAACTATAGACATTTTATAGAAAAAATATTTTAAGATTTTCTTAACAAAATATTTCCCATTGTAGGGAACGCCTATTCTGATTCATAGGTCTTAACTTAAAGAGGTACGTAATTAGCATTAATTGAGCTCGACTAAGAGCTTGAAAAAACAATAATTAGGATCCT
The DNA here is from genome assembly GCA_020636155.1 of Lewinellaceae bacterium. Lineage (GTDB taxonomy): Bacteria > Bacteroidota > Bacteroidia > Chitinophagales > Saprospiraceae > JACJYM01. Next base: position 126,819 of record JACJYM010000004.1, on the reverse strand, counting down.
TTTTACAAAATAATTCCTTAAGCATTGCGTTAAGAACATTTGCTTAATAGAATCCTAAATATTAAATATTTTTATAATATCTTTGCAAAGATTTTTATAAATTGAATTTCATGAACAAGAATATAATTTCATATCTAAAGTTAGGTAGCATATTGTCATTTATGCTCTTCTTAGTAAATATGAAAGCACAAGATATGCCACCTCAAGTTGATTTAACCATTGAATGTCTTGATGCGATGCAAGGTGACAATCTTTGTATTTCTATTGATGTAAACAGTTTCGAGGGAGTAACTTCCATGCAATTTACTATTAATTTTAATCCTGCCTTAGTTCATTTTGATTCTTTAAGTTATGAGGATTTAGGTGCTTTTGAAATTTTTTCTAATCCTACAACTGGTGTCAATGGTTATGTAAGTATTATTTATCTAGTTTCAGATCCAGAGAATATTCCGACTTTCAATGTTGGTGATTCTTTAATAAAAATTTGTTTTACAGTTATTGGTGACCCTGGCAATAGCACTCCTATTTATATAGATGGAGGTACCATTGGTGGAATTGAAGTAGATCAAGAAAATGAGGCGGGACAAACGTTTTCAAGTGATGAAATTAGCGTAAATATTGGATGTGTCAATATAATCAGCACAGATTTCCAATGTTTTTATAAAAAATGTGATGCTACAGAAAATGCGACGGATGGCAGCATGACATTCTATGCAACAGGAGGAAATCCTCCTTACACATACCTTATAATGCCCGGAGGCTTTAGTGGTACCCTTGGCTTAAATGAAAGAGAAACAATATCTGGATTAGCTCAAAATTTATTTTATATATTAACCTTCGAAGATGGTGATGGAAATTTATGTACTCAAACCATTAGCATAGAGGAAGATTTTCCAATCGAATTTGATTTGGTTGATTTTGGTAATCCAACCTGCCAAGATAGAGATGATGGTTTTATAGAAATTGAAACTGGCATTGGAAATTATACAATTATGTGGGAACCCACATTTAGGATTACAAAGAAAATTGAGGATTTGCCACCTGGTGATTACACTGTCACTGTTAGTAATCTCGATGGTTGTTCTGCCAGTGCTACATATACTTTATCTCTCGACACATTGAAAGTTAACTATAACGTTCTGGATACTGCCTCTTGCAAGGAGGCAAAGGATGGGACAGTCCAAATTTTCATAGAAGGAGGAACTCCTTGGAGTGATGGCAAATATAAATTATGGATTGATGGCCAACCTCAGGGAAATCATGACAGTCCCATTATCATTGGTGCAATAAAAGGAGGCAAACATTTAATAAGAGTCCAAGATTCATTGGGATGCTCCGCTTATGTGGATAGTCTATGTGTGCCATATAGAGAACAATTTATTTCGGTTGATTTGGATGTACATAATCCATTATGTTTTGGCGATACTTCTTGGGTGGTGGGAATCGTAAATACAGATCATGAAAATAAAAGCGTTAAGTATAAATTTACGTATGAAGGGTCTGATTTATTGGGTGCATTTGGACAAAATTCAATGATGTTCACTTCATTCGAAAGATTGGATGAAGGAAATTATGGTATTAATATAGAACATGTAGAAACTGGTTGTCAGCTGGATACCAGCTTTATGATTGTAGAGCCTACGTTATTAGAATTAGATGAACAAATGGTAAAACAACCGGGATGTGCCGGCTTTGATGGAATCATCGAAGTCGATGGAAAAGGAGGAACAGAACCTTACAGCATACTCTGGGAAGACAATAGCACGCTAGGACTACGTACCAACCTGGATGGTGGAGATTATTCAGTGACCATAACAGATGATCATGGATGTATTGTCACGAAGTCATGGCACTTTGAGCCTGGTGGTGATTTAAATGTCAATGTAGTGCCCACACAGGCGATAAGCTGCAGTGGCAAAATGGATGGATCACTTAAGGCGATATATACAGGAACCGCAGATTATCATTGGGAAGATGACCAAGGAATGGATTTAGGTAATACGGCGGAAATTACCAACTTAGGTGCAGGTATTTATTATGTGACGGTAAGCATAGATGGATGTGAGAAAGATACATTTGGGATATTAGTAGATCCGGAGTCCTTCACCTCGATGACCAGCACAAATGACCCCGCCTGCGTCGGTGATACCAATGGCTCTTTATCAATCAGTCTTCAAGGAGGTGCCATGCCTTATGATTATAAATGGTACGAAGAGGGAAACACGAGCAACGTTTTGTCACAATCGGCTGTTTTGCCAAATATAGGAGCCGGTAATTATCACGTCAGCGTGACGGATCTAGCGGGCTGTGTCTATGAAACGACACTTACCTTGAATAATCCGCCACCGGTCGTTGCTCAGGTATTAAATGTCAATCCGACCAAATGTTATAATGGAAATACAGGTAATGCTCTGGCAATGGCTTCAGGAGGCTCAGGCCCACAGGCAGATTTGTATTATTTCTGGTCATCTGGTGAGTCAGGGGTCAATGCCACTATGCTCGAAGGTGGTGAACAATGGATGTATGCCATTGTAGATAACTGTCCGACGGATACCGTGTTCTTCGATGTTGGAGAACCTGAGCCACTTGTAATAGACTTAGATGCATCGACCATACAGCAACCAGATTGTGGAGACAATTGCAATGGTCTTATCTTTCTTCAAGGTAAGGGAGGAAATCCTGGTGTCTATCTTTATGAATGGATTAATCTCGGAGGCAATAGTCCACTACAACAAAATCTCTGTCCCGGCACATATTATATTGAATTGACGGATCAGATGGGATGTAAAAACACCGATTCCATTACTTTATTAAAAGTGGATCCTATCATTGCCCAGATTGATGAAAATTTAACTCAAGATATCAATTGTTTTAGTGAAGACGGCGGCTCAATTGCGGTCTTTGCGACAGGAGGATCACCGGATAGCTATCAGTATTTTTGGACACCCAATGTCTCTAATGCACCGGTAGCAAGTAACCTTCAGCCCGGAACTTATCAAATAATTGTATATGATGATACCCAATGTCGGGATACCGTGAGTTATACACTTACTGCACCGATTCCTGTGGAAGCGGAATTATCCACTCCGGAGGTCATCCAATGTTATGGCTATCCGACGTGTATCGGGGTATCTAGTGTCTCTGGGGGCTCGGGTAGTGGCTATACTTTCACTATAAATAATGGCATAAGATATCCCATTGATAGCTGCGTCGCTATATATGCGGGGGACTATACCATTAATGTATTTGATAGTGATGGTTGTGATTATGAACAAAATCTCAATATTCCACAACCCGAGCAGATTTATATTAATGCCGGAGAAGATCAGGAAATAAAAATTGGTTTGTCGAGTGAAGTGATGGAGGTCGAAGTGTATTCAGAATCACCAATCGATACTTTAGAATGGATGCCAAACGAATACTTGGAGTGTATCGATGCAGATTGTTTTAAAGCGGTTTCTACACCGCCGGCAAGCATTTTGTACACGATTCAAGTAACCGATGTTAATGGGTGTAGGGCAAGTGATGAGATTCTCATTAAAGTAATCAACGATAGACAAATAGACTTCCCGAATGCCTTTAGCCCCAATGGTGATGGGTACAATGATCAATTGGATATTAATCTCGGTCCAGAAGTCGTATTACTCAAGAATTTTAGCATTTTTGACCGTTGGGGTAGTTTGGTTTTTCAAAGAGAAAACTTCGAACCCCTTGGAAATGATCCTCTGGCTTGGGATGGAACAAGTAATGGGAAAAACCTCGAACAAGGGGTTTATGTGTACTTTATCAGTGCGGTATTTATTGATGGAGTAGAAGTCAATTACTCTGGTGATATTACACTGATCAGATAGAATATTGATGCAAGGGCTTGGCTTATTTACTCCAGTAATCATTCCATCTTCTGGCGTAAAGATTAATCATAAAGACAAAATTCTCAGTCTAGGTTCTTGCTTCTCTGACAATATTGGTCATAGGTTGAAAAATGCTGGATTTAATGTCCATATTAACCCATTTGGAACTATTTTTAATAGTCACTCCTTGGCTAATATTCTTGACTCTATAAATAATCCTGAATACATAGTCAACGAGGCTATGTTTCAAAATAATTCTGATGGTCAGGTGTTTCATTTTGATTATACGAGCAAACTGAATTGCGATACAAAAGAAGATTATTGTAAAAATCTCAAGAACATAGTTAATGAAATCGAGGACATCGACATTCTACTCATTACATTAGGAACATCGTATGTGTACGAATTGCAATCGGTCGGAAATATAGTTGCTAATTGTCATAAACAAAATCAAAATCTTTTCAATAAAACGCTGCTCAGTACGGATTATCAGTATGAAAAACTGCATAGTACAATTAAGCAGTTAAAGACTCGAAACGAACATCTGAGAAAGGTGGTAGTGACTGTCAGCCCTGTGAGGCATACCAAAGATGGGATGGTCGAGAATACGAGGAGTAAAGCAAGATTGTTAGAAGTGTGCCATAGATTAGTTGAATCTGATGACCTGTTTGAATATTTCCCTTCTTTCGAAATTATGATCGAGGAATTGAGAGATTATAGGTTTTATTGTCGGGATTTAATTCATCCCAATGACTTGGCCATAGATATTATTTGGGAAAAATTCTCGCAAAGCAATTTTAATCTAGAAACGATTACTATTTCTTTGCAAATGGAAAACTATAATCAATTGAAACGGCATATACCAATGAGTCAATCAGGCAAAGAAGCTCAACTGAAAAAATTAATCTCAATGCAAGAAGTACTAATCCAAAAGTACCCTGATTTAAATTTTGATAAAAGGTTTTGAAAGAGTTTGACCTTCCTTTTCAATATTTAGGAAATACTGTCCCGCCGGATAATCTGAAACATCCAAAGAAGTTTTAGAATCCAATAATTTTAATTCATTCATAACTTTTCCTGAAGCGTCAATAACGGTACATTTTCCATTTTCAAGATTTTCAAATTTTTCAATTGAAATATTTAAGAATTCACTGGCTGGATTAGGAAAGAGATCGATGGCAAAATCAAAGATAATTTTGTCAAAAGTGGAAACCAATTCTTCTACATTAAAATCCCAGATTCCACGTCCATATGTTCCAAATCTTGCCGTTTCTATCTCATCTACATATTCTACACTCCAGAATGTCTGGTTAGGAGTTTCAGCGCCAGTCAATGGAAACCATTCTTCTTTATCTACAACATAGACATAAGGCCCTGATTCAGTAGCTGCAAAAATCAAAGTTTCATCTTTATTCATGGCAAGATTGAAACACATAGTCTTAGGCATTCCATTTGACATGGGTGTGAAAGATTGGCCTCCGTCATAGGAGACATATACTGGTGAAAAGTTATATCCATTACCTGAAATATATACGATATTAGGATCTACATTGGAAGGTAGCACACATGAACCGTACAAATAGTGAGATTCTGATATGAATTCTTGCACGAGCTGGAAGTCCATTCCTCCGTCTGTCGATCTGTAGCATTGACCATTTGTGGTCAATACGAACCATAATTGGTCATTAAAAGGACTAATTGCCAGGGCTGAAATTGTTCCACCACCCTCTGAAAAATCAAAAGGCAGTTGAGAATAAGCGATAAATCCATCAGAATTTTCTATTCTTATAATGTATGACCCGTTGTCTTCTGGGTCGATGCTTCCTCCGGCGGCATAAATTACGTCTTCATTGGCATTTGATGAAGGTATTATTGGCGGTATCCAGACTGTTTCGTTACTAGAGTTGATTTCATAAGAAGCGGTAGGTCCTGATTCTATCCTCGGGCTCTCGTAAACCCCAATCCATCCACCAGGATAGACAGTCCATAGGTGCTCGCCATTGTGAGTAAAAACAAGATGGCCATAGTCACCAGATATATTCTGCACTAACTCGCTGGGTGAATCATCACCATTGATTATTCCTCTCTGAAGTCCTTGGTCTTGCGTCCCTCCATACACATAAAATGGATCATTGGGGTCAGTCTTAACGTCATAGAACTGTCCTACATTGAGACCAAACAATGAAATATTGAAATTATTTTCCCCATAGTCTTCTGTATAGTTAATTCCCCCATGATTACTTATCAAGCAAAAATTGATTCCGTCTCTAGTGGTAAATTCATTTATGCTCATGATATCGGCATGAAGTTTCGTCGCAGGATCTCCGTAATATTCCCACCATCTATTGACATTGTCCCATCCCAAACCACCATTTGCCGATTTGTAGGCATCCACTTCTCCATAGAGCATTTTATCTGGATTTGAAGGGAAAGCGAATAAGCCCACATCCCAAGGATTGGAAGGTATAGGCATATTTTTATTCCATGTCAATCCTAAATCAATGGAAGTGTAGATATAATTGTTATCATCGAGAAGGAACATTTTTACCTGATCCTCCTGGTTGGTAACTTCGAAACCTCTAATATTGATTTCTTGAGCCTCCGGAACGGTTACTTTATCAACTATTTTTTCAAATTCAAGGGAATCACCGTTCCATTTCCAAATATTAATTTGTTTTGTACCAATTTTTTCGGCGGCATACACTTCGTTATTCGCTTTTCTTAACCTTACAGTATTTGAATCATAAGATGAAAATCCAAGTTTTTTCTTGTAAGTCGTTCCATTTTCTGAAAAATAAACGCCTAGATTTGACCAATAATCCTTTTTATAAAGAATGAGTAATTGATTATCGACTTCCAGACCTGAGGGTAGATAATTTCCAGACACAACCAATCCAGAAGACCTCGTCCAGTTCACGCCATAATCATCAGAATAATACGGCGTCCCACCAATGGCAGAGATTAATCGTTTTGAATCATCTTCTAAAGTAATTAATTCTAAAAAATTTCCATTGAATCGATAGTCATCATTGACAAGATGCCATACATTATCATCAAAAGACATTTTGTATAGAGGACCACCTCCACCTAAACAATAAACCGTATTGGAAGGAGCATCATATTCTGTGATTCTGATATTTCCAGCCTGATTGACGCTTCCTCTTTCTATCCACTTTCCTGACAAGGCATTCTCTGCAAAATACTCAATTTCTCCTCTATTAAAGTGCCTTTTTTTCTTTTGAATTAGCACTGAGGTGTTTGAAGAATTTTCATCTTCTATCGCTTTCCAATTACTTGCTTCTCCTCCATGCATCAAGTCAAACCATGCTTGTCTGGATCCGCGATGCTTGCCCTCGTTTTCGAGCATATATTTGCTTACAAAAGTTTCCGTTGGTGCCGGAAAATTGCAAAACAGGTCTGACTCGCTCTTATTCTTACAAGCCAAATAGATTATCGTAATGAGAAGGAAAACGAGAGACTTTTTCATCTGATTTCGAATTAATACTTATTCAACTACTAATTTTTTCACTACTTGTTTTGAGTCGGATAGAAACTTTACTAAGTAAATTCCAGAATTCAAATTTTCGATATTAATATTAGTATTCTTATTAAAAGTACCGCTTAAAATTGCTTTCCCATCTACAGAGAATATCGAGTATTCCACGTTGTCTGTATGATTTCTTGCCACTAGATTGAGAATGCTCCTTGTAGGATTGGGAAAAATTTTAAAATCGTCTCCAAGTAAATCCTTTGTAGATGAAGTGTTTTTTATATTGATATTAAATTGAGTTGTGGGAATCCACCCTCCATTACCATCTGAAACACTAAATTTGAATAAATCAGTCGTTTCTAATTCATCAAAAATTGTCCAATATTTAATCTTTCCCTGATTTATATCTTCTTGAGTAAATTGGTCACCTTCAAGTATAATTTGCTGATCTTTATAAAGGTTTCCTTGCACTGGAATGGTAGTGACTGTGTAGGTCAATTCATTAGCACTGTTGTCACTGTCCTCACAAAGTAATTGATTAGATTGTAACACGATGGTTTGATTATAAGTCGTTTGAATTGCTACATTATTGACCAAGTAAGGTGCATTCAGCGCCACAGAACTGCATATATCAAGGATGACATTATCTATTCGACCGCCTTCTCCAGCCTCATTATCTTTTACTCGCATAATCCATAATCCTTGAATCGGCTCACCCTCAAAGTCCGATAGATTGCCTGTAGGTTTCACAGTGATACCTTTGTCATAGTTACAAGCGAAATCAATGCCTTCATCATCAAATGTTACACTGATTACTTTCTGTGTAGGACATTTTCTATTTACTAGTACAACTTCTTTCAGAGACGGAGAAATCAAACTTAATGTAAGATCATTCATTCTATTGTGTTCTCCTTCTATTGTGACACTGATGTCATCCAATGGTACATTGTCAGATACGACTGTGCTAATATCAACAGTAGGCAAGCCAGATCCAGAAATGTTTTTTGGAACATTGGTTGAGGCTGTTGTTTTACAAGATTGAACTTTAGTGCTAAAAGCTCTTATGTCTGAAAAAGAACCAACACCACATTGGTTTACAGGTGCAACTCGATAGTAATAAATGGTTGATTTTTCGAGTGTGGATGGAAGGCTTACATTATCAGCTGTAGTGGATTTTTCATAAAAGTAATTGGCCGTATTCGAATTGAATTTCGGATCATCAGATAATTGGAATAAGTAACTGTCCGCATTGATGCTTGTAACCCATTCAAATTCCGGAGAAACACTAATTCCTACCGAGTTATCAGCAGGTAATGTGACATAAAAATCACTAAAATCCGTACCAATGGTCGTCAACGAAATCTTGCGGTACATAGTATCAGCATTTTCTGACGTAATACGAAGGGTTAGTTCATAGTCATTGATACCATCCATTTGATCAAAATCTAAATATAGGGTACTGGTTTCGCCAGGTGTCACCTCATCTTGTGAAAAATTGGCAGAAATGCTTTCAGGCAAATCAATTACTTCAAATTTCAATTTATCGTTAAAACCACCAAAAGCTTCAGTCGTAAATGCATATTCTTTAGATTCAGGAAGACAGACAGTGGTATGTTCACAAATGTTTGATACGTTGAAGCTTGGTGTTGAGGACTCTTCTACACTGAAATACTTATCACTAATGTCGAAAAAAATATTATCACTGGCTTTAACCAATATTCTTCCCTTTGCCGAAATAAAATTTGGAATTATAACTTCGTGTTCTCCATCATTAGGCACTTGACAGGCAAGTATGACCATATCGTCTCCTTCACGTTCTGGAACAATGGCGCCATTGTGAGAAAAATAAATATCCACGAATTTTGCATTTATTGGGGCTTGATCGGTTTGTGCAACATCCCAAGTCACATCTACGACATCACCGATATTAAAACTGGCTGTTTCATTTGGGTAGGTTATTGCAAAAGTCCCTTCTGTTAGTTTTGAATGGAAAGAGACAGATTCCCATTCGGTATATCCACCTTCAGGATTATTGTCTCTAACTACAAAATTAAAGTCTAAATCTCGTGATGTTTTAGGTAAAACCTCGACGTTAAAACCAATATTATTTAGGATGCTGCTTTTCTGTGGGAATATTCTAAAATCTTTGTCTGACGGTGGATAAACGACGAAGAGTGGTGAATTTCCAAGAGGATTCCCTAAAGAGCTAATTGGACCTGTATTTATCTGTTCCCAACCGTAGGTAAGATTGTCATTATTGGCATCTGTTGCATGTCCTAATAAATAAAAGCTGGTATTGGTTGGAATATAAAATCCATCTTCATAATCAAGCTGAATATCAGGTGATATGTTACTTGTCGGATATATAGTAGCACATCCTTCAGCAGAGCCACCGTTTCTCGTATGAGATTCTATCTGTGACAAAGATATACTGTGGTAGAAATCATAATTGTCAGCGAGTACATTATTACTACCACAAAGTCCTGCATAAGACATAATTGTACTTCCGCTTCCGGGTTCTACACCGAATGCACTCTCATTTCCTCCACAATTGTTAAAAGTATGTTGAGCACTGAATTGGTGTCCCATCTCGTGTGCTACGATAGAAACCGTCGTGGGAATCACACTATTATTAGCAAAACAAGTACAACCACCTGCTTTATTGCTAGGGTTACATACCGAGCTTAAAAATGCCACACCACCCACATCAGTACATCCTACCGTAAATACATGGCCGTAATCATAATTTGAATGGCCTAAATAGTTATTAACTATCGTTGTGTTAACGGGAATTAATTCTCCTCCTGTTCTAGAGATCGCGGTGCTAAAGGGATCTGTTGCCGCATCTATGAATACAATTTTGTCATTATCATTAATTAAAATAACACGATAGGCAAGTTCATTTTCGAATATTTGATTCAACCTGTTTACAGAGGTATTCATATCGGCAAGCGCTTTTTCTACGGTTCCTCTTTTTGCTCCCCATTCACCAGTACAGGATATTGCCAATTCATATTCATATACATCTACATTGATACCACGAGTAGAAGATTTTTTTGATCTGGTGAATTCAATATTTTCTCCAGTTACTCCACAAGTATAGTTGGAACCGTCCTGCTCACTACCGAAATCCTTGGTATAGTAAACTATTGAATTTTTTAAGTCCTCCTTCACATAAGGATCGATATAAAACTCACCCTTATTTGTAATTACGGAAGCTCTCAAACCATAAGGACTGATGTCGAATCGGGTAATATCTCCACTTTCGCTAATGCCTTTAAAAGATTTAATTGATGGATATTTAGCAGACAACTTTTCTTGCATACAAGGAGATTCAAAAACCTGAAATTCAACGATACTTCCGTCTGGATAGGGTAGAGACATAGATATTCTTTGAGATATATCTCGCAATCCTTCTTTAGAAGCAGACTTTAATAGTGATTTTATTTCATCAATGTCCGAGGTAAAGACCTTATACTGTGATGGAATAATTTCTCTTTCTGACGAATTTCTAGTTGCTATTCTTGAATCGTCTATTTCTTTCCAACTCTGTGTAAAGGATGTAGTCGCAAATAATAGAACTGCGGCACAAATAAAAGTTCTAAGCATGAAAATATTATTTTATCAATTTTAAAATTTTAATGAAAGGAGTTTTTATGTCGAACTCTGAACAAATATAAGTTTATTAAGATAATGCGAAGTTAAAATATGTTTAAAAATATGGCTCTCAACCGAATTTTAAGAAATAATGTCGTGTTAGGCACTAAAAAATCTGGATTATAAGGCAGCATTTTTTAGTTTTATTGATGTTAGGTAGTTTACAAATTATACTTTCTCCAAAATTCTAGAAAACACTTTTGATATCAAATAGCGTAAAAAAACTCTATAATTTTAATTGTATTCATAGAGATTGTAAAAGTTAAATGAGGGTATTTAATGGGTAAAATAGTTACTAACTTCTTTATTGATTTTCCTACCTTTACCCTAGACTGTTAGGATATTGAGGGAAACAGATCATGTCTGAATTAATTATGACACATATGTTGGGATGATTGGTTTTTATGTTTGATTTTGATTAACAAACTAATTTTACATACATGAAGGAGGGTTTTAAAAAATACCAATATAAAGAACTGGAGGATTCTGCAATTCTGCAAAATTCGATAACCTACCGTAATAACCTTGAAAATCGTAGATCAATACGTTTTTTTTCGGACAAACCTGTTGATAAGCAGGTTATTGAAAATATAATCATGTCAGCTTCCTCAGCTCCGTCAGGTGCCAATAAACAACCATGGACATTTTGTGCTATCAGTAATCCTGAATTTAAAGCAAAAATTAGGAAGGCCGCCGAAATTGAGGAATACGAAAATTATCATGGTCGCATGGGTGAAGAGTGGTTGCGTGATTTAGAGAAATTTGATACTGATTGGCATAAGCCGTTTTTGGAGACGGCACCATGGTTGATTGTCGTTTTTAAATCGGCTTATGATGTCGATTCAGAAGGAGTAAAGCACAAAAATTATTATGTCAATGAGTCAGTAGGTATTGCTTGTGGATTTTTAATCAGCGCCATCCATCAAGTGGGATTGGTGACTCTGACGCATACACCCAGTCCAATGAATTTTTTGCACGAGATATTGGGTCGACCGGAAAACGAGAGAGCCTACTTATTGCTTCCGGTTGGTCATCCGTCAGATGATGCAGAAGTTCCCATTCTAGAAAAGAAAACTTCTGATCAAGTCATTAAATATTTTGAATAAAATTAAAACTTTTCTATTCATTGCTTTGCTTCACGGAAGATGGTAAGCTAAGATTTCTGAGCCTTAAATTCTTTCAATTTTTCATCCATCATTGCCTTGACTTTGCTTATGTCCACTTTTGAGACATCGTCAATACCACGTGCGAAATTCATCAGTACTTCGTCCTGAAAGCGACCCTGAGTCATCGCTTCATGATAGCTAATATCTTCATTAAAGGTCACCAAACTATACTTGGCATAATAGTCAGGATACAAGTTTTCCAATTGTAATTCAAGGGCTCTTTTTCTTCCGAAAACCGGATCTTTAGTGGCATCCCTCATCTCGTAAAAATTATCTACTGCCAAGTCGCCAATGGCATCGGCATCAGGTTTTCTCTTGTCGTCATATTCTGTAATGATACTATCCCAATCTTCACCATGCTTTGCCATCAATTCGTCTAGTACGGTGACATCTTCAAAGGAGGCATTCATACCTTGTCCATAAAATGGAACTACGGCATGGGCTGCATCTCCCATGATAAGGCTTCTCCTGTCAACTGACCAAGGAAAACACTTGATGGTACCCAATGAACTGCTTGGGTTTTGGTGATAATCTTCTACAAGGTCTGGCATGTGGGGAACTGCGCTTGGAAAATGAGTATTAAAAAACTGCACAATTTTTTCGTCGTCTTGTCCCAAATATTCAAAAGAATTAGAACCGGTAAAAGGAAAAAATAAGGTGACAGTAAAACTACCATTCAAATTAGGAAGTGCAATCATCATAAACCCATCGCGAGGCCAGATATGCAAGGCATTTTTTTCTATTCTAAAGCTGCCATTCTCCCCTGCAGGAATTTCGAGCTCTTTATAACCTGTATCAAGATATTGCTGTGAAAAATTAAATCTCAATGAACTGCTTCTCTTACTCATGGATGTTCTTACAGCAGAACCGGCACCGTCAGTTCCAAAAACTAAATCGTAATCATAATAACTGATGTTCCCATTGACATCTTGCAATTGTATCTTGTGATCTTCGAAAAGCACATTTTTACAAGATTGGTTAAAATGTAACTTGATGTTTCCTGTTTTTTCAGCTTCATCGAGGAGCATTGCATTCAATCCCGGCCTAGAAATCGAATTTATATAATCCGTCTCTCGACCACTATATTTCATAAAATAGGTCTCCGCTCCTTTTGGGTGAATCATGCGACCATGCATGGGTATGGAAATGGCTTTGGCGGCATCTTCGAGACCTACTAGCCGCAAGCCTTTCAATCCTCTGTCTGATAGCGCCAAGTTAATTGACCTTCCGGCATCTAAGGTCACTTTTCGCAAATCGGGTCTTTTTTCGAATACATCTATCTGATATCCAAGTTGGGCAAGTCTTAATGCCAATAATGAGCCACAAAGTCCGGCTCCTACTATCGCCACTTTCTTTTTCATATTAATACTTTATCGTGGCACAAAATAACAAAAATCAATCCAGTCATGACATTATTATGGTGGAATCTGCCCCATTCCGTATTATTTATTCACAGTCTAAAATGGGGAGATAGATGATCGTTTTCTAGATTGAGATAGAAACTTGGGAATACCAAGATAAAATGAAACAGACCATGTCTGATATAATAAAGACACACGGAGATAATGATTAAACTACATGTTTGATTTTTGATAAACCAACAATTTTAAATAGATGTAATGTGTCCTGTGATTGTAATGTTAAAAATAATGATTTCATTTGCTGTAGAAATTTTAGAGGAATGTACATCTGGATAGGATTTTTGTTATTGGTATTAATATTGCTGGCATTTGATATGCTGGTGTTAAATAAGAAAAGTGAGGTTCCTAAACCATCAACAGTTGCTAAGGAATCTCTGTTTTGGTTACTGATAGCACTTTCGTTTTCAGGAGTGATTTACTACTTGTACCTACATGAACTGTTGCCTAACCGTGCCAATATTAGCCCCACAGGTGCCGTGATTAAATATATCAGTGGATATCTGATTGAGCTATCGTTAAGTGTTGACAATTTGTTTGTGATTGCGGTGATATTTTCCAATTACAAAATCCCTATGAAGTATCAGCACAAAGTTTTGTTTTGGGGTATTTTAGGGGCTATTGTTTTCAGAGGGATATTTATCGGATTCGGTGTGGCACTTTTCAATAACCTAAGTTGGATTACCTATGTATTTGGCGCTTTTCTACTATATACGGCGTTCAATATGCTAGCTCACAGTGATGAAGAAGAACATACAAATTCTGTTATTACCCGATTTGTAAAAAAATTATTTAAAATTTCTGACAATTTAGATGGAGACCACTTCTTTACATATAAAAACGGGGTAAAAATGGCGACTCCTCTGATGGGTGCTTTAATCCTTATTGAGTTGACTGACTTGCTCTTTGCAGTTGATAGTATTCCTGCGATATTGGCTATTACTACCGATCCGTTTATTGTATTTAGTTCCAATATTTTTGCCGTATTGGGATTGAGGTCTTTCTATTTCTTTTTGGCCAATATGCTCGAGAAATTCAAATATCTCAAGTACAGTGTCTTCGCCATTCTACTTTTTGTTGCCATAAAATTATTGACACATAATTTCGTAGAATTTCCAGAATGGTTTTCTTTGTTGTATATTGGAATTGCCATTGCCATTGGTATTTTTGTTTCACTAGAAAAAATGAACAGTAAAGAAAATGTGGCTCATTAAAAAAACATTCAGATATTTTTTGGCTGGATTGGCGGTTTTGCTGCCGTTGAGCTTAACCATGTTTGTTCTTTTCTATTTAATATCAAAACTGAAGGAACTCACCAATTTTAATTTTTCTATCATACAATACTTAATCCTATTTTTCATCATCGTGGCGCTTGGTGTACTAAGTTCCATGTATTTTTGGAGTAGTGTCGGAGAATATTTTGATAAATTATTAAAGAGGATTCCGGTTATTGGTTTTTTATATAAATCTATCAAGGACATCACCATGGTATTTGTCGGAAAGGACAAAAAATTTACTGAGCCTGTACTGGTTAAAATGAGCCAATCCGAATTGTACAAAGTGGGGTTTATTACCAATAAAGCGGCAGAATCCATCACTGGATTAGACTCGAGCAAGGAACTCTATGCCGTGTATTTTCCGATTTCTTTTTCTATTGCAGGTGATCTATATCTAGTGCCAATTGACAGGATTACTGTTTTACAGCAAAAACCAAAAGACATCATGCAATACGTGCTTTCGGGTGGAGTGATAAATCTCGAAGAAGAATCTATTGATTAATTCTCGAAGTGTACCCAACCTTGCGCTTTTAAAGGATGTATGTGGCCCCCAGTCGTATGCAACATGATGCCATCTTCTGGATTGGTGATTTCTCCTATGATAAATATCTCCGGCATAAACCTAATTTTTTCAAGATCTTTTGGGTCGACGGTAAAGAGGAGCTCATAGTCTTCACCGCCATTTAATGCCGCCACAATGGGATTGATTCCAAATTTTATCGATTGCTCCTCAACTTCAGGATTGATGGCCACTTTACCTTCCTCGAGATAAGCACCAACTCCAGATTCTTTGCATATATGCATCACCTCAGAGGCTAGACCATCAGAGACATCTATCATCGATGTGGGAATAATGTCATTTTGATGGAAATATTGCACAGCATCCAATCTGGCTTCTGGTTTTAAAAATCGGCTTACAGCATAGGAGTGTTCTTCCAATTCGGGTTTTATATCAGGATTGTCAAGGAAAAGTTGTTTTTCTCTTTCCAAAACTTGCAGACCAATATATGCTGCGCCAAAATCTCCTGTCGCACAAATAATATCACCCGGCTTAGCACCGCTTCGATAAGCAATTTCTGATTTTTTGGCAATTCCGACCGCGGTAACACTTATTGTCATGCCTCGTGGAGAAGAGGTCGTATCACCACCGACTAGATCTACATTATATAGTTGGCAGGCTAATTTTATTCCGGAATATAATTCGTCAAGAGCTTCGACACTGTACTTGCTACTGATGGCTATGGACACTGTGATGTGCTGAGGAATGGCATTCATGGCACAGATGTCTGAAAGATTGACGACGACCGACTTATAACCCAAATGCTTCAAAGGCGTATAGATTAGGTCAAAGTGAATGCCTTCCACGAGCATGTCTGTGCTGATACACATTGCTCTGTCATTGTCAATATCAATCACGGCACTATCGTCGCCTATTGCTTTTATAGTGCTTCTATTTACAGAATTAAAATCTTTAGTCAAATGTAGGATTAAACCAAATTCGCCAAGAGTATTTACATCTGTCCTTTTATTTTCTTCCAATCTGATTCGTTTTATTGTTCTGTAATTTGGGTAAAGCCCGCATTTCGTATCCTTCTGAGCTTAAAAAATGGCAGAGCTGAGGTAGTAACGTTTCAAGTGTTTTGAAGGTTTTAACATTGTCATGTAAAACGAGAATTGATCCATTGGAAATGTATTTTTTACAATTTTCAAGAATTGAATTAGAGTTTTTTGTAGTATCGAAATCGCCTGTCAATATGTCCCACATACATATCTTATAATGCATTTTTAGAAGGGTAGAATAGGTCAAGGGGGTGAGCTTTCCATACGGCGGTCTGAACCATGAACTACTTATGTACATTGATGCCTTTTCACAATTTTCAGTATATTCTTGACCGGATACCGACCATGAGGAAAGATGGTTGTAAGTGTGGTTCCCTACTGTGTGACCATTCTCTAATATTAGTTTATAAATCTCATTGTGTTTATAAGCATTTTCTCCTACACAAAAAAAACTTGCTTCGGCTCCATTATCTCTTAGCACATCGAGTACGAATGGGGTGACCTCTGGAATCGGGCCGTCATCAAATGTAAGATATACAACCCTTTCTGAATCCTCCATTTTCCAAGTAATTCTCGGAAAAAGTTTTTGTATAATATCTGGTGTTTTAAAAAAATACACTCGTTAAAAACTTACCAATGCCATGAGTTGGGCACAGATTAATGCTCCCACAGTACCTATTCCATATCCCAGCACGGCCATGAGCACTCCGACCGTTGCCAAAGAATCATCAAAGGCCGAAGCAACAACTGGTGCCGATGCTGCACCACCGACATTGGCTTGGCTCCCAACGGCAACAAAAAAGAAAGGTGCTTTAATAATTTTAGCCACGATGAGTAGAATAATCACATGAACCGCCATCCAGATTATTCCCACTAAAAATAATCCCAAATTATCCATGACTTCTCCCAAGTTCATTTTCATACCAATGGTCGTCACTAAGATGAAAATAAATATTGAACCCCATCGACTGGCACCTACCCCTTCGAGTGTCCTTGCCTTAGTAAATGATAGGGCTATACCGTAAATGGTGGCGATTAATACAAGCCAGAAAAAGCCACTTTGGAGAGAATCTAATTTCCAATTCTTGATAAATTCATCGTGATTCTTAAGAATTGGCACAATCAATTCAGCACCTAAATGAGAGAAGGCTACCCCTACAAAAGCAGTGGCCATGAGTAATATTGTCAGTGCTTTTGTAGGAATTCTTTCGACACTGGCTCTATAGTCTGAAACCCTTTTCTTGAGATCCTCGATTGCTGATGTATCCGCTTTCAGCCATTTGTCTATCTTTCCAGAGATATTGGTACCATATAGGATTAACCCCATCCAAATATTGGCGACGATGACATCGACTACAATCATAGTGCCGAACAAGCTGTCGTTGACTTCATAAATCTCTTTCATGGCCGTTTGATTGGCACCACCACCGATCCAACTTCCCGCAATGGTACTCAGCCCTTTCCATATTTCTGAAGGGTCTGTTTTGATCAGATCAGGTAAGATACCTGATGTGAGATAGAGTGCAATCGGTCCACCCAAAATAATACCCAGAGTCGCTGTAAAAAACATAATCAATGCTTTAGGACCCAGTTTTATTATACCTTTTATGTCAATGCTTAAACTAAATAAAATGAGACTCGCAGGCAATAAATACCGCGAGGCCACAAAATATAAATGAGAACTTTGTTGAAATGATTTTATTGCCTTTTCAGGAATTCCATTTGACACTAAAAATTCGGTTATTTCAGAAAAGTTTAAATTAGGAGGCAATTGTAAATCCTGCTCTGATAAGAATAGATGTAAACTATTAGAATACCATTCCGGTGCAATGAGACCTAATGGCCAATTTAATAAAGCAGGTAAGAAATAGGCCAATAAAATACCCGGAATATAGGTGTAAAATTTAGCCCAAAAACCCTCTTTCAAGCTGGATGTATAAAACACGAATGCTAAGATTGCCATTAATAACCCAAAAACAATGGCATCATTTTTAAACAGTGGTTCCAAGTTCTCGTAAACCATTAAATATTTTGATTTTGACGTAAAATACGTGACTTTTTTGAAAAACAAAACGTTAATATAGTGGTTATTTCTTTTAGCTCTTTAGCTAAGAGTGAATTTTGAATATATTCATTAAACAATTTTAACACTTATGAAACTTAAAAATTTATCTTATTTACTATTGGTAATGCTTGGAGTAGGCTTTATTTCTTCATGTACTGAAGACACCAATAGCAATGATCCTAGCATTTCTGTGACTCCAACGACAATAAGTACACAAGTTGATACTGATTTTACAGTTTCGGTTACTGCTCAACCAGGAGATTTAGCGCTAAGCTCTTTTGAGATTACTGAAGATGGGTCATTAGTAGATATTAGTAGAGTTTTTATTAATGGAACTCAAATGTCTAATAATCCTACTGTTTTATTTAATTCTGACACGAATGGGTTTACCTATAGTATCGTGATAAGATCCAAATCAACAGGTACTTCTTCAAATCTGACTTTTACAGTAAAAGATACTGACGGAAATAGCGACTCCGCAAGCACTACGGTCAATTATGATGGAGAAGGACCTACCATTACTTTCAACGGAAGCTCCCCAATAACTGCGACACCTGGTGGACTATTTAATGTTAACTTTAGCATGGCACCTGGTTCTTCGGACTTAAAAAATCTATTTGTTTTTGAAAATGGAGAATTAATGGAGGATGGAAGAGTTGTTTCAATTACAGTAGGAACGGATACATATGATTTGGGCTTTTCTGGAATTGATATCACCGAAATTTTAGCTTCTGGAGGACAAAATATAAAATTACTTCTAAGAGCGAAACCAGAAGCGGGTCTAAATTCATACACTATACAATTATATGATCAAAATGATTTGTCCGATGAATTTTCATTTGATGTGAGTACTGGTAATCAATTGAATACAATAGCAGGTGTGTTATTCAACCAAGCCGGCCCTTCTGGAACAGGAGGTCTTGATCTTGACAATGGAACAGGTACCGGTTCGGCTTCAAGTAGTGCAGAAATCAGAGATATGGGAGTTGATGATACCATACCTGTTGGCGAAGAAAACTGGAGAAGACAGGTATCAGGAGTGAATGGTTCTGTACTGCGATATATTGTTCCGGGCCAAGGTGGTGTGTCAGAGAGCTTTACATTTGATGCTGCCAATTATGATACAGAATTAGTATCGCTTTGGGACGGTGGTACTGAGTTTTCAGTAAGTAATCCAATTAATGTGGGTGACATGGTGATGGTTAAAAATGGCGATAATTACTATTTGTTAAATTTTACAGAAGTAAATTTTGTCGCTGATAGCAATGCCGACAACTATGTAATAGACATCAAGCATTAATTTGCAAATAAAAATTTTAAAAAGAGGCGGTTCGGGGTACGGATCGCCTCTTTTGTTTAGAAATCTTCTTTCAATACTCCCATTCCAAATAGTGAAAAATCGTATTTAATCGGGTCTTGAGCATCATACATTCGGAGGTTTTTAGTGAGTTCTTCTACAGCTTTCCAGTCACTTTGTTTTCTTGTGAGTAAACCCAATTGAGTAGAAACTCGTGCCACGTGTATATCGAGAGGTATCATGAGGTTTTTCGTGTCAATTTTCTTCCATAAACCAAAATCTACACCATGTTCATCTGTTCTTACCATCCATCGCAAGAACATATTGAGACGCTTACTAGCTGAATTTTTAGAGGGAGTAGGAACGTGTTTTTTAGTGCGAGATAGATGAGTAGCAATAGAGAAAAATTGCTCATGGAAATGTTCGATACCTTTGCGAATGGATTCATCTTCATTCAGAAATAGGTCTTCTAAACTTTGGTTTCTGGTGTAATACTTTTTAAAAAAATCAATAAAAGCTAGGGTGTCATCAAATTGAAAAGTTCGATGTTTAAACTTTGATAATGTTTTCATCTCATCGTCGGAGGCATTCATGATGAATTCATAAGGCTGATTATCCATTAAAGAAAATAGCTCTTTCGCTTTATTGATAATGGTTTTACGCTGCCCCCAGGATAGCAATGCCGTCCATAAAGCCGTGATTTCTACATCCTGTAATTTTGTATATGAATGGGGAATACTTATCGGGTCATTTTCAATAAATTCTTCGCGATTAAATTTTAAGAAAGCTTCATCAAGTAACTGCTTGACTTGTTGCTTATTATTTAGAAAATTTACCAATATCAGCTTTCTATTCTAACTTGAACTTTATGAAGAAACCATATTTTTAATTGGAATTGAGAATAAACTCCCTACCAATAAATCAAAGGACTAATCCAATGTTTGCTTCACTTCAATGATTTCATAAGCTTCGATGACATCACCCGCTTTGATATCATTGTAATTTTTAATGGTAATACCACATTCCATACCATTTTTCACCTCTTTGACGTCATCTTTGAAGCGCTTCAAATTACCGATTTCACCATTAGCTCCTTCTCTAGTTGGGAATACAACGATACCTTCTCTAATCAATCTCACGAAATTGTTTTTAAGAATCTTACCTTCCGTGACATAGCACCCAGCAATAGTTCCTACTTTGCTTATCTTGAAGGTTTCTCTAACCTCTGCAGTTCCAAGTATTTTTTCCTCTCTGGTAGGCTCGAGCATACCTTCCATGGCCATTTTTACCTCTTCTATTGCTTCATAGATAATTGAGTATGTCTTGATTTCAACGCCTTCTTTTTCAGCCAGTTGTCTTGCGGCAGAAGACGGTCTCACTTGGAATCCAATGATGATCGCATCTGACGCTGATGCAAGGAGTACATCAGACTCTACAATCTGACCCACCGCTTTGTGAATCACATTTACTTGAATGGTCTCAACTGAAAGCTTAATTAAAGAATCAGAAAGCGCTTCTATCGAACCATCCACATCACCTTTGACAATGAGGTTTAATTCTTTAAAAGTACCAAGAGCCAATCTTCTTCCAATCTCATCGAGACTGATACGCTTACTTGCTCTATTGGTTTGTTCTCTTTCGATCTGTGCTCTTTTGGTCGCAATTTGTCTTGCTTCTTGTTCGGAGTCCGTACCACGGAACTTTTCTCCGGCTTGAGGTGCTCCACTTAGACCTAATACCATAACAGGAGTCGATGGACCCGCCGTTTTTATTCGCTTTCCTTTATCATTAAACATGGCTTTTATCTTACCAGAATGTGAGCCGGATACGATAGGATCACCTATGTTCAAAGTACCATTTTGAACCAATAACTTGGTAATATAACCTCTACCTTTATCTAGGGAAGCTTCAATAACGGTACCATTTGCTTTTTTCTTTGGATTGGCTGTTAAATCGAGAATATCTGCTTCTAGAAGGATTTTTTCAAGAAGAAGATCTACGTTCAGACCAGTCTTAGCACTGATATCTTGACTTTGGATTTTTCCTCCCCATTCATCTATCAATAGATTCATACCGGCTAATTCTTGCTTAATTCGAGTCGGGTCAGCACCATCTTTGTCTATCTTGTTAATAGCAAATACTATTGGAACTCCGGCAGCTTGCGCATGCGAGATAGCTTCTTTCGTCTGAGGCATGACTCTATCATCAGCTGCCACGATGACGACTACCACGTCAGTAATCTTAGCACCTCTTGCCCGCATGGCAGTAAACGCTTCGTGACCAGGCGTATCTAGAAAAGTGATTTTTCTTCCTTCTTCACCTACTTCTACCTCGTAAGCACCGATATGCTGGGTAATTCCACCTGCTTCTCCCTCGACCACATTCGCCTTTCTGATAAAGTCCAAGAGGGAAGTTTTACCATGATCGACGTGACCCATGACCGTAACGATTGGAGCTCGAGGAACGAGGTCTTTTGGATCATCTACCTCCTCTATTTCTTCATTAGATTCAGTTTCTTCACTTATAAACTCGACTTCATGACCAAATTCATTCGCTACGAGCTCAATAATTTCAGCATCTAGTCTTTGGTTGATACTTACCATCACACCAAGGTTCAAACAAGTGGTAATGACCTCAGTAACAGGAACATCCATTAAACTTGCCAATTCTGATACGGAGACAAATTCGGTCAATTTTAATGTCATGTCACTAGTCGCCTCTTCGTTTGCAGCTTCTATTTTTTCTCTTTTCTCTTCACGGTTGTCACGTCTGATTTTTTGACGTTTGTTTTTTCCGCTACCCGACATTCGAGCCATTGTGGCTTTGATTTTGTCGTCTATTTCCTTTTGAGTTACTTCTCTTACCTCCTCTTTTGGAGCCTGCTTACCGCCACCTGGTCTGTCTCCCCGAGTATTAATCGAAGCACTGGATACCTTTTTACGTTTTCTTTTTCTCTTTTCCTTATTGGCATCATTTGTGTCAGTAGTCGTGGAAGCAGGTTTTGCATCTTTAGTTTTTACTGGTTCAGGTGCCGTCTTTCCTGTCTTTTTATTATCCTTTTTCTTGGTGTTAAATTTATTTGTATCAATTTTTCCTAAGATTTTAAGACCTTGAAGTTGTGGGGTTTCTGCTCTTAATATTTCTTCTACTTTTTGTGGTTCTTCTGTCTTTTTTTCTTCTTTGGCTTCTACCTTAACTTCTTCGACTTTTTCTTCGACTTTTTCGATAACCTTTGGTTCTTCTTCTACTGGTTTTGCTTCTTCTTTTTTAACCTTTGGCTTAGGAGTTAAGTCAATTTTTCCAACGATTTTTAAACCCGGAACTTCGACTTTTGATTCTACTACTTCTTCTTTTTCGGGAACAGGTTCCACCTTGGGCTCTTCTTTTGGTTTGGGCGGTGGCGGAGGCGGTGGTGCCGCCTGTTTAGGTTCCTCCTGTTTTGCATACGTTCTGTTCATAACCAGCTTATCCGCTTTTTCCTTGACCTCAGCCGAGCTACTATATTCCTTTAATAGTTCGGTGTACATGTCGTCCGAGACCATCGAAGTTGGTTTGTTCTGTATGTCAAATCCCTTGCCGTTTAAATATTCGACAATCGTGGAAGTACCTACGTTAAATTCTTTTGCTATTTTTATTAACTTATCCGCCATTTACAGCTTTTAGTATTATTTTAATCTTCAAATTCTGATGCGAGAATTTTTAATATATCATCAATTGTTTCTTCTTCTAGATCTGTTCTTCTTGCCAATTCTTCTTTACTTAGGTCAAGTACACTTCTCGCCGTGTCACAACCAATGTTTTTCAATGCATCTATTACCCACTCTTCTATTTCATCGCTGAATTCGTCTAAGTCGACATCTTCAATGGTTTCATCATTATCTCTAAATACATCAAGTTCTATACCAACTAATTTGCTGGCAAGCTTAATGTTACTTCCTGACTTACCGATTGCAAGACTGACTTGGTCAGGTTTCAGATAAACTGAAGCCCTGGATTGGTCTTCTGAAATGACAATATTCGTGATTTTTGCGGGTGTCAATGCCCTTTGAATATACAATGTAATATTGTTTGTAAAGTTTATTATGTCAATGTTTTCATTGCGTAACTCTCTTACAATACCGTGGATTCTTGAGCCTTTCATACCGACACAAGCACCTACGGGATCAATGCGGTCATCATAAGATTCTACAGCGACTTTAGCACGTTCGCCTGGCATTCTTACAATATTTTTAATCGTAATGAGACCATCCTCAATTTCAGGCACCTCTTGTTCAAGTAATTTTTCCAAAAATTGGTTGTCCGTACGGCTTATCATAATGAATGGTGCATTGTTTCGCATTTCCACCCTCTTTATTATTCCTCGAGCCATATCCCCTTTTCTATAAAAATCCCCTTTTATCATGTCTGTACGAGGGAGTACAAGCTCGTTTCCGGTCACGTCATCAATGATTAGTACTTCCTTTTTCATAATCTGACTGACTTCGCCTATCACTATTTCACCCATTCTGTCGATGTATCTCTTATAGACTTCATCTTTTTCTAAATCCATAATTCTAGAAATCAAAGTCTGTCTCGCAGCCATGATAGATCTTCTTCCAAAGTCTTCCAATGTAAGTTGTTCATAACATTCCTCACCTACTTCATAAGAATCATCAATTGACAATGCTTCAGATACCGAAATTTGACTTTGCTCGTCGGTAACTTCACCATCAGGTACTATTGCTCTCACTCTCCACATTTCTAAGTCACCATTTTGGGTGTTGACGATGACATCAAAATTGTCATCAGAGCCATATTTTTTCTTTATTAAAGTTCTGAACACATCTTCTAACACTCTCACCATCGTGGGTCTATCAATATTTTTCCCCGCTTTAAATTCCGAAAATGATTCTACTAAGTTCATTCTTTCATCTGTTTATAATTTACAACTAATTGTATAATTGCGATTTTAGAAATTTAAAGCGATTCCTTTCTATCGCAATTTTATCCGATTCTACCGGATTTCGTTTAATAAATATTATTTAAATTTTCAATTTTATTCCATTTCACACTATGTAAGGATATTCACCAAAATCAAAAAACTAAGAGAAGCTGACTTTAATTTTAGCTTCTTTGATTTGGTCAAACAATATTGTAGTGTCCACTATATTTTTAATTTTCTTTTTACCTTCTTTAATGGTTTCTTCAGTTTCTATGACGATTCCATCAGAGTCTACTTGTTTTAGTTTGCCACGAAGTTTGGTATCTTCATATTTTACTTCTATGGTTCTGCCGATATTGTTTTGGTACTGTCGCAATTTTTTTAATGGACTACCTACCCCGGGACTGGAAACCTCTAAAGTGTACTTCTCACCAAAATATTTTTTCTCATCAAAAATAGCTTCCAAGTGGCGGCTAAGTTGTTGACATTCAGCATAATTGATGCCTCCATCTTTTTCTATGAAGACTTCTATCTTACTCCCTGATATTTTTGAATCAACAAAATAGCAAACTTGCATTTCATTAGAATCAAAAAAATCTGTGGTCAATTTTTCTATGCCTTTTTCGTCCATATTATTCTAGTGCCAAAATTAAAAAGAGGGAACCTATGCTCCCTCTTTTCCTTTCATTTCGCAAAGATAATCAATATTGTTAACAAAAGTGTGTTAATATGGTTTGAAATATATTTTCACCTTCATCTTTTGATATCTTTTGAATTACTATTCTTGCAAAATACTATTTTATCTATTCGTCTTCATCCTTGTGATGAGCCATTAACTTATGTTGAATATCTGGTGTCACCGGTTGATATTCGGCAAAAGATCTATGAAATTTTGCTTTACCCTGACTTAGGGATCTCAATGTAGAAGAATACAAATACATTTCTGCGAGTGGAACTCTTGCTTTGATTTTCTGATAATGACCATCACTATCCATTCCCATAATAATGGCTCTACGGGTCTGAAGGTCACCCATGACGTCTCCCATGTATTCGTCGTTCGTTGTAATTTCCACATCATAAATAGGTTCTAAAATCTGTGGTGCTGCATTTCTAAATGCATTTTTAAACGCATTTGATGAGGCCAGCATGAATGCCATATCATTAGAATCTACTGAGTGCATTTTTCCATCATAGACAGAAACTCTAATGTCGAGAACTGCAGATCCTGTGAGAGGCCCTTCGGTCATTTTTTGAATAATTCCCTTTTTTATGGCGTTGGAATATTTAGAATCAATTGATCCTCCCACTATGCACCAATAAAAAGCAAGCTTTCCTCCCCATGGTAGATCTTCTATTTCTACATGTCTCACATTTAATCCATGTGGCTCAGGCATACCCTCGTAGTATGGTTCTATACGCATGTGAACTTCCGCAAACTGGCCTGCTCCACCCGATTGTTTTTTATGTCGATAGCTTTCGTCTGCTTCTTTCGTGATGGTTTCTCTATATGGAATTTTTGGCTCTTCAAATTCCATTTGTATGCCATTTAATTTATCCAATCTGTATTTGACCATGTCAAGGTGCAACTGACCCTGTCCATGAAGAATGGTCTGTTTTAATTGAGGATTTTGCTCCAAAATTAGCGTTGGATCTTCCTCCTGCATTTGATGTAAGGCTTTGATTAGCTTTTCCATCTCAGCTTTACTTGGAGGGGTAATCGCTGTCCTAATGCGAGATTCTGGAAATTCTATTTTTTTAATCTCTCTATCCACCCCTTTAACATTGAGGGTATCATTGGTATGTGAATCTTTCAATTTGACGGTTACCCCCAAGTCTCCAGCTTTCAATTCATTAACGGCTACACGGTTTTTACCATTGGCAATGTAGAGTTGATTGATGCGTTCGTGACTTCCATTGTCAGCATTGATGAGATCTTCGCCACTCTTCAGAGTGCCATTGTAAACTTTAAAGTACGTAACCATGCCTACTTGTGGCTCTGAGAGAGATTTGTAAATGAAAATCGAGGTCTCAGGATTTTTAGAATCCAAAGTCAAGGATTCTCCATTTTCTAGTTCAACTTTTCCAACATCTGCTGGTGAAGGGGCAATATCATGCAAAAATCCCATAATCCGGCCGCTTCCCATATTCATTTTAGCGGAAGCGCAAAAAACAGGAAATATTTGTTGGTGCTTTAGGGCGATGTTTAGACCTTTCGTCAATTCTTCTTCAGTAAGTGTTCCTGCTTCAAAATATTTTTCCATCAAACCTTCATCATTTTCTGCTGCGGCCTCGACTATTTGATTGTGTAAGTCCTTAGCTCTTTCCAGTGCATCAGCGGGTATGTCATGCTTTTCGGGTTTTCCTCCATCTGCAGGAAAAACATACATGGTCATCCGTAACGCATCTACAATACTATCGAATCCGTTTCCTTGATTGTATGGAAATTGAAATGGGATGACATGAGGCCCAAACCTATCAACGGCTTGTTCCAAAGTACGTTCAAAATCGGATTTTTCCTGATCTGCTTGGTTGATTACAAAAATTGCCGGAGTTTTATATTCTTGGATGTAATCCCAGATTAACTCAGTACCGACCTCGACACCATGAGCCCCGTTTAACATAACTACGGCGGTATCCGCTACTTTTAATGAAGAAACCACTTCGCCAATAAAATCATCGAATCCGGGAGTGTCGATAATATTGATTTTATTTCCTCTCCACTCTACGTGCATCAGGGTGCTGAAAATAGAATTGCCACGAGTTTGTTCGATACTTGTAAAATCAGAAATGGTATTTCCCCCATCAATGGTACCTCGCCTATCGATTTCTCCTGCCTCAAAAAGCATAGATTCTACAAATGTCGTCTTGCCACTTCCTGAGTGACCCAATAGAACAATGTTTCTAATATCCCTAGTATCTGGGCTCATAATTTTATATTTTTGAGATTGTCTAATAATATTTTCCTGCAATAAATGTATGTATTTTTCTTGTACTAAAAAAAGATAATAAGGAAATACTTAAGAGCTTTTAGGTGTATCAAAAATTCAATTGAAATTCATACTTTTATATGGCAATTATAGCCCAATTAAAAACTATTGATGCTTAGGGTTTTGACCGCTACTATTGATAATAAAACTGAAAAATGATGTAAATTATATTCGCATGAAAAAAATGTAAAGAGAAATAATTTGGCAAACCATTAATTCTTGAATATTGTAATTTCGATATTCCTAAAAATGAAATTACTCGTATGAGTTGCATTCTAGCCCTTCAATAAAGTGAATGGGATTAACGGATTTCATTTGAGGAAATCTTATCTCATTTTGGGCCTTCTGCGCTTCATGCTGCGACCTTGCAGCATCTGCATGCCTTGCTTACCCATTGATCTGACAGTATTCATTTGACCACGGTTTTGGTAGGCCTGATCGAATTGGTCAACTTGGGACTTGAGAGTCGGCTCTGTGATGTTGAGTTTTTTCATGTCTTTGACATATTTGCCAGCACCAGCCCAATTGTTTCGTTGGGCATTAATATTGGCAAGTTGTAGCAGTACCATACCTTTTTCATTATCAGACGGCAATTTTAAATCCAGTGCCATATTAAAATATTCTTCAGCTACCTTGTTGTCTTTTTTCTGAGCCGCCAAGGAACCCTTCATAATGTAATAAAAGGCACGATTGGTTACATAGAGCCACTTGGGGTTAAGCGTGAGGTTTAATCGTTTTTCTGCTCCTTCAAAATCCATTGCCTGAATCATTTCACCGGCACTTTGTACAGTGCCAAGGAGGATGTAGCTCAACAATAATAGGATTCCAACTAAGATAAATATCCAAGAATAGCCTATTCCATAAGTAAAGGACAAGATAATGCCACCTCCTAAAAATATGGCTATCAAGGCAAATTTTAAGTATATATTAATTTTAAACATGTCTGATTTTTAGCTGTGCAAAGTTAAATAACAGGATTAATATTCGATTGGTTTATTAAAAAGATATTAAGTCAATTTTCGTGGTCTTTTAGCAATAGGTACCGTCGAACAAGGCTCCCCATACATTAAACTTTGTACATGATCTTTTAATCGGTAGGTAAGATATGCATAGGCAGCTGCAGGTACAGGCCTTTTACTACATCCTTTTATCACGACTCTTTCGTCTTGATATGGTATAATATCCAATGTGTCAATCAAATTTTTATAATGATAATTCAAATATTCTGAGGAGTTTCCTAAGTACACGTCTGAAGCAATATCTTTAAGATATGCCGAAATCAACATATAAGCCCAAACTGGGACAATGGCATCAGTGCTACAATAACATAGTACCACAGAATTACTATATTGACTCCAGTCATATTCCTTCAAGGCGGCTCTAAATTCTTTCTCCTTTAACAAGAGTTCCAAATACAGAAACTGCTTAATATCCAGCTCTTTTGTTTCTGCTGTTGGATAATATTCCTCTAAGTTGATGGTTATGATACCACTATTGGCAACTCGATTTATCAGTGTCTCTTCCATAGATTATTCTTCCTCTTGATTAGAATGGTTTTCCGATAGAGAAAGTTCACCGATTTCGTTGTGCTCTATTTGAATTTCCTTAAGCTTGGGAAGATCCAGGATGCTTTTTAGCCCAAAGTAATCCATAAATTTTTCACTGGTAATATATATTAGCGGCTTGCCCGGACCATCCTGTCTGCCGGCAATCTCCACCAGATCTTTTTCCATGAGCTTATTAATGGTATAATCAGCATTAACACCCCGTATCTGCTCTATTTCTGCTTTGGTTATCGGTTGTTTATATGCAATGATGCTCAAGGTTTCTAAGGCACTCTTTGTCAATTTTTTATTACTGTGGAGTTTTAAGTATTCGGCAACTACCCTGTGGTACGAACCTTTAGTCATAAAAGTATAACCCTCAGAAATATTGACTATTTCGAAACTATATTCTTCATTTTGATATTTGTCAATCAGGTTTTGAATGAGTTCTTCTATGAGTTTTTCATCATGCGTGATACCATGAGTGATAGCTAGAGCATTGATTATTTCATTGCTTGAAATGGGATTTTCGGAAGAAAAAATCAAAGCCTCAACATTCCTTTCTAAATTGAACATAATTCTGATTGAAATAAGAGCAACAAAATTAGTTTTTTTCTAAAACAAGTAAAAGCCAAGATGAATTATTGCAAAACGATTTGAAAGTTTTCTATATGTAAGTAGTTGAAAATGAAAGAGCCTCGTTAAATTTTAAATTTTTTGTTAATAAAGTAGTTCAAAAATGGATATAATTATTACTTTTAACCTTCCGGTACGAATAAAAATACAGCCTTTTAGTATTTTAAAAAAATGAAAATTATGAAATTAAATCTTCGACACGTAGTCGTATTGTTGATTTTATGCATGAGTTGGACGGTTAAAGGGCAAGACATCCACTTTTCGCAGTTTTACAATTCTCCGCTGAACCTTAATCCGGCGATGACGGGGGTATTGAACTGCAAAAATCGATTTATACTAAACTATAGAAATCAGTGGGCGGCAGTTCTAAAAGCCAATGCATACAATACTTTTTCCGCTTCTTATGACCAAAAAGTTCCGGTTGGTCGAGAAGATTATTTTGGGATAGGGGGGACATTGTGGAGTGATGTAGCCGGAGAATCAAGATTCGGAACGAGTCAGGGTAGATTATCTCTGTCTTACAGTAAAAAGATGTCGGGCTACCGAAAGAAAGCTGGATACTTAGTGTTTGGATTTGACGCGGGGATTACTCAGAGAAAGTTTAGTGAAAAGGATTTAAGGTGGCCAAATCAAATTACGAATGGAGAATTTAACAATACACCTTCTGGAGAAACTTATTTGGACACTGACTTTCTATATGCAGATGTGACTGCTGGATTGTTGTGGTTTAGCATTTTAGATAAAAACACAAACTGGTATGTCGGTGCTGCCATGCATCACCTCAATCGAGCAAATATCTCGTTTTATGGAGCAGACGAATCTTTATACACGAGATTGACCTTGCATGCTGGAGCTCAGTTTGAGTTGAAGCCACGTATAAAATTGCTACCTAACATTATATACATGACACAAGGGCCTCATAGGGAATTAAACCTTGGAGCTAACCTTAGATTTGCCATGGGACCAAGCCGACTTACAAATCAATCTTGGGAACTCGGATTGTGGTTTAGAAATGCGGACAGCGTTAATGGAGGTATCTATGCCGATGCACTCATTATCAATACAAGATTTAATTATGACAAATTCGGAATCGGGTTTAACTATGACTTTAACGTATCTGACTTGAATGCGGCGAGTGCTGCCAATGGAGCATTTGAGTTTTCATTGGAGTACTTGATATGCGGCCCTGAAAACAGAGGGGTTTATTGTCCGAGATTTTAACGAAAGAGTAGAATTTTAAAAATAAATGGAGAAGGCATTGACTCGATCAATGCCTTTTTTATTTCTATTGTTATATATATTGATAAAAAATATGTTTAGTATCCGATGTGTTTTTATTATCTATTATTTCTAATTCCTTAAATTAGCAGCCTCTTTTTAATTTTTTTAAAACTTAAATACTAACCAATGCTAGGGAAAAAGAAGGAAGTTCAAAATTCATCAAACAGTAGTTCTATACCTAATAGCAATGCACTCAATAGTATCGTTGCAGGGACTAAACTAGAAGGTACTCTTACCGCTAATAATGACATCAGAATAGATGGAGAGTTGATAGGAACACTAATATGCAGCGGCAAATTGATAGTAGGCGTGGACGGGAAGATTAATGGGGAAGTGCAGTGTGAAAATGCAGTAATCGAGGGGGCAATCATTGGTAAACTTAAGGTGAAAGAACTTCTCAATGTGAGAGAAACGGGAAAAATAGAAGGTGAAGTAGATCCAGGCAAACTCAATATACAGGCTGGTGCCGTGTTTAATGTAAGTTGTAGTATGGGGGGCTCTACGATTAAGCACAGCGGTGCAAAAATGGCCGCAGTAAATTAATACCAATATTGAAAGAAAATAAGGAATCGAAGTCTTCCGGAATGAATGCATATCTTAAATATTCCGGAATTGCATTTCAGTTGGCTGGCCTCATGATAGCAGCATTGTTTATTGGGCAATGGCTTGACAAAAAGATGGAATTTGACAAGCCTTATCTCACGGCAACATTGATTATATTATTCTTTTTTGGGTATTTGTATCGATTATACATCGATCTTACCAATACCAAAGATTAATACCAATAGTGACGGCATTAATTTTGTTGGTTATTTTTCTACTATCTTCATTATGGATAATATATCCCTATGGTCAGGTAGAAAGTTACTGGATGTTCAACCTAGTTGCTATTTTAGCATTTTCTATACAAAGTTTTTTGGTTAGCATAGCAGCTAAACGGCTCAAAAATTCTGAAAACAAACAATCATTTATAAAGTTAATCTTCACCAATATGGCCTTGCGTATTGTCATTTCGGCAATATTAATAGGGGCTTACTTCTATATTATTAGACCCGACAATGGTATCTTTGTCCTATCGTTTATTGCTGTTTATATTGGATTTACAGTATATGAAACTTACGTATTAGATAACATTGCAAGAAGTTAACTGAAGAATATGATACAAAAAGTTGAATTTGAACAATTTGATGCTTTGACCCCACAAAGCGATTTACCTTTTAATATTACTTCATTGGGTCAAGGAGAATATATAATCAATAAAAATGGTAAAAACCACCAACTTAAAGTGGTTTCCTTTGATCCATACACTAAAAAATTTGAGTTTATTGTCAATAATGTAAGAATTTCTGGTATTGCGAAAACCGAATTGGATTTACTCATTGAGAGTATGGGATTTTTAAAAGATTTTCGCGACAACACGAAGGAAATTATAGCTCCGATGCCAGGATTGGTTGTGGATGTATTGGTAAGTGTAGGGGACGAAAAGCAAAAATCTGACAACATTGTCATTTTAGAGGCCATGAAAATGGAAAATATTCTCAAGTCTGAAGGTGATGGAAAGGTCTCAGAAATATTGATTAAAAAAGGGGACTCTGTCAGTAAGGGTCAAGTTCTTATTCGGTTTGAATAATAGGTTTATATTCTGAATGGGAATTTTTCTCGGTATGTCATCATGTCTTCAAGATTGATTTCAGTCGTTTCATAGGATTCGTTTTCACCGAGTTGTATAATATAATCTCCTCTAAAATCAATGACACAGGAGTGACCGTTATAGTCGAGTCGGTTTTCATCTCGCCCCACACGATTGACCCCAACGACATAACATTGATTTTCAATGGCACGGGCACGGAGCAACTGAGTCCAATGTTCGATTCGTGTGACAGGCCAATTGGCCACATAAATCAATAAATCAACAGGTTCTGAAGGATATGATGCCACCGGAAATCTTAGGTCAAAACAGATTAAAGGCCTTATTTTCCAGCCCATAAATTGATAGCTCAGATAGGATGAACCAGCCTTATATCGCTTATCTTCGCCTGTCATGCTGAATAAGTGACTCTTGTCATACACTGCATAATTTTCATCTTTATCTAGATGGATATATCGATTATGCCAAGCATTATTTTCAAATACCGGAATAGAACCGCAGATCGACGTTCGTATATCTCTGGAGAGTTTTTGGATTTTAGGAATTGAGAGAAGCGGAATTAAGCTTTCGAGCCGATTCGTATTCATACAAAAGCCGGTGAGAAACATTTCCGGCAATACCACCAAATCGGGCGGATTTGTATTTGTTACTTTTTGTTTAATTAAAGAGATATTTGCCTCAGGGTTTTCCCATTGGACATCAAATTGAAAAAGTCCGATTTTCATAGTATCTATCAACCCTTATAAAACATCCATTTAGTGAGTTCCTTAAAGCTTACTTTTTTGCCATAAAGGAAAATACCGACTCGGTATATTCTACCAGCAATCCATACAAAGAGGATGACACAGCCTATCAAGAGTAAAATACTGACTATAACTTGCCACATAGGCGGATCGAAGGGAAGTCGTGCAGGCATCAGAATAGGACTGAAAAGAGGAAACATTGACCCAAAAACTGCAATCGGCCCATCAGGGTCTGTCATCACCGAACTCAACATTACGATCGCTAGAATAACTGGTATGACGATGGGCATCATCAACTGCTGACCCTCTCCCAAATCATCACCAATAGCAGAACCAACCGCTGCAAACAGTGAAGAATAAATAAAATATCCTCCCAAAAAGTAGATGATAAATACCGGAATTATTAATAGCCAATTTTGATTTTTTAATTCCACAATCAATCCACTGACGGCATTTGCTGTCTCGGGATTGTTTTGTATTTCTTTTGCCATTTCTACGGTATTAGAATCCATAGAAGACATCATTAAACCCGGTATAATCATCATCGCCACCCCAATGAGAACAATCCAAATGATGAGCTGTGTCAATCCTACGAGTCCTACCCCGATGACTTTTCCGAGCATTAGTTGAAATGGTTTTACGGAAGAAATCATGACCTCAACAATACGATTTATTTTTTCCTCCATGACACTTCTCATCACCATACCACCGAAAATAAATATCACCATATACATCATGAAGCCCATAATATATCCCAAAGCTTGAGCAATTCCACTTGCCATCTTGGACGAGTTGTCACCGATTCCTTCGCCGTCTTTTAGCCCATTTTCGAGGGTCACTTCAGTCTCTAATCCGGCTAAGACCTCTTTGTCGATGGTAGAGTGATTTAATTTGTACGCTTTGATGGCTTTGGACAGCTTATTTTCAAGGGACTCGATGGTAAAAAAGCTCATTTTATCATCGGTATAGTAGTTAACATTGACCTTTGTTTCGTTGAGATTGTCTATTTTATCTAAATGTAATAAGACGTCATAGCCATCGTTGACATACTCAGATTTCATTTCATCGATGCCTTTATTGACCACCGTAAATTTCATTTGACTACCTTCTAGAGGGTTATTTTGTAATATTCCTCCATCATCTACGACGGCAACCTGCTTGATGGAATTCATTTTTCCCGAAGCCATAAAACCAGAAAAGAACATGAGTAACGCAAAACCCAGTGGAGTCAATAAGGTGACTATGATAAAGGATTTCTTTTTTACCCGAGTTAAGTATTCTCTTTTTATGATTAACCAAAGTTTATGCATCGTTGTCGCTTTAATCTGTTAGTGGATTTTATTAATTTTCGTTTACTTTTTTGATGAAAATCTCATTAATGGAAGGCAATATCTCATTAAAAGAGATGATTTTTATGTCGTCGTTTATGAGATTGGATAAAAAGGCATTAGAATTATAATCTGAAAATTTTACGATATAGTCATTTTCTTTTTGTGACTCTATCTGTACGCCTGCAGGCTCAAGATATTGGGTAATATCACGGTTTGTAACTAGTCTATATTTGTTTTCTTTATAATCTTCTTTAATCTGTGCTACAGATCCGATCAAAATCATTTTTCCTTTATTGATTAAGGCGATGTCCTCGCATATTTCCTCCACTTGTTCCATCCTGTGAGTAGAAAAAATGACGGTCGTCCCTTGTTTATTGAGTTCGTATATCTCGTCTTTTATCAGATTGGTATTGATGGGATCGAGACCCGAGAATGGTTCATCAAGAATCAGCAATTTTGGCTTATGAACCACTGTTGCGATGAACTGGATTTTTTGTTGCATTCCCTTTGACAATTCTTCGATTTTCTTGTTCCACCAAGATTTTATGTCAAATCTTTCTAACCAATACTTCAAATTTTCCTGAGACTGCTGTTTCGTAAGTCCTTTGAGTTGAGCAAGATACGTGAGTTGCTCTCCGACTTTCATTTTTTTATAGAGGCCCCTTTCTTCCGGCATATATCCTATCTCTGAGACATGATCGGAAGTGAGTGGTTTTCCTTCAAAATATACATGACCTTCATCAGCTCCGGTGATGGCATTAATAATTCGTATCAGAGAAGTTTTTCCGGCACCATTTGGACCTAATAGACCGAATATTTGACCCCTTGGCAGGTCAAGACTTACGTGGTCCACAGCCAAGTGGTTATGATATCGTTTTACTACATTATCCAATGACAGCACCATATTAGAATCTTGTTGGTTCATAAATTTTATTTTGGTCTAATTTTATCGATATGGTTACAAATGTAATTTTTATTCATCATTTAGGCGTAATTATTCTATTGATGGACATAATATATCTACAAACTTTCATTCCTTCTCAATTTGAGATAATTCAATCACTTTATTGGAAGTAAAAAGGATTTAAATTTTTAAATACTCATATCAATTTATTCCTTAATGATTTTAGTTTTATTGTGTATCGCCACTTTCCGGGATGATAGATTTCCCTTTACTAATCATAAATGAAAATAAAACCAAACCTCCTACCATACCTATTATCCCAATGACTATTTCTGTATATGTTGGCTTGACAATTAATATGGCACCGATCCATTGTACACCGATAATTGAGATTAGAATGAGGGTCACGACTCTAGGCGAAAGAATGCTCATAATTTTTGAACCGAATGGTGCACCAAATATGACAAAAGGAATGGACACCAACCAATACTGATAGACGGTTTCAGACACATATTCCTGATAAACATTAAATATAGAGGCAAAAACAGAAATGATACTCATCAAAATAATCGAAGTCGCGGTGGCCAATCTTATGTCAATTTTAAAATATAATACCAAACATGTGAAAACAATGATATCGAGACCGTTGCCAAATAGTGATGTAAGTACTCCTCCCAGAAAAGCGGCGAGGACCAAAATCATCCAATCGAAATGATTAAAAGTGTGTAGGTCTAGATAGCTGCGATGAGACCTAACGTTTAACTTAGTCAATGCATAAGCCAAACTGAGCCAAATAAATACAAATAGAATTTTAATCGCAGAGGGCTTAATATGACCCACTAATATAAAATTTCCAAGGAGGTAGCCTACAAAACCAATACTACATGCAAGGGGAATTATCTGATTTAAAACGGGGATTCTTTTTGAATAAATAAAAAGGCTCGCCCCAGTCATCCCAATGCTCTGAATCAATAATGAAAAATTTCGAGCATCGAATGGATGAACATCAAATAGTAAAGTCAATACCGGGAAAGCAATGGCACCACCACCCTCGCTGGAAATACCAGCTATGAATGACCCAAAAATCATGGTAATACTTATGCCATAAAAATTAGAAAATAAGTACCATAAATTATTGTAGGACATATAACCCATCCAAATAGATAGGATCAACAGTACAAAGATTAGATAAGCATATTTTCTTTTCATGGCATCGTCTCGACATTTGGGAAACGAAGATAAATTTAATATTTGAATTGAGGATGCAATTATTACTGCCCGATCAAATCCTGCCACATAAAATTTAACTAAAGTGTAAATCCAACTTAGTCCACAATCACTTTTCTAGTAAACACTTTTCCATCTTCTGTAGATACATTGATAAAGTATATCCCTGAGTCTATTGCGCTGACATCCATACTGTGTTTTGTATTTCCAATATTTTTCGCCTCAGAAATTACTTTTCCATCGATTGCTATCAATGTGACATTTAATAACTTAACATTATCGTGTGTAGCAATATACATTATATCCTGTGCCGGATTGGGATAAATCCTGATTTCCTCGTCTATATTTTCCTCATCCGCTGCTGATAATATGATCTCTTCAGGGCAGTCATCCGTACCATAGCAGCCGTCGGCATTGATCTTATAGAGCCATATCTCATTTTTATTGCCGGGATGTCTGAGGTCGCCAAGTACCACGATGTCTCCGTTCTCTAGCTCTTCTATGTCCTTGATGCTGTTATAATCATTAGGAGCGGTATAGTCAGGATGCTGATAGAGGTGCTTCCAGATGACGCTGCCGTCGTTGTCATATTTTGTGAGGATACCGAATGTTTTTTTATCATCAAAAAACCTATAAAAACCATAAGCAAAGAAATAGTCACCATGTCCTGCTTCTAGTTGATTAAAATAAAACTCGTCTTTAGCCGTGACATCAATCAGTTTTTCTTTATAGTAATGTCCGTCCTTATTAATCCATATTAGTTTAATATCGGGTGTTTGTACTCCATGTATGTAGTAGGTTATCACGATGTCCCCGTTTGAGAGTTCGGCGATCCATGTAGGCACTGCCCCATTGTCAAAAGCTTCATCTCCTTTGTAAGTCCATAGGATATTACCTGAGGTGTCTATCTTAGTAAGCTGTGCATAACGACCCAATTTATTGTAATAATGGAATCCTGCGGAAATGAAAATATTAGAATCTCTGCTTTCTGATATCTCCCATGCATAGGACAGTTCTATATCAGTATTATAGTTTTTTGACCAAACTTCATTACCAAGGGTATCTATTTTTTTAATGCCAATTTCTCTATGATCTCCTCCGTCAAAATCATCAATATAAGATGTATATAAGTGATCCATTAAATATATAGAAGATGTAGGAAAGCTGTACTCTCCTTCAGAGTAAAAAGAATTTGCTTGTAGAGTACTAAAATTATGTAAATCAATATTTATTGATTTAAGTTCTTTTAGTGAGCTTCTATTTTTTCCAAAAAGGAATAATTTATTACTATTATTCTGTATACCCTTTTCACTTATACCAAAATTCAAATACTCAATAAAACTTTCTATATCATTAGACAACTTATATTTTAACAATCCCGTCGATATGGAATTATCCTCACTAAAAAATAAAAAAGAAGTCAAATAATATGTATCATCGATTTGTGATAAATTTAGAATTGTGATGAATTTATCTTCAAAAACAAATTTTTTATTAAAGTATTCTTGACAATTAATTTTTATAAAAAAGCAAAAAGTAAAAAGTAAAAAGTAATATTTCATAATAAAAGTAAGGGATGAGTTCTCACTCACCCCTTTTAAATTTAGGTATTATTTAATAATTATTTTTCTAATCGTCTTTTCTCCGGTATCAGTAGATATTTTAATGATATAAATACCAGCTGATAAATGGCTGACATCCATGCTATATTTTTTCATCCTTATGTTATTAGTTGAAAAGACAAGTCTACCATCTATTGACATTAGGCTAATATTATGTAGTTTTTGATTACTGTTAGATATTATATTTAAGACTTCGTCAACAGGATTGGGATAGATGGTAATTTCATGATTGCTGTAACCATCTTTATCAAGATCATTGAGATTCAATTGCCTACTATTTGTATTAGAGAAGGCGGCACTATCTGGTATATCTATGGGTAGCACCTCTCCCTCCAGCATGTGGTAGATGCTCCTTGCATAGCCACTGGCCGGCTCATAAGACATCGCTATGATACGCAGTGAGTCTATCTCCTCCTGAGTGATGCGTCGTTCACTGCGATAGCCATACCGGTACTTGAGATTTAAAGTTTGATTATTAAAATTCATAGACATCGAAGAAGGTTTTGTTATCAAAAATAAAAAAAAATTTGCACCACAATAGGGGTATTTTGAATCTTCTTCGTATAGGTAGTATAAAAGTTGACGAAATGAATCCAATATTAACGGAACAAGATGTCCGGAATTCGAAGTTTTTACAGGCATTATCGATGGACGAGAGGTCTTTGCTAATTCATAATTCGAGGTTGATTAAAATGTCATCTAAAAGTATCATTTACAATTATGATGAAAGCTTCAAGGCCGTATATATTGTGTTATCAGGGAGTGTAAAATTAGGATTGACCACGAGTAGTGGAAACACTATCATCAAGGAGATGGCCTATGAGGGAGACGTTTTTGGTGAGAATGTCTTTGTCGCTCAAGGAAAAAGAAAAGAGTTTGCCAAGTGTTTTGACGGAGGCAAAGTGTTAGAGATAAAACTAGAATTTTTTAAACACATCGTGCAGAATAATCCTGTATTTGCCAATCTCATCACAGAGACCATGATTGAAAGACTCCAAAATCTACAAGTACGTATGGAAGCTTTTGCCAACAAAAGTGCCAAACAAAGAATAGTAGAATTCATTAAAAATAGTGCAAGAATCAGAGGAATAAAAATAGGAATCAACGAGTGCCTCATCAATCATGGAATGAGCCATAAGGAAATTGCTTTTCTTACAGATACCAGTCGGCAAACGGTTGCCAGAATACTCGGCGAGCTGAAAAAAACGGACATCATTCATTTCGGAGCCAGAAAACCGGGAAAAATCCTGATAAGAGATAGACAATGGATTGCGGCATAATATGACTAAAGTTTAACCATTACCCTTTTTCCTTTGATGCTCAAAGGATAGATTTAGATTTACGTTTTAGAATTGTTCTTATGAAAGAGGTCACTGCAGAGTTTTTGCTTGACCTCTTTATTTTCCTTTTAGCAGGATACCTGATTGAGCGGCCTTGCGGGCAGGAAATATCGAGGCTAATAGTGCAATCGCAAGCACTGTGATAATTACGACCACAAAATCTTTAAACTTCAAGGCAATGGGATAGGCCTCTATCATAAATCCCGAAGGTACACCCACTATACCATATTTCTTTTGAAGTACATATAATATCAAGGCCAATATAATGCCGAGAGTCAATCCAATCAATCCAATCAACAACCCCACCCTCGAGAAGATAGATTGAACATCTTTATTCTGAAAACCTAAGGATTTTAAGATGGCGATGTCAGTTTTTTTATCTAGAACTATCATCCACAATGCACCTATCATATTGAAGG
This sequence comes from Lewinellaceae bacterium, assembly GCA_020636155.1. GTDB lineage: Bacteria > Bacteroidota > Bacteroidia > Chitinophagales > Saprospiraceae > JACJYM01. The sequence goes on along the minus strand of JACJYM010000004.1, from coordinate 86,435 downwards.
CGATGATGAGTAGTGTTAAGGTAGCGATGAGATAACTAATCCACTTTTCTATGTTCATGATTTTCAGATAGTCTTCATCTTGCTCATATCGGTTTTTGATAGTGATTTTGACGGGCATGAGTTTTTCAAGTTGAGCTCGTACAAAGGTTTCATCACCATCGGGTTTGAGTTTAATTTCAAGGGAAGAAATGTTGTCTCTAAGGTCTAAGATTCCATTGACAAATTCATAAGAAGCGAGTACATATTGATTGTCCTCATCGCCACCCATAGAGAAAACACCGATGGGATAGAGAGGCAGAGATTTATAATCTTTGCCTAGGGGGCCACTTTTTTTTCTTTTGACCATATACACCGAGATGGGTGTGATGGCATCAGAGGGGTTGACGCTAAGTTTATTATAAATTTTAGTACCTAGCACCCCATAGAAAATCGAGCCTTCAGAAAGCATATACTTTCCTCGTATGATGGTAGAGTCTATGTCTGTAACTTTATTGTAACTATCATCAACCCCCTTGAGGATTCCTGCTTCCTGTGACCCATTGTATTCAAATAGTGCAATCTCCTCAAGAATTCTGCTTGCCTCGGCGATTCCATCTATCTTTTTCACTTCACGCATAAGGCTATCAGAAACTTGCAGATATTTTCCTTCGGCCAATTCTACTTTTAAGTCGGGGTTAAATGCATTAAATAACCCGGACAACACGTATTCAAAACCATTGAAAACGGATAAAATTAAAATAAGAGCGGCTGTTCCTATCGTGATTCCTAGTGTGGTAATCCCGGTAATGAGATTTATGGCATTGGTTGATTTTTTACCAAAAAGATATCGATAAGCAATGGTATTTACAATATTCATACCCCTTCTTTATTAACCAATAAGGCATCGTAAATTTTTTGCTGAATGCGGGGTCGTATATCTAGTTTATTTAATAATTGATTGTCCATTTTTGGAAATGTACGGTTGCTGAGAAAAACGTAAACGATATTATATTGGGGGTCGGCAAAAGTCGCAGTTCCGGTAAATCCTAGGTGACCAAAAGTGAGTTTTGAAGCACTGTTGCACATATTTTCAGTTTTGTCAGGATTGCATTCCTTCATATCAAAACCTAAGCCCCGCCTAGATGACAATATGTAATGGGAGGTATATTTCTTGACAATTGATTTTGGAAAATATTGCTTGCCGCCATAAGAGCCTTGGTTGAGCAACATCTGCATGATGACTGCGATATCCTCAGCATTACTGAATAGTCCGGCATGCCCCGCAACACCGCCGAGCATGGCAGCTCCCATATCATGTACAGTACCTCGCAATTGTTGATTCCTAAAGTAGCGATCTTCTTCCGTCGGCACGATATCCCCTATATTGTGTGAATATAAGGGGTTGTACCCCATGTTTTTTAATCCCAAGGGCTTGGCAAAATTTTGATCAAAATATTTATCCAAAGTCATTCCAGAAGCGTTCTCGATAATGTGCTGCATGATATAAAATCCCAAATCACTATACCTATATTCTGTATTGTCCTTTAATTCAGAAATTAATATTTCATGCCAGATGGTGTCGCGGTAATCCGTACGTAAAAACAAATTGGAGGCGACCGGAATTGCAAAATCTGGGTTTATCGTCGTCGAATAGAAACTATCTGAAACAATAGGGTGTGACTTTTTCTTTATGATGGTATTTTCATAAAAAGGTATCCACGGTCTCAATCCAGAACAATGAGCAATCATCTGTCTGATAGTAAGATCTGCCTTATTGGTCGTATCGGTCTCGGGAAGATAAGCACGTATAGGATAATCAATATTGATGGCGGCTTCAGCATCCAACTTCATGATAGAAAGGGTCGTACTCAGTATTTTAGTAAGTGAGGCAAGGTCATAAAGTGAAGAATTCTCTACTTTTTGAGATTTTGAATAATCGAAATACCCATAAGATTTTTCAAACACCACATTTCCATCTTTGGCGACCAGAACCTGGCATCCAGGAGCCGCTTTTTTGGCAATCATCTCCTCCGCAATGCCATCGATTTGATTTAAAACTTCAGAATCGAGTCCTACTTTTTCAGGAGGGCAAAATCCAAGACGATGTATAGATGGCACATAAACACCTTGTCCAATTGGGTGATTTTTTGAAGCCGTAATGGGTAATTTTCCTTTGATGGGAATGGCCCCGAATAGCGCCTGAGCTGCCAAATCCTGTGTCATCTCATCATCTTGATATGCTACAAGTATCGTTTCGTCGCCAAAATTTTTCAAGGCATAAGGGCTGCCAAAAAGAACAATGATTAGTTTTTCTTTGGGCAATAACTTTAAGAAATTGATATAATCTTCATCAAGACCAAAATTCTTTGAGGCATACTTTGACATATTATGAAAGGAAACGATGATGTGATCGTGATTGACCAACTTACTGATAAGAAAATTTTTCGTTTTGATGTCTAGTTTGCCAAAAGCCTGAAAATGATCTACTTTGGCATAAGAATCTAACCTTTTTTGGAATTCTGTTTTTATTTGAGAATTTACGCTTAATGATGCAAAGCTTTTATTCCCAATATCTTCGAAAGGTAAGACAGATTTATTGTTTTTAGTTAAGGTGAGAGATTTACTTATCAAATCTGATTTTACCGCTTGAAATTTTCCTGAATTCAAAAAATGTGACAACGAATCTGGATGTATTTGCGAAATATCCGCGGCATGAGAGAATGCCTTGGCTGCTAAAATACGTTTGACACTTGCATCGATTTGTGATTGTGCTATTTTCCCTTCTTTTACATACTGTTTAATGGTAAGAATGGCTTGCGGCACATCTTCAGACAGTAATAAAACATCGTTTCCTGCCAACAAAGCTTCGGCCTCAGCAGTGCCATTGGTAAAAAACTTGGCTACTCCTTTCATGTCTAGGGCATCCGTAAATATCAATCCATCAAAACCCATTTTGTTTCTCAATAGGTCTGTGACTGTATATCTTGACAGTGTCGAAGGTCTATTAGGTCTGTCGTCAAAGGCAGGAATATGAAGGTGTGCCACCATCATGCTCATCACACCTTGATTGACAAGGTTTTTAAAGGGAAACAATTCAATCTCATTAAGTCGCTCTAAATTATGTCTAATCGTTGGTAAATCTAGATGCGAGTCTACATCGGTATCGCCATGACCTGGAAAATGCTTGGCACAAGCGATGATTCCATTGTCCTGAAGCCCTTTGATGTACGCATAGGCTTTGGCGGCTACGGCAAATTTATCTTCTCCAAAGGAACGATCGCCGATTACCGGATTATTGATGTTGTTATTGACATCAACTACGGGTGCAAAATTGACATGAATCCCCATCCGCTTGCACTGTTCAGCAATGGCTACTCCCATGTCATAAATTGGATTTTGATCCTCGATTGCTCCTAGAGTAAGGTTTCTTGGAAAACTTATCGCCTTGTCAGGAAATCTCATCCCCAATCCCCACTCAGCATCTATCGCAATGAGTAGTGGAATATCGGCATGATGCTGATATTGCAAAGTTATGGTCGCCTGTTCAGTGGGGTCGCCTTGAAAGAAACAAAGTCCACCAATGTGATACTCTTTAATGAGTTTCAGGATTTTATTAGTTTCTTGAGCATCACCTTTCGAGTAGGCTCTGATCATGAATAATTGACCTAATTTTTCATCTTCATCCAGACTTTTGAATACACTATCCACCCACATTTCTTGGGTTGGATTTAAAACTATCTGAGCTTTAAAGTCCTTAGAAACAACCAGCAATACACACAATAGCAGTTTTGTAAAATTTGACATTGAGTCGAATGTATTTTAAAATAGTAAACGCAAATATCAGTATAAATTATTACATGTTATAATATTGTGTAATACGTTGAGGGTGTTTTACCCTGAATATTGAGATTGATAGTAAAAGACTTCTCTTATATTTGCCATGAATAATTGATTAGATGAAGGACAATACGGTAATTCTAGAGGATATTGGATATACAATTTTTGATTTTGTATCAATTTTGAATTCTGATAATTCGATTCAGCTTGATTCTGCATTGCGAGAAAAGGTGGTTAAGTGTCGTCAATTTTTGGATGACAAGATATCAGACCCAAATGCTGTATTCTATGGTATCAATACGGGTTTTGGGTCTTTGTGCAATACGAAAATAAACAGTCAGGATTTATCAAAACTCCAGAGTTCATTAGTATTGAGTCACGCATGCGGAATGGGGGATGAAATTCCTTACTCCATTGCTAAACTTATCTTTTTATTAAAAATCTTTAATCTTTCTAAAGGTTACAGTGGTGTTTCAGAATCTTTGATGTCACGTATGATTGAATTGTACAATCATGGGTTAGTACCACAAATTTTTGAATATGGCTCGCTGGGAGCTTCTGGGGATTTAGCGCCATTGGCACATTTATCATCGGTATTTTTGGGAAAAGGAAAAGCATACTTGAATGGTGAATTACTTGAGGCGACAGAAATTCACCAACGATTGGGCATTGAACCTATTACCCTAAAAGCAAAAGAGGGACTGGCACTCTTAAATGGAACACAATTTTCATTAGCATTTGCGGTTTACTGTGTATCGGAGGCTAATAAATTGATACATTTAATCAATATAATTTCTGCTCTATCCCTTGATGCTTATGCCTGTGACAATGCTCCTTTCAACCCCGAAATACAAAACATCAGACCTCATGAGGGACAAAGATTCATAGCTCAAGAGATTCTAAATCTCAGAGAAAACAGCGAAATACTTGATTATCCTCGATACAGTGTTCAAGATCCATATTCATTTAGATGCATTCCTCAAGTTCATGGGGCTAGTTACGATACCATTCAGTATGTAACTAAGGTGGTAAATACTGAATTAAACAGTGTTACGGATAATCCAAACATATTTCCAGATAGCGACCTAATAATTTCTGGTGGAAATTTTCATGCTCAACCATTGGCCTTAGTATTAGACTTTTTAGCAATAGCCTTGGCAGAATTGGGCAATATTTCCGAGAGGAGAACCTATCAGCTTATCAATGGAGATCGGGATTTGCCAGTATATCTTGCAAAAGATGCGGGTGTAAACTCGGGTTACATGATTGCACAATACAGTGCAGCATCGATCGTGAGTCATAACAAGCAATTGTGTACACCATCTAGCGTGGATAGCATTGTATCCAGTAAGGGTCAAGAAGATCATGTAAGTATGGCAGCGAATGCGGCCACGAAATGTTATAAAGTCCTCGAAAATGTGAAAAGTGTACTTGCTATTGAATGGATGACTGCTAATCAAGCAATGGATTTCAGAAATGGAATAAAATGTGGGACAGTGGTCGAAAACTACAGAAGTCAATTTCGAAAGTATTTGCCATTTAGAACATCAGATGTTTATATGAAAGATGATCAAGACATTTCTCGTGAATTTATTCAAAAAACAATGAATGAAATGGTTGTTTAGGCTTTTATTCGTCTTATTTTTTTCGCCTGTTTTTAGTCAAAGCACGGTGAATCTATCCTATAATCAGGCATTCGTATTTAAGCACAAACCTTCTTTATTGTTTGAAATTCCAGATTATAGTTTTCACCTCAATTTGCAATATTGTAAGCATTATATTGGGCATACTGGCTGGCAAAGTTATTGGCACAGTCCAGATTTCATAGTAGATCTGGGATATACACATTTTGGAAGTTCAGTACTAGGAAATGGGTTTGCACTGACTCCAGGAGTACAATTTTATTTAAAAAGATATCAAAAATCTGGAATACAATTTCACATCGCATCTGGCATGGCATACCTGAATACTGTCTATAATCCCATTTCAAATCCACTTAATACGGCAATCAGTAGCCATTGGAATAACCATACGAAGCTTGGAATTACCTATTACAGTAATGATTTTTTTAATAGGAGCCTAAAGTTAGTTTTCGGGATGGCACATTACTCTAATGGGAAAAACAAATTGCCAAATAGTGGTATCAACTTTATATACGCAGGATTGTCAGTTGGAATTTATAAAACGGAGATTAACGAAAATGTCCCTGCGGAATATGAAGAAAAAGATACGACACGATTCCGAAGAATAAGGATTGAATTATATGCAGGATTGGGAGCTTCTACTTCAGAGAATATTGGCGGTCCTCAATACCCCGTGTATTTATATGGAGGAGCATTACATTTTTCAATGAGTCGTTACCTAGATGCTATTTTGGGTATCGAACGTGAATTCAATGGGCCGCTTTACTACTACTATTATTATGATTTTATAGAAAAGTCAGAGGCGAAAAGGCGAGCGACGAAATATATTGTTAGCACAGGTGTGGAGATGATATTAGGTAACATTGGTATCAAATTTTTAGCAGGGGTCTATATTCCTCGAGAAAATGTCATTAATGAGCAACCTGTCATATTCCGACTTCAGACAAATTATTATCCAATTGGCCAATATAAAAAGGTGAATCCCTATGTCGGTATCGCCTTAAAATCCCATTATGGAGTAGCGGATTTTATTTCTTACCATCTTGGCGTGAAGTTTTGAGAAACAAATACAGCACGTAGTTAGTTTACTTAATTAAAAAATACGACATGATAAAATTAGTAGTAGGCGATTTTGCCCCAAACTTTAATCTCATCAATTCTGATAAAGAAGCAGTTTCTTTAGATGATTTTAAAGGAAATGATTTATTGATACTCTTTTTCCCATTGGCTTTTACATCCGTATGCACGGCAGAACTGTGTAGTTTAAGGGATGATAAGTCATATTTTCAAAATCTAGGCGTTAAGACCATTGCAATATCTGTAGATTCACCATTTGTACTAAATAAGTTTAAGGAAGAAAATCAGCTTAATTTTCCTTTACTTTCTGATTTTAATAAAGAAGCTTCGAGAGCTTATGGCTGTATGTATGAGCAATTTGTGCTAGGATTGCGTGGAGTATCAAAAAGGAGTGCATTTTTAATTGATAAGTTGGGTAAAATCAAATATGCCGAAGTATTAGAAAATGCCGGAGAACTACCAAATTTTTCAAAAATCAAATCATTAATAGAGGGAAAGAAATAATATTTTGTTTAGTTCAGGCTTTTTTTCTCAACAAAACACAAAGTACCAAAAATAGTAAGGCCCCAGCGAGAGCTGAGGCCATTACATTGGGTGCAAAAAATATTACTCTTTAATTATCTTCATTATTATTACGTTTCCACTCCGTGACAATTTGATTACATAGCAACCAGAATTAAAATCACGTAGGGGAACAACTATTTTTTCTTGCGGGTTAAAATTACTTCTTTTCTCCCAAATTTTCAACCCTTGAGTGTTAAAAATTTCTATTTTATCAAAATATTCTGACTTAGACAGTATATTGACATTGTCATGACACGGATTTGGAAACAATTCTACCGAATTTTCATCTAAAACCACTTCGCCAGTTTCTACCAAATCTCGACTACCATTACTAAACCATATCCCCCATCTTGCACCATTAAAAAAATATGATTCTGTATTGCTTACCGGATTAATTTTATCTGATTTTAATTGAACGATGCCGACATCATAGTTTCCTCCCAGTGGTGAATCAAAAATTAAATATTGGTCATCCTTACTAAAATTAGGATAGCTTAGTCCTAAATTTTCATAGATTAATCCTTGGTCACTGTTTTCGAGATTCATACCATAGACATAATATAAACCATCTATTATCACATCAAATGCGATAATATACGGACTGTTCTTCGCAAAAGTAGGATTTGCAACGCTGACATTGTCTGGTAATGAACCGAAAAGTTTTTCAATCTGGTTAGGAGCAGCAAAATTGTTAGCATTATTGTCCCAGACTTTAATAAATCCAATATCCCAATATGTAAAAGTTGTCGTCGTACCTACTATGGCATTTTTAGCATCATATACCAGGTATTCTCCGCTTAAGTCAAACTCCATTGCATCAGCAAATTCCACATCTCCAGTTGTGACACCATTGGTATAGGTTGGATTAGAAAGTTCATATGCTTCGATATGGCCAGAATTAAAATCTACGACATAGATGACATTTTCTGTTTGATTAAGGAGACAAGCCATTTTAAGACCATCTTTAGAAATTGCTGCATTTCTCCAATTAAATGTAGTGCCAAAATCGATAACATCTTCGTACACTTCTTTGGTTTGCCAGTCTATGTAAATATAATGAATCTGCCCATCAGAAGCGACAAAAACTATTTCATCCCCATTGTCACTGACACTTGGTTTATTGATAGGGTCAGAATTGCTTAGAGGATTAAAAATTGCATTTCCATCCGCATCAAAGACATAGAGATTGTTTTGATTTTCGGCAGTAAGTAGGATTAGATTTTCTCCCGGATTGGTGTCAATATCTACCTCATAATCTCCTCCATCGTCTCCGAATACCTCCACACTGTCAAATGCTTGTCTGGCTACATTGGCCACAGTAGTGCCATATAAATCTTGCGCTGACTGCACCACAGCTATTCTCAAATCAACAAATTTGGAGGACTTAGTCAAATAGACGGTGAGAGCTCTGTAATATACTTTTTCTGCTTTGTCTTTTCCTACGGCATTGTTTGACGCAAAGAGATAGAACGCATAGTTTGGGATGCCACTATTAATGTGTACACCTCCATTGTCTTGAGACCCGGTGTATCGCTCCGAATAAATTCTTGGTTGCCAACCACCGTTAAAATTGCCAGAAGAAGCACCATTATGAGGGTCAGAAAGGCTTCTTAAGGCTCCAGAAGGAAATGCAGAAGTTTTCACGACATCTTCTCCTATAAGCCAATTATCCCGGTCAATCATAGCTCCAAAAACATCGGCAAATGATTCATTGATAGCACCTGATTCTCCTTGATAATCTAGATTTGCTGTGGCTTGTATGACACCATGAGTCATCTCATGACCAGCAACATCCAGTCCTCTTGCCAACGGCTTGAATGCCGTACTTCCATTGCCATAAAACATGGCAAATCCATTCCAAAAGGCGTTGTCCATAGATTGACCATTTTCGTCTGCCACATTGATGAAGGAAACTATATTTTGACCCGTTCCACTGATAGACTGTCTATTAAAAGTCTGTTTGTAGTATTCATAAGAAGTTGAGGCATTGAATTGTGAAGAAACTGCAGTAGCTGAGCTGGTCCATGAATTATTACTAGATACTACGTGATCATAATTGAAACTATTGTACGCGGGTGAAGTATTGAAAGCATCTAAAGTCCAAATCACCCCTTTTGGGTCATTTGGCATACTGCTGGCACCAGAATTAAACATCGATTTACTTGCGTCTATCATGTAGTATTTGCCATTAGATAGGTATGTGCTTATAGATCGTGTCACTCCGAGTAGATCAACTGCATTCGTAGTAACAGCGCCATCTAAAAGGACGGTTTCCTCAGTATCCATTTTATGATGATGACCTACCGCATGACAGGTATTTAAATCATGGTTAAACTTGCATAAACTACCATACTGTCTGAGGGTTTCCCCATTATTTGCATCTATAAAATACTCTTGTCTATCAATCAAATTCGTATAAGCCGAGACGTGATAACAGACTTTAGCAAAACCTTCAGTGACTAAGATGGTTTTTTCAATCTTTGGAGCAAGCATATCTTGGTCGATTCCGACGTTTGGCATGGTTACCTTTGGCAGACTCATTGACCCTAATACTTGGTTTTCGGAAAGGGAAGTATTTGTATCTAAGGCCTTGATGTTTGAAATTATTTTACCATTTGCCATTTCAATTCTATCATTTTTCAGGTGCAAAATTATTTCTCCACCATAGACGTTGATACCATCATATTGTTGTTGATATTTGATATTTTTAAATCCGAGTTCATCCTGAAATTCAGAGATTTTGACATATTCAATTTCATTCTCATCCGGAGCAATGAGAGCCACTGAAGCTTTTAGATATTCGGAACATTTACTCTCAAGACTGTTATTTCTATTAGAATATTGGATAGTTCCTTTGATTAAGAAACTGCTGTTATCTTTAGATTTTTGTACGATTCGCAATCCATCGGGCTCCAGATTTAATGAATTATTTCCTAGACCTTGGTAGCTCACATTGCTATTAGAGACATTATTGTGAGTAACCGAAAACGGCTTATGAACCTTGCGATTAAGATCTAAAGTTTGTGTAGCGGTTGGCAGAGTGTTTGGTTTTTGCTGACCTACTACTATTCCTGAAAGGAAAATCGACCAGAACAGGGTAAAAAGTACACGTATATTCATTAATTGCTTTTTAAATTATTAATTAAAGTCATTACATTTGAATACCATAAATCCAGTATTTCTGAATTTTTATTTTTATCAGTCCAAACTATGCGATTTGTACTTAGTTTTTTAACGTTAAATTCGATGAATTTGTACGTATTTCCGGGATTATTTTCTTTGATGTTAGCTAAGCCAGAATTCTCCAATGCGATGAATATTTGCTTATTAGTTGTCTCTTCCATTGTACCAAGGAGCTTAAATTCGTTATCGCCTTGCTTTTCAAAAACATTTCCATTATCCAATACTGCAAACGTCTTTTCTAGACCTGCAAAACCACCTCCTGAGCCTATGTAAAAGTAGTCCCCTACATATTGTGAAGGAAGCACAATTTTTGATTTACAACCGTAAAAGTTCGAAAGTATGACTACGGACAACATGAATATTGAATTAAGTATTTTCATAAAACCCCAATTAATCTTTTGTTAATATTAAACAATTTTACAATAAATTTGATACTTGTAGCGTATTTTTACCTGAGTTTTAACAATAATTTATTTACGACTGAAATTTTAAAAAATAAGAAAAATGAAGAAATTATTATTTGCACTTTCATTGATATTATTGGCTTCTGCAGGTATCAATGCCCAAAGTTGTAGCAAAGGTGCTAAAAAATCATGTAAATCTACATGTGAGAAAAAAACGGCTCAGGTAGAGAGTGTTAGCCCTGATACTCAAGTTGCAGCTGCCATGTCAGAAGCTGAAATGGCTGCCGGCAATGATGAAAACATCGAAGTAAGAACTTGTCCTATGTCAGGCACAAAAACTTTTTATCAAAAATCAGTGAATGATTCTGATGGATCTGTTATGTGGGATCAAGTAGAATACAATTCTGAGAACAAATCATTTACAAAAGTTGCTTCTGCAAGTGCAGAAAGAGAAGTAATGGATGCTGATGGTAAGAAAGAAATGAAGTCTTGTAGTAAGGATGGTGACAAAAAAGCTTGTTGCAAAAAAGGTGAAAGCAAATCTTGCTGTAGTGGAAAAGACGCAAAGAAATGTAGCAAAGAAGGTAAAAAAGGATCTTGCTCATCTAAAAAAGCAGATTCTACCGAAGAATAATTTTAGAAGTAATTATTAAATAATGCCATTTTTTCACTAGTTGAGAAAATGGCATTTTTGTTTGTAATGCAGGATTAGTGACTATAAAAGATTCAGCAATTCATTCAAGTTATACCATTTCTGCTTTAAGAGCATCCAAATCTCTCACAAGCAACCTTCTCCTATCAAAAGTAATAATATTGCGGTTTCTTAGATCATTAAGAAGTGTCGTGACGGTCTGACGGCTAGTAGCAGTAATATTCGCTATTTCTTGATGTGTCAAAAAGCCCCTTAATACATACTCGTAACCAATTCGTTGTCCTTTTTTCTCAACTTCATCAACTAAAAATTCGACTATACGGCTTCTAGAATCTTTGAAGACCAAAGATTCCAAGCGATTTTCCATATTTAGAACTCGAGAGCCCATGACTTTCAACATAAACATGGACACGGAGCTGCTGTCTTTCATAAGCGCCTTCATTTCCTCATTATTCATGCAACACAAATTCGTGTCTTCCATTGCATAGGCAAAATCCCTTCTTTTATCTTCACCAATCATACTCAACTCACCAAATATCTCTCCACTACCCAAGATGGCTTTGGTTATCTCTCGTTGATTGTCTCCAAAAGTTCCAATTTTTACCTTACCAGATTGAATAAAATAGATTTTGTCAGAACTTTGGTCGGGCAGATAGATGTAGTCTCCTTTTTTAAAGGAATTAAATGACTTACCCTTAAGAGCACCTTCCAATTTGTTGGCACAGAAAAGACCATTCATGTCTACGTTTTCTAAATACCAGAAACTTTGATCTTGCATAATTTTATGGATATATCTAATTTATAACCTCATTATCGGGTACTAGGTTTAATTTTTTTACCAAATCTCTTAGATTTGCATTCTTCTCCACCATCATATCATATTTTTCTCGCATTGATAGATTGTTTTTGGGCTGGGATTCTTCATAATCAGGAAATTGAGACACATCAATATGGTATGAAACGGTCATCTCTGGTGTCCCTAATTCCTCTCGAATCCTATCTATAAGAGACATTTCCTGCTGAACAATATCTTTGGCCAGTATATTGGGTACCGTAACTAACAGATTGTGTTTATCAAGAGATAATAAGGCATTTTTACAGGCCAGTTCAACACTTTTTGAAGGATTGTTTTCAGCATAAGAAAGCCATATCTTATTGATTGAATCCAGATTAAAAAACTGTTTTGCTTCTGCTTTTTGCTTTTCGTCCTGTGATATTTTTTCTAGTATATCGTTTACACTGGTAAAAGAAGGTGTATTTTGAAGTTCGTTTTTTAGATTTGATTTTTCAGGAGTAGGTGATTTGATTGACAGTTCCGGTTCTTTGACTGTTTCGACTTGATTTTTTTCTTCAAGCGATTTTTGCTCTGCTTTGCTTACAACTTTAGTTTTTTTTTCAGTGTCGGCAACAAAAATTTCTGGTCCTTTTTCAATTGTTTTGCCATAATAGCAAAGTTTACTCAGGGCAATTTCACTATGCAAGCGTTTATTTTTAGCCATTGGAAGTTGCACTTCACACTGATTGAGTACATTTAATGAAGTCAGTAAAAATGAAGAATCTGCAATGCGTGATTGATTGATATATCGATCTTTTAATACGTCACTTATCTCAAGTATTTCGAGGGTGCGATTATCCTTTGTAATCAACAATTCGCGAAGATGCTCTCCCAATCCTGTTATAATTTGCTCTGGGTCAAAACCATAATTTATAATTTCATTAGTTGTAATCAATACATCAGAAAAGTCTTCTCTCAGGCATGCATCGGTAATCTTAAAAAAATACTCGTAATCCAGAATATTTAAATTCTGAATGGTTTCTTTATAGCTGATTTTGCCTTCCGACGAACCCGCTATTTTGTCAAAAATGGAGAGGGCATCACGCATGGCTCCATCTGCCTTTTGGGCTATTACATGAAGGGCTTCCGTCTCCGCTTCGATACTTTCTTGATTCGCAATTTGTTGCAATTGGGAGACGATGTCATTGAGCTGAATTCGTTTGAAATCATAGATTTGGCATCGTGAAAGGATGGTTGGAATAATTTTATGTTTTTCAGTCGTTGCCAGTATGAAAATGGCATACGGTGGTGGTTCTTCTAAGGTTTTTAGGAAAGCATTGAATGCTTGAGAGGTCAGCATGTGAACCTCGTCAATGATGAACACTTTGTGTGAGCCTCCCTGTGGCGGAAACCGTACCTGATCTATCAGAGTTCTAATGTGTTCCACACTATTGTTTGAAGCAGCATCTAGCTCTAAAATGTTGAATGAAGCATTATCATTAAAGGATTTACACGACTTACACTCATTGCAAGGATCTACTTTGTCTATTGGATTTTCGCAATTGATTACTTTGGCGAGTATCCTAGCACAGGTGGTTTTACCTACTCCACGAGGTCCACAAAATAGAAATGCATGAGCCAGTTTGTCATTATGAAGGGCATTTTTTAAGGTCTTGGCCACATGGTTTTGACCCACCACATCTTCGAATCGAAGCGGTCGGTACTTCCGTGCTGAAACCAAAAAATTACTCATCAATCCTAATATTTATTTCTTTCAAAGGTACTAAAAAACTTGCGATTTACTTCCCGTGGCAGTGCTTGTATTTTTTGCCACTACCGCAGGGACAAAGGTCATTTCTACCTACTTTAGGTTCCTCTCGGCGTACAGTTTCAACCTGAACTCTCTCTTGACCGGCATTTTGTGCAGCTTCTCTCATCGCTTGCTCAGTTCGGTTTTGTCGCAATTTACTCATGTCAGTTTTCTCAGGTTTAGCTTCTTTAATGTCCTGTGATTGATTGATGACTACACGACCTTTCATAAGATAGGACACGACCTCTTCATTGATTTTTCCGATAAGCTCCTCGAATAACTTAAAAGCCTCCATTTTATAGATGACCAATGGATCTTTTTGCTCAAAAGAGGCGGTCTGCACTGAATCCTTCAATTCGTCCATTTTCCTTAAGTGCTCTTTCCAGTTTTCGTCAATGAGAGCTAGAGTAATGGTTTTTTCAATGTCTGTTCTTATACTTCCTCCTTCTGACGATATGGCTTTTTCAATGTCAGCGGTTACTGGCAGCTCTTGTTTTGAACCATCCGTAAATGGTATTAAAATACGTTTGTACTGATTGCCATGATTTTCATGCACATTAATGATGGTAGGCATGAGAGCATTTTTCAATTGATTCATTTTCAAATCGTAATAATGAACCAATTTTGACTCTAATAATTCTCCTAACTGTTGGGCATTATTGTTATTAAAAGTTGCTTCATCTATATCTGGGTCAAAGCCGATCGTACCGAGGCACTCTTCTACAAATGAATGGTAGGTACCATTTGATTTGTGCCGAGCCGCTAAGTCATCTACTAATGACACAAACATATTGTAAATATCCACACTCAATCGTTCTCCCAAGAGAGCATGATGGCGCTTTTTATAGATGGCACCCCTCTGAATATTCATGACGTCATCATACTCAAGGAGATTTTTCCTTGTTCCAAAATGGTTTTCCTCTACTTGTTTTTGAGCTCGTTCTATGGATTTTGTGACCATGGAATGTTGAATCACTTCACCATCTTTATGCCCTAATCTATCCATAACCTTAGCGATTCGTTCTGACTTGAACATACGCATGAGGTTATCCTCAAGGGATACATAAAACTGAGACGAACCCGGGTCTCCTTGTCTTCCTGCCCGACCTCGTAACTGCCTATCCACCCTTCGCGAATCATGTCTTTCGGTAGCAATGATCGCGAGACCACCGGCATCTTTCACTTCATTGGAAAGTTTGATGTCAGTACCCCTACCGGCCATGTTGGTGGCAATAGTTACTGTACCAGCTTTCCCTGCTTCTGCTACTATTTCGGCTTCTCTTTGGTGCTGCTTTGCATTCAATACATTATGCTTGATACCTCTAAGGTTTAGCATTCGACTCAGTAATTCAGAGATATCAACCGAAGTTGTACCAACCAAAACCGGACGACCATTTGAGGTTAATTTAACGATTTCATCTATGACGGCATTGAATTTTTCTCTTGCTGTTTTATATACTAAATCTTCTCTATCATCGCGAATGATAGGTCTATTGGTCGGAATTACGACGACATCTAATTTATAAATTTGCCAAAACTCCCCCGCCTCTGTTTCTGCTGTACCGGTCATACCTGCAAGCTTGTGGTACATACGGAAATAGTTTTGAAGTGTAATGGTGGCATAAGTCTGAGTAATATCACCCACTTTTACATTTTCCTTGGCCTCCAATGCTTGATGTAAACCATCAGAATAACGTCGACCTTCCATCATCCTACCAGTTTGCTCATCGACGATTTTTACTTGACCTTCAATAACTACATATTCCTGGTCTTTATCAAATAAAGCATAGGCCTTCAACAACTGACTTACGGAGTGTAATCTTCGTGATTTAACTGAAAAATCTTGGATAAGGGCTTCTTTTTCAGCGATTAGATTGACGTTTTCTTCTTTTTCGCGATCATCCAATTTTTGCATTTCAGTGGCAATATCAGGAAGTACAAAAAAATCGGGGTCGTTTTCACCTTGAGAAAGATACTCGATACCTTTTTCTGTAAGTTCTACGCTACGAGTCTTTTCATCTATAGTAAAATACAAGGGCTCATCGACAATATGCATATTTTTGCTTTGCTCTTGCATATAGAAGTTTTCCGCCTTTTGCATGGCTACTTTTACTCCATCTTCGCTGAGATACTTGATGAGAGGTCTATATTTAGGCAATGCACGATAGGTACGTAATAAATCCATACCTGCTTCTCCTTCTTTATAACCAGTGATTCCATCCGCAAAAAGTTTTCTGGCTTCAGCGAGATATTCAGTTGCCAATTTCCTTTGGACATTAAATAGACCTTCTACCTTCGGTTTTAAGTCTATATATTCTTGCTCCTCGGCACCCTGCGGTACAGGCCCTGAGATGATAAGTGGAGTACGGGCATCATCAATCAATACTGAGTCGACCTCATCGACCATCGCAAAATGGTGTTTTCGCTGAACCAACTCATCTTTTGATCGTACCATATTGTCCCTCAAGTAGTCGAAACCGAACTCGTTATTGGTACCATAGATGATATCACTTTTATAAGCTTTTACCCTACCCGGAGAATGAGGCTTATACTTGTCGATACAATCAACGGTTAAGAATAAAAATTCGAAAATTGGACCAATCCATTCACTATCCCTTTTCGCCAGATAATCATTGACCGTAACGATATGTACACCGAGTCCTGCCAGACCATTAAGATATGCGGGTAAAGTCGCCACCAGAGTTTTACCCTCACCCGTTTGCATCTCTGCTATTTTTCCATCGTGAAGCACCATACCACCGATGAGCTGTACATCAAAATGTACCATGTTCCACACGATGTCTCCACCTGCAGCTGTCCATCGATTTTTCCATACTGCTTTGTCACCATCAATCAATACATAGGATTTTGAGGCTGCTATATCTCGATCAAATTCCGTGACTGTGACTTCGATATTTTCATTGTCTTTAAATCTTCTAGATGTTTCTTTTATGACGGCAAAGGCTTCGGGCAGAAGTTTTTTAAGGATAACTTCTAGCTGTTGGTCTCTTTCCTTACTTAGCTTATCAATTTCTTCATAAATCTCCTCTTTTTTTAGGAAGTTTGATTCTGCATCCGCTTTTTCTTTAAGCTTATCAATATCTAAATTGACATTTGTGAGGTGATCTTTAATTCTACCTTTAAATTCAAGGGTTTTATTTCTCAGTTGGTCATTAGATAGAGATTTATATGATTCAAAATGGCTATTTATTTCATCAACGACGGGAGAATACTCCTTTACGTCTTTATCATATTTGGTTCCGAAGACCTTTTTTAGTAAATTAAACATTTTCTCTTATTAAATTATTTTCAGAAAAAGAAGGTGCAAAGATACTTGAATTCGTGTCATTAAACAGATTCAAGATATATCAATTAACACTTTATTCGTAACTGTGTTTCGGTATTCTAGTGTCGAAAATTGTTCCAAAGCAAAAGTTAAGACATAATGGCAGTTATAGAATAGAGATGGCACGATTGAGGTCTTCAATACTATTTAAGAAACTCAGATTGTTGTATTCGCTGAGTTTGTGAGAAATTTCGGTGACGGCTCCCATGATAAATATCCTTTTGCCAAACATGGTTTTAGATAGCTCTTTCAAGTATTTCAAATTTTGTTCTGGCTTATTCATCGGATTTAAAAAGGTCAAGATGGCGGCAAAATTTGTAAGTTGGTTAGTTTCTAATATTTCTATCAGTGAGATATTATTTCCAATATTCACAACATTGACACCATTTTTACGCAAAAGGTAATGTATGTAATTAAAACTGAGTTCTTGATTTTCCTTGTCAGCGAGGTAAATTAGTATTTTCTTTTTTTGGCAATTGACATGATCGAGGTGATTAATTTCGACCATGATTTTTCTTTTGATGATTTGTGTGACAAAGGATTCGTGTACGGATTTAATTTTATGTTCGTGCCAGAGGTCTGCCATTTTGTCCAAAAAAGGATAGACAAGGCTGACCATGGTTTCTTCAAGACCTTTTTTTTCTATGTAGTGATTGAGGTATTTTGTAAATTTGAATTCATCCAACTCAAGCATGGCGAGTGACATGGCCGTAAGTTTTTCTTCTGTTTCGTTTTCGATATTAGAAATCTTTGCCACTCTGGCTTTGATTTCGTCTTCTGTCATTTCACTTATTTTAGAAATTTTAAAGCCATTGCGGTTTAAAAACGAAATATTGATAACCAGTTGTAAGTCGCTATCATGATAATAGCGAATGTTGGTTTCGGTTCTTTTTGGCTTTATAATGCCATAGCGTTTTTCCCACATTCTGATCGTGTGAGCTTTGACACCTGACAATACTTCTAAATCATTGATAGAATATACTAACATAAAAATGTTCGATACGTATGAATGGGAGTGTAACAAAAACATAAATTTATTGTTTAGAACTGGATTATTTGGAATAAACATTGCTATAATGCTTTGATGTCAGACATTAATTAAAACTATTAGGAAGATGAAAATTGGAATTGTATGTTATCCGACTTATGGAGGAAGTGGCGTGGTAGCGACTGAGCTTGGTCTGGCAATGGCTAAAGAAGGACATCAGGTACATTTCATAACTTATAAAAGACCTGCTCGGTTAATTTCTTTTCAAGACAATGTCTATTTTCATGAAGTTAATGCGATGGATTATCCACTTTTTGAATATCCACCGTATGAAACTGCTCTAGCAAGCAAAATGGTCGATGTCGTCAATTACGAAAAACTGGATTTATTGCACGTACATTATGCCATCCCACATGCCGCTGTGGCCTACATGGCAAAGAATATTTTGAAACAAAAAGGCATAGATATACCGGTAATAACGACCTTGCATGGCACCGATATTACTTTGGTGGGTCAGGATGCATCGTTCTATCCGGTGGTCGAATTTAGCATTAACCAATCGGATGGTGTAACTGCAGTTTCGGAACACCTTGCCATCGAAACCTTAGAGAAATTTAAAATTAATAAGGAAATCAAGGTTATTTATAATTTTATTGATTTCAATAGGTTTAAGAAGACGGATAAAAATCATTTTAAAAAGGCCATCGCTCCCAATGGCGAAAAAATAATCGTTCACACTTCGAATTTTAGGAAGGTAAAACGTGTCGATGATGTCATCAAAACCTTTGAAATGATACGAAATAAAATACCTTCCAAATTACTTTTGGTAGGGGATGGGCCGGAGAGACGACATCTTGAGGAGTTGTGTAGAGCTCTGGGATTGTGTGATGACATTCGGTTTTTAGGAAAACAAGATGCTATTGAGGAGATTTTAGCTTTGGCAGATTTATTTATTATACCGTCAGAGAATGAAAGTTTCGGTTTGGCGGCTTTGGAAGCCATGGCATGCGAGGTGCCTGTCATCAGTACTGACATAGGGGGTTTGCCTGAAGTGAATATTGACGGGGTGACCGGATATTTGTGTGCCTTGGGTGATACGAAAGACATGGCTGAAAAAGCCATTTATATCCTATCGGACGAGAAAGTTCATGATAGATTTAAGCTCGCCTGTAAAGAACAAGCGGAGAGATTTGATATTAAAAAAATATTGCCGCAATACGAGGAATACTATGCCTCGTTTTTGTAGAGTTACATCGCCTTGATAAATACATCTTTATCAGATAACATATAATTTCCTCTAGTCGGGAGAATAGTGGCATCAGGGAATATTTTCAAAAAGTGGTCATTAAAGAATTGTTTTGATGTGGCTTTGTCTTCTTCATTAAATGCAAGCCTGTTATACAAAATATAACCTGTGGGTGATAATATCTCTGATAATTGTTCGAGAAAGTCTTCATTTTCAAATACCTCTGGGATGACATCACTCTGGAATACATCTACGATGATGAGGTCAAACTTTTCGCTGCATTGGTAAACAAAGCTATAGGCATCAGCCCGTATCATGTTTATTTCTGATTTGAGGTCGGGTATTACGTACTTGCTTGCTAAGTAGATAATTTCGTCATCTATCTCAATGCCTACCATTCTAAAATGTTTTTTGAATAGTTTTTCGAGCATAAAGGGGACACTTCCAAGCCCGAATCCTAGCATCAGGATATTTTCGAAGTTTAAATACTCTGTTCTGATTTGTTGAAAAGCAAGTTTAAAATTATCGTATTTGTCGGCATAAGAGTATATGGCTTCTTCGGTGCAAAGTTGGTAGCGGCCATTGACCAAGTTTAATTCAAGATAATCATTGTAATCAGAAGAGGTCTGCACTATATTAATTGGTTTGATATAACTCAGCAGTTTTTGCCACCATTTTATTTTCATGACCTAGTTTTTGATTTGGTATTCACATTATGAAACTAAATACCCACCGTCAGCGACAAAACATTGCCCCGTGCAATAGCTGGAAGCATCGGAAGCGAGAAAAATTCCCAATCCCATAAGTTCCTCCGGGGTAGCAATTCTTTTAAGAGGAATGTTTCCCATCCATTGGGTTGCTAGTTTGGCATCATTCCACATGACCTCACTAAATTTCGTTTTTACCAAGCCGGGCAATATGGCATTGCTTCTTATATTGTATTTGCCCCATTCTAATGCTTGAGACCGAGTCAGGGCAATCAGGGCAGCTTTATTGATACTGTAAAGTCCGAGCCCTTTGCTAGGTTTGATTCCCTCTACCGAACTGATATTAATGATATTACCGGAATTTTGAGCTTTAAAATATGGGAACACAAAATTGCTCAGGGTAAATGGCCCCTTGAGATTAACTTGTATCATTTTGTCGAATAGGCCTAAATCAGCATCCTCAAGACTACAGTATTTTGGATTGGTGGCGGCATTATTGACTACGATATCGACCCTTCCACAGGTGTCCAAAGTGTATTCAACCAATTCTTTTAATTCTTCTTCTACTCCCACGTGGCACACTTTAGAGTAGGCGAGAAGAGATTCATGCTCAAATTGTTGTCGTAGGTGATCTAGGGCATCGTGATTTCTACTTGACAACACGACTTTTGCACCTTGCTTTGCCATTGCATAAGCGATGTTTTGACCTATCCCTTTGCTAGAACCTGTAATGATGGCCACTTTGCCATTAAGGTCAAAAAGTTTATTCAGCATGATTGTGTGTTGTTATTTTCAATATTATATAATCGCTTGTGCTATTTTTCGAGTGGTCGCGACATCTCCCATAGTATAAATGTGAATACAAGGGACACTGCGACTTTTGAGTTCTTTAGCTTGTTCAATGCACCATTCTGTACCTATTTCTTTGACGTTTTTATCATCTGCAGTGAGGACTTCTTTCACCAACTCTTCTGGTAAATTAACAAAAAACTTCCGTGGAATGGCCGTTAGCTGCGATTTTTTAGTGATAGGTTTCAGCCCAGCAATGATGGGTACGTTGATATTAACATTACGACAAGCCGCCACATAGTCAAAGTATTTGGAATTATCAAAAAACATTTGAGTTACGATATAGTCACCTCCGGCATCTATTTTTGATTTTGTAAATTGTAAATCGACATTAAAATTCGGAGACTCAAAATGTTTTTCTGGATAACCTGCTATCCCAATGCAAAAGTCTGTTTTAGAGCCGTTTTCGATATTGGTGTCTAGGTATTTGCCTTGATTCATATCATTGATTTGGCTCACTAAATCCACGGCATAGTGATGGCCATTGCTTTCTGGTATGAATCGGTCTTCGAATTGTCGGGCATCACCTCTCAGGGCTAGGACATTGTTAATTCCAAGAAAATGAAGGTCAATAAGTGCATTTTCTGTCTCAGCGATACTAAATCCTCCACATATTAAATGTGGTATGGCATCTATTCCGTATCGATGCATTATGGAGGCACATATACCTACTGTGCCGGGTCGTTTTCTTATAGAAGTTTTCTCGTAATGACCACTGTCTTTTTTATTATACACAAATTCTTCACGATGATAAGTCACATCGATGAATGGAGGTTTGAATTCCATCAAGGGGTCAAGCATAGTAAAGATATCTTGCATGCTTCCACCTTTCAAAGGTGGTAAAACCTCGAATGACACGAAGGTTTTTTCCTTAGTATTCGATATGTAGTCCGTCACTTTCACTATATGAAACCTAGGTTTTACTTAGAAACTGCGATAACTATGCCAGTTTTTAGAATATCATTTTGAAGCCTACACCATGTACATTTTCAATTTTGATGCGATCATCATTTTCCAGATATTTTCTAAGTCTAGAAATGAAAACATCCATACTACGGCCGAGGAAATAATCGTCTTCGCCCCATACTTTGATAAGAATCTCGCCCCGCTTAAGTACTTGATTTTTATTTGTCCAAAGCAATTTAAGGAGATCAGCCTCTTTTTGTGTGAGTGTTTTATGAAAATTGGGACCTGTTAATTCCAGGTTTTTATAATCAAAATTATAGTTGCCAATAGTATAGGTATTGGTTTCGATGGCATTGGTAATGTATTTTCTTTTGAGAAAAACATCGATTTTTAAAAGCAATTCTTCTATACTGAAAGGCTTGGTAATGTAATCGTCAGCACCGATGGTTAGTCCTTGTATCTTATCCTCTTTCAGTGATTTTGCGGTCAGGAAAATAATTGGAATTTCCTGGTCATATCCACGAATTTTTTCAGCTAGTCCAAATCCATCCAATTTTGGAAGCATGACATCGAGTAGGCACAAATCAAAATTCATTGGATTGAAATGTTTTAATGCATCTTCACCATTTTCAAAATGACTGACTTCAAAACCATTCAGTTCTAGGCTGTCTTTGGTTAGAAAGCTCAATGTCTGATCATCCTCTACGTAAAATATTCGTGCTTTAGATTCCATTTTTTCTTGGTATTTTAATTGTAAAAGTTGTTCCTTTGTTTTCCGTAGAATCCACAAAAATATTCCATTGATGCTTATCTACGATACTTTTTACATAAAAAAGACCCAACCCGAACCCTTTTACATCGTGAATATTGCCGGTGTGTACCCTATAAAATTTATCAAATAAGTGTTTAATATCTTCTTTATTAATCCCTATACCATTGTCAGTAATCGAGAAATCCACTTCATTTCTGGAAGCATTGATTGAAATATCAATTTCGGGGTCTCGTTTGCAATATTTTATGGCATTGTCAATGATGTTGTAGATTACATTGGTGAGATGGTGCTCGTCCGCGGTGATGATAAAATCCTCACCAGTAGCATTTAATCTAATCACAGCTTGACCCTTGATATTCTGAGCTTCCACGATGCCTTCTAACAATTGGAGAAGGTCTAGTTTTTCTTTTTTTAGTTCAAGTTTGTGCTGTTCGAGTTTCGCTATGTCTAGCACTTTTTCTACTTGGCTATTGAGCCGTTTGTTTTGGTTTTTGATGATTTCAAGATACTTTGACATTTTCTCATCTTCGATGATTTTTGGATTTTTTCTCAATACATCAGTGGCTAGATTGATCGAAGCGATGGGAGTTTTAAATTCGTGGGTCATGTTGTTGATAAAGTCAGATTGAAGCTCAGAAAGTCTTTTTTGGTGCAAAATTACCCATATACTGTAAATGAAAAATATGATGGCAAAGGTTGTGATGCCCCCAAACACTAAGCTGGATCTCATGTTGCTTATTAAGTAATTATCTCGAGATGGAAATGTGACCACGAAATAATATACAAAGTTTTCATTGTCAATTTTTGGAATGAGTGAAGACTTGTGTTCTTTGAGCTTCCCGTCTCGATCCACTGCACAATAGTTGCCATATACCATGTCATCAGAAGAACAATCGTAAATCGCATATTCAAAGTCAGTCGTCCAAGAATGATTTTCCATTTCTCTGATAAGGTAGTCTTCTAGCACGGATGCATCAATAGCACCATTGATATTCACCGCATAAAAATTAGAAGAGCGACGCTGAATAAGACCAGTTTTGGGGAGTTCTGTTTTGTTAAAAGCTGAGATTTTAATAGCGACTTTTCGTAAGATAATTTGTACTGTCTGGTCAAATTCTTTGTCCTTTAACTCCCAGCTTTTCCTTAACCAATAGGTCTGTATGCCTATCATTCCGATAATGGTCAATGCTCCGAAAAGTACAAATCTTCTTATTAAATAACTAGGCATTCGTTAAAGATACAAAAAACTGAAATTCGATGAAAACTAAAATTACATAATTAGTTTCGACGAACTCCATGACTAATAACAATTTAAGGCAAGTCAAAAATATTTATTCTGACGATAAAACAACAACTATATGACCACCTTGTTTTATTTTGGATTGGTTATTGTATTGTTAATACTTTGATTGACTTATTAATTGAAATATGTTGCGGGGTCGTTACATTTGGAGTATAATATTGATTTTTATTTTGAATTTTGTGTGGCTTAGCACTCAAGGATACTCTCTTGTGGCACAAAACACCCAAAATCCCTTTGACCTACCTCAGCGACTTGAAATACTGGAAAAGGAAAAAGAGCTTAGCCAAGAAACTCAAAAGGATAGCACTGCTACCGTCTCACCCTCAGAAGATTCTAACCCATTCAATGTATCTCATGTTCCAATTAAAAGAGTTAGACCAAACACGAACAATGAAGTAAAATTAGGCTCAAATCTTGGCAGCTACTTCGTTTTTTGGATTAGTATCATCTCCCTTCTTATTTTGGCCTTGGTTCTAAATCTGAAAAGGGGATTGCTAAAGCATGTTTATAAGTCTATTTTAAATGAAAATTTACTCAAACTCCTTAAACGAGAAGAAAAATCGGGTCTTTCGATGTATTATCTTATGCTTTACCTCGTGTTTTTACTATCATTTTCGATGTTTATTTATTTGTTGGTTGAGCGGAAGTTTGATATTTCAGGTACGATGCTTTGGGTTAAAATTTTGTTGAGCTTGTTAGGTTTTTTGACAATTAAGAATGGCATGTATTATCTCGTAAAGAGGACATTTCCAATAGAAAAGGAAGTATCAATGGTACAATTTAACCAAGAAACCTTTCTAATAGCTTTGGGAGTATTTTTAATACCAATCAATTTATTGATGGCATATTCTAATGACTCGGTATCATCTATGGCCATGTATATTGGTATTGCGAGCTTCGTGATTTTATCCATATTGTTAATGCTGAGAAGTCTCTTAATAGGTGCAAAATATGCAGTAAATAGCTTTATTCAATTTTTTATGTATCTTTGCACCCTTGAAATTGCACCTGTCTTGTGGATAATAGGTGTCTTAAAAGAACTAACTAAGTAATTTTAAAATAAAAAGGTTTATTTGTATATATGGCTACTAGAAGTTCGACTGCACCCTCAAAAACTAGAAAACCTGAGTCTTATAAAGAAATTCAAAGCATATTGGTTTCACAACCTAAGCCTGAGCGGTCACCATATTTTGATTTAGAGCAAAAATGGAAATTGAAGATAGATTGGAGGCCATTTATCCAAGTAGAAGGGGTTACTGAAAAGGAATTTAGAAGGAACAGGATAAGACCTGACGAATTTTCGGCTATTATTTTTACTAGTAAAAATGCCATTGAACATTTCTTTAGGTTGTGTGAGGAAATGCGGGTAAAAATGTCAGCTGAGACTAAATATTACTGCATCACAGAGGCCATTGCAAATTATCTTCAAAAATTTATTTTATACAGAAAGAGAAAGGTGTTTGTAGGGACGAGAGCCATCGATGATTTGCACAACTATTTTATGAGACATAAGGAGAAGGAAAATTTCCTCCTTCCATGTTCTAATTTAGGAGCCAAAGATGTCGTTGCATATCTCAAGAAAAATAAGATTAATTTTAAAGATGTGATGATGTACAAGACTGTTGCGAGTGACCTCTCAGACTTGAGTGATGTGACTTATGATGTACTTGTGTTTTTCTCGCCTTTAGGGATAACCTCTTTATTTGAAAATTTTCCCGAGTTTAAACAGAACGATACTCGCATCGCCGTTTTCGGAAATAGTACTAAACTAGCTGTGGAAAAGGCTGGACTTAAAGTCAATATTTGTGCTCCATCGCCAGAGTCTCCTTCCATGTCAATGGCCTTGGAAAATTACTTGCAAAAGTCAAATAAAGCACTTTAGTTTATTAATTTTCAGGAATTTATTTTTACATACTGTTAATATTTTAATGGGTGGGAGGTATGCTATTATGCTATATCTTTGCACTTTTTTTAAATGCGTAAATGAATATGAGAAGTACAATAAGGATTAAAGATAATCAAAAAACTAAAATAATTGCAACCGTTGGGCCAGCTTCAGAAAGTGAAGAGACGCTGTTAGAGTTAGTAAAAGCAGGGGTGAACGTATTTAGGCTCAATTTCTCTCATGGTACCCACGATAACCACAAAAAAGTAATCGATAGAATTGTGAAGATTCAGGAAGAATATGGCTTTTGTGTGGGTATATTGGCAGATTTGCAGGGTCCAAAATTACGAATTGGAAAAATCGAAAATGATGGCGTCGAAGTAAAGGCAGGGGATGTTATTTCTTTTGTCAATACTGCTTGTGTAGGTAACCATGATAAAGCCTATATGAGTTATGAGCAGTTTGCTAAAGACGTGAAAGTCGGTGAAAAAGTACTTTTGGACGATGGAAAACTCGTGTTTGAAGTTCTCGAAACCGACCATAAATCAGTCGTCAAATTAAAAGTGTTATTCGGGGGCATATTGAAATCAAATAAAGGAGTCAACCTTCCGGACACCAAAGTCAGCTTACCTTGTCTTACCGAGAAAGATTTGGAAGATTTGGATTTTATTCTGACACAACCAGTCAATTGGATAGCGCTGTCTTTTGTGAGGAAAGCATCAGATATCATGGATCTAAAAGAAAGGATTGCCGCAAAAAATCATACGGCAAAAGTCGTTGCAAAAATCGAAAAACCAGAAGCTATACAAAACATTAAGTCCATCATCAATGCGGCAGATGCCATCATGGTGGCGAGGGGAGATCTCGGAGTAGAAGTGCCTATGGAAATGCTTCCACCACTTCAGAAACAAATAATCAAGAAATGTATTCAAAATGCAAAACCCGTCATCGTCGCCACAC
Source organism: Lewinellaceae bacterium (assembly GCA_020636155.1). Classification (GTDB taxonomy): domain Bacteria; phylum Bacteroidota; class Bacteroidia; order Chitinophagales; family Saprospiraceae; genus JACJYM01. Next base: position 59,549 of record JACJYM010000004.1, on the reverse strand, counting down.
AAATGATGGAAAGCATGATAACCAATCCCTCACCTACTAGAGCCGAAATTACGGATGTGGCCAATGCTGTTTTAGATGGGGCAGATTGCCTTATGTTGAGCGGCGAAACAGCGACAGGAAACCATCCCGTAAAGGTGATTGATGCCATGATAAAAATCATTGACCAGGCTGAGGCCAATTATGAAATGCAAGGCAAAAGACCTAAACCAGATCCGGACTCAGACAGTTATTTCAGTGACACTATCTGTATCAATGCTCCTAAAATTGCTGACGAAATCAAGGCCAATGGCATTACCGGTGTCACCGTTACGGGTTATACAGCCTTCAAAATGTCGAGCTATCGACCTAAGTGTTATATTTATATATTTTCAGACAGGAGGTACTTGCTCAATACGTTGAGTATGGTATGGGGAGTGAAAGGGCTGTATTATGATAAATTTACCACGACGGATGAGACCATCTATGACATTTCTGAGCTGCTGAAAACCAAGGGTTATATTAACAGTGGCGATGTCTTAGTCAACACTGGGAGCATGCCTCTACACAAGCGATTTAAAACGAATATGCTGAAAATTACGATAGTAGAATAGTTAAATTTTAGGCATCGCACAGTTCATTATATTCAAAGATTTTCTCCAAGTAATGGTCGAGTTGATCGAAGTCCATAAGTCCGACCTTTTCTTCTAATCCGCCGTGTAAGACGACTCCGGCAATATCGGAATTTAATACCTTTTCTAAGCTAAGATTACATTGGTTTAAATCGACAAATATGTTGCAAGAATTGTGTTGATTGACGCTAATGAATTTTGAAAGTTCGCTGGCATCAGCAATCAGGAAATTATTGATAATATTACCAGTCGCTGCTTCTTCAGGCGTGTTGATTTGTGTAAAATATTCTATCTCAAGAGATAGGTTTTTTTCGACGAATTCATTGACTATTAGAGCATCTAAATTTAAAGAATTGATGATGTCAATAATCTCTTGTCCTATGTGTAGACGACTTGTACTTCCTAAGAATTTTGGCCCTACAAGCCACTCAATGATTTCTCGGTAAGAGTTCAATAACTCTAGATTTTGCAATACGACGTCTAGATCAAATCCCAAATAGTCCACATTCCAAGCAGCAAAATACCTGGCATCGGTCAAAGAGTTGATTTTATTTGCCATTATTTTTTTGATTGCCATTGCTTATTTTTACTTTTTTTAAAGAAACAAAAATACTAAAAATGGAGAAGCCGAGCTACTATGATGCCGTTTACGATGTGGTGAGATTAATTCCTCGCGGAAGAGTTTCAACTTATGGGAGAATCGCTGATTTTTTAGCTCTTGGATCGTCAAGGATGGTAGGTTGGGCTCTTAACCAAGTACATGGAAGCCTTGAAGATGTCCCGGCACATCGAGTGGTGAATCGGAATGGCGAACTATCGGGAAGAAATCACTTTAGGCCACCCTCCAAAATGCAGGAAATGCTTGAAAAGGAAGGCATAAAAGTTGAAAACGACAAGGTGTCTGACTTTAATTCTCTGGTTTGGCATCCCAGAGAGATTAGACAAGTTTAATTACTGTTCTCTACATTTTCTGCTTCCGCCTCTTCATTATGTAAAATGAGGATTTTTCTAATCCAGTTAGGCACGACAAACAATCCGATGATTAAATATGGATAATAAGTAATCAACCTCCAGACCAAGACGACTAAGGAACTGATACCGGGAGAAATATATTCTTCAAAAAATCCACCAAACAGCACCTCTGTTGCACCAGAGCTTCCCGGCGTTGGGACGAAGGCCGTCAAATTATACATGGTTTCCGATCTTGCATAGATTAATAATTGGTCATAGAAGTCCGTTGGAGTCGTCGGAATTAATGCGATAATAATTAAATTGATGGTCAAAAATCTCGAAGTCCAAGCTCCGGCAGTTGATAAGAAAACTTTGAAGTGATATAATAAACTCTTTGAACTCAACTCGTGAGATGTCGCAACAATATCAAGTGCTGTCTGTCTTAACGAACTTTTGAACCTTCCAAATATTTTCCACTTTGACAATGCAAGAAAAAATCTTTTAATAGAAATCGGGTTGATAAAAAGCCCATAAAAGAAAATGAAACCATAGGCAGACATAAACAAGACCAATCCAATAAAAGTGTAGCCATATCCGTCAAGATCCGTGAGAGAATTCATGCCTGGCCGTATCATTATCGGTCCTAGAAAAATATAAAGTGCAAGGAGTGATAATATCATGAATAATGTATCCTGAACCATCGAGTAAAGCACGATTGAAACGGTTTTTGCACCGGATAATTTTTCCTGAGAAAGAAAAAATAAAGCCACACCTGATCCTCCAATACTACTAGGAGAAACAGCTGACGAAAATTCCCAAATGAAAATTAGTTCAATACTCTTCCACCAGCTAAAAACATAGTCACTCATCATACGCAATCTCCACGAATAGAATAAATGCCGAATGACATAAACTAAAACCGCCAAGCCTAACCACGAAAACACCCGACTGTCCCATCGAATCTCTTTGAGCTCCTCGATACTCAGGTTTCTCATCATGAGATATACAATCACAACTACCCCAATTATTATTGGGAGGATGACTTTATTCACATTGATGGAGTGCAGTATGTGCTTTTCTTTATCTTGGAGATTTTTGGATTTCAATACCTACTATTTATTCTTTCAAATCAAAATGGTTAACCTGTAAAACTTTGATTTGTTTTTCGATTGTTCTAAAAGATTGCAAATGTATTCTAAAACAACAATATTGTCTTAAACCAAACAATTAAAGTTCTTTTCGAAGTCTCGCCACTGGGATATTTAATTGCTCTCGATACTTGGCAACCGTTCTTCTCGCAATGTCATAGCCTCTTTTGGTCAGCATTTCTTTGAGCAACTCATCAGAGTAGGGTTTTTTCTTGTTTTCTCGAGAGATAATCTCAGCTAGGATGTTTTTGACTTCTAGCGTAGAAACCTCATTGCCATCTACAGTCTGAACAGCCTCAGAGAAGAAATCTTTAAGGCGTTTAGTTCCGAATTCGGTTTGTACAAATTTACTGTTGGCAACCCGTGAGACCGTCGAAATATCGAGACTGGTAATGTCAGAGATATCTTTTAGTATCATAGGCTTTATACGTCTTTCGTCTCCTGTAAGGAAGTACTCTTTTTGGAATTGCATGATGGCATACATGGTTCTAAATAAGGTGTCTTGCCTTTGCTTTATGGCATCAATGAACCACTTTGCCGAATCAATTTTTTGCTTGATAAACATGGCGGCTTCCTTCTCAGACTTGGAGCTTTTGTTATTATCAGAGTGATCTTTGTAGGTTTTTAGCATATCTACATAGTGGTCGCTAACTCTAAGATCTGGAGCATTTTTGCTGTTTAATGAGAGTTCTAGTTCACCATCGCGATTTGTAATAAAAAAATCAGGTACAATGTATTGATTTCCAGCAGAATTTGAGACACCTGAGACACTTGATGCAGGTTTGGGATTTAATTTTAAAATCTCTTGGATGGCATCTTTTAGCTCATGGTCTGAAATGTTATAAGTCTTTTTTAACTTCTCATAGTGCTTTTTTGAAAACTCGTCAAAATTGTTGTTGAGAATTTTCATCGCTAAGATTTTAGCCTTTACATCTTCTGCGCCATCATCATTTTTCAATTTGTTGGATAGCTGGATGATAAGGCACTCCTGTAAATCTCTGGCACCGACACCTGAAGGGTCAAAACCTTGGATAACATTCAGTACATTTTCTACATCTTCTGTCGTGACTTCTATTGATTGCGAAAACATTATATCATCAATAATGGAAGGAATCTCTCGTCTCAAGTAGCCATCCTCATCAATCGAGCCTATGATTTGATTTGCAATAATTTCATCCTCGTAATTATCAAAATCAATCATGCCCAGTTGCTTAGAAAGGAATTCATGAAATGTGCTTTCCAGCGCAATGGGAATGGTCTTATTGTCATTGGAGTGATCTACACTGTCTCCTTTTGTTTTGTAACTCGTGGGGTCATCTTCCATATATTCTTTCAAATAATCGTCTAGCTCAAACTCGAAGTCATCACCCTTGTCCTTTTCTGAGTCGTAGTCCGCATCTTCAAGGTCGAAAACCTCTTGATTTTCGCCTTCATCAAGTGCAGGATTAGATTCTAATTCTTCTTGAATCCTTTGATCCAATGTAGCAGTTGGTATTTGGAGTAGCTTCATGAGTTGAATCTGTTGCGGAGACAACTTCTGAATCATTTTTTGACTTAAATTCTGCTTTAATGTAGTCATGTTCTCTATTTGCTATAATACTTAATTGAATAAACAATTGCTTCTGATAAATTGATTTAAAATGTTTTTATAAACGGAATTTGCCCGTCTATTTTTCCATCATTTTTATCTTCATTAAAATATGAGAAGCAAAGTTACATCAAAAATAATGCTAAAGTGTAATATATTAAAAATAAATTTAATAAATATTATAAAAAATATTAATATTTAATTTTTGTCAAATTTAAAAGTCAAGGATAACGCTTTTATATTGAGCAATATTTTCACTAATTCATAAGCAAGTATTACCTTAGCTTGCTAAAGAAATAATTACATGCCATGTCAATAAACGAAAAAATTTCTGCCCTTAGAGATGCCATGAGATCACATGGTTTTGATGCCGTGATTATATCTGGCAGTGACCCTCATCAGAGTGAATACGTTGCCGATTGCTGGCAGGATAGGAGATGGATTTCGGGATTTACGGGTTCGGCGGGAATCGTGGTAATCACGCTTGATCAAGCGGGATTGTGGACAGATTCCCGGTATTTTTTGCAAGCTGAAGAAGAACTTTCTGACTCTGAAATGGTGATGCATAAACAGATCAATCAATTCGAGCCAGAACATCTACTGTGGATTAAAAATCAATTACAAAGTGGTGCAAAGGTAGCCATCGATGGCAAGGATTTTTCTCGCTCTCAGGTATTGAGTATGCAAAAGAATCTTGGAGAAGCTGACATCAATCTGGTGTATCATACTGATCCTATTTCGGAAATTTGGCTTGATCGTCCGTCATTACCTGACAATCCAATATACGAACATGCAGTAATGTATGCGGGAGAATCAAGGGCTGATAAATTACATAGAATCAGGAGAAAAATGGATGAGCTCGGCGCTGATTTTATTCTCTTATCGGCATTGGATGATATCGCTTGGACATTAAATCTACGAGGCTCAGATGTAGAATGTAATCCTGTGTTTATATCGTATTTATTGATAGGAAAGAACCGTGCTAGTCTATATGTCGATAAAATAAAAGTACCGGCTAATGTTGCGAAAAGTTTGGCGGCCGATGAAGTTGAAATCAAAGCCTATACGGATTTAATTTCTGACTTTAACCAATTGCCAGAGATGTACAAAATGATGGTGGATCCTCAGATATGCAATAATGCCGTTTATTCCGCAATTAATTGCAAAATCTTGGAAGCTCCGTCACCGGCAAAATATTTTAAAGCGGAGAAAAACGATACTGAAATAAGCCATATTAAACATGTCATGGCGAAAGATGGTGCGGCATTGGCTAATGCCTTCTACTGGCTTGAGCAACAATTGGATAGTGGAAAGACCTTTACCGAATTTGAATTTTCTGAGAAAATTAATCAATTCCGATCGGAACAACCACTACACATAGGTGAGAGTTTTTCGTCGATTATTGGGTATCAAAGTAATGGTGCAGTGATTCATTATCGTCCCGACGAACAAAAATCTAAAACCATTTCAAAAGAAGGAATTTTATTATGTGATTCTGGTGGTCAGTACCTTGATGGCACGACTGACATTACAAGAACCATTGCTCTAAGTCCGCCCAGTCAAGAACAGAAATCTGCGTTTACTGCTGTACTTAGGGGAATGATAGCCTTAGGAAAATCCATATTCCCCGAAGGGACAACAGGAGGACAACTGGACATCCTGGCGAGACAATTTCTATGGCAACAGGGCTTAAATTATGGACATGGTACGGGACACGGTGTTGGATTTTTCTTAAATGTACATGAACCTCCTCAGGGATTTACGGCAGGTTATTCAGAACGTTCAAAAACAGTACAAAAACCCGGAATGCTTACTTCTAATGAACCTGGATTTTATAAGGATGGACAATATGGCATTAGAATTGAAAATCTCATTGTTGCCAAAAAGCATCCAAAATATGAGAATTTTTTGTGTTTTGAGGATGTGACGTTGTATCCTATTGATATCAGCATGATAGACGAAAATGCTATGACTGCAAGTGATAAAGCATGGCTCAACCAGTATCATCAAAAATGTTTCAATGCCATAGAGCCTTTGCTTTCTGAGCCGGTAAAATCTTGGTTTAAATGGAAATGTCGCCCGATGAACTAATTAGCGGGTCAGATACATACTTCGGTTTCGATCAAGTTCTCGGAAGAATGGATCTTTTAGATTCTTGATAAAACGAATCGCCTCTCCAGTTGATTTCATCTCAGGTCCTAGTTGCATATCTACATTAGGGAATTTCTCAAATGAAAACACCGGTACTTTGATGGCATAACCTTCAAGTTTTTTCTCGATTTTAAAATCCTTTAACTTCTTAGTTCCCATCATGACTTTTGTCGCAATATTCAGAAAAGGAACCTCATACGCCTTTGCAATAAATGGTGTGGTACGCGAGGCACGTGGATTCGCTTCTATTACGAATACATGATCGTCTTTAATCGCAAATTGAATATTTATTAACCCTCTGATGTCCAATGCAAAAGCCAGTTTTTTAGCATACTCTATCATGGTTTCTATGGCTTTTTCGCTGAGAGAGTATGGCGGCAATACTGCAGAACTATCTCCTGAGTGAATTCCCGCGGGCTCGATATGTTCCATAATACCCATAATCAACACCTCTTCACCGTCACAGATTGCATCTATTTCCGCTTCTTTCGCTCTTTCGAGGAATTGGTCAATCAACACCTTATTGTCAGGCATGTGTTTGAAAATCTTAAGTACATGACGTTCTAGTTCTTCGTCGTTGATGACTATTCTCATACGTTGGCCACCTAGTACGTACGAAGGTCTTACTAACACTGGGTAGGAGACTTGATTCGCAACTTTGATGGCTTCATCTGCATCGACGGCGGTACCATATTTGGGGTATGGAATGCCCAATTCTTTGAGCAAGTCAGAAAACCGTCCGCGATCCTCTGCTAAATCCATGTTTTCATAACTGGTACCAATAATTTTTACTCCCTTTTTATCCAGTTTTTCAGCCAACTTCAAAGCGGTTTGTCCACCTAGCTGAACGATGACTCCTTCAGGTTTTTCATGGTCAATGATTTCTTCAAGGTGTTCCCAAAAGATGGGTTCAAAATATAATTTATCTGCTACGTCAAAGTCCGTCGAAACGGTCTCAGGATTGCAATTTATCATGATGGATTCGAATCCTTCTTCTTTAATAGCCAGTAGCCCATGAACACAACAATAATCAAATTCTATTCCTTGACCAATTCGATTAGGCCCGGAACCGAGAACGACTATTTTGGATTTGTCACTTGGAATACTTTCATTTTCGCCATCGAATGTAGAGTAAAAGTATGGTGTTTCTGCCCTAAACTCTGCCGCACAAGTATCCACCATTTTATAGGTTCTTTTGATACCAAGATTTTTTCGAGCCTTGGTTACTGCTGATTCATCAACTCGCATTATCCATGCAATCTGGGCATCACTGTATCCATTCTTCTTTAATTCCACGTAGAATTCACGAGGGATTTCATCAGGAATATTATATCTCATGAGATTGTCCTCGAGTTTGATGAGGTCTTTTATCTGGCTGATATACCATGGATCGATACGAGTCAATTTGTGTACTGTTCTTTCGGGCACACCAAGCCTCAAAGCGTCTTTAATTCTATATACCCGGTCATCACTGGCTTTGTCTAATCTGCCAAGGATATCCTCTGTTTTTATCCATTCTTTCTTGTCAGCACCAAGACCGCTGCGGTTGTTTTCTTGACTCTGACAAGCTTTTTGTAGGGCTTCGGTAAAACTTCTACCTATGGACATGACTTCACCGACAGATTTCATTTGTAAGCCTAGAGTTCTATCGGCACCATAGAATTTTTCAAAATTCCATCGAGGCATTTTTACAATCACATAATCCAATGATGGCTCGAAGTATGCTGAAGTCGTCTTGGTAATTTGATTTTTTAGTTCATCAAGATTATAACCTATGGCAAGTTTAGCCGCAATTTTTGCAATGGGGTAACCTGTTGCTTTACTTGCAAGTGCAGAAGAACGGCTTACCCGAGGATTGATTTCAATGGCGATGATGTCTTCATTTTCAGGATTTACAGCAAACTGGACATTGCACCCTCCGGCAAATTTTCCTAGCGATCGCATCATAAGGATGGCTGCGTCTCTCATTCGCTGAAAAGCGGTATCAGACAGCGTCATGGCAGGAGCTACCGTGATACTGTCCCCAGTATGTATGCCCATGGGATCCATGTTTTCAACGGTACATATAATGACCACATTGTCATTGTTATCTCGCAAGAGTTCTAGTTCATATTCTTTCCAGCCTAGTACTGCTTTTTCTACCAATACTTCATGAGTGGGAGATGCCGTCAGACCACGACGTAAGGCCGCATCAAATTCTTCAGGATGCATCACAAATCCACCTCCCGTGCCGCCGAGAGTATAGGATGGCCTGATAACTAATGGAAATCCAATTTTTTGTGCTGCCTCTTTGCCTTCTAAAAAACTATTGGCAATATAGGATGGTGCTACACCCATGCCAAGTTTTATCATGTGTTGGCGAAATTTTTCACGATTCTCGGTGAGTTCTATCGCATTGACATCCACACCAATCATCTCGACATCGAATTCTTCCCAAAGACCTTGTTGGTCTGCCTCAATCGCCAGATTGAGTGCCGTTTGTCCTCCCATGGTTGGCAACACGGCATCGATATGGCGTTCGGTTAAGATTTGTCTTAGACTTTCGACGGTCAATGGAAGCAGATATATATGGTCTGCGGTGACCTTATCTGTCATGATGGTAGCCGGATTAGAATTTATAAGTGTGACCTCAATCCCTTCTTCCCTTAGTGAACGGCTGGCTTGAGTTCCTGAATAATCAAATTCACAAGCTTGACCAATGATAATGGGGCCACTTCCGATAATGAGAATGGATTTGATTTGCGTATTTTTTGGCATTCCGACTGGCTTTTATGAAATTCGGGGGCAAATATAAAGTACTGCAAGCTCTTATCAAAAGCGAAATACTAAACCAATGCCATTTTCACTGATTCCAAAATAAAGTTGATTGATGTTACCACTTTTTGCAGTTACTAATTGATTATAGTTGCTGAGAAGTTTTGATTCTAATATGGAAGTTGAGGTAGTATTAACCATGATTCCAACGGAAGTAATTATTGTGCCTCCAAGTCCAAAAGCACCTAGATATAGGGCAAGTGCTGCTTCGTTACTTATGCCATCATAATTTTCTTTCCTAATGGATTTAATCCAGAAAAACGCAATACCAGTAGCAGCTAAGGAGCTAAAGAAACCTATTTTCCATTTTTTGGCAAATTGTTTTTTCAATAAATATTTGTCAAAGTCGGCGGAAAGTTCGTTATCAGTTCTAAACAAATAGTCCAAATCTGCAAGCGAAGCATAGACTTCACCATTGTATTTAAAATGATTTGTACTCACTGTCTTATAGATATGTTGTTCATATTGAGCTTTTAGTCCAATTGTTAATGTGAGACAAATTATTAGAGCTAAAAAGGACTTCAAATTCATGTTTTTATTTTATAACGTTTAAAATTGGAAATATTCAGTTTTAAAAATTCACAAAAACACCAATTGATCCTAGTCCTAAACCGAATTTTAGATTAAAATTTTCACCAACTCTATTCTTGTATTGACTGGACACTTGGCTAGAATTATAGGCATCCAAAATAATTTTTCTTTTTTTCTTAAGTTTTGAAAATTTGAAGATTGCTATTGGAGTAGAAATTAAAAAAGGTGGACCAAATAATGCTCCAATTGCCAAAGGTGCAAGATTGAACCCATTTTTTGGGCGGTCATCGAAGTAAGTGATGAACCCGACAATCAGCATGGCACCCGAAAAATAAGATATTGCTCTCGAAATGTTTGCGTATTTTTGGTAAATTAAATAATCTCTATAAGCATATGAGTGGCTTCATTAGAATTAAATACCGAGTCCAATTCTTGCCAATAAAATATTTCATCGTCGTATCTGTATTGATGATTATTCAGCTCAACTATTTGTGCATAAGTAATGCTTTTTAAAGTTAAGAAGAATAAAATTGATAATATTATCTTGGTTTTTAGGAATAGAGTGAAAGGCTTCATGTTCTGGACAAATTTATTTCTACGCAAGATAGTTTATTTTTGCACAATCCATTAACGAAACTCCATTTACAACCTATATTTTTCCGAGATATGAATTCAACATTATTTTTTCAATTTCCTATCGCAGAACTAATCACCAGGTGAAAATTATCCCTAAATAATTTAATAGAAATAGCCAATAAGATGATTCCAAATATCTTGCGTAACACCTGAATACCGGTATCACCCAAAAGGTGCTTGATTTTATCCGTTGATAGCAATACCAAATACACGAAAAGAATATTGATACAAATCGCGACGGCAATGTCAATGTTTTGATATTTTGATTTGAGGGAAATGATTGTTGTCATGGTTCCTGCACCGGCAATCAACGGAAATGCCAGAGGTACGATAGAGCCGGATTTCTTTTTAGATTCATCTCTAAAAATTCTCACACCTAGTACCATTTCTAATCCCAGTAGGAATAAAATCAAGGCTCCGGCTACCGCAAAGGATTTCGTATCAACGCCAAACATGGACAAGAGATAACCTCCAAAAAATAGAAAAATCATCATTATCAGCAATGAAACCAGTGCAGCTTTTCCTGCCTCGATTTTTGTGCCTTTATTCTTAATATCCAAAATTATAGGTATAGAACCTATGATGTCAATCACTGAAAATAATATCAGTGTAACCGAAATGATATCCTTAATATTCATAACTTATATAATCCTTTTTACTGAGCTTGCATGAATGGTCTCCTCATTTTCATTAAATTGCCAGTGTACCAACCCGGGCATTTTGCCTAGCTCAATCATCCCTAATTCTTTATCAAATCCTAGGGCTTCGGCTCCATTTTTACATGCCCACACAATGACTTCATCAAAGCTGAGATATGAACAATATTTTAATATTGTCTTGATTTCTTCTGCAATCGACAGTTGCCAATTGGAAGTGAGGCTATCAGTGCCTATGGTCATTGTAGCACCTGCATCCAATAATTCCCGATAGTTGGGTAATGTGTTTTCGATATAAAGATTGGCATTTGGGCAGGTCGCCCAAAAGGGTTTTTCTGATAGATTATTTATTGCAAATTGCACATCGCTTGCCAAGGACATGGTGTTGTGTATGAATAGAAATCTGGCATTTTTCCTAAAATTATCCAATGCAAAATTAATCGAGGGTTTGCCAGTGGGAATAAAATCCTGAAGGCTTAGATTCAACTGGTGGTAAAAATGAGGAAAAGCGCCATTTCCATCAACAAAAAAGGCATTTTCGTGAGGTGTCTCTTGATTATGTATTGAAATAACGTCCTCAATGGAGGTGTTTTCGCTGATATATCTCATTAATTTTGGAGTCACGGAGTAGGGAGCATGAGGTACTAGGTTGATTTTATCACCCGATTTTAAGTTAAATGCCTTTAATACTTCAACGTATTGTTTAATTGTGTTTTCAGTAAAAGAAGTATTCCAGAGGTCAAACATTTCTACAAAAGTATAGTATTGTATTTTACTCTCGCTTTTAGTCTTTGCAGTATCAGATTTATTAGAAATATCGCCAACCCCCATAATTCCGGCATTCCACATATATTTATCTTGTTCATCGATACATTGCTCTACATAATCTTGGTTGACCTCTCTCTTTGATACAACTTGAAGTAAAAAATCAATCAGCCCTGTACCTGTATCCGCGACACTTTTCATGTGGGAGAGTTCGAGGTGACAGTGTGTATTGATAAACCCAGGAGTGATGTATCCATCCAGCATTCTGACTGAGGATAAATCGTGACTTTCCAGGGGTTCAATGGTTAAAATTCTACCCTCATCATTATAGGTGATGACATGATTTCTGAGGACATTGTCGTCTCCCAAATATATCTTCGGAGCTGAAATTTTTGAAACTTTCATGTTTTTCATAAAAAAATAAGAGCAAAGCTCCGCGAAGGGACTTTGCTCTCAGAATTAATAAATTTTATAAAATTTTTATTTCTTCTTTTCGTCTAGCTCTTTCATACTTTCTTTCACTTCTGACTCAATATTTGCTTTCGCATTATTAAACTCTCTTATACCACTTCCCAAGCCTCTCATGAGTTCAGGTAATTTTTTACCACCAAAAAGCAAAAGCACGACAAAAGCTATGAATATTAATTCAGGAGCTCCTAATGAACCTAACAATAAGGTAAACATAATCTTAATTCTTTAATGATACAAAGGTAATAACAATTAGACAATTGAATGTCAAAATATTTTCAAATTAAGCTTTAAGTCCGATTTCTCTTAATCTTTCGTCCAAATATTCGCCGGCTGTCATGTCTTCATAAGCCAGAGGCGTCTCATCTGTCACGCATTGCGGGAGACAGGTCAAGTCCATGTCGCTTTTGGGATGAAGGAAAAAAGGGATGCTCAATCTCGGTACATGCCACAGTTCTTTCGGTGGATTTACTACTCGATGTGTAGTACTTTTCAGATAATTATTTGTCAATCGCTGCAACATATCTCCGACATTGATCACGATTTCGTCATTTTCGGGCAATATGTCGAGCCATTCTCCTTCTGAATTCAATAATTGTAATCCTCCGGCACTGGCTCCGACCAATAGGGTAATCAAATTGATATCTTCGTGTTGTTCTGCTCTGATTGCCGTCTCAGGTTCTTCAGTAATGGGAGGATAATGTATCGATCGCAAAATGCTATTCCCGTTGTGAATTTTATCCTTAAAGTAATCTTCCGGGAGATTCAAATGTATCGCAATGGCTCTGAGCAGATGGCCACCCGCCGCCTCAAAAGCCTTGTAAAGTTTTTCGGCATTTTCAGAGAAAGACGGCATTTCCTCTACAAAGGGATTGGGTGGATATTTCTGAGCAAGCACCTCGTCATCCTCTACGTATTGTCCAAATTGGTAAAATTCCTTGAGGTCGGCCACTTTAGACTGTTTTGCATGTTCTCGACCGAAAGACGTATAACCTCTCTGGCCTGCCATTTCAGGAATTTCGTAATGTTTTTTCACACTCACAGGGAGTGAAAAGAAATTTTTCGATGATTGAAAAAAACCATCAATAAGTTCCTTAGGGACACCGTGGTTGATCACTCCAACGAAACCGACATTATGAAAGGCTTCACCCAACTGCTCAACGAATGCTTCTCGTTCTTTTTCATCCCCGTTTACAAATTTTGAAAGGTCAACCAATGGTATTGTTCGATTACTCATTTATATTTTATTATTTAAATGCAATGTGATTAGTCTCTAAAATTGGTTACAAAAACTATTCCCTTTTAGGCTTATATCTCGAAACTTCTAAAAGCATTTGAGAATCCGTATAATTTAGTAAAGAGTCTAGTGGCATATCCGGATTTTTTTCCATGAATGAAGTAACAATTTGGTAACCAATATAGTTTCCAGTTCTTCCGGGTGCATCCGAGGGCATACCCGGTGATTGAGGCCCTTCATCTACATATTTGTTAATTTTTATATCACTAGTTTCATAGAATAGTTTTTGATCGAAAAAGAAAGCCCACATAGCGAGTTCATTTTCTTGGCACCAATCCAGCTGCTCTTTAGTATATTCAAATATCACAGTATCAGAGGTAGTAGGAAGAATTTTTTTCAGAATGTACAATTTCTTACCGTTATCAACCATTTTATCCAATAGATTATAAGACATGCGACTTTCCATTTTATCGTTTACGATGGTTTCCATGATTTTAAAAACAAGGTGATCTTTATTAAATCGGCGGGTGAGGTAATCGGAAAAATTGGGGTTTTTGGGATCCAATAATTTATAGCTGAATTCTTTGCCCAAAAACATATCAAGACTGACTCCCACACCATCACATTTACCATCTTGAAAAATAAAATTCTGAATTGAAAACTCGGAAATTAGAGTATATACATTTGGCAGAACCACTGTAGGGAAATAATACTTGTACAACCTAAAAGCGGAATCGATTTCTTTAGAGGTACTTTGTAAGTCACCATACTCGTTTTCTACTTTTTTATATATTTCCTGAATGAGGCTATCTTGCAAGTACCCGGACAAGTTTTGGCAAAATTCTGGGGAACCGATTTTACCCTTTAAGGGAATGACATTGCGGAACGTGATTTCAGTAAAATATGGATATTGTTCGTATATTTTTTGAAATTTCGCGGTATCAATAGGAATATTATCTTCTAATAATTTTTCATATCTGACGATTTGATAATTACCGGTCATGACTTTACTGGTGTCAGGAATAACCGTAGAATCGCTCCGACAGCTATAAATCAGTATAAAAAGTAATAGAAACCAGGGATGATTTTTTCTAATATGCATACCAAAAAATTGTATATCTTTATGTTGTTACTTTTTTGAACGATTGCAAAATTAAAATTATTTTATGGGTTTGTACAGCTTTATTGCCATTGTGTTGATGCTTTCGACGCTATCAGAATGCCAGTCAAATCGTGTTCAAAAAAATGAAAACGAAGTCATTATGCAGACGGAATATAAACACGAAAACATGGATACTATAATACCGGACAAATTAAATATCGCTTTCATTTTGGGAAAATTTGACCCCACTCAAACGAATGGTTTTACTCAAATAGATCAAAAATATGCAGATCGAGCTGGTTTATGGCTCAATATCGAGGCTTATGAGGCATTTATTCGGATGTGGGAAGCCGCTCAAAAGGACAATATTGATTTAATCATTCGGTCGGCGACTCGTAATTTTGATTATCAAAAAGGAATATGGGAACGAAAATGGATGGGAGAAACGACCCTCTCAAGTGGTGTTAATCTAGGAAATTCAAAATATAGTGATCTCGAAAAAGCGAAAATGATACTCGAATACAGTGCCATGCCAGGCACCTCTCGTCACCATTGGGGAACAGATATTGATTTGAATGCGTTTGAAAATGATTGGTTTGAGAAAGGAGAAGGATTGCGGGTTTATTATTGGCTGGAAAATCATGCTCACGAATTTGGTTTTTGCCGACCATACACCTCAAAGATAAATGGCAGGACAGGATATAACGAAGAGAAATGGCACTGGTCATATATGCCGCTTTCTAAGGGGTATTTACTTTTTGCATCTCAACACATGTCTGATGCAGATATTCAGGGATTTTTAGGAAGTAAGACTGCAGATGACCTTCAAGTGGTAAAAAATTATGTATTGGGAGTAGAAGGGTGTGGTAAGTAGGAAAATATTGATTATTGGAATTTAATGAAGTCCGAAAAATGGCATTTTACATAATTTATTGTCTTGCAATTTATCATACAAAATGCCATCATTCTTGATTCTGGATAATGCGAAATGAATTTGTAATTTTTACTGCTTTATAAAAGTAACAACAGAATCTTGCTGTTACTCATTTCCACTTTTTATACGACCAGTTTCAGCTTCATTGCCGGTCATTCTTTTTCTAGCTTTTACGTTACTATTTCCAAAATTGTAAGTAAGGCTGAGATTGACACGTCGGCTATCCCAATTGCCTTGGCCTATTGCATATAGTCCATTAAAGGTACTTTCACCTGACCATCCGGATTGGTATGTAACATCTTGAAAACTGATTTTGCAATTAAGAGCATCGAAAAATTTCTTTTGAAATCCAAAATTCAGGGAATAACTGGGCTCATATATAAACACACCGCCCCAAATTCCAGGGCCTGAGTACCAACCCGAAATCTCTCCGGTGTATCCTTCGCCGAGAACGAAGGTGTTCTGAGTGTAAAGATTATAAGAATAAGCTCCTAAATTAATCGTGGCGCCATTACCATAATCTGCTTCATTTTGGATATGAGAAAAATTAATATTCACAAACATACTCCACCATGCTTTTAGCTGTAATGGTAGGGATGCATTAAAATTGATGACGGTTTGTTCGGCGAGGTTGTCCCAGCTTAAGAATCCTGCTTTCGGGTTATCATCATCAGGAGCAATAAGCCTAGTAATTTGATTGGTGGTTTTGCTATATGATAATTTGAAATTATAGCGATATTGCCAAGTATAACCGAGTTCCGCATTGTTTACGATTTCGGGTTTTAAGTAAGGGTTTCCTTTCATAAATGACAACTCACTGAGCTGTGTTCTGAAAGGGTTTAGAACATTATAGTCTGGTCGGTTTATTCTTCTACCTATATTCAAATTAAAGGCATGCATTGGAGCCGCTTGATAACTTAATCCAATAGAAGGAAATGCATCCAGATAATCAAAAAGCACCGGATCTTCTTGTAGGGCAGGGTTGTATGCAGTCAAGTCTCCTCTTGCATCCGTTTGCTCTAATCGCAATCCCGTAGTCAGCCCCCATTTTTCGGATAATTTAGTAGAATAATTTGCATAAGCTGCATAGACATTTTCGTCATAGACAAAGTTATTGCTTCGGTCATTGTTTTGAATTCTGATAGAATCCGTGACATCATAAAACAAAAAGGTGTTGTCGGTTTTTACTTTTGATAGCTTGAATCCGGTACCCACATTTCCTCCCAATAATGGAATCTCATAATCCAATTTTAAGGTATAAATATTAATGTCAGATAGTGTATGATTTGCTGTATTCACGGTTCTTAATACGGTGTTCTCTGATCCGTCATAATATGTATTGGGCTGTAAGAAATCAACGTCATCTTTGTATCTGCCAAAGTCCGCATCTATATTTAAGGTCTTTTCACCACTTCTGAACACATAGTTGACATTAACAGAATAGCGGTCTTTCGCACTTTCAGAGGCATTGGTCGCGATTAGAATACTGTCAATATCATTCGGCGTAGGAATATTAGAAATTTTATCTCTGTTATAAGAATCAAAGTCTCCAGTTCCATTTGAGCCATCAACTAACACTCCAATGGTGCTTTTTTCGGTGAGGAAGAAATCCATTCCTGCACGATAGTTAATACTGTTATTATGATGATTCATTACATTTGATTCTTGTAATCGGAATCCATTTTGATAGTTATCAAATATTATTTTGTTCCAACCGTTCCATTTGTTGTAATTAATATTTCCAAAAAGATTGGTTTTTTTAGTTCGATGGTTTCCTGAAAACCCTAAATTGCCTCTAAATTTCCTTCCCATTCCAGCATTCAGCGATAATGTTCCATTCGAACCCAAGTTTTTGTCTTTTTTGAGTCTTATGTCAATGATTCCTGCATTTCCTTCGGCTTCATACTTAGCTCCTGGGTTGCTAATGATATCTATTCTGTCAATTTGGTCAGAAGTCAAATTTCTAAGATAATCACTCAACTGGTCACCGGATATAGGCAATCTCTTTCCATCAACGAAAATCATCACACCATTTCGGCCCAATACCGAGATGTTATCATTATTATCGACAACGACACCCGGGGCTTTTCGCAATAGTTCTAGACCATTATCCCCGGTGCTATTGAGAGTACCTTGTACATTGAAAACCATTCTATCTGGCTTCACTTCTATGATACTCCTTTGTGCAGTTACAACTGCTTCATCTAAGGCGACGGTCGTTGAAGACATGGTTTTTTTACCAAGATTGGTATCTTTATCGAGATTGATTTCGGAGATTATTAAATCATCAAAACCTATATAAGTAGCCTCTATCCAGTATTGACCTTTTTGAATATTTTTATATGAAAAATTTCCGTTTTCGTTTGATGCTTCTACCTTCACGAGGCTCGAATCTGCACTAGAAAACAAGCTCAATGTCGCATAAATTATGGGCTGATTCGTATTGTCGAGCAACTCACCTTCAATGGTATAAGACTGACCTATTGCCATGGAATGAATAAGAAGAAAACTAAGCATCGAAAAAAATACTCTAATTGTGTTCATATAAAAATTTTCCTTTATTAAAATTTACTAGTAATTCGATTTGACAGCAAAGATGAAATAAAGTTGCATTTTTTGAGGATTTAATGGACTAATGCATTCAATTTTCCTATTAAATAAATGGTTGTTTGACAATTTAAATAATATTTAATGTGATAAATATTAAAGAAATGATATAAATTTGTAGGAATTTTTTACCTCAATACTATGAGTCAAAACAAGTATTTTGTCAGTGGAAAAGACGAATCTTTACGTATGTTCCAAAATGATTTTCTGGATAAAATTTCTAGAGTAAGTTGGTACGTACCGTTGTTGATTTTTGCGCCAATTATAGCTCTTTTACTTTATCATTCAATTTCTGACTTTGATATACCATTAAAAACACGGTTAATGTTATTTGTACTTGGCTTATTAGTTTGGTCAGTTGTGGAATATGTTTTTCATCGGTTTATCTTTCATTATCATCCAAAGAGTAATTTGGGTAAAAAAGTATTTTTTGTGATACATGGAGTTCACCATGATTATCCAAATGACAGTAAAAGGTTGGTGATGCCTCCAGTAATGAGTATTCCTCTGGCTACTGGGTTTTATTTTTTGTTTGAATATTTATTGGGAGATCGAAGTAATAGTATGTTCTATATAGGATTCATATTGGGTTATTTACTTTATGACATCATGCATTATGCTTTTCATCATGCACCGATTACAAGGCCGAAAATTTTTCAGACTCTGAAGAAGAACCACATGGATCATCATTTTAAAAATCCGGAAAGGGGTTTTGGTGTGAGTAGTACCATTTGGGACAAGGTCTTCGGCACGTAATTTATTTTGATATCTTAGTCTAGAAATACTTTTATCAGAATTTTCAACAGGATACAGATTAACAAACCATAGATAACTATTGTCCATACTCTGCGATGCTCTCTTTTCTTCTCAGACTTGGATTTATAACTTTTTTTAGCAGAATAAGCCATTGGCACTAGTTAAATGTCATCGTTAATTTCCCAATAGTTTTGATTTTCGATGTCGTCTATTATTTGAATATAATTTTGATACCTCAATGGGCTAATCTGTCCGTCGTCTAGGGCTGATTTTACGGCACACCTGGGTTCAGATCGGTGTGTGCAGTTTGCAAATTTGCAATCAGTGGATAAATTAAAAAACTCCTTGAAATTATGAGCCACATCCATGATTTCGAGATGATTAAATCCTAGGGTTTTGATGCCCGGAGTATCAATAATTTTACCTCCTATTTTTAAATCAAACATCTCGGCAAAAGTCGTGGTATGCTGACCTTTGCCACTGAACTCTGAGATTTCTTGAGTTTTTAATTCTAGATTGGCATCAAGGGCATTTATCAAACTTGTTTTTCCTACTCCCGACTGACCACTAATTAGACTGGTTTTATCCTTTAATATATCTTTCAACTCAGTAAGTCCCTCTCCGGTCTTGCTAGATACGAGGAGGACATGGTATCCTATAAGAGTGTAAATTTTTTTTAATTCATTATAAATATTTAGCTCCTCTTCGGTATATAAGTCAGATTTATTAAAAACGATAAATACAGGGATGCTATAAGTCTCGGTCATAATCAAAAATCGATCAATGAATCCTGGTTTGATATTGGGTTCTATGATGGTCGCTATTAATATGGCTTGATCAATATTGCTTGCGAGGAAATGTACATAGTGTTTCTTCCTAGGAGATTGCCTGACGACGTAGTTTTTTCTGGGAAGAATTTCTTTGATAATTCCTTGGGTTTCATTTTCCATTTCGATATAGACCATGTCTCCTACCGCCACGGGGTTGGTCAATTTTAGATTATCCATTCTAAACTTACCCACGATGCGACATTGGATGATTTGCCCGTCAGATGATTTTGTTAAATACCAGCTTCCGGTCGATTTAATAACCTGTGCCAA
This sequence comes from Lewinellaceae bacterium, assembly GCA_020636155.1. Taxonomy (GTDB): domain Bacteria; phylum Bacteroidota; class Bacteroidia; order Chitinophagales; family Saprospiraceae; genus JACJYM01. Next base: position 39,497 of record JACJYM010000004.1, on the reverse strand, counting down.
TATCATTTTGGAAATGAAGATTTTTTTGGTTCCATATTTTTCTGATGTATGGCTGCCGCCAATTCTGACATCAATACCGGATCTTTTTCGAGTGCATCCCCTACCACGACGACATCGGCTCCGGCACTTACATTGGCAAAGGCTTTTTCCGGAGTTTTTATACCACCACCCACGATTAATGGAATATTGATTCCACCACTTACAGTTTCAATCATTTGTTCGGGAATAGGATTTATTGCTCCGCTTCCGGCATCCATATAGATGAGTTTCAGTCCTAGTAATTCTCCTGCCAAGGCTGTACAGAGGGCAATATCTTCTTTGTTAGATGGGATAGGCGTAGTGTTGCTCATATACTGTACCGTCGTTGGTTTTCCGCCGTCAATAAGCATGTATCCGGTGGAGATAATTTCCAATGGACTTAATTTTAAAAATGGTGCAGTTACCACGTGTTTTCCTATCAATAAATCTGCATTTCGGCCTGATATAAGGGATAAAAACAGCAAGGCATCGGCTTTATAGCTTAGCTGAAAACTATTGCCCGGAAATAAGATCATGGGTATCTGGCACTTGTCTCTGATGTTTTTAAGAACATCGTCCAACATATTATTGACCACGAGACTTCCTCCAATAAAGAAGTAGTCCACATTCGCAGAAATGGCAAGGTCAATGGTTCTTTCAAAATTATTTAACCTAAGCTTGTCAGGATCTATGAGTACAGCAAATTTCTTTTGACCCTTTTCTTTTGCTGCGACCAGTGATTCATATATTTGGTTCATACATGGAATTTCCTTTGGACAAAGATAATTAAATTAGATTATTGGTTTTTTAAGAAGCCAACATGAAAGAGTGCATCTCCTTGATTTACGACCGATGCATTATTATGACCAATGATGTACCCATTGTGTTTTGAAAGGACTTTGACAGATTTTGTGCCGAATGGATCTTTGATTTCACCGAGCGGCTCACCTTTGTATATCTTATTGCCACTGGATTTAGACCAAATAAAGATTCCGGACTGTGATGCTCTTATCCAACTCGTATTTGAAATGGTAAGTGAGTCGATTTCACGTTTTTTATTTTCCGAGATAATACCTAGTCCCGCCATTAAATTCTGTAATCCTCTCAAGCCATGGTCAATCGCCAAGCCATCTAATCTAACGGATTCTCCCCCCTCGAATACAATGGCAGGAATGCCCATTTCATTGGCAGATTTCCGAAAAGAATGGGCAATGTATGGTTTTTCTACCGCAAAGGGAGCATTAAACATTTGAGCAAGAATTTCAGCCTTTTTATCATTTTTGTTATACCGTATTTGCGGAAAATTATATCTACTGCTGCCTCCCGTATGACAATCCAAAGCGACATCCACATTGGGCAATATTTTTTTGGTCAATACTCTGGCGACACGTGAGGCCAGCGACCCAGAAAGATTACCCGGAAAACTTCGATTTACGTCCTTTCCGTCGGGTACATCTCGGCTAAAATTTATAAATCCAAAGATGTTAAGTAGTGGCACTGCAATGACACTACCACAATCGATATTCTTAAATAGATTGTTCTCTATTGCCCTTCTCACAATTTCGATACCATTAATTTCATCGCCGTGTACGCCTCCTTGTACAAAAAGTATTGGCCCTGGTTTTTCACTTCGATAGACATGCACGTAGACTTGTATTCTAGTATCTGATGGCAACCTTCCTGCGGGAATTTTTATAACCATGTCCTCTCCAGGAGCGATGCTTTGATTATCTATTATAATATTGTCTTCTTTCTTATTCCTATCCCTTATGAATTCTACCATTTTCTGTGTTTTTCAACAAACTTTATAATCTTCCCTGCGATATCATTTCCGGTAACTGATTCTATACCTTCTAGTCCCGGCGAGGCGTTCACTTCTAACACGAGTGGGCCATCTTTGGTTTGTAACATATCGACTCCGGCTACTTTTAATCCCATAATTTCAGCGGCTTTTAGCGCTGTTTCTTTTTCTTCGTGGCTTATATTTATTTTCTCTGCGGTACCTCCTCTATGTAGATTAGAACGAAACTCACCCTTGGCAGCTTGCCTTTTCATTGTGCCTACAATTTCACCATCTACAATAAATATCCTGATATCTGAACCTTTGGCTTCGCTGATAAATTTTTGAACCAATACCTTGCTTCTTGAGCTATAAAAAGCTTCCAAAATCGACTCGGCATTAGATTTTGACTCCGATAGAATGACCCCCATTCCATGAGTTCCCTCAATGAGCTTTATAATATATGGGGGTAAACTCACTTGGTCTAATAAAAAATTGTAATTTTCAATATTGTGGCTTAATGCAGATACAGGCACTCTGATTCCATTGGCACTTAATATTTGCATACAAGATATTTTATCTCTGCTTTTAAGAAGGGCATCTGCATCGAGAGTGGTGAAAACATTCATAGCTTCAAATTGTCGAATCACGGCAGCTCCGTACTTTGTGACGGTAGAACCGATTCGTGGAATAATGGCCTGAATTCCCTTTATTTCTATATTGTTATAATATATTCGCGGTCGGTCATTATCAATGAAAATGTCACAATTCATGTGGTCAAAAACCCGAACATAATGATTTCTTAGCTGGGCAGCCCTGATGAGAGACTGAGTACTATAGAGAGCCGTGCTTCTCGATAAAATGCCTATATTCATAAAATTTTATTGTCAACTATTCGACTTGATATCTTGTAAAAGGATACAATTTAAGCCAATTTTGAATATTGAAAAATATTATTTTATAAAATGACCACCTTGATAAAAATTATATAGAAAGCTGCGACTAATTCAATTTAAAATGTACTTTTAAAGCCAAATAAAATAGCTATTGGATGAAAGAAATTGCCATTAATGACAAAAAAACAATCAATGCTTGGGCATTTTTTGACTGGGCCAATTCCGCTTATGCTTTGGTCATCTCCACGGCGGTATTTCCCATTTTTTTCATTGCGTATACACCGGATAAAGTTGATATTTTAGGAGCTTCGATCAGTAATGAGTCCTTATATAGTTATGCTGTGGCATTCTCTTATTTATTGATAGCATTATTGTCACCCTTACTTAGTGGTATAGCCGATTATACAGGAAGAAAATTGTTTTTTATGAAACTCTTTACCATTATCGGTTCTCTTGCATGTATTGCGTTATTTTGGTTTAATGACCCGCAACTATTGTGGTTAGGAACCTCTGGTTTTATACTGGCGACGATTGGTTTTGCTGGAGGATTGGTTTTCTACAATGCATTTTTACCGCTCATCGCGACCGAAGAAAATTTTGATAAAATCAGTGCCAAAGGTTATGCTTATGGTTATATAGGAAGTGTCATTTTATTGCTTTTCATTCTGTGGATGCAACTCTCACCCGGTACTTTTGGCATCACAGACGAGAGCTTACCAGCTAGAATTGGGTTTCTCTTAGTCGGAGTATGGTGGTTAGGTTTTGCACAATACACTTTTAAACACTTACCTAAAGACAATAAGACGCATTTCAATTTTTCAACCATTGCAAAGGGTTATAAGGAGATAAAGGAAGTTTTTAATAAAGTCAAACAAGAAACCTCAATTAAGCGGTTTCTACTTGCATTTTTCTTGTACAGTGCAGGAGTACAAACCGTGATTTATCTGGCAACTATTTTTGCTCAAGATGTACTAGGAATGGAAACTCAGGAGCTCATAACGACCGTTCTGTTAATTCAATTAGTTGGAATTATTGGAGCTTACTTATTTGCAAATATATCGAATAGAAGAGGAAACAAATTTGCGCTATCTATTCAGTTGGTTATTTGGATAGGGATTTGTTTGATGGCTTATTTTACTACGAGTAAGATGCATTTTTATATTATTGCAGGATTGGTGGGTTTAGTAATGGGTGGAATCCAGTCATTATCCCGATCTAGTTATTCTAAGTTTATCGAAGATAGACCGGATGAGGTCACGTCCTATTTTAGTTTTTATGATGTATTATACAAAATAAGTATCGTGGCAGGCACTGCGATTTTTGGAATCGTTCAGGACATTACCGGCAATATGAGATACAGCGTGCTAGCACTGAGTAGCTTTTTTATTTTGGGATATTTAGTGCTGACTACTGTTGATTTTAAGTCGTATCAAAATGACTTGTACAAATAAATTGGTACTTTCAAAAAATCGAGTGCCTTTCATATTAATGCATTCCTTCATGTCCCTTTGACGGAAAAATGGGTAAAACAGGTAGCTCCTTTTATATAATTCCTACACAAAAGAGGGATGATTAAGCTAGGTGTTTAATTTTTTGAAAAAAACTATTCTAACCGAATGAAATGAACCTAAAAAATCAGCTTTTTCTAAATTGATTAAAATATTCGTATTTTTGTTTTTTAAAAATTTAAAGAAAGGATAAGTATGAAATTTGAGGTTTCTTCAACGGAGTTATTGAAAAATTTGAATTTAGCATATACCACCATCACCCCCAACCCACTGTTGCCGGTAGCAGAAGATTTTTTAATGAAATTAGATGGCAATGTCCTGAGTATTAAAGCGACTAATCTAGAGGTGACCATTTCTACCAGTTTTGAAGTGACAGGACTGGATGATGGTGCTATTGCCGTGCCGGCAAAAAAATTCTATGAAACGCTGAAGGCTTTACCTGACCAACCGATTTCTTTTGAAGTGGAACCGGAAAATAATAGTATAAAACTTGCATCTGCCTACGGTGTATATCGTCTAGGAGGAGATAATCCTGATGAATTTCCTGCGACAATTGAAAGAGACAATACCGAAAGTTTTAGCTTTAATGCAGGGAGTCTTAGCCAAGCATTTGCCAAAACCATATTCGCCGCAAGTTCTGACGACATGAAGCCCAATATGAATGGGGTATTGGTTCAGGTAGATTTTAACAAGATTATATTTGTGGCATCGGATGGACACAAATTGGTTAAATACACATTCGGAAACATCAATTCTGAGATTAGCAACTCGTTTATCCTCCATAAAAAATGTATCGGAATAGTTCAAAAAGCACTTGAAAACGATGTCAATGTAGATATCTCTTTCAACACTAAAAATGCATTTTTTGACATCAATGGTACATTGATAACCTGCAGATTAATCGATGGCAAATTTCCGGATTATAATGCGGTGATACCTGTTGATAATCCTAATGTATTGACACTCAACCGAAGAGATTTCTTGAATGCACTTAGACGATTATCGATCTATTCTAATCAAAGTACCTATCAAGTGATTCTCAACATCAGTGATGGCAGTTTGACCATGTCTGCTAAGGATTTAGACTTCTCAAACGAAGCAACTGAACAAATGCCTTGTAAATATGAAGGTGACCCAATGCTCATAGGATTTAACGCCAAGTTTATGGCAGAAATGTTGAGTGTGCTTGACACAGAGGAAGTATATATCAATCTTTCACAATCTAATAGACCGGGTATTATGGTGCCGTCTGATGAGCCGGATGACGAAAGCCTTATGATGTTGGTCATGCCTATACTTGTTAACAATTAAACGATACCTTGGCTAAAATAGGCTTGTTTTTTGGGTCGTTCAACCCTGTACATGTGGGTCACATGATTATTGCAAATTATATGGCCGAGCATACGGATCTAGAGAAAGTATGGATGGTGGTTTCGCCACAAAATCCCTTTAAGCAGAGAGCCAACCTCGCCAATGATTATGATAGATTGCATCTAGTAAACCTTGCTATAGGCGAAAATACCCGTCTCAAAGCTTCAGATATTGAATTTAAATTGCCGATGCCTTCTTATACAATTGATACCTTGACTTATCTTCATGAGAAATACCCTGAGAATGAGTATGTTTTGTTGATGGGAGGCGACAACTTGGGTGGATTTCATAAGTGGAAAAATTACGAGCAGATATTGGCTCAGTATTCGGTTTATGTTTACAAAAGACCAAATTACGAATTGGGAGAACTCGAAAATCATCCAAAAATAAAAATATTTGAAGCACCTATGATGAATATTTCTGCCAGTTATATTAGGGATTGCATCAAAGAGGGCTATTCAATCGAGTACTTAGTACCGGACAAAGTGTATCATTATTTAGAAAATAGTTCTTTATATAAATAATATTTCAAAAGCAATAATTTTTGATAAATCCAGTTTTTAAAACCGTAGATTTAACTTGTTTATTTCACCTTCGAATTCCTTTTTTATATACAAAGAACATATAAATAGTATAAAATGATTGTAAGATTATTCATAATCGGTTTTTTGTTTCTTTTCAGTACTATGCATGCCCAGAGTGATTTAAAAATCGGAGAATGGAAATCTTATTTGCCACTACATACCGCTAAATGGGTCACTCAAAGCCCTGAAAATGCAATTTATGTAACAGAACATGCTCTGGTTTTTATTAATAAAAATGACCTGTCCGATTATTCGATGGATAAGGTGTCAGGATTGAGTGGAAGTGATATTCAGATGGCGAAGTATGATCAAGCTCATCGGCAATTGATCGTCGTTTATGAAGATGGTAATATTGACATCATAAAAGAAGAGGAAATAGAGAATCTTCCATTTTTAAAATTTGCCACACAATTTAATGATAAGAGAATTAATGATATTTATATTGCCAATGCTCAATTTGCTTATTTATCATTTTCGTTCGGAGTCATACAACTGGATTTGGATAAACTGGAATTTAGAACAACTCTTTTCGTACCCTACGTCGTCAATGGAGTCGCCTCTAATGACGAATATATATTCATGGCGACAGAAGACGGGTTATACAAGATAGAACAGAATAGCAATTCCTTCAACGATTTTTCGAAATGGCAATTTTTAGGAGACGAAAACGGATTGACGGCTACATACAATGCACAAGATGTTGCTGTTTATGGAGATGATGTGTTTGTAAACATTGGAGGTGTTCTATATGCGGGGGATGGAGAAATGTTTTCGCTAGTATTGGATCAGAAAGACGAAGGTTATAAAGTGGAATTTTTAAGTGCAGAGAACATGAATTTGGTCATTGGATTAAGAAATTCTCAATTTAATAGTAAAGCTCTCAAATACGATGGAATCACCTTTAATACATTCGACACACAGTGTGTAAACCGCATTTTATACGGAGTAGAAGATTCAGAAGGAGTGCTTTGGTACGCTGACGAATGGCGAGGTTTTAGATCTACTACCGATGGCTGTACAAAACTCGAATTAAATAGTCCCTTTGATGTAAGGGCAAGCCACATTAGCACTTTAGGAGATAAGATTATTGTCACTTCTGGTGGGGTTACCGATGAGTTTGGATACCTTGAATCTAAAGCTGGCTTTTATATATTAGAAGATGGAATTTGGACTAATGTCAGAGGTGAAAATTATGCTCCAATTCAACAGAATGAATTTGATAATATCCAAGTAACTGCTCCGGTTCCTAGGCAGAATAAAATTGCTTTGGGTTCCTATTATTCCGGTGTCATGATTTATGATTTTGACAATGCGGAGTCGATCATTTACAATCAATATAATTCACCGATCGAAGGCACCATCGGAGATGAGCAAAGAGCTAGAATTCCTGACCTTAAGTATGATCGCGACGGTAACCTGTGGATGATCAATACGCTGACGGCCAATCCTTTAAAAGTATTAACAAAAGACGGAGAATGGTATGAATATCGACTGCTCGGAGCTAGTAATATGGTTACTAGCCTAACTATTGATGACTACGATAATAAATGGATTTCTACACTCAGCAGCGGGGTTATTGTTTTTAATGAAAATTCCACCTTTGACGATTTGAGCGACGACAATATGAGATTGATTACTCAAAACAATAGCGAGCTACAGAGCAATACCATCAATGACATAGAAGTGGATTTAGATGGTGAAGTATGGGTAGGTACTGCGGCAGGACCAGTGGCATTTGACTGTGGTAGTGACCCGTTTAATTCATCAAACTGTAGTGGCAACCGTAGAAAAGTGCTGCAAGATAGCATCGCAGCCTATCTTCTAGAAACGGAAGATATACGATGTATAGAATTTGATGGAGCCAATCGAAAATGGTTCGGTACAAGAAACGGCATTTTTGTCCAATCACCCGATGGCGAAACCCAAGAGTATTTTTATGATATCAACAATTCTCCATTGTTTAATAACAAAATTAAATACCTCAAATTTATAGGATCTTCTGGCGAAATGTTTATCTCCTCAGAAGGTGGTTTGCAAGTACTTAAAACCAACGCCACTACGGGAATTCAGGTTAGTGACAATGAAGACATCTATGCCTATCCTAATCCGATAAGATCCGATTATAGTGGCGAGATCGCGATAAAAGGCTTTGCGAGGGATTCTGATATTAAAATTACAGACATGAGCGGAAAGCTCGTATATAATACCACCGCTAATGGTGGACAAGCCATCTGGAACGGGCAAGACTATACCGGCAGAAAAGTGGCTCCGGGAGTATATCTCGTATTCGCCGGCAGCACACAGAATTTTGATGAAAAGTTGACCGCCGTGACGAAAATCATGATTATAAAGTAGTGGTTTTTTAAGCATCAATTGGAAGTAAATTTAACAAAAAGTAACAAGTTGTTAAAACAGCAATTTTTTCTAAAATTGTTTCAGGAAAATAAAAATTCCAAATATCTTCAAATTCCATTTATTCCTTTGCATTTATGAAAATCCTTATTATAGAAGACGAAATAGATTTGGCAAATGATATAGCTCAATACCTATCGAATGAACAATATGTGTGTGAGTGGGTGGCAGATTGTAGATCTGCCATGGAAAAAGTCTATAATTACCATTATGATTGTATTTTATTAGACCTAATGCTACCAGGCGGAGACGGAATGATGATTTTGGAAGAACTAAAAAAATTGAATAAACAGGAAGGAGTTATTATTATCTCTGCAAAAAATGCTTTGGATGATAAAATTAAAGGCCTTAAACTTGGAGCAGATGATTACCTATCTAAGCCATTTCATCTCGCAGAACTGGCTGCCAGAATTGAATCTCTAATAAGAAGAAGACAATTTGATAGCAATAATATCTTTTCACAAAATGAACTATCGATTGACTTCAATGCCAAAACGGTAAAAGTGCATGAACGATTTGTTTTGTTGACGAAAAAGGAATACAATTTATTGTTATTTTTTATAGGAAATAAAAACAGAGTACTTTCCAAGGGTGCTATCGCCGAGCATCTATCTGGTGATTTTGCAGATATGTTTGACAACCATGACTTTGTATATGCTCATGTCAAAAACCTAAAAAGAAAGCTTAAAGAATACAACTATGGTGATTATATAAAGACTATTTATGGAACGGGATATAAGTGGGAACAATGACAAAGCTACTCCATAAACCACTTCGAGCATTCGTCATCTATGCCTTGATTATTTTAAGCATCAGCATACCTGTGTATGTTTTTATTATCGACTATATCTGGATCAATGAATTGGATGAAAATAACTGGATCACGCTTCAACAAACTAAGGAAAAATTTCAATCCCATGAGTTTACACCACATGAAATCCAACAGTTAAATAGTTTATGGGGAATAGTCCAACCAGGAATTTCTATTGAAGAAAACAATAAATCAATACCTTTTCAAGATAGTGTATACGAAGTTACCCGAACTAACTTACTTAATGTGGAAGACCATAAAGACAGGTTCCGTGGTTTGAAATCTCAAGTTATAATTAATGGAGATCCATACATATTAACTATAGAAACTAATGTGGAAGAGTCGGACGATACCTTTTTGGCGATAGCCACCACAACTGCCATTTTTTTTAATATTCTTATTCTAGGATTTATTATCTTGAATCGAATAATTTCGACCAAACTTTGGAAACCATTTGACCTAACACTTAAGCAATTGCGTTTATTTGAACTCTCCAAAGAAAGTAAAATGAATTTGCCTCAATCCGATATACTGGAATTTCAGGAACTAAACAAGACATTGGAGAAAATGGTGAATAATAATTTAAGGGCATATCAACAGCAAAAAAAGTTTACAGAAAATGCCTCTCATGAATTACAAACGCCAATTGCTTTGCTTAAGTCCAAATTGGATTTACTCTTTCAACAAAAGGATATTTCGTCAGAAATTTCTAGAATATTGAATGATATCGAAGCACCACTTTCTCGACTATCTAGAATAAATAAAAATTTGATACTCTTAGCTAGGGTAGAAAATCAACAGTTTCAACTCCAACAAGAAAATGACATTAAGGCACTTTTTCAGACGGCTTTAATTTTATTTGAAGATTACATATGTGAAAAGGAGCTTATCCTCAATATTAAGATTGAGGAAAGGATATTGGTGAATGCAAATCATTATTTGCTAGAAACGATGGTTAATAACCTGATATCAAATGCCATCAGGCATACTCCGATAGGTGGTGAAATTATTATTTCTTGCTCAAGTAATTCCATTCAAATTGCAAATACAGGTAATCAAAGGCTGAATACTGACTTTATGTTCGAAAGATTTTCTATGTCATCGGATAATAAAATTAGTAGTGGGTTAGGCTTAGCAATTATTAAGGAGATCGTAGTTAAAAATAATTGGAGTTTGGAGTATTTATATCGTGATAAATTTCATATTTTCTTGGTATCCTTTTAAAATTCTAAATTTCTTCTAATTCTGTATCGACCTTTGAATCAATAATCGATTGATGAAATTAGTTCTCTCAATTTTACTATTTTTAAAAGTTATTTTAGCTTTTTCTCAAAGTAACGGAAGTACTTTTCTTAAGTCCTATACTCCGAAACTTAGATATCAAAATGTGAATAAATTTGATATCAAACAGCTTTATCTCCCTAGTACAATTATTCTCTCAGGAGTAGCGCTAAATGGTAGTCAAGATGAATCATTCAAGAATGAAATTGTAGAAGAACGTAATGAGCACTTTTCGGGATTTCGAACGCATATTGATGATTATTTGCAATTTGCCCCTATTGCAATAGCCTATGGATTTGATGCCTTTGGATTGTCGTCAAAAACTGATTTCAAAAACAAAACAGCAATTCTGTTGAAAGGAGAGTTTTTTATGATGACTATAACAACAACTTTGAAACGCATAACTAAAATCCAAAGACCGGACTTCTCCAACTATCATTCGTTTCCTTCTGGTCATACTGCTCAAGCATTTGCTGCAGCCACCTTTTTGAGTGAAGAATACAAATACAAATTTAAATGGATGCCTTATGTTTCTTATGGCATTGCTGCATCGGTAGGCATGTCGCGTATGGCAAATAACAAACATTATATCAGTGATGTTTTGGTAGGGGCTGGCATTGGCTACCTGTCCATGAAAATAGCTTATTGGACACATCAGTATAAATGGAATAAAAAAATCAGAAATAATGGAATTTAATAAAGTAGCTCAAATTACTCTACTATTTTGGCTGATGAAAATCGTTGCCACCACTTTAGGGGAGACGTTGGGAGATTTTATCTCGATGACTCTGAATCTTGGATATGCAAGGAGTCTTGGCATTACGGCCGCTGTATTTTTAATAGTACTTTTAATTCAACTTTACAGCAAAAAATATATTCCGGTAATCTACTGGCTGGTTATCATTGCCACCACAACTCTTGGTACAGAGATATCCGATTTTATAGACCGTAGTCTGCATCTGGGTTACACGGGAGGCAGCATATTACTATCATCAGGCTTAGGAATTACTTTATTTTTATGGTGGCGAAAGTTTCACAATCTTTCTGTTTACCCAATAGTAAGTCGGGATAAAGAAACATATTATTGGATAGCAATTTTATTCTCCAATAGTCTTGGAACAGCTTTTGGAGATTATCTTAGCGATGTAGCTGGATTGACATATTCTCAAGGAGCCTTTGTTACTGCAGGAATAATAATTCTGGTCATATTATTACATTACACGACCAAAATCAATGAAGTTCTTCTGTTTTGGCTAGCATTTATATTCACTAGACCTTTCGGAGCTACTTTTGGAGACTTTTTGACAAAACCAATAGCCAAAGGTGGCTTAGACTTGGGTACATTACAAGCTTCTTTAGTGGCAATAGCTATAATGGTTGTTCTAATCATTATTTCTTATATACAATCCAGTAGGATTATACCTTCTAATCATAAACTCTACTGACTTCTACAAAAAACTTGGACAGAATAAAATCAACTACAAATGAGTATAGACAAGGTGATTTGTACTGTAATACTTTGTTACTATTCGTTTCAACTATTTGGGCAGAATAATGACAGATTGAACTACCTAGTTGGTCTCCATAGTATTCAAGTTCAAGGTCAATATGGCTATGTATTTCCCACAAATAGCTTTGTAAATGGATTAAACATTGAAAATGAAAAAATTAACAAATTTCAAGCATACTCCATACGATATGAAAAACAAACTGATGGAGACAAAGAATGGCAACGATATTACAATTTCCCGAAATGGGGTGGTGGTTTATATGTAGCAGATTTCTTTGAACGTGAAAATATCGGCATACCCATCGCTGCTTTTATGTTTTTTAATGGACCTTTTAAGAGGTGGAATCACTTTTCTTTAAATTATGAATTGGCACTTGGGATGGCTTTTAATTGGAAATCATTCGATCCTAATTCTAATGCTTATAACGTAGCATTAGGAGCAAGCCAGTCTGTATTTATTGATGTTGGAATGGATTTAAGATTTTATTGTAATTCTTTGTTTGACGTTGGTTTAGGGTATTCACTGACTCATTTTTCAAATGGAGCCTTAAAAAAACCTAATCAGGGACTTAATACCATAGCCCCAAAATTATCAATTATTTACCATTTAGATCATAATAAAATAAGGATTGAACCCAGACCTGCCGAAAAATTAGATAAAGAAAATGAATGGATAATTTCAGTTTTTGGAGGTGCTACTAATATTCTTTTTGATAGTGTAAATGTAGCCATAGAAGAAAAATATCGGGGGGCATATTTCCCAATAATTGGTTTTAATGTATTACGAAATTGGCAGGTATCATATAAATCTAGGATTGGTGCTGGACTTACTTATGCTTATAATGGTGCAATCAATGCACAGGTTGCCATAAAGGAAGGTGTTTTGGAACCTTCTAAAGCACCGTTTTTTGAAAAAAACGAACTTAGCCTTAATCTATCTTATGAGTTAGTTGTAAACAGAGTTTCCATGATTATTCAGCCGTCATATTATCTATATCGCAAAGAATTTAAGAATCAAACACCTACCTCTTACCAAATTATTGGAGTCAAATATTATATAGTAGATGATTTATTTGTTGGTATAAGTTTGCATGCCCACGCCTTTCATGTGTCGGATTTTATAATGTGGCGTATAGGGTATAGATTTAAAAATTGAACGAGTTACTTCCAAATTTCTTCTAAATGACATTCGATATTTGCCTTATTAAAAACATAATAAATCATTTAATAGATGAAAAATTTAATGCTTATCGCAGTGCTTTCGGTTGCTTTTAGTATGCAATTATGTGCACAGAAATCAGACAGTAAAAACGTATCTGAAAAGGTAAAAACTGCATTCTCAACTAAATTTCCTGATGCACAAAAAATAAAATGGCAACTGGAAGACGAGACAGAATGGGAAGCCGAATTCAAAATGAATGGCAGGGAGTATTCGGCCAATTTTGATACCGAAGGAAACTGGAAGGAAACCGAGTATGAGATTAAGAATTCAGAATTACCATCAAATATCCGTAACATTCTTGACAAAAATTTTACAGATTACGAAATCTCAGATGGAGAAGTTGTTGAGACATCTTCAGGCAAATCCTACGAACTAGAACTTGAGGTGGGCGAAGAGGAATTAGATGTAACCATCGACCCACTTGGCAATTTTACGAAGAAGCAAGAAAGTGATGAAATTGATGAAAATGATGAAGACTAAGAAGTCATTCTTTCATGAACAATAAAGATAATGTACTTTGTCTAAGATTAAAACACAATAGCCTAATTTGATTGAACGCCATTCCGATCTTTAGAATCGGAATTGGCGTTTATTTATGATTACTAAATTACCTATCATTTAAGCTTTCAGAACTCCCAAAAAATCTTCACCATTTATAAAGGTTGTAAAGATCTAAATCGAAAAACTTGTATGCGAAAAATTTAGTTAAGACTTTTTTACCACCCCAAAAGTGGCATTTATTACTTAATTTAAGCCCACATTTAAACATGAAAATGTAAATCGCAAAAAATTAACAACAAAGTCCAAGATACTCATCTAAAATTGTTGCAGTTAGAGTAGAAGATTTTGATGAAAATGAATTTAGACCCCATGGCAAATTTCAAAATTAACTGTATGTAATAAATTAGGCTTCGTGTAGTTGGCAATACCCGTCATGAATGTTTTGTTTGAAGTCGTCATATCTAACAGCCATTAGTGGATTCCAATTTTTATATGGTGGTGAGTAATCAGTTTTTCTGTTTTGTTAGAGGGGTAATTGAGAGGATGTTGATGATTTAGTTTACGACCCGAGCTTTAATACTGTTTTTTCTGCCAAACTTGAATTCCTGCCCCATAAGACGACATAGTTGAACCAGTGATTTTAACGGCATCGCCTTCGCGATATTCCACGTATCGCAAAAAACGTTTTTCTACTTCTATTTTTTCATGAATTACAATGGTATTGAAAAATCTTCCCCTTTTTTCACTATCCCGAAGACCCAAATCAAAACACATCTAATGCTAAAAATTTATTTCAAAGCTCTTTTCTAAAATATAGCCTTTTAAAATCCTACATTTAAACCTGAAAAATGTAAATCGCAAAAAAATTAATAATGAAGTCCAAGATATTCATATTGCTGGTTTTTTCCCTATCCATTTTATTTAATGCTTGTAAAGAAGACACCGCAGAGGTAAAAATTGTAAAACCACGTCCTCATTCACCATGGGTTTTTAGGTCAGTGCTTGATACACAAGCTCGTATGATTACGATGGCTCTCGATGATCGTTTGTGGGCAGCATATCATGTAGAGACAGGTGGATTGTATAAAGTCTGGGACGGCGTGGTCAATTTTGAAGGCCCCGTGTACAACCAAGTTCATGGTCCTCAACCTACGACTCTCGGCGATGCTTATTTTGTCAATAAATACGTTTCTCCATTCTTATTATTCAGCCATGAAGATACCCTTGTCACCAGTTACAAATATTTGGGTCATAAATTCGTAAATGATCACGTGGTCATCATGCATGAATTGATTTACACAAATCAAAAAATTCACATTGATGAAACCATTGAAACGTCCAAATCAGAAAATAACAGCCTCGTACTCAATAGAAGTTTTAATGTCGATGGTCTAGCTGATGGTCAGAAAATAATATTCAAATCTAACGTAGAATCCATTTCTATAAAGGAAAATATAAAGACTAATGGAGAAATCGAATTCCTTGAAGTAAAAGAGGTACAATCCGAAAATCTGAATTTTGTAAGAGCCGATTTTGACTTGATTCTGAAAAATGGAAACACCAACCTAGATATTATTCTGATGGATAAAGCCATGGTTAAAAATGCGAATTCAAGTATGAATGCCATAGTGGTCGAAGAAGAATTTCCTGGATTGCAAGTGATTGCCAATTCGGATTGTAAAACATGTCACAACAAAACTCGGAAAACCATCGGGCCGTCATACCTTGATATTGCGAATCGCTACGATCCCTCAGAGGAAAATAAACTGCAACTCATCAAGAAAATCAAGCAAGGCGGTAGTGGTGTATGGGGGAGTAATGCCATGACTCCGCATCCTACCTTAAGCGATGAAGGTCTAGGTGAGGTAGTAGATTATATTTTTAGTCTGCGAACGAAGAAAAACGATGTTTTCGAGGGTTTGGCGGTCAATTCTATACTTCCAGCGACTAACCTTGACCATGTAAATCTGGGTAATGGCTTGGTAACCAAGGTATTCCTGACGAATTATAAGGTCAATGGTATGTCAGACATTCGCTTTAACGCAAAGCCAATTATGGCAGGGGTGATGAAAAACTTTGGCAATATAGGAGGGTCTGATTTCGTAGGGGTCAATGAAAATTTTGCCATATTGGCACAAGGCTATTTCAAAGTGGACGAAGAAGGTCAGTATGATTTTAGGATATGGAGTGACGATGGTTCAATGCTATACATTGATGACCATTTGATAGCAAACAATGATGGATATCACGGGACCGATTCTAAGAAAGGCAGTGTCAAGATGCAAGTCGGATACCATAAAATTAAAATAGAATTTTTCCAGGGTCTTGGCGGCAAATTTCTATCTTTAGATTACAAGAAATCTACCGACGAAACGTATCATTTTTTTGAGGAAGACCAGTTTTTTTATGAGTTGAATAAGAAAAAGGAACTTGACGGATTTCAATTGCCTATGGCTACGAATCTTAAAATCCCAGGTAACCAAAACCCATTGCTCGATGTCCATCCGTCGTTTACACTGACGCAGGCTCGACCGGACGATTTTCATCCCATGATAGGTGGTATGGATTTCTTGTCGGATGGTCGATTGGTTATCAGTGTTTGGGAACCAAGCGGTGCGGTCTATATTTTGGATCATGTGGCAGATGGTGATTCGACGAAGATTCAGGTTAAAAAAATTGCGGAAGGACTGGCAGAACCCCTTGGTTTATGTGTCGTTGATGACGAAATCTATGTCATGCAGAAGCAGGAAATGACCCATCTGATAGATACTGATGGAGATGAAATCATTGATGAATATAGAACACTTTGTGACGACTGGCAAGTGACAGCGAATTTTCATGAATTTGGTTTTGACCTATGTTATAAAGATGGATATTTTTATGCAGCACTTGCTACTGCCATTCTTCCCGGTGGTGCGAGCATGCCCAATCAAGCAAAAGATAGAGGTAAAGTCATCAAAGTCAACAAGGAAACAGGCGACATCGAATTCGTGGCATCTGGACTTAGAACTCCGAATGGTGTAGGACTGGGGTATAATCAAGGTGTATTTGTTTCTGATAATCAAGGAGATTGGCTTCCGAGTTCTAAGATATTGGAAGTTTCTAATGGGGCTTTTTACGGCTCGAGATCCGTGGATTATCAAGGTACAGCGGGCTTAAAAGTAACACCTCCGGTCGTTTGGTTGCCTCAGGATGAGATTGGTAATTCTCCCTCGACTCCCATGATGATAAATGTAGGGCCATATCAAAATCAAATGATACACGGAGAGGTGACTCACGGAGGAGTAAAAAGGGTTTTTGTAGAAGAAGTGAACGGTGTCCTGCAGGGTGCCGTATTTAGATTTATTCAGGGTTTAGAGGCGGGAATAAACCGAATGACCTGGAGTCCTGATGGGTCGCTCTATGTAGGTGGAATCGGAAATCCGGGAGACTGGGGACAAGTAGGTAAAAAATGGTACGGATTACAAAGATTGGAATTTAATGGTTACATCACTTTCGAAATCTTGGAGGCCAGCATCCGATCCAATGGGATGGAACTTACATTTACAGAACCATTGACTGAAGGTGACGGGTGGAATCCAAAAGATTATCTCGTCAAACAATGGTATTATAATCCAACGGAGGATTATGGTGGTCCGAAAATGGATGAACAAGAACTAAAAGTGCTTTCTGCTTCCGTCTCTGGAGATAGAAAAAAAGTGTTTTTGGAAATTGAGGGAATCAAAAAAAATCATGTCGTCTATGTTCGAACTAAAAATTTCATTAGCGAAAATTTAAAAGAGCTGCGTAGTCCTGAACTTTGGTACACCGTAAACGAAATACCGAAAGATAAAAATGGTGAAATCTTACCCGTTCCTTCCGGCGCCAATCAGGATAATGTCTTGACCGAAGAGGAGAAAAATAAAGGGTGGAAATTACTGTTTGACGGAAAGTCTATAGATCAGTGGAGAAATTATAAAAAAGAAACGATAGGTAGTTCTTGGGTGATTAATGATCATGCGATCTGCTTAAATTCTGAACTTAAAGATGATGGAGGATGGCAGGCAAAAGATGGTGGAGACATCATATCAAAAGAATCATTTGAAAATTATGATTTGCAATTAGATTGGAAGATTGGACCTTGTGGAAATAGTGGAATCATGATTAACGTGCAAGAGGAAGACAAATATGATTACGTGTGGATGACTGGACCGGAGATGCAGGTATTAGACAATAGTTGCCATCCAGATGCCGTCTATAAAAAACACAAAGCAGGTGATTTATATGACCTCATTGAGTCTAAATTTTCAACTGTAAACCCAGCCGGAAGCTGGAATCATGTGAGAATCATATCATTGAATGGTCAAGTGCAATTTTGGCTAAATGGTTACAATGTGGCAAATTTTGATATCAATGGCGAAGAATGGAAATCCTTAATAGAAGGAAGCAAATTCAAGGCTTGGCCAGATTTCGGAACTTTCACCTCAGGGCATATTAGCCTGCAGGATCATGGGGATAAGGTATGGTATAAAAACATCAAGATTAGAAAGTTGTAAACAAGTATTTATCGTTAAAAAATTGTTAATCAGAAATCTATCATGTTACAAAAACTAATTTTGGTCATTACAATAATAAAAAGTCGATGAAACAAATATTTTTAATGCTTTTCGTTTTTTTAAATATGGGCATTTATAGTCAGGAATGGCAAGTCAATATGGATGAAGCGAAGAAAGTAGCTGCGGAAAAAAACCTGCCTATAGTCATGGTTTTTGAAGGTTCTGACTGGTGTGCCCCATGCAGGAAGCTGGAAAAGCAGATATGGAATAGCGAATATTTTAAGTCAGTATCTCCGGAACATTTTGTGATGTTGAAAGTTGATTTTCCCCGCAGACCTAAAAACCAATTATCAGAAACCCAAAAGATTCATAATGCAGCATTGGCAGAGAAATACAACTCTCAGGGAATTTTTCCACAAGTGGTCATTCTGAATAATGACAAAGTAGTAGGTAGATTGGGGTATGAAAATATCAGTCCAGAAGAGTATGTCAAAAAAATGGAATCTTTCCTATAAGTTAGGAAAACCCTTTCTGATTGCATTGCTGCTGGTTTCGTCACACATAGTTCAAGCTCAAGTATGTGAACGAAGGGATGTAAAGCTCATGGGCTGTCATTTTGATATTACAGTAGTAGAAAGTGATGAGGCTCGAGCTAATTATTTTATCGATTTAGCCATTGCAGAAATTTCTAGAATAGAGAAATTGATATCTTCGTGGGATCCCACTTCTGAGACTTCTGAAATTAACCGAAATTCGGGTATCAGGCCGGTAAAAGTAGATTTAGAGCTTTTTCAGTTGATACAGAGATCTATTGCAATTTCTCAATTGACAGATGGCGCTTTTGACATCAGTTTTGCGTCCATGGATAGAATATGGAAGTTTGACGGTAGTATGAAAAGTATGCCTAGCAAGGAAGAAATAGCCGCCTCGGTGAAAAAAGTCGGGTATAGAAATATAGAACTCAATAGTGTGGATACCACCGTGTTGCTAAGGCTTGAAGGTATGAAAATTGGTTTTGGTGCCATCGGAAAAGGGTATGCCGCAGATAAGGCACGCAGGCTACTAGAATCTAATGGGGTAAAATCAGCGATTATCAATGCCTCAGGTGATATGATTACATGGGGAACTCAAGCTAATGGAACGCCGTGGAAAGTGGCCATTGTTAACCCAATGAATAAGGAAAAGATATTCGGGATGGTTGATATTTCTGATCAGGCCATCGTGACTTCCGGAGATTATGAAAAATTTGTGATCTTCGATGGCGAAAGGTATGCTCATATCATCAATCCAAAGACAGGAATGCCAACCAAAGGCATCATTTCTGCAACGGTCATTGCTCAAAGTGCTGAGTTGGCTGATGCTTTGGCAACTTCAGTTTTTGTGATGGGTATCGAGTCGGGTCTTTTTTTTATAAATCAGTTGCCCGGAGTGGAGTGTCTCCTCGTCGATGAACATGGAAAAATGTGGAAATCTGAAGGACTTAATTTGCAAGAAAAAAATAATTAAAATTATAAACGAATAGAACAGACCATGTCTTGGATAAATTTGACACACAAGTGGAATGATTAATCTAGAGGGTTCATTTTTGACAAACAATTTATTACCAATGAAAAAAAATAAATCAAGTATTATTCTGTTTACAATAATTTTCGTTTCGATCTTACTCCAGAGTTGTGCAACGGTCAAAGAATATGATAAGGTCTATTTAAATGACCCCGATATGACCCTTGGTGAGAAGCCGATTTTCCAATTTGAAACCACTTTTCAAGCATATCGAGAAGCTGCCTCAGGTGCCAATGGAGGCAAAACCGGCGGTGGTTGTGGATGTAATTAATCTAATAAAATTTTGAAGAACATGAGGATAATTATAGGTGCTGTTTTATTGATATTTTCACTATCACTAAAAGCTCAAGATAGCAAAGACACCGTTTATTTTAAAAAGAAAGTGTTGGAAACGATTGATGTGGATATACTCATGAGCTATTACACACAAAGTGGTACACATGCCGCAGTATCAGGGGGTATCGGTGACGAATCTCTGCAAGATATTACCCCAACACTAGTGGTCAGTGTGCCACTAAATGAGGATGATGTATTAACGGTGGATGCTGGAATATCGGCCTATACATCGGCATCTTCAAGTAATATCAATCCCTTTGATTCTAGAAATTCTACCTCTCCGGCTAGCCCCTATCAGGCTTCTTCCGGTGCTTCTAGGTCAGATGTTTTAGCTCACGTGAGTGGAAGTTACTCTCATAGTTCTGATGATAGGAATACCGTATCTTCTGGACATGTCAGTCTTTCTAATGAGTTTGATTATTTCTCATTCGGGTTTGGTGGAGGATATAATAAATCATTGAATGATAAAAATACAGAATTAGGACTGAAGGCGAATGTGTTTTTGGATAACTGGAGGCCACAGTATCCTGTCGAATTTAAAAGATTGAGTAGTTTTAAAAGGTTGACCAGTACCTCTCGAAACTCGTATTCCCTGGGCTTAAGTTATGCACAAGTGATTTCTAAAAAATTGCAAAGCTTGGTAAATATTGACGGAATTTATCAGAAAGGTCTGCTTTCTACACCTTTTCAAAGAGTTTACTTTGCCGATGTTGCAGATAGATATCAAGAGGATTTCCCCATTGCCGACGACATAGAACGCTTGCCAGACACAAGGTTCAAATTTGCAATAGGTGCATTTATTAATTATTATATCAATGACATTTTTGTCTTGAGAACATTTACACGGTATTATCAGGATGATTGGAATATCAAGTCATGGACTGCAAGCGTGGAAATACCGGTTAAAATCAGCGAATATTTTACACTTTACCCAAGTTATAGATTTTATAATCAAACGGCAGCCGATTATTTTGCACCATACAACGTCCACTTATCAACAGACACTTACTATACCTCAGACTATGATTTGAGTGAGTTTTCGGCTAATCAATATGGATTTGGACTAAGTTATACCGATATTTTCACATCGGCTCATTTGTGGCGATTTGGTTTGAAAAGTATTGATCTAAAATACAATTACTATAAGCGAAATTCTGGATTAAAAGCTCACTTGGTTTCTTTTGGAATGAAATTCCAACTCGATTAAAAACCTAGTATCCCGAATATTCTTAACAAGACTAGGATAATTATCAAAACTAATAATCTATAGGCATACAGATTGGCATTTTTCCACTTAGAGGCCATCTGTACTGCCATATAGGCTCCACCGGATTGCCCAATGGCCATGAGACCACCGATTTTCCAATCAATCAATCCTTTAAAGTGAAATATAGGAATCACGACAGCAGTGAAAAGACCAACGACAACGAGTTTTATGGAATTGGCAGACATGATATCGTACTTTGCCAGTAGTACCATCACGGCTAAGAAAAATACTCCCATGCCCATTTGAATAAATCCTCCATAGAAACCCAAAACCAATAATATAGGGTACAAAATGTAAGGCGAGACTTGATTTTCATCCTGATGGGGATGTATCCATCGACTTGGCTTGACCAATACAACGACCAACATGAGCAACATCAATAGTTTAAATACAAATTTGAATTGCTCATTAGAAACATTGATGGCGACGATCCCTCCTATGGCTGCACCCAGCAGAATGGTGAGGATAATCCATTTGGATTTTTCCAAGTGAAGCATCCCCTTTTGCTTGAATTTGGCGATGCCGACCATGCTCTGAAATAATATTCCTACCCGATTGGTGCCATTGGCAAGATTGCCGGGAAGCCCCAACACTTCTGTCAAAATACTCAATGTGATGGCACTGCCATTTCCTGCGAGTGTATTGATAATTCCCGCAAGAAATCCTCCGATGAGGACAATGATTAGTTGAGTTACAGTCATCAAACGATATCCTGACAGAGTTCTACCAGTACTCCATGATTGTCTTTGGGATGCACAAAACAAACCCATTTGTTATCGGCTCCTATTTTGGGTTCTGGATTTAAGAGAGTAAAACCGGCTTCACTTAATCTTTCCATCTCCCATTTAATATCTTTGACCTTAAATGCGATGTGGTGAATGCCTTCGCCTTTTTTTGCGAGATACTTGGCTATTACTCCATTTTCATCGGTCGAAGCGAGAAGTTCAATTTTATTTTTACCCGTTTTAAAAAACGAAGTGATCACTTTTTCTGATTCTACCTCTTCTCGTTTATAAGGTGACGTACCCAAGAGTGCTTTATAAGTTTTTTCGGCTTGGTCAAGATCTGCGACAGCAATGCCTATATGTTCTATTCTTTTCATCTGTTAATAATTGTTTGGTCGTTCAAAAATCAACTGTCTAAATTAATCATCCCATCTTTGTGGAATAAATTATCCCAGACATGGTCGGTTTCATTATTAAATTAAGAATTTACCATCTTTATAAATTAACTTCCCATCGGCATGGATTTCGCCGCCATCTTTCATATTAGATATCATATCCCAATGCACAACTGACTGATTTTTACCACCTGTCTGTATATAAGATTGACCCACGGCCATGTGTATCGAGCCACCTATTTTTTCGTCGAAAAGAATGTTTTTTGTGGACTGCTGAATGCCATAATTGGTGCCAATAGCCACCTCCCCGAATTTCCTTGCACCTTCTATTGAAAACACTTCATTGAGGATGTCCATACCTCGGGAAGCGTCCCATCTTACGACCTCTCCATTTTCTACCCATAGGGTAATGTCTTGTACGTCATGGCCTTTATAAATGGCAGGGTAATCAAAATGAACGACCCCATTGACGCTATCCTCGATCGGCCCGGTAAATACTTCGCCGCTTGGCATATTGTTTTTACCATCAGAATTAATCCATAATCGGTTTTTAACCGAAAATTTGATGTCTGTTTTAGCGTTTGAGTATCGTATTTCATTGCATTGATTAAGGTAATCGACGATTCTTTGCTGATTTTTACCCAATTCTTCCCATGCAGCACGTGGATCGTCTTCATATAGTTTACAAGCATTAAAAACAAAATGCTGATACTCTTCGAGGCTCATACTCGCTTCTTGTGCTGAGGCTTGCGTCGGATACTGGCACAGACATCGTTTCATGGAACCATCAGCAGTACGACGAAAATAACTGTCGTTTATAGGTTTGGCCGCTAAACTTTTTGTTTTTTCTTTTTGCTTATCGACATTTTGATCTTCTCTCAAGTTAAAGGGGGCTCTTATGACTAAATAAGCCTCATAGTTGTTCATTACATACTCCAGAAGTGGGCTGTTTTGTGACAATTGTTCCTGACTCGCTTCCTCAAGGAAAATTCGATTTTTATCTGGAAATGCCATATTGATATCCACCAAGGCGCCTCTCCTTGTTGCAAATCGGAACACTTCCTTTACCAAATCTTCTGCAGCGGTGGTCGTTGCAATATAAAGCCGTTCACCCGGTTTCAGGTATAGGCAATAATCTACGAGAAGCTGTGCATATTTACTAATAATGCTCATAAAGTCTATTTTATATGGGCTCAAAATTACGATATCTACTTCTTAATGGATAATGCAGTTCAGAATGTTTTTAATTGGTGATAGAAATATTGATTTTTAATTAAGTTTGTGTCCAATAAAACTTGGATTATGTTTCCACGAAAAATTACAAACTTGATGATGGTCTTTTTTGGATTACTATTTTTCTCATTTTTGGGATGTAGTTCTGAAGAGGAAGATAGTTGTGATGTCAGTTTTTGTAAGAATACTGTTCCCACGACAGAGGATGATATCTTGAAAAGCTATATTGAAAGTAAATCATGGCAAATGGATAAAAACTGTGATGGTGCTTACTATTTTATTGAGGAGCCGGGCTTTGGCACACATCCCGATAGATGCAGTGACGTTACGGTATCCTATACTGGTAAATTGCTCAATGGTGTCGTATTTGATGCTAGTGATGAACCATTTTCTACAAATATTAGAGAAACTATCGAGGGCTGGAGAAATGCTTTACCATTACTTGGTGAAGGTGGTAAAATGACCCTCCTCCTGCCACCGAGTCTAGGATATGGTGCTTCGTCTAATGCGGGTATTCCGGGAAATTCCTCCCTTATTTTTGAAATAGAATTGTTTGAGGTACTAAACTAAGCTTTACTCGCTAAGATTAGATTCAAGTTTGTGTATTTTAACCCAAATCTTTTTGCTATATACTCGTTAGTAAGGCAGCCCATAAAGGTATAGCATCCATTTCTAATCCCCGGACTGCGATACAATATATTGTCAAATGCGAGGTCGCTGCCTGCCTTGATAAGCAACGGAGTGAGGATGTTGGACACGGCTGACGAAGCCGTTCTGCTCACGTTTGAAGCGATGTTAGGTACACAATAATGTGTAACGCCATGTTTTACAAAAGTCGGATTTTTTAATGTCGTCATTTCAGAGGTTTCGATACATCCACCTTGATCGATACTCACATCTACGATGACACTGCCGTCTTTCATCTTGCTCACCATCTCTTCAGTCACGATGATGGGTGTTCTACCGTGTTTAGAATGTATTGCCCCGATGACGACATCGGCACTCGTGAGTTGGTATGCGAGATAAACAGGATTAATGGATGAGGTATGCAATTGTCTTCCTACCAAGGCCTGTAATCGCATCAGTTTAGTAATGTCATTGTCAAATACTCGTATCGATGCTCCAAGTCCCAAGGCTGCTTTCGCTGCAAATTCCCCAACCACACCTGCACCTAGGATAACCACTTTGGCAGGGGGTACACCGGAGACACCTCCCAGTAAGATTCCTCTTCCACCCTTGTTAATATTCATATATTCAGCTGCGACTAGGATGGCACTCATTCCTGCTATCTCACTCATGATTCTAACCACCGGAAAGCTGCCATCATCAGATTGTAGATACTCCATGGCAAGCGCTGTAATGCGTTTTTTTTGCAATGCATGGATGTACTCTTGTGTCAGGATTGGGATTTGAATGGCACTTATCAAAATAGCACCGTCGTTCATCATTTCAATTTCTTCAACCGTTGGAGGAGAGATTTTTACAATGATTGAACACTTAAAAACAGCTTCCTTAGTCACAGAAATTTCAGCACCTGCTTCAGTGTAATCTCTGTCGCTATAATTGGAACTCTTTCCTGCATCCTTTTCTACCAAGATCCTGTGTCCGTAACCTATAAGCGTCCGTACACTATTAGGTACGATGGAGACTCGGCTTTCGTACAATGTAGATTCCATTGGAATACCTATCAATAATTTTTTTGATTTTAAGTCAACATCCAAAGTTTCTGACTGAGTTTCGTAATGTCCCTCAGAGAAAAATTGAGAAAAAGAGTGTTGAATTGGATGACTCATAGTAATTGTTGAATTCTTTCGTTGTGCTGATTGAAGACGAAATTAAGAAATAGTCTAAATAAGACCTCTATTAGGCTATAAATATTTTTTAATTTCCCATTTATCAAAAATTTTAAAAATGAAATTTGATTTTTAAATATTGATATGAGCAAAATGCATAATGTTGAACCGATTGTGACCCATTGTATTAGCCTTTTTAGTTAAAAAAACATTAAAATTACTTTGTTTTGAATCTTTCAATAGCGTAATTTGCATTTCTTTAGTGAAATTAAATTTATAAACACTATGTCAGAAATTGCAGAAAAAGTAAAAAAAATTATTGTTGACAAATTAGGCGTTGACGAGTCTGAAGTTACTAATGAAGCGAGCTTCACCAATGATCTTGGTGCAGATTCATTAGATACAGTAGAATTAATCATGGAATTCGAAAGAGAATTTGATATCTCTATTCCTGATGAAGAAGCTGAAAATATTCAAACTGTAGGAGCGGCTATTGAATATGTAGAATCACAAAAGGCTTAATAGAGTTTTTGTAAAGTAATTACGGATGGCTATCATTTGATATAATGGTAGCCATTTTGTATTTCTGTAATTCTTATGTTTTAGGTTTGAAACATATATTTTCAATTTTCTAAATTTTCATAGAATTAGGATATTTTAATGTCAAAAAATTCATAGTTTTGGAAATCCAACAAAAGTACATGATTAAAATATGAGAAGAGTTGTTGTAACGGGCATCGGTGCCTTGACTCCTATTGGAAACAATTATCAAGCTTACATAGAAGGATTGAAAAATGGTGTAAGTGGAGCTAATGATATTACGAAGTTCGATGCTTCATTATTCAAAACCCGATTTGCCTGTGAATTAAAGGGTTTCGACCCGGAAAAATACATTCACAAAAGGGAGGTTAGAAGGATGGATTCTTTTACGCAGTATGCCATGGCAGTTGCTGAAGATGCCATGAATGACTCTGGACTTGACGTGACAAAAATAAATCTAGACAGAGCTGGAGTCGTATGGGGAAGTGGTATTGGAGGATTCGAAACCATAGAGCACGATATTGAGGAAGCGGCTCATCATGTGGGCGAACCGCGATATAGTCCATTTCTGATACCTAAGTTGATTGCCGATATTGCACCGGGTCTTATTTCGATTAAATATGGATTTAGAGGCATCAATTATGCGACCGTGTCAGCTTGTGCTTCCTCCACGCATTCGGTTGCCGCATCATTTGATTATATCCGCATGGGTAGAGCTGATATTATGATTACAGGAGGTAGTGAAGCGGCAGTGACCAAAGCGGGAATCGGCGGATTTTCTTCTATGAAAGCACTTTCTGAAAGAAATGACGATCCCAAAACGGCTTCAAGACCGTTTGATAAGGACAGAGATGGTTTTGTGTTGGGAGAAGGGGCAGGAGCCTTGATTTTAGAAGAATTGGAGCATGCCCTCAACCGTGGGGCAAAAATCTATGGTGAAATCGTCGGTATCGGCATGACCGCTGATGCATATCACATGACAGCGCCACATCCTGAGGGATTAGGAGCAAGAAATGTGATGAAATTAGCCTTGGATGACGCAGGGCTTAGTATTTCAGATATTGATTATATAAATGTACACGGTACCTCCACACCTTTGGGTGATATTGCGGAGACCAAGGCCATACAAGCATTATTCGGTGATCATGTGTATGATATGAACATCAGTAGTACCAAATCGATGACAGGACACTTGCTTGGGGCGGCTGGAGCTATTGAAGCGATAGCTTGTTTGGTGGCCATAAATGAAGGATTTATTCCTCCCACAATCAACCATTTTACGGACGATGAGGCTTTTGATCCTAGAATTAACTTTACATTTAACACTGCTCAAGAAAGAAAAATTGATTATGCACTTAGTAACACCTTTGGTTTCGGAGGTCATAATGCATCGATGATTATTAAAAGATTCAAATAGGTTTTGTGCTTTCTGTTTTAAAGGTATACAATAAATACTTTTCTGAAGACAAAGAGTTGGTTGGAAAACTCTTGCCTATTATTGGATTTGTGCCACGTAGATTACATCTGTTTAAGCTGGCATTTTATCATAAATCCATGAATTCTGAAGGTCCTAAAAATTATAACAACGAGCGGCTTGAGTTTTTAGGAGATGCAATACTTTCTTCTATCGTGGCGGAATATCTATTTAAAAAATATCCAAACAAAGATGAAGGGTTTTTGACAAAAATGAGGTCAAAAATTGTCAAAAGAAAAACTCTCAACGATATTGCCGATAGGATGGGTCTTGATTTGATACTTTCAGAATATAGCATGGGTAAGATGAGCAATAGTATGCTCGGCAATGCTCTAGAAGCGATGGTGGGGGCCCTTTACATAGAGCTTGGCTATGAAAAAGCCAAAAATTATTTCATTTCGAATGTGCTAATGAAATATCTCGACGTACATGAATTGGAAGAAATCGATGATAATCATAAAAGTCGACTCTTAGAATGGTGTCAAAAAAACAACCACCAGCTCAATTTTGATTTAAAGTCAAAATTCAAACACAATAAGCGAGATCGATTTAAGGTGGCAGTCGTCTTGAATGGTGAAGAAATAAGCCATGCTGAAGATTACAACAAGAAATCTGCTGAACAACATGCGGCTTTGCTTGCCATCAATAAACTTAAGATAGACTAAGGATTTGGATTCACTGACTCAAATGATTCTTGGTGCCGCGATGGGAGAACTTGCTGCGGGAAAAAAGATGGGCAACAGAGCCATGATATGGGGAGCCATTGCGGGGACAATTCCTGATTTGGATGTGATTGTGGGCAATTTTATGAGTCCCATCGAGGCTCTCGCCAATCATAGAGGATTGTCTCATTCTATCTTGTTTGCCGTGGTTTTTTCATTTTTTATGGCCGTATTTTGTAAGTGGCTTTACCAACAAAAATTTTCATCTGGAAAAGCTTTCCGATGGTTAAGTTATATCATAGGAATTTTATTTTTCGCCCTTTTAACCACGTTTTTTGTATTTTTTACTTATATCCTCGCCGGAATGATTTTAGCCGTATTTTTGGGTGTTTTATTGTGCTATTGGTTAATTAAAAGTGGCATCTGGTCGTATAAGAATTATGTAATACACGAGGTCAGGACAAAAGAGGAAATCTCGCTATCTCGATGGTATCTATTATTTTTTTTAGCCATATTTACTCACCCACTTCTGGACTGTTGTACGGTATATGGTACTCAGCTATTCTACCCGTTTAGTGATGTCAGGGTAGCGTGGAATATCATCGCGATATTCGACCCTTTTTACACGTATCCGTTTTTGTTGTGCTTACTTATTGCGGCACATCTCACTCGTCAGGACACATGGCGAACTCGAATTAATAACATAGGAATCATATACAGTACGAGCTATATGCTGGCATGCACCCTTCACAAACAACATATCAATTCGATAGTGGAAAAGACGATTGAGTTGTCTGACATCCATGTTAAGCGATACATGACAAATCCCAGTCTTATGAGTAATTTTCTATGGTCGACGACGATAGAAACCGATAGTTTTTATTACCAAGGTCTTTACAGTGATTTTGACAAAGAGAGGATATTTAAATTGCAGGAAATTCCAAAAAATCACGAACTCATAGCCCCTTATGAAACGGATAAAACCATTGAAATACTAAAGTGGTTTAGCGCTGATTATTATGCTGTACTGGTGAGAAAGGATGGACTTTTGCAGTTGAATGACATGCGATATGGCACTTTTAATGGCGGTTCGGCAAATGATGAGGATAACTATATATTCAAATTTGTACTAGAAGAAGAGGAAGGAGTTATTCATTTTGACCCGTCTAAAAGTGGGCCACCAGCCCGTTCAAATCCCAAAGAAATGATGGATCAATTGATAGGTAGGACAAAGGGGATATAGGTGTATTGAACAGATACACAGCAAGGATAAAGAATGATAAAATTGCTAATTAGAAATTATTATCTTTACAAGAAAAAGAAAATGTTATCCAAGACTAAAGTTATAAAAACTATTTCAGGTTTTCCAGAAAACTTTTCTATTGACGAGCTAGTTGATAAAATGATATTATTGGATAAAATTGAAAAAGGGATTAAAGATGCAGACAATGAAAATGTAATTTCGGACGAGGAACTTGATAAAGAAATTGAAGAATGGTTAAAATAGTTTGGACGGATTTAGCGGTCAATGAACTAAAAGCGATTTTCGATTATATTTCAAAAGATTCCAAAAAATACGCTGCAAATCAGATTTATAGAATTAAATCAAGAACTACTATTTTAAAAACAAATCCTCTGGCTGGAAGGATAGTTCCGGAATTAGAAATTGAGGCCATTAGAGAGGTAATTGAAGGGAATTTCCGAATTATTTATAGAGTTTTAGATGAGAAATCAATAGAGATTTTGACAGTTCATCATTCAGCAAGAGATTTTCATTCAACATCAATTATAGTATAAATGATACGGCCTTACAATGGCATAAAAAATTGGGGACATAGTGAAGTTACTAGGGCGAGAAGCGTTTTTTTAAATTAGCATTATTTGTTACCTAAAAAGGATTCAAATTATAAAAATGGATAAGTGGATAAACATAGTCATAGGGGTATTGATTTTTGGATTTGTCATCAATTATTTCTATCGGTTACCAAAATTTAATCCTGGAAATCCAGCTCCTGACTTTGAAGCAGATCTCCTGAGCGGTGATAATTTCCACCTGAGCCAACTTAAGGGAAGTTATGTACTGCTCGACTTTTGGGGTAGCTGGTGTGGGCCGTGCCGAAAGGAAAACCCGGATCTCGTCAAGCTTTACCGTGAGTTACAAGCGAAATCTGACGGAAATAAACCGATCGTATTTGTTAGCATAGGTATAGAAAGCGATGTTGAGCAATGGAAGAGGGCAATTCAGCGAGATGGTCTGGAGTGGCCTTATCAAATAGCTCAATTGGACAAATTTAGTTCACCGATAGCTACACTTTACGGGGTTAAAGAAATTCCTACGAAGTACATTATCGACCCCGATGGGAAAATCATAGCGACGAATCCATCCATTGTTGAAATGAGGAAAATATTCGGTTTAGAGTAAAGCAGTTGAAAAAATCTTAGAATTGTACCCTTCATTTTTGTAAATAAATGCAATATTTGAGACTCATAATCTAATCGGCAATGAAGTATAATACGGAAGAAGAGCGAAGTCTCACGGATCTCAGCAAGCATTTTATGAGTTCTCCTGCCAACGTCCAGGATATCAAAGATTTGCATCGTGTTCTTAACTATCATGAATACAAATACAGTGTTGAAAATAATCCGGTGATTTCTGATTATGAATACGATATGTTATTCAAACAGCTTCAAGCATTGGAAAAATCCCATCCTGAACTTATCACTTTAGACTCACCGACGCAGAGGGTAAACAATGATTTAAAAGATCATTTTTTCAGCGTCAAGCATCTCGTGCCCATGCTTTCGTTGGATAATTCTTATAATGCCGAGGACTTGCGTGATTTTGACCGACAGGTAAAAAAGTTGATAGGAGCGGAAGAAGACCAAAAGTTAATCTATACGGTAGAGCCGAAATTCGACGGGGGTAGCTTGGCTCTCATTTATGAAAACGACCTTTTAGTAAGGGCTGCGACCAGAGGTAATGGTATCGAAGGTGAGGAAATGACAGCGAATGCAAGGGCAATATCTACGATTCCGCTGAGTGCCCAATTTTCAAAATATGGCATCGCCAAAGTGGAGTTAAGAGGGGAGGCTTTGATAAGGAAGGATGTATTTAAAGAAATCAATGCAGAAAGAGCAGATGACGGGTTGTCCTTATTTGCCAATCCTAGAAATGCGGCTACAGGAAGCCTACGAACGAAAGATCCTCAAGAAACTAGAAAGCGGGGTGTCGAGGCCTTCATGTTCCAATTGGCGTACGCTGAAGATAGGGAGGGTAACAACATCACGGAAAGTTTTCAATCCCATTTTGAAAATATCGAAATACTCGGAAAATTGGGCTTCAAAATTCCATATGAACAACGAAAATTGTGTGTAGGCATAGATGAAGTCATTGATTTTTGCAATTATTGGGAATCGCAAAGGGACAGTTACGAGTATGAGATTGACGGCATGGTTATCAAGCTTGACAATACCGCACTTCAACAGAAAGCGGGATATACGGCACACCACCCAAGATGGGCTATTGCTTTTAAATTCAAGGCAAAACAGGCAACAACCAAGTTGTTAAACATCGAATATCAAGTCGGCAAAGTAGGTTCTATCACTCCGGTGGCAAAGCTTGAGCCGGTACATCTGGCAGGCGTAACCGTCTCATCGGTATCACTTCACAATGAAGAATTCATTCGCGGTAAGGATTTGAGAATTGGAGATACCGTGTTGGTTGAGAGAGCTGGTGATGTGATTCCCTACATCGTCAAGAGTATGGAGGAATTGCGTAATGGAACCGAACAAATCGTCAAATTCCCTGAATATTGTCCGATCAATAACACCGAGACACCCATAAAACTAGTCAAAGAAGAAGGAGAAGCAGCCTGGAGATGTCCCGACTGTGTATGTGGACAGCAAGACCTGCAACGCATCATCTTTCATGTGAGTAAAGATGCCATGGACATTGATGGATTTGGCAAGAGCAATGTCGAAAAATTCTATGAATTGGGCTGGATTAAGGACATGAGTGACGTGTACGATTTGCCTTATGAAGAAATAAAAAAACTGGATGGATTCGGTGAAAAATCGGTTGATAAACTCAAAAAATCCATTGAGAGGGCAAAATCTAATCCCATCAACAAACTTTTACATTCATTGAGTATCCATCATCTGGGTAAAAAAGCGTCGAAACTCCTTGCAGAAAGAATCGATACCGTCTGGGAATTAAGAGAATGGACCATCGAAAACTATACTGAAATCAAGGACATTGGCCCGGTGGTGGCAGAAAACGTAGAGGCTTGGTTTCACGATACAGAAAATATCGCCATGCTCGAGCGGATGGCCGATCGTGGTGTCAATATGTTACAACTCGAAGAAGACAAGCCCTTGATGGTCAGCGAAGATGGCCCCTTCGTTGGGAAGACAATCTTATTTACTGGGACATTAAACAAAATGGGGAGAAAAGAAGCTCAGGAGATGGCTGCACGAGCCGGTGCCAAGAACATTTCGGCAGTGAGTGGCAACTTAGACATCCTCGTCGTCGGTGAAAAAGCTGGTAGCAAACTTAAAAAAGCCCAACAGCTCGGCACGGTAACGATATATACCGAAGACGAGTTTTTGGAGATGGTGGGTGAGGGGTGAGTTTTAAGTAAAAAGTCATTACTATTTAGTCGCCCCTTAAAAACCACATAACGGCTTGAATATTAAATAAATAGGTAGAAAATAATTGTGTAATTATTGCAAGATATTGTAAATTTATGCATTGAAACTTGCAAATAATTCTTATGATTTCGAAGAAAAGAGTAACAAATCAGATGAGCCTATTTTTTAGTTTTTCTGATACCTTGAATCAAAAGCATCCGCTCTATATTTTGGCTAATACCATCGATTGGAATGTGTTTGATGTGGCATTTGAGCCTCTGTATTGTTCCAATAACGGTCGTCCTGCAAAGCCAATCCGCTTGATGGTTGGTCTTTTGATGTTAAAGCACATACGTAATGTTTCTGACGAGAGTGTGGTAGAGCAATGGAGCGAGAACAATTATTACCAATACTTTTGTGGAGAGAGTTCCTTTGTGGCAGGTGTTCCTTGCGAAGCATCTGAGCTCGTACATTTTAGAAAGAGAATAGGAGAAACGGGTATTGAACTTATTTTAAAAGAAAGTATCCGAGTGAATGGGGATGACAGTCATGATGATTGTGTGAATGTTGACACGACCGTTCAAGAAAAAAACATAACCTTCCCTACAGACTCAAAACTTCACAAGAAAATCATAAAAAAGTGCCAAGCGATATCAGAGCAAGAGCAGCTACCAGTCAGGCAGAGTTATACAAGAACACTCAAGCAATTGGCGAGAGATCAGCGATTTCGCAATCATCCCAAGAACAAAGCAAAAGCCAAGAAGGCAGATAGAAAAGTGAAAACGATAGCTGGAAGATTGGTGAGAGAGCTAGAGAGGAATCTACCCCCGAATTCAAAATATCAGCTAGACATAGAATTATACAAACAAATATTGGCACAAAAAAGAGACACAAAAAATAAAATCTACTCAATTCATGAACCTGACACATGTTGCATATCAAAGGGGAAAGAGCATAAGAAATACGAGTTTGGCAATAAGGCCTCCTTTGTCAAAACGGACTCGGGAGTCATCGTAGGAGCCTTAGGATTTAGGAACGAATACGACGGACACACTCTAGAGCCGGCAATAGAACAAGTAAAAAGATTAGTAGGAAAATCACCCAAAGTAGCAAAAGCAGACAGAGGGTATAGACGAAACAGCCTCAGGAGTATTTCATGGCAATCATCCTAAGTATAATGATTGGGTAGAAGATGCATTGAAAAAAATTGATGCAAACTCAACGGATGATTTATTATTATCTAATATGGAAAAATTTAATGTACTATTAAAGAATCATCTTGAAGCAGCCTATACTAATGGTACTAAAGTAAATGATTACTTTAAGGAACTGATATTAAGTAAGGAATGGTTTAATATTAAAAATTTATAGATGAATAAAAAATGGTTTAACATATATGGATATCATACTAAGGGATATAATGAAACCCTTAGGTATTTAGAATCTGATCTAGGGTTACACGTAATTAAAAATGTAGAAAAATACTATCAGCTTTATATTAAACCATACCATTTAAAGTCTACGCCTATTCCAGATTTTAATCCGTTGGACAAATATGAGTTTAAATTAACTAAGAGCGACAGAGATATAAATATTATGTCGGGGAAACTTGACAAACATCTTATACTTAGTGCTAGAGCCTATAAGATTTTTCAAGAGTATAATATCTCACCTCATGTAGCTTTTGGTGGTATAGTGTTTCGTAATGAAGACGAGATTAGAGATGATTATTATTATATTCATTTTTATAAGAGTATGTGGGACGATGTGGATATTAAGTCATCTACATTCATGTATGTAGACAAAGTTTCGAACCCATCAATTATCATTGATACAAAATTTTCATCCTTAGAAGACTATAATTATGCAACAAATCATCGGCATGATAAGGGATATGTATTAAGAAAAAAAGAAATAGTAATTACCAATATTTCAGAGTATGACTTTTTTGCCATATTTGATGAAAGCGACTTTTTAGGCTCTTATTATTGTTCTAATGACTTTTATAAAAGATTAAAAAGTGAAAAAATTAAATTTGAAGATAGTAATGAACTCAAAGTATATTCTATTGTAGATGTTCCGACTATATAACAAAATACTAATTGTCTAATTTAGGATATGTGTATTTGAATGGCCTGATACTCCCAAAGAAATTTGATAATGGTCATATATTTTGGGAGGGAGTAGATGAAACAGCCTCAGGAGTATTTCATGGTAATCATCCGAATTATACTAATTGGGTTAGAGATGCACTAGATAAACTCAATTCTGTCCAAGATAGTGAAGTATTCAATAAAGCTACGGCTCTTAGTAACTACCTAAAGGATCAAATTCAAGTAGCATATCAAAGCAACAAATCACTTCATGAATACTTTGAAAATTTAAAAAAAATAGATATAAACAAATTGTAATGGATACTATAGAGTTTTACAATCTTTTCGCTCCTAAGAGATTTAGACGTTTCCACTGTCATCATTTTAATAATGAAGAGGATGGCTGTAGTCATGAATTTTACGAAAAGTATGTCCAAGGGGATTTAAAGGATTCTAAACCTGATTTTAATCCTTTAGCAAAAGCAGTTTTTTATGATACAAAGCATCAATACGAAATATATAGTCTTGCACCAGTGTTGAATATTACAAGGGGCATCTTAATAAAACCAGAACTTTTGGATTTTATAAGTGGCTATAACTTAGCAGAACATTGTGTCTATAAAGGAATAAAGAGAGAATTTCAAGGGATAGTTTATGATGATCTTATTTTCTTGTATTTCTATAGAGATTACAGCCTAACAATTGATTGGTCAAATTCAATATATTGGGTACTTAAAGATGGGTATTACAATAGAAATGAAGATAAAGAATCAATGGAGGATTATATAATTGAAGATAATATTTCATTCGAAAGCTATGAAGAATATAATACCAAACAGATTGAATATTACAAGACCGATAAAACAAAAATGCTTCAAGTTAAGAATCTAAAATGCCCTGATGTTATAAATTATGATATGTTTGGATTTCAGGGATTTAGTGCTGGTATATTTGTTTCCCAGAAATTAAGGAGAGATTTGGAAAAACGAAAGACTAAAGGATTGGATTTTTGGAAGAATATATATTTTAAGTTTCTTATTGATTAATAATGCTTTGATATAGGAAATACGCTGTAGTACATTAGATAAGAAGTAATAGTTTCTTCGTCGATACTACTCTTATCATCGAACGTTGAACATCCGCTCCGCTCATAACTTACACCTAATCAGAATATTATAAGGATTTCAGTCTATCTTTGAATTGTATTTTTAATGATAAAAACCGATACAATTGATAGAAATTAACCAAGAAGTTACTCAATATCGAGCTTACCTGACTTTAGCAAATTTTAAGCAATCCACAGTCAGTGCATACTGCCGAACATTGGAGCAATTTTATCACTTTCACCATTCTTTGCATGCGGAAGTAATACCCTCACAATCTCACGTACAAAATTACTTACTCAATCGCCGAGAGTCAGGAAAGTCATGGTCGAGCATCAACTGTGACTATTCATCCTTGAGGAAGTATTTCAAACAGCTTAAAGACTTTGAGTGGAGCCTGAAGAAAATGCCTTGACCAAAGCGGGACAAAATTCTTTCAAAAATCATTTTAAAAGAACAAGTAGCTCATCTTATCTCCAGTGCTCCCACACTAAAATACCAGACTTTCCTCACTCTATTGTATGCCAATACAAAAACATCGAGCCACCCGTATTTATGCATCAATACCTTCAACACGTTCCGCCACCATATTTTCAAAAAGTAAGGTACTATGGGATACATTCCAGTGCAAGTCAAGCTAAAATACGAAAGGAAATCCCACAAATGATGCGAAACCACGGAAGCACCATCCATACATTGATGGAAATTATTACCCAATTATTGAAAATACCAAAACTGCAATGAGTCCGATGTGGTCATAATCAGTTTGAAATAGAAGACCTACGACCCAATGAAGAGTACATTAAAAATATATCAATATTCCAGATAACCGCAGCCCATGACGACAAAACCAAAATATAAACAAACCCAAACCTGCTCAATTGCCATTGCAATTATGGAATTACTGTGTCCAATCCCACCAAATTCACCAAAAACACCTACTATCATTTTCAAATTAAGTATCTCAAAATCAAAAACCACCAATCAAATCCAAAAAAACTCTCAAAATCACTCAACCTTCTCACAAAATCACTACCTTAGACAAAAATTAACAAGACACACTCATAAAGGAATACTCTAATCACCGCAGCGTTCCAACTGAAATACAAACACCGCCATATTTAGTGCCGTATTTCAGCTTGAAGTTAGTGGTAGCGTTGTTTGTATTCCTTTGAGATATAAGTTTATTTTGTACTCACAAAGATTTATATTTGTAAATTATTATTAAACTTGTAACTATAATTATATGAAATATCCATGAGCTAAATCACACCAAAACTCGAATGAATAAAATTTCGCAATCTACTGATAATCTTATGGTTACATAATTTTAAACAAATGAAAAATTTACTTTCTATCCTAGCTGTTATCATTTCATTCCAACTAAATGCTCAGCTTTATTTTGGCACAGCCAAGGTATTAATAGAGCATCCCGGCAGTCCAAATTTTAACGCAGATAATTATGTGGTACCTATAGACGTCAATAGTGATGGCTTGATGGATTTTATCGGTTCTACTACAAGCGATCAATTTGTATTAGAAGGCACAGCTGCCGGATATGATTATATAAGTATCGACCAAGGTTTAACTCAACCTACTCTTGAGGTAATAGATTTAGATCATGATGGAGATACCGATGCAGTTATGCAGGGGTATTTGAATTTTAATAATAATGGTCAATTCGAATATCATACTTTCCCATCTAACTACAATGAAAGTATTGTCTCTGTGGCGGACTTTGATGGTGATGGTGATTATGATTTTATCACTCAGAAAGAAGAAGCTTTTAAAAATGATGTATTAAGAATTTATTTGAACGACCAGTTTGTAAATTTTGATGCTAATATATTTGAAGATGAAGAAAAGAGGTATTCAAAGTTCTTAGAAGGAGATATTGATAATGATGGTGATATAGACCTACTTGGGATTTTTATCTATGGTGGTAAGCCTGCATTGAGAATTTGGGATAATGATGGAAATGGAATTTTTCAAACAAAAAATGATATTACCTTTTCCATAGAACCATCTGGAGGAATTGGAGAATTAGCAGATTTAGATTTAGATGGGGATCTTGATTTAGTTCTGTGTAATGGTTATGACAAAATTTACCTCTTATTTAACGACAATGGAAGTTTCGGAAATATTATAGAATTAAGCGATGTCGGAAAGCCTTTAGTTTTGAAATTAATAGATTTGAACAATGATGGTTTTAAGGATATAGTGTATCTTGATCAAGAGGTAAATAATCTAAAACTTAGGATTATTGAAAATACTCATGACGAAAACTATTATTCCAGATATATAGTTGGAACATTTCCTGGCAACAGTGTGATATTCACCATACAATCCAATTACATGAATAACCTCATAGGGTCATTTGATTATAATAATGATGGTAAGCAAGACTTAATAGTAAACTCCTTATATGATGGTAAAATTTACGGTCTTGAGAACAAATCTGTGATTAGCGCCACCAATGATGAAAGCCACAATAATGAGGTTGTTATAAGTCCAAATCCTGTACAAAATTTGATAAATATTGATTCACAACATAACTTTAAGTCTTACGAGATTTATGGTCTTACTGGAAAAGTGATCAAAAGAGGTACAATTGATAACAATCAAATAAGTGTTAGTGAGCTAATATCCGGAGAGTATTTTTTAAGACTCTCTGAAAATGGATCAACCTTTTCAATCAAGATTGTTAAAATTTAGAAAGATTCATTTTTTAATTAAAGTCTGAAAAAAACTTTACCCTCTTTTCTCCTCTGAGGATTTTTTTGTCTTGATTTGCCATGACGGGGACGACAAAGCCATACGGTCAGCAGTAGGACTTTAATTGCTCAAAACGGGTCAATTTATCATAAGCAAAAGTAATGACCACATAGCTTGGTTCTTTTTTCTTGGCCGTAATGGTAAACTGCCGATTCAACAGATTAGACTGTGCTAGTCTAATCTCCTCAATGATTTTTAACCAACTAGAGTTTTCATTTTCTCGTTCTTCAAAAATTTTGAAAACTCAAAAGCTTTCACTCTGTCATGGGTTTTGTTTCATATTTGTATTATGAATAAGTAAAGTGAAATTTTAAAGAATGCGATATGCTCAATCAAAGAAAAATTGAATAATTTTAGATTTATTTTTGCATCAAAATTCACCATAACATTGACAGACAAAACTAGGATTTGATTTCTCTAAATGGGTTGATACTAAAATTTTAATAAAATGACAAAAAGCACCTTAGATACATTTATAAG
>JACJYM010000003.1 GCA_020636155.1 Lewinellaceae bacterium | reverse complement strand
ATTCCACCGTTCCGAAATTCAGTGTTGTCGTGGGCAATTCTTATGGTGCCGGAAACTATGCCATGTGTGGCAAAGCTTATGATCCTCGCTTAATTGTAGCTTGGCCTACCGCCAAAATCGCCGTGATGGGCGGGCAACAAGCGGCACAAGTATTAGCTCAAATTCAAATCTCAACCCTTAAGCGCAAAGGTGAAATTCTGAAACAAGAAGATGAAATAGCCCTAGTGGAAGACATAAAGAAGAAGTACGAGGATGAAACCACCCCCTACTACGCCGCCGCAAGATTGTGGGTCGATGAAATCATTGACCCCCGTAAAACAAGAGAATTTTTATCACTAGGCATCTCGATGGCCGACTACGGTATTATTGAAAAATTTAATCCAGGAATAATACAGACATAATGGAATTGATCGTAACGACTATGCAGGGGTTAGAAGAGGTACTTTTGAGTGAATTAAAAGATATGGGAGTCAAGTCTCCACAGGTATTGACTCGTGCAGTTAAATGCCACGGTGACCTCAAAATGATGTACCGCATCAATTACTTGGCACGTACAGCATTGCGAGTATTAATTCCACTTGGTGAGTTTAAAATATTGACAGACAAAGACATATACAAGCACTTTTCACGCATTGACTGGGAACAATATTTTGACATTCGGGGTACATTCTCCATCAACACGGTAGGAGTAAATGAATTTATCAGAAATTCTATGTATGCCAGTCTCATTGCCAAAGATGCGATCGTAGATCAGTTCAGAGATAAATACCAAAAACGTCCCAATGTCAATCCGGTCAACCCCACCCTGAACATTAACATACACATCAGGCGAAATACCATGACGGTCTCACTCAATAGCAGTGGCGAATCCCTACATCAGAGGGGATACCGTGTCCATGGACTAGATGCACCGCTCAATGAAGTTCTGGCGGCAGGATTGGTTTTACTGAGTGGGTGGGCAGGAGAAACTCCGCTAATCGACCCTATGTGTGGTTCTGGCACGATAGGTATTGAAGCTTATCGCATTGCTGCCAATATTCCGCCTCAAAGGGAGGATAGAAGTTTTGACTTTAAGAAATGGAAGAATTTTAATGCAAAGATATGGAAGGAAGTTCTCAATGAGGCCAAAGCCAATGAAGCAGAGGGCAAACCGACCATCCTATTATACGATAAGTCCCTACAAGCCGTGAGAGGCACACAAGAAAATGTGCAGACCGCTGAAATTGAAGGAATTAGTGTGTCGAGGCAAGATTTTTTCAAGGCCGAGGGAGTTCACGATTCTACAGTAATCACTAATCCGCCTTATGATATCCGTCTCAAGGAGGATGATATCAATAAATTTTACCAACAAATTGCCGAAAAACTCAAGCAAGATTATCACGATTGTACTGCGTGGATATTCAGTGGTAATATGGTCGCTCTCAAAAGCATGAGCCTTAAGCCGTCTAAGCGTATTACCCTCATGAATGGCGATATCGAAAGCCGCTTGTACAAATACGAAATCTATGAAGGTAGACGTGGAGATAAAACAGAATAAATGGATAAGTAAAGACGGTATATGTGTGAAAGTGGGCTCGCCTGACTTTGGCATACTTTAAGCATTCTACCATCAGTGCCAGTTGACGAACGCTGAAAATATTCTATCATATTAACCAGATAAAATCACATTACTTTCTTAAAAAACCACTACCTTGGATTAATAATAATAAGACACACTTAAAAAGTAATACCATATTGACCGCGGCTGTCCATTTGAAATAAAAACATAAACATATTTGGTTAGGTGTTACAACTTGATGATTTGGGTTGTGTACCAAGTATTCCTCTGAGTAATGTATCAATTAGAAGTTAAGAAAACAACACCTTTAAAAAAGATTAATGAAACAAGATTTAAAGTCATATTACGATGAAAGGGCAAATGAATATGATAAAGTATATCTGAATCCAAAAGAACAAGAAGACTTAGAGCAAGCAACGAAAATTTTTCAAAATCTGTTTTTAAATAAAACCGTATTAGAATTTGCTTGTGGAACAGGATATTGGACGGAGAGAATTGGAAAAACTGCCAAATCTATTTACGCAACTGATATTAACAAAAGCGTCATTAAAATTGCAGAAGAAAGAAGGAAATTAAGTAATATCACTTACGAAGTAGCTGATATGTATGATTTTGAGTCAGAGAATAAATATGAAGGATTCTTCGGTGGATTTATTTGGAGTCATATTAAAATTCAAGATTTAGACGAGTTTATGGTTAACTTGAAAAAAATGATAAAACCGAAAGGAAAATTAGCATTTATCGACAGCAATCCGTCAAAAGGCACAAATCACTGTCTAAAAAGAATAGTCAAAACAGATGATTTTGGAAATACTTACCAAGAAAGAAAGGTAGAAAATGGCAATAAATACTTAGTCTTGAAGAATTTCCCAAATTATGGGTTTATTTGTGAAAAGCTCTCAAAAATTGCAATTAAGATTGAAATTGTTCAGACAAAGTATTATTGGATTGCTATCGGAGAAATAAAAAATTAAAATTGAAGAAAACAAATAAATCATCCCATGGTCAGCAAGACTCCACATAAATTCTGTGTCACGGATCCCCAAGTTCTGCTTGGGATTCCAGCTTGAAGTTTGTAGTGGTGGTGTTTGTATATTTTTGAGGTTAATCTCCGACCTGCTCATAAAAAGTCGTTGATGACTGTTTCCATTGAGTTGTGGATAGTGCTATGAATGACATAATTTTCAAAAAACAACTGCACTTGTTACGGAGATTAAAAGATTATCTTTGTGGAAATGGATTTTTGATGGGTTTTAAAATTCTAACAGATAAGTTACTTGACAATTATACAAAAGTTGTAATAGAATCACCTTTGGATAAAATTGACAAAATCCAAAAGTTTGAGATGCCAGTTGATTATTTTGAATTTTATAAATCCGTATCGACTGTTTATTCTTCAAAAATTGAAGGAGAGGACATTGATTTTGATAGTTATTTCAAGCACAAATTCCTAAATGTCAAATTTAAACCAGATTATACAAGAAAAGTGGATGACTTATACGCTGCCTATGATTTCATCGATAACAATAATCTCACACTAGAAAATGTTAAAAAAGCTCACTCGATATTAAGTAGAAATATTTTGCCCAAAAGTCAGCAAGGGGCGATAAGGAATAACCCTATGTTTGTTATAAATAGTGATGATAAAATTGAATATGTTGCCGCAAGCCCTGAGATTATAAAATCAGACCTTGACAATTTATTTCATGACATTGACCTACTGCAACGGGCTGATTTAAATCCCTTTGAAATATTTTATTATGCATCTTTATTACATTTGGTTTTCGTAAAAATTCATCCATTTCAAGATGGTAATGGACGTACTGCTCGACTACTTGAAAAGTGGTTTCTAATAGTAAAAATTGGACAAAAGGCAACTTCTGTTCAGTTAGAAAAGAACTATTATAAGAGACTTAAAGATTATTATTCAAACATTAGAAAGATTGGACTTGAATATGAGAATTTGGATTATTTAAGATGCCTTGACTTTTTATTAATGACAGTTCAAGGAATCGATGACCAAGGTTAAGTATCACTTACATACCTACTTATGAAACTATTTTAGAAATTTTAACATATCTACAGTCAGTTTGCACAGCCGAACCATAGCGAAATTTTGTAATTTTAGGCCATTAAAAATGCTTTAACTCTAGATAAAACCACTACCTTAGACAAAAAATAACAAGACATATAAAAGGGAATACCCTAATCACCGCAGATGTCACGCTGAAATAAAGGCACAGACATATTTAGTTTTATGTTACAGCTTGATGATTCGGGTAGTGGTGTTGCATAACTATTAGTTTGTTGCAATTTGACATATAATGAACAATCAAAATTTAGAAATAACATCTCGATTTGAAAAATCTTGGAACGAAACGGAAAAAATTTTTGATATGCTTTTAGAAAATGGATTTGAGAGATTAATTCCACTTCGTGAATTTATTTCAAAATTAAAGGCAAAAGGAGAAAATCAACATTTTAGAATAGGTACTTCACTATATCGACTAATTTTTTCTCGTTCTATAGAACATGGATTGCGTGACGACCAAAAACAATTAATTATAGATACGTTGGACAAAAACGACTATA
Source organism: Lewinellaceae bacterium (assembly GCA_020636155.1). Taxonomy (GTDB): domain Bacteria; phylum Bacteroidota; class Bacteroidia; order Chitinophagales; family Saprospiraceae; genus JACJYM01. Next base: position 317,668 of record JACJYM010000003.1, on the reverse strand, counting down.
AAATAATATTCAGAGACGGATATAAAAAATATAAAGAATACCGAATAAGTGATTTGAATGAGGTCAGATTAATAAAATTACTAGAAACACTTAAAGGGTCAATAGCCGACTGATTTATGGACTACAAATCTGTCCGAATTGTAAAACTACCATTTTTGCTTGGAAAGTGGACGAAGATTCATTTCAACGGACTAATTGGGATTGTGGCAATTACAATAAATTGGCTTTCGAGAATGAATCTGACGTCCTAAATCGCTCAACATACCGCAAGAACAAGGATATTTCACGGAAACTTTATTGTAGAAAACAAATTTTTATATTGATTTGGAATAAATTCTTTTGCTCGAAACTATTACTTAGTTTTACGTGTAAACGATGGCGGAGATAATTTTTTGAAGATCATTTAAAATTATTCAAAATATGTTTAACAATTTTTATTACGCAAAATACGACATAACTATTCATAGAGTCGGATGGTTAGGAAGTATTCGAAAGGCTCGATTAGGATTCATGGCTTTGGTCGTTATAGCATTGGGACTGCTTGGAGAATTCTTATTTTGAGCTTTAGATTTTATCCTGTTCATTTTTACTGTTTTTAAAACTATGACAAAAAATATCGCAATAGCACTTAGACCAACACATGTTCGTGATTTAGATACTCTATTTCAATTTCAACTCGACAAAGAAGGTGGCTATCTTGCTGCATTTATGCCAACTGACCCAACAGATAAAGTTGCATATATCACTAAGCATACCAAATTGCTTGGCGATCCGACGGTCAATAATCAAACTATAATTCTAGATGACGTGATTGTGGGTAGTATTGCAAAATTTGTTTTGCATGGAGACACAGAAATCACTTATTGGATTGACCGAAAACACTGGGGTCGCGGTATTGCCACAAAAGCTCTACAAGCTTTTCTTAACCAAGTTATTGAGCGGCCAATATATGGTCGTGTGGCGTTTGATAATTATGGATCACAGAAAGTTTTAGAGAAATGCGGCTTTGTAAAAATCGGTTCTGATTCCGGATATGCCAATGCTCGACAAAAAGAAATAGAAGAATTAATTTTTAAGCTTGGATAAATATTTCTCGACCCCAATCGTGAAAGTAACTTAATTGACTATAAAATGAAAAAACAGAAATTGTCTAGGATAATGATGTCTTACAAATGGGATCATTACCCGAAACAGTAGATTTTAGACTATTAAACACTTTGGAACAGATGAAAAAACTCATTATAGTTATTAGTATTATCTTCTCAGTTTTAGATGCTAATGGGCAATTCATAGATAATGTCAATTTATATTCGGGCATTTCGATTTCTAAGGTTGATTGGACTATATTTGGCAATAACATTGACACTTCCCCTTCCGTAGGATATTCTACAGGATTTAAAATTGGTTTCCTTAATGAAAAATGCTATTCTTTGAATTCAAAAATAGGTATGAACCAAATATCCATTGTTCAAAAAGTCCCATTCTTGGATATTAATGGAAATATTGTAGATTATTCTACTGATAGATACGATTTTAATTACCTTACACTTAATATATCTGCGAGGATAAAATTATTAAGAAATAATTTTGAACCATTCGTTAGCGTGGGTTCCCGTATTGACTATCTGGTCTCATACACAAAATTTCGTGATAAAGTAAGAAAAATAGATTATGGAATGGGTTTCGGTTTAGGCTTGAATTATTTTTTAAAGACAAATGTCATATTATCTGTAGAATTTGGTTATGAGATTAGAGTAAATGAAATTTCAGAAAATATTATTCCAAATAACAATTTTTTAGTTGAATTTGGCTTTGGTTTTAAAATCAATAATAATGACCAATAAACTTAAAATTTTGACCCTTACACTCCTTATTTCGGCATGCAGCACCGATGATTGCAATGCCCCTGAAGCTTGTGCTGATGTGGTGCCTACGGATGAATTGTGTCAAGCCTACTTTGAACGATGGTTTTTTAATGACGTTTCTAAATCATGTTACCTAGCTGCATATAGTGGCTGTAGCCAAAAAGGATTTGAGTCAAAAGAAGCATGTGAAAAGTGTAAATGCAAGTAAAGTAGATCTGTGAAAAGAGTAAAGTTATGGCAGTTTTATACAAAGCAATCAAGCTGATACTAGATTTTTTCATCTAAAGCTAGTATGACTCAGATCAATTTTTTATTGATACTGGTCATCAATTAATGCTCTTCGAATTTAGACCTTGGGCTTGCTAAAAAAAATCAAAATTATAATGAAGAAACATGTCGTAATCTTTGAGGCTCGCGGAGGGTCGGACAAAGGTCAGTACGGATTTAGAAAAGATTCAAAACCCATCATCGATTCACTTAAAAAACGTGGTTGGACAGCTGAAATCATCTTCTATCAGGATGAAGATCGCGGTGAAATCTATCGATATACCCATGACAAGGCCGATGCTTATATTAGTCGTGTAAATCCAGGAAATTTAGTAAGTGAGGTGGGATATTTTCAAATGCTGAGAGAGCTCGTTGCCAATGGTATCGAGGGGCTGCCTCATCCAGATGCCATGCTTGCTTACGGTGCAAAAAATTCGATTGAAAGATTAAAAGGCACTGAAATCGTCCCGGAGGATGTCTTCACGTACTACGATTTTGACAGCCTTAAGGAAAACTTTCCCAAAAGCTTAAGTAATGGCGTGAGAGTCCTTAAACAGAATCGTGGTTCGACAGGTGAAGGTATCTGGAGAGTAGAAGTCATCGACGAAAATGTCGGCAAATCTAAAATTCCATTGACTGCAAAGCTCAAACTCACAGAAGCTAAAGACAATCATACCGAAGAAAAAACACTTCAAGAATTCTTGGAATTTTGTATTCAATACCTTGAAGGTGAAAATGGACTGCTCCTAGATATGCCATTTTTAGAAAGAATCGTTGAAGGTGAAATCAGAGTGTTAATGCTGAGAAACAAAGTGGTAAACATCGTTCACAAAAAACCAGCCAATACCAAAGATGCTTTCTCAGCCACTTTATTTTCCGGAGCAAAATACAGATATGATACACCGGACAAATGGCCAGACTTAGTACAATTAATTGAGAAAATGGTTCCAAAAATTCAACGGAAACTCGGTAATTATGACTTGCCATTGATTTGGACAGCCGATTTTATCCTTGATACAGATAAAAAAACAGGAAAAGACATATATATCCTCGGAGAAATCAATGCCTCATGTGTTGGATTTTCGACATTTCTAGAACTAAGCGAAGACATTGCTGACGAAGTATTGGCACTTTTGGATGCGGAATCCGCTGTCAATAATCGGTGGGCAGCTTTTACTAAATAATCAAGATGATCTAACGGTTTTTAAGTTTTGATTTAAATAAAAAAGAGGTTTCTTCAAACCTCTTTTTTTCTTTATACTCTAAAAGACATAATAATCTCTACTTTTAGGGGTTTATTTTAATCATAGTTCATTTTTGAGGGAAATGAAAATAATAATCAGCGCAGGAATTCATACAAATGTAATACAATGAGACTTTGTAAATTGAAACATATTGTTACTACTAATTTTCTTAGCTTTCATTTAGTTTTGATTTGTATTGCTTTTATAGATCTCAATTCAGGTCTAGCTCAGATTGATAGCAGCATTAAATTCGACAATCAAGAAGACACTATTAAAATTACTAAAAACCAATTGATACTTCCCGTTTCTTTATTGGGATTTGGTGTTGCGGGAACCGTTTATAAGGAATTTAAAGGAGTAAACCTCGAAATCAGAGAAGAAGTAAATGAGCATGTAACTCAAAAATTTGCTTTAGACAATACAATCCAATATGTACCCATGTCATCAGTCTATGCATTGAACGCATTTGGAGTCAGGGGTAAACACAATTTTGTAGATCGTACGGTCATTTTAGCAAGCGCAGCCACGACCATGATTATCACAACACAACTACTAAAAAGATGGACTCATGTACAGAGGCCAGATGGCTCTACCTTCAATTCTTTCCCATCAGGGCACACCGCCACGGCATTTGTTGGTGCAGAATTCGTCTATCAAGAGTATAAAGACGTCTCAATCTATTACGGACTTTCGGCTTATGCCATTGCAGCCGGTACAGGGTTTTTAAGAATATATAATAATCGACATTGGGTCACCGATGTCGCAGCAGGTGCAGGAATTGGTATACTTTGCACTAAATTTTCTTATTGGATTTTTCCTAAAATTAAGAACTTACTAGGCATTAAAAATCAAAAAACCCAGTCATTTATCATTCCAAATGTGTCAATTTCCGAAAAGGGAATGACCTTTATGTTGAGATTTTAATCTACCAACCGCCACCGCCGCCACCGCCGCCGCCACCGCCGGAAAAACCACCACCACCTGATCCACCACTCCAGCTTCCACCTCCAGAATCGGAAGGCTTAGTTGAAGTACTAGCAACGGTTTGGTGCATAGAACGATTTAGTGTACCGGGAAAGTCAGAATTGAAAGAAGAATATCCTGAGTACCAAGTGCCTTGGTATGGTGGCAATCCCGCCGTTTGTAAATAGGATTGAAATTTTTCTCCCCATATTTTGTCCACTTTTAAAGCAATGGCGTAGGGCAGATATTTTTCAAAAATCTCAGGAGTCATCTTTGGTGGGTTAAACATTTTTATTTGTTCATTCTCCGCTGCTGAAAGATACATTTTAAAACCTTCTACTAAGGATTGCAATCTGAGTTTTTCTTCTGTCGGTCTATTTATTAAATATTTGTACGATATCAATGAGACAATAACGAAGAGAATAAACCCGAAAATTAAATATGTTCCTATTTGAAAATCAGCAGTGGCTGCAATAAAAACAAGGAATACAAGCATTATTAAGAAAGCAATCAACCCAGTCTTATTAATTTTGAACAGCCTAGATAACAGTGGTAATAACGAAACGATCAAGAATAAACCAAACATTCCGAATGGTAAGTATCGAGCCAAATCCATATCGGTGGATTGAACTTCTGCTCCAGTATTGTTAAGCATGAAAATTATTGAAATAATCGAAAACAAAACAGGCGGTATCAAGAAGGTATAGTTTCGACCTGTATTTATTAATTTTTGATACTGAACTTGGATGCTACTATTATAGGACAACTTAGCTGAGCTTATGGTGCTATCATATTCTCCATCGATGAGTACTTCTTTTTTATTACCAAATACTCGTTGGAGGATATCTGCCTCCTCTGGGGGAAGTTGACTATCTGCATCCTTCAGCTTTGTTATTTTATATGCATGAGTCTTAAATATCAACCCTGTTTTAATGTCTTCGATATGCACAAAACCCTTTACTGCAAGATTAATAATGGAGGCACCCACCAAATCATACCTAATTCTATCAGCATCTAAACATCCTACCCCGACAGGAGACAAACCATCCGGTGCTTCAAAAACTGGATAAACTGCAGGTTTCTCAGGGTCTCTGCCGTATTTTGACCATGTAAAATAATAATAAATCATCATGAGCAGCATACCCCCAAAACTCAAAAACCATAGGATGTTTTTCTTGAAAAATCCGGGCGGTGGTGGCTCATGAACTATCCCTTTGGTAAATCCCAAAGCAATGGTGAGCCCTTCATTATTATGGAGACCATTAGCTGTAAATCTTGGTCGTGGACTATCCGTATATTGGCAATCGGAACTTTTCATGCCATACAATCCTGTGTAGCAAGCATTTTGCAACACCTCTGCACCACTAGGAAGAATGACCTCTGCACTCGCTTCGTCAATCGGAAATTCCCATTCGGTACCAGTAACATTCCAATAGATTTCGTCATACTTCTCAAAATATCCTATCTGTCCATAGGTTTTGTAAGTCAGAGAATATTGGTACTGGCCAGGATCTAACAACACCGATTCTGACCCAACATAAATCTTAAATTTATCGCGGGTCTCCTGCGTATGAAATGCCTCTCTCCTACCATCTCGGGTTACAGATATCACTTCATAGGCAATGGGAATATTATTGTTATTCTTATCCTTTCGGAATAAGGGTAATGCCCTATAAATTCCTCTTTGTATATTCTCTCGATTGACATAAACTTTGATATTTTCTGTCACTGTCAATACACTGCTGGTATCGATATCCAAGGTCACATCAAAGTTGTATATCCTCTCCTTTTGACCAATCAGCAAAAAAGGGAAACCTAAAAGAAATATAAGATTTAAAATCTTAGTCCGCATTAAAATTGAACTTTTGGATTTTTTCTTTCATCTTCCAATTCTATTTCGAAGTACTCTGAAATATGGAAGCCAAACATATTGGCAACGACACTCCCTGGGAAAGTCTCCACAGCATTGTTGTTTTCTCTTACGGTACCATTATAATATCTTCTGGCCTTCTCAATGTCACCTTCTATCTGAGCAAGTTGATCTTGAAGTTGAAGAAAACTGGCATTCGCTTTTAAATCTGGATATGATTCTGCAAGAGCAAATAACCTTGACAAAGTACCAGAAAGTTGATTTTCTGCCGCCATTTGTTGGTCGATACCTGTGGCACTTTGAGCCTGATTCCGAGCCTTAATGACATTGTCTAAGGTCTCTTTTTCGTGAGAAGCATAGCCTTTCACGGTTTCTATCAAATTAGGAATCAAATCATACCGTTTTTTCAGTTGGACATCGATGCCACTCCACCCTTCTTCCACTGCGTTTCTTTTTCGTACGAGTCCATTGTATAATCCCACTCCGTAGAATAAAAGAAGTGCAACAATCACTAAAAATATAACAAAACCCATAGTAATACTTTTTTAATTATTGGTAAATAAATCATTCAAATCTAAGAACATTATCACGTAAATAATAATTCAAATCTACGGGAATTTATCGACAAACAAGTCAAAACTTGGTTTGAACTTTATATTTACAGTGGACATATATCCTTTTTTGATAAAAAAGATATTTGCATAGTCGAAAGTATCGTTACCATCTCCTTAACATTGTTTTTTAGTGTGAGAGGAATATTTGAAGTAGGTTTGCAATCTAAATTGATTTTAAATTGAATTTAGAAAAATTTTTTAGATTTACTTTTTGGGTAAGTTTGGTAGGACTTTTAGTCTTTATACTAGATTTTGGCTACGACCAATCCATAACCAATCAGCATTATCTCAACTTCTTTTATTTGTTGGTACTATTATTCGGTGTAATATCAACCACCTTACGGTACTTTAATGATTTTGAAAAAATAAAAAGGAAAGTCATCGTCTTTGATTTTATTTCCATTTTGTTTACAATATCCGTCATTTTAATTCACTTTTTGACACACTCAAGCCTTAAGGATGAATCGTGGCTTTATGATGATATTTGGGTGAAAATTGCGATTTTCCTCACCTTCCTTCGAGAGTTTTCTGAGTTAAAATTAAACTATAACACTTCTTATCTTAACCCGGCTCAGCTTTTTATTTTTAGTTTTTTAATTATCATCATCCTCGGTGCTTTGATGCTGATGTTACCGAATGCATCTCATGGTAAAATAGACTTTATTAATGCCCTTTTCACATCAACTTCAGCCGTTTGTGTCACGGGTCTTGCGGTAGAAGATACAGCCACATTTTTTACACCTTTTGGCCAAACTATAATTTTGGTTTTGATACAAATCGGAGGGTTAGGTATTCTGACTTTTGCCAGTTATTTCACCTATTTCTTCAAGGGTGGCGACTCTTATAAAAATCAATTGACCCTAAGCGAGATCACCAGTACTCAGAAAATTGGTCAAGTATTTAAAACCTTAAAATACATCGTCAGCATTACCTTTATCGTGGAATCCATATCCGCTATTTCGATATTTTTAAGCTTAGATAAACATCTTTTCAACTCCTTGTCCGAAAAAATATTCTTTTCTGTATTTCACGCCATATCTGCCTTTTGCAATGCCGGATTTTCGACTTTATCCAGCAGTATGTACGAGGAAGGATTCAGATACGATTACAATCTTCAATTCATTATCATCCTCACTTTCGTATTTGGCGGTTTAGGATTCCCCATCATGGTCAACGTGCTGTCTTATATACGTCATGTATTCAAACGATTTTTACTCAAAAGCCAACAAAGAAATCTATACAGACCTTGGGTTTTGAATATCAATAGCAGAATCACACTAGTGACCACAATGAGTCTCAATGTTGTGGCATTTTTTCTTTTTTTTATATTCGAAGGGAACAATACGCTGGCGGCACATCACGGATTAGGAAAGGTGGTCGCCGCATTATTTGAGGCTACGACTCCACGTACTGCCGGATTTAACAATGTAGATATGGCGGCATTGAGTTTTCCAGCGGTAATGATAACCATATTTTTAATGTGGATAGGTGCATCTCCGGCATCAACCGGCGGTGGGATTAAAACCAGTACTCTCGCCATTGCGACCATGAACATTATCAGCCTTGCACGTGGCAAAGAACGAATAGAAGTCTTTAGAAAAGAAATTGCCGATATATCCGTAAGAAGAGCTTTTGCGACTATCTCTTTATCTCTTATTGTGATTGGGCTCGGCACTTGTCTAATCGCCATTTTTGACGGACATCACGGCTTATTAAATATTGCATTTGAATGCTTTTCTGCGTATAGTACCGTAGGTCTATCACTGGGAATTACTGCTAGTTTAGGAACTGGTAGTAAGATTGTCATCATGTTTATCATGTTCATAGGAAGGGTGACCATGCTGTCTATACTTATTGCAGTATTGTCAAGGGAAAAATACACCAATTACAGATACCCGAGAGAAGAAATTACTATAAATTAATACTCATAAAAATGAAAGCAATCGTCGTAGGTTTAGGAAATTTTGGTGCCTCGTTAGCAGAGAAACTGACCATGCTCGGCAATGAAGTCATCGCCATAGACAATGATATGTCGAAGGTTGAAAATTTTAAAGATAAAATAACTCATACTATATGTATGGATGCCTTGGATGAATATACGGTCTCGGGGCTTCCTTTAAAAGATACCGATATCGTCATCATAGCAATAGGTGAAGACCAAGGGGCAAGTGTTATGACGACGGCTCTATTTAAAAACATGAATTTACCACATATCATAAGCCGAGCAATAAATCCACTGCACGAAAAAGTATTGGAAGCTTTAGGTGTTGATACCATTGTACACCCCGAAGAAGAAACGGCCGAAAGGTGGGCAAAGAAATTGATGATGCCCAATGTAGTCGATTCATTCGAAGTAAGTAATGAGTACAGCATTATAGAAATTGATGTGCCAAAAAGATTTATTGGAAAAACCATCAGTCACCTGTTTTTGGAAGAAAAATATCAATTACGAGCTTTAACGACCATCAAAACAAAAGAAGTTGAGGGTATTTTTGGGCCTAGTCGCATCGAGAGAAAAGTTCAAGGGCTTGCAAACTCTGATACGGTTTTGAATGAAGCAGAGATATTAGTCTTATTTGGTGCCAATCATAATCTTCAAAAATTCATCAAAGAACTTTAACTTTGCACCTTTTGATAAACTAAGTGCAAATGATAAAATTTCTAATTTTGGCAATGACCCTGACTGTTGCCATAAGTTGTAATTCCAATAACAAAAAACCTGTGGACAATAGCCAACCAATTGCCGAAAGCCTCGGTGATGAAGGTTTTGATATCATTAAACAGAATTGCATTCAATGTCATGCCAACAATAATACATTTACCAAAATGATTGCACCGCCATTGGCGGCAGTCAAGGAACATTACCTAGAAAACGTAGATAATGAAGTCGATTTTGTAAAAAACATGAGTGATTTTTTAGTTTCGCCTAATATCATGAACTCAAGAATGCCCAATGCCGTGGAAAAATTTGGCATCATGCCGACTTTAGGTTATGATAGAAATCAATATGAAGCCATCGCTCGCTACATATACAATGCCGAACTTGAAAAACCCGATTGGTTAGAAAAGCATGAAGCTGAATCAAAATCCAATATGATAAAAAATTCTGACCCTAGTAATATTGACTTTCTCAAAGAAGGAAAAAATATAGCATTATCGACGAAGAGTATCCTAGGTAAAAACCTGCTCAATGCGATCCAAACTAAAGGAACTCCGAGTGCATTAGAATTTTGTAATACTCGAGCCATTCCTCTCACCGACAGTATGGCTGTGGCACTTAATGCCAATATTAAGCGAGTTTCCGATAAGAATAGAAACCCTAACAATGCGGCAAACGAAGAGGAATTAAAATACATAGCGAAAGTTAAAACAGAAGTCGCAAATGGCGAAAATCCAAGTCCAAAAGCCATAGAATCAGGAGATAAAGTGATTGCTTACTACCCTATCATGACTAATAAAATGTGTCTTCAATGTCACGGAAATACGAATGATGATATAAGTGTGGAGACACAATCTTCGATTAAAAAATTATATCCTCACGATCTTGCCACAGGGTATAAAGAAAATGAATTGCGGGGCATCTGGGTAGTGACTATGGATCGAAAGGAATAGGAGGAGTAATTACACGGAATTAATTCAAGCTGTATTAGAACCATTATACATTGATAAATGCTGTGACATTCAAATATTGTTTTAAGAATATGGTTTTGATGAAAAATTTTCCTTATATTTATTGTTTTAATTCATTGAATTAAACTTATTAAAACCATATTACTGTGACGTTCCATAAAATTCTATTAATTGTTTTTATAACCTTAGTATTCTCTTGTAAACAAAAGCCAACGTTAGCTACCTCAGAAATTTCTAACGAAATCAAGCAATTAAACACCGTTGAAGATCAAAAGCAATTTCTGGAAAAAATACTCCAAGACGATCAATCGGTAAGAAATAGCGAAAAAGAGGCACAACTCATACAACAATATGGCAATGACTCTAAAGAACGCTTAGACTACATTCATTTACAATGGAATCAAGATGCAATAAACCTTGCCAAAGTAGAGGCTTATTTAAACAAGTATGGATATCCGAGCTTAGCGGAACTGGGTCAAGATGCAGCCATTGCACCTTGGATTGTCATACACCATTCAGGAGATATAGAAGAAAGAAACCGAAATTTTGAAATTTTGTATCAGGCCTATTTAAAGGGAGATATCAATGATACCGCCATGTCGTTGTATTTAGGAAGAACCTATCAGTTCCAATATAATGAGCGGTTTGACATGGAGAGCCCCTATAGATCAGAAGATGAAATAAATATTCTCATTGATAAATTAGGACTGAGCGAACGGAAAGAAAAAATCGATCGTCCTTAAAATCGTTTAAATTTATCAGAATAAATGAATTAATAAAAATGCAAATATTATGGATATATCATTTCTACTAATTTTATTAATCATTTACTTATTGCCTTTCATATTTATACTATCCTCCAACAAAACCAAAGGCAAAGAAAAAATTTCTTGGGTATTGGAAGTCATATTCATTTCGTGGTTTGCTTGGATATTTTATATGTTGCTCGCTCCCATAAATAAAAAGGATGATATTCTATAAGAAAAGGTGCAAGAATCATCGTTTCAATAAATATCTACACCAATTCAAGGAAAAAAAATTAAAATCGTAAATTTGAAATCCTTAAAGAAAAAGTAGAATGGCAGATAGTAAAATAGCAAAACCGTTTTTAAAGTGGGCCGGTGGTAAAACACAACTTATTAATGATATTGAAAAGGTTTTGCCAAAAGACATTTTCAGCGACAAATTCATATATATCGAACCATTTGTTGGAAGTGGTGCTGTGTTATTTTGGATGTTAAACAATTTTCAAAACTTAAATAAAGCAGTTATAAATGACATTAACGAGGATTTAATAAACACATACAAAATAATAGCTTCAAGACCGAAAGAACTGATAGCTATTCTTCAAATACTTCAAAACGAATTTCACGGACTTGAAGGAAATGACGAAGCAAAAAAGGAATATTACTACTCTAAAAGAGAGCTTTACAACACAAGAAAAGAAGAACAAAGCGGACAAGCCGCTTTGTTTATTTTTCTTAATCGGACTTGTTTTAATGGACTTTATCGAGTGAATCGAAAAAACGAATTCAACGTGCCAATGGGAAGTTACAAAAGACCGACCATTTGCGACAAGAAAAATATTTTGGCAGTTAATCAAGCATTGCAAAAAGTTGAAATCCTTTGTGGTGACTTTGAAGAAACTCTGAATTTTTCGGATAGAAACACCTTGTTTTACTTCGATCCACCTTACAAACCATTAAGTGAAACCTCAAGTTTCAATTCGTATGCAAAAGATGAGTTTAATGATGCTGAACAAATCAGACTAAGAGATTTTTGCCACAAACTTGATGCTTTAAATCATATTTGGATTTTGAGCAATTCAGACGTAAAGGCCAAAGACAAAAACGACAACTTTTTTGATGACTTATATTCAGACTTCAATATTCAAAGAGTAGATGCAAGAAGAAGTATAAATGCAAATTCTAAAAATTTTTATTTGGACGATCCCCTATCGGGTCGGGCTTTCTGTTACAATCTTTTGTTCGTACCTCACAAAAGGATTTTCACTTCAATCCCTAACGCAAAATACAGGTTCGCTGCTTAATGAAAATCTTAACTACACCTTGGAAAGATGATTTTCTTGAATTAGTACATCAATCAAAGAAATCAATAAAAATTACTTCCCCGTTTGTAAAACAAGATATTTGTGAGGAACTAATTAATGCAAAGAATAATTCCTCAAAAGTTGAGTTGATTACTTCTTTCAAGTTGATGAGTATTTATTCTGGTTCACTTGACATTTCAGCTATTGAAAACATAATTAGTAATAACGGAACTGTAAAGAACTTCCCAAAACTACATTCAAAAATTTATTTGTTCGATGATTGTAAAGCAATCATTTCATCAGGAAACTTAACCTATGGAGGATTGATGAAAAATTATGAATATGGAATTTACTTAGAAGACAAAAATATTCTTCAAAAAATATCCTCCGACTTTAATGACTTATCCCAAAATGAAAGGACTGGACTGGTAAAGCAAACCGATTTAGAAACGGTAAAGGAGATTTTATCAAAAATTCCTAAAGTAGTTTCTCCAAAATTTCCTTCAATTGAAATTGAAACACCAGAAGAAAAATCAGATGTAATAGAAACTTCTGTTGAGCCTATTGAAAGTTCACTAAAAGGATGGAAGTTAGAAGTTTTTAAGTGTGTAAATGCTATCCCCAAACAAATTTTTACTCTTGCCGAGATAAGTACATTTGAATATCATCTAAGAACAATATTTCCCGAAAATCAACACATAAATGATAAAATTAGGCAACAACTACAATATATTCGAGACTTAGGATTAATAGAATTTTTAGGGAATGGAAAATACAAAAAATTATGGAAATGAATACATTTAAAATTGAAGTAAAAGAAACGCTTTCAAGGATAATTGAAATTGAAGCAATTTCAGAAGATGAAGCATACTTTAAAGTTAAAGAAATGTATAGAAATGAAGAAATTGTGCTTGACGAAAACGACTTTGTGGAAACTGATTTTATAGAAATTGAAGATTAGTTATGTCAGAGCTTATTCCTAACAATTCCGACTTTATTCTTTATACTTCTCAAGATGGCGAGGTTAGAGTTGATGTTTTTGTTCATAATGAATCTGTTTGGCTTACTCAAAAAGCAATGCAAGAGTTATTTGACAGGTCAAAATCAACTGTAAGTGAACATATTAGCAATGTTTTTAAAGAAGGTGAATTGGACGAAAATCAAGTTGTTCGGAAATTCCGAACAACTGCCGATGATGGAAAAGAATATGAGGTTTTTTACTATAATCTTGATGTTATAATTTCTGTTGGCTATAGAATCAAATCTCAAAGAGGTACACAATTTCGTATTTGGGCAACTAAAACACTCAAAGAATTTATCATCAAAGGATTCGTCTTAGATGACAAACGCTTAAAACAAGGTGGTCAGGTTTTTGGAAAGGATTATTTTGAGGAATTACTAGAACGAATCCGGGAAATCCGAGCTTCAGAAAGAAGATTTTATCAGAAAATCACAGATATTTATGCTCAATGCAGTATAGATTATGATACGAACTCTCAACTAACCCAAAATTTTTACAAAACAGTTCAAAATAAACTTCATTGGGCAATTACAGGAAACACAGCAGCAGAAATTATTCACAAAAGAGTTGATTCAAAAAAGCCAAATATGGGCTTAACAACTTGGAAAAATTCTCCCGAAGGCAAAATATTAAAATCAGATATTGGTACTGCAAAAAACTATTTAGAAGAAAAAGAAATCAAGGAACTAAACCGCTTAGTTGAGTTATATTTAAACTTTGCAGAACTTCAAGCAGAACGTAATATCCCAATGAAAATGTCAGAATGGACTGAAGTTTTAGATGGTTTTCTAGAAATCAATCGATATGAATTGTTGGATAATGTTGGAAAAATATCAAATGAACAAGCAATTGAAAAAGCAAGTCAAGAATTTGAAAAGTATCGAATTCTTCAAGATAAAAAATACCTATCTGATTTTGACAAGGAAATAAATAAAATCAAAAAGAATGGAAATAAGTAATGGAAATAATTTTACACAATAGAACAAGATAATATCTTGTTTTGGGGTATGGATATTCCTATTCAGAAAATTATTATTTCAAATATTCTAAGAGAATTTATAGACAAAAATGATTTTTCAATTAATGAGGTTTGTGAATTCAATCAACCAGAAGATTTTGAATTATTTAGTTTAGTTTATGGAATTGATATTGCTCAAGTATCATAGAATCTAGCACATTTTTATTCGAGACAAAATGAAGAATGATGCTACTATTTGGATAAGCGGAACTATGCACAATATTTTTTCGGTTGGACAAATCTTGACAGAATTTGGCTTTAAGATTTTGAACATAATCACTTGGGAAAAGACAAATCCGCCACCTAACTTTTCTTGTCGTTATTTCACTTATTCTACCGAACAAATTATCTGGGCAAGAAAATCCGAGAAAGTTCCACATTATTTTAACTATGAATTAATGAAACAACTCAACGGAGACAAGCAAATGAAAGATGTTTGGAAATTACCAGCAATTGCACCTTGGGAAAAGAGCTGTACAAAACATCCAACCCAAAAACCATTGTCAGTTTTAACTCGATTGATTTTAGCTTCTACTAAACCAAATGCTTGGATTTTAGACCCATTTACAGGTAGTTCAACAACAGGTATTGCAGCTAATTTGGCAAATAGACGATTTTTAGGAATAGACCAAGAAGAAGATTTTTTGAAAATAAGCAAAAACAGAAAACTTGAAATTGAGAATATTAAGATGGCGGCAAAATATCGTCAGAAAATTGGTGGTTTTAACGACAAAAACCAATTAGAATTATTCCTTGTTCAAGAATCATTCTCCGAATATCAAACCGAATTAAAACTTCAAAATTAAGTATACGATTAGTAATCCTTGGTCTAACGGACATCTTTTAGCCCATTATTTTTCTTTCATTTACAATCCCATTTTCCTTAAAATGTCTGCCGGAATCGCTTTTTTGTTTACCATAATTGCCATGGTTTTCATTTCGGCATAAGCGTCGGACATGTAAAGATATCCCTTGTAATCACTCACATTTGAACCCCAAGAATTCTTTACTTTGAAGTATTTCTTTCCGTTTTGATCCTTTGCAATTCCGACCAAATGCATGAGGTGGTCATCGGTTGTTTTATACTCGAGAAACCATTCTTGCCTTAACTCTTGACTGGGTGTGATTTCTGTATTCTCTTTCGAAAAATCGATATTGGACTCATTGACCGGTAAAATGGCTATCCCTTCTTTCGCCGAAAATCCCTTTTCAGAAACATCGCCATCCCAAGCTATACTATATCCTTGATCGATGGCATTGTACATGATTTGCATTAATTCTTTTAAAGGGACATTATAAAAGCTACCATTGGAATAATTGTCTGGTATCTCTAAAATAAACTTAGAATAAAACGGATGATGGGTAAATGACGTAATACTCACATAGTCTTCTGGATTGATGTTCAAACTCTCTTCGTATGACTTAGGTGTATAAGACTTACCATCTACCATGAATTCCTTTGGTTCGGCTCCTAAGTAGGTATCTAGTATGGCATCTACCGCCTCATCCCACTTCGTAGATACTTCCTTTTGCGAAGTCACCCCATCCAAAAATCCCTTAAGTCCTGCTTCCATTTCTGTGTGGTCGTACACCTCATATCCATCGACTAAGCCAGAGTAATATTTCTGAGGCACTACCCCATCCTTTATTGCCACTCTCAGCAGATCGTGAGCTAGGCTTCCTTGACTAAAATTGGCTTTACCCTGCCTCAAAACGTAATTCATCGCCTTATCTTCATAGATGTTTCTCACGATGAACATTTCTGACAAATCCAAATTAATCTTATTCTGCCTTATGAGCTCCGATTCAAGGAATGAGGTCGTTGCAAAACTCCAGCATGTCCCGGTTTTTTGCTGATTTTTAACCTCAGTACATGAGACATCCTTAAGATTTGTAAAACTAATTTGTGCAGTGGCAGAAAGGCTATAAGTAAAAACAAGAACTAAAAACAATAATCGTTTCATATGTATAAAAGTGTTTGTTAGTCAAAAATCAACCCTCCAGTTTAATCATCCCAACTTTGTGTTATAATTATCCCAGACATGGTCTGTTTCATAAGTTTATTCAATCGTTGAATTTTAAAAAAAAATTTTTCAAAATGAAAAAATGCGTGAAGCAAAGTAGAGAACATTTACAGGGTAAAAATATGAATTCGGTCACATTAACAAAAGATTAAGAGTACTAATTGTAAGCTCAGATGACAAAAATAAATTATTTTCGCTTCTTAATTACAAAGCACAAAAATTGAATCAACAGGTCGTAATCATACCGACATTTAATGAAATTGAAAACATTGAGTCCATTATCAATAGTGTCTTCAAGCTTTCGACTCCGTTTGATATATTAATTGTGGATGACAATTCTCCGGATGGTACAGCCGATAAAGTCATCGAACTTCAGTCCGCATTTACCGAAAGATTACATCTCCTTCAACGGAAAAACAAAAAGGGTCTTGGCACGGCTTATATAGATGGATTTAAATATGCTCTAGATCACCATTATGACTACATCTTTGAGATGGATGCCGATTTTTCTCACAATCCAAACGATTTGGAGAGATTGCTCGCTGAATTAAAGAATGGCACCGATTTGATTATTGGAAGTCGTTATGTCCAGGGAGGAGGATTTAGAAATTGGGGTTTGGATAGAAAAATTTTGTCTAAAGGGGCTTCATACTATGTCAAATTAATCACATGGATGCCCATCAACGATGCGACGGCGGGATTTGTCGGATACAATGCAGGGGTGCTAAGAAACATAAATTTGGATTCCATTGAGTTCGTCGGCTATGCATTTCAGATAGAAATGAAATATGCTGCCTACGTTAATGAATTCAAACTCAAGGAAATACCAATCACCTTTAAAGATAGAGAAAAAGGCCAATCCAAGATGAATCTATCCATCATTTCGGAAGCACTAGGTGGAGTCTTAAAAATGAGGTGGAAATCATTTAGAAATCAGTATACAAAAACAGATAAAGCTTAGGTTCGAAGAATTAATCAATAATATAACTTGCGTTGCACCTTTTTGCACATAATTCTAATTTTAAAATATATTTGCAACAAATTTAAAATCGCATAATGAATTTAGCTAATGTAATAGCAATTTCGGGTATGCCCGGATTATTTGAATTAGTTACGACACGTAACAATGGTTTAGTAGCCAGTGATTTGGAGACTGGTAAAAGCAATTTTTACTCCATAAGAAAGCATCAGTTTACCCCACTGGAAACCGTAGCCATTTACACCTACGACGACACAGAAGAATTAAAAAAGATATTTTCCAAAATGCTGGAAGAAGAAAAATCTGGCAATTTACCAGTAGATATTAAATCCGACAATCTGGTATTAATGGAATACTTCGAGAGTATACTTCCTAAATACGACGATGACCGTGTCTTTCCTAAGGATGTAAAAAAAATAATTAAGTGGTTTCATCAATTGAAATCTCACGGATACTTCGCTGCTGATACTACGGGCAAGTCAGAAGAAGAATAGAATTTTACTTTATTATAGCCTCAAACATCCAATTGGCAAGCGCTTGTCTATTAGATGCGTAGATTAATCTTTTGTGGTCGTATTTGTTACGAATATTAGCCAACTCAACATACACTGCAGGCGGCAAGGTATTCCGTAGCATGTACAAGCCTCGAGACTCAACAAATCCTTCGTAGCCTCTGTTTTTCTGATGTTTATCATACATTTTATCAAAGGTCTTATGCAAGTTTTCGGCCATTTTCTGCCCGCTTTTACTTCCTTCTAAGTGATAGAAAAATACATCTTGCTTCTGATTCTTCCCCCGACTGTCTACATGGATAATGATGGCTCTTTGATCATTTATACCTTGAGATTTATATTTCTTATAGAGCTGATTGATGGCGGCTGCTCTTTGATTTAATCGAGCCAATTGGTTCAAAGGTATTATTTGGTTGCTCATACAGGTTTCATCCTTGTCACATTCCAAAAATTGTTCATCTCTGATGCCGTCGTTTGGATCTTGTACGATCATGTGTACGATAGCACCGTGTTGCATCAGGTCGCGAGCCAGTCTCAATGACACATCGTAAGCATACTCGTCCTCACACATATCCTCTTCCACCGAAGTGCAAATGGCACCTGGGTCGGGCCCTCCATGTCCACTCACCACATAGAAAACCTTGTTTTTTAAACTATAATCTAGAATCTTGACCGAACTGTATTTTTGGCCAAATATCTTGTCAAATACATATTTATCCTCACTGCTTTTGGAGGGTTTTAATGGCTCATTACTCGTGTTATTTTTATCTAAATCAATATCACATTCTATCTCATGATATGGTACCCAAAGCACATTGTCTCCATAAAGTGTTTTTGATTTAATTTTTGAGATTTCGAGGGATTCATTCCATTTTTGTATTCTCAGGGCTTTGTTGTAGTCATCAATTCCAATCGTAGATCGGATGCTTTTTCCATTATACTGATATATCCTAATAGGAAGCTCATAGGATTTTCCATAGTACAAGATGTCTCCATCATTTAGCTCATTGATTTTATAAAAGGCCTTGACATTGCACTGGATGTTTGATAGGCTATATTTATCTAATAAACTATGAATAGAATCACCTTTTTTGACGGTGATATGGACATTTTCCTGATCCTTTTCAAGGATATTTGCCGAATAGACCTTAGAGAATGAAACTGTAAAAAATACAATACCGATTAGTAATTTGTACATTGTTTTAATTTTGAAACCTGTGCAAAATTAATAAATTAACTTAATTAATAATGTATTTTATACTATTTTTTAGGTTAATAAATATTAAATATAATCGTAATGTATTAAAATGCGTTGAACTTTATTTATTAGAATGTAAAATATAGAGATTGTAAAATACAAAAGTATTTTTAAGGGACGACCTCGTAAATGGTAGAATTATTATTGTTAAATACTAGTTTTTGAATATTACTTGCTACTTCTACAATTTTATTGATATCAGAATGCACTTCAATAACAAGAACTGGAGCAGGTTGAATTGAAGAATATTCGGATTTATTTTTGTACGTGGTTAAATAAGTATTAATACCATTTAATCTTGCAAATTCCTTCAGCTTTTCAATGTAAGGTGCTTGTTCTTCAATAATGGCCTCAAATTCAATATTAAAAGCATTATTGTACGTAAAATAAATACAATCAACGCCATTTGATGTAATTCCAATAAAATCATACTCCGTCCGTCCGAATTTAAACTTTTTTAATTCTTCGCTTAATTCCGAAATAGTAATTTTCTGAGCCATCTTAATCCAGCTTTTGCTGCCATTATTTTTAGTTTTTGAATCATTATTACAACCTCCTGAACAAATTAAAATCGCAAGAATTATTAGTATTTTATCCATGATTTAGATCAAAATTCACATTACTCAAACTCAACACTACGAAGCACTTACGTCTTTCTCTTTTTCTTTTCAGCTGCAGGAAACAAGATATTATTCAATATCAATCTATAACCAGGACTATTTGGATGCAGACTCAAATCTGTCTCGGGGTCATTTACATAATGTCTATAATCCTCTGGATCATGTCCTCCATAAAAAGTCCATGTTCCATATCCGTATTCACCATGTATGTATCTGACTTCACCGGCGGCTTTTGCCTCACCCAGAACCAGAACATTGGGCTTAACAAATTCTCTCTTAAACGCGGTGGATTGCCCCATAAAACCTTTGATGGTTCGGGTATGATCTTGTGTTAACATCGTAGGAATGGGATCCCATTTGGCACTAAAATCAAACAACGAAAAGTAATCCGTTTCGGGAGTTAGTTTTCGATCTTTGTTATCAATACTTGAGTGCTCGTAAATCATAGGATTAGTCACTAACTCGAAATTTTGGAATGCCAGCGTATTATTAAAATTTAATTTGGATTGGGCATTAGGATCCATGCCATCCCCATCAAACATTTCGGCACATATATCCACCCCATCGGCAGCCAGAGCAATATCATAAGTATCTGTAGCTGAACACATCGCAAACAAAAAGCCACCTCCTTCAACATATTCTTTAATTCTTTTGGCAACTTCCAGTTTTAATTGAGACACTTTTTGAAAGCCCAGTTGATGTGCCAATTCCTCAGATTTTTTCTGATTTTCTTGATACCAAGCCGTACTTCCTTGTGATGCAAAAAATTTACCATATTGACCCGTAAAATCTTCGTGATGCAAGTGCAACCAGTCGTATTCGGCAAGCTTACCTTCAAGAATTTCCCTATCATAAATCTTATCAAATGGAATTTCTGCATAGGTCAACACCATCGTCACGGCATCATCCCAAGGCTGTACTTTTTCGCCTTTCGCATTAAATTCAGGCGTATAAACCGCAATTTTTGGTGCTTTTTCTAGCTTTATGACTTCTTCATTAAGCTCCGGGTCAGCTATTTGTTCTCTTAGTTGTAGGAATTTTCCATCCGTGATGACGTTATAACTTACACCTCTTATTTTGCATTCGTTTTCAAAATTTTTGTGATATGGAAACGCAAAACTACCCCCCTTATAATTGAGCATCCAGTAGGCTTCGACTCCCTTTTCTATAACCCAATACGTGACACCATAAGCCTTTAAGTGATCTTTTTGATCCTCGGCATCCATGGGTATCAAAATATATGATGCTGATAGTTTTCCTATCAAAAAAAACATCGAAAAAAACATCAAACAAGCAAAACTCCTAAGATCGCTTTTAATCATGACTTCCTTAATTAATTGTACACGGTTTAATAACCATTGAATACAAAGGTAAGGTTTTAATTATTATTGTATTTTTAAATATATTAACAATCGTAGAACCAAAAGCAACTGCATTCAGACTCAATAATCTTAATAATTGTCAAATCCTGCATGTGAGCAATGATTACATAAAATATATTTATGATATTTGTCGTCTAATTAATTCAACAAAAAACATATTTTGAAGAATATCAATATTGAATATCCCGCTTGGTTCATATTGCTTTGTCTTTTGCTGGGCATCTTATATGCTGCTGTGGTTTATTATCGTACCAGTAAATTTGACCATGCCCCATCCTACCTCAAAATATTGCTTGCTCTTCTTAGGGTGAGTGCCGTGTCAATCATCGCTTTTTTACTGTTAAATCCTGTAATCAAAAGTGTGCAGGAAGAAGTTAGGAATCCAATAATTTTACTAGCCATCGACCAATCTAATTCTATCGAAATGTCTAATGACTTAGGGAATGAGATTTCTACCCTTGAGAAAAACCTTTCAGAGAATTATGATCTAAAGACCATTTATTTTGGGTCAAATGTGGCAGAAAATCCTTTGGATTCGAATAATCGAACAGAAACGGACCTGAATCAGGTCATTAACTATATGTATGATAATTACGCTGATCAAAATATAGGCAGTATCATTCTGGCCAGTGATGGCATTTCCAACAAAGGAAAAAATCCCATCTATAATGATTCTAAGTTTTCTGCCGCAATCAATACCGTGCTACTTGGTGACACAACGAAACAAAAAGATCTCGCGATTCAAAATGTATTTTACAATAAAATTGTCTATCTCAATGATCAATTTGAGGTACAAGTGGATATAAGTTCCTACAATCTTCAAGGTAAATCTACCAAGGTCAGACTTGAAAAAAAGGAACATGGCAAGTGGAAAAGCTTGGATGAAAAATCGGTAAATATTGATAAAATCGATTTTTATACGAATTTGAATTTCACCATCAATGCCGATGAAAGCGGAACCATTCCATACCGTGTAAAAGTGGATGGTCTATCCCAAGAAAGTACGTTAGATAATAATGTAAGAAGTTTTTATGTGGAAGTTCTCGACAGTAAAAAGAAAATATTGATTTTGGCCGATGCCCCGCATCCCGATATTTCAGCATTGAGGAGGAGTGTATTATCTCACAAAAATTATGAATGTGAGGTGAAATTCGCTTCTGATCCTGTGACACCCGAAGCCTATCAAGTCGTCATCATGCACAATTTACCGAGTGAGAAACATCCGGTAAGCACCGTTTTAGAAAAAATAAAAACTAAAAAAATCCCAACCTTGTATGTTGCCGGTTTGCAAACTGATAATGCAAAGCTTAATAGCCTTGAGGATTTTGTGAAATTGAGTAAAACGACCAATACCTCCGAAAACATACTTCCTGTAATGAATCAAAATTTCAAGGCATTCATCATAGATGAAGAATTGAAAAATTACTTTAAAGATCTGCCTCCATTGATTGCAAGATTTGGTGAGTATCAGTCCACCGTAGGAGCTCAAGTACTGTTAAACCAGTCGATAAAAAAAATTGCGACTTCCTATCCTATGTTGGCATTTAATGAAGATAATGGCTTAAAAACGGGAATCCTCATAGGAGAAGGCATATGGAAATGGCGAATTGAAGACTTTGAAAAAAATCAAAATTTTGACCAGACAAACAACTTGGTTAATAAGTGTTTGCAATATTTAGCAGCCAAAGATGACAAAAGAAAATTCAAATCCTTAGTAAGTAAAAATATTTTTAAAGAATCTGACAACGTCGAATTCACGGGCCAACTGTACAATGACAGCTATGAGATGATAAATGATCCAGATGTGGCATTGACCATCAAAGACGAGGAAGGAAAGGATTTTGAATTTGTCATGTCAAAATTCAATAATTATTACACCTTAGATGCTGGTCAATTTCCTACGGGACAATACAGCTTTACCTCCACGACGTTGTTCAATGGCGAAAAACTTAGTTCCGGTGGAAAATTTAGTGTGGAGGCGTCAGAAATTGAAAATAGTAATCTGGTAGCAAGGCACGATATCCTGAATGCTATTTCTAAAAAATATAGGGGCAAGTCCTATTTTCCTAACCAAATAAGTGAATTAGAAAACGACATTCTCAATGCTAAATCCATTAAACCTGTGGTATATGCAAGTAGCACGACCTCGTCATTATTGAATCACAAATGGATTTTTTGGCTAATCCTTGCCTTACTTTCACTCGAATGGTTTCTAAGAAGGTATTTCGGCAAATATTAAGGGAATTTCAAAGTAAGAAATTAAATCATGAAAACAAAGAAGTTAGGTAAAGACAGGGTCAATGTGATCACCCTAGGCTGTTCGAAAAATCTGGTGGATTCAGAAAATATCATTACTCAGCTTCAAGCAAATGACATCAATGTGGCTCATGAAGATTATAATGAAGAAGCAAATATCGTTATCGTCAATACCTGCGGGTTCATTGATTTAGCAAAGGAAGAATCGGTCAACACCATCTTAGAATATGCCGACAAAAAATCCAGAGGAGAGATTGAAAAACTGTACGTCACTGGATGTCTCAGCCAAAGATACAAGGATAACCTAGAGGAGGAAATACCAGAAGTTGATGCATTTTTTGGAACGATGGAATTACCTGCACTATTGAGCAAATTTGATGCGGACTACCGTTACGAATTGTTAGGTCAACGCCAAATTACAACACCACCCCATTATGCCTACTTGAAAATTTCGGAGGGATGTAACCGTACGTGTTCGTTTTGTGCGATACCGTTGATGCGAGGAAAACACATAAGTCGACCAATCGAAGAACTCGTGACTGAAGCACGAAATCTTGCTAAATATGGTGTCAAAGAAATCATGCTTATTGCTCAAGAACTGACGTACTACGGTCTGGATCTTTACAAGAAAAGGGCATTGGCGGAATTGCTAGAAAATCTATGTCAGATTGAGGGCATCGAATGGGTACGCCTACACTATGCATATCCTAACAAATTTCCACTCGAGGTTTTTGATGTCATGAAAAATCAAAACAAAGTCTGCAATTATATTGATATTCCTCTTCAGCATGCCTCTGATACAGTTCTTAACCGCATGAACAGGCAAACGACACGGGAAGAGCAACGAAAACTTATTGAGTATGCAAGAAAGACCGTGCCTGATATAGCAATAAGAACCACATTTTTAGTTGGATTTCCGGGAGAAACGGACAAAGAATTCGATGAGTTGATTCGATTTGTAGAGGAAATGAAATTTGACCGTGTGGGAGTCTTTCAGTATTCACACGAAGAGGACACAAGCGGTTATCTAATGGAGGACGATGTCGATCCGGAAACGAAAACGGAAAGAGCGAATCAATTGATGGATGTGCAGAGAGACATTTCATTGAGTAAAAACCAAGAAAAAATCGGAATATCCTATAAGGTATTAATTGATAGAATCGAAGGTGGTTATTATGTAGGAAGGACAGAATACGATTCACCCGAAGTAGATAATGAAGTATTGATAGATGCCAGCAAAGATTATCTCAGAGTCGGTGATTTCTGCCAAGTAGTAATTGAGGAAGCTGAAGAATTTGACCTTTATGGCTCACTATGTGAATAGTCTAAGTTTTAAAAATCTAACAATTTAGCACAAAATTTCTCTAACATACTTTCAAGTTCTTCTTGAGTATTCACGCTATTAGGAATATCCGTCAAACCTGGTAAATGCTCGGCAAAATAAGCATTGTTATTTGCCATATCGTACAAATTCGTTGCTAATGCATGCGGATATAAAAAGTCAGGAGCTATTTCCAAAATCACTTGCGACACGGTGTCGATTAGGTGAACATAATTTGCAAAAAAGCCTTTGGAATTTTCCTTATCGATATCTTTAGTAAAGAAAACTTTGGGTCCCTCTTCGATGACCACTTTTTGTAGAATCGATTCATTTACATAATCAATATCCGGATTGTCCATCCGTGCAACAATGAAGGAATGAATGACGATTTTTAGCTTTTGAATGGGATCAGAAATATTCTGAGTATTGACATAAATTAGGTAATTAATCCACTCCCAATACCACGATACCAGATAAAATAGTAGGTTGTGTTTGTTCTCAAAATACCGATAAATAGTGGCCTCCGTAGAATTTATTTCGGCCGCCAATTTTTTAAAAGTAAATGCCTCTAGGCCAATTTCGTGAATCAACCTAATGCTATATTTGATAATACTTCTCCCGATTTCGGTGTCTTGAGGGTTCCTGAGATAGAAGCCCTCATTTAGTTTCATCCTAATGCCTACACTCATCTGTTTTATAAAATATGATGTAAAAATAGTAAAAAATAGGACGCCAATAAAATCCTAGTACCCAATACTCAAGACTATCGATTCTGTGTGAACAACATCGTGATAATCGCATAAGTTAGAATAGATTGCAAGTTCCAATCTTGCATAACATTTAGAGAATATCTATCTTTCTCTCTGAAATGATGATTTCCAGTTTTTATTATGGGTGTTTTTTAGTTTAACCAATATTGATAAAGCATTAAAAATGAAAACAATACTCACAATTCTCGGCATTGCAAATGGAGGTTTTATGCTGCTGGATGGTATTTATGTAATACTCAAAGGCAAGTATATCGGGCCAGAAAAACCAGGGCCATGGTCTATTATTTTTAACAAATTTGAAATAAATGTATTCAAGCTTGGCCCCTTATTTATCTCGCTAGGAATACTATGGCTACTATGGCTTTATGGCCTCACAACGTGCCAGCCTTGGGCATTTTCACTGGGTATAACGGTGAGTATTCTCACTCTGTGGTAGATTCCTGTAGGTACTATATTTTCTCTGACAACTTTGGGAATACTTCTTTTTGCAAGACAACGATTAGGGATTTGAACAATTAAAAATTTTAAGTAGCATCAAGAAAGAATAAAAGGATAATAGATAGAGAACGAAATTTTATTCATGGATCTAAAACTAAGCGATGGAAATAGAAAAATTAGCTCAAATTTTAATTTTACTCCATGCCTCATTCGGAGCTGTAGCTCTTTTTTGTGGGGGGATAGCACTAATCACAAAAAAAGGTGATAATCTTCATAAGAAATCAGGTAAATTATTTTACTATGCCATGCTCATTTCTGCAATACTCGCTTTTGTTGTATCCATACTGCCTAATCACGAAAGTCCATTTTTGTTTTCAATTGGAATTTTTAGCATCTACTTCCTCATTAGTGGCTATAGAAGTTTAAGATACAAGGAAGTTGGATTTCAATTTTTACCTGACAAAATTATAGCCTATTTGATTATCTTAACAGGTCTATTCATGATTACATATCCCATGATTCTAGACGGAAAACTAAATATTGTTTTAGCAGTTTTTGGTTTAGTAGGGTTAGTTTTTGGATTTAGAGACATTTCTCTTTTCAAAGACATTCATCGACTCAAAAGAAATTGGTTGAAATTACACTTAGGAAAGATGACTGGTGGCTATATAGCTGCCGTTAGCGCATTTTTTGTAGTAAATCAAATTTTGCCAGGAATATGGAATTGGTTTGTTCCAGGTATTATCGGAACTGTTTATATCACATACTGGATAAATAAATTGAATGGAGAGAAAAAACTATAATACTCCCCTAAAATTAGACCAGCAGTTAAGTGAGAAAAATTATTTCAATTAACTGACCAGCCTAAAAAAGAACCTAAAAGTGAAGCCTACTTTGATACTTTCTTAACCCTTCTTGTTTTAAATAATTCTGCGATTTCCTTTTCGTTCATGAAATTCATATCAAGGAATGTGGCTGTAACGAACTTCTTAATATCCTGATAATCTCGACCACGTTTATCAGTATAGGTTTTTAATAATTTTTTAATATACCTGAGACTCATATCTTTCACCGCTTGATTGAATCTTTGGTTATAAAAAATATTCATGTACAACACAAATGTCTTGTTAATTTCGAAATATTCAGGGTAATCTGATGGTTCAAGATTATTCATGAATTTTTCAAAATAGGTCAAAATCGTCTCCCTCACACATTTGTTCTGAGGAGATAGTCCTTCGTGCTGATCCACGTATTTCTGTGTGGCATCGATGCTGTCCTGATGAATATAACCCTTGCCATGAATGACATCCATTAATTCAAAATACTTGGATATTTCATCTTTATTTCTTGTGACAAGCTTGGAAAGGTGGTTGTCATATTCGGGATGCATTTTGATATTTTCATCCGCATGCAGATCCACGAGTATGGTGAAGAAATCTTGTTGAATACCTTTATTCTTTGCTCTAACCTCATCAAAAGCCTTAGTATAGTTACCTCTCAAATCTCCCTTCAGGTCAAACATCATCCCAATTATCATCAATAATTCAAGATAACTGTCCTCCGCATATAGAGATGAATTATTGATAAATCGGCCTATGTGACCCATCAATGCATCATTGTTATAATCATCTCCAGCACGGTGTATCAAAAAGCTTTTTAGTGACTTTGCCTTGCTTTTTAGTTCAGCAGGATTGGCTGGAAATTCTGCACTTTGGTAATTAAAAGAGTTAAATTGTATTTTATACTTGTTATAAGCAAGCTCTCTGTTTTTTTCTACTCTGAATCTATCGCTCATGAGGCTCTCTAAAAAATTAAGCACTTTTTTATTCGTCACCTGATCCATAAAATTAGTAATCCAAATGTCGCTGCTCAAGAAAAATCCGACTTGCACAGTCTGCCCAATTCTCAATTTTATCAAATCAAAATTTGCAGAGTTACAAATTGCCATTAAAACATCTTTAAAGTGATTCTGTGGTTTAATATACTTGTATTGGTCGTTGATTTCTCCTCGCAAGACTGAATATCCCAATACCTTAGGTAAATACAAGCCTTCAAACTCAGGATTCAGCAATTCATTCTCAAATGATTCGATTTGCAAAGGATTATTATTTGCCACCTTTAAGTATAATTCGTGGATTCTCGGTTCGAATTCTTCAGTCAAAGCCTTATACACTTCTTCTTCCTCAGTGTCCAAGTATTGAGCTAAAAGATCGGAATTTTGAATACCTCCTGAAATATTTTGTAACTCTGTTAAGTAGTTTTTATCTAATTCTTGCATGTCGAATATATTTTATTTAATAATGTGCCTTTAAATTAAGACCTGATAAAACTGCATTCGTTTTATCAGGTCTTTGATTGTTCCGTCTTATATAAAATTACCCCCTCAAGGGGTCTTTCACTATTCCTCTTCTGTCGACTTACCGGCCTCGGTAAATTCTTTAAGCGCTTCAGTGTTATCTTGCTTTTTAACTTCTTTTATTTCACCACTGAATTTTTTCCAGAAATCTTGTTTTTCTTGTCTTGATGCTTCACGTCTAGATTCGATTCTAGCTTCTTTCACATCTATCCATTCTTTCCAAAGTTTGTCTGCTTGCTCAAGATCAAAAGCTCCTTTTTTAACACCTCTCAATAAGTGTTTTCTAAAATTCACCCCTTTAAATCTAAAAATAGAATTAACTGTTTCCGTTGGTTGAGCTCCATTTTGCAACCATTGTAGCGCTTTATCTCTATCTAGCTCAACTGTTGCAGGTTTTGTCATAGGATTATAACTTCCTATCTGCTCGATGTACTTACCATCTCTCGGAGCTCTCGCATCGGCTACTACGATGTGGTAAAAAGGTTGTTTTTTTCGGCCTCTACGTGCCAGTCTGATTTTTACTGCCATTTTAAGTTAAAATTTAATTGGTTAATGCCAAACCCAAATACCTCGAAAAGCGAGCATCGGATTTTTAACGGGGCAAAGGTAATTCTTTTTACTTTCTTGTGCAAGAAAATATCATTATCTTTAAATCACATCCATTGCATTGCTCAATATACCTTCAAATTCTCTAAGCAACATTCAGCTTCTAATTGCTTAAAATTGATTAAATGCCAAAAATCAATCGTCTACATTAATCATCCTATCTCTGTGCCGCAACTATGTCAGACATGGTCGGCTTCCTTCTATGAAGGCAAGAGATTTACCATCACTTCCACCTCATAAGCCCCGATTTTTAGGGAAATCATATTGTTATAGATGATGATTTCTTCTACTCTTGACTCCTCGATGCTCAGATTTATTTTCTCCCCTGTTTTCTCACGGGTAGTGTCGCTCAATTTTTGATTGGCTATTTGTAATAATTCTCTTACAGAGATGGGCACCATGCTCTTGATGCGGTTTTCAATGACCCCTGCTATGACCGGTGCCGTCAGTTTGTAAAGGATATTACTGGCCTTCACTTTGACATCCAAATCATCAAAGTCAATGCTTTGATTATTCGAATCAAATCGAGGCTTACCACTTAAAAATAAATCGGCCTTGATAGGAGAATCTATGTCTATTTCCAGATTCAATTTATCGCCAATATAATGGATATCAATGTCTGTAAGATTAAGTGGCTTACCACCAATTTCGATTTCAGAAAATTGGTCTAAAATTATGTTTTTAATCACATCAAAATGCAAATCTACACTGATACTCAAGCTTGATTTTTCTTTATTTCCATCCGGAAACAACCTAATTTCTGGCACGAAGGATGACCCTATAAAACTGTCAGACACTTCGATGTCACCAAACACTTTCGCATCCAACTTATATCGACCATTTTGCAACTGAAAGTCATGTATATCGATGCTATATATCGTGGGTTTGTACTTGATACCTAACCAATCACTGGCGCTGATGACTTCATTACTCTTGACTAACATGGTGTGCAGAAAATCATTGAGATTGAGGTTCTGAGCAATTAGTTCGTCCATTTTCGCCGTCAATACCGGTTCGTAATGCTTCAAGGCAAGATTGGTCAATTTTTCCACTGGCAGGTCGAGACTTCCAATTTCAATTTTTGGCTCCTCTATCCAGTCCCAACTAATAATATTCGTCTCGGTACTTAGCACGTTATTCTTCAAAATCTGAAACTTAACCGCCAATTTCATGGCCAATTTTCCGGTCGCTTCGACACTAAAAATACCTGCTGATTTATACAGGCTCATGGCCAATGGAAGACTCAATTTCACAGAATTCGAATCAGGAATGATATCCAAAGCATCGATACGTTTCAACTGTACGGAGATACCATTGACGTCAAATTTTTGAACCCCAACTTTTTCATCGAAGAGTTGCGAAAAATAATTTAAAACCGATTGCTTATCAGAATCGAGGACTAGATTAATATTACTTTCCAAAAAATTAACACTTTTATTATTTGCAAAATCAAGAAGGGATAAACATATTAATTATTTTCATAATATAAAAATTTTAAATGCCCCTTAACAATTAAATCTAGTTTTGAGATGCAAAGAAATTCTTTATCTCTGTTGCATCTTTGGGAGCCAATCTTCCACTCAGTATCAATCTCAATTCTCTTCGTCGCACGGCTCCTTCGTACTGCTTTTGTTCTTCTCCTGTCACAGGTCGCAAGGGCGGGACAGGAATCGGCTTTAGGGTCTGTGCATCCAAAGCCACAAAGGTGAAGTAGGCGTGGTTTGACTTTTTAGCCTCTCCTCCCATGATATTGGCTGTACTCACCTCCACGAACACCTCTACGGATGTGTTAAATGCCCGGGTAATCTTAGCCGTAAGCGTAATCACATCTCCTAGCTTGATAGGATTCTGAAAACTGACGTGATCAACAGACGCTGTGACCACATAGGCTTCACAATGTTTTCCGGCACAAATACTGGTCGCAATATCCATCCACCGCATCAAATAACCACCCATGAGATTACCTAGTGGATTGGTATCGTTAGGCATCACCATTTCGGTCATTACAGTCAGGGACTCCCCAACCAATTTTTCTTTTTTTCTATGTTTTGTCATTTGTATATTCAAATTCAAATAATCGTGCAAAATTATCTTTTAAAGCCAATTTTACTTGATTCATATCTTGTTTTTCTCCTAATTCTATGGCCAGTGATGTCACCCTTTTGTCATCATCCAAAATTCCGCATGGTATGATGTTTTCAAAATAGGGTAATTCGGTATTGACATTCAACGCAAAACCGTGCATCGTTACCCATCTCGATAAATGTACCCCAATGGCACATATCTTCCTATAAAATGGGTTTTTCTCATCGGGTGCCAGCCAAACTCCCGTGTAGCCCACTACCCGTTCGCCATTCAATCCATATTCTTTCAATGATTGAATGATGACCTCCTCCAATGTCCTCACATATCGGTGAACATCTCTAAAAAATAAATCCAAATTTAAAATTGGATAGCCCGTTATCTGGCCGGGGCCGTGATAGGTAATATCTCCCCCTCTGTTGATTTTAAAAAATTCAATTCCTAAAGATTCTAACTCATCGGGAGTCCTTTTAAGGTGAGATTCTGAACCACTTTTACCCAAGGTATAAACCGGATTATGTTCACAAAAAAGCAAGTAATTATTCGAGAGCAAGGTAGATACATCCGTACTTTCCTGACGTTTTTCAGCGACAATGGCATTCAACAATTCATGTTGGTAATCCCATGCATCTTGATAGCGAATCTTTCCTAAATCCTGAAATTTTACTCGAGGCTTCAAAACTACAATTAATACACTTTAATTTTTATGAACATATATAAATAACTATTTATCTAAAACTTAACTCGTTTTTATACATTTTTATAACATTGCTAATTCCATAATACAAGGCATCAGATATCAATGCGTGACCGATAGAAACTTCTTTCAATCCAATGACATTTTCTTTAAAAAACCTCAAGTTATCCAAATTCAAATCGTGTCCAGCATTAAGTCCAATACCTGCATCAAATGCTTCCTGTGCCGTCTTTGAATAAGCTTCCACCGCCCTTTGGCGATTCTGTAAAAACTCATCGGCATAATGACCGGTATATAACTCCACTCGATCCGCTTGGACGGCTTTTGCCAATGCAATGATACTCGGATCCGGCTCAATAAACAAGCTCACTCTGATTCCAAATTCCTTAAATTTAGAAATCGTATCTATCAAAAACTCCTTGTGTAAACCAATATCCCAACCCTGATTTGAAGTCAACACACCCGGTGGGTCAGGAACCAAGGTCACCTGATCGGGAACCACCGCAACGACCTTATCAATAAAATCTTGAGACGGGTATCCCTCAATGTTAAATTCTGTCGTGTTTTGATCCTTTAAGCCTTGCAGGTCAGAATATCTAATGTGCCTCTCATCAGGTCGCGGATGCACCGTGATACCATCAGCTCCAAATTCCTCGCAATCTCTAGCGAATTTTAACACGTCAGGCAAATTACTTCCTCTTGAATTTCTGATAAGCGCAACTTTATTGATATTTACACTTAGTTTTGTAGCTGACATATACTGGTTTTCAATGTTAAAAAAGGCAATATTACTTATTTCTGCGATATTAATCTGTGTATTTCTAGGCAACGCTGTCTTAGTAACAGGGCTTTTGATTAAGGGTTTAAGCCTGAATGAAATAATGGACTTAAATATTTCAGAAATCGTCAATTCCGACTCTATCAATGCCAATTATTTTAAGCTCCTCGTAGGCTTGTCTAACCTCATAAGTTTTGCGGGAAGTGCTGTGCTATACCTCACATTTACTAAGAAAAAAGAATTTGCCAAGGAACTAGATTTACAGCCACAGACAGATATGATAAGTTTGGTATGGTTTGTCGCTTTGTATTTTTGTACCCTACCTCTGGCATCTTTAATGGCGGAGTTTAGTATGAATATTCCTTGGCCGGATTGGATGCAAAAAATGGATGATTCCAGTTTATCAGATTTGTCCTCCATCTTGGTCATGCATAATGCCGGTGACTTGATGGTAAATTTAATTTCCATTGCGATGATTGCAGGATTTAGTGAAGAGTTACTTTTCAGAGGTGTTATCCAAAAAGGGCTTCAAGAATTTTTTAAACCATCGTGGATTGCCATCATTGTGTCATCCATTATCTTTAGTGCTGTACACTTACAACCTGTGGCATTTTTACCAAAAATGGTGATAGGCCTTCTTCTAGGCTATGCTTATTGGATTAGTCGAAATCTTTGGTACTCCATCGCTTTGCACACACTCAACAATGCTGTGCCACTGATTGTACTTTATTACTCTGGAATCGATGCATCTGAACTGCCACAGGATAATTCGGCAAACCAAATTTCGTGGCTATCCATCTTGGTATCTATTGCCCTAGGAATAAATATTATATTTGCCATCAATAAACGATTCAATGGACCAAAAACTTAAAATAAGAACCAAAACCGCCATCGTATTTGGTGCCACCGTACTAGCTTTGGTGTTGAGCGGCAATGTTACCGCGATGATATTTGTGGCATTGGTAGCGATACTAGCAGGAACAGAATTCGCTAATATTAATAAACTTCAAGACATTAGATGGCATTCCTATTTCATAGTGGCGGCACTCATGGCATTGGTATTTTACGCTTTTAAAACGCAGTATTCGCCGGGAGCTTATATCATCTTATTGGCCTTGTGTTGCCTTTTCAATTTGTTTTTGTTGGTCACCATTTATTTAAATAATCAAAATCTCACCTGGCATTCAAGATATTTGTTCTTTTACATGATCATCCCGGCCGTTTTGTTTCTATTTTATTTAATCAATAACCCGATAGAGTCTTTTAGCATGAACATCCTTTTGATTATTCTGCTACTAATATGGTCAAATGATAGTTTTGCTTACCTTATTGGCTCAAAAATAGGAAAATACAAACTCTTCGAAAGGGTAAGTCCAAATAAAACATGGGAAGGCTTCATTGGCGGTGCAATTGGCACTTTGTTGGTCGCAATAATCCTTGCTAAATTTTCAAATTTTGATTTGAAAACGATGATTTTATTAGCCTTAATCTGTTCCATTTTTGGTACGTACGGCGACCTTTATCAATCTTCAGTAAAGCGAGAATTTGGCTTAAAAGATTCTGGGAATATACTGCCGGGACATGGCGGATTTTGGGATCGCTTCGATAGTTTTATCTATGTATGGCCATTTGTTTTAATGGTTTTATATTTGAACTCAATTACACAAATAAATTAGACATGACAATTCATAAAGAAGGATATGCTACCCTCATGGTTTCCGGGATATTATTTGCCATTGTAACATGGGTTTTGTGCCGGTATGTGTGCTGGTTGTGTTGGCCGATTGGTCTCGTTTTATTGGCATTATGGCTGTTTTTAGTGTCATTTTTTAGAAACCCGGATAGAAAATTAAAGGGACTACTACCTGATAAAATACTTTGTCCTGCCGACGGCAAAATCGTGGTCATCGAAGAAACGGAGGAAAACGAATATTTCAAAGACAAACGGTTAATGGTGTCTGTATTCATGTCCCCGCTCAATGTTCATGTTAATAGAAATCCCGTATCGGGTATCGTCAGATACTTTAAGTACCATCCCGGAAAGTATCTTGCCGCTTGGGAGCCGAAAGCCTCTACCGTCAATGAAAGGACAACGACGGTGTATGAAACCACTGGTGGCAAATCAATCCTGATTCGGCAGGTAGCCGGTGCATTGGCAAGGAGAATCGTGTGGTACGTGGGCGAAGGCAACAAAGTCATACAGGGAGAAGATATGGGTTTTATAAAATTAGGATCCCGTGTAGATTTATATCTTCCCGTGGGAACAAAAGTTTTAGTTAAGATTGGGGATGTGGTGAAAGGAAATATTACGGAAATTGCAGAATGGAAGTAGAAATTGATTACGAGACAATTACTCACAAATAAACCCGATTTATATGGCTGAAAATTGTTTAATTAATAAGCTAAAAACCATGCATTTAGGTCGAATACTGGTAATTGACGTAGCGATGTTGAGTATTTCATTCATTGCGATGCAATTCACAGAAGAAGTTCATTGGACGATGCTCGACTTTGTAGTGATGGGCATTTTGTTGTTCATCACAGGAGTATTCATCGATTATTTTCTGATGTATATTTCTAATCCTAAAAAGAAATTTCTTTACGTCATCGCTGCCTTGATAGTATTTGGATTGATATGGGTGGAATTGGCTGTGGGAATAATTTAATAAATATTATTACTCAAAAAATTACACCCTCCATTTGGGTAGAAACAACCGATGCTAAAGCAGTTGCCGATTATTACCTTTCCATATTTAAAGAAGGTAACCTCAAAGAACACCACAAATACACGAATCCACCAGAAATTGGAGGAGGAGATTTTGAAACAGCAATAATTGAAATTGCCGGCATGGAATTAAGCATTTTAGCGGCAGGTCCATTTCAAAAATTTAATGAGTCATTCTCCTTGATAATTAATACAAAAGACCAAGATGAAACGGATTATTTTTGGAACGCATTGACTACAAACGGTGGACAGGAGAGCTCTTGTGGCTGGTGTAAAGACAAATATGGATTATCATGGCAAGTTGTTCCAGTTGAATATTTTGACCTAATTAACAATGATGACCCTGAAGTCAGGGAGAAGGCAATAAAAAACACCTTGAAACAAAAGAAAATAATATTATCAGAACTAAAGTATTAATAATCAACAATATATAAGCCTTATTATGGTTGGATACCACCCGGCATGAAGCTAACCGCAATAAGATTATTTAATGATTCCCAAATAAAATTCGAGGCACAAGTCTGTTAATCTACATGTTCACTTCTTTGTTGGTTTCAATTCTTTATTAATGACAACTTGCTAAATTCTTGAAAGAATTGATGAAAATCAAGGTATTAATGGAGAGGATACTGTAATACCGAGCATTAAGTCCATCACATTGCTGGATGAGCTTTAACAATATCCTCAATTCACTATATTTACCTCCAATATGATTAATTATCAAAACATGAAACCACTCTTCGTGATTTTATTCATTTGTTCAGCGAAGTTAACTTATGCTCAAAATATATTCCGCAATGAACAAAAAATAGAACTATCTGAACAATTAAAGAGTCAGGAAATTGAATTTACAAGTCGAGAGGACGGTATAAAACTTTCTGGAAGCTTGATATACCCAGCCAATGAGTTCTCCAAAGTAGTTATCATTGTACCTGGTAGTGGTAAAAACACTCGTCATTCGCATTTTGTATTGGCAAATGAATTTTTGACTAACCAAATTGCTGTTTTTAGATTCGACGATAGAGGAATTGGCAAGTCAGGAGGAAAGTATAATACGGACACTGAAACTGCAACTTTACTCCAAAAAGATGTCGTTTCTGCATTTATGTACTTAAAAAAATTAGAAATACTCTATGATAAAAAAATCGGAATACTTGGTCATAGCCTAGGAGGTATTGCGTCTATAGGTGCCTTAGAAAATGGTTGTGATTTTGACTTTATTATCCAAATGGCAACACCGGTAGAAAATAATGGAGCATTTCTAACATATCAAGCCACTACTAATATTGTGGGATTCTTTACTGTGAAGGGAAAAACAACCGAGGAAGTGATCCAGTTTATAGACCTTGTAAGGAACTCTGTTTGCCCAGACGAAGACTATCAGGCTTCCAAAAACAAGGCTAAAGCAATCATGAAAGAGTTGAATTTTGGAAAAGGTAAACACATCATTAAAGAGGTCATAATTGACCTAATGAAACAAAATCATGAAGTAACTTACCAATCTTGCGAGATACCAATGCTTTATATCATAGGAACAGAAGACAAAACGGTGAGTTGTAATAATGAAGTCGAAATATTAAAAGGACTAAAAAACCCAAATATTTCGATTTCGATCATTGATAAAGCCAGCCACTATTTGAATGATAAATCCAATCCAAAGAGCAAAATATCGCCTTATTATATCACAGAAAATGCACTGAATACAATTATTGATTGGACAGTAAAAATATAATCCTGTGAAAAGACAAGATTTATTTGATAATTTCAATTTCTCAAATCTCAAGAAATTGTGATAAACTTTTCTTACAATTGTGGATAACTTAAAATCAAAAATGATGACTTTTAAGAAATCGGTGATACCTATCGTACTAGCAACAATATGGATTAGCATATCAGAATTTGTCCGAAACGAGTTATTATTGAAAAATTATTGGACTGAACACTACCAAAATTTAGGGTTAATATTTCCTTCTCAGCCTATTAATGGTGCTATTTGGGGAGTGTGGTCACTATTATTGGCAATTTCGATTTATTTTATTGCAAAGAAATTCTCATTGATGGCAACGACCTTTTTGGTTTGGTTTATGGCATTTGTTCTGATGTGGGTAGTTATTGCAAACATGGGTGTTTTACCCTATCCAATTTTATATTTTGCAATTCCATTAAGCATGCTAGAAGTCTATTTAGCTACCCTAATTATTAAAAAATTATCCTAACAAATGAATTG
The DNA here is from genome assembly GCA_020636155.1 of Lewinellaceae bacterium. GTDB lineage: Bacteria > Bacteroidota > Bacteroidia > Chitinophagales > Saprospiraceae > JACJYM01. The sequence continues at coordinate 280,095 of JACJYM010000003.1, read as the reverse complement.
TAATGAATTCCCTGAGTAATATTTGAATAACTCCATGGCCTCAATTTATACTTTATTCACTTAAAAAAAGTGACTTAGGTAGTCGTGTAAATGAACCTACCTATTACGGAATGAAATATTTTAGTATTAAAACCCTATTTTACGTCCTCAATATAGATTGGCTTTAATAAAGGTAAAATTATGAATCAAAACATTAGATACGAATTTTCCGTAAAAATGTGGCAACATGATTCACCCGGAGGCTGGTTTTTTGTCTCTTTACCTTTAGAAATGTCAAAAGAAATTAGAACCAATCTAGCTTTTCAGGAAGAAGGTTGGGGTCGAATGAAAACTCGGGCAAAGATTGGAGACATAGAATGGGAGTCAGCAATATGGTACGATTCAAAATCAAAGACTTATCTCTTACCCATAAAATCTAAAATAAGAAAATTGGTAAAACTTAATACGACCGAAAATATAAATTTGACTATATATTTATGACCTTTGAGATTAGGAATAATATCCAAAGTAGAAGATAATATATATTGTAGTGCATTAAATTATAAGGATAATGAGAGGCAGATAGCTGTAGAAGTATTAAATTTAGCAACAATTAGAGGCTATATTTATGGAATATGAAAGTGGAGGGCGAGCATACCGCATCTCGTTTAGAAATCGAGACCATGGGGTTTTTAAATCCAATTTATCGCAGTTGGATGACTGGTATATCAAAATGTTTCCATAATGAATATTAAGGCAGAACTTATAGAAATTATTCGGGATTCCCAAGGGGAATATCTAATGGATGGGGTATTTTATTTTATGTTACCCCGCAGGAAGGATATTCACAAACGTTTTACTCCCGGATTCGAACAAGGAATATTCAAATTTGAGAATAATAGGTTTGAACAGGTTGTAAAAAAAGAAGTTAAGACTTATGGTCTGATAAAAAACGCTATTGTATGGGCTAGTTATGATAATGATGTTTATATGACTGACTTAGACAATTATAGAACCGAAAAAATTTATAGTATTGAATATGTCGGAGTTGCACCTAGCAATTATGTTAACATTACTTGTAATGATCATGTTACTATTAGTGGCGGAGGTCTTGTCAGACCTGAATTATCCAAATATTTGATTTTTTGGTATGATGGAACACGGGATTATAATTATTCGAGTAGCTTAAAATTAAGAGATGGTTCTTTCTTTTTTCAAACATTGGGTACGCTACAGATAGGAGATAAGATTTATTATAGCTCAGAGGAGAGAATAAGAGATTTTGCTTTGCTAGACAAGAACGAGAATTTGATTTGGCATCGGTCTATTATGGATTACCTTACGGATAGATCTTTGCCACGATACGAAAGATTGCAGTTCATGAAAACCAGAATCATTGATGAAAAAATAGTACTTTTATTTGTAGAAAAGGGTCAAATATTAGCTATAGATAAAGATAGTGGAGAGATGATTTGGAGCTTTGATGATTTTAACAAATGGAATGGTGGCTATTTGTCCACTTTAGATGGTTGCTATTGATCATTTTCATAAATCATATACCCAGCATGTAGAGGTTGATGGCAACTATGAAATTAGAATGTTTTATAAAATATTAAACTAATATGTTTCTAGACAAAAAATATGTAGGAAGAGTCAATAAAAAATTGGCACAAAAGATGAGTCACTACCTTGAAAATAATGATTGGGAGTATGTTGCTGATTTTTTGTATAAGAAGGAGACAGATACGGGATTTATAGAATATGTTGGGTCTGCCAATTTGCATATTGACCGTTCGTTCATGATTTCTTTAAATGTTCAGAATAAGAAGATTAATGCTTATATGGTAAGGTTTTTTGGAAAAGAAAGTAAGAAAGTGATTTTTCTTGATAAAAAATTGTTCCGTTTAGACGGGACTTTAGACTCCATCAATGATATGGCAGCTATGATATTTGAGATATTGGTTGATCGTTTAGAATCTTTTTTTGCATGGAGTAGACCGAATTACTCTATTGAAAAAATGTATGAGTTAGATATGTTGGAGAGACAAGGTCATAAGCATGATAAAGAGTTTCAGGTTTTTATCGGTGGTGGGGGTCCAAGTTCTCGTATGACAAGAATGTTGATATATAATGAAATTAGTGATGAGGCGTATGCCCAAGCTTATAAAGAGGCAGTAGAGTTTTTTGTTCGAGCCCAATACAATTGGTTGTCGGATAAGGAAAAATTTGCGTCTGATGATATATCTAATTATTTTTTTGAGGCAAGCAGTGGAATAAAGAAGGTAATTGATTTACATTACATGTTAAGACCGAAAGAATATGCAAAGCTATTGGAGAGTAAACCCGATAGCTTATAATTGAAAAGACAAAAAGAGAAAGCGAATGATTAATAAAAAAGAATTGAGTAATGAACAAAAGTTGATTTCTCGGTAAGTTCGAAATGACAAAATAAGAAACACGGTCCTCTCAGCCTGTATCCGAGCTACTATACAATAGTAAGAAAAGAGCAAGAAAAAATATAAATAATAAAGAAAGTAAAATGTCAGAATCACAGATTAGAAGGATAACACGGATGACGCAGAAACACCAATCCCTCTCTGGAGGGGGTGCTCGAAGAGCGGGGGAGGAATATCTGTGGAATCCAAAAATCCGTGGTAATCTGCGATTCAGACAATAATGACAAGGAAATGATCAAAACAATATTTGTATAACAAAAAATGAAATTTAAAAAAATGAAAAGAACACTATTAGTTTTATGCTTATTGCTGGCTTTGGTTCAGCTGAAATCCCAAACACAAGCAGGTACTAATAATATACTTGTTGGGCCTTTTAGTGGCTATGTCCAACTACCAATTCCCTCTGCGGCATTTGCGAATAACAATTTTTATCTTGATAAAACCAAGAATCCATATATCAACCTTACACTTAATAGCCAGCAGGAAGCAGTTTATTGTATAGAAAGTGAGTACTTTGAGTTGGCCACTCCGGCATGTAATGAAGACAACAATTTGGATTTTTCTGTTGGCAGCGATGAATACAAAGGAGCGATGGCTATATGGTATTTGACTCATGCTAAAAAATATTTAGATGAGAAGACAGGATTCCTAGGAGTATCGGATTTAAATATTATCAATAAAATTAGTGTCAATCCTAATGATGAAACTAATTTGCTATACACTAAAGCAAGTTCATCTGACAATCTTATTGCATTTGGAAAAGCTGTGGGTACTGCTACTGACGGACATTGGATAGCTTGTGCCTTAATGGATTACTATATGGATCAGCTTATGGTGGCTTCTGTAGATAATGGAGGTGTATCGGAATCATTTCAGGAATATTTTGCCCAATCTTTTATGACAGAATATGATGGCTTTGGACCCATACCACAGGTGAGCGGCCCAGACAAATATGCGACCTATAGTGATACCAAATTATTCACCAAAATAAAAACGAATGATGACAAGGAAGTGAATACCATGAGCGATTTAGCTTATGGGCCGCAAGATAGAGATGGTTTTTCATGGGGAACAATTATGCTCTCCGCACTGTTTAAAATAAAATCCTTCATTGGAGCAGATAAAACGGACAAACTCGTATATAAAGGGATGCTCACCCTCACCTCGGAGGACAATCTACAGCATGAGGCTGCTGTAAAGCTCTATAATTATGCCGTTGATAATAACTATATCGAAGTTGAATTGATAAGAATCGCCGGTATTTTTGACCAAAAATTTAACCTAAACCTATCTGCAAACCATACAAGTGATTTTTCCGACATTACTATCCATTGCTTTTATGATACCAATGGAAATGGTCGAAAAGATTCAGGTGAATTCGCCATGAATAATATAAATTTTTTACTCAATGGTAAAAATTACTATACCGGCAACTCAGGCAATATCAATACCACCTTTCAAGACACATCCTTGACCATAGATATAATCAAGGATAGTGATTTAATACTCACCAAGGGTACTAGTCAAACAACCATTCACCGCAGTCAAAACAGATATTCTTCAGAGGATTTAACTTTTGGATTACAATATAATGTCGAAAAACTAAGTGCTATTGGCCAGATAGAGATGGCGGATGCCGTATGCAATGAAATTACGAAAGCAAACTGCACAATACGTAATACTGGTTCTGACACCATCGTTGGTAAGATTACGTTCCAATTTTCCAATAATATCACTCCTTCAGCTAATACTTTGATGCAGTACCAAATGAATCAAAATGAAATTTCTAAGTATTTAGAAATACTTCCTAGCCAAGAGTTAAGTTTATTTCCCGAATTTATCGTTGACGGCCCAGAATCCATTGGAGAACAAATAAAGTTAAATGCCAATCTCATTGTCAATAGAAATAACCTTGAAGTTCCCGTATTTGAAGCTTCTTATGAAAATCAATTACTTTGCTCATTTGACCCAAATGATAAGCTATCTAATATTAATAGAGGATCTAATAATTATATAGACACCAACGAAACAATAGTTTATACCATCCGATTTCAAAATACAGGGAACTACCCTGCTGAAAATATAGTCATAGTAGATCAATTGTCTGACCAATTGGATCTCAAATCGTTCAAACCTTTAGATGCAAGTCATTCATATCATGTGGCAATTAATGGACGGGAAATTAGATTTGTATTTCCTCAAATATTTCTACCAGACAGCACCACTAATGAAAGCCAAAGTCACGGTTATATACGGTATCGCATAAAGCCGGTATCTGAACTAAATCCAGGTGATAAAATAGAAAATACTGCAGCAATTTATTTTGACCAAAATCCGGCAATTCTAACAAATACGACTCTGCACACCATACTTGAAGCTGATGCCGTTAAGGATATCTATTCTAGTCAATTTACCATTTTGCCCAATCCAATCAGAAAAGGAGACTTAATAAATATTGAATTTGGTGATGACTTGGCGAAAGATAAACTCAATATTATTCTTCTAAATGATTTGGGTCAAGAAATTTCATCAAATATCAAAGATGCAAATTCTAAATTTGTATCGATTCCAACTTCAAATCTTGATAAAACTGGATTACATATCGTGATGATACGAACCAATACAATCAATATTGTCAAGAAAATCCTTATAATTAACTAAAATACATAACACATGAACGAAGTCACCATTTACCACAACAAGAGCTGCGGAACCAGCAGAAAAGGTCTCAGTCTTATCGAAGATATGGGTATAAAACCAAAAATCAGGCTATATCTCAATGACCCATTCACCAAAGAGGAATTAAAAGAAGTGATTACCGAACTCGGAATCAAACCAGAGGAACTCGTCAGAAAAAAAGAACAAATTTATAAGGACAACTACTCTCAAAAACAATATACGGATGATGACTGGATTCAAATCATGCTCGACAATCCAAGGTTGATTGAACGACCCATTGTCGTATATCATAATAAAGCAGTCATAGGAAGACCCATCGAAAAAATTTCTGAATTGCTAGCATAAGCCTAGTTCAGAGCTACATTTTACAATTTAACCTTTTATTATTAAGTCAAAGCAATAAGTTTTGCTTTATCTTTGCGCTTTTTAAAATTGTAGTAGAAAATAACAGAAAATGAATTTTGACGTAATCGTTATAGGAAGTGGACCAGGTGGATATGTTGCAGCCATCAGAGCGAGCCAATTGGGCAAAAAAGTCGCGGTTGTAGAAAAGGAAAATTTAGGAGGAATATGTTTAAATTGGGGATGTATCCCGACCAAAGCCTTACTTAAAAGTGCTCAGGTGTACAATTATATTCAGCATGCGGGAGATTATGGCATAGACAATGCAAAAGGAACGGCAGATTTTGACAAAATTATCGGTCGCTCAAGAGGTGTAGCAGATGGCATGAGCAAAGGGGTGAGTTTCTTGATGCGTAAAAATAAAATCCAAGTCATCGAGGGAACGGCTTCCTTAGCTAGAGGGAAAAAAGTCGTAGTAACAGATGCACAAGGAAAAAAATCAGAATACAGTGCTGATCACATCATCCTAGCTACCGGAGCAAGAGCCAAAGCACTTCCTAATCTCCCAATCGATGGCGAAAAAATCATAGAATACCGCAAAGCTCTCACCCTAGAAAAATTGCCAAAAAGAATGGTTGTAGTAGGGGCTGGAGCCATCGGTGTAGAGTTTGCTTATTTTTACAACTCATTGGGAACAGAAGTAACCATAGTCGAATTTTTGGAACAGGGATTACTCCCGAGAGAAGATGCCGATGTATCCAAAGAATTGGCAAAAGTATTTAAAAAACAAGGAATCAATGTGCTGGCAAATACCTCAGTAGAATCTGTAGATACTTCAGGTAAATCCATAAAAGTTCATACAAAAAGTCGCAAAGATGGCAAAGAAGCCATCATCGAATGTGACGTGGTACTCTCCGCTGCAGGTATCAGTCCTAACACGGAAGGTATCGGATTAGAATCACTTGGGGTCAAGACGGATAGAGGTTTTGTACTGGTCGACGATTATTACCAAACCAATGTCTCTGGCATATATGCCATCGGTGATATCATCCCTACTCCGGCTTTGGCACACGTTGCCAGTGCTGAGGGAATCACTTGTGTAGAAAAGATAGCCGGAATTAATGTTCATCCAATCGATTATAATAACATTCCTTCATGTACTTATTGCTCACCGGAAGTGGCGAGTGTCGGACTTACTGAACAGGCAGCTAAAGAGGCGGGTTATGAACTCAAGATTGGCAAATTTCCATTCAGTGCTTCAGGAAAGGCCAGTGCTGCAGGAGCAAAAGAAGGCTTCGTTAAGCTCATTTTTGATGCAAAATATGGCGAAATCCTAGGAGCTCACTTTATTGGATTGAATGTGACCGAGATGATTGCAGAAATCGTCGTGGCTAAAAAATTAGAAGCGACAGGTCATGAAATCATCAAGTCCATACATCCACACCCGACTATGAGCGAAGCCATCATGGAAGCGGCGGCAGCAGCGTATGATGAAGTGATACATTTGTAAATAAAATTTGAAAATATGTGTAAAGCTCATAAAAAGACATTACGGGCTTTTTTCATTTTTAACACAAGCGAGGGATTCATTAAATTTCCAAATAACAATCGGTTTCCACTCATTAAAGGGTATGTAATTGATAGTTTAATTTGAAAAAATGAAATTCAACAAATTTTGTAATCCAATAATAATGGACGAAATACATATTAATTTTTAATATTCATTACTTTAATACAGTAAATAATCCTATCTTTGCACCGATTTTCAAGAATAGACAACAATTTAATAAAATTTTAGTAATATCATGGCCAATATCGGTAAACTAAAACAAGTAATCGGTCCAGTAGTTGACGTTGCATTTACTGGTGAAAATTCAGTTCTACCTGAAATTTATAACGAATTAATCATTAAAAGAGAAGGTGGCGATTTAGTCCTAGAGGTACAACAGCACCTTGGTGAGGACAGTGTAAGAGCCATCGCAATGGACTCTACAGATGGTTTGATCAGAGGCATGGAAGTCATCGACATGGGACACCCTATCTCGATGCCAACGGGTGAAGCGATCAAAGGAAGATTATTCAATGTAGTAGGTGACCCAATTGATGGATTGGCTCCAGTGAGTAAAGAACACAATAGTCGTCCTATTCACAATAAACCACCTCGATATGAGGACTTATCCACTGAGACAGAAATCCTTTACACAGGTATTAAAGTTATCGATTTGATTGAGCCGTATGCTAAGGGAGGTAAGATTGGATTGTTTGGTGGTGCCGGTGTTGGAAAAACAGTATTGATTCAGGAATTGATTAACAACATCGCCAAAGGATACGATGGTATCTCTGTATTTGCTGGTGTTGGAGAAAGAACTCGTGAAGGAAATGACTTGATGAGAGAGATGCTTGAGGCGGGTATCATCAATTACGGCAAAGAATTTATGCATAGCATGGAAGAAGGCGGATGGGATCTTTCGTCTGTAGATTATAGCAAATTGAAAGATTCAAAAGCAACTTTCGTTTTTGGTCAGATGAATGAACCTCCAGGTGCAAGAGCAAGAGTGGCTCTCTCTGGTTTATCAATTGCGGAATTTTATCGTGATGGTGATTTAAAAGACCCTAATGGAGGAAGAGATATCCTTTTCTTTATTGACAATATCTTCCGTTTTACGCAAGCGGGATCTGAGGTTTCTGCCCTTTTAGGTAGGATGCCTTCAGCGGTGGGTTATCAGCCTACCCTAGCGACAGAGATGGGATTGATGCAAGAGAGAATTACCTCAACTAAAAGAGGTTCAATCACTTCTGTTCAGGCGGTTTATGTACCTGCGGATGACTTGACTGACCCTGCTCCGGCGACTACATTTGCCCACCTTGATGCCACAACGGTATTGAGTAGAAAAATCGCCGCTTTGGGTATCTATCCTGCGGTAGATCCATTAGATTCTACTTCTAGAATCTTGGATCCGGCAATTATCGGTGATGAACATTATAGAACGGCTCAAGCGGTAAAAGGTATCCTTCAGAGATATAATGAATTGCAAGATATCATCGCCATCTTGGGTATGGAAGAATTATCAGAGGAAGATAAATTGACGGTATTCAGAGCAAGAAAAGTGCAAAGATTTTTGTCACAGCCATTCCACGTTGCGGAGCAATTCACTGGTATTCCGGGAGTATTGGTACCGATAGAGGACACGATTAAAGGATTTAATATGATTCTTGATGGTGAAATGGATCAATATCCAGAAGCCGCTTTCAACCTTAAAGGTAATATCGACGAGGTGATCGAGGCAGGTAAGAAGATGTTGGCAGACGCTTAATTTTTTTGATATTAAAAGTTAAAACATGAATTTAATTGTATTGACACCAGGAAAGGAGATTTTTAACGGAGATATAACTTCTGTGAAAGTTCCAGGAATAAATGGTCAATTCGAAATACTCAACAACCACGCTAACATTGTTTCTGCTCTGGGAGAAGGGCAAGTAAGAATCATAGAAAGCAATGGTGTTCAGAAAACTTTTGGTATTCAAAAAGGATTCGTTGAAGTACTTAAAAATGAAGTATCATTGTTGGTACAAGGCGTTGTAGAATAGGACATTAATTTTAGTAAAAATATTGAAGCCATAAACTTTGCGGTTTATGGCTTTTTTATTCTATGAAAGATACAAAATACGGAATTGTTTATAGCTTGAGACCGGAATCTGGCATTTATCTGCCAGAGGCCTTTATCGCCAATTTCGGTTCAAATGGTAGGCCTCTATATATGCAAAGGAGGGCTACAGAATCACTATTGGACGAATATGGCATCGCATATAAGGATACAGCCCATAAAAAAGCATTAGATATTATATCCCAATTAAATGTGGGGGCATTAGAATCTCGGTACAATGCGAAAGGCAAAAAATATCCCCTCTCGACACTTTTACAAGATGCTAAGTTGAAACCAATCATTGCACATCGAATCAACACCGAGTTAGCCAAATTCATTCATATCATAGGTCATAATCAGTTGATTCTGTGTGATCATATCGAAAGAAAAATAGAGCTGTATGAAATTCAATTAAATATATCCGAAAAAGCTCTAGGTACGCATGTCATCTTAAATAAAACCCAAACTGGAGTCAAATATCAGCTGAAGCTACATCTCGATGAAAAAAGCATAGATCTCCGTGTCATTGACATCAAAATAATAACCAACTCTCCGGGTTACATTATGTTAGGAAAAACCATCTTTCCCATTGACGGAATCAATGCCAATAAGCTAAAACCTTTCCTTTCCAAAGAATATATCTTTGTTGCGAATCATTTGGTCACGCAATATTTCAGGGATGTGGTCACCAATCTTGCCGCCAATACCACCATTGATGCCACGGGATTTGATTTTATAGAAAGTGAACCCATACCATCACCACAACTGAGTTTTAGCCGAGATTTTATCAATAATCAATACTTGTTAAACCTTGATTTCCAATATGGACACGTGAAATTTAATGGATACAATAAAAATCAACTAAACCATGTAAAATTAAATATCAGTGAAAATGGTGAAATCCAACTCATCAAAACCATAAGAAATTTTGAGCTGGAAGCAAAACACGAAAAAAGACTAGAAGACCTAGGTCTGGAGAAAAATTTAGCAAATCGATGGTTTAAAAGTCATCCGGGAGACGAATTCGGTTTAATAAATTTTGTATCCCGTACTATATCTCAACAAGAATTTGAAATTATTGAGCCACTCATCGACGGTAAAAAAGTAGCTATCTGTGACCATTCCATTCGATTGGATCATCGAGTCGATCAAAGTCAGGACTGGTTCGACATCTATGCTACGATTGTGGTTGGGGATAAAAATATTTACTTCACTACCCTTCTCGAATACATCAGAAAAAATGATCGATTCGTACCACTTGGTGACCATCGGTTTTTTATCATTCCACTAGAATGGTTAGAAAAATTAGAAACATTGTCTCACGTGGCTGAAGTCGAAAATGGCAAAGTTAAAATTCGTAAGAGCCAATACTCCTTATTGGAACCGACAGAAGACAATACCGATTTCGGTACAAATGAATTCAAAACACTCAATACAATAACAGATTTTAGTATCCCTACCCTTCTCAAAGCCACACTGAGACCCTACCAAAAAGATGGGGCTCTTTGGCTTATCAATCACCAAATCAATGGATTGGGAGCTTGCCTAGCAGACGATATGGGACTAGGTAAAACCATTCAAACACTGACCGCAATGCTTTATTTTAAAGAGCAGCTTGGAGAGGTGAAACTTCCTCACCAAAATATTCAACTCAATTTATTTGACCAAGTTCCTATTGCCAATAATGGACTGAAAGCCTTGATAGTCCTGCCATCCTCACTGGTGTATAATTGGGAAAAAGAGATAAAAAAATTTGCTCCTGACTTGTTTATAAGAAGGTATACCGGCACTCGGCGGAAAGATATTATCAGAGATTTCGACATGTCGGATATCATCTTGACCAATTATCAAATCTTGCTGCGAGATATTGATGTCTTTTTAAAACACGAGTTCAATTATCTGGTATTAGACGAAAGTCAGTATATTAAAAATCGTGATAGTAAAATATTCAATGCGGTCAACCAACTCAAGTCAAAGCACAAAATATCCCTGAGTGGTACACCCATTGAGAACTCACTTTCAGACTTATGGTCGCAAATGCAATTTATCAATCCCGAAATACTGGGTAGTTTTGGATTTTTCAAAAAACATTTCCAGTCACCTATTGAAAAGCAAAAAGACGAATCCGCTCTCCTGGAATTAAAGAAAATGGTAGATCCATTCATACTGCGTCGAACTCGAAAAGACGTTTTGAATGACTTACCGGAATTGGAAGAACAAGTCATATTTTCGGAAATGGAAGAGCAGCAATCGAAGTATTACGAAAAGGTCAAATCCTCTATAAGAAATAGAATTCTTGCATTGGATAGCGAAGAAAAATCATACAAATTCCATGTGTTTAATGCCCTTACACAACTCAGGTTATTATCTAACCACCCCATTCTCAGTGATGCAAATTACCAGGGTCTATCAACCAAAACACAGGATGTCATAGAGTATATCAACACCATTTTAAAATCAGGCGAAAAAGTATTGGTGTTCTCTTCATTCGTCAAGCACCTAGAAATATTTAGCCAATATTATCGCAGTATAGGTGTCCGATTTTCTATGTTAACGGGGAGCGATAGTACGGAAAAAAGAGAAAAATCCATTGAAAATTTCAAAAAGGAATCAGACCATCAAATATTCTTTATTTCCATCAAAGCCGGAGGGGTTGGACTCAACCTGACGGAGGCACCTTATGTCATCATACTAGACCCTTGGTGGAATCCCAGTATCGAGCAGCAGGCCATCGCCAGAGCTCACCGTATGGGTCAACAACAAAAAGTGCTGGTCACCAGATTTATTACAAAGGACACCATCGAAGAAAAAATCATGTCACTTCAATCTCATAAAATGCAATTGGTCGAGGATATGTTTGGAGAAGACGGAGCTAATCCCGACTCGGCAGAAATATTTGAAATGCTATTTTAATTTTATTCGTCAAAATAATTAATTTTATATTCCCAATTGGTCCTTACAAGAGAACAATTAGAAAAAATATAAGTACTTTTCGCACTATTACTACAAATGAAAGCAATCTATTTATTATATCTCGGGTTAATTTTAGTGGTTCTGATTTTTATTGGTCGGTTGGTAAATTTTTATGAGATATATAAATTTAGCACTAGTTCAATGGAACCTAATTTTCCAACAGGCACTGTAGTAATGACAACCCCGTTTAAAAAAATAGAAAGAAACTCAATTGTTGCATTTCGAAAAAATTCAATTTTACTTGAAAAATCTCCCACCGAATACACTTACCTTTCTCGCATTGTAGGCTTAGGAAATGAAATGATAGAGATCAAAGAAGGTTTCATTTACATAAACGATTCCATTTTTAAACCACCTTATGAAACTCAGAATTTGTATTTGATGTCACTGGATGACTTTAAAAATTATAAGAATGAACAAGGTCTATCTCTACCAAAAGATTTACCACAATATGGGGGTAAGATTTTTGTTTCCATCACAAGTTCAGCTTATGAAAGATTGAATGCGAAGATAAAATTGGAAAAATTTTACGACTCACCCATCATAAGCATACGAGAATATAAAGTATCAGAAATAGTAGAACCTAGTTGGACTAACAATAATTTTGGACCTGTCAAGATACCACCCGGAAAATACTTTGTTCTAGGGGACAACAGAGGGAATTCATTGGATTCAAGAATTTTTGGGTTTCTAGATAGCTTGGATATCATCGGTGTCAAAATATAATGGCACTTTTATCAACTGACAGACTTCATTATCTTTGTCCTACAAAAGATTGTATTACATGCGAAAAAACTATGAATATTTTTTCCTTCCAAAACTGATGATACATGTTCTGGTATGTATCGTCTTCTTGCCAATAGCTAATTACAGTCAGCAAAGCAACTATAAAGACCAAGTCAATGAATGCATAAGTCAGTATGATGGAAACAAGTATTCGAATAGAAACAAAGAATCAGCTAATTGTTTCATCGGACAGGCTCTTCCCAGTCTTCGTCTCGTAGATACTGGCAATAAGATATATCTCACAGATTCCTTGAAAGGCAAAGTGTTGATTCTTAATTTTTGGTTTACAAAATGTCCTCCTTGCCTGAGTGAGATTCCGGGCATCAACCAACTTACCAAAAAATACCCCTCTGAAAAAGTACTGATTTTTGGTCTGTGTAATGAGAGTAAGGAAGTCGTGTCGAACTTTCTGAATAATCGAAAAATGGACTATGATGCCATATTAATCCCTGATTCATATTCACTGTTTCGGGATGAATTACTAGGAAATACTGGATTCCCTACTACTTTTGTAATAGATCAGGAAGGTATTATAGTAGATTATTTTTCAGGCGGTCCTGTCGGGAGTATTGCCACTGAAATTATCGTTGACAAACTATCTCGAGTTATTGATCGGCTTTTGAATTAAATCGATCTGGTAGACCAGTATAGCCTTCACCAAGAGCAGTACAGCAAATAACTTTATAAATTTGAACACGACAGAAAACTATTTTGAACTTTACGCAATTACGAATAGAACTCGGGCATCAATGACACAGGCTTCATGCTGGGTCTTATAGACCACACGAAGCCTTATTTATTACCGACTGTGCTTTTTTATCTCTTTGTTAATAAGTCAAATAATTCTTCGTTTATATAATAATTTCCAGTCCCTAATTTGTCTTTTCGCAGCATTTTATCATCTGCTAATTTGTTTAAATAATTTGCAGCAGTCAATCTCGATACACCAATATCATTTACAACAAATTCAATCTTTGTATACGGGTGTTTGAATAAATTATTTAATAAATCCTGACTATAAAATTTATAATTATCACGAAGGCGATGTTTGTAGTCAAGCATTAGTTCCTTAATCTTGACAATCAAATCTATTGTTTCTCGTGCCGTTTCTTCAACTCCTATAATCATAAATAAAACCCAATCTTCCCATAAGTTCTCGTCTCGTACCTTTTGCAAATATCGGTAATAATCCGGTTTATGTTTTATGATATAGTTGCTTAAATAAAGGATTGGCAAAGTCTGTAATTTTTCCAAAATCAAATATAGAATATTAATAATCCGACCTGTTCTCCCATTGCCATCGTAAAATGGATGAATACTCTCAAACTGAAAATGAATAATTGCCATTTTTATCAAAGGGTCACAATCTTGAAGCTCTGAATCATTAATATACTTTTCGAGGTTTGCCATTAGGTTCATTATTTCCACATAATCTTGTGGCGGAGTGTATATTGTCTCTCCAGTTGCCGCATTTTTTAGTGCAGTTCCAGGAAGTTTTCTAAATCCAGCCTTGTTATTTTCAAGTACTTCCTGAATTTGCAATATACTCTTATTTGTCAGCAATCCAGTTTTGGTGATTAACTCAAATCCTTTTTTAAGAGCTGAAATATAGTTTTGAACTTCTTTGGCTTGCAATGATTTAAAAGCATCAAAATTTAATTCCGATTTATATAAATCATCATGCGTTGTAATGATGTTTTCAATCGCAGAACTATCCTTTGCTTCTTGCAATCCGAGTGTATTAATCAAAATGCTCTGGTTGGGAATTGTTGATGAAATCCCTTTAAGTTCAGCTAATGCCGCATGAGCTGAAGGCAGTGCTTTTAAAACTTTCTTTGTTTCTAAATCAATATTTGGAGGCAACTCTTCCAATCCCCAAGAATTCATTTGTAAAGTATTTTTAAAAATCTATACAAAGATAAAGTCTTTTGTAAAGAAAACACAAAATTCTTTACATTAATCGATTATTATGTATGAAAAATTTACAAATCGATGCAGAAGGCTGTTTCTGTGGTGGCATTGGCGGTATCGTTAGGGCCGTACCCGACGGCCATCACGCCGCGGTGGCTGACGTGGTCACGACTTGTTGAACCAAGTTGCCTTTTGGACGACGGTATACAAAATTTGGCAAAAAATTTCCATCCGTATAGATTATTTAATAATAAAAATCACAATAGATGGAAAAAAGCATATTAAAAAAGGGCAAGGTAATCAATCTTGTCAAGAATGAAGTTAAGGGATTCGCTAAAATGTATTAGTTTCTTTTCGATTACACTTCTAACAAAACATAGAATCTGATTACCCACCACAAAATAAAAATTGGAATCCACTAATGGCTAGTGCATATGGCAATAGAAATCAATTATCGAAATCGACTCGGGACCTAGCACAATCCCGATTAGAACACGAAAATCTTCGACACGGTCTTCATCCTGGGTCTTGCAGACCACACGAAACCTTATTTATTAGGATACATAAATGAAGTCAGTACATGTTCAATTCAGCAATATTCTTATTGAAAAATTAATAAGCTAATATTTTATTAATTGAGTTGATTAGTTTTTTACTAACTTTAACTTTCAAATTGGGCTTGTCTGCATCTATAAACTTTCTTATCAATAAACAGAATTTGAGTTTGAGTCATGAAAAAGCAATTGATATTCATTTTTATTTTGTTCGCAGTTTACCAGACTGCATTTTCACAACATAGCATTGCGAGGCAGTGGAATGAAATACTCTTAGAATCCATTAGAAATGATTTCGCCAGACCCACGGTTCATGCTCGGAATCTTTTTCATGTATCTGCAGCTATGTATGATGCATGGGCTATTTATGACGATGAAGCCAGACCATTTTTCATGGGTAATACGGTGGGTAACTACACTTTTATTTTAGATGATTTTCAATCGACTAAACCAGTAGGAGAATCTCAAATTGAAGCCATAAGTTATGCTTGTTACAGATTACTTCGGTATCGATTCAGTGGTTCACCGGGTGCTTCTATGCTCTTACAAATGTATAACGCAAAGATGGCAGAGCTCGGTTTTGACACCAATTATACAAGTACCAATTACAAAAGTGGAAACCCCGCAGCACTAGGAAATTACATAGCTCAACAAATCATCCAGTTCGGAAGACAAGATGGATCCAATGAATTGATAAATTACACCAATCAATACTATAAACCTGTCAATCCGCCTTTGGTAATTAAAGGTGTGGGCAATCCTGATATTAAAAATCTCAATCGATGGCAACCAATCGCTTTTGATGTTTTTATCGATCAGAGTGGCAATGAAATTCCTGGGAATATCCCCAGTTTTCTCTCTCCCGAGTGGGGAAATGTCGTTCCATTTTCATTAAATCCCTCGGAATTAACAGTTTATAATCGAGATGGAAATGATTATAAGGTTTATGATGATCCGGGTATGCCTCCCCAATTATTACCGGGTTCTCAAGCAGGCTTGGATGATGAATATCGATGGAATTTCAGCTTGGTCGCCATCTGGTCATCTCAATTGGATGCAAATGACACCACAATGTGGGATATTTCTCCTGCAACCATTGGGAATATTCAAAGTTACCCAAATAATTTTGAAGAATATAAGGAATTTTATGATTTATATGGTGGTGGTGACCCATTGACTGGATATACTATCAACCCCAAAACAGGACTACCTTATCAGCCACAAATCGTCAAAAGAGGAGATTACGGCCGAGTATTAGCGGAGTTTTGGGCTGATGGTCCTGACTCTGAGACCCCTCCAGGGCATTGGTTTACCATACTAAATTATGTCAATGACCAACCGGAATTGATTAAGAAATTTGGCGGTAAAGGAGAATTAATTGATGACTTAGAATGGGACGTTAAATCGTATTTGTTGCTTGGTGGTACGATGCATGATGTCGCCATCGTGGCGTGGGGTGTAAAAGGTTACTACGACTACATAAGGCCGGTGAGTGCTATCCGAGGAATGGCAGAAAAAGGTCAAAGCTCTGACCCTAACCTTCCTAATTACAGTGAAGACGGGCTTCCATTGATTCCAGGCTATTTTGAATTGATTAATGAAGGAGATTCGCTGGCTGGAGAAAACAATGAGTATGTCAATGAAATAAAAATGAAAGGTTGGCTGGGGCCTACAAAAATTGGAAATCCATTGATCGACCAAGCCCATGTAGGATGGTTGCGAGCCTTAGACTGGTGGCCTTATCAGAGACCTACTTTTGTGACACCACCATTTGCCGGATATGTATCAGGTCATTCCACTTATAGTAGAGCGGCCGCAGAAATATTGACTGCATTGACAGGAGACCCCTATTTTCCTAGGGGCATGGGAGAGTTTCAAGCACCAAAAAACGAATTTTTAGTTTTTGAAGAGGGTCCAAGCACAGACATTGTCTTACAATGGGCAAAATATTATGATGCTTCGGATCAATGCAGCTTGTCGAGGATTTGGGGCGGTATTCACCCTCCTGCCGACGATATACCCGGACGAAAGCTAGGTATAAAAATAGGTACAGAGGCATTTCAGTTTACACTACCCTATTTTTATGCGGATCAAGATGGTGATGGTTATTATTCTTATGAAGATTGTGATGATAATAACCCCAACATCCATCCTAATGCTCCGGAAATATGCAACAATCAAGATGAAAATTGCAATGGTATGATCGATGAAGGATTGCAACTTTTTGCCTATTACTATGATGAGGATGGCGATGGATTCGGAGATGCATACCAAGAAATTGAAATATGTTTGGATTTTGCCCCAAATAATTATGTAGATAATAATCTAGATTGTGATGATTCCAATCCGAATATTAATCCCAATGCAGTTGAAATTTGCGATGGCATAGACAATGATTGCAATGGATTCATAGATGATGGTCTACCATTATATACCTATTATTTGGACTTGGATGGAGATGGATATGGTGACATCAATATGGCACTTGACACATGTGTCGGTTCAGCACCAGCGAATTACGTTACCAATTCGATAGATTGCGATGATAACAATGGAATGATAAATCCATCTATGGTTGAAATATGTGACGGCATAGACAATGATTGCAATGGGCTTATCGATGACAATCTTCCACTACATACGTATTACTTGGATGTTGATGGAGATGGATATGGTGATGCTCAATTTTCGTTAGAGATTTGTGATATGTCACCACCTTTCGGCTATGTGCTTTCTGCCACTGACTGCAATGACGACGATGGAAGCATACACCCTAATGCCACAGAGATATGCGATGGCATAGACAACGACTGTAACGGTTTGATAGATGATACGGAAACCATATACACCTATTATCGCGATGAAGACAACGATGGCTATGGCAATAGTTATATACGTATAGACACTTGTATAAGTCAAGCACCATTTGGATATTCGAGCAATGACTTAGATTGTAACGATCTAGAAATGGGCATTCATCCAAATGCTGATGAAATTGCAGATAATGGAATAGATGAAGATTGTGATGGAATCGATTTCTATGCTGAATTTAAAATATTTCCAACGTATGCAATGGATGAACTTAACATTCACTACAATATTGGAAGTCAATCCACTTCAGTTTTTATTTTCAATAATCTGGGTCAACAAGTCATAAATCAAAATGCAAGTTTTTATCAAAATGATGAAATCATAGATATTACTGACCTCTCAGCCGGTATCTATTATTTAATTATTTCGAATGAAGCCAAAAATACTTTAGCAAGTGGTACTTTTGTGAAAATAAATAAAAGTTTCTAAGTAAAAAAAGTTAAAAAGTACCGAGATTGATGAATGTAAGTAGTGAATTATTAACCAGAAGTGGTAACCAATGTGAGATTTGTGGGTCTTCAGATGATTTGACGGAAGTTGTTGTTAGTCCGAAATCAGGAGAAGATCTGACCGAAATAGCTGTTTGTTGCTCGCCCTGTGCCGATGCCATAAATTCAGAAGAAATGGGTGACCCAAATAATTGGAAAGGCTTATTAAATAGTATGTGGAGTGAAGTACCATCTGTACAGGTATTGAGTTACCGACTATTAAATAAGTTGAAAAATGAAGATTGGGCAGTAGAAGCATTGAACATGATGTACTTGGATGATGCAACTTTGGAATGGGCTCAGAATAGCGGAAACATCAAACTGGAACCTCATTTCGACAGCAATGGACAAGAACTCCAGACAGGTGATACGGTAATATTGACACAAGACCTAAATGTAAAGGGAGCCAATTTTACCGCAAAGAAAGGGCTCGTTGTAAAGAAAATACGACTCGTTCATGACAATCCTGAGCAGATCGAAGCTAAAGTAGAAGGACAGCAGATTGTAATATTGACAAAATTTGTAAAAAAGGCATAATAAAAAAAGGGAGTGTACTATTCACTCCCTTTTTTTTCTTGTATTATCCCCTTCGTGTTATTTCCCGATAGGGCATATTTTTACTCACGTCAGAACACAGTTTTTTCATTATTTCCGAGTTCTTGTCCCTGAGTGATATGGTTCGTTTTTTGTCATACACCCATACGGGAGTCGCTTTATCCAGATCAACCAATTCACATTTGACATCGGCTTGCGCTTTTTCGAACGAAAGTGCTTTGGTAAGGATTGAGTTTTTCACAATAGTCTCTGCGGTTGTAAGAATTTCTGAAGTCAAATCTTCCCTGGTATCCGTCAAAAATACATTGGTAAATATTCTGGTTCTTAGTACGACGTCTACATCAAGTATCGATTTTAAATCAGCTTCGGTAATATCCGCAATATTCTTTTGAGTTATACCGGCATTTTCCAGAGTCGAATTCGTGGTTGTAATCGATTTCAACCTAATTTTTATATCACTTTTCTCTCTTCCGGTTTCTCTTGCGATTAAGTTGTATAAGGTCGTTTGAATTTCATTCGATTCCTTTGCAAGCAATCTATCAAATTGTTCCTCAGACATTTCAGCGGGATAAGATTTGCCAACCAGATCGATCGGTAATATGGCTATGGTTTTGTGTGAGGGTGCTAAAGAGTCGTAAGCACTGGTTTTGAATTTTTCTGAAGAAGAGCAAGAGATTAGAACCAGTGTAATCAATAAAAGTAAGCTTTTTTTCATAATCATAAGTTTAAAGCTTTAGACGAAGACCAGTGATTAAGTTTATTTTAGAGTAATCTAGATTTTAGATAATTTTTTGGTGATTGTTAAGGATTAAATAAATTTAGTTCCTATTAATCAAAATTTAAATATTCCTTAATACGAGTAGGTCATTTTTTCCTCATACTTTTATGAATTAATTGACATTTAAATTGTAACAGATGGCAAAATACATAGTAATTCTTTTCACGGTTTCTCTCTTTTTTCAAGCTTGTAAAAAATCTTCTTCTCCCGATGAAACTCCGAATAAGCTTGGAAAGGAAATCTCTGCAAAATTCCCAAATGACTATTATGGCGAATGGTCGGGAAATCTTCTCATTAACAACGGCCATAAAATTGATACTATATTAATGGATTTTGCCATTCGAGAAACAGATTCGCCGGATACCGTCCAGTGGATTTTAAAATATGAAGGGCAAGACTCAAGAAATTATGAGTTGATCACGGTCAATGAGAAAAACGGCGATTATCTAATCGATGAGAAAAACGGCATCGTAATCAATGCTAAAAAGCTAGGAAATCAGATATTTTCATCCTTTGAAGTCATGGATAACCAGATATCGGCTATTTACTCTTTTGAAAATGAAGAAATAATATTTGAAATTATAGTTCAAAACTCAAAAGAATTTTATCCAAGTGGTGACACCATTGTCAATGGTGAAAATATCCCTGAAGTCAAAAGTTTTCCGGTCACGATGAAACAAACAGCGCAATTGCAAAGAAAAAAATAACTTTTGGCTTAAAATTTGAGTTGATATAAAAAATATTGAAGTAGATGGAATCAATTAGTAGAGCACAAATTTCAAGAGCCTCCATTCAAAAATTACATATTGCGATGCGACACCTCTTTATCAGAGGAAGTTATAAACCATTGGGAATGTCGGGAGAAGCCATGATTAATGCATTATTGGCATTAAAACCAGAGATTTATGGTAGCATCAACGACCCGGAAAAAGTCGAATTAAATGGTCTTCTCTATATTGCACAGAGGCTTCCACAAGGAATTGAAGAATGCCGTTATGTAAAATTGATTGCTCGCGAGGGCTTTGAAAATTCAAACTTTGAACCGATAATACCAAGCAAAAGAAGACGCAATTGCTACCGCATAGATCAAGATCAGATGTTCATAGAAATGACACGAGGAAGAAGTGACGTTTACGATGTTTTGACACACTTGACCTTTATGTATATCGAAGCCGAGAAAATAAGAAAAAATGCTTTCGATCTGAGAAATCGACCGACTAAAGCGTGGGAAGTATTGACAGAAATCGTGGAAGCAATCAAAACAAAAGCTCCCTACAATAAAGAAGTGGGTTACACTTACTTGAGCTCAATCATAGGTCGATCTTATGAAGAAACTGCAGAAGCTTGTGAAAAATTTGACAAATCAGAAGAAGTCGATAGCTTGTTTCACATTGTATATTGGTTAGGTAGATTGAGTTTCGAGGAATATTATGAAAAGCAAGACCGCGAAATCAGTTTCTCCTTCACCTTACGAGAAAAATTGGGTCATCACAACCATGGTGAGGTGTGGGCAAAAAACGTTAAAAACGAACTTTTCAACCATTCTCTAGATCAGAGACCGCTACACGTCATATCCGCCAATATGCATAGTGTAATGAACAGTCTCTATGCTCGTGCCGCACTCGGTAGAAAATATTATAATACGAGTTTAGAAGATATTGCTGAGGAACTAAGCCTTACTGATAATTCGAAATTGAGAAAAATGGTCAATGATTATGCCTTAAGTCATGGCATGAATTATCTTAAAGATTTCAGCGGAACGAATATCAATGTACAGATAATTGACACTTCAAAAATCGATAAAAATACTTTGCCGCGAGAAATAATCGTGGGTAAGCACTGGGACGACAATCCAGTTTTGGTAGTTATGGATTATGCGTTTGGTGAGCAGGCTTACGAAACGATGGATGAACTGTTAAAACCTAGTTCATCAAGCGGAACTAAGAAAAAACTCCCCTTTAAGTCTGTAAATATTATGGGGAAAGCGGGAATATTGCTCGGAGATAAAGGAGACATTATGATAGCCACCTCTCATGTCTTTGAGGGAAGTGCTGATAATTACCCTTTCAAAAATGCACTCAAAGCAAAGGATTTTGAAAATTCAGGCCTTGCAGTTTGTGAAGGGACGATGATAACTGTTCTCGGCACCTCGCTTCAAAACAAAGATATTTTGAAATATTTTCTTGAATCATCATGGAAGGCCATTGGATTGGAAATGGAAGGAGCTCATTATCAAAAAGCGATACAAGCGGCATCCATGATAAGGAATAGTGTAAGCTCCAGTATGAAACTTCGGTATGCCTACTATGCCAGTGACAATCCCTTAGAAACGGGAAGTACATTGGCCTCTGGAAGTCTGGGATTGGAGGGGGTAAAACCAACCTATCTAATTACTTCTGCGATATTAAATGGAATATTTGCATAAGGCAATCTCAATACTATTACAATCAGATATTTTTTAGAAAACGATTACATAAATTAATTTTACAAAATAAAATACTAAACAAATGGCTCAAATTAATCCTTATATACATTTTAATGGCAATGCTGAAGAGGCTTTCAACTTTTACAAATCAGTGTTCGGCGGGGAATTTTCTATGCTTGTACGATTTAAGGAAATGAGTTTTGAAGGTGGTCCGGATCTAGGAAATGAATCAGAAAAAATAATGCATATCGCCTTACCGATTGGAAATCACTCTGTCTTAATGGGTAGCGACACTCCAGAACAACTTGGAAAACACAGTGAAATGGAAACCCGAAGTAAAATTTCAATCTCGACAGATACTAAAGATGAAGCCGATAAGCTTTATAAAGGTCTAACAAAAGGTGGTCAAATAGAAATGCCAATACAGGATAGTCCTTGGGGTTCTTATTTTGGTATGTTTAGAGATAAATATGGGATAGAGTGGATGATAAGTTTTGACGAGAAAGCTTAGATAATTAGTCGGAAGTTATTTCGGTAATAGTAAATATAGTTGTGGTATTAAACCAATATTGACAACTATTTTTTAGGGTAATAAACCTTAAAGAGCAATAGCAGGACTCACTTTTTATATATTTTTGACGGAATTCCTATCAATTAAGATATCTTTCAGCTCTTTCAACACTTTATATTCATCGGGTAATACTTTTTTGAATGCTTCCTTAACTGCAAAAAAAGTACCTTTTTCAGCACCAGGTAGTTTTTCATTTATTATCCTTTTCGCTAGTTTGATATCGTATTTTAACATCCCTTTGATGCTAGGAATATCATGCCAATCTCCCTCAATCGCAACTGTCCTTATTTGGTTGCCATTTTCATCAGTTTCTTCAAAATCAATGAATTCTTGACTGCCATCCTTAAGTGCTAATTTTTGTTCAGGAAGGTTACCTTTCGGTAATTTCCAAACTTCGGCATCCTGAGTCATATCATTATTTATAAGAAATACCTCAAGTCCTTTTTCGTGAAATCTATATACGATGATTCTAGCAAAATCTAATACACTCACTTTACATAAATTGTTGTGAACAACAAAATTATAATACTTTGTTCAAAATTTAAAGTAATTGAATAAAAATTACCAAATACTGAGCAACTTACCTAAAACACTGCCCAATATTACAAGCCAATAAGAGGGGAATTTTAATTTAGATAGAAACATAATCAAGGTACACACTAAAGCTATAACGATGGCTCGCCAATCTATTAAGACCTCCCGTATAAATTCCACTAACACCCAGAATATCAAAGCCACAACGACGGCATTGACACTATTAAGGAAAATAGAGAAAAACTGGGATTTTCGCAGTTTGGGAATTATTGGGTTAAGAACTAAGACAAAAATAAATGATGGTAAGAATATCCCTAACGAGGCTATGATCGATGTACCAAAGCCGCCAAATAAATACCCCACAAATGCCGCAGTAGAAAGAACCGGCCCGGGTGTAAACTGACCTACCCCAACCGCATCAATGACTTCCTGAGACGAGAGCAGACCTGTCTCAACGAATTCACTTTGGAGGTAGGCAATCAATGCATATCCACTCCCATATAGTATGGCTCCTATTTTTAAGAAGCTGAAAAAAATTTTGACATTACTGACTCCAGAAACAACAAATAACGGGGCTATAAAAAAAAATTGTTCCTTTTTTTCAACAGAATAAAATATGATTGCAGAAACAATAGACACTAGAAACAAGACGGCGATTTCACTCATTCCTAGAGCACAGAGTAAGACGGCAATAATTGCGACTACCCAAAGCCAGGTCGTCTTTAATGAAGTCTTACCTAACTTCCACAATGCCAACCCTATTATAACTACGACCGCCGGTTTGATTCCGACTAGATAAGCTTTGACATCCGGTATTTCACCATATTCTACATAAAAATAAGCGAATAGAGACGTGAGTGTTACTGCGGGAACAATAAATGCAATTCCGGCTACAAATAATCCAGCCACACCTGCTCGTTCATAACCACAGTGCATGGTCATTTCAGTAGAATTAGGCCCGGGAATGAGATTTGTCATACCTACTAAATCCATAAAATGCTCACGAGACATCCACTTTCTTTTAGAAACTACTTCTTGTTCCATCATAGAAATGTGAGCCGCTGGGCCACCAAATGCCGTCAATCCCAACCTAAAAAATAGTAAAAAAACTTCTTTTAAGTTTGCCATTAAGATGGATTAAATCTCCCCAACTATTGCTTCGTTGATGTTAACTATATGATCACCAATCTTTTCAAGTGATGAAAATACATTGTTATATATCATCGCAGCTTGGACATTATATTCGGGATCACCAAGCATGGTTAAATTCTGCTCTCTGAGCTTATCTCTTATGGAATTAATCTCATCTTCCAATTGTAGTGCTTCCTTCTTATTGACATTGTCATAACTTATTGAATTCAGATTTTTTTCCATCACACGGAAAGCTTGTTCTAGCTTCGTACTCAACTCATTCAGTCCCTCACGCTGTTCGGGAACGAAATATATACTGTCTTCCATTTTTCTTTCGAATGTTTTCGAAATTTGGTAGTAGATATCCCCAATTCTCTCGAGGTCATTGCCTATATTGAGAAAGGATCTCAATCTTTTGCTAGTTTTAGGTGTGATTTCCTGATCGGCGAGTTTGGTTATATATTCTGTGATTGCAATCTCCATTTCATCCGACAATTCTTCGTATCGCTTAATTTTTTTAAGCATTTTCTTACGTTCTTTATCTGTACTGGCATTCAATAAATTTTTAAAAAACTTATTCATTTTTGCCACGGACTCACCAAAATTAGCCGTTTCTTTTTGTAGTTCGATGGTTGCAAGCTCTGGTGTTCTTGAGGATCGGTTGATAAATTTAATTTTGAGGGAATCATCTTCCTCGGTACTTGGTACTGTCCGAATTGCCAATTTAACCAACCAATTGACAAACGGCAATAAGAGCAATACGTTTAGTAAATTAAAAGTCGTGTGGAATGCAGCTAAGGTATAAGTATTTAACAATTGCTCTTGCGTTAATTCCTGCTTAACGTGTACCAATTTTTCAAATAAATGAACAAAATCTTGAACAAATCCACTTAAAAATGAAATTACAAAAGGCATTAAAAAAATCATCCAGGAGACCCCTATTATATTGAAAAGTGAATGGATTCTCGCCGACCGTTTTGCATTGGTATTACCCACTACTGATGCAATTTCAGCAGTAATAGTTGTCCCAATATTTTCTCCCAATATCATAGCTGCGGCAACATCTAAAGGCAACCATCCCGTATATACTAGGGTCAAGGTTATGGTCATCGCTGCACTTGATGACTGCACTATGATGGTAATTAAGGTTCCTACTAAAACAAATAGTATCCTTGAAAAAATGCCATATTGAGCCACATTTTGAATCCAAGCTAGTGCCCCTTCATTTCCACTAATATCCGGAACTGAATCTTTCAGATAATTCAATCCAAGAAATAAAATAGCAAACCCAATAATAAACTCTCCCCAATATTTAAATTTTCCTTTATTAATGAACATCATGGGCAGGCCTATCGCAAATAATGGAATGGAGTAAGCACTTAATTTTACCTTAAATCCAAGAATTGCCACTATCCAGCCCGTAATAGTAGTACCAATATTAGCACCCATCATGACACCAGCTGACTCTACTAAAGTGATGAGACCCGCATTTACAAAACTCACAGTCATCACCGTAGTGGCAGAAGAACTCTGAACGATGGCCGTCGTCAAAAATCCGGTCAATACACCCAAGTATTTATTTTTAGTCATTGAGCGGAGGATGTTTCTTAGCTGTGATCCAGCTGCCCTCTGAATACCATCGCTCATCACTTTCATTCCATAAATGAAGAAAGCCAAAGAGCCCAATATTGTTATTATTGAAAAGAATCCAAAATCCATCAAGCTGTTCAATTTTAAATACTTAAAATAGACAATCTCATATTAAAGAATTCAATCTCGGTGAGAATTCTAATTATGCTTTGCCAATATACGATTTTCAATCTTAGGCAAAGAAAAGAACTTTGTTTAATATTATTTCAGTTTCTCGAGGACTTTTGAGGTTTTATCAATAAATCCGGTTGAGATAACGACGATGTTCTTATTTTCTAGAGCCAGGCTTAATACAGTATTACTATTTTTATATCCAAAATGTTTTTCGGCTATACCCCCTACTTGAAAGCTTATTATATCATCGACATTTCTGATGACTTCCTTTTTGTTTTGAACTATTTGATTCAAATCCATTTGGTCTGAATTTTTTAAAATTTCGATCATAGAAGTTAAAAATGCAACCGTTGATTTTTTAAGTGCAGTCAATCTTTCAATCTGCGATATTTTTAATTTTTTATGACTATTCTCTATGTGAAGATTAATAGTTTTAGTCAGTGTTTCTGTTGACTCGACAAGCTCCTGAAGGTGATCAACACTATAAATGAAAAAGGTTCCGATTTCGGCACTGTCGTGTTTATTTTTCTTTAAGATTTTAAATAATTCCTGTTTAAGAGCCGCATATTCATCCTTTAGGTTTTCAAAATTTTCTAAAGCTTTTTTTATCGGTTTTTGCTCATTGGTCGTAATAGCATCAAATGCTTTTGAGTAAATACCAATGAGTTCTTCATGCATCTCAGCCAGTTGAGAGTTGAAATTATAAATGGCATCTGGCATTTCGTAATTTATGAGATTGGCATATTTGTGTACTTTGTTCTTTTTTACCTCAGATTTCTTGTGTATGCTATGTGTTCGTATCAAGATAAACATGGTGGTAAGAATCAATAAGGATAAAACGATTTTTGGAAATAAGAATAGTAAAACGGCAAACACGGCTGAAACCGAAAAGGCCATGAAAGCGGTTAAAAACCATCCAGCGATGACACTCCCTACTCCTGCTATACGATACACCGCACTTTCTCTACCCCATGCACGATCTGATAGACTCGTACCCATGGCCACCATAAATGAGACATAAGTGGTCGATAATGGCAATTTCAAATTCGTTGCCATAGCAATAAGTAAACTTGCGATGACGAGATTGACGGTGGCACGAATCATATCAAAAGCACCATCTTCTCCATTTTCATTAGTATTGGTAAAATTTCTATTAATGATATATTTAACTCTAGTTGGGAGTATCGCATTGGTTCTATCAGAAACAAAAGCGAATGCTTTCACTATAAACCTGGCCACAATATTTGGTGAAAAGCGTTCCTCCCCTTCTTCCTGTCGACCGAGATTAACTTCAGTTTCTGTCACAGATTTCGCTTTTTTATTAAACCAGAGGGTCAACACCATAATGATTCCCGCAGCAAACAACAAATACTGCGGTGTCGGTACTTGCATTGATAAAAACTCCATGCTGTACTGGTCAGCAGGAATTCCGCTATTCACCCAAGACAGATAAGATTGAAAACCCGCTATAGGTACGCCGATAAAATTCACCAAATCATTTCCCGCAAAAGCAGCTGCCAATGAAAATGTACCAAACAATACGACATATCGCAGGATCGGTTTTTTCAAGACATTGTTAAGAATAAATGATATAATAAAGAAAATAACAAAAAGGTAAATGACCAAGTAATTAGAACTCAAATCTAACCACCGTATTGAGTGAATAAATGGACTGCCTTTAAGTCCTTTAACCAATAAAAAATAGGATAACACTGTAAATGCCAAACTCGCAAAAGCAGCACCAAAATATCTAAGCTTCGGTCTATAATTAAAGGAAAATATCAACCGCACTATGAACTGGACTAAGACACCACTGACAAATGCTATTAATATAGAAATAAAAATTCCCGATATTATCTGTATCGCATTGGAGATATTTATGTACTGACTCATAAGAGTCAAGCTATCGCCCTCAGAAATAATCTTATATAACGAAACGGCTACAGCGGCACCAAGCAATTCGAATACTATAGAAACCGTGGTAGAGGTAGGAAGTGCAAATGTATTAAACAAATCAAGCAACAAAATATCAGTCAACATCACCGCTAAAAAGATGATCATCAACTCATTAAAATAAAAATGCTGTGGATTAAATATGCCTTTTCTTGCTACCTCCATCATTCCAGATGATGAAAATGCCCCTACAATAATACCAAGACTCGCCACAATCATGATGGTCTTGATGGTTCCTGCTTTAGAACCAATGGCAGAATTTAGAAAGTTAACCGCATCATTACTCACTCCTACTATTAAATCAAATATAGCAAGCGTAAATAAGACGACTACGACGATAAGAAAAAACCCACTCAACGTTTAAGCTTCATTTTAAGAAGCCAAAATAAACCATAAATTTTACTTGTCTATAAATTCTTATATTAAATTAACATTATCTCTCTGTTCTGTTTTATTCGACATTCATTTTTTCTCCACTACTGTGGCTACTAAACTCCGGTGCATACATACATTGCAACTGTGCCATTCCTGATGCAAAAACACCTGATTGTGAAACCTTTGTATCATATTCTAGCACAAAAGTTCCTTTGGGAAGGTAATCAATAAAATAATTACTACTCAAGTCTCTCGTAGATTCATAATATCCCATTCCACTTTTCCATTGATACCTACTTATCACGGACAAAGGCTCAAGACAAGAAGGTCTCATATCTTTGAGATGTACAAATTCCATACTGCGGTCTGACCTTAAAATCAACCTGACTGTGACAATATCACCGACTTTCATCATTCGCTCATCTGTTAATTTTACTAATTGAGTCCCTGCATCTGTATTCTCTTTTAAGTAGTATTCTTTGGAGATATTAAAAAACCCGGAACCATTGGCTTCTACCTTGTCTATGTCTTCAAAATATTGATAATATGCCGTAAACCAAGCCGCATTTCCACCTATATTATTGATTTTTATATTGGCCAAGTTTTTTTCAATTTTTTCATCATCTGAAATCAACACCTTGTAATAAGAGCTACCAGATGTAACATCTTTTGGCTTTTCTATACGAGTATTCCCAATGTTGATTTGAACCTCGTTATCCACTAATATTTTATCATTCAATTGACCCCCATTATTCATTAATAAGGCATAAATAGCGGATGCTGTTCCTTTGGTGGTCTCCCATCGATTGGTTCTTTTATTATTGAGCAACCAAAGTTTCAACTCATCGGTAAAGTCCGATTTGGCATTCATTTCTGTGAAGAATTCTATGAGAAGGGATTGTCTCTCTATAGGCAACTCATCCCAGTGATACCCATTTCCTTCATTCCAATATCGGCCGACGTTTTCATTGTAAAATGACCGCTGTTTTAAGGACTCAAAAATAGTTTCGGCGGTGGTTTTTTGTCCGGTTCTATTCATTGTGATACCTATCAAGCCGGTGTGATACAGATTCTTTTTATTCCAATATCGTTTTGCTTGCGAATAATAGTAATCATAGGCTTTTTGGCTATTGGTCGGAATTGGTTTATCTGTAAAAAATGACCTTACGTATAAGTAATGTATGGACAAAGGATCGAGATGATCTTCCTCTGGATTCCCGCCGTACCTTCTCAATTGTTCCATCAATATTTCATACCTATTTTCTAATCGCAAATCAATAAAATCAATAGCTCTGATTATCAAATCAGATATATCACCTCTGTCGTTTTGTATCCCTAATTTCTGAAGATGTGCCAAGGATTCTATGACATATTGGGTAATATAATCATTTTCTCGCCCGCCATTAAACCACGGAAACCCACCACTAGGATATTGTCTTGAGATAATGATATTTAAGGCATTTTCAGATTCATAAGCCATCCTATTCAAATCGAATAGAAGTGCAATATTTTTCTTTTGCTGTTCTTCACTTTTAGCGTCTAGCACCCAAGGTGTTTCTTCGAGAATCGCCGTTTTCAATTCTTCATTCTTAGATAAGTTAGAAATTAGCTGATCGGAGTCAAAATTTTTCCATTGATCAAAGACTGCCTTTATTTTAGGGTGGCTATTT
Organism: Lewinellaceae bacterium; assembly: GCA_020636155.1. Classification (GTDB taxonomy): domain Bacteria; phylum Bacteroidota; class Bacteroidia; order Chitinophagales; family Saprospiraceae; genus JACJYM01. Next base: position 249,656 of record JACJYM010000003.1, on the reverse strand, counting down.
GCTATTTGTGTCGCGAGTTGATTTGCATAGTATCGGTTGAGTACTTGCTCTGTGCATTCATAAGGATACTCCATCAGGTAAGGCAAACTCTGGATGGCGTACCAAATCGGGTTTTCTGTGACTTCAATTGAGTACTTATGGTCAATTTTTGAGCTTGAATTATTGTTTTTCAATGCTTCAAACACAAAAGACTTGTCCTCTCCTGCCTTAACCATAATCGGCAAGGTCTCGGTCACCAAAGTTCTGTTCGTCACTAAAGGCAATATGCCTTCCTCTCCATCAGAAAATTTGCTACCTAAGGCATAGAACTGATACTTTATGGCTGAAATACCCGATGGGATTTCGAGATTCCATTTGAATGATTCAGAACTTTCTTTATCGAGTGTAAATGGCAGTTGACTATCCGTTTTTAATAATTTACTCGTGATGTCCTCCTCCGTAATGGCATCAAATATTTTTAACTGTGCCCTGCCTCTTTGTAGAGTATCAGAGGTGTTGGATATCTTGGCATTGAGTGTAATTTGATCTTTTTCACGCAAGAATCTTGGTAGATTAGGAAATATCATCAACTCTTTTTGTGTCTGCACCATGGCTTCCTCATAACCCACTTTGAGGTCGGTGGTTATCCCTAGTAATCTTAGTTTCCACTTAGTGAGAGCCTCATTCATTTTAAATTTCAACACAAAATTACCTTCACTGTCCGTCAATATATGTGGATAGAAAAAGACTGTTTCGTTAAGGTTTTTTCGAGGTGTCAGAATTGGCTCTTTTGAATAGTTAGATACGGATTCCACTGTTGAATCAAGAGATATATTTGAATCCATTGCTATCCCATCCAAGTTAGAGGCTGACACTTCATTTAAAATAGAATTTTGAGGATCAACTAATGGAACTTTGTACTCTATAACCTGAATTGACTCAAGCGTTGTCTTATCCATAACACCTGCCATTCTAGCACCCAATCTGTAATTAAAGAGGTTAATCCCATTCAATGAAGGAACTTGATAATATTGGTATTGATATCTTTTGTTTTTAATATAGACTCGAGACCAAGCTTGCCCATCGCCTATTGTCCTAATTGATACAAAACCTACAAAAGAAGGATAAAACTCACTTTTCCATTCGTCCCTTGCAAAAGCATCCAATGAGGCATCATACATACTCGCCAATATTTCTGCCATCACTAGTTCTTTATCCTCACCAGAAATTTTCATTTTCCATATCTCATCTGAGCCGGGCAACACCTTATCTCTGAAGGTCTCGAAAGTAAATTTCAATCGTTTCTCTGACCATGGCACATTGATGCGGATATTTTCGGTAAACACTTGATTATTCTTTACGTAAAACAGCGTAATTCCAAATCCACCTCTGTCACTATCTGTAATATGGTACCGGAACTGGTTCGTGTTATCCACTTTTTTCCATGACGATTGCAGCAATTTATTTTCTTTGGAGCTTGCTAAATACAAGTTCACAGTCGGATCTGGTGTGCCGAAATCAATCACCACTTCATCACCTGGCTGGAATGCACTCTTATTGGCCTTGTGAAACAAATATTTTGTCATAGGAAATTCCGATTTATCGAAGTCAGTCACCTCGAGGTATGCGTTCATTTCCACCTCATTTCCAAACACATCTTTTGTCGTAAAAATCAAGCGATATACCCCAGAATTCTTAATTTTCTCCTTCCAATCGAAGTCTTCTTCCGTAGAAATTGTGAATGAGCCAATTTGCTTTTCTGTCTTCCATTCATCAAAATTAGAATCATAGTTTGGGTTAATCTTTGGAAACCATTTTTTAAATTCATTTTGATTGATGATAGGAATGGCCGCATTGGGAGAAACCTGTACACATTTTGGTTCCTCTAATTTTAATATTTGGACATTGGCTACTGCCTTTTGTTTCTCACCGATGGCATTGTTTGCTAATAAGCTGATATCATTCAAGTCAGAAACATCTATGACTCCCGACTTATTTAAACTCAGATTGAGAGCTGTATAAGACATCACAAGGCTGGACTTGGTACTTTGGGTTTCTCCATTAATGTCCGTGACGAAGGCTTCAATTTCAAAATTAAAATTAGGATTGTCTTTTTTTCTCAGGCTTTTATCTGGCTCTGCCAAAAAAGTTATTAACAGATTGCCTTTGTCGTCTGTCATGGCATTTCCATTGAGCAATATTGCCTCTTCGCCTTGGTTTATGTAACTTCTGTACCATGGCCAATATGGATAAAAACTCGTTCTTTTGATGGTGTATTTTACCTTGGCATCTTGAAGCGGTGTGCCGGAATAATTCGACGCATGAAGGCTGAATGTCACGCTATCCCCTACGACGATTTGTTCTTTAGGCTTATCAATGGTGACTTCAAAATTCGGTCTTTTATATTCCTCTACCCTAATGTATTTTTCACCTGAAAAATGATTTCCTGAAAAATCAATCCTAAAATTTCCATTCATTTTTCCTTTCGGCAATTCAAAACTACCAGAACAGGTTCCAAATTCATTAGTTACAAAATCATGAGTATAAAAACTCTGGTTGTTTACATCATAAACATTTAATGAAACTTTCGCACCCTTGACAATAGTTGGAATTCTTTCTTTGCTGTAGTTTAGTGCCAAAGCTTTAAAATAGACGGTCTGACCGGGTCTGTAAATGGCTCTATCGGTATAAATCTCTACGACTTCATATTCTTCGGTTGGATATTGATAATATAGATAATCCCTATCTTCTGGCAAAAATTCATCCTGCCCTTTCTTGATAGAAAAGGAAATAGATCGATGCTCTTTATCAGTTATAGGGAAAATAATCTCACCATTTCTATTAGTATTTAGGGTGAAAATCAAAGTTTTGTCTTCCCTCTGCTCAAATCTATTATAATAATAAGAATAAATTTTTACAACGGCATTTTCAATAGGCTCACCACTTGTTCGATTGGTCACTAAAATGTGATAATTACTACCTTCTTGAAAATGGATTCCCATTAAATCGGTCACCTGAAATGTATTGAAAACCAAATCATCGCCATGGCGGAAAACCAATAAGTAAGTACCCAATTTTTGGGGTGGCAACACCATTTTAGCCTCATTAGGAAGGTATTTCTTCGTAATTGGCAGTGCTATCTCTTGAGTATAGAAGGGAGTCATGGAGGAGATGATACGCCTTATTTCTGGCTCACGACCATTTTTTAGAAGTTCATTTATTCTTTCACTTTTATATAATTCAAGCTTTCCAGAATCAATATTCTGATAGTTAAATTTAACCTCAATGGCCGACTCAGAAGGTACATAAGATGGCATTATAAAACTCAAATTTCTGGTGTGAATTTCATCAATAAGTGCTTGAGAATTAGCAGCCCCTGTGGTATTAGGATATTTTTCAATGACTTCTTTAGAATCATTTATAATTTCATCTATATCGATAGAATCCCTTAGGTTATGATATTTAAATGCGTTGAGTTCGTACTTTAATTGTGCCACATATTTATTTTCAGAGTATTGGCTCACATCATATTCTAATGCTGAGATATACGATTCTACCTTTTTATCGGAATTGGTATTATAATAGAGGTAGTTCAGACGATTCAAGTCATAATTCAAAAAAGCAGATATCTGTCCTAGGTTTTTACTGTGTCTCAACACATTTTGATATGCCTTCAACAGCTGATATTCATTAGACAATGAATCATTATCAGGAATCTCAAGAGATATAAAGTTATCAGAATTGTCTAGATAATTCATTGCACTTAACTCAAAACTATTCACTGGTTTTGGAATAATGTTATCGCCAGAGTTGAAAAATTCCAAGCATCGATCCATCAGCAAATAATACATTGTAGGCCTGAATTGCTCATTACCATCTTTAATCTGATCCACGATTTCCTTATAACCAGAAATGTCAGCAGACAAGTCTTTCGGGTGCGAGACAGATGCTAAGAAGAGCCTGGAAATTTGATGGTAAAAATCTGAAGATGTCCAAGATTTAAAATCGCTACTTTCGGTTTCTGCGAGATTGGTTCTTTGGCTGATATTATATCTATTTTGATAAAAATAATTGCGATAGATTTCCGCAAGATATGACTGAAGTATAGCTTTTGACGAACCATTCAATCTATCTAACTCAGAATTTAAACGAACAATTGCATCATCCACTCCATTTTCATGAGTTTCTATCGTGAGACTTGCAATATATTTTAGTGATTTAATCTGTTGAACAGAATTGTTCTCCTTTACCGAATAAGCATAAATTTCCTCTACTTTTTCAAGGGCTGATTTGGGCAATCTTTTTTCAATAAAAGAATTTACCTCTGCCCACGCCTTGTTGTAATCATAATCGTTCTCAAAAAAAAACATGCTACACAAAGTTATCGTTGCTGCCATTAATAATTTCATTCTTGCTATAATTAATAATTATTCGATTCAATATTGAATACGTGTATTAAGATGAATAGTGTCTTTGTAATACATAAATTTTGACAAATTTTTAACTATCACAATTTTTTAATCAGTATTCAAAGTTAATGGAAAAGAAGTAGAGTACCCAAATAACAATAAAAAAATGAAGCAGTCCATGTCATAGATAATCACGGAACACCACTGAGATGATTAATCTTGAGGGATGATATATAACAGACAATCAATGTCAGTTATATGGAATGTAACTCACTGGGTCAGTAAATAAGTATAAAGAAAAATAAATTTATAGATTTGTGTCTCCTAATTTTATACAAATACATTTTTTTCATATTTGTAATGAATTGAAAATTTTAGAAAAATTTATTTAAACAGTTGCACGAATAAATAAAAGTCTTATCTTTGCAGCCTTATTTAAAAAAGTAAATCCGAGGATTAAAACTATTCGGCTCCGTAGCTTAATTGGATAGAGTACCTGACTACGGATCAGGCGGTTGAAGGTTCGAATCCTTCCGGAGTCACAAAATGTAAAAAAAGAATTGAGATGTCACGAGTATGTCAGCTTACAGGAAAGAGACCAATAGTAGGAAATAAGGTTTCGCACTCTAACAAGAAAACGAAAAGAAGATTTTTGCCTAATTTAATTACAAAAAGATTCTATATTCCAGAATTGGATCGTTGGGAGACTTTAAAAATATCAACCTCTGCATTGAGAAATATCAATAAATTAGGTATTTACGAATACTTAAAAGCTCAACATGCAAAAGGTTTTGATACTGGAATTAAACTTTAATTTTTCTCAAGCATTATAATAAAAAGTAAAAGCAATGGCAAAGAAGGCAAAAGGTAATAGATTACAAATAATACTTGAGTGTACTGAGCATAAAGCTTCGGGTATGCCTGGCACATCCAGATATATCACTCAAAAAAATAGAAAAAATACGCCAGATAGATTAGAACTTAAAAAGTATAATCCTATCTTGAAAAAATATACTGTTCACAAAGAAATTAAATAATAATGGCTAAAGTATCGAAAAACGCAAGGGTAGCTCAAAGAGCAGCAAATGCAGGTTCCGGTAAAGATCATGCTAAAGTAATTAAAAGCATCAAAGATCCTGTGACTGGAAAATACACTTTTAAAGAAATGATAATTCATAAAGACAAGGTAAAAGAGTTTTTCGCTGAAAACAAATAATTTTGTCTTTTAACTGATAATCAAAGGGTTATCTAAGTTTAAATAACTTGGATTGCCCTTTTTTATTTTGATAAAACCCCGTTTTGATTACTTCTAAAATAATGAATACCGAACCAATCCTAGTATGAGTTTTTTTAAAAAATTTTTCACTAAAGATAAAGAACAAGAGCTTGATGCCGGTTTAGAAAAAACAAAAACCAGCATTTTTGGGCAGATAACAAAAGCCGTAGCGGGAAAATCAAAAGTTGACGAAGAGTTTTTAGATGACCTAGAGCAAATCTTGATTTCATCTGATGTAGGACTCGACACGACCGTAAAAATCATTGATAAACTCGAAGAAAAAGTAGCGGCTGACAAGTATCTCAACACAAATGAGCTCAATGAGATACTCAAAAATGTCATCATTTCTATATTGTCGGAAAATAACACCGTGGACATCGAAGACTTCAATCCACCTGCCGAACACAAACCGTATGTTTTGCTTGTGGTAGGAGTAAACGGTGTAGGAAAGACCACGACCATAGGGAAACTTACCCATCAACTCATGAAAATGGGTAAGTCAGTGGTGTTAGGTGCTGGAGATACTTTTAGAGCCGCTGCCGTTGATCAATTAAAAATATGGGCTGATAGAACAGGAGCATACTTTTATAGCAAAGGCATGAATACCGATCCTGCTGCCGTAGCCTATGAAACGGTACAATTTGCCCAAAATATGGAATTGGATGTGGCCATCATCGATACAGCCGGAAGGTTACATACCAAAAAGCACCTGATGGATGAGCTTACAAAAATTAAAAAATCCATTGATAAAAAATATCCCGGGGCACCTCATGATGTCCTTTTGGTCCTAGATGCCACCACAGGCCAGAATGCCATTGAGCAAGCTAAGAGATTTACCGAAGCGACAGACGTTACAGCCATAGCATTAACCAAGCTGGACGGCACAGCAAAAGGAGGTGTAGTACTTGGAATAAGTGATCAATTCAAAATCCCTATCAAATATATAGGTATCGGAGAAGGTATTGACCAACTTCAAGTGTTTAATAAAAGAGCTTTTGTTGAATCATTGTTTAAATAAAAATCACGATATTATGAAGAGAATTTCTTTGTTGTTTTTACTACTCGTTTTTGTTCTTTCAAGCACCTATGCACAGAAGGAATCGACGCCTAATCCATTTGATTATGGAAAAATGTGGACATTTGAAAACCCACCTAAAGAATGGTTTAAGGAAGCTTATAACTTCGAACCCGGCAATGCTTGGTTTGATACAGTAAGAAAAAGTAGTTTGAGGTTTGCCAGTTGGTGTAGTGCCTCATTTGTATCAGCTGATGGTCTGATCATGACCAATCACCACTGCTCTCGCGACGTCGTCGTAGGATTACAACATGATGGAGAAAATTTTGACAAAAATGGTTTCTATGCACAAACACTTGCCGATGAAAGAAGAGCAGAAGGTCTTTTTGTAGAGCAATTGATACAAGTAGCAGATGTTACTGATCTTGTCAAGGAGAAAACCAAAGGTATATCGGATGATGGAATGGAAGCCGCTACACAAGCCGCCCTCGACGAAATCAGTAAAATGTATGGTGAGAAAAGTGGCTGGGAAAATCTAAGGATACAAGTGGTTACCTATTACTCTGGTGGAAAATATTCAGTCTATGGATACAAAAAATTTGATGATATCAGATTGGTCATGATTCCCGAATTAGAATTGGGGTTCTTTGGTGGTGATCCCGACAATTTTACTTATCCAAGATATAATTTAGATGTGACATTTTGGAGAGCTTACGATAAAGATGGTAAGCCGCTAAATACATCGCAAAACTTCTTGAAATTCAACAAAAATGGTGCAAAAGAAGGCGATCCTGTTTTCGTCGTCGGTAATCCAGGCAGAACCGAAAGATACCGAACGGTAGCACAATTAGAATATGACAGAGATTACAGATTCCCGAGTACTGTGGCTTTCTTAACTCACAGGAATGAATTGATGATGAAAGAATACAATGAAATAGCGTCTGATCCTAGCAAAGAATATGAAGCTCAGGAATTGTTAAACAACATTGCCAATGTGGCTAATTCCATGAAAGCATATACCGGAATTTTAAAAGGGCTCAATACTCCTGAACTATTTGAAAGAAAAGTAGCCATGGAAAATTATATAAGAAGTAAAACTGGGGATGATTCTGATTGGGTCGCTTTAGAAAACGAATACAAATTACTAAATCCCTATGGATGGGCGGTAAGTGATCTTGCACCATCTCCACTACGTGGAAAAATATTCAATTTATATTATAAAGTATATCAGCTGGATGAAATGCTTAATTCAGGCAATTATTCAGATTCCCAAATCGCGGAGTTGAAAAAAAGTATTGAAGATGACAGAGCAGCATTTAATGACCCCAAAGAACTCGAGTGGTTCAAAGTATGGTTAGATGAAGCACAGGCCTCTGTTTACCCAGGCGATAATACCATAAGCAACTTGTTGATGGGCAAGACAACGGATGAATACGTTGATATGCTAAAACAAAAATCTGCTGTAGCCAACGAAAAAATGATGATGTCAAATGAAAAGGATGGAAACAGACCGATAAAAGAGGATGATATGATGTTGGTCGGGGCAAGAGCTATCGTACCAAAATTCTATGAAGCATCGAAAGCATTTCAGATGTCAGGTTCAAAAAGAAAAATGTTAGAAGCTAAGATTGCCAATCATGCATTCAATGTATATGGTACTTCTCTTCCTCCTGATGCGACATTTACTCTTAGAATATCAGACGGTGTGATGAAAGGATATGATTACAATGGCACGACGGCCCCTGTACATACGACTTATTTTGGCTTATACGACCGGTATTATAGTCACAATAAAGTGTTCCCTTGGAATCTACCGGAGAGATGGTTAAATCCTTCTCTAGACTTGTTGATGTCTCCTATGGATTGCATCTCCACGAATGACATTATCGGTGGTAATTCTGGTAGTCCATTGATTAATAAAAACAGAGAAGCCGTGGGTTTGATATTTGATGGAAATATTGAATCATTACCTGGAAATTTTATTTTTGATGAGGTAGGAAACAGAACAGTTTCAGTCCATGCCGGAGGTATCTATGCCGCACTTAAGTATATATATAAGGCGGAAAGATTGGTGAATGAATTGGACAAATAATTTCGTTTGAATTATTTGAGATAAAGAGAGATGTTGTTAGAATAACATCTCTCTTTATTTTTAGAAGAAGAAAGTTTAAGTGTATTTTTGAATTTTCAAATATATTGATAACATGGAAAAAAAATATTTTGACCCTAAAGACTTAGCAAAATTTGGTGAAATCACGAAGTATCAAAAGGATATGGGTACCAAATTTTTTGATTGGTATGGTGAAGTTTTCTCTGGAGATACCGCCCTTACAGAAAGAGAAAAATCTCTGATTGCCTTGGCTGTTGCTCACACCGTGCAGTGTCCCTATTGCATCGATGCCTATACAACTGCTTGTCTTGAAAAAGGGGCAGACGAAGAGCAAATGATGGAAGCCGTACACGTGGCCGCAGCGATTAAAGGTGGAGCCACTCTTGCCTTTGGAATTCAGATGATGAATCACGCCGAAAAAATGAATATGTAATTTTCATGGGGGTTAAACAAAGAAGTAAATCACTCAGCGCATCAGGAAATCAACTAGCAAACACTTTTTTCCAATTAGAAATTCTTAACAAAAAAGAATTGCTACCCACTAGTTATGTAAAGTTTAAAGATAAAATAGCTCAAGTAGGTGTTCCAAATATTGATGTAGTACCGGTCGAGATATTTCAGCTTAATATCGGAAAGTTATGCAACCAAACTTGTGCTCATTGTCACGTCGATGCCGGTCCTGACAAAAAAGAAGAGCAAATGACTAAGCCTGATTTGGAAAGGTGTTTGCTTATAATAAAGGCTGTTGATTCTATACATACGGTGGACATCACGGGAGGTGCTCCTGAAATGAATGTAAACTTTAGATGGTTTGTAACTGAGGTAAGAAAACTCAATAAAAAAATCATCAATCGGTGTAATCTTACAATAATTAGGTCTAATCCCAAATACTATGATTTACCGGAGTTTTTTGCCGAAAACAAGGTTCACATTGTTTCATCACTACCCTATTTCTCAGCTTCACGTACCGACAAGCAAAGGGGGGACGGCGTCTTTGAAGACAGCATATCGGCCTTACAAATGCTCAATAAAGTGGGTTATGGTATTGTAGATAACTTAAAACTTGACTTGGTCTATAATCCTTCCGGTGCATTCTTGCCCGGGTCTCAATGTTCCCTTGAAAATGAGTTCAAAAGGCAATTGTTACGCAGATATGATGTCAAATTTCACAACCTCCTTTGCATCACTAACTTACCAATTAGCCGATTTTTAGACTATCTCATCGAAACTGATAATTATACGGATTATATGGAAACCTTGGCCAATGCGTTTAATCCGGCAACTTTGGATGGGTTAATGTGCAAGAATACCATCTCGGTAAGTTGGGATGGGAATCTGTATGACTGCGATTTTAATCAAATGCTCAATTTAAAAGTGGCGAGTAATTCACAGCACATTTCAAATTTCGATGTCCAACAACTCAATCAACGAAAAGTCATCATCAATGAACATTGCTATGGATGTACAGCCGGCGCCGGAAGCAGCTGTGGAGGGGAATTGGTTTGATATTCCCCTTGTTACAATTTTAATATCCTTCGTACGACGATTCCTTTCTTAAAGTAAAAGTTAATAGTATAAATCCCACTATTTAAATCGGCGATATTGACACGATTATCGCCAACATTGACATCAATTTTCTTAATTATCTCACCGATTTCAGAGAATACAATTGCCTGGATCGTTTCCTGTGAATTATTAGAAATATTTAAAATTTCTTTCGCAGGATTAGGTTTTACCATCAGTACAGATAAATCAATGTCAATTACGGCCGTTGTAGAATCTGCTCCACTACAATCTTCATCAATACCATTATCTGGAATATCTATGGCTCCCGGATGAATACTAGCATTATTGTCATCGCAATCCTCACCTAGGTAATAACCATCAGAATCTCCATCATAAAGGTGTTGATAGGTGGTAGAATATTGGCATTCATTGGCATCTTTTACATAAAAGACATAACTTTCAAAAGGAGCGACTGAAAAAGAGTTATTTGCATTGTAATCATTTCCTCCCTCACTGTAAAGATAACTGCCGACTCCACCAAAACCTTCCAGTAGAACATTCGTACTCATGGCTTCTATGACGAATCCCAAGGCCGATGGTTCAGCAAGTGTAACGGTTGTATCTATTTGATTTCCAGCGGAATCCGCAATTTCCATTAGATAGTCACCAGCCGATAAATTCTCAATCATTAAATTCAAACCGTAATCCACACCATTTATTTTTACTTGATATGGCGTTACTCCACCTGTTATGTTCAATGAAATCGATCCCGTGGCTCCTCCATTGCACAACACATCCTTAGAACTAATTTCTACAGCCAATGTCTCAAGTTTTGCAAATACAAAGTCGGCAACGACGGGTCGATGGTCAGAACCGACATCGCTATCGGTGGAAGAAAGGTTTAATGCCTGTAATTGGCTACTAGAAAGTCCCTTGGTGTTAAAAACATAGTTGTTCTTCAATTGCATTACAGAGCCTGAATATAAAAAATAATCCAACCTACCACTCGGGTAATTGGAGCCCTCGTCATACCAAGTCGAAAGTGCAGGAAGACCAATCGTATGCGGTTTTGTATCTTCCCAAGATGAACCATCCCAATCCGGCGGAGAATCCGGGCCATAGACAGAATTATTCCCAATATCACCTGTAATTAAGGTCGTCAATTGTTGTTGATAACCTACTAAGTTTAAATCACCACATAATAGCACTGGATCTTCAAAATTGATTTGGATATCGGCTCCACCTTGCTTTGCCTCCCGTATAAATGATATGATTTCATCCACTTCGTTTTGTCTCGTATCATTGTTGTCGCAGCATGCAAAGTGACAATTTATAAGTAGTAAATTTTGATTATTGTCTAGCTTTATTTTAAAAGCACCATTACCACTCAAGGAGTATGCATCAACGATGGGATATTTACTTGCCACGATAATATCAGGATAGATATAATCCGTGTACCATGATTGGCCATTAGGTAATGGCAAGATTGTATTCATGACCGATTTAAGATCTGCATCATCGTGGTTGTAGATTTCTTGCATCGCAAAAATATCCGGTGAGAGAGCTTTAATCATATTTCTTTGATAAAGCAATCTTCCACCATTCCAAAAACCATCATTTAGCGAGTTGTAGGATATGATTCTTACATCATTTTGATCAAATTTTTCAATTTGAACTTCAGGCAATTCCAATATATTAGTCTCATTCAAGGTATAGTGAAAACCACCACTATTATCTGGTAATTTATCAAGGTAAATGGCTGCATTGACCGTACTGGTAATGGCGATTTCTCCGTAAATGTTATACGTGATGCCATTAATTACCCCACTTCGCTTGAGGGCAACTTCAAATTCTTCAGAAGAAAAGGTAGGTGATGAAAGTAATCCTACGTCTTTGTGTTTGATGGAATAACTTTGGCTTCCAACATTAAAAAAACCGCTTTTATATCCAAATGTATAACTCAAGTCTGAACCTACGCCGTTCACAGAATAACCAGTCGAAGGATTATTGTCAAGATCAAGATATATCGCGAAATTATTGCTTTCTTGAAAATTGATTTCGCGATTAAATCGGACATAAAAATAGATGTATTGGTCATCATTATAGACTTTCAATTCATCGATTCCCAGTTCTCCCGGAAACTCATCACCCTCCTCCAGGGCAATTAAAGTTTTATCTGACCAATCATCAAATTTCTCGTCAATTAAAACCTGTGAAACCAAAATTAGAGGGAGATAAAACAATAGCATGAAGGACAACAACACATTTTTCTTCATTGCTAAATTAATTATTGGATAATATTAATTCAAAACTAGTTAATATTTGATGGAATAAACACAAATTTCATGTCATTTTTAGAAATTTGACCCGAAATTACCAACGAAGTATCCGTCACTTCCTCGATTTTCAATCTAAAGTTTTTATTATGACCAATGGTCAGTTCATTGGATTGAATCTCGTAAAATATCGGATTTTCATTGGAAAACACATTAGAAACCAACGAACTATCAGACTCAAAATTAATATAGGCATTCTGCAATGTAGAGGTCGGTTTTTCATTTCGTTCTGCATACTTCAATACCCAATGATTGAGAAGTAAATCTTGCTTCACTGAGGAGTTTTCCTCTTTACAGGAAGCATTAAAAATAAGGCCAATAATTGCGATTGAGGATATAAATTTATACATATACCTATGAAAATTGATTTTTTCTACAATTCAAAATTAACGATATTTTTATCATTTCATAGCTTGCAATACCATTTCACTCAAATCATAAATCATCACGTCGTCTTGCTTTTCGCGAGCTTTCATCCCATCGTTCAACATAGTGATACAATAAGGACAATTGGCGACAACAGATTCAGCCCCGGTTTCCAATATTTCATCTGCTCTTTCTAGGTTAATTCTTTTTCTACCGGGTTCATCTTCTTTAAACATTTGAGCTCCACCGGCGCCGCAGCACAAACCATTAGCTCGAGATCTCTTTAGTTCTAGCAAATCAATATCTAAGGCTTTGAGCACTTCTCTAGGTACTTCATATATATCGTTTATCCGACCGAGATAACAAGAGTCATGATAAGTAATTTTCTTGCCTTGGAAGCTTCCTCCTTGTATCTGAATGCGATTCTCTTTGATTAAATCATTGAGCAACTGAGTATGATGAATGACTTCATAATTGCCGCCTAAATCAGGATATTCATTTTTGATGGTGTTAAAACAATGTGGACATGCGGTCACAATTCGTTTTACACCGTATGCATCAAAAGTGGCAATGTTTTGAAGTGCTGACATTTGAAACAAAAATTCATTTCCAGCCCTTCTTGCTGGGTCTCCAGTACAGGTTTCTTCATTTCCTAAAATAGCAAATTTTACACCTGCTTTGTTTAAGATTTCTATGAACGTATGAGTAACTTTCTGAGCTCTGGAATCAAAACTACCGAAACACCCAACCCAGAAAACGATTTCGGGCTGTTCGCCTCTTGCAGCATATTCCGACATTTTCTCTATCATAAGTGCCGTATTGTAATGACAAATGTACACTTTTAGTATTCAAATGAAGAAAATTACAATATTTATTATGGAGATTTTGACTCACTTATTAAATGTGAAACGATTCTTTTACTGAGTCAAAAAATAAGATAACAATGAATACAAAAATAGAAAATATTAACATAATCAGTTTATTTTTAGGATTTAACATGTAAAAATAAATTATAATATGTAATATTCTACTATTTCAAGATATTTTTTTATCCTGTTTATAATTTTATAACTCTCAAGGATTTTTTAATATATTTTCCCTGACTTAAATTTATAAGATAAGTACCTGATTTTAGATGACTCATGTCAACGGAAACAAACTCTTTTCCGGATTTCTGACTGGCAAAATTTAGTGATTTCATTAAGGCACCAAAAGTATTGTAAATATCAATTTTCAAACTTTTAGCTTTTGATTCAAAATCAATATTAAGAAAATCTGAGCACGGATTAGGGAATGCATTGGCATGCCAGACTTGGTTTTCTACCAAATCATCAGCTGAGGAAGAATTGCAGTCTTTAAGGAAATCTATGGTCTCAAATGAATCAAATAACAATTGATCTACTGTTTCTTTCGATGCACCAAGCCAATCAGTCAACACACTGGCATATACGGATCTAAAATCGTGTTGCATCGCCACCCCTTCTTCCACTTCAGTATCAGGGCTGATATTCGGATTATCACCAAAAACACCACCATTTACGCAGCTTCCAAAGACAAACAATGGTGCCGCGGTACCATGGTCAGTACCCGAACTAAAATTACTCCGAATTCTTCTCCCAAATTCAGAATAAGTCATTCCCATCACCCTCTCCGAAAATCCTCCGTTGTCTACATCTTTTTGAAAGCTTTCTACGGCTTCCGACAATTGTGTAAGTAAATTTGCATGGTTACCCATTGTCATGTCATTGCCATTAACCTGATCAGCATGTGTATCGTATCCACCTTGACTGACCACAAAAACTTTTGTTTTTAATCCTCCCGAAATCAATCGTGCAACCAGTTTTAGCTGTTCAGCCAACCTATTGCCATCGGGGTATATCGCTTGATTGGTACCAGAATCGTAGGCCATTTTTATACTATCGACATAGGCATTGCTTTGAACAATAGATTGCTTTATAAAATTAAGCTCCATACCATAACAACCAGAATCATCCATCCCTTCTACAGTCGTATCCAATGACACGAGAGACTCTATATTTTCAAGTGCAAAACTGTAATTGCTGCCTGTCCCCTGACATGTAGAGGATACCAAATACCCTAAAGTAATCGCAAAGGGATCTGGATTGGTTTCATTGGGATAAGCATCGGGATAATCAGGAAAGTGATTTTGGAAATAACGACCAATCCAACCAGTCTGCTCAAATACTGCGGCATCAGATGCGGAATTCCAAATATCGATGGATCTAAAATGACTTCGATTCTGATCAGGATAGGCCACTGATTGTATTATTCCCAGTTTTCCTTCATCATATAACGACCGGAATCCCTGACATGATGGATGAAAGGCGTTGGTATCAGAAATTTTTAACAATTTATTTTCAGGTATCAAAATATTGCTCCTCAAATTCGCCAAGATGTCGTATTTGTCTAATGGAACAAAGGTATTGAGACCATCATTGCCACCATTTAATTCTATGAGTATCAAGACCTTGTCATTATACGGATCTCCCCCTAAAAACATATTGGATCGAGAAAGTGCCATCACCTCGAATCCATTGAGGAAAAGCGGTAATGTCATGAGTGATCCTGATTTTATGAATGTTCTTCTTTTCATCTTTTTAGAATTGTTTGTTTATTTAAAATGAACCATATAATGCTGATCATAACTCTTTGTGACTTAATTATCTCATACATATTCTGTTTCATTTTTTTCAATTTAATGATTTAATTTCAACTCAGCTGATATTCCGGCATCCTCATCATATACAAAAACAACTTTTTCAATTTATCTTCAATGGCTTTTTTTGCCATATTGTCATTGGGGTTTGCCAAGTAGATGTTATATTCCTCTGTCCATTCAAAATCAGGCAATCCTTGCAATACGATTTCTTTCAATAAATCTTTTTGATTGGTGCTCAACGGCTTAGGCAACATGAGTAAATTGAGATCACTAATGATGGTATTGATATCATACGGATTGGTCAAATTCTCAATGACCGTTAATGTTTCAATTCCGCGATTCATATCCCCGATATTCACGCCTGTCGTACTTAGCAAGTCGGTTACCAATCTCCTCAGAGGCAATGTCACTGAATTAATCCACAATTGGTAATAAGATGGCTCTTGATAGTAAGCTTTCCAGCCGGCGACTGAAGGAGGGTTGAAAAATTGCATTTGCAGTAGAGCCGTAAATTGGTACAAAGCGAGATTTAGATTTTGATTTGCAATCGGAGTTTCAAATGCTTCAATGTCAAATTGTGTAAATATTGAGGATGTATAGTCTATAGGATTTTTAATCATGCAACCTATTCTATCGTCTTCATAAAAATGACTGCTGCTGAGTAAAATTTTTATAACGGGTTTAAGCTCATAATTTTCTTCTCTTAATAATTCTGCCATCGGCACGATAACCTCAGCTTCAGTTTGTTCATCTATTTTGTAATAAACAAAATATCGATATAATTTTCTACAAATGAATAATGCGACCTCGTCTCTTCCAAATATCACACCGAGCAAATTCTTATATTCATTCTCACCGGCATTGTCAATTGAAACATTGCCAAACCTATGAGAAAGTACTTTGGTAGAATTGTCGTGCTGTTGCGGTCTAAAATTGGAGCCAAAGCTGGGTTGTATGATATTATTGTAACCAAAATCTGTCCAACCAGTTAATATTTTTGCAACCGCAATCACATCCTCCTCTGTAAATGTCGTATAATCTCCCGGCCCTGCCAATTCACCTTTGCCCAAAGTAAACAACTCCATAAGCTCTCTCGCATAATTCTCATTGGGGGCATTTTTAGTATTGGAGTTTCCGTTAAGATAACGCAACATAGCAGGATCTATCGTAATTTCCTCAGTTAGAGTTTTAAAATTACCCAGTGCATGATTTCTCAATGTAGTGACGTACCGATATAAATAGCGAGCATCGTTTAAATCTCCTATAACAAAATGATTGTGCCAGAATAGCACCATTTTTTCACGTATACTGATGTCATTATTGCGAAATTCTCCCATTGTCCAGCCAAGAAGCGACCTTAATCTATAATTATTTGTTAGATTGATTACGTTAAATGGTTTGTCAACCCAAGTTTCTCCAACTGGAACATCAGGATCCGCCATAAAATCCAAATTAACCGGAGGGTCAGGCAAATCCAAATCCCGCAGTAGCCAATCGATAGAGCCTTCAAAGCCTAAATCCGTGATAAATTGGATATTATTAAAATTAGCCCCAAAAACTGTACGGCGCAGGAGATGTGCCGCTTGTATTTCCGTCCAATCCCCGCTGTATGGTTCGATTCCCATAAACAATGTTTTAGTTTTCTGATTGATAATTCAAAAATATTTGAATAGTATATTTTAGAAACCATAATTTTACGATTTTAAATCGAGAAATGGAAAGTTTCATAAATTATAATTTTAGCACTGCATACATTGACGGAAAAAATGATGAACATAGATAAAAATTTGGCTGATAATCACTGTTTCTGCACCGATTTTTTTTTAATAATAGAATTGAAAGTTCAATTATAAATGGCTAAAAATTACAACAACACATTAAAATACCTATACAGTCAACTTCCTATGTATCAACGTGTAGGAGAATCAGCCTTCAAGAAAAACTTGGATAACATCAAGGCATTGTGTGAAGCCATGGGAAATCCTCAATCGAAATTGAAATGCATTCACGTAGCTGGAACAAACGGAAAAGGAACTACAAGTCACATTATAGCAGGTATATTAATGGCAAATGCGTATAAAGTGGGAATTTACACTTCACCACATTACACGGATTTCAGAGAAAGGATTAAAATAGGAAATACATTGATGAGCCAAAAGTATGTCGTTGATTTTGTGGAAAAGAATTCTCATATCCTAGAGAAAATAAAGCCTTCATTTTTCGAAATTACCGTCGCAATGGCATTTGATTATTTTGTATCTAATCAGGTCGATTATGCAGTGATAGAAGTTGGCTTGGGTGGTCGACTTGATAGTACTAACATCATTACCCCCTTATTATCTGTAATCACCAATATTGGTTATGACCACATGAATATGCTTGGAAATTCTTTGGATGAAATTGCTTACGAAAAAGCCGGCATCATTAAAGACCATGTTCCTGTATTGATTGGAGAATACCAAAAAGAAATAAATTGGGTCTTTGAGTTAAAAGCCCAACAGCGTCAAGCACCCATTTATTATGCTCAACAACTGGTCAGTATAGAATACAAATCTCGTGATTTCTTCACAGAGTGTCGTTATAAAAAGGAGAATATTTCCTTTGACATTGATATATCGGGAGAGTTTCAGCAAAGAAATATCACGACCGCTATGGCTGCTGCGCAATTACTCACCGATAATGACATTATTCCAAATCTATCACTCGAAAAATTTGCAGAAATAAGCCCAAATTTCAGAGAAACATTAGCTTATAAGGGTCGATGGCAATTATTGTCTCGCAATCCAGATGTCATCGTTGATAGTGCTCACAATATTGATGGTATTACCCAAATTATAAATATGCTGGATGCCTTGCCATATACAAAAGTACACTTTGTAATGGGAATGGTTAATGACAAGGACAGTAGTAAAATATTGTCAGTACTCCCTAAAAATAATAAATATTATTTTGCCAAGGCCAATATTCCGAGGGGTCTTGATGCTCAAGAATTAAAATCTAGAGCTGACAAGCATGGATTGAAAGGAAAGGCTTATTCAAGTGTAAGGAAGGCTCTAGCCGCAGCCAAGATTAGCGCCAAAGAAAATGAGCTTATATTTGTAGGTGGAAGTATATTTGTAGTTGCAGAAGTTATCTAATTATGGAACATCGTAAAACCAAAATAGTCATCGCCGTTGGGGGAAGCAGTGGCTCAATCTATGCCAAAAGGTTGATTGAAAAATTGGACATTCAAAAAGAAAACGTGGATTTACACCTTGTTTTTTCAAAAAATGCCATTACCAACTGGGAATTGGAAATTGGAAAATTTGATGATAAGGACTTTTCCTTTCCCATATATAAAAACAATGACTTTTTTGCACCATTTGCATCAGGAAGTGCCGGATTTGATGCCATGATAGTCTGCCCATGCAGTATGGGTCTGCTCGGAAGAATGGCCTCAGGAGTATCAAACGACCTCATAACAAGAAGTGCTGATGTGATGTTGAAAGAGAGGAAAAAACTAATCCTAGTTGCACGAGAAACTCCACTCAATCTTATACACATTGACAATATGAAAGCCATGACGCTAGCTGGAGCTATAATTTGCCCTGCGTCCCCTTCGTTTTACAGTAAACCGGAGACAATTTTAGACCTGGTGGATACGGTCGTAGATCGAGTTTTAGATCTTGCCGGGCTACCCACGCATGGAACATTTAGATGGGGTACCAAAAAATAGGATTTCATTATCTGGTAAATATTCTCAATTAAATATACAAATCTTAATAGGAAAATAGATTAGTTATCGATATTGTATTAATTTTATGACATTAAATAAATTGTAAAATGGGGTTCTTAAGTTCATTAAAAAAATTATTCTTTGCGACCGAGTCTGTTGCAGAAAGTTCAATAGAAAAAACAGCGGATTATCTGAAAGAAAAAGGCCATGATATTTCTGAAAAGACTGGAAAAATATATGACAGTGCCAAATCCGAAATACAGAAGAAAAGCTCAGAAGTCATGGATTCTATGAAAGAGACCTTTGACGACATTGCGGATAAATCCAAAGACTTAGGAAGTGATGTTGCAAAGACTGCTTCTAATTTCAAAGATAAAGTAAAAGATAAAGCGGACGAAATCATGGATTACTTTGAAGAAAAGAAAAATGAATCTGTTGCTTCCGGTGATGAGTTAAAGAGTGAGATGCATGACGAAATAAGCGAACTTGACCAAAAAATAGAAGAAAAAAATTATTTGGATAAATTAAAGGATGCTGGTGAATCTGCACTTAACAAAGCTTCGGACTTTGGAAAAGACATGGGTAGCAAGGCACAAGACATGATGGACAAAGTCGCTGATAATGAGTATGTAAAAAAAGCCGCTGATGCCACAGAAAAACTTGGTGAGCAGATAATGGATACGGGAAATGACCTACTAGGTAAAGCACAAAATATATCCGAGAAAGTGGGATCAAAAGTCATCGATCACAGCAAGGATTTATCTGAAAAAATAGGTAAAAAAGTTAATGAAGTGGCTGACGATTTATCTAAAAAAGCAAGCGAAGTCTCAGACAAGATAGGAAAGAAATGGGATGAAACCCTAGAAAAAGCACAGAAATTTGAAGAAGAAGAGGCTAAAAAAGAAAAAAAAGAATTTGCGGATGAAGATTTGAATACCGGACAAAGTTCGCTCTTAGATGGTAAAGATGATTTTTTTAGTAAGGCGAACCAGTATGCAGATGGTGATTATGGAGCATTCGATGATGGCAAACCAAAAATTGTAAAAAACGAAGATGTAGTAGAACCTCTTCAAAAACCCGGCAAAGCAGCTGGCTTTGAAGACTTGGATGGAGACGGTGATGAAATCATCGATGATGCCATCATGGAAGAATAATTTTTGTTGGTCAGGCAGCACAAACAATCATTATAGAGTCTTAACATTAAAGACTTAAAAAGAGAAATGTCGCCTTTGATGGTTAATTCTTCCTCGGTTTACGAATTGATACAAGAATGTCTTGCGAATAACAGGACAGCACAAAGGCAATTATTTGAAATTTATGCACCAAAAATGATTATTGTCTGTCGCCGATATGTGAGGCTAGATACTGAGGCGGAGGATGTCATGCAAGAGGCATTTGTAAAAATTTTTAGAAACCTCAAGTCCTTTAATTTTGAAGGTTCTTTTGAAGGTTGGGTGCGGAAAATTATGATTAACACTTCTCTAAAATATATTAGTAAAAAACACTTCCAAAACGAAAGTACAACACTCAGTGAAGTTAATGAAGAAAGTGTCGAACCTGAAATATTGTACAAATTAAATGAAGAAGACATTATGGACTTAATACGGTCTTTGCCTGATGGGTATAGGCATGTGTTCAATATGTATATCATAGAAGGTTACAGCCATAAAGAAATAGCATCAATGCTCGGGATAGAAGAAAGTACATCAAGGTCTCAACTGGTAAAAGCGAGACGAATATTACAAGATAAGATTATTAACTTACAAAAAATTGCGATATGAGTAAGTTAGATCAACATTTTAAATCAATGATTTCTGATCACAGTGGTTCAGTACCCGATGATATGTGGTCAAAAATAGAAAAAGAACTTTATCCTGAAAAATCAAAAAGACCAATTTTCTGGATTCTTTTAGTAGCATGGTTGATGGCCATTTCGGCTACGCTTTATTACTTCTTGAAAACTGATCAAAATGAAGCCGGCAACCAAGTCAGTGCATTAAATTTAGAGGCATTTAAACCTAAAGTAGTCGCTGAATTTACTGAATCGAAGATTCAAAACACAACTAAAATAGAAGAAAATAAAGAGCTTCGGAATCAACCGGCACTAATTAGTAAAACAAGAACCCAGGTAACGAAAAGGGAATTATCACAGGTCGGCACTTCAATTAATTCGGTTTCGATTCAAGATGGTGTTACAAATAAAGAGCTCGTAGAATTCACAACAGATTCTAAGGAATTCTTAAAGGAAATTGTGAATTTACCTATGCCAAAATTGAATTCCATTAATTCCTACAAGGAAGAGTATTATCTCATGAAAATGGCTAGAAGAAGCAATAAAAACCGCACTGAATGCCCTTCTTTTAGCAAGGAGGTGGCCGGAGTCATGCTCGATTTGTATTACAGCAGTGAATTCGGATTAAGAAGTTTCGGAATACAGAATGGCAATGATGCGGTCAATGAATATATGCAATTGCGAGAGAAGACAGAATCCTCGCTGTATTCCTTTTCAGCGGGATTGCGAGTCGCCATAATGTTGCCTATCAATGCGGGATTAAAAACCGGATTTAATTATTCTCAAATCAATGAAAAATTCACCTATGAAGATCCCAATTCGAGGCAGGTGAAGTATATAAAAGTAATCAAATATATATATGAAAATGGCATGGTGGTCGACCAAGTGGAGCAATATGACACAATCGAGGTTGCTGGTCAGGCTAATATAAAAGTTTACAATAAATATCGGAGTTTGGATATTCCTCTCCTACTCTCTTATGAATGGGCAGGAAAACATGGGTTTTATTTTAGTGGAAATGGCGGGATTCTCATGAATTTTGGATTTAATCAAAAAGGCACTATCCTTAGTGACAGCACTCACGATCCTATAAATATTTCCTCTTCAAATCCTAATCGAGAAGAGATATTCGAAACATCCTTAGGGGTTAGTTTATATGCCTCATTGGGAATGTATTTCAACTTAAATGAACATTTTGACCTTATGGTCGAACCGAATATCCGATACAATATGAATTCGTTTACAAAATCATCCTATCCGCTCAGCCAAAAGTATGTTGTACCGGGATTGTTAACCGGTTTAAGAATAAAATTTTAAATTAATTTGAAGAGATATTAATAAATTTTTACGATGAATAAATTAGTTTTCATTTGTCTATTTTCTATAATCGTGAGTTCCTGTGGAAAGGATGAAAGCATTTTCATACCCAATGAGCCACAGGGATCAGTAGATAATGTTTTGGAGACATTTGGCTTGACCCCCGTAATTTCAAAAACAATAGATCCTAGTATAGATCAAAAGTTAGAATTACAATCTGGAATCGTAGTTTGGATACCACTAGGAAGTATAGTTGACAAAAATGGTCAGGAAATTACAGATAACGTTAGCCTTCAAATTTACAATTATGTACATGTCTCTGATTTCATAAGGCAAGACATCAATACAAGAGTGGATGGTAACCTCATGACCGTGATTTCTGGAATAAAATTAATTCCTAGTTTAAATGGCGAGAAATTAGAATTTAATAATCTTCATAAAATAGAAATCGGCTTCCCATACGCCGAAACAGATACCAGTATATTGAATTTTGGAAGTGCTAAAAGTGACGATTCCAATTCTTATTGGACTGATTTTTCAACAATTGGTCTCGAGTATACATTGTGGTCTGATTTTTGGACTGTATCCGGTGGAAGCATGGTATCTGGCATTAAAGTATCCTTCGATGCCAGTCCCGAGGTATGTATTTATAAAAATATTGAAGACAATGGTTTTCAGAAAGTAGCACCTTGTGTGGAACTACCGGAGCTTTTCGTAGGAAAAAACACAGAATTATTTTTAGTTCAAGACAGAACAAATACTGTCGTCAGAATTAGCGATTCTAAAGAAGATTCCTATTTTTGTGATGAGGTAGAGGAATTCATTTCTTCTCACCAATTAGATCTAATCTCTATTTCCTCTCTAGGTGATGATGGCTTTTATTATGGAACTTTGTCCGCTTATACAATAAGAGACTTACAATTGCAGATGGTTCCGAAGAAGAAAAGCAAATTTGAAATATTAGATGCCTTGGCAATGTTTTAAAATGCTGAGCAAAAGATAAACTGTATTTTTATTCGTAAATGGGAGTCGCCTGTCTGAGGTAAAAGAATTTCAGGCAGGCTTTTTTATGCCTCGAATTTTGTAAAACGACCACTAGATCACTCAAAACTTATTTTGAAAGAGGCATTGGTTTCTATGTGCGGAGGTGTCGTAACCCATCTACCACTTTTGGAAATTAGTCGAATGGCTTCTTTCTCACAATCCTTGCACTCCGAATTTTCTGCTGTTATGTTTCCGATACTGCCATCGGAATAAATAGTAAAATTGACGATAATTTTTCCTTTAAAATTCTTTTCAAATGCTTCGATAGGAATATTACGATTTTTATCAATCCATTCGAGGAAGTATTTCATATTCATGGACGGTGCATAGGAATTGACTTTATCCAATTTTCTTTCCATGCTCTCACTAATAGCCTTAGCTCTTTGAGTTGTCATATCTACCTGAGGCATATCATCGGCAGACTCGAGGCTTGTAATATAGATTAAGTTTTGTCTCTCGGGATTTAGTGAAACACCCTTGACTAATTGACCATCATTAAAAACGATAAATGGTTCCGAAGTCCCTAGACTATCATTCAATTCTATATTAAAGCTTCCATCTTGATTAACTGAGAATGCTTGTTTCGTATCAAAATTCTGTAGAGTCCAGTGGTCAAAAACCGCATTGCTTCCCGTTTCATCGACTAGGCTTCCGATTATGGATTTACGAGATTTGTTTGCTTTTGAAGTTATTTGAACCTTTTCTTCATCATTCGCCTCAAGCTCAATATCAGAATTTTCTACGTTATTTTCAGCGCTTGATACTACCCTTTCCATAGGCTTTGGAGAATTATCTGTACTTGTTGAATCCTCAAGATGAAGGGGTTCAGAATTATTGACAATACTCGGCGCAGATGTCTCTTCATTTGGAAGACTGGCATACTCTTCATATTCTTTTCTCAGCGAATTGGTATTAAATATGTAAAGGGCGGAGATCGAAATACCTAAAAATATAGCTGCCCAACCCAGCCAAGGAATAGATTTTTTCTGCGTTGTGAGTATCTTATTTTTTAAATGGTCAATTTCATTATTGTAATTCTTATCGTTCGCATTCGACAAGGTATAACCTTCGATGGCATCAAATAGAAAAGGGTCATCAATTGCCATTTTTTCCAATTGGTGCAATTCCGACGCAGAGATTTGACCATTGATGAGTTTGGAAAGCAATATATCTGACTCCCTATTCATGGATGCTCTTATTTTTGTCTTCTATACAATTTTTCAAATTACGACGACCATTTTGAATAAAGGATCTAACTTCATTCCATGTACAATTCAGCGATTCTGCAATCAATTGATATGATCTTTCTTGAAAATAAAATTGTTCTATCACCGTTTTTTGATTTTCGGATAACCGCTCAATGCATTGTTTTAGCATTGCCATTTCTTGTTCTTCAAGATTAAGATGCTCTTCAGTATCAAAATACACATCCGGAGTTACAATTTCTAATTTTAAAGCTCTATTTTTCTTTCTGAGAATGCCTAAGCAATGATTAACACTCAATTTATAAAGCCAAGGTTTGAAATTCTCCACCTCGTGTTTTTTTAGCTTTGATGATACCAAAAGAAAAATATCTTGAACGGCATCCTTCGACTCACTTACATCCTGCAAATACTTAAGGCAAAGTCCATAAATCAGTTCGATATAGGGAATATACAAGTCTTGCACATAAATCAATCTTCCTGTCTCCTTGTATTTACCGATTAATTCTTGATCCGACACAGGTTAAATGGTTTGAAAATTAAAGTTTTATAGTTCCAGCAAAATATTCCATTGCGTGGTCTATGTATTCCTTGTTTTCTTCATTTTCTAAGTCCTCTCGCCTAAGCAATTTTTTGAATAAGCTTTTCAGTGCTGAAGAATTATAATTATTAAAAAAAGGTATGGATTGAACTTCGATGAGCAATTTTTCATAATCTGTTAATGAAATATTGGCGTAGTCCGAATCCGATTTCATTGAGAGGAATCTTAACGAGTTGTCATACAATTTTAGATACGTACTGTCGTGCAATTCTGTATAGTTCACAGAATCAACCGGAACAAAAACATCAGGGTACACCCCACCTCCTGCGGGCAATTTTCTGTGCAATATTTTTGTTTCAAATTCAGAGTTTTCTCCCTGCACCCCATGTATCAATTCTCCACTTTCGAACCTATCACTCAGATCATACTCATAAGGAAGGTCGATTCCATAACTTTTTTGAATAGACCGACCGCTCGGGGTATAATATCGAGCCACGGTCAATCGCAAAGCACCACCATTGGCCAATTCATATTGCTCCTGAACCAATCCTTTTCCAAAAGTCCGTCTTCCAATGATTATTCCCCTATCCCATTCTTTAATTGCTGCGGCGACTATTTCAGAGGCCGAAGCCGAATTTTCATCTACTAAGACCGCAATTTTATCAATATTAAAAAATGATTTTCCTGTGGTTTTGTATTCAACTTTCTCTCTTTTTTTGCCTTCAGTATAGACCAATAATAATTCTTTCTCATCAAATAATTGGCTCAACATATTGACCGCTTCAGGCAGATATCCTCCCGGATTCCCTCTTAAATCAATGATTAAATTTTTGAGTCGCTTTTCATCTGCCAGTGGTTCCAATTGACTCATAAATTCATTATAGGTATGACTACCAAATCTTTTTACTTTGATGTAAGCAACAGTGTCGTTAAAAGTTTTGATTTTATCAACTGAGGGTATCTGTATGTTATCAACCGTGATATCAAGTTCATTTTTCTTATTCCCCGATAACACCGTGAGTTTAATATTTTCATTTATCTGGCGTTTCATGAGACCTCTTATCGAATCGAACGCCATGGATTGACCCGCGACATTGACTCCATCGATGGCAATTAGTCTATCCATGATTTTCAGTCCGGACTTTTGTGCAGGACTATCCGTTGTCACATTTGTAAAAACCACGGTGTCATTGAGTTGATAAATTTCCACACCTAATCCTACATAATTGCCATTCATTTGATTATTGATGGATTCTAATTCTTCGGGTGCAATATACAAGCTGTGTGGATCCAATTTTGAAAAAACAGCATCAAAAGCCGCCTTGTATATGTCATTTCTATTGATACTATCGACATATCTATTTTCCACAAACCTCACCACTTCTTCTATTTTTCCAATTGGATACTCATCAGAGATATTCATTTCAGAAACAAAAGGCAAATCCTGTTTATCATTCATTTTATATCCTAGGAATATGCCTAAGCACACCATAGAAGCCAATAACAAGGGTTGAACTATCTCGTATTTTTTGTTTTCAATCACGAGGCAAATTTATCTTTATCTAAGTTATTAAAGCATAATTCTTGCCAAAATATCAGAACGGCTTGACTTTAAATCAAAAAAAGCCGCCAATGGAATAATTTGTGGCGACACTCCCGCATAATTGAGGCATTAAAAGTGCAATTAATCAATAATCTTACTAAATTTGCTAAAATCGATTAAGCTAAAACACAATAATTTAGAGCCTTGAGAATATATCTAGTTGTTTTTTTCATGCTATGCTTGTTTTCTAGAATCTTCGCAACACACAACAGATCTGGCGAAATCACTTATGTTCAGCTGGATGCTCTTACGATAAAAATTACCGTAACTACCTACACCAAAACCAGTAGCACCTCCGCAGATAGGGACAGTTTGTTGGTAAGTTGGGGTGATGGCTCGACCCAGTTCGTGCATCGAGTATCAGCTATTCCACTTCCCAACGACATTAAAGTCAATAAATACGAAGCCGTACACACCTATCCCGGCAAAGCAACCTATACCGTTTCTTTTGCTGACCCAAATAGAATTGCGAGCATACTCAATGTGAACTGGCCTAACTCTGTGGAAGTTCCGTTTTTTCTTGAAACGACCTTTACATTACTTGACAGTCAGTTTCAAGGATTAAATAATAGTGCCATACTCCTACAGCCTCCCATAGATTTTGCTTGTCTCGGGCATCGGTTTGTTCATAATCCCAATGCTTATGACCTCGATGGTGATTCACTGGCCTATGAACTGACAATACCTCTCATGGCGGAAAATGAAGAAGTGCCAGACTATAAATTTCCTGATAAAATATTTCCAGGAGGCAATAATAAGATAAGCCTAAATCCTATTACCGGTGAGTTCGTTTGGGACTCGCCGCAGGAACAGGGAGAATATAACATTGCCATATTAATTAAGGAATATCGGAAGGGGGTACTTATAAATACCATAATAAGAGATATGCAAATTCTTGTATTACCCTGTGACAATAGTCCTCCAAAAATCGAAACCGAAAAAGAAATATGTGTCATAGCAGGCAGTTTAATTCAGATACCGGTTAATGTTGACGACCCAAATAGCGGTCAAAAAGTTGGACTATTTGCGTCGGGAGGGCCATTTGCACTGAATGATAGTCCTGCAATATTGTCGAATGCGGGGCAATTTCAAAATCCGGCCTATCAATCGGAGTTTAGTTGGCAAACAACGTGTAATCACATAAGCGATCAATATTACCAAGTGGTATTTAGAGCTGTGGATAATTATTTGAATGATACTTTCGGTCTTGCTACTCTTAAAACATTAAGAATCAAAGTGGTAGGCCCAGCACCTCAGAATCTCACTGCAGAAAGCAAGGATGATCACATCATTCTGAACTGGGATTTACCTTATGCTTGCGAAATTACTGAAAACGAATATTTCAGGGGCTTTTCCGTGTGGAGGAAAGAAAACAGTCAAGCCATCGACAGTTCAGAATGTGCCAGTGGCCTCGATGGATATGGGTACAAAAAGATAAAATTTTCAACCAAAGAAAATGATGGAACTCATTATTTTTATGAAGATTATAATGTGGAGCCTCGAGTTGAATATTGCTACCGAGTTTTAGCAGAATTTGCAAAAACATCTTCTACGGGGCAGCCTTTTAATAAAGTGGAAAGCAAAGCATCCAATGAATTTTGCATTCTACTCAAACAAGATTTCCCTATGATCACGGAAGTTTCAGTGGCTACAACTGATTATGCTAATGGCCAAATTGACATCAGTTATATCAAACCATTCCCCGATGACCTAGATACTCTCGAGCACCCTGCACCCTATCTGTACGAGGTGTGGAGAAAAGCACAAAATGAAACGGATTTCAATTTAGTACCAGGAGCTAACCAGTTTTCTAGTGAGTTTGGTTCTTATGATGAGTCCTTTAACTATTCAGACATCGGTTTAAATACCAAGGAGCTACAATATGAGTATGAAATTCGATTTTATTCTAATAATCTAACTCAAGAATATAGCAAGTCTAAGCCAGCCTCTAGTATTTATCTCACAGCAATACCATCTGACCAAAAAATAATGTTAGAATGGAATGAAATCACTCCATGGAACAACTACAACTACGAAATATATAGGCAAGATAGTGGAATCTTTTCCCTATTGGGTGAATCGGAAAAAAACAACTTTGTAGATGAAAACCTTGAGAATGGAAAGGAATATTGTTATTATGTAAAAAGTGCAGGTAGCTACAATCTTAACAGACTTCCAGCACCATTATATAATGACTCACAGATTACTTGTGCCTCGCCCTCTGATAATGTTGCGCCATGCAGTCCAATATTGAGTTTGATGAATCTTTGCGAAAAAGATGAAAGTTCGCCCATTGACACCACGAGTATCTATAATTTTTTAAAATGGGACTTGGACTGTGCCGAGACCATGGTTTCATACAAGCTTTATTTTGCTAAGGATTCTTCAAATTTCAGTCTATTGGCAACGGATATTAATATCAAAGAATACATTCATTATCCACAGGATGGTTCTTTGTCCGGTTGCTATTATGTAACAGCTATTGACAGTATTGGAAATGAGAGTGCTTCAAGTGATATCGTATGTGCTTTCAACTGTCCTTTGTACGAACTTCCAAATACATTCACACCCAACGGCGATGGATTTAATGACCTTTTTGTGCCAAGATTAAATCGATTTATTGCAAAAGTTGATTTCAAAGTGTACAATCAATGGGGTAATTTAGTATTCGAGACCACCGACCCGAATTTAAATTGGAATGGACATGATTTAAAAGGAAATAAATTGCCCGACGACGTGTACTACTACACTTGTAGAGTTTATTATGACACGATAGAAGGAATTGAAAATAGTGAAGATCTCCTTCGCGGACACATAAATATGATAGAATAGATGTTTACAGGAATTATTGAATATACGGCTGAGGTTACGAAAATTTTAGTTGAGAATGGAAATATACATTTTTCGTTTCGCAGTCCCTTTATTAATGAATTTTATATAGATCAAAGTATCGCACACAATGGAGTTTGTCTCACGGTCGTATCGATTGTTGACAATGAGTATACGGTTACTGCCATTGAAGAGACACTTAATAAAACCAACCTAAAACATTGGAAAATAGGCAGTCGAATAAACATAGAAAGATGCTTAACCAACAACAAAAGATTGGATGGGCATTTCGTGCAAGGTCACGTGGATACCACTACTCAATGCACTAAAATATCAGAAGCAGATGGTAGCTGGTATTATGAGTTTACGCTGCCTTCAGAATTTGCCGAATTAGTCGTGGACAAAGGCTCAATTTGCATAAATGGAGTGAGCTTAACGGTAATATTAAACTCAGAAAATACATTCCAAGTCGCTATAATCCCTTACACTTACGAACACACAAACTTTGGAAAATTAAATGTTGGTGACACAGTCAACCTCGAATTTGATATACTAGGAAAGTATGTAAGTCGAATATTAAAACTTAGGGGACAATAAGGATTCTCCTTAATTCATTGCATTATTTAATTCTTGGATGAGTTTGGCTTGCGTCTGAACACCTGACTGCCTCCATTTTAATTCTCCTTTTCTAAATATCATCAATGTAGGGACTCCTCTTACTTGTAACTTTTGTGCAATTGCGGGATTCTTATCCACGTCGATTTTAACGATTTTTGCTTTCTCCCCTACTTCTTTCGCGACATCTTTAAGTATTGGTGCCATCATTTTACAGGGACCACACCATTCTGCATAAAAATCAATTAATACTGGTTGATCTTGTTTGATAAGCTCGCCAAAGCTAGTTTTTCCTGACATATTCTAAATTTTGAAACAAAAATATAACAATATTCAATCATAATTTGTAACACGAGTTGCCAAAATAGGTTTAGTAGAATGAATTAGAATGGATAATTAATGGCTATTTGAGGTGTACCGAAGATATTCTCAAACATGGTACCTAATGAATTAAAGTATTTTCCACTATCATCAGGATACGGTCTTCTGAGTTTGTAACCAAAATCAAAACGAATGTTAAAATACTCAATGTCTAAACGAATACCCCAGCCCACATCCATGGCCATCTGCTTCAGAAAATGTGAGGTAAAATTTGCATCATTCCGCTCATCTACTTTCAAAGTCCATATATTGCCTGTATCATAAAACAAGGCACCTTCCAACAACCAAAACAAATCAAAACGATATTCCGCATTAAACTCTAACACAATATCACCTTTTTGAAAAAATATGGAATTGGCACTATTAATAGTGGTTGTGTTCCCTCCAGGGCCCAGCTCTTGATTAAGCCATCCTCTTAAACTATTGGGTCCTCCTACACTGAATTGTTTAATAAATGGTGCCGCCTCACTACCACCATAAGGGACTATTACTCCAGCATGAAATCTCGTCGCTAGAGATTGTTTCTTCTTATTAAAAAACTGATAACGGCGGATATCAAATTCAAGCTTATTATACTTTGAAAACTCATATTGATTGGCAAAAACCCAATTTCTATCTGGTGAAAACACCTTGTTTGCTAAGTAAAGTTCTAATCCTGAGATCTCATAATTCAAATAAATAGCCCAAGAACCACCATAATTTGGATTGGGTTCTTTGTAGGTAAATCCAAAATCTTTAAGAATCAAACCTGTGATTAGATTCGGCGATAATGATTTAATAATCAATGGATTATTGTCAATATTTTCTTTAAATCTATCCGTCAATACAGAATTATTCAGGTTAAATCCCAAATGTGAAAAAGCGTAACTTCTTTCTCCATTTGAATCAAACTTAACACTGATTCCACCATTGTAAGCACTGATGATATACCCATCTTTGATATCCGTGTATCTAAACCCGAGGGAGATATTAGTCACAGCATTATTTCTAAAATTCTCCTCATCCTTGTCATCAATGAGACCAACTGTATTGATGAGTCGCAATAGTCCCATATAATCTTTATAATCGGCGATTCTTACTTGATTTTGTAAGCTAACGTTAAAAGTCCGGCGAGAAAAAGGGTTTATTTCATATTCAAAACCCGTCTCTGCATTCATCGTGTATAATTCTCCTCCACCAAATAGATTGCGGTTTTGTAATTGAGTCGAAATTGAGAACCCGACGAATCTACGACCGAGCGAACTCGTATTGACACTCGAGAAATAACTATTGAGCCCGAAATCTGCCAACCATCGTGATTTGTGTGGATTTAAAATGATGTCGTAATTTATAATATTGGGAAATTTTTCATCAATATGCTCTGTAATGGATACAAATCTGAAAGTAGGCAATTGATATAAATATTTAATCGTGTTCAGCTTGGCTATCCTACTGGCATTATTTCCGGTAATCAAGGCTATATTTTGATCTAGAACCCTAGGTTTTACCACAAATTTATCCGTCCGTTTTAGGAATTTTTTATATCCCAAAATTAATGTATCATATTCTAATGCATTGGCATCTCCATCCGTATATATACAAATTTGCCCGACTTTGAATTTTCGGTGTAAGCTATCCTGTGAAGGGACATTGACATTAAAGTAAATATCTACATTATGAGTCGTGTCATTTTTTACACCAAAAGTTTCGATGTAGTTTGGGGAGAAGTTAACATATCCCTTATTTTGAAGTGCTAATGCAATGCGGTTTTTTTCAATTTCAAACGTTTCGAAATCAATAGGGCCTTGATTCACCAAATAACTCGTTCCTCTTAAACGGTCAATTTCCTTTACGATATTTTTATCCGTAGATCTATAGCTTACTGACCCGATGTGGTACCGATCCTTAGGGGCGATGATGTAATCGACTCCCATTTTATAACTATTTGGTTTTTCGAGGTAATCTACCTCTGCATTGTAAAACCCCTTTAAATTCCTCAAGTAGTTGCCGATTCCTAGGACACTTTTTTCGGTAAGTGTGCTATCATATACAGCAGGTGGTTCACCTATCCCTCGCAACCATTTATTATACCAAGACGAATCTCCCTCTTCTGAATTTTTGAGATAAATATATTCCTTTGGGATACCAAGGAAATTACCATTGGGTTTTTGTAAGATGTAGTTGTCGATGTCTCTTATCTCTTTATCACTGAGTATGTTTTCGTCTCCTTTGTATTTTACGTCATATTTGGTCAATAGTTGAGAGCCATCTTGGAAATATTTGGAAGTACCACAACCAATCCAAGAAAAGATTACCAATACTGAAAGACAAATTTTGCTATATATTATATATGTTTGCAATATTTATTTACCTTGTTTATCCAACTTTTAACTAAAAATCTATGTCAAATAGCGTTATAAAATATTTAAAATCACTTTCCCAATCTAAATATCGACAAATGTATAATAATTTCGTTGTGGAAGGAAATAAAATGCTTGACATGATTCTAAATCAAAATGAATTTGAAATAGAGTGTATCGCTTACAGAAAATCAAATATTGAAATAGAAGACAAACTGCAATCGTTAGGTTGCCCAATTTATGCATTTGACAACAAGCAAATGTCACAGATTTCTCTTCTTAAATCCCCTTCAGATGTTTTTATTGTTTTAAAAAAACAAGAATTTAAACTAAGCACTCATGCGAATAAAATATTCTATTTGGATGGAATTCAAGATCCCGGCAACGTCGGTACCATTGTAAGAATTGCTGATTGGTTTGGAATCGACACTCTGATTAGAAATCAAGAAACAGCAGATTTTTACCACCCAAAAGTAATACAAGCAAGCATGGGCAGTTTTTTAAACGTCAAGCTAATTAATGATGATGAAAACATCGATTTCAGTACTACTTATAATATTTACGGAGCTGATATGACAGGAGTAGAAATTGAAAATGTCACTTTTGAAGAAAAAAGCATGATAGTTTTGGGATCAGAAGGTCATGGAATTAGTAAAAAAATGAATCAGGTCATCCAAACTTTTATTTCAATAAAAGGAAGTAAAAAAAGGATGGCGGAATCACTCAATGTTGCCAATGCAGCCGCTATAATTGCTTACAAAATGAGCAATTAATCGTTATTACTTTTAAATTTACCATAACAATCCTCCCAATGTGAAAGACACTCGTTTTAAATATTTTTTTGACAATCACTATCAATTACTGTGTAATTATATTATGCGATTGGGAGCGGATTATGATACGTCAGAAGATGTAGCTCAGGAGGTGTTACTCAAATTATGGCAACAAAAAGGACCCTTTGAATTGGCCTATGCCTTGACATGCTGCAAAAACAAATGGATCGATTGGTGTCGTAAAACAAGTAGTGACAAAGTACGGTCTGAAAAATGGGAAACTTTAAATCATAACCATGAATCACAAGAAGAATTGGATGCAGAATTTATTAAAATAAATAAGTTAAATACTCTTGTACGACAATTACCCCACAAAACCAAAGAGGTATTCATTATGAATAAAATTAATGGTTTAACTTACAGCCAAATTGCAGAAAGACGCAATATATCAGTTAAAACAGTGGAAAATCAAATTTCAACAGCTTTAAAATTCCTTCGGGAAAATTGGTAATACCAGAAGTAACTAATGGATAAAAACATACAAAATATCTTAGATAAAATCCTTGCTGGAAATGCTTCTAAAGAAGAAGTCTCTATGCTAAATGATTGGTCAAAAGAGGCCAAAGAAAATTTGCAAGAATTAAACAAAATCAAGGATTTAAACCATTCTATTGACCAAAGTGCTACTTTACAGGCATTCGACTCAGAGGTCGCTTTTGACAGATTAAATTCAAAAATGGAAAACCCTGCTTCATCTTGGAAGAAGTATTTGCTTTATGCCTTGTGGATCATTCTTTTCATTGTAACTTATACGAGTATCTCGCACTTTTGGAATAAGATGGGCGATGAACAAAAGCCGAACATAGAAATGGCGGCAACAAATACCATCCTTGAAGAAAAATTACCAGATGGTACAGATGTAAGCATAGGACTTAATAGTAAGCTAGAAATACTAGACAATAGAAAGGTTAGATTAAATGGATTGGCCAATTTTAATGTCACAAAAAATCCGAAAAATCCATTTGTCGTAGAATTAAATCATGGAAATATTACCGTATTGGGAACAGAATTCAGTGTATTTACAAGTCAGAACAAAGAAGAAATGTACCTCAAAGAAGGTAAAATTAAATATACGACAACCAATAAAGTGCAAGTAGAATTAAAGCCTGGTGATTATGTCACGGTAACGGACGGCAATGTCGTTTTTCTCAAGAATGTACCGGACAATCTCAAAAATGCCTTCAACTATCCCCTAAAATATACCAAAACCAATCTATCTCAAGTTTTGGATGATTTAGGCAAGCATTACAATGTTAAAGTACAGAATAATTCAAATCAAAATCTTGATTCTATGAACTTTTCAGGCAAGCTCGACGAAGACAACCTTAAAAACGTATTGGCAGATTTGTCAGGAATATATAATCTGGAATTTAAGTTACAAAATGATGAAATACTGATAAGCCAAAAGTAATTATTGTTATGAATTTTAGCTTAAGGTCTATTATTGTTGCAGTAATTATAGTTGTCTTTACTTTCAGTGCAGATGCCCAAAAGACTTCCGTTGTGATTCCATATAGTCTTAGCCCAAAAATAAAGGAGGCGTCTGACATAGTCGAAATTCTTGTGGATGAATATGACCTTCCCATTAATTATTCCCCTTCGCAAATCGAAAACATTCAAGTACCCTTTAGTTTTCAATATCAATATCAATCCTTAGAATCACTATTTAAAGATTTATTCCAATATTACAATTTCCAGTTTTTCTCCTTAAAGGGCAAATATATTTTATCAATAGATGGACCGAAATATGTTAAAATAAGCGGTTATATCATTGATAGCGAATCATCAGAACCCATCAGCAATGTCATTATTGAATCCGCGGATGAAGACCATTTCTTTTTTTCGAATGATAATGGATACTACAGCATATCTACCAACAGCGATACGATGTCATTTTACATTCGAAGTTTAGGTTATAAAAACATAAAACTTAACACTAAAAATATTTTACAAAACAAGAATGTCATCAAATTAAAATTCGACAATGAATTAGCTCCTGTTTTAATTTCTGACAAAACCGACGAAAACTATTTAGTTGAGAATTTTGCCAAACAAATTCAGCTCGACAAAATGGAAAATAATACCACTATTTTTGGTGAAGAAGACATAATTAATACGTTGAAGTCATTACCGAGTGTGAGTAGTGGCGGCGAGGGACAATCCGGCCTATTTGTAAGAGGAACAAGTCCTGACTACAATCTCATACTCATGGATGGAATCCCCATGTACGAGACCAATCATATCGTAGGTCTGTCTTCGATTTTTCAAGACAATGCCGTTAGAAATGTACAATATATGAAAGCGGGAATGCCTGCACGATATGCAGGAAGACTGAGTAGCGTAGTCAATATCATGATGAAAGATGGTACATTGGAGAAAAATAAATCAGAAATTTCGACTGGAATTTATGGCATCAATTTAACTACAGAAGGCCCGATAAAAAAGAATGAAATCTCCTATAACTTTGCCTTACGTAAAAGTTGGATTAATTATTTAGTAGACAATACCATTGAAAAATACAATAAAGATATCAATATCGATATTTCTTATTTTGATGTTTACGGAAAACTTAGTTGGAAACTTTCACCCTCGTCCAAGCTCAGCCTGAGTGTTTACAGTGGTAATGACAACCTTGAAGTCGATAGATTTATAAATCCCACGAATACTCAATCGGTAGACATTACTCAAAATGATAATCAATTGAAATGGGGAACTACCACTGGAGTACTCAATTATTCTACCATTATTAATCAGAAAACTTATCTCAGCTCTACCCTAGGTATTATACGATATAAAGCTCAGACACTCAATAGATTTACATTATCCAAAGTCAATGAACTTGACAGTCTGATTACCGAAACATTTACGAATACAGATATAGTAGACGTTCCCTTCAAATTTAATATTGACCGATATATCGGTGAAAAAACAAGATTAAGTATCGGGGCTGCAAGTACTTTTCACGTTTTTAAACCTTCGATATTACAGATACTTGACCAGCAATCAACCAATAATGTCGATCAAAAATCCTACAAAAGCATTGAATCGGGTATATATTTTGAATTCAGGCATAACTTTTCACGAAGATTGTATATAAAAGCTGGCTCTCACTTTTCCTCTTATAAAACAGAGAATAAAACATATTCCGGGTGGCAACCTAGACTTACCTTACAATACATCCCTCATGAAAACCACATGATGGCGGCCAGTTTTTGTAAAATGCAACAATATGTCCACCTTCTGGTTAATCCCGGAATTGGCTTGCCTTCAGATCTATGGATACCCAGCACCGACGAAATAGAACCGCAGGAATCTTATCAGTATGATTTATTTTATCATTATACTCGACCTAGTGGCTGGAACTATACCATTGAGGCATACATAAAGCAAATTTACAATATACCGGAACTCACTGTTCACACGGATTTTTTTACAAATATTCTTTTGGATCAAAATATAGTACCACAATTCGTAGAAACTGATACATGGACTACTCTTCTTGATAAAGGAGATGGTTATAATAAAGGAATTGAACTATCGATAAACAAAGATAAAGGTGACTGGAAAGGTGCTTTTTCTCTTTCGTTTTCAAGGGCAACCCGAACTTTCAAAAACATCAATAGTGGTGTTACTTTTCGATACAAATACGACAGACCCATTGATATCAATCTAGTATTAAGTAAAAATCTAAACACAAAATTGTCATTCGGTATCAATTGGACCTATGTCAGTGGCAACACATTTTCTCTTCCAGGTACTGAATTTCAATCCATTATTAATGGCGTCACATTGATAACCTCAGAATCTAGAAATAATTATAGACTTCCTCCATTTCACCAATTAAGTATAAATGGAAATTATAAATTTGAAATTAATAAGCTTCCAGCGAAATTAAATTTTGGTATTTACAACATTTATAATCGCAAGAATCCGTACTATGTCTATTTCATTAAGGATAATCAAAACAACACCATACGTGGCAGAAAAGTAAGTCTGTTTCCTATTCTACCTTTCGTAAATTTCACCATACAATTTGAATAAAAACAGGAGTCTTAAAAAATTAAAAGCCCAACTGAAAACAAGTTGAGCTTTTAGAGTTTTTCTTTCTAATAAAAGATTCTGACCAATTACATTTTAATCATTCTTGCGGTATAAAGATTTCCTTTTACATCAGTCAAATGGAGAATATTGATTCCTTTGGGAAGTTCTGTAATCTCAATCTTTCTCTCGGGATTGATCCACGATTTTTGAAATTTTCCATTTATATCGTAGGCGACAATTAATTTAAAACTCGTGAAAGAAGGTACCACTATCTCTGTTGTGGCGGGGTTTGGCAAAAGTGTGATATGTTTTATCTTCGATACATCGTCTGTACTACTTGCTCCAGCTTCCACCAATTCAAGACGAGGTCCCATCAGCATATTTCTCATCAAAGCTACTTGCTCTACACTAAACATATTCTGACAAGACTCCTGAGTGTAATCCATATAATTTTCAATCATATCAGGATAATCAGTTCCTTCATCTACACACGTATTTTTATTAAATAGGCTTGAACATTGTATAATAGAACCACTTTGATCTTGGGATTCATTGGCCATTAAAGGGGTATCTCCTATTCCGTCATCCAAACCACAGTCGCCATCACCCCATATATGTCTCAACCCTAGATAGTGCCCGACCTCATGGGTCAATGTTCTTCCTTGGTCATTGATTCCTTGGAGACTTCCGATGGCTGGATTGTCTTTGCCAAGTACCTGATAATGTATTACTACCCCATCCTTTGTCCAATAATCCTCAGGAAATTCTTCAGTAGGCCAATTTGGGGCACCCACAGGTGGATAGGCATAACCAAGCAAGAATGGTACTTGCTCACCAAAAACTGATACACTCAGATTACAAACCCAAATATTGAGATATCGTGATTGATCCCAAGGATCTACACCACCCGTATCCGAGCTTTTCACCTCGTCCAATTGCGCTATAAAATCAATTTGAGTAGGGTCACTTCCATAAATAGATATTATACAATCAAGATTATCCGCTATACTTTGTGGATCGTTCAAATCAACACCACAGGTAATAATCGCCTGAAGGAACAAGGCATAATCAAAATCAAGAAATGAGGTTTTCTCTGTAAAGTGCTTTGTAATACCGTTGGTTGCATTCCCATCTGGGTCCTTCGTGGCTAGAAAAAATTCCACATTTGCTTTGCCAGCTATTTCTTGAAAAATCTCTCGTGTTTCTGATGCATCCGCATTAAAACGGTTGTAGTCTTGATTTAAAACCTCGATTTGATTTCTTACGATATCTTCCGCCAACAATTCTGAAGAGTTATTATAAATTAAATGAACCACTACTGGAATCCTAAGTGTTTCCGTAGTCCTACCGTTTTCTGGCCATTTATAGTTGGACGCAAAGAAATTTTCAATTCCGGGATATTTGGTCTGCAAGTAATGTTTCGTATGTGCATCCCCGCATTTTATGATCTGATTGTATGCAGGCGTGAGAACGACTAAGAATATTAGAAATAGGTAAAGTTTTTTCATAATGACAATTTCATTTTATTGATTGAAAAATATTTTGAACTAAGGTATTTCAGTGATAAATATACACTTTATCTTTTGTCATTATTGATTTAATTTTTCAATTTGACAGAGAATTCAACAGAAATGTGTTAGAAAAAAT
The DNA here is from genome assembly GCA_020636155.1 of Lewinellaceae bacterium. Taxonomy (GTDB): domain Bacteria; phylum Bacteroidota; class Bacteroidia; order Chitinophagales; family Saprospiraceae; genus JACJYM01. The sequence continues at coordinate 210,080 of JACJYM010000003.1, read as the reverse complement.
GATTTTGTTCTTTTACAAGACAATATATTCTATACAAAACTAAGAAAGCCAAGTAAAAAAATCAATTTCCTGATCTTGTTTACCTGGCTTTATCAATGTCTTATTGATTAATCAATATCGTTTAAATTCCTCAAGACTACTTGAGCTTCATTAAATTCTGAAACTATGCAAGTTACATTATGCGTTCCGGTAGGTGTCGCTTGTCCAGAAAAATTGGCTTGACTTCTTACATACGTAGGAATTGAGCCGGTGGCATCGCTGAAATTAATCGTACCGGTGAAGGTGTCTCCAGAATTAAAAGTCGCATCTTTAATTCTCACCAACATGGATTCGTATGTTTCAAGATTGGCCTTTATTTCACTGATGGTCAAATCAATCGGAGTCACCGTACTACTGCCTTCTACTGTGGCATTAGAATTAGGAACATTATTCAATTGTAATAATCCATTATAATCAGAAAGTTCCATACCCGTCACTCGTATTTTCAATTCTGTACCTTCTGCAAATGAATGATCAGAAGTAAATCTCACCAAAATTCCTGCGTCGGCATCTTGAATGTGTAAGTTGCGAGTTGTAATATTTCCGCTTGTATAATCAGAGGTCACTGTACCGATTATATACCCTACTGAGCTAACGGATGTAGAACCATTAAGGAAAGCATTTCTAAGGCTTCTTATCGTCAACTCATCACCTTCTCCAGTAGAACCGCCTTCGACATCATTGGTACCACGTATGATTAGCTGAGCATCATTAAACTGAGAAGCAATGGCGGTCACGGTAACCGTACCAGCAGGAACTGGGCTAGAAGAAAAAGTCGAAGCCGATCTTGTGTACAAATCTATATTATGAGTACCGTCACTAACTGTAAGGGTTCCATTATAGGTCGCTCCGCCTGTAATTGTTACATCAACTAATTTTACCAATGTAGATTCATAAGTTTCAATGTTGTTTAATAAGTCATTAATACTGACTTTTGCTGGAGAGACAGTTCCTGCACCCAATACTTCAACTTCCGCTGGCTCTACATTAGAGCATTGTAATAGACCGTTATATTCTTCCAAAGTTGCATTCGTTACTATTATCTTCACTTTTGAACCCAAAGAAATATTATGATCACTATTAAATCTAACTGTTATTCCTGAGGTTCCGTCTTGTACCACCGCATTTTTAGTAACTATACTTTCAGTGTTGACATCCGAAATTACTACTCCTTCTATGTAATATTCACCCACTGTAGTCGTACCATTTGCAAATTGAGTACGCAGATCAGAAACGGAAATTTTCGTTTCATTACCGGTTGCATTTGAGCCACATCTCTTGCCTTCAAATTGGATATCTGAAGCCTCTCTCACAAGGAATTGCTTAGTCGTTCTGTATTTAGTGTAAATACCAATCAGCGTTCCGTTACCTGAGGGGACGGTATCTGTGGCAAAATTGGAATAACCACTATTTCTTAGCACAAGTATATTACCATCGCAATCCACTAAATTGTGGTTTACCGTGGTTGCGGGTGGAGCCATGACGACATTAATGGTTTCGAATTCTATATTCTCCAACTGCACCAATTTATTCAAATCTTTATCATTCAAACTTGAAATGGTTTTCACTTCTGGCGTTACTTCAATCACTCGTGGTGCAGCAAAAACTTTATTCTTGTAAACGCCATTTGGAATATTCTCCCCTCCGGCATCATAGCCTATAGAAGGTAATTCGTTGTAATCTGACAACCAAAGATCCAAGACATGAACATATACGACCCTTCCTACCGGATACTTATTAAACAAATCGGAATCATCGATATTAACCGCGATGGCACGACTTGACATTGAATCTTGTAAATAAATTGTTTGATAAATATTACCCGAAATATCATTACCAACCACATAGGTTTTTAGATATTTATCTTGCGTAAATTGATATGGTTTTCCAACCTGATAGAATGGCCAAAGCTCATCAAGTGAGATTAATTTACTTTCCACATCGGCAGGAATGTATGTTCCTGATGGTGGTGCATCAAAGTCATCCTTTACACATGACGAGATGGCGAGTAATGCAAATAGAAAAGCTAAAATTCCAAATTTTGATTTCATTATTTATGAATATTTTAAAATTATCAAATTGTAAATTGAGTTTATAATAGATTAAAAGTCAAAACTGACATTCAGCGAATAATTTCTTCCGTAGGCATAATACAGCTTGGGCAAGAAATTGATATTATTCGAAGAGGCAGGATTTGATCTATATTGCTCAAAGCCTCCTGTAATAAAATCTTTATTATCTAAAATATTGTTCACACTTAAGTTTAATCTTAAGTAGTAATCGCCAAATTTAAAGGATTTCCCACCAAAGAAATCTAGTGTATAATTGGTACCAATGGATTCTTGATCAAGGATGGCATGCCACAATTCATTATCCAATTCCGGATCCAAGAATTCAACTGCTTCTACTATTCTTCTTTCCGGATTAATATCAAGGTACGATTTACCATAAATGTTAAAAGAGAGGTTTGCCCACCAATATTCTTTTCCATTGTACCGCAAAGTAAAACTGGCCGCATTTTGAGGACCACTTGCCACGTAGTAATTTTTAATATATATTGGATCTCTTACAACACTTACACTAGCACTATTATCCTGATAGACTGTCGCTCGAGGTCTTGAAGTGTATATATATTGCCCAAGTGATCCTGCTGCCGTAAAGGATAGCCTGCCATACAGTCTTGAGTCTATGCTCAGCTCGACTCCTTTGTGTTCTTTGTCAATGCCTTCCATCACATAATTATTAAAGGTACGAAGGATATCCGAATAGAATATAAAAGTTTCAATTTGATCTTTAAATGTGGTGTAGAACCCTGTCAATCTGGCCTTCACTCCTCCATATCTCATGATATATCCCGCTTCTCCAGACAATATTTTTTCAGGAATCAAGTCACTCACCAATTCGTTGCGGGTACGCGGAGAAACAAATGCGAATCTAGAGAAAGGAGCTCGAGTTCGATAACTTCCATAAGCATACAGGTAATTTCTATTATTCAATGCAAAGTTTAATCCCGTCTTAACCGCATAGGTATTAAAATTCGAGGTCTCTGACTTGCCTTTTGAGCTATCCGGAAATTTTCCATTTGCTACATAACTGTCTTTATAAAATGAGGTTCTCGCTAAGCTGGCACCACCAAAAAGCTCCAATTTATTAATCTTTTTCGAGGCCTGAGCCCATAGTTCATATTTACTCGTGACGATGTCATAATCATAGCCATGTCTATCTCCTTCCTGTAATAATGCATAGGGATTATCGAGATTATTAACCACTTTAGTCGGGTCATCAGGAAAATCACGTTCTGCAAAATCGTCAATATCCAAGTAATAAGTACCGCCCAATAAATCATCTATGAGCTTATAATTATTTACGGTTTCTTTAAGATATGTCAATCCTCCCGATAAGTTAAAATCGACGCTTGGGTTAAAATTATAGATGGTATTGAACATCATTCTTTGATTGTCATAATGCTGATCCTCCACGATATACGCAGATACATTTTGTGGAGTACCGTTGACATCTATCAATCTATTGCGATTGATGTCATAAAATTCATCCCAATTAATTTGTTGGTTTGCCACGTCCGATTTTAGATAATTTTCTACATCAATAGCGGCCTGTCCAGAATAGTAAAATGGCAATTTTTTATAATAATCAGGGCGAGGATCTGAGGCCATGAGCCAATCTATCCCTGTTGAACTATACTTTCCCCATTGAAATCCCGCACTTGTACTCAACGTACTGTGATCACTCAATTTCCAATCGTGTCGCAGCATGGCAATTGGTTGATTGATGCGATACTCTTTAGAATTTCTGACTTCGCCATTTTGATAACCCCAGTTGGGATTGTAAAAATTGCTTCCCGCGATGTCATACATTTGCTGTACTGAAGCGCTGGCTCTACCCCTTCTTTGAGGCGAACCTAGTATCACAGCATTCAAGGCATGATGAGCGGATAGTTGTTTTTCAATAGAAACGAAATATGCCGTTCCTTCAAAATGTGTACCCGCTACATAACCAGAATTACCCCATCTTCTTGAAGCGGATAAACTGTACGACCATCCGTTATCCTGCAATCCTGAAGAATGCGTGAGCATAAGCCTATTGGTATAAGATCGATTTCCATAACTATAGACTAGTTTTGTTCTTTTTCTCTGTACCGAAGCTCTTAAGTCTGTATTGTAAGCACCGCCAATTCCACCAAACGAGAAATCAACTGGACGAAGACTATTCTGTCCTTCTGCTACTCTAAATACATCATTCAAACCGCCCCATGATGCAAAAAGCACCCGACCATCATCAAGGTCATTCATTGGCAATCCATTGATATATTGTGAAGTGTTTTCATTGTCATAGCCACGAACTCTAAATCGACCTCCTGATAAATTATACCGAGCCGCATTTTCAAAAACGTCATTACTGGCACTTAACAAAATGGAATATTCGGAATCATCTTCTACTTCTAAATCATCTAGGTTTACCACGGCTATATCGGTGGATTTGGTGACAATTTTTTCCTGTGATGTTTTGAGCATTCCTAAATCTAAATCCTTACCATCATAAGTAAACGTGAGTAACTTGACATCACCGTTTTCTGATTCGAGGAGTAAGTCATATTCTCCCAAAAGGACACCATTAAACATAAAGTTACCCAAAGCATTGGAAATACTCGCATGTTCTGTCCCCGCCAGCCTTAACACCTGGCCTATTAAAGGCTCTCCGCTAACATCCGCAATGTTACCTTTGATGGTTTGTGCAATAGTTAATGAAATATTAAAGCAAAGGCTGAGAATGATTATTAAATAAAAGTTTCGTCTTAACATCAATGGTTGATTAAAGACCCAAATTTAGATATTTTTATGATTCAAAAAGGATAAAATTCACTAAATTAATAAATACTTAATCTCAAATACGAATCTCAGTTTTATCTTTGAGCTTTCGAAAACAATTAACGCAATGACTTTCAAGCGATTCTCATTTTTAATTTTCACATTTTGTTATGGTGTGATGATTTATGGTCAAAAAGCCAAGGTAGCCACTGTAGGCTTCTACAATCTCGAAAATCTATTTGACACAGTCAATGATACGACCATCAATGATGAAGAATTTTTACCCGAAGGAAAACGGAATTGGACAGAAGAAAAATACCTGGAAAAGCAAGCCAACATGGCTTATGTGATATCGCAAATAGGTACGGATATTGCACCACAAGGATTATCAGTATTAGGAGTTTCTGAAGTAGAAAATCTCAAAGTTCTCCAAGATCTAGTAAGCCAACCAAGCATAAAAAATAGAAATTATCAAATTGTACATTATGATTCAAAAGATTTTAGAGGGATAGATGTGGCTCTAATTTATAATCCCGAACACTTCAAAGTGGATTCGTCCAGGATTATTGACCTGCCCATCCTTCGTGATGGAGTCCCATATCATACCCGTGACATCCTTTATGTTGCCGGCAAGTTTGATGGTGAATCCATGATTTTTTTAGTAAATCACTGGCCGTCGAGAAGAGGAGGCGAACAAACAACGGCACCTGATAGAAACAAAGGAGCTCAATTGTGTCGCGACGTGGTCGATGATGCACTTGCAAAAAATCCAGAGGCCAAAGTATGGATTATGGGTGACTTAAATGATGACCCCACCAGTGAAAGTCTCAAAGGCTACTTGCGTACAAAAGCAAAAGTTGCTGACGTAAAACCAAACGATGTATTTAATCCCTTCGAGGATTTTTATCGCAGGGGCATAGGTACTGGTGCATATCGGGATAATTGGAGTTTATTCGATAATATCATCTTTACAGAACCATTACTCGAAAAACCTCAAGATGGATATTATTACATCAAAGCTGGTATTTTCAACAAAAAATGGTTGGTACAACCTTCTGGGCAATATAAAGGATACCCTTTTCGAACATTTTCCTTTGACACTTATCAACATGGATATAGCGATCATTTTCCGGTCTATGTCGTGATTGCTAAAAATGTGGAGTGATAAGAAATCGTAGGTCGTTTTAAAATTCTAAATTAATTTAGAGATTCTTAATCATTTCTACCCTAAATGGTTTTTAATTTTCCATCCTTGATAGGCATTTAATACTTCAAAAATGCTGGGATAAACCACTCGAGGCTCCCCATAAAAGGATTCCAGATTCATCCATTCTGCTATTTCAATATCTTCTGCGGTCTGAGGAATCAGTATTTGCTTTTCAGTTTTCATCAGGTACCAGTATGATTTTTTAATCAATCGCTTGCCCTTACTTTTGTATGTGTGATCGGTTACACTCAACTTTGAAATCAGGTCAACATTGATAACCCCAGTTTCTTCCATCACTTCCCTAACGGCTGCAGATTTCTTAGATTCTCCTTTTTCCAATTTTCCTTTTGGAAGATCCCAATGTTTGCGTCGAAAAATGAACAATAGCTCACCCAATTCATTCATTACCAAGCCTCCAGCAGCCGGCACAATTTCATAATGACTCAAAAAATCCGTTTTCAACTGTTCGTAATTCTCGTAATGTATTACGATTTTTGTCAATCTTGAAGACTTCTCACACATGTCGATATAATTGAGCAGTGTTTTTTTCTTTCCGGTGTAATGAACCACCAAACTCGCTCTCGAATCAGTAGAATCTGCCATGCCCAAGTCTTCGGTATTCTTAAGGATAATTAGCGTTTTGTTTATGTATATTTTGTACATTTGTCGACGATTATAAAACATTGCAAAGTAAAAGAATTTTGGAACTGGAAATAGCAAAAGAACTACTAAAAATTGAAGCTGTAAAGCTAAGCCCCGCCCATCCATTTGTTTGGGCTTCTGGTTTAAGGTCGCCTATATATTGCGATAATCGATTGACTTTATCCTATCCAAATACTCGAAATCTGATTAAAAAATCGCTTGTTCAGCTGTCTCAGTCATTTGATACTTTTGATTCTGTATCGGGAGTGGCAACTGCCGGCATCGCCCACGGTGCATTACTAGCCGATGGCCTAAATAAACCTTTTAGTTACATCAGATCTAGTGCTAAAAGCCATGGCAGGCAAAACCAAATAGAAGGGGTGGTTAAGCCTCATGAAAAAATATTAGTCGTAGAAGATTTAATTAGTACGGGTAAGAGTAGCTTGGAGGCAGTAGAATGTCTTAGGAATGCAGGAGCTCTTGTCGTGGGAGTCATCGCGATATTTAATTATGAATTTCCAAGTGCTATTGAAAATTTCGATCAGGCTCAATGCGAATTTAGAACGCTTAGCAATTATTCTGCACTACTTAGTGTGGCATTAGAAACGGGATACATCAAATCAGAAAATTTTGACACGTTGAAAATATGGAAAGAAAATCCTGAAGCGTGGTCATTAAATCATAATTAAAAAAATATACTAAATTTGCAATCTTTGCCGAGGACATATTTAATGAGTACCCTAAATTATCACTAAAATTATATCATCTTTTTTCATGCAAATTTTTAGTTAAGTAAAACCGATATAAAATTTTATGAACGAAAAATCAAGAGAATTCCTCTACAAATATCTTAATAATTGCTCCCCTACGGGTTTTGAATCCGAGGGTCAAAAAATATGGATTGACTATTTAAAAAAATATGTCGATGAATGGCATTTAGACAATTATGGCACAGCTTACGGAGTCATCAATCCGGGTCAAGATTATAAAGTCGTCATCGAAGCACATGCTGATGAAATAGCATGGTATGTTAATTATGTAAATGATAACGGGTTCATTTATGTGATTAGAAACGGTGGCTCTGACCACATCATAGCACCTTCGAAAAGAGTAAAAATACACACCTCGAATGGTATAGTTAAAGGTGTTTTTGGGTGGCCTGCAATACACGTGAGACGAGGTAAAGACGCCACTCTATCACCTACTACGGAAAACATCTTTATTGATGTGGGAGCCAAAGATAAGGACGAAGTAGCGAAAATGGGAATTGAAGTAGGAGATGTCATCACATTCGAGGATGAACTCACAGAAATCAACCATCATTATTTTGCCGGAAGAGCTTTGGATAATAGAATGGGTGGATTTTGTATAGCAGAAGTAGCTCGTATGATCAAGGAAAAAAAGTTAAAACTACCCTATTCACTTTATATAGTCAATGCTGTGCAGGAGGAAATCGGACTTCGTGGTGCCGAAATGATTGCGAATACGATAAAACCCAATCTTGCAATTATCACGGATGTGTGTCACGATACCTCTACACCAATGATAAAAAAAACAGAGCAAGGTGAGATTTTTTGTGGTAAAGGCCCAAGCTTAACAGTATCACCAGCTGTGCATAACATAGTATTACACCTCATTAAAGAAGTGGCAAAAGCGAAAAAAATTCCTTATCAAATGTCGGCTTCATCTCGCAGCACTGGCACAGATACGGATTCATTTGCTTATAGCAATGGAGGTGTGCCTTCCGCACTTATCAGCATTCCACTGAGATATATGCACACGACGGTCGAAATGGCACATAAAAATGACATTGATAACGTAATAAAATTAATATTCGAAACACTTAAAGAGGTTAAAATGGGACAATCTTTCAAGTATTTTTAGTGAAATGCCGTGATGATAAGTAAATTTTTCAAGATTTATCTCTACGGCAATTTTCACATCGCTCTAGGTGCGGCATCAATTACATTAATGACTTATTTATCAACCAATAAAACGGTAGATAATGATTACATTGCTTTGATTTTTTGTGCCACTTTATGTTTGTACAATCTACACCGCATTATCGCCTCTAAAATTGAGTATCAGCACTTTGGTATCCGCCGCTTCTTCATAGCACAACAACATCTGAAATTTCATTATTTTTTGGTGTTAATTTCAGCTTTGATAGGCTTGTACTTCTTGCAATTTCTCAAAAGTTATATGTTCCTAGTGTTTTTCATTTTAGGAATGATTTCGCTGCTATATGTATTTCCTATTTTCAATTCTAAAAGAATATTGCGAGACTTTCCGCTTACCAAAAGTATTTCCGTAGGAATCGTGTGGTCCGCCATTACAGCAACCATTCCGCTGATAGAAAGTGGGTTTCATGTGAATACGATATCATGGTTAAGTCTAGAAAGATTCCTGTTTATTACTGCCATCACTATCCCTTTTGACATCAGAGACCTTAAAGTAGAAAATGAAAATCATGTCATCACGATTCCGGGCTTCTTTGGAGTAAGAAATAGTAAACTTATCAGCATTGGTTTACTTCTTTTCGCTTCGGCAATTTTATTACAATATACCTCGGTTTTTATTATTTCGTTAGAAGCACTAATCGCCTTCGAAATCACTTATTTTATAAGTTGCATCTTGATCATAAAGTCCAACGAATCTAGAGGTGATTGGTATTACAACGGATTGATGGATGGCATGGTCATTTTGCCATTAATGCTCTTTCTTATCTTCAGCCAGCTCTAATTTAATCACTAGCTTACTAGTAAGTTACAACCTCTTATTTCACTGTGATCCATCCTTCCCAAAACCTGAAAAGTGCCATTGTTATTGGACAATATCAAATCATCAGTGGCAATGAAAGCACAGGTATCAATATTGGCTAAGTCGGTCACAAAAGCTTGTCCGGCCTTACCATTTTTCGCGGTTGCGAATGGGTCGTTCAGTTCTCTCGCACTTATCTTCATTGTAGGAGGCAGACGATAATTTGAACAGTCCAGAGCATAAGCTTGAGAGAGTAATTCTGTCATTCCATATTCGGAGCAAAATCGGTGAGTGTTGCATCCTTTTTTGTAATTCTCGTAAAGCTCTTGCTTGGTCAGCTCCTTATTTCGACCTTTCATCCCTCCCGTATCCATTATAATTAGCTCTGGAAAATTGACATAATAGGCCTTAAAAAAATCCAATAAAGCATAAGACACCCCAAACAAAATAGTCGGAATTTGCTTTTCACTACATGCATTAAGTGTTGAAAATAATGCCTGATAGTCGTGTAGATAAAATGCACTTTGAGGATAATTCGATTCCTTGATAAAATGATTGACCATATACACCAGCGATGAATTTCCTCGCTCTAAATAATGGGGTAATAGAGCCAAAAAGCAATAGTCCGAGACCTTTCCAAAATGCATTTCAAAGGCTTTTTGGGCATTCTGAAGATACCATTCCGAAGACCGAATCAGATGAATTGAATTCGTTGGGTGTTGACTCGTGCCGCTCGAGACGAATTGTAGTTCTTCTGACCAGTTTCCCGTTTTTATTTTATATTTTTTAAATGCGGAAATCGGTATATGAGGTATTTCCTGAAAATTTTTCGGATTATTTAGTCGTGTAGGTAATAATGAAAGGTATTCGCTATAAATTTTATTTCGTTGTTTCTGATAATCAAAGACTTTCATAGCTACTTCTTCGAAATTTTCACTTTTGTTATAAAGTGAATACACGATTGATTTTAATATTTTATTGCTGTTGCCGATTATCTTATTTTTTTCGAATTTTAATAATACTACAAACGTATAAAATTGTAATTATTATTAAATATATATCTCATTATGTATTTTTGAATTTAGTTAAATTTGTATCAATGAAAATCTATTATTTTGGCATATTTATACTTCTATCTATATTATTTATGGCTTACAGCACAAGTACACCTACGAGTGGAAGCGGTGGTTATACTGGTGCCCCTGGAGATGGTTATTGTGCAAATTGTCATACCGGAAGTAACTCAAGTTTTTCAGGAATTATTAGTATTGACGGTTTACCTCCTACAGTTACGTCCGGTATAGCTTATCCACTTACAGTAACCATTACTGACTTTAATAATAATGTAACAAAAGCTGGTTTTCAGATTGTTTCATTACGAGAAAACAATACCAATGCTGGCGAATTTTCAAATAATAGCAGTAATACAGTGATTAAAACAGCAGGTGGAAAAAAATATTTTGGCCATCAACCAGCTTCCAATTTCAATGGCGCTAGCACTCTTACCTTTAATGTGGATTGGACTCCAAACTCAACTAATAATTCTGCGGAAACTATTACTTTTTATGGAGCTTCAGTTTTAGCTAATGGAAACGGATCTAATCAAAATGACAAAGTTATTAATACCAATACTACCACTACCATGGAAATCACACCTGATCCATTAAGCTTAACTTTTAACGATATTTCTGAAACGACGTGTTATGAATCACCTGATGGTAGTGCCACTGTAGTTGTAAGTGGAGGGACTCCTCCATATAATTATTTATGGGAAAATGGTGAAACTACCGCTACAGCAACTAATCTTTCACAAGGATTCCAAACTGTTACAATTACTGATCAAGGAGGAATGTCAGAGAGTGATTTTGTGGAAATTACTGGACCAGATTTGTTAGTTGGATTCATTTCAATGCTTACAAATCCGACATGTTCAGGAAATAATGATGGTTATGTTTTTATTGAAGCCTTAGGTGGGACTCCAAATTATGAATTTAACTGGTCTAATGGAGCATACGGAAATGAGCTCAACAATTTACCTCCGGGATTTTATTCTGTAACAGTTAATGACGTAAATAATTGCGAGGCTAATCTTGATTTCGAAATTTTCGACCCACCTACAATGGTCATCAATCAGGTAAGCATAACAAATGTAAGTTGTGGGGGTTATATGGACGGAAGCATTAATTTAGAAGTTTCAGGAGGAATTGGAAATCTTAGTTATTATTGGTCAAATGGAGACATAGGAAATGCCATAACAAATCTAAGTGGCGGTACTTATAACGTAACCATAGAGGATGAAAATGCTTGCCAAATAATTGAAACATTCAGTCTTTCAGAACCATCAGTAATAAATGTAGTTGCAAATCTAACTGACAATTTATGCGTTGGTGACTCCATTGGTAGTATCAAACTTAACCTATCTGGGGGCATGGCTCCCTATTCAATACAATGGTCAAATGGTCAGACAAGTGAATCGTTAAACCAATTAATTGCAGGTATTTACTCTTGTACTATCAGTGATCAAAATGGGTGTAATAACAATCAAGTATATACCATATTAGAAGGTGATTCAATTAATATTAATAGTATAAAACAAGACGTAAGCTGTTTTAATGGTGAGGATGGCAGTATTAATTTAAATATAATGGGAGGTGCGGCACCTTACGATATTTTGTGGTCAAATGGCGATACTTCAGAAAATATTATCAACTTAACAAGCGGAAAATATTATGTATCGATTTATGATAATTACCAATGCTTCGTGTATGATAGCGTAGAAATTTATGAGCCACAACTTCTGGATTATCAGACACAATCAACAGACAATTCTTGCTTTGGGCTCAATGAAGGTGAAATAGTGATTAATGTGACAGGTGGAGTCATGCCATATACTATATTGTGGAACAATGACATGGAAGGAAACACTTTAAACAGTTTAGCTAATGGATCATATATTGCAGAAATAACTGATAATAATGGGTGTTCGGTGACTACCGATACTATATCAATTAGTAGTCCTGAAGAAATTACATTTATAGAAAACATTACCAATGAGTCTTTTGAAGGAGCAGGAGATGGAAGTATAAGTGTAGACATATACGGTGGCACTCCCGAATATTCTTATTTATGGTCAATAGGGGACACAACTTCCACAATTAATTCACTCCAAAGCGGAAATTACCAACTCACAGTAACGGATGCTAACGGATGTACGGCAATAAAAGGATTCTTTGTCAATCAAGGAAGTTGTCAATTACAAATTGATTTGATGGTAGAAAATCTTAGTTGTTATAATTCTAATGATGGTCAGCTTGAAATTAAAATTTCAGGGGGAATCGAGCCCTACGCCATTTTTTGGAGTAATGGTGTAGCAGATACAACATTAATAACCGAAATTCCTTCAGGACTTTATTCAATTACTGTCACGGATAGTGTAGGTTGTATCATAGGAATCGAAGATATAGAGGTTTCTCAACCCGATTCCATTTCAATTGAGAATGTTCAAATAACTAATGCTTCGTCTAATATCAGCTCTGATGGCAACATAGAACTTACGTTGTCAGGAGGTACTACACCCTACTCAATTAATTGGTACAATGACAAAGGTGTGATAATTTCTAATGATGATGTCCTAACCAACGTGCCTTATGGATATTACTATTTCGAAGTAGTGGATAATAATAATTGCAGTTTTACTTCGGAGATATATTATGTAGATTTTATCAGCTCCAGTAATGACTTTGTAAATGTAGTCACTAGAATATTTCCAAATCCAGCCAGAGATTATTATTGCATACAAACTAATGCGGATAATATTATTCAGTCCGTATCCATGTTTGACATTCGCGGGAATGAACTTCAACCTACCATTAAAAAGAAAAACAACGAGATAATAGTTGATACTAAGAATATTTCAAGTGGCCTTTATTTTTTAAAAATTACTACAAATGAGAATGTAGTGTTAAACTGGAAAAAAATACTAATTTTTTAAACAATTAGATAAAAGAAGAAACATTTTCAACTAATGTATCGTTGAAATCACTGTAATTTTTTTATTGATGAAATACCTTTTGATTTTTACAATTGGATTATTGGCCTTTACAAACCATGCGATGACACAGAGCTATGGAATCACTTTTGACCATAGAAATGTTGACCTCGGAAAGGTAAAAAAAGGAGAAATCAAAGAATTCGAATATACTTTCTTCAATTCTGGTACCGAGGATATTTCCATAGCCGTCGTATCCGCTTGTGAATGCAGCACCCTTGATTGGCCCACACAAGACATAAAACCCGGTGAAATAGGAAAAATAAAAGTGATTTTTGACAGTGGCAAAAAAGAAGAATCTGAAGAAGTGATGGTGGACATGTACCTCAACAATATTGATCCAAAAATCGATGCCCAAAGAGCGGAATTGCTGACATTCAAATTCGAATTAGTCCAATAATTCTATTGGTTATCTAAGTACTCTACAAACTTTTTCTCTACCCTATTTTCTACGTCTCTGTCATCGTACCTAAAGGTGTTGCCCGTTATTTCTTCAAAAAGTTTCACGTATCGGTTCGAGATTGAAGCAACTAGCTCGTCTGACATGCTGGGCATGATTTGACCGTCTTTCCCCATAAAATCTTGAGAAATCAACCATTCCCTGACAAATTCCTTTGATAGCTGCTCAGGTTCTTCGCCATTTGCGATTTTTGTGTCAAATTCATTTTTATAAAAATAGCGACTACTATCAGGTGTATGTACTTCATCTATTAATATTAGCGTACCACTTTTATCGATTCCGAATTCATATTTTGAATCTGCAAGTATCAATCCTCGTTGATCGGCCATTTCACTACCTCTCTGAAAAAGCGCCAATGAATAGTGTTTCAGTTGATTCCAAATTTCCTCAGAGACTATACCTTTCCGCAATATATCCTCCTGGCTGATATCCTCGTCATGTCCTTCATCAGCCTTCGTAGATGGCGTAATGATTGGGGTTTTAAAGGCTTGGTTTTTAATCATTCCATCAGGCATTTCCACGCCACACAGCATTCTTTCGCCAGAGCTGTATGTTCGCCAGGCATGGCCCACTAGATAGCCACGAACAACCATTTCCAGCTTGATAGGTTTACACATCTTACCCACTGAAATATTGGGATCGATGACGTTTTCCAGCCAGTTGGGAACTACGTCTTTGGTAGCTTCTAAAAAATACTCTGCTATTTGATTTAGGACTGCCCCCTTTTTAGGGATTAATCTAGGTAAGATGTGGTCAAAAGCTGAGATGCGATCGCTGACTATCATGGCCAGTTTGCCGTTTTCGAGTTGATAGACATCTCTTACTTTTCCACGATAGACGTGCTTGATTTGTGGGTGCTTGATAGTGAGTGAACCGAGTGTATTTCTAGCCATAGTAATTAAAAAGCCTTTGAAAATTTACAAAATTAAAATCTTCAAAGGCTTCTATTTTCGTTCAAAATGAATTTATTTTAGACTCCTAAATAATTCTTTAATAGTTTGCTGCGTGAAGTCGATCTCAACTTATTAATCGCTTTATCCTTTATTTGTCTCACCCTCTCTCGTGTAAGTCCGAATCGGTCTCCGATGTCTTCTAGTGACATGGGGTGTTCGATTCCTATTCCAAAATAAAGTTTGATGACATCACATTGTCTATCCGTCAAGGTATTTAGAGATCTTTCTATCTCGGTACGCAAAGACTCCACAAATTCCAAGCCTGAGTCGGTATCTGGTGTGCTGTTATTCTCTAAAACATCAAGCAAAGAATTGTCCTCTCCATCTACAAAAGGGGCATCCATAGAGACGTGTCTTGCAGCCACACCTAAGGTGGTTTCTACCTCCTCCATCGGAATCTCGAGTAATTCTGCCAACTCATCAGATGAAGGTTCTCTTTCAAATTCTTGCTCTAACTCCGAAAATGCTCTGTTGATTTTATTGAGTGATCCCACTTTGTTCAGTGGCAATCTCACGATTCTTGATTGCTCTGCCAATGCCTGCAATATGGACTGTCTAATCCACCATACAGCATAAGAAATAAACTTGAAACCCCTCGTTTCGTCAAATCTCTGCGCTGCTTTAATGAGGCCTAGATTTCCTTCATTAATCAAATCACTCAATGAAAGTCCTTGATTTTGATACTGTTTAGCCACAGAAACCACAAACCTAAGATTTGCCTTGGTCAATCTCTCGAGAGCCTCTTGATTTCCTTCTTTTATTTTCTTTGCGAGATCCACTTCCTCTTCTGGGGTAAGCAGATCCACTTTACCTATTTCTTGTAAATATTTTTCTAATGATTGGCTTTCTCTATTCGTAATTGACTTGGTAATCTTAAGCTGTCTCATCTAATCTTTTATGTTTATTTTTTTAAAAGTGTGCAAAAGTAATACTTATTTAAATTTTAGCGTTGGTTATAATAAAATAGTGTGACTTATTTGTTTAAAAACATATAGACATAAATCTTTTTAATTTAAAAAAAGTTCATTTAATATTTGTTTTGAAAAAAATATTTTTAATTTGCCCCATTCTGAATAAAATGCAGCGAAATCATGTTTCCTACACTTATTTACAAAAATCGTGTCAAAAGTTCAAATAACAAAAAATATAATGAGCAGATCGAAAATTGAATTAGAATTTATTTTTAAAGCTTCACCAGCTATACTATACACCTTCATCACTACCCCGGCCTGTCTCGTCAGATGGTTTAGTGATGCGGTGGACATCAATGATGAAATCTACTCCTTCGAGTGGGAAGGATCAGAGGAAGATGCCGAAATGTTAGACGACATCGAAGAAGAAAGAATTAGGTTTAAGTGGGTCGATGCGGACGATGATGAGGAATACTTTGAATTTAGGATGTATAAATCCGACATCACCAATGAGACCATACTGGAAATCACTGATTTCTGTGACAAGGGCGACGAACAGGCCACTCGCGACTTGTGGACTAGCCAAATGAACAAACTAAGAATGGAATGCGGAGGATAATTAATTAATAAAAATTATAAAAACAAAATCTAATGACAAATAAAAAACATACAAAAACAACCAATTACAAAGGGCCGAATGACGTAAAAAGGGTAATCATGTGGGCAGCCATTATCACAGTGGTTTTGCTAGCCATCATGTATTACATGTACACGAATGCTTAATCGACCATTCATCATTTCTATATAATCCTTGATTTTCTCTTGAGGATAGTATGACCTGAAGACCTAAAACGCAGCATATAGCCTACGTCTATTTTCCCCCAAGGGCAGTTTTATATTTTTAAATCGTCAGGTTTTAATGGATTCCAATTTTATAAAGTGCAAAAAATCCACCTACATCTCTCATTCTTTACAAAATTTTGCTACCTTAGATAAAAATTAATAACACACACTCAAAAGAATTACCCTAATCACCGCATATGTTCAATAGAAATACAAATATAGTCCTATTTAGCCACGGGTTTCAGTTTGGAAATTCAGGTGGAGATGTTTGTATAGCTTTGAATTGTGTTTCATGCTAAAAAACCGCAGTGCAAATTATGATCGTATTATTTGAGACAGATATATTGAGAATTGAACATGAGTTTGAATATGCTTACTTGATTGAGAAATCAAGTGGAAAAGAACTCCTTTTTGATGAATTCTATGGTGACCCTAAATGCGGATTGATAAGTAAAAATAATGATTGGGCG
This sequence comes from Lewinellaceae bacterium, assembly GCA_020636155.1. GTDB lineage: Bacteria > Bacteroidota > Bacteroidia > Chitinophagales > Saprospiraceae > JACJYM01. The sequence continues at coordinate 192,921 of JACJYM010000003.1, read as the reverse complement.
ATTATAGCTGGTGAACATTTAACTATTTGGAGAGCGAATAAGCGAAAAAACAATCAAATAGTACGAATTGAGCACGATGAATTAAAATGGATTCATGACATTAGATTGAAATCAGAGTACATCATCGAAATTTTAATAGACCCTTGGAGTGAGAATTCTTCGATTTGGCAAATGGAAATTGATTCTTTGAAATTTTTAAAACATAGAGAATTTAAGGATTATCTTAAAACAGAATATATTGAGAATATTAACTGGTAATTCATGGGAGAAGTTTTCTACATTTTCAGTCCCAAAGATTTAATCAATATTTTCGAAATGAATCTCGAACACTAGAGTGTCAGTAAAATAATTCAAAATAAAGCCAAGGTGAAAAAATCAATATTTACACTTCTTTTCTTACAAATATTTGTTATCGGTTATGCACAAAATATTGAAGTCAGATTTCAAGAAATCTTAGATTCGATTTATCAAGCCAACGCAGACTGCGGAGGCATCATGATTCACGTGGAAGCACCGGACAAAGGCATTTCTTGGACATCAGCTGCCGGCTATACCAATATCGAAACAAAGGAAAAACTCGATAAAAATCAAGCCGCACTCATTGCAAGTAATACAAAAACTTATGTTGCTGCCGCCATTTTGAAGCTCATAGAGAACCATCAACTCGAGTTAGTTGAACCCATAAAAAAGTTGGTGAATAAAAAAACAAAAAAGCGATTGAAAAAGGCGGGTTATGATATATCAAAAATCACCGTCAAAAATTTGCTTTCACACACATCAGGCATTACCGATTATGTTACCGATGAGTATTTCGGATTTGTAGACAATCACCCTCAGCATCAGTGGTCGAGAGACGAACAAATCGATTGGGCGATGAAAGTAGCAGACCCAATAGATGCTGGAAAAAAATTTGCTTATGGCGACATCAATTATTTACTGTTAACGGAAATTATCGAGCGAAAAACGAATCAACCTTACTACCAAGCTATAAGATCATTATTGGATTTTAATTCCTATAACCTGAATTCGACGTGGTTTGTGACCCTTGAGCAAACACCGACGACACTGCCACTAGTACACCAATACACGAGCAAATTAAAAGAAAATTCATACAATATCAACCCATCTTGGGATTTATACGGAGGTGGTGGAATCGCCTCTACGACTAGAGATTTGGCTATGTTTTTTCAGCTTCTATTTGAAGGAAAAATCATACAAGACAAACACATCCTTGAAAGTATGCATTCATACGTATTACCCAAAGAAGAATCTAGTTATGGTTTCGGCATTAGAATATTGGATTTCTTTGGTCATGAAACTTATTATCATGGGGGTTTTTGGGGAACTGATGCCATTTACATTCCGGAGTATAATGCCAGTATTGCTGTTTTTACTTCGGTAAAAGAAAAAAGAGACCTCAATGCAATCCTTACAAATCAAATTATCAATCTTTTAAAATAAAAATTCTTTCGAAGAATGATGATATGCATTAATAATGGAATAAATCAGTATGTATAATTTTTTATAAATTTCTATCGCTTACTAAGCGGGCTATTGGTGAAATAGGCGAATCTTTCCTATATTTATCTATTGATTACAGAAATTCACAGATGAAAAAAATACTTCTTTTTTCCTTTTGCAAGCGATGTGGATCATGCAGGTTCATTCTCAGGATACTATTTCGGTAGATTATGTTCGTACACTGACTCATGAATTTCAAATCGAGAATGGTAAACTAATAGGAAATGGAGCTAATTTTCTAAAAGATGAGTTTAATAATTCTCAGTTTGTACTTATCGGAGAAACTCATGGTGATGCTAAAATTAGTGAATTTACCAATGCAATTCTACCGGAATTGGCCGAAATGGAATTTAAATATTTTTGCCTAGAAATAGGACCAGAGTCAACAAAAATCTTGAAGGAGATATGTAGTAAAGTGCCAAATGTACAATCTGCTTTATTCAAATTTTATAGTGATTATTACGTAAAAGTTAAAGACAAACCAATTCCATTTTTTGAAGGCAAAGAAGATGCAGATTTTTTGCAAAGTGCCTTGGAAAATAATTTTTCACTGTTCGGAATTGATCAAGAATACTATTCCAGTACCTTATTGCTTTTGGATAAATTAAAATCTTTGGATAATGGTTTTTCATCTGAATTAATCTATGACAGAGCCTGTCAATATGTGAGGGAAGAACAATTGAAATCTAAAGAAAATAAGAATTACCCCATGACTGAAAATTTTTTAAATTCGAGTATACTTCAGGATTTCTTCAACAATTTAGACACTACAAATTTCGAAATATCTAATATCATTCATAACCTGAAATTATCTTGGGAAATTTATAATCAACATAGCAAAAATCGCTTTAAAAGCTTGACACTTCGTGCAGAATTAATGAAAAAAGAATTCTCCAAGAACTACAAATTGTTTTTAGAAAGAGATGCCAATCCAAAAATATTAATAAAAATGGGTTCCTTCCATACTGAAAGAGGACTCAGCAGTAATTCGGTCTACGACATTGGCACCCTAGTGAGTGAATTGGCGGATTTTAATAGGACACAGGATTTGAATATTGGGTTTATGTTCAGATTTTTTAAAGACGAAGAAGAACCTAGTGGATATTTTGATAATTCAATAGGAACCTCTGATTGGTTACTTCAAAGGAGGGCACTTATGCTTCAAGGGAAAATAGATCAATGGGTGGTCATTGATTTACGCAAACTCCGAGAACCATGCCTCAATAAGCAGTTGTGGTGCTACCCCGCTATTAGAGAGTTGATGTTTAAAATGGATTTGATTGTCATTCCACCCATGGATCGGGAAATCGAAATTAATTATAAGACCGAGGAATAATGGTCTAGTAGTTTTCACGTAAAACTGGCTGAATCGAGTACTTATAATTAAAATTAAGATTATACCACAATCGTAAGATTACAGATTTTGACCTTGATGGTGTTTTTTGTCGATATATTTTCAGAAATGGAGAAAATCCCTTAAATTCACATTTCGTAAGTGTATCAAGGTTTTTCGATATTAAAATATTTTTTTTTATAAATAATCATTATGATATTAGAATCAAATGCCGCCTTACAAATCCAAAAGCCTATCGAAATTGTCTTTGAAGGCATCGTTAATCCTGAACTAATGACCCAATATTTTATTTCGGAAAGCAGTGGAAGATTGGAGACCAACGAGGATGTTCTTTGGAAATTTCCGGAATTTGAAGAATGGTTTCCAATTACCAATGTAAATGACCATGCAACCGATTCGATTTCTTTTGTTTGGGATCCCGATACCCTAGTCAAAATTACACTTGAAGAAATGCCAAACCACAGTACGCTTGTAAGAGTAAATGAAAAAGGGAAGAAATATAATGCACAAAACTTGAAATGGGCTTTATCCAATTCCGGAGGATGGGCAAATTTTTTGGCATGTATGAAGGCTTACTTAGAGTATGGAATCAATCTAAGAAAAGGTGCTTACGATTTTATGCGAAAGAATGACTCAAAAACCAATTAGAAATGATAGCAACACCTGAACACAACGAACGTATTGCAAAGATGACTTTTGCTTCTGTGTATCCCCATTATGTGACCAAAATTGAGAAAAAAGGAAGAACCAAGGACGAATTACATGAGATCATAGAGTGGCTAACAGGCTATAATTCAAAGAAACTAATAGAACTCATAGAAGCCCGAGTCACCTTTGATGTCTTTTTTCAAAATGCTGAATTAAATCCCAATGCCCACTTTATTACTGGAACCATTTGCGGCTATCGAATTGAAGAAATAGACAATCCTTTGACAAGACAAGTCAGGTACCTAGACAAATTGGTAGATGAACTCTCCAAAGGCAGGAAAATGGACAAAATATTACGTAAGGAAAATTAATATTTCCTAGTAACAACTCGACGATTAATTACTTTCAACACCATACTAAATTGTTTAATTTCGTTCATAACGCTGCATTGCAGCATCTAAAATTAACTCTAACATCGCAGGATAATCGATATCTGCAAATGCCGCCATTTTTGCTAAATGACCATCCCAACACCATCCGGGGTTCGGATTGACCTCCAATAATTTAGGTATTCCTTTTTCGCTCAATCGCCAATCAAATCTACAATAGTCCATGCATTGCAATCTTTCGAACAATTTTAAGCTGCTATCAATAATAACTTGTTCGGTTTCGATGGGAATGTCGGCTCGTATCGACCTTAAACTACGCATATACGGTGAATCCACCAGCCACTTCGCTTCGTAACCACATATTTTAGGTAATTCCTTTGGTAATTCGGAATAATCCTCTTCGATGATGGGAAGCAAAGTATAATTACTCAGATTGCCTATGACCCCAAAGGATAATTCTGGACCTGTCAGAAATTCCTCCACCAATATGGGTTTATTATATCCAAATTGAGTTCTAATTCGTTGAATGGCATTCGTCAATTGTTCGATATCGTAGGCTACATTATCTTGATTGATGCCAAAACTCGAATCCCCAAAATTGGGTTTCGCTATTACCGGAAAAGGGATATTTAATTCAAATAGATTTTCATCTGAAGTGATGACAAAGCCATCGGCCACAGTGACTCCTATTTCTGTCGATATTCCTCTGATTAAGGATTTGTCGTAACAATAGGCCAAAGTTTGGGGATTCGAACCGGTATATTTAAAATTCATCATTTCCAACAAAGCGGGAATATGTAATTCCTTAGTCGCTTCATTATTAAATCCTTCGTCACATAGATTAAAGATGAGCTCTACATTTCCTTTTATTTTCTGGAGATCCGAAATCAATGATTGATGATTACTAATATACGAAAACTTGTATTTATTGGATTTGCTTAATGCAATTTTAAGTTTATCGATTGTTTCGAAATCATCTGCGTCAAATTTTGCATCCGGCTTGATTACATCTCCGATGCGGGGATCACCGAGTAAAACGGCCACATTGATTAACTCTTTTTTTAGTTTTTTGGGAGTCCATTCTTTCTTTACTTCTGATGTTAGAATGAATCTTTTCTCCATCATCCCAAGGTCTTGATTACGCATAGAATCCGTAACAAGCTGACCATTAAATCTCACATTACTAAAGCCTACCTTATCCAATAGACTCATTAAATCCTCCTTACTATATAGACGTTCGGCATAAAATTGATCTACAAGAACACCTTTTTCTGTATGCGTAATTACTTCTCGAGAAATGAGCCGTTCGTTATCTGCTGCCATGGATCTTTCTCTACATACAAAATGCTTTTTGTCTATCCATTCCCAACTCCGAGGAGTAAAATTGGTTTTTAAAAATTCCCCATCGGCGATGTCCATCAATAATAGGCCATTGGGCTTAAGAACCCTAAAAACTTCTTTTAATATTTTTATATCATCATCTATGGAATTAAAATATCCAAAACTATTACCAAGTATGGTTACAAGGTCAAACGTGTCAGTAAGGTATGGAAGTTTTCGAGCATCCCCTTCTTTAAAATTAATGCTAATTCCTTTTTTCTTGGCCGTGTTTTTTCCCCTCTGAATGAGATAACGAGACCTATCTATTCCATATAAATTAAATGTACCACGCTGACCCAATTCTATTAAATGCCTACCCTGACCACAAGCCAGATCGAGTACATTTGAGCCATTTTTGAGTTTAACAATATCGCAAATTAAATCAACTTCACTGGAGGTTATCAATTCATCTTCGACAACATCAGCATCCGTTTTGATGTACATAGAATTAAAAATTCTTTTCCACCAATCGGACTTTAGATACTCTTCCAAATTATTAATTGGGCCATTTGCTTTGATGATGGATTTAGCTGATTTTTTCCTAGCCACAGGTTCTTTTGCCATAGATTAACACCTAATTAATCACATCAGAACATAAGATTTAATCTTAAAGTTTCATTCCTAGAATATATTTTTATCCTATTTTTAAGAACCAATAAGTTTCTCAGTTCGGCATCATTTCTTAATGACTAAGAGAATTGTAAATAATTGATATACAATTATTTAAAAGCAATTTTTCTTTAATAGATTATTGGTCTGTTTCAAGGTGCATTTCTTAATTTTAAACCTCTTTAATTCAATTTCAAAAAATAACTAAAAAGGTCTATTACTGCTTCCACCGCTCCAGTTTAGGGATACCTTTTGAAAACCACTTGGCAAGAAATTTTGGAAAACCCATTTCTCTCATTTTTCCCGCCACAAATTCCTGCATTTCCGGCGCCGTGATGGTCTCGTCCTTAAAGGCACCGTTTTCGTAACAATAGGCACAGTACATTGTGCTTATACTACCGTCTTTTTCGCTGCCACCACCATTCGGAGACTTAGAAAGTGGCATACCGCAGCTCTGACAATTTTTATATTTCTTTTCCATCTATTGAATACAAATAATTAAGTGATAAGTCAATCGCATTCCTTAAGCGGTTACAGGTACAGATCGATCTTCCGCAACCACCAACCAATTAAACTTATCCTCAATTTTTCTAATTCTCAATTGATTGATTGTGTTTTTTGCAAATTTTGAAGCCACAAATTTTGAAGCGTCAAGATGTATAATCTTATCATCGACTTTTATTCTCTCCACTTCAGATATAACTGCTGCGGTTCCTGAGCCAAAAACTTCTTCTAAAATTCCTTTTTCGTAGGCTTCCTCTACCTCATCTATACTTATCGGTCTTTCAGTAACCGTATATCCATGATCTCTAAAAATATCAATCACTGATTTTCTAGTGATACCTTTCAAGATGGCACCGTCGGTAGCAGGTGTAATAATCTCTCCATTGATCTTAAAGAAAATATTCATGGTTCCCACTTCTTGTACCCACTTATGCTCGATGGCATCGACCCACATCATCTGGTCATAGCCTTGCTTCTTCGCTAACAATGCTGGATATAACGAAGCCGCATAATTCCCAGCCGTTTTCGCCTCTCCTACTCCACCTTTGACCGCTCTCACATACTCGCGAGAAACAAGTAAGGACACTGGTTTAGGGTAGTAAGGACCAACCGGCATACAGAAAATCAAGAATCGATAAGTGTCAGAAGGTCTCACCCCGATGGTTGCATCTGTCGCATACATGAGAGGTCTGATATACAATGCAGAACCTTCCTGCTGTGGTATCCAATTTTTTTCGAGATTAACAAGCGTATGTACTGCATCCAAAAAAATATCTTCTGGCAACTCAGGCATACACATCCTATGAGCTGATTCATTTAACCTGATAGAGTGTTGCTCCGGTCTAAAGAGCAAGGCGTTGCCGTCTGCGTCTCTTGTAGCTTTCATACCTTCAAAAATTGCCTGACCATAATGCCACGCCAAATTACCCGGATGAGTAGGCATAAAATCTACTGGAACGATTCTAAAATCTTTCCATTCGCCATTTTCATAATCTGCCAAATACATGTGATCAGTGAACACCTTTCCAAATGGAATATTATCAAAATCTAATTTTGAAAGACTACTCACTGAAGTTTTGTTAATTGAAATTTTTGCTGACATTTGCTCAAGTTTTAAGTAGTTAGTAAATAAGAGTTTTGTGAATGAGGAACAATCTGTTAAAGATACAATAATTAATGGGTAAAGTTTTATTAAATATCTTTAATTTTAGCATGACAAAAACCTATTCAAAATTTAAAATCAGAATAAATTATCCTTGCAAATATATAAAAAATAATTTTATTTTTTTATCCTTGATAATAAAGATTTTTTTAAAATAATATTTTGTCCTTCAGCTTTCATTTGAAAATTAATTTATGATTAAAAATAACGATATTTTTTTTGACATCAATCCTCGATTTGAAGATCAACTGACGAAAATTTCAGTCTCCTCGCCTCGCCTTATTGTGGTGAGTGAGGACATGTCAAAAGACAATGATTCACGATCTACCTTGATGAGCATAATCAAAGCTATGAATCTCAACGCCAAGGAAGAGGTGACCTTCTTATTTATTGACAATCTGGATATGAGATTGAAAAGTTACGATGTTCTCAGTAATGGATGTTTAACGATAATTTTTGGTATATCACCTAAGACTTTAGGACTCAATATCATCGAACAAAAATACCAACTTTTTAAACTGGAAAATAGTCAAATAATCTATTGCGACGCTATTTCGGAACTTAATAAAAACAAACAACTCAAAGTAAAGCTTTGGAATATCTTACAGGAGATTATGCGAAACTAAAATACCAGAATTCAATCAATGAACTCTGTGTCTTCATTGCAGGTATAAATATTAAACGAATTTTCATTTAAAAACCCAATCAGCAAGATTCCGGTACGAGTTGCAATGTCGATGGCGAGGCTAGAAGGAGCTCCGAATGCCGTCACAATTCTAAATCCCAACCTGTCGGCTTTTTGAATCAACTCAAAACTTACGCGGCCACTCAATATTAAAATGTCATTGGGTAAGATGCTAATCTCACTTTTTAAAATATATCCGCCTAGCTTATCTAAGGCGTTATGCCTGCCCACGTCTTCAAAATAAGATATGATTTGGCCATCTCTCATCAATGCCGAACCATGTACACCACCCGTTTTGCTAAATATATCTTGATGGGACTTGAGTAAACCCGGAATGTTGTACAACACTTTGGTCTTTACTCGATACGCTTGTGATATAGTATTGGATGATAAAAGATAATTGTCCATTTCGGTCTTTCCGCAAACCCCACAGCTTGATGAAACGACACCACTTCGTTCGTGTTGATTCCAGTCTATATGCTCATAATTGTTCAATGCAACGGTTATCTCGTCCGATTCGTTATGCAAAATATGACTGACATCCTGAAAGCAATCGATGATCCGTTCTGCAAAAAGATACCCGACCGCAAGATGTTCGTCGTCACCGGGTGTACACATAGTCAGCGCCAGACGATGCAGCGAATTCGGATGGTTGGCATTACATATATTTATTTTCAAGGGTCTCTCAATGGCAACAACATCAGAAAAAGCAGATTTTTCATCCCTAACCACCTTGCAAATCTGTATATCTTTGACTGAATTTGACTTCAATATCCATCGTATTAATATTCAAATATAGGTAGAATATGATAATTGGAGTTATCTATTCCAGATATTAGTTCATGATTCTTCAGAAAATAATGGCCGCAACGACTGCTATATTTTATTTATCCTTGGATGAATCAAATCGATCTAAATACCTTTTGTATCCACAAGTTGCAATAATTAGAAAGAAATTACGACTTTTGCAGCCTTGGCCTCGTAGTTCAAGGGATAGAATAGAAGTTTCCTAAACTTTTGATCCAGGTTCGAGTCCTGGCGTGGCTATTTTAGTTTTTGCATTGATATGAAAATCAACTTACGCTAGTAATTCATTTTTAATCGCCAAACAACACAAAATTATGGCCAAAGAAATTGCCCTCCTATGAAAATGCTCACCGTTGTCATATCGTATTACAAAAAATTAAACAACCTTCAACTCATTCTCAAAGCACTGAACAATCAAAGTTCAAACTATTTTGAAGTAGTCTTGTCAGAAGATGACCACAACGAAGAAACCATTAGATATTTAGAAAATATTAAACCAAAATTAAACTTTCCAATTATACACATCTATCAATTAGAGGACGTTGGATTCAGAAAAAATGCAATGTTAAACAGAGCAATTTGTGCGGCTAACACGGATAAAATAGCTTTCATTGATGGAGATGGCATACCTCATCGACATTTTGTAAAACAATACATAGAGGAGATAGACAAATCCAGTTTATGCACGGGTCGAGCAGTATTTTTAGATAAAAAGACTTCAGAACTACTTTGGAAAACGCAATCTTTAGAAAGTTTAAATCTTTTCCGTTTATTTTTTTCCGATACAAAAAAATTGAAGGACGGCATCTATTTTCCTTTGTTTCCATTGTCTAATAAAGTTTAGGGATTGGTCGGAAGAAATTGGGGATGTCATCGCGAAAAATTATTTGAGATTAACGGGTTTGACGAAGATTATGTTCGTGCCGGTGTAGGTGAGGATGTCGATATTGAATGGCGATTATTAGACCATGGTTTGAAGAGAAAATCAATGAAAAATAAGGCAATCGTTTATCACCTTTACCACGACCGATGGTATTCCGTAGAGGATGAACAAGATAATATGAAAATATTTCGACAGAAAGTTGAGGAAAATAACATTCGGTGTCTAAATGGTATCAAAACAATCGATCCAAATTAGAACATTACGGATTCCTTTGCTCAAACAAAAATCGGTATAATTATGAAAATATTTTAATAAAATATTTATGAAACCGATTGGTTTCTTTTATATTTGCAATCAATTGGTTTCTTAATATAAAAAAATAACGATGAGAAAATTAAAATTACAAGTACAAATGTCAGTCTACGGGTTTATTTCTGGTTCTAAGGGTGAAATGAACTGGATGGCGTTTCCATGGACAAAAGATATTGAAGAATATGTAACTACCTTAACAGAGCCTGTTGATACTATTTTATTGGGAAAGAATTTGGCAACCGGATTTATTCCGCATTGGGCCGCAGTGGCCATGGACGAAAAAAATCCTGAACAAAAAGCTGGAGTCAAATTTACGCAGACCCCAAAAGTAGTATTTAGCAACACCTTGACCGAGTCACAATGGGAAAACACTGAAATTTCAAATGGTGACTACGTCAAAAAAATTAGTACCCTAAAACAACAATCCGGTGGAGACATCATCGCATACGGAGGTGGTCAATTCGTTTCTTCACTTATTAAAGAAAAGTTGATAGATGAATTGCACTTGTTTGTTAATCCTGCGATTTTGGGACAGGGAATGCCTATTTTCCAAGATGTTGAGGACATGCAAAAATTAGATTTGATTTCTTCAAAACAATTTGATTGTGGAATAATGGTTCTTGTATACAAACCTGCCTAGAGATGAGAAGGGATATATTTCAGGCCATTGCTGATCCAACGAGACGAGCTATTTTAGTTTTAATAGCCACCCAAGCAATGACTCCAAATACTATCGCTGAACATTTTGACTCGTCTCGTCAAGCCATAAGCAAGCACTTGCGTATATTGAATGAATGTGCCTTAATTAAACAAGAACAGCTTGGTCGTGAAATCTATTATCAACTGAAAGTTGAAAAAATGAAGGAAATTGACAATTGGCTAGCACAGTTTAGACAGATTTGGGAATCTCGTTTTAACCAATTGGACGACATATTGGCTACTTTTAAAAAATCCAACAAATGAAGCAGAAATTATTCTTTGATTTTATAGTCAACAAAGAAAATAATACCATTCACATAATAAGAGAATTTAATTCAAACCTTAGTACCGTCTGGAAGGCATGGACGACCGCAGAGTTGTTAGACAAGTGGTGGGGACCTAAACCATGGCGAGCCGAAACCAAATTTATGGACTTTAATGAAGGAGGATATTGGCTGTATGCCATGGTAAGCCCCGAAGGAGAAAGGCATTATTCCAAGGCAAGTTTTCTGTCCATAGTTGTTGAAAAAAGCTTCACCTCTAAAGGAGGCTTTAGCGATGAAAACGGGGTAATCAATACGGATTTTCCACAAAATTTATGGGAGAATACTTTTATACAACAAGACGATAAAGTAACCGTGGATATGTTGTTGACTTTTGATTCTCTCTCCGACCTCGAGGCAGAAATTAAGATGGGATTTAAAGAGGGAATGACAATAGACTTAAATCAACTAGATGAGCTTTTGGAAAAATTAAATTAGAAAATGCATTGACTACCTTCTGAATTAAATTTTAATATTAGACTCTGCATGCGTGAAAAATGAGTTAAAAATTCTTTAAACTCTGATACAGTTATTCTAAACTTATTCTTTTCTAAATTTTGATATTGTGCAGTATGTATTATTTTTACAAGAGAAATTAATTAAAAAGTATGAGGAACTTAATTTTTACTGTTGTTTTACTTACGATAGGAACTTCGAGTTTATTTAGCCAGAAATTTAGACTTGGCGTTGGTAGTGAGGTGATATTTGTGGATGATGCCTATATCGCCATTCAAGGAAGAGCAACGTATCAGGCTGATGATAAAAACGGCATTTCCCTTAATGCCAATTTTCATATTGGTGACAGTGGTTGGTCAGCTGATTTAGATTATATGTACACCCTATTTTCAATTGGTGAGTCTTTATACTGCAAGCCCTTTGCTGGACTTAATAAGGATGATGGTATCGCACTCAATCTGGGTGTCAACTTAGACATTCCCATTAATGAAAAACTGCTATATGCTGCACCTAAATTCATAATAGACAAGAGTTCTATATTTGCCTTTTCTGTTGGAATATTATTCTAGAGAAAAAGCATGGGTGAAATTATTAATGAGCCATACCGTCCTGTTTTTTGGTTAAAAAATGCTCATATAAATACGATTTATCCACACTATTTTAGAAAGCAAAATAGACCGGATTACTTTCGAGATTATTATACAACGGATGATGGTGATTTTATTGAAGTTGACAAAATTTTAAAAGGTTCTAAAAAAGTTTTACTGTTATTGCACGGGCTTGAAGGTAGTTCTGATTCCCAATATATAATTGGAATAGTTGATGCTCTAAAAGATTCTCCACTTGATATATGGGCGATGAATCATAGAAGTTGCAGTGGCAAAATGAATCATTCTACCACACTTTACCACAGTGGTTTTGTTGAGGATGTGAGGATGCTCTTAAACGAACTCCGTCCTAAGTATGATGAAATCATCATCGTGGGTTATAGCTTGGGTGGTAATATGGCTTTAAAGTACATGGGTACGGAAGAAAATCACGATAAAATAGGCCAAGTATTTGCAGTTTCAGTACCTCTTGATTTAAAAGAAAGTTCGAAAAAGTTGAGCACCTTGGGTAATCGAATGTATGTGATAAAATTTCTCGAGACCTTGATTCCTAAAATGAAGGAAAAAGCCATACAACACCCCGATTTATTTACATCGAAAGAGTTGAATAGTATCAAGTCAATGACTGATTTTGATAATATTGTTACTTCCCGGTTGTTTGGCTTTAAAGATGCTCAGGACTATTACAATAAAGCCAATTCATTACAAAATCTATCCGATATTAAAATTCCAACGACCATTATTGCTGCTGAAGATGACCCTTTTTTGGCTGAAGCCGCCTATCCAATTAAAGAAGTGAAGTCAAATAAAAACCTAAGTCTCGTCCTTACAAAGTACGGTGGTCATGTGGGCTTTTGCTATCATAATAGAAAAAAATATTGGCTCGAAGACTATTTAAAAAGTCGCATTGAGCAATATATATAAAAAGAAAATTCAGCACTATAACTTAGTACTGAATTTCCATTTTATACATCAATAACTAAGCTTTTAAAAATTTAATAAAAGCTGTTTTATTTTCAAATTCTACTTTTAAAATATAGAGGCCTGATGCTAGGATGTCTGTCTCCACACTCAAGCTACCCTGGCCTGATATCCTATATAATTGATTATTGTCGACGACTTTCTTTGCATTCATATCAAAGACTTCTAATGTTATGCTACTTGTTTTTGATAAAATGTAGTCGATGTGAAGATTACCTTTTACAGGATTAGGAACCACGCTAAATTTTTCGACATAATCAGGAAATTCAGCTGAAAGGATTATAATCTCTACTGTATTTGTGCATCCTGATGCATCTCTGACCGTGACTTTGTATTCGCCAGGAGATAAGTTTTCAAATCTTGATTCACTTTGGTAATTCATGCCGCCATCAATACTATATTCGTAGCTTGGATTTCCACCTGTTGCTGTCACTTCTATGGTGCCAATATTTTGATTTGTAGTAAGATCCACGTCGACCGTAATTTCTGAAGGTTCAGTAATCGACACATTTTGTTCTAATGTACATCCATTCTTATTATCTACTACGTCTACTGAATAATCGCCTGCCATAAGTCCCGTAAAATCACCTGTCGTATTTGACATCGTGCCTAGGTGGTAGGTAAAATCACCAGATCCTCCCAATACCTCTACGGAAACACTACCATCCGATTCTCCAAAACATGACACGTCCATAACATTAACATTCTGAAAAGCCAAAGTTCCAACAATCGTTGCTTCTACTGTTGAACTACAACCGCCCTGATCGGTGATTTGCACTGTATATGTGCCTGGCACCAAATCACTAAATACACCAGTTGTATTATTCATCCCATTTAAGTCATAGCTCAGTTGTCCTGTACCACCCGTTGCAGTAACATTGATAGCTCCCGAAGCATCACTAGCACAAGCGGCATTCGTCACAGACACGTTTTGAACTGTTACACCATCGATTTCTCCTATTGAAACCTCTTTAGTCACGACACAACCATTTGCATCAGTGGTTGTAGTGGAGTAGCTGCCCGTCATTAAATTTTCAAAAAGTCCGGTTGAATTTGATATTCCACCCAAGGTATAAGTAAATCCCGATGCTCCACCACTTCCTTCCAATTGAACGATACCTGTTGCTTGTCCACAAGAGGCATCCATAACCGAGACAGTTACCACGATTTCAGAAGGTTCTGTAATAGAAAAAGTCTTTTGACTCGTACAAGAATTTTCATCTTTTACATAAGCTGTATAATTACCTGCTTTGAGTGAGTTAAATAATGCGGAGGATTGAAAATTAACATTATCTAGAGAATATGTATAACCACCAGTCCCTCCTGTTCCAGAAACCGTGATACTACCATTCTCATCTCCGTTACACGTAACATTCTTTTTATTACTAAAGCTTACAACTAGTTGACTTGGCTCAGTTACTGTCACACTTATTGACTTAGCACAATCATTTTGATCAGTCACTGCCACATTATAAACTCCGGCTGTTAGGTTTGAGAATAAGTTAGAAGCTTGACCAGTTGCGCCATTCAGTGAATAAGTCAAGTCACCAGTACCTCCAGAAGCATCTACTTCTATTGAGCCATCATCTGAGCCGTTGCAAAGTACACTTATGGTTGTCGCTCCTTGTATCTCAATGGGTGAAGGATCGACAAGTTCAACCTCCACTATATTAAAGCAGTCATTTTCATCAAAAACGGAGACCACATAATTACCTGCCTCTAAATCGGTAAATACACCATCATCATTCGAAGTGCCGTTCTGTAATTGAAACGTATAATCGCCTGTGCCGCCGCTAGCCATCACGACGATGAATCCATCGGCGTTTCCACTACAATCATTTTCTCCATAATTGTCAAGTTCGATAAGCAATTCATCAGGTTCTACCAATTCAACATCTAGGCTGACGAAAGAACCGCTCGAGGTAAAAACTGTGACAGTATAAAAGCCTGAAGGCAAATTATCAAAATAGCCATCTGTATTTTGCTCACCGGTACTGATTTCAAAGGTCAATCCAGTCCCTCCAGTCGCAGAAACCTGAATTTCGCCATTCTCTTCGCCATAGCAGCTTGGGTTGATGGAATAATCTAAATCAATTGACAAAGGATCGGCATAATTGCATCCTGATGAAAACAATAGTGACGATCTGGCACCATTCAACACCGACACCATATATTCACCTTGATCGATGGTGAATGCGTTCATACAATCATCATCTACGTAATCCATATAATTCATAAACATATCTCCTGAGTTTCCACAAGATGGGCTTGGGTGATTAGGACAATTGAAATTTTCATCATCTTGTAAAGGTGTATCGGCAATACCATCATCTTGAGCACAACCACTATTTCTCCAGACATGCTGAAGTCCTAACCAATGTCCAATTTCGTGGGTTGCGGTTCTCCCTAGATTATAGGGTGACAAAGTAGCATACCCTGGTCCTCCAAATGCACCAGTCACAATATGAATAAAATCACTAATTGGATCATTAGGTATCCAACCAGGGGAAGCCAATGTCGCCAATCCTAAATAATCCAAATTTGGTGCTACCCATATATTCATATAATCATCTCGAGACCATGCAGTTTCTGACCTAATGAAATAATCATTGCTATCAAAATCTAAATTAGTCGCATATCTCGTGACTCCATCTGTCCCATTGCCATCAGGATCTTCGGAGGCCAGACAAAATCTAATATTTGTATCTCCTACCTGAAATTCAGGAGGTGTATTACTCGCATCACTATTTGTTCTTGCAAAATCCTCATTCATCACATCAATTTGGGATTGGATATGTTCCAAAGAGAGATTATCTCCGCTACCTACAGACTGTCCGGGTGCATGAACGATAATTACATGTACCGGGATTGTTAGTATAGTTCTATTTTGAGGATTACTTTTTCCTTTTGACTCATAAAAATCAATGTAAGATCGATCTTTTTGAATTTCGAGATTCGTGTTTTTATAAAACCTCTCCTGCATATATTTATCTGTACCACATTTGTTGATCTGCCCAACAAGTGATGAATTAACAGCAAAAAATGATAAAACAAAAAAAAGCAGAATTCTATTACTCGACATAATCACCTAATTTGATTTTGATTTAATTAAAAAAGCTAGTTCGCATAATCTGATGATATTATTATCAGATATTTTAGCAAAAATATGGATATTATTAATATTTAAAATATTCTATTGGACATAAATGGTTTTGACGACAAATTTTAATTTTCTCAAAATAATTTTGATTAAAACGACTCATAAGGTTTTTCGTAAGATTTTCTCATAAAATCCAATCTATTCAAATCAATACTAAAACTAAATCTACCCAATAATGAATGTCCTAATTGGTCATATTCATCATTAATTGCCTTAGAATTGATCAATGGCAAATAGATTCCCACGCCATCAAAAGGCCGCCATGCAAGCCCCAATGAGAACAAACTTTCAAACCGTAGCGGTTCATTCTGAAAATCTTTTGTCCTATAAAATCCAACATCTCCAAAAATCTTTAATTTGAAGAAGCGTGGCATCCTTATCGGAAAATCGACTTCAGTATTGAGTGACATCGCCATATCATTGCTCATAAAATTCTTCGTGTATCTACCTACCGGTGTTTTGAAGCCACCATCCACTAGTGCAACCTGCTGTATCAGATGACTCGATTGATTTTGCCGCGTATGAAAGTAATTATCATAAGCATAGTCATTGAACCCTTGAAATGCCATAGCAAAGCTTCCACGAGTAATTTCGTCACTATGATTGGAAGAATTTCTCTGGTCATTCATAATAAAATATCCACCCCACAACCTCAGCGTTAAGAATTTTTCTACACCTATGGCAAACGTTTTTTCCATCGCCGCAGAAAGTTTTAAATAGTTTTTCTCATCATACTTTTGATATTCCAGATAGGTGTCAAGAACCCAATTACCAAATGTGTTATAATAATTTTCGTTGTATCCAAGTCTCATAATATGGCGAGATTCGAAGTTGGTACCCAATATTTCACCCATTGGAGAAAAATCTATTTTCTCCTCCGTAACATCTATGTATTCCAGTTTTAGACGAGAATATTTTCGAGATAATGGCTCATGACGAAAATGTAAAATTAGTTGAGGGTTAATGCGTATATATCGCAATGGGTCGAATTCTACTCCACCCGGCGAAGGGGTATAATAGTGGTAAGAACGGATATTTAGCGCCGGCTCAAAAAACTCAATTTTTTTCGAATGCAAATCTATAAAATCTGAAATCCTAAATTCTCCCACTACAGATTTAGACCGAAATCCCCACAATGCTACACCGCCAAAATTCAATTTTTTATCCCATGACCGATTAGAATAAGCTAGACCCAACTCGAATCCGTCATTATAATTTAGCCCACCTAAAATAGCAAATGGCCATCGAGACTTCTTCTCAAAGAAGCCCTCGCGGCTGGTAGTATAATTGGTGGCTTTGAAATCACCAAAATTGCTGATTTTTACTAACCTTTCGGAGTTGTCAATAGATTGACCCAAATTATCGGGATCTAGGTATAAATATTCATGCTCCAAAGTACGAGGAATAGAAATCATGGTGTCATGTACGAATGGTGCAAGCAGGATGGTATCATGAAATGTGGCTCCCATGAGCTTAAGTTTTGCCGGAACAGGAAAATCCACATTAGAAGACACTTTACAATTCACCTCACTGCCATTATCAGATACGATTTCGAGATTAAATTTTGGCAATTTCCCTTGTTTTATAACGTCGTCAAATAACCATGCCATTGACTTGCCTGACAGTTCTTCCAATTTATTCCTCAAGCTACTTGGGTCAATTTTCTCCCCATTATCTATCAAGGACGTAATAGATTTAATCAGAGTCTTTACGCCGACGGTATATTCTATCCACTTTATATATTGGGTTCCCTTAAGCCTTGACTGAAACATATATTCAGGGTGGTTTTTGGGAAGGTCTTGGTCGTACAAATCTAAATCTTTGTCCCAATAATGCAACTCATTCAACCAGCTATAGTCATAATAGCTAGGTTTGTTGCCATAGCTAATTTTTAGATTTTCATTCTTATGTTCGTATTTTTCATAAGCAAAATAATTGGCCAGTCCATAGTATAACCACTGTTCATCATCTTCCAACACATCAAAATATCTCTTACTGCTCATTAGTGAGTACGCATATAACACATCAAACAGTCGATACTTAACCTTTGCATAATCATTTCGCTCAGGAAGAACTCCTATTCCAGGAACACCCAACAAGTAATGGTTGCTCCCGTTGCCGATGACAATCATTTTATCAAGTGAATAGTCGCCGAAAATGCTTTCAGTGCAGTCTTTTAAACACTGTAAGTGTACATCGTTTTCAAAGCTTTTTATGTTGGTTTTGTAATTAAAATATCGTTCCTCGGCACACAGCTCCAAGCCATTTTTTCTTTTACAAGGGAGCTTAGCTCCGACGAGTAATAGCGGAATCTCCCCTGCCCCATGAAACTTCAAATGGTACTTGGCACTACCGTCTTGATTGACGACTGGAAATGCCTTGTATGCCAATAAAGTGTCAGGCATAGAAATTGAAATATCCGCATCAAGGTCATAAGTATTGATAATGGGAGCTCGATAAGCAGAAAATGGCCTTTTTATAAATTTCCCATCAATAATACTCGCCACACGTGGAAACCAATTTCTAATAAGTTTGGCATCGACGTAGGGTCGAGTTGTGGGATGATTAAAGAATTTAGTTTTATACTCAATTTTTATATTTTGATCATTTATTTCTGTTTTAAGAATTGGGATAAACTCATCCTTGATATTACTTATTGTGAGTTTTCTACCACCACTTGTAACTGTTAATTCCTGATATCCCGCTAGGAATTCATTGGATTCAAAATAAAAATCCGCATTTTCGATTTCGTTCCATGATTGAAAGAAAAAGCTGTTTTTATCTGCAAAGGCATTTTGGCATAAATGTAACCAAATCGTGTCGCCTGTGTATTGTAGGGAATTCAACTTGATGTCACACTTCCCTGTAATAAATCCAGTATCATCTATAGTGACAGAGACTTGGTATTTAGCTACGGAGCTATTAATCGAATTCTGTGAAAACAATCTCAAGGAGGTGATAAATAGTAAGGCTAGAAAGTTAATCTTCATAAGAATTTTATTAATTGAGCCCGTAAATTTAATTAAAAACTTAAAAATAGGATGACAAAGGTGGGTAAAGATAAGCTTAGGATTTTCGTTCTGAGTCGCAGGAGGAACTACCTTTATTAATCCTTTACGTTGAAGCATGGTGATGTTGCCTAGAGGGTCATAATCTATCATACCCATCGTCCTCTACCATCTCACAGGTCTCGTCAAATGTGGCATATTTTGCCTTTCCGACGTGGTCGTTGTCAAAGAAGTAGATGACGTCGGTGCATGAGGCGGGGTTTTGCTCACATTGACACTGTTTTTGGGAATTTCGTTTGAAGTTGGAAACTTCATAATAGGGTTCTCATTTTATTCGTATACAAACATTAGTTTGCGGAGGATACTATGAACCTAACAAGGCTTACACTTAAAAACCCCAACCAGATCAAGGCTTTTTCTTTTTTAGGCATCGACAGTGCCTTTATTTTTCTTCTTTTGTACCCAGTGAAAAAGCGGCCCAGTCCTTTGTCGGGAACTGGGCTAAAACCCAATAGCATATTTTTTTTTGTTTAAAGACTTGTAATTATTAATGGTCGGATATGTCAGTTGTTGAACACACATTGCTTACTTTATTATAAATTGCTCTACCATAATTTAGATTTTCCATATTACTATAATCTGGTAATAGTTCTATTAATACCATAATACTGTCATTTAATTTTTGAACATATAGTTGTATCCTGCTAAAATCTCTACTGTATTTATCATGATAATTACAAACATTTAATTCTTGTTTTTTATCGTTGAACTCCCAAACCCCGAATCCGCATTTTTCTCCATCAAAGTAATCAACGACTTCTCTTTTTGCGCCGAAACAATAATCAGACATCTTAACCCCCAAATAAAGAGTATTATGTAGTATTCCAGTTTCTTCAGAAAAATCATGGAGTAAACTATCTATTTGATTTCCTTCTTTAGAAATTAAATTATCAAATTTCCAAAATCCTTGAATATATCGATCTAGAGTATCAATCGTATAGTTTGGTAATAAATTCCTTAGAGCTAGTTCATAGTCAGATTGTGCATTCAGACCAAAAACACAAAAAATACTTAAAACACAAATAGACCTTGCAGAATTCATAAATCAAATTTTAAAATATCATACTTAATTTTATTACTCCACATATTAATAATATACCTAACCAATAGGCAAAAAAGACTACAGTAAGACCCGAAATCGTTGCCATTTTACTAATACCTTCTAAGTCCTTATTTCCTTTTATTACTATAAATAAATAGTAAGTAAAATAAATTATTATTAAAAAACCTGCTAATTTATCAATGGTCATTATTCTTGTTCTTCATTATCATTCTTACGTTTCTCCTTTTCACCATATTTGGTAACATCTACTATTACCTCTTTAAAAAATTCTAAAAATGCTTTTGATCCTGCATCTTCTTTAAATTCTTTATTAATAAAGATTGATGATTTACGGCTAAGTATACTTCCTCCAGCTTCCATGACCATATTCATTGCTGCATCTTCATATTTTTTCTCGCTAATATCAGCTGCTATTTGCATAGCTACTCCTGCTGTTGATATTCCTGATCCTATTTGAGATAATGGCACACCTACCTCTGGGGCAAAACTAGATATTACATAACCTGAATATTTCATAAATGATCCAACTATTTCAGTTCCTTCTCCAACCATTCTCCTTTCTTGAGCGATCTCTGCGTCTCTGAATTCAATCCAACCCTCAATTTCAGATTGAGATAAAAATTCCTTTCCTTCATAATAAAATATACTATTTTGCTTATAACCAGACCAATCACCTCCAGCGTCAACAACTTTACTTTTTCCAATTTGTGTCGTCTCAAAAGTATATTTACCATCATCTTGAATTATTTTTTGAACATTATATTTAGTCGTCACAAGCTTTTGTAAACCATGCAAATCTATTGCATTAATAGGCCCATTCTCCGCATAATTAAAAGTACTTACATGAGGAAATTTATCGCTGATAGGGTCAACAGTACTAAATCGTCCAATTGCAGGTATGTACATACGCATTCCGTAGTATTGCCAGTCCAATCCGAACTCATCGACGGCTTCCTTTCCATTGTAACTGTATTTGTTCTTGGTATCCGTCTGACCATTCCAGTCATAGATATTCTCAAGCCCTGCATCATAATACACGTCCCACGGCATACCGAATGGGTAGTAGTGGTAGCTGCCCAGTATCTCGTCCTCCTTAGGGTGATCAGGGTCAAATTTTATTTTGTTATCCCCATCCTTATCTGCTATGCGTACCCGTGTATTTCCGAGGTAGTCTCTGAGGTAGTATTCGTGGTATGGTAGTTGAGAGCTCGCTCCTGATACACCAGAAGAAGTGTAACCATTGTCATATACATATCTGCCTTCTGCGTGATAGATGGCCTCTATCTTGCTGTCTTTGTATTCGGCACCACCTATGTAGTGGTAGGTCTTCACTGTATTTATTCCTGTCTGACCATTGCCGCCATTGGTGGTATTATCGGTAATTCTTGACTTGAGCTTTGCTCCATTAGCATCGTACCAGTTCTCAACCTCTCCCTTTGTGGAAACAATGTGCAAGGGCATATCATGGAAACTATATATGACATTCATGATGCCCTTACCACTATCGGTTTTGAGATTGCCTGTACCATCGTAGCCATAGCTACTGCTTACTTTGAATCCCTTCTGTGTGTTTGATCCTTCTGTCACGTTATTGAGTAAATTGCTTCCAATACTGTAATTATACGATAATTTGTCGATATAATCAAAGATAAGCTCGGGATTTTCATTCTGAGTCGTAGGTGGGAGCACCTTTACTAATCCTTTACGCTGAAGCATGGTGATGTTACCTAGCGGATCATAATCTTTCAAGGGGACAGAATATCCGTCATCCTCTACCATCTCACAGGTTTCATCATAAGTCGCATATTTTGCCTTTCTTAGGCGGTCGTTGGAGTCATAAGTAAACCCGTACGCATGGCGCTGCTCGCCTTTTACCCGCCATTCTGCCCATGATATGTTGCCGTTATACTGTGGCACAGCATCGAGCATTCCATTACCATTCTAGGATAACAAATACAACGGGTATTAATAAAGATTTTCTCGAAGCCTGTAATTTCAAGACTATTGATAAAAATGAATACAATCGAATGAATCTCTTTTAGTGTTATACTTTACAATGTAAAAGCTGGATTTGCATTACTTCATCTCAAATACCAATCGGGCTGTCGGATTGAGTTTTGTTCCTTTGACCTTGACGGAGGCTTCGATGCGATATTCCGACTTAACGCCTTTTAAAAACTTGGCGACTCCTACCAAACCTCCAAATACAAAATTAGAATCTGCCATATTGTCCATTTCCGATTTAAGTAGTTCAAAAGGCACTTTGTAGTTCTTCACCAATCTTTCGTCGGCCATCACCTGAAAAGTATCCAACACCTCCAATTCTCCCAAAGGATATTCACTGATTAGTTTTGATTTACGCCTTCCTCGAAAGTATTTTTCAATGCACTCTAAATTTATAGACTGAACTGTCACCGTTTTGGGACTTTCATAGATCACATTCACGTCCACCAATCCGCTATCCTTTAGAACCGGACTTACCAGTTCTAATTTGATTTTAAGGCTTTCGATACCTAATGTATGCTTTATTTTGTCGATCATCGAATTCTAAAATATATTGTTACACATAACATACTTTACCTTCTATTCGTTCAAATATATCGACTGATCCATGTATCCTTTAGAGGAACTGTCCATGAAGTCAGAAACTCCTTTTTGGTTTTTACCAAATTGTTGAAAAATATGGTTTCATCATTGACTTTTGCCTCTTGATATTCGTGAGCCAATTGATTCAAAGCGACTGCATGTACATTTTCATATTCATCCAGATAATAAACATTCATCCGATCAAAAAAATCGACATTTAATTGTCGCCCCATCTGCTCTATAAATCTCACGGATGAATCAATACTGCATCCACTTGCACCCGTTGCTGTTTCATCAACAAAAATACCAAGAAAACGGCGATGAAAAATATTCCCGTAGCAGTAGAGTTTGCTACTGTGAGCCGTCCACTGATCTAAAAAATCATACAGTTGCTCTCGTGCCAGCTCGAGTTCTTGATCATTCAATTCACGGTTTGCCTGATAGAGCCAAACACGAGAATTTTCATTCAATGCAATTAAGTCTAAAATCATTTTTTTCTTTTTTTTAATGACCACGTAAATTCAGCTTTCATTATGGTATCACCATCCTCATCCGTGCCTATGGAATGCAAAATAATAGTCGATTTGTCACCTTCTGTCATATTAATAAGGGTCTCAAAAACTTCGTTTCCTTGAGTACAATGAAAAGTAATTTTCCCTATTGCTTTTTTCATAAATTCCGCATGACTATTGACCACAAGCATTGAACAGTCATTCCTTTCTACGACATATTGCTGAATCAATATCCCTGTAGACAGCTCAGCGGCACCCATTAAGGCTGAAAAGTAGATTGAGCCAAAAGGGTTTTTGTTAAAATAATTGTGCCGGATAACGACCTCGGATGCTCCTTTAGAAAATTCTGTCACTCTAATTCCCCAAAACCATACCGATGGCAAATGGAGAAATCCAAAAAATTTGAACTTAAAAGTGTTGGTAATATTTTTTCTGTAAACCTCAGAATTCATTAGATATCCACGGATTTTCGCTTCAATGTGGTGTTGATTTTCACTACCAATCTTATGGTATTGTGCAATAACTCTTCGAAGAGAATGATTTTGTCTCTTTTCATTTCCACTATCGTGGACTGGTTGAAATGTCGTATTGTTATAAGCTCAAGACCGGTTATCACATCAGTCACGTAATCCTGCTTCAAAGCCTCTAAAAAAGCATTCACTTTATGGGAATCATGTATTACACAAAGGGAAAAGCTGATCGCCGCATTTCTCATCATATTCACTTTCACACGGTGACGATTTAGAGTATCAAAAATCTCACTTAGATGATGCTCTGCAATAAACGAAAAGTCTTTCGTACTGATATTGATTATCGCTTGATTTTGTTCCAATACGATAATGGGCGGATAACTCAATTCATCTACATCACTGATACAGGTTCCTAAGGAACTTTCATCATTAAATGGTCTCACGTAGAGCGGAATATTTTTATTTTGAAGTGGTTTAATCGTTTTTGGGTGTATCACTTTGGCACCAAAATAGGTCATCTCAATAGCCTCTTGATAGGATAATCTCTCTATTTTAGTGGTATAATCAAAACATTGGGGATCAGCCGTCAATATACCCGGTACATCTTTCCAAATGTGCATCGATTCTGCATCCAGACAATAAGAAAATATTGCAGCAGTATAATCAGATCCTTCCCTTCCTAGAGTGACATTATTATTGGCACTGTCAGAGGCAATAAATCCTTGTGTCACTATAACATTGGAATCATTTAATATCGGATCAATTTTACTTTTTAACCTTGTTTTCGTCATTTCCCAATCAACTCTACCCTCTCGATACGTATCATCTGTCCATATACAGTCCCTTGCATCAAGCCACAAAGCATTGACATTTTTACTTCTCAAATAATGTGCTATGATTTTGGTTGACATCAACTCCCCTATACTCACTATCTGGTCATATACATAATCGTAGCTATCTTGAACCGGCTCTTCTAATATCCATTCAATCTCCACGAGATGATCGTTTACCTCAGAATAAGCCAGATCCGCTTCCTCAAAGGATAAAGCACTGATAATGTCGTAATGGAACTTCCGTACATTCTCTAACTTTTCGTAGGCATTTCCATTTTCATAATAATAAGCATTCACCACTTCTTCGAGGGCATTGGTCATTTTTCCCATGGCAGAAATCACAACAACAAGCTGCTCATTAGAATGATTTTTCAAGATACTACACACATTCTTGATATTTGTCGCATCCTGGACAGATGCACCACCAAACTTGAATACTTTCAATGCCATATAAGTAAATTTGCACCTGCGAAATAAAGTTAATTAGCGGACAAATTAAAATATTGTGATATTTTTTACCTTTGTCCCCTTAAACAAAAATAATGGAGGCAACACTAATCAATGGCCTTAAATTACTTGGGGTGGGAATGTCAATGGTTTTTTTGATATTGGCTATCATCGTATTGGTTGGTAAATTTTTAATCCTTGCTACCAACAAGTTTTCTAGCTCTATTGTTACGTCTCCTGAGGTTAAGGATACTGGGGATGACGAAAAATTAAAAAAGCACATCGCAATAGTCACTGCTGTGGCAAGTCAAGTTGCATGCAACGATGCAATAATTAAGTCTATAAATGTAAAAAGAAAATAAAAGATCATGAGACGGAAGGAGATTAAACTAGCCCTTGTCTATCGAGACATGTGGCAATCATCTGGAAAATATGTTCCTAGAGTTGATCAACTCACTAAAGTAGCTCCTGAAATATTAAAAATGGGTGTATTTGATCGGGTCGAAACCAATGGTGGAGGATTCGAGCAAGTAAACTTGTTGTTTGGTGAAAATCCAAATACCGCAGTGAGAGAATGGACACAAGCTTTTAATGATGCAGGAGTACAAACTCAAATGCTTGAGCGAGGTATCAATGGACTACGAATGAGTCCCATAGGCAAGGATCTCCGTAAACTCATGTTTAAACTAAAAAAAATCCAAGGAACGGATATTGCGAGATCTTTTGACGGACTTAACAATCCTCAAAATTTAGCACTCTCTTTTCAATATGCAAAGGAAGGCGGTATGGTAGCACAAGGAGCATTGAGTCTCACCCATTCCCCACTTCATACCGTAGATTATTATATTGACCTTGCCGATAAATTCATTGATCTAGGTGCAGAAGAAATTTGCCTGAAAGATATGGCAGGTGTAGCCAGACCGCATTCTGTGGGTTTGATAACCAAAGGAATCAGAGAGAGACATCCCGATATTATCATACAATATCACGGTCATACGACTCCTGGGTTTGCCGTGGCGTCGTCATTGGAAGCCGCATATCATGGTGCGGACATCATCGACGTAGGAATGGAGCCATTGTCATGGGGTACGGGTCATGCAGACTTATTGACCATTCATGCCATGTTAAAAGATGCCGGATTCAAGGTGAAAGATATTAATATGAAAGCCTACATGAAAGTCAGATCTTTGACACAAGAGTTCATTGACGATTTTCTTGGTTATTATATTGCGGACAGTAACCGAAAAATGAATTCCTTACTCATCGGATCTGGATTACCGGGAGGAATGATGGGCAGTCTTATGGCAGACCTAGAGTCTAATCTCGCCAGCCTGAATAAGTGGTTAGAGAAGAATGGAAAAGAGCCGATGACCAGCGACGATTTATTTGTCCACTTACTAGACGAAGTGGAGTATGCGTGGCCGAAATTGGGTTATCCGCCTTTGGTTACACCATATAGCCAATACGTAAAAAATGTCTCTCTCATGAATGCCATCAATATGATTAAGGGTAAAGGCCGATGGTCGATGATTGATGAAAACACCTGGGACATGTTGCTTGGTCGACAAGGTCAGTTATTGGGATCGTTAGGAGAAGAAATTGTAGATTTAGCCAATGATCAGGGACGAGAATTTTATACAGGTAATCCACAAGACTTGTACAGCGATAGTCTCGAAGAATACAGAGTAAAAATGAAAGAAAAAGGATGGGAAACAGGCAAGGATGATGAGGAATTATTCGAATATGCCATGCATCCAGTCCAATATGAAGCATATAAATCGGGAGCCGCGAAAAAGAAATTTGAAGAAGATTTAGAGCAACGAAAGTCTAAACACAATACATCTAATGTCGTCTTAGCAAAAAATGAAGAAAATCAAAATCTTCCGGTTCAAAACAACCATCCAACAGCTCTGGACGTCACTATAGAAGGCACAACTTACCATGTACAGATTGACTATCCCAATGGCAATAATACCAATGCTGATAAAAACGGTCATGAAAAAGCAGAGATGCCAAAGCCATCGCAAAATGGCAAAGCGATAAGCATTAAAGCTCCCCTGGAAGGGAAATTTTTCCTCACCAAGGAATCCGGAGAAAAAGGAATAAAAATAGGTGATAAAGTCAGTGTAGGTGATACGGTGGGATACATTGAAGCCATGAAAGTCATCAATGCCATATCAGCTGACAAAGCAGGAGTTGTATCGGAAATCGTTGCTAGAAACGGAGAAGATATAGAAGAAGACGAGATAATAATTACCTTAAACTAGACCATCCATAAAATGATAGAGAAGCTGTATGAAATGACGGCCATCAATGATATTGTTCATAATCCTGCCTCATTGGTGATGCTTTTCATAGGATTGGTATTGATGTATTTGGGTATCGCGAAAAAGTTTGAACCACTACTCTTAGTACCTATCGCTTTTGGTATTTTACTTGCCAATTTTCCAGGAGGTGGTATGGCGGTTGTCCAAGCCAATGAACAGAATAACATCATGCATTTAAGTATCTTGGAAATTGCAAAAGAATATGGCATAATGAATATGCTGTATTATATGTTGATAAAAACCGGACTTTTGCCTCCTCTCATTTTTATGGGAGTGGGTGCAATGACAGATTTCGGCCCCATGCTCAGAAACCTCAAGTTGGCATTTTTTGGTGCTGCGGCACAAATCGGAATTTTTACGGTATTGATTGGGGCGACATTTATGGGTTTTACCATGAAGCAAGCAGCTGCTCTAGGAATCATAGGAGGAGCTGATGGCCCCACTGCCATTTACACGTCTATCAAGCTTGCTCCTGAATTATTGGGCCCTATTGCCATCGCTGCCTATTCCTATATGGCACTTGTTCCGGTTATCATTCCCTTTGTGGTGAAGTTTACAATGACTAAGTCAGAATTGATGATTAATATGAAAGAACAGGAAAAGAACTCAGGGAAGACTGAAATAAAAAATATGAAGTTGGCTAAGATACTTTTCCCAATCGTACTTCTCATCGTAGTGTCGATATTGGTGCCTACCTCTGTGCCTTTAGTGGGTTGTTTATTGTTCGGTAATTTGGTAAAAGAAATAGGAAGTTCGACCAATAGGTTATATACTGCTGCTTCAGAAACTATCCTGAATTCCGCCACGATATTTCTAGGTTTAACCGTAGGGGCTACCATGTCGGCGGCAAGTTTTCTTAATCTTCAAACCATTATGATTGTGATCGGTGGATTCATTGCATTTGTCATTTCTGTCGCTGGGGGAATTGTAGCCGCTAAGATTTACAACTTATTCGGAAAATCCAAAATCAATCCTCTTATCGGTGCCACCGGGTTAAGTGCCGTTCCGATGGCTTCGAGAGTGGCCAACGAAATTGCATTAAAGCATGATCCCCAAAACCACATCCTTCAGTACGCCATGAGCAGCAACATCAGTGGAGTCATAGGCAGTGCTGTCGCTGCAGGTGTATTGATTTCGTTTTTGGGGTAGTTTACTTCAAGAACTTTACTGAAAACTACAATAATCTTTCCGACAAGTATGTTTTGAAAGAAAATTTAACATTGAAATCAAGAATTAAGATTATTCAAATTCTATTTTTTCTACTGTTTGTTGCAATGAATCTTTCTTCACAAAATTCAACTCAAACTAAACATCTAACTCATAAATTGTTACGAGAGGCGGATAGTTTGCTTTGTATAATGGATACAATAAATTCAATTAGGTTACTCGAAGAGTTTCTTAACACTTCGCAACCGAATCAATTTTATTTAGACACTTTAAATAAATGTAACCTAACCAGTACATTAAGTCCATCATTTATATATGCAGATGTATGTTTAGAAATCTCTAGCCTATATTTAAAATTAGAAAACCCTGAAAAATCACTAGAATTTATTGACAGAATAGACAGAGATTTTTTTCCAAGATTTGGAGGATGTTTAAATGGAATACTAATGAATAAAACGAAAATCTCAATATACCTTTCTGACTACTATTTAAATATGGGTCAGAAAGAAATGGCTATTAAATCATTGCTGAAATACTTTATTTATGGAGAAGCGTATAGTAAAAAAGCAACAGAAATACTCAAAGTACTTTTAGAAGAAAAATTCGAAAAATTCAAAATAGCCCAAATAATAGAAAATTCTATTGAAAATATTAAGCTTGATGAAAATAACCAACCTGTGATAAAATTATTCAATGAAGAGATTATCCTATTTCCAGTCTCAAACATTGAAGAGGCTAGAGAATTCTGTAGAAATAACAAAAATTTGAAAAGAATTGCTGAGTAGTGTATTAACAAAAAGAAAGCAGCATAAGCATAATGGGATACATAATAAACTATATTTGTTTTTATATCCAGCAACCAAGTTCCTAAGACATTATTATCCCTATGTTCATATTAAGTGCAATATATCTACACTTATCAGTCGACAATTTAAAAATATAAATACTTTTGTAAAAAAAAGGAATGCTATTAGTTGCGGCTATTCTTACCAATGCATTAATTGGCGTCATTTTCAAGCTTTTCGGAAAATGGAAGGTTGATAATCTCACCGCCATCGTTGTCAATTATTTTGTGTGTGTATTGACCGGAAGTGTCGTTTATGGCAAATGGGTTATTCCTGCTGATTTGACTTCTTACAAGTGGTTTCCTTATTCCGTTGCACTTGGATTCGCCTTTATCGTGGTATTTAATGTGGTCGCATTGACCGTCCAGAATTTTGGTATTGTCGTTGCCATGATTTTTCAGAGAATGTCATTACTAACTCCTGTAGCATTGGGTATCCTGTATTTCCATGAATCTGTAACTGCGGCGAAGATAATAGCGATCATCCTCGCGATATTAGCCATTATTTTACTCAGCTATGTACCACAGAAAGAATCGCAACACCACTCTGCTTGGCTATGGTCTCTACCCTTGCTGTGCTGGTTGGGCAGTAGCTTTATCGATGGGTCTTTATTCTGGGTCGAAGCTAAAAAAATTGCTCCCAATGGTGATATACAGTTCACTTCTACCCTCTTTTTAATGGCGGGACTCGCTGGATTATTGTTGCTCATTATTAGAAATATAAGGCTTAAAATCTCTCCGGATAAAAAATCATTGCTTGCAGGGGTTTTACTGGGAATACCTAATTTTTTCTCGATTTATTTCATCCTTTTACTATTGGCTCAAGGCTATGAAGGCAGCGTCGTATTTCCTATCCTAAACGTAGGAATATTAAGTACTGCGGCTATCTTTGGATTCCTAATTTTTAAAGAAAAAATATCTACTTATAAGAAAATAGGTTTTGCCCTAGCGCTTTTTTCTATTATCTTGCTATTCAATAATTGAGTTCTTACATTGATTGATCACTACTATAGTATTGCAATACCTAGCGAGGGAGAATATAAAGAGAAAGGAAGTAAATTTTTAGCTTACCTATATCCATTTGACCATGAAAGTGAATTAGAATTTCATATCAATGCCTTGAAATCATTACATCCTAAGGCTCGACACTATTGTTTTGCTTACAAAATCGGTGTTCAAAGCGAAATCTATCGAATCAATGACGACGGTGAGCCTTCTGGAACCGCTGGAAAACCAATCATGGGTCAGTTGAATAGCCACAATCTGACCAACATTCTATGCATCGTTATCCGATATTTTGGTGGAACAAAGCTTGGTGTCCCTGGCCTAATCAAAGCCTACAAAGATGCCACTTCGGATGCCATTGAAAAGGCAGCTGTAGTTGAAAAGTTTATCGTAGAGGAATTTCTATTTAAAGTGGATTTTGAATATCACGGTATCATAATGAATGAACTCAAGCATCTCGATATTGAGGTCATCGAACAATCTTTTTCTAACAAAGCCAACCTAAAAGTAAAAATTAGAAAATCGCAAAGTGAGCAAAAAATCAAACAATTAAAAGCGACTTTGCTCGGTTGGGACATTGATGAAATAAAAGATGAAACCAAAATCGATTTTTTGGAAATTGAAAGGGCCTATGTTTGAAATAATGACGACACACAAATTAGTATGATAAAGGTAGGAGTAACAGGAGGCATTGGCAGTGGTAAAACAACCGTTTGTAAAATATTTGAAACCTTAGGTATTCCGGTGTACTATGCGGATACCCGTGCTAAGTGGCTGATGAATCATGACTCCAGTCTTAAATCCCAGATAAAAGCCTGTTTTGGAACGAAAATTTATCATAAAAATGGACGTCTCAATAAAACCTTACTCGCAGAAGAAGTATTTGCGAATAAGGAAAAATTATCCTTGCTCAATTCAATCGTTCATCCAGCCGTAGCGGCGGATACTACATTATGGTTTCATTCACTAGATACAGATTATGCCATCAAAGAAGCGGCCATTCTCATTGAGAGTGGAGCTTACAAGTCCGTAGATAAAATAATCGTGGTCACAGCACCTGAGCATATCAGAATACAACGAGTCGTAAACAGAGACCAAAGTAAGGTAACACAAGTAAAAGCAAGGATGAGCAATCAACTATGTGATGAAAAAAGAATAGAATTTGCAGATTACATCATCGACAATAGCGGTGATAAAAGCCTCATCACACAGATATGGCAAATTCACCAATCCTTGACTCAATTATCACATTCAAATCAAAAATAATGGATACTAAACATAAATACACGAATCAACTCATCCACGAGTCGAGTCCTTATCTGCTCCAGCATGCACATAACCCAGTTTCTTGGCACCCATGGAACGCTGAAACACTCGAAAAAGCAAAATCTGAAAATAAATTGATGCTTATCAGTATCGGATATTCGGCATGTCACTGGTGTCATGTAATGGAACATGAATCCTTTGAAGATGAAGAAGTTGCGACCTTGATGAATGCGTATTTTCTGCCAGTAAAAGTGGATAGAGAAGAGCTACCTAATGTAGATGACCTTTACATGACCGCCTGTCAAATCTCCAACCATGGCAGTTGTGGTTGGCCACTCAATGCTTTTGCCCTACCCGATGGAAGGCCCTTCTATGTAGGGACTTACTTTCCGAAAGCACGATGGATAGAAATATTGCGATACTTTGATCATATCAATCATACGGATCCTAAGCAACTTATTCAGTCAGCAGAGCAACTTACCCAAGGCCTTATTTCGGTTGAAAATAAATTCAATTTCACCGATAGTGATTCAACATTTACCTCGGATGATACAAAACTACTTTTTACTCGGGTCTTTCAAGAAATGGACTTTGTTGAAGGGGGTAAAAAAGGAGCTCCAAAATTTCCAATGCCGGTAATCCTCGACTTTTTAGCGGAGTATTCGTTCTATCAAAAAAATGGGGATAGCCGACAAATATTGAATTTGACACTTGACAAAATGGCTAATGGCGGCATCTATGATCAATTGGGAGGTGGATTTTCGAGATACTCCGTAGATGGGGTTTGGTTGGTGCCTCACTTTGAAAAAATGCTTTATGATAATGCCCAATTAATTAGCACTTACTCAAAATCTTATGCCCTTACGGGGAATCAAAAATATAAAACCATTGTCCGTGAGTGTATCAATTTCATCAATCAAGAATGGCACAATGGTGAGCATGCCTTTTTCGCGGCTTTGGATGCCGATAGTGAAGGTGTGGAAGGCAAATATTACACTTGGAATTTCGAAGAATTGAGCCATTTGCTGCAAAATATTGATGGACATGAAGTATATCTAGAATACTATGGAGCAGAAAAAAATGGAAATTGGGAACACACCAATATTCTACACATCACGCAATCAGTGGAGGAAATCACGAGTAAGCACGGATTGAGTCATGAGAAATTTGAGAAAATCATGAATGAGTGTAATGAAATTCTAGTTGCGCAACGCATCCAAAGAACTCCGCCCGGAACTGATGACAAAGTATTATGTGCTTGGAATGCCATGTACCTCTGC
Organism: Lewinellaceae bacterium; assembly: GCA_020636155.1. Taxonomy (GTDB): domain Bacteria; phylum Bacteroidota; class Bacteroidia; order Chitinophagales; family Saprospiraceae; genus JACJYM01. The sequence continues at coordinate 159,572 of JACJYM010000003.1, read as the reverse complement.
GCTTTGATCGATGCTCACAGATATTGTGATATGAATTTGATGTCCGAAATCGAAGGGTTGGAGAGTTTTATAAGTCAAAATTTCTTAAAAGAAGACCATCAATTATTTCGAACTTATAAAAACAAAGAGGTAAAAATCAATGCATTTTTGGATGATTATGCCTATTTAATTGAAGCATATTTGTCTTTGTTTCAGTTGAATTCAGATCAGAAATATCTCAAAAAAGCCGCAGACCTAACAGAATATTGCCTTATACATTTCTATGATGAGATGAGTAAATTGTTTTTTTACACCTCGGATCTCGACCAAGAATTGGTTGTGAGAAAAAAAGAAATCATGGACAATGTCATCCCCTCTTCCAATAGCATTATGGCTCACAATCTCTTTATATTGGGAAAGGTTTTGAGTGATGACCAATACATTGAACTTAGCATGCAAATGTTACAGGCGGTATTTCCTTCTTTCATCAGAATCAGCCAACCCAGCTTTTACAGCAATTGGATTCGATTATTACAACGACATACGGAAGAATTCTATGAGGTGGTCATTTGTGGTCAGGACAGGCAAGAGATTCACGGTAAACTCTTGAATAAATATTTCCCCAATAGCATCATTTTAACATGGAATAAAAATACGCATATACCACTTTTTGAATATCGCGACACCGATGAATCCATGATTTTTGTATGTCAGAATAAGATGTGTAACCGTCCTACTTCTGACATACTTGAAGTCTCCAATTTGTTGAGCTCCTCAAAAGTCGAGTAATTTTTTATTTCTTTCCAAAAACATCTTTCAGCAGAGGACTTGTCCTTTGATTCACATCGTTTCTGATGCCATCTTCTTTCTTTTCGATTAAAGAAAACATCCCATCCAAAGCTTTATCGTCAACATATTGATCCAGTTCCGGATTCATTTTTTTGACAAAAGGAATGCCATTATAGGCGCTGACGACTGACTTCCAATAGGTTCGGGCATTGACTTCATCGAGGCTTTTCCTTATAATGGGTAAAAAGGCCGCACTTAAACTTGACCTCGTATTGGTTTCAAGGTATTGGGTAGCTGCACCATTACCACCATTTAAAATTCCAACGGCATCTTTGAATGTGATTTTTTTAATGGCATCGACAAATATAGGCGTAGCTTCCTTAGCGGCAAGTTCTGCGGCTGCATTCATTTTTTCGACCAATTTTTGCTCCACGTTTTCAAAACCGGGGATCATTTTGACTTTATCTATGACTTTTTGGGCATCCTCAGGAATCAATATTTTATATGGACTGTCAAGATACCCATTGGTCGCAGAAAGGCTTTTAACTGCCTCTTCGACACCCACATTAAGTGCTTCTTTGAGACCCAAGCCTACTTGATCACTATCATTTGACCCTGTCACAGCTTTTTTGGCATCATTTAACAATTTACCAAATTGGGCATTTGCCTGTTGAGACAAGCTTGACAGAAGAAATATTGTTGCGATTATTAATTTTAATTTCATGTCACTATTTGTTTTTTAAGAAAGTAATTAAAGGCAATGTTTCATTTAAGCTTTCAATATTCATGCAAGAATAAAATCCACGAGTATTTAAACTCAAAGTCCATCCATAAGTTACAAGGCATCTAAATATTAACTAAATTTTATTGAATTTTTCGCCAGTAGCCATTCGTCATGGACTTCGCTATTTTATAACAGACAAAAGTTAAAATCGGCGCAAACATCACATCTATTGTGTAGTGTACATGCTGCCAGATCAATAAAATTCCGACGACCAAGGTAATTACACCAAATAATACTTTTAACCATCTATTTTTTTCGATAAAAAATAAGAGACACAGATTTGCCGTATGTCCAGAAAAGAACAAATCGCGAGTCATGGGTTTGTCAGCATAAATTGTCGATTCCAGAAACAAATCCCTTAAAGGTATTATATTATCTGGTGCATATAGTGGAAATAAAAAAATGAGTATGAGCCGCATCAATAATATGAAAATGACGCCTATGAGATATTGAATAGTAGTATATGGTAGTTTCAACTGTCTCAAAAAGCCGAGAAAAACAGTTACATTGGTAAGTAAAAACAAAATTATTGAAAAATCAATTGGAACCGTTGTATTAATAAAAGGATCATAAATAGAAATACCATGACGATCCTCATTCCATAACAAAAAGTATCTTGTAAATACCACCATCAAAATTAAAATGATGCATACTAAAAACAAATTAAGTTTATTTTTTGGAAACGCAAAAAAAGACTTCCAAGGCATATTCTTATTCATCATTAACTTTCAATTGCCTATTAATCTACAAGAATACGCAATCTTTGCTTAAGTAATATGTATCGTGGTAATAAATGTGTTATCTCAACAGGCAATGCAAGTACTTAGTCGAAATTATGTACAATTAATTTCTCTGGTTGTATCTTTAGAGAACTAAATATTACCTTTGCAACTCAATTTTAATTTTTAGAATTAAATAATGGAAAAAAATCACATAATTGGGTTTATCCTGATTTTTGCTACTTTGTTTGTATTCAGCTGGTTTTCAAAGCCTAGCGAAGCCGAGTTGGCTCGTAGAAAAGCGGAAATTGACTCCCTGAATAGAGTTGAATCCTTAGAAAATATAGATACCTCTAAGATTGAAGTCAACACGGCCAAGCTAAATCAGCCTCCAGTATTACCGGACTCTATACAACAATTAAACCTGAAAGTTCAATTCGGTAATTTTTCTCCGAGTGGCGTTGGAAATGAAGAATTGGTCATCCTCGAAAATGAAAAATTGAAGTTGACATTTAGCAGTAAAGGGGCAAAATTAGTAGATGCTTTAATCAAAGATTATTATGTCGTTCATGATGAAGCTCCCGATCATAAGGAGGTCAAAGAGTTACTACACCTACAAAATAATACGGCTAATAAATGGAATTTCTCCATCAAAAAAGGTATAGGTAACGAAATCATCTCAAGCGAAAATCTTTATTTCAAACCTGAAAAAAGTGGAAATTCGGTCCGATTTGTTGCGGTGGATGTTTTGGGCAATGAAATCGTACAAAGCTTTAGCCTAAAGCCTGACAGTTACGAAATAGAATACAACCTCATCGGTTCTCAAGCCTCCTTATTTGCAGATAATAAAGTGAATTATTATTGGGAAAATCACTTGAATAGGTTGGAGAAAAATGCCCAATTTGAGCAAAGATATTCCACCGTCTATTTTAAAGAGGCCAATGAGGATCCTTCCTATTGTTCGTGTACTGGGGATGATGTTGAAAAATTGGATGACAATTTAAAATTAGATTGGATATCAAATTCTAATCAGTTTTTTAATTCAACACTTATGGCAAATTCTTCCGCTTTTGAAGATGCTGAATTAGAAACGGTGATGACCAATCTAGAACAAGATTCAACATTAAAAGTATTGAAATCCAGTTTTAGTATGCCACTGGATGCCAAAAATGCATTAAGCATGAAATGGTATATCGGGCCAAATAATTATGAAACCTTATTAGCATTTAACAATGAGCTAGAATACATTATCCCTTTTGGGAATAGTGTTTTCGGAAGTATAAATCGGTATGTCATAAGGCCATTTTTCAACTTTATCTCTAATTTTACCCATAGTAAGGGATTGGCTATTATTGTCTTGATTTTTATTATCAAAATGCTGCTTTATCCTTTATTATATAAAATGCTTCATTCGCAAGCAAAAATGGGAGCCTTGAAACCAGAAATTGCAAAATTGAAGGACAAGTATAAAGACGACAATCAGAAAGTACAGATGGAAACCATGAAACTCTATCAAGAGTTCAAGGTAAGTCCTTTAGGGGGTTGTCTCCCGATGATATTGCAAATGCCGATATGGTATGCCTTGTTCCGGTTCTTCCCGGCTTCGATTACCTTTAGGCAGGAACCGTTCTTATGGGCCTCTGACTTATCGTCTTATGATGTTTGGTTTTGGTTGCCTACCAATGTGCCTTTCATGGGTGATCATATAAGTTTATTTACGGTATTGTGGGCTGTTTCTACCTTGTTGTACACTTATTACAACAGTCAGAATATGGATTATTCCTCAAATCCTGCGATGAAATATGTGCAATATTTTATGCCGGTAATGTTTTTGGCCTTCTTTAACAATTATGCTTCAGGTTTGACCTGTTATATGTTCTTTAGTAATATGATTAATGTGGCACAGACGATTATCACCAAAAACTTCATTTTCGATGATGATAAAATCCGTGAGGAGCTGCATCTCCAAAAGGCCAAACCACGAAAAAAGTCTTCTTTCACGGCAAGGCTGGAAGAAGCGATGAAGCAACAACAGCAGATTGCTCAACAGCAAAAAGACAATAAGAAAAAGAAAAAATAATCGGTCACTATGTCTGATTTAGTAGGGGTAATTGGTTCCGGTAGATTCGGCTTAGCCATGGCAAGTGTATTGGCTAACAATTCTAAGGTATTGCTATATTCTAGGAATCCGGAGACCATCGCTTACATTAATGAAAATCATGAGCATCTGGGTTATAAGATAAGTAAAAATATCATTGGAACCCATGATTTGGAAAGAGTAACCGAAAAGTGCAAATTGATATTTCCAATTGTCCCTTCACAGAATTTCCGTGATTTGATGAAAGAGCTCAATTCTCATTTGAGGGCAAGGCACATTCTTATACACGGCACCAAAGGGCTAGACATTCACAACATTTCGAAAGAGGATTTTGAAAATGGAAATTTTACCAATAAGGATATCAGTTCTATGTCGGAAGTCATCAGGCAAGAAACCAATGTCGTAAGAATCGGCTGTCTCAGTGGGCCCAACCTTTCTCAAGAAATCATGATGCGAAAACCGGCGGCTGCGGTCGTGGCATCAGAATTTGATGAAGTCGTGCATGCGGGTCAAATTGCCTTGGGATGCAAATATTTTTTCGCTTTTCACTCCAATGACCTCAGAGGGACAGAATTAGCTGGTGCATTTAAAAATATCATTGCCTTAGCAAGTGGTATCTTGGCGGGCAAGGAACTCGGCAAAAACCTGGAAGCCTTGCTCATTACTCGAGGTTTAAATGAAATGATCCATTTTGGGAACTCGCTCGGAATAAGTGGAGAAGCATTTTTAGGAACGGCCGGCATCGGTGACCTCATAGCAACCGCGACGAGTCCATTGAGTAGAAATTATACTTTTGGGTTTTATCTGGGGCAAGGTGCTGACGTGAATGAGTTGATGAGTAATAGCAGCAACACAGTAGAAGGAGTAATGACATTAAAAATTATTCATCATCTCGCCATTAAAAACAAGCTCGAACTTCCCATCATCATCATGCTTTACAAGACCATATTTGAGGGATACAATATTGACAAAGCCGTGATGTATCTCATGAGTAATCCCATGGCAGTGGATGTCGATTTCTTATAAATATAAAGATTTCAAATAGTCAGAAAAGCCTAGAAAAACGCTAACTTTGGGGCTAATAAATGTGAATAACAAGTATGTCTGTCACACCATTAATTCATAGAGATGTAAGTTGGCTTAGCTTCAATTATCGAGTGCTACAGGAATCCATGGATGCCAGTGTTCCCCTTCTAGAACGGGTCAAGTTTTTAGCCATATACTCTTCCAATCTTGACGAATTTTTTAGGGTAAGAGTGGCGAATCACCGAAGCTTGATTAGAGCCAGTAAAAAGACTCGTAAAGACCTCAACTTTGAGCCTGAGGAAGTATTGACAGAAATTCTTAGCATCGTAAATTCACAACAGGAGCTCTTTAGCGATATTTTCGAAAACCAAATCATCCCGCAACTCAAGAGAAATAAGATTAACATTGTCAAACGGACTGAATTGACGCCAGAGCAAATCGAGTACATCGAGCATTATTTTAACGATCACATGCTGCCATTTGTGCAACCCGTATTAATGGTAGGAAAGAAAATCAAACCATTTCTCAACAATGCCGCTCTATATCTAGCTTTGTATCTAATCGACAAGGAAGCCAATGATGAGAAACCTGATTTTGGATTTGTAAAAATTCCATCAGATCACCTTCCGCGATTCATCGTTCTACCTCCGAAAAAAGAAGGACAACGTGATATTATTATTATTGATGACATCGTAAGGCATAGTATAGCTTTATTGTTTCCGGGTTTTCATGTTAAGGACACTTATTCAATAAAATTGACCCGAGATGCCGAATTGTACATTGATGATGAATACTCCGGGGATCTGCTTGACAAAATAAAAAAGAGCTTAATAAAGCGTAACATTGGCACGGCTTCAAGGTTAGTTTATGATAGAACCATCAATCCTGATTTGCTAAAATTTATCATGGATGTATTTGAACTTGAAGAATTTGACCTTTCGCCGGAAGGTCGATATCACAATAATTCTGATTTTTTCAAATTTCCAGATTTCAATTTACAACACCTAAAAAATGTCCCTCTCCCACCCTTGCCAATTCGAATTTTGGAGGAATCTGAAGACATCTTTAAAGAGATTATAAAAAAAGACCACTTTATTCATTTGCCATACCACAGCTATGAAAGCGTCATCAAATTCTTTGAGTCTGCAGCTGTAGATGTCAATGTGACTCACATCAAAATCATCCAGTATCGTGTCGCTTCCATTTCTCGAATCATGAAAGCGCTAAAACTTGCTGTAAAAAACGGAAAACAAGTATCGGCTTTTGTAGAAATAAAAGCGAGATTTGATGAAGAGGCCAATCTTAAGTGGGGTGAAGAGCTAGAATCCGCCGGAGTCAACGTAAGATATAGCTTGCCGGGTTACAAAGTGCATTCAAAACTTGCACTCGTCAGGAGGATAGAAAGTGCCGGAAGTCCCATGCTATACTGCTATATGGGTACCGGAAATTTCCATGAGGACACAGCTAAAATCTATTGTGACATGGGAATTTTTACCACTGACCAGCGGCTGACCAGTGAAGCTGCACGGATATTTTCATATCTCGAAACCAAGCAACTACCTAATAAGCCTTTCGAGCAAATGGGTGTCGGATTGTTCAATCTCAAGCCAAAACTACTGGCACTTATTGATCGTGAAATCGAAAATGCTCAAAAAAAGGTGAATGCGTATATGATATTGAAAATGAATAGCTTACAAGATGAAGAAATGATAAATAAATTATACGAAGCCAGTCAAGCAGGTGTAAAAATTCAGTTGATCATCAGAGGTATCTGCTGCCTCGTGCCAAATGTCGAAAATATAAGTGAAAATATAAGTAGTATTTCCATTGTTGATAGATTTTTGGAGCATGCGAGAGTATTTGTTTTTGGAAATGGTGGAAAAGAAGAAATATACTTGAGTAGTGCCGATTGGATGGTAAGAAATTTGCATTATAGAATCGAAACTATGTTTCCAATTCTGGATTTGAATATAAAAAACATGGTAAGAACTTGTCTAAACATTCAACTTAATGACAATATTAAAGCACGGATATTGGATGGAGAACTGACCAATGAATATAAGCGCAATACCTCTGATCTTTCGATTAGAAGTCAGGTCGAAACCTATTATTACACCAAACGAATGGAAGAAAAAGCGAATCAAGATTTATTAAAAGAAAAAGAAAAATAAGCATGTTAAAAGCCATTTCTCCGATAGATGGAAGATATCAAAGTAAAACCCAATCATTGAGTCCTTTTTTTAGTGAATATGCACTGATTAAATATAGAATTTACGTCGAATTGGAGTATTTAGAGGCTCTGATTATGGATTTAGAATTGGTTTCAAACGATGAATTGGTTCAGTTCCAAGTAGTAAAATCTGAAATATTAAAGGGATTCGATGAAATAGAAGCCGTCAAAGTAAAAGAGATTGAGAAGGTCACCAATCATGATGTCAAAGCGGTCGAATACTACATTAAAGAAATATTGGCAGAGCGAGGATTTGATAAAATCTTAGAGTTTACACACTTCGGATTGACCTCACAAGATATTAACAATACGGCTTTCCCTTTGATGATAAAAAATGCACTAAGCGAGGTCATTGTGCCTACATTGTCCTCATTATTGGAGCATTTGATCGACTTGTCTATGAAATATCAGGGCATCCCTATGCTTGCGAGAACCCATGGGCAGCCGGCTAGTCCGACGACTTTAGGAAAAGAAATATTTGTCTTTGTCGAAAGGCTAGAAAATGAAATGATACTTCGATCTAGTATTACCTTAAAAGCTAAATTTGGTGGTGCTACTGGCAACCTAAATGCCCATAAAATAGCGTATCCTCACAGGAATTGGGTCGATTTTGCAAATGCATTTATTGAGAATCTTGGATTGGAAAGATATCAGACCACGACCCAGATAGCCCATTATGATGACTTAGCTGCTCTATGTCAAAGTTGGATGAGGATAAATACGATATTAATTGACTTTTGCAGAGATATATGGACTTATATTTCTATGGAATATTTTACACAAAAAGTCATTGCTGGCGAGGTGGGCAGCTCGGCGATGCCTCACAAGGTCAACCCCATAGATTTTGAAAATGCGGAAGGAAATCTCGGTGTTGCCAATGCTCTTTTTTCCCATCTTGCGGAGAAATTGCCCATATCAAGACTGCAACGAGATCTGACAGATAGCACCGTCTTGCGAAATGTAGGGGTGCCGTTTGCACATACACTTATCTCCTTGCTTTCTATTTTGAAGGGTTTGACAAAATTAGAGCTGAATGAGAAAAAACTCCAAGGTGATTTAGATAAGAATTGGGCGGTCACGGCTGAGGCGATTCAGAATATATTGCGTCGAGAAGGCATCGATAAACCTTACGAAAAACTAAAGGAACTCACCCGAGGTAATACCGAAATCACGCAGCAAAGCCTCATTAAATTTATTCAAACACTCGACGTAAATGAAAATGTAAAACAGGAGCTATTAGAAATATCGCCCTACAACTATGTCGGATATTTTTAATGATAAAATTTTTCCTACCTTTGTAATCAACACGTTTGAAAAATGAAGACAAATAAATTTTTTTTAGTTTCAGTATTGGTAATAGTGACTGCGTTGTTCAGGTTGATACCATTTGTTGATAATTTCAATCCTTTTGCGAGCATTGCTCTGTTTGGATCCGCCATGTATTCTAAAAAAATTTGGAAATATGCCATTCCTCTATTGGCGATATATGTGAGTGATTTTTTAATTAATAATTTGGTATTGAATTCATTTTTCAATGCTCAATCCGGGCTGATTTTTTTCTCTGATTACATGGTGACAGTCTATCTTTCCTATGCGATGATTGTGTTATTTGGCAGTCATTGGTTTAAAAAAATCAATGCCGGTAGGATTTTAGGAGGTGCCTTGGTTTCGACTGTAATCTTTTTCTTGATTACTAATTTTGGTGCTTGGATAGGTCCTAACTCTATCTACCCACAAAATTTCGCTGGCTTGATGGAAAGTTACATTCTTGCCATTCCGTTTAGCACGATGACTTTGGTGAGTAATTTGATTTTTTCTTTCATACTGTTTTACAGTTATGCATGGATTACCAATAGGTCATTGGCATTGCAAGAAGTGAAGGCTTAACGCAAATCTAAAAACTCAATATTTCTTTTCAATCCTTCATATTTGGTTCGCTTGACGGCACTGCCTTCAAACAGTTGATTGAATTGCTCTTCACTCAGATTAAGCCAATCTATTTTTCGCATTGAGGTCAGCTCATTATTTGGTAAAAATGCTGCCTCAGAATGGGGTTTTGAAAATCGATTCCACGGACATACTTGCTGGCATATATCACAGCCATACATCCACCCTTCCATCTTGTCATTAAATTCAGAGGGAATGTCCCCCTTCTTCTCAATGGTCAAATAAGAAATGCATTTGGAACCATCCATTACATAGCCTTTTGGCGAGATGGCATCCGTAGGACAGGCATCAATACACTGTGTGCAGGTGCCACAATGATCTCTTATCGATTGGTCATATTCCAATTCCAAATCCATGATGACTTCCGCCAAAAAGAAATAAGAACCTCTTTGTTTAGAAATCAGTAAAGTGTGCTTACCGACCCACCCCAGCCCTGATCGTCGAGCCCAATCTCTCTCTAGCACTGGCGCCGAATCCACAAATGCTCTGGCATTAATATCACCAAATTCTCCCTTCAGTTCACGTAAAAATGCCTTGAGTTTTTTCTTTATCACTTTATGATAATCTCTGCCGTAGGCATACATGGATAATTTGGGAGATTCAGAACTCAACTCACTGTTGGGATTGTAATAATTGTACAAAAGACAAATCACAGATTTAGCACCATCGACCAATTTACGTGGGTCAACTCTCAGCTCAAAGTAATTTTCCATGTAACCCATTTCTCCGTGAAATCCTTGGTTAAGCCACTGTTCCAATCTCCTTGCTTCCGGCTCCATAAACTCTGCTTTAGCGACCGAAACTGAGGAAAATCCAAGATGAATTAGTTTCTCTTTAACCCAGTTTGTTTTTTGTCTCGCATCCATAGGCATGCGTACAATTAATTGAGATTGGTGAAATAGTCCTTGTGTTCTAAAGACCTAAAATCGACAGGTGTCACTTCTGATATCCCCAATTCTTGCATATAGACCCCATACAAAATATCGACTTCTGCCATGGTAGATTTATTGTGAGTGACGATGATGAATTGAGAATCTTTTGAAAATTTTTGAATGATTTTGTTGAATTTTCTGATATTGGCATCGTCTAATGGAGCATCTACTTCATCGAATATACAGAACGGTGCTGGCTTTAAAAGATAAAGTGCAAACAGCAAGGCCGTAGCCGTCAGCGTCTTCTCTCCCCCAGATAGCTGACTCAATGATTTAGGTCGTTTTCCTTTGGGCTTGGCAATGATTTCAATGTCAGATTCCAAAGGATTATCTTCATCTAGTAGTATCAAATCACAGGTGTCATCCTCAGTAAATAAGCTTCTAAATACATCGATAAAATGATGTCTAATTTTGTTAAATGCATCGAGGAATTGCTCTGTAGCCGTCGTTTCAATTTCTTTAATTGTAGATTCAAGTGATTTTTGTGCTTCCAGAATATCCGCTCTTTGGGTGTTGATAAGGTCATGCCTTTCTTTCATCTCATTATAGGTCTGCACCGCCATGGGGTTTACCTCACCGAAATTTTGAATTTTGTGTTTCAACCGACTTAACTCTTCATCAGCCATCACCTTGTCAATAACTTCTGATTCAGAGTTTTCAGGCTCTTGATTGATGACTTCATTGATGTTGATATTAAATTCAATCCTCAATCTCTCACTCAGGCCACTGATTTTGAATTTGATATCGGTGTGTTGATCTTTCAAATTTTGAATGAGTAATTGCTGTTGATTTAGGTTTCGTGTCAAGAGTTTTAACTGATCCTCTATTTTCAATATTTTCTTTCTTGCCTCATAAAATGCTTGCTCAGCCTCGTTGAGTTGTTCTTCAGAATTCTTTTTCTGAATGTATTTTTCTTCAATTTCGCTTTGGAGTGACTTTAGATGGATTTCAAAATTATTCACCTCTTCGAGGTAGTATTTTAACTGTCTCTCGTCTTTGTCCCTCCTTGAAGTTAGTTCCTCCAATCTCGACCTCTGATAGTCCGCCTCCTTGTTGAGATTGGACAGGTAATTTTGTTGTTTTATATACTCGATATTAGAACTATTGTATAATTCAGACGATTTGCTCAACTCTTCAGCGAGTGCTTGTATCTGGGTATCATTCACGTCAGATACGTTTTCGGGATTGGATAAGTTTTCCTTGTACTGCTGGTATTCTAGACCTAGATTATTGAGTTTTATCGTTTGTTGGTCTACTTTGAGTTCGATTTCTACGATGCTGTGTTGATCTTTTTTATTTGATGCTTCAATGGTTTCTACCATGGTCGAAAATTTAACCAATTCTTGTTCACTGGTTTTAATTTCGTGGTTCAACTCATCTATCTCTCCTTTCTTGACATTGGATTTTAAAGCATTGATTTCGTTATTCAATTTAGTAATCTGGGCATCAATCTTTTCGAGGTCTGATTTTGATTTTTGAATGTATTTCAAAAGATCTTCCAAAGTCTTTTTTCGACCAATCTTTTTCCCTTCAAACAATCCAACGGATCCGCCTGACAATTGATACTGTGTACGCAAATGAGTTCCATTTTTTGAGAGAATTATGGTATCATCCTTCAATCCTTCCCACTCAAAATCCACGATATCTTCATCCGTGAAATAGACATTTTCGAGTAGTTTGTTTATAAGGTTTAAATATTTGTTTTCCACATTGACATAATCAACCGCATGCGTGAGAAAGGGATTTTTAATACTTGGATGCTCGGAAATGCCTGAAATTTCGTCGAGAACGAAAAAATTGGCTTTTCCCTTTTGACCTGTGATGAGCATCTTGATGGCTTCAGCGGCCATGTTCTTGTCACTCACAAGAAAGTGATTTAATACAGGCTCTAGATATTGTTCTAGTGCCGCCTTATAATCTTCTTTTACGTCCAAAATATCGGAAAGTAAGGGTACGTCTTTTCGCCAATTTTTATTCAAATATTTTATTGATTCGGGAAATCCCTCCATACTATTAATCAGGCTGAGCAATAATTCATACTCATTCTGTTTGGCGTCGAGCATCCTTCTTAATGCACTCTGTTTGTCTTTTTGATTACGTACTTCTTGTTCAAATTGGGCAATTTTAGCATTTTTCTGTGTTTCCAGCTCGTTGAGTCCGTCGAGTTCCTCCTTCTTGAGGCTAATCGCATCATTCAATTCTTTAAGTCTAGATTTTGAATTGTTGAGTTGGTCGAGCCGATCCTGAATATTTGAGTGAAAGCGTTTTGCATCTGATCTAAAATTCTCAATACTATTTTCAGTCAATGCCATCTCCTTCTCGAGAGCGAATAACTTTTGTTCTTTTTGCTGTCGTAACCTTATGGTATTGTCGTATTCTGATTTCGACTTATTATGTAATTCTCGTTTGGTATCTAGATCCTCTTTATTCCGACGCATGACCTCCATCAGGCTTGCTTCTTTAATGATCTCTTGATTAATTTTTTCGGTCAAAAGGTTTTTTTCAGTTTCGAGTCTTTCAATGTTCTTCGTGATGTCTTCCAGATTTCGGTTCAGATTTTTTACCCCTTGATTTCTAAAATCCTTCTTTTGTGCCAAGAGATTTTTTTCTTCCTCCTTACCTCTGATTTCAGAAACCAGAGCATTGAGTTTTTTTTGACTCTCGGAGAGATTGACTTCTTTGTCTAAGTTTTTTGATTTCTCTGCCTGTAAATTGGCCTCATTGAGATGAATTTCTGCCTCGTAGTTTCGGTATTTATCTAGTTCTTCGTTGAGGCGACTTTCTATGTTTTTAAAATCATTTTTGTAATCAGAAACAAGCAATCGAGCATAAGCAATGCTTTTCTCCTTATATTTTTCCTTAATATCGAGGTATTTCTGAGCCCTTTTTGCCTGTCTCTCTAAGAGTTTCAGGTTATTTGAAAGCTCAAAAAGGATGTCTTCTACCCTATCCAAATCGGCATTGGTAAGACTTAGTTTACTTAATGTTTCCTTTTTCCTTTCTTTGAACTTTGAAATTCCCGCCGCCTGTTCAAACATTTTTCTACGTGCCTGCTCCTTATCAGCGAGAATATCATCGACCATTCCCAGTGCAATGATGGCGTACGAATCACTGCCTATGCCCGTATCCAAAAACATCGACCGGATGTCCTTAAGCCTGCAAGAGACATCATTCAATCGATACTCACTCTCACCACTTCTGTAGAGAATTCGGCTAATGCTTACCGTATTGAATTCTGTAGAAATGAGATTCTTGGTATTATCAAAAGTAAGTGTGACGCTGGCAGAGTTGGCCTCCTTTCGCTTTTTAGTTCCGTTAAAAATGATGTCCTGCATTTTTTCGAGTCTCAATTCTCGGTTTTTTTGCTCACCCAAAACCCATCGGATGGCATCGACTACATTAGACTTGCCCGAGCCATTCGGCCCAACGATGCCAATCACATCCTCATTAAAATGAAGGACGGTTTCATTAGCAAAGCTCTTAAATCCCTTAATACTCAGGCTTCTCAATTTCATAGCCTGCAAAGATAAATATTCTGAATCATAATCGGTAATCAGCGTTGGGATTGGGTGTTACATTTCATTTTTCACAAATAAATGTGTCCCTCTGGAGGAACGGTACGAAGTACAGAGAGGAATCTGACCCTTTGGAGGGACAGTTCGAAGAACAAGGAGGATAAAGTATCATCTAAGAAAAATATGCATTATTAAATTTAAATAATTTCCCAATATCAACCTGAATCACTATCTTTAACCCATACTTATTGATATGATGACCTTAACGGATCAAAATATACGACACCTCAAGCCAAAATTTCACAAGGATAGTGAGTGGAAGGGAATGTTTATTAGTTATGACCAAGGTCTAGTCTCTGGGATAAAAGGTCTTGAAGGTCTCAAATATTTGCAAAGTAAAAAGTGGGGGTATATCCCAATGGATAAGATGAATATAGATAGAAATTCGCCGCTAGATAATAGAAATATGCGAAAAAGGAAGGATGAATTTATATACAATATATACGCAATTTGGCGTATATACAATCGTTAAGTCTCATTATAAAATAGAACTCAAAAATATTTTTGTACATAAACAAATACCAATGCAACTTCAACTTTTTAAATACTCAATTCACTCTGAAGAACAACAACTAAACGACATACGAACTGCAAAGGTTGAAATTGACGGTGAAATTTGGTTTGTTGCGACAGACGTAGCGTCAACACTTGGTTACAGAAACCTAGTAAAGCTATCAACAGACTCATTGTAAACCGAAGGGGGGTAACGATTCGTTATAATTCTTCAAACAAAGGTGAACATAGTACCTAACATTAATCTCGCTTGCATTAGATTTATTCTCCTCAAACTATTGGGAAGCGGGTGAATAAAGAAAAAACGAGATTAATAATGCAGAACGTACATATGTCTCCTATCGTCGCCATACGTCGTTCGCACTCGACGTTATCTCTCATCAATGAACAAAATGACAAAGTAAATTAAAAAACAATTGTCCATACTGATTGTAACTCTACTAATAATAATCACACAAGTAGGTGGCATAATATGGATATTGACCTTCGGATACTCTGCAAGATTAAAAATTGTGTAAATAGAAAATGGAAAAAGGCTTTTTAGTTTTTTGATAGTGTACTTAATCAACAATACTTATAATTCCTCAGTTGCAAAGTTAAATGACAGAAGCCTACTACCAATTACAAAATCCTCAAATCTTATACCTCATACTTATATAACACCACTACTAAATAGACACTATGTGAAACCGAAACTTAAAAGTCAATTAATTAAAATTGCGGACGATATAAATTCTGAGAACAACAAGCACAAACTCTCATATTTGGATGCAAACTTCCCATTCATTGATGGATTCCCTCTATTACCGCATTTAAGTCATAAAGATGGGCGAAAAGTAGACCTATCATTCTATTACACAAAAGACAAGGAGGTAGGAAACCTAAAACCATCAAAATCGGGATACGGACATTTTGTGAATCCCACAAACCAAGAATTCAACCAAACAAGAGAATGCAAGTCAAATGGATATTGGCATTATGACTACACTAAATTCCTAACTTTAGGAAGTCGTGAAGATTTAGAATTCGACCAAGAAAACACAAAGAAATTATTGAACAAAATTGTCGAAGACCCATTGACGCAAAAAATACTAATCGAACCACATTTAAAGAAACGAATGAACTTGTCAAATAATAAAATTAGATTTCAAGGATGTCATGCAGTTAGGCATGATGATCATATTCATCATCAAATAAATGAATAAAATAGATAAATCTAAACTACCACTCATACTTATAGGAATTGGTATATTTACAATTTTGATTTCTGGAATTCCCGAAAAACTTAACTTTGAAGCTTTAGGGAATATTTTAACTGGTATAATTTTTATCATTATTGGATTAATAACATACACAAAGAATAAAAAGACGAGAGATAACAAGTGATAAAATGTAAGAC
This sequence comes from Lewinellaceae bacterium, assembly GCA_020636155.1. Classification (GTDB taxonomy): domain Bacteria; phylum Bacteroidota; class Bacteroidia; order Chitinophagales; family Saprospiraceae; genus JACJYM01. The sequence continues at coordinate 143,581 of JACJYM010000003.1, read as the reverse complement.
TTGCTATCGCTGGCGTCCGCTCCATATCACAGAACCGTTGTGTGCTATTCAAAAACCGGGAACAATATGCATTATTATAAATTGAAAGAAGCTTGTGGAACAGAAGAAACTGGGCCGAATTATCCTCAAACTGATGGAATGGTTGGTGATTATGATTTCAATTCGAAAGATTCAATTTACCAATTAAACGTAAATACAATTCCAAACACAATAACAGACTTTGGCATCATTAAATTAGCGCATAGTTCCAACCTTACTGATATAATAAGTACAGCTTTGATTTCTTCAGCAGGACTTATAGTTTCTGAAAAGGTTAAAAATATTTTCGAACAATATTCCATTCAAAAATCTATATATATTAAACTTAAAATACAACACAAAAATCGAATCATTGATAGTAATTATTATAGATTGTTTATTGAAACAGAAAATCAAACTAGAAGAATTGATTATGTTAACAGTAAATTTTATATAAGTCAATTTGGTAACGATAGAGGAGATGTCGAAGTAAAAAGCGAAGATGATTTTGTAAAAAAATCTGGAGAAGTACAAAGTATTTATAACTGGAGTTATATAGTTCCCAAATTTTTAACATTTAGAAGTAATGGATTGGATTTATTTACCTATCCTATGGGTTTGGGTTTAATAATTACAACCAGATTGAAAAATGAACTTGTTGATAATGCAATTACTGGTATAAAATTCGACGAGTTAGAAAATGCGGAAATAATATAAAAACAGCACACAACATGCAATATACAAAATTGGGGTTTAATAGGGTATTAAAGGTTTGTAGTTCGCTTCAAGTGCCGTGTAGCTTAATAGTGAGTCGCTCAGTAATCCCCAACTTTGCATATTGCCACCGTTGTAGCCAATTTGAGAAAATTCCAGACCAAAAAAAAATCACAAGAACCAAAACCCTTGTGATTTTATAAAATTAACTGAAAACTGAATGGTTATGCCGAAACACCACCAAGTACGGAATCGAGTTGCATTTCTTTCAAAATTCTATCTTGAATAGGTTGAGTTAGGTCGTTGATTTCGTCAGTACCCCAAGTGATACCGACAACTGTTCTTGTAGGACGACTTCCAAAAGGTTGTTCTGCCAATTTCAAGTAGGCATCAACTACCCATTGTGGGTCTGGAGCATCTTCACTTTGCAACATTTGAGCAAAATTTTCGCCCATTGCTGATGGAACACCTGCTAATTCACCATAAGTTTCTAAAACTTCACTATGTGCAGGTGCTTGACCTGATGCCAATAAGCCTGTGCCAAATGGACCAGGTTCAACCAAGACTATATCAACGCCAAAAGGTGAAACTTCGTAACGCAATGCTTGTGAATATCCTTCCAAAGCGTGTTTAGTTGCGGTGTAAGTACCAAAAAATGGTGGTGACATTCGACCAACCAACGAAGAAGTATTGATAATTAAACCAGAACCAGATTTACGCATAGAGGGTAAAACAGCTTGCATTACTCTAATAGCACCAAAATAATTGGTTTCCATTTGGAACTTTGCTTGTTCAATGCTGAAGGCTTCCGTAATACCCAAATACATAATCCCTGCATTGTTGATAAGAATATCAATGTTTCCTGCTTCTGAAAGAATAGTTGACATAGCTTCTTTTACCGAAGCATCATTTGTTACATCCATATCTACCACTTTGATGTTGGCAGAATGGTTTTCCAAATCCGCTTTTGCATTGGCATTTTTACCATTTGGATTACGCATTGTTGCGAATACTTTATTGCCTTTATCGCCAAAATCTTTTGCAGCTTTCAGACCAAATCCGTTGCTACTACCAGTGATGATTATATTTTTCATTCTTGAAATGTTTAAAGTTTAAAAATTAAATTGGGGCATACGAAAACGCCAAATAATTGAGAATAGCCACAATCAACCAAAAGGGAGTGAACACGATACCTACATTTCTACCGTGAGTAGAAACCTTTGGATGCTTACCGAAGAATGGCAGAAAACCCGCTTGATTTGCATTAACCAACATCATCAATACTGCAACTACACCAAATACTAAATGCAATGGTTGACGTGCAGCAAGTTCAAGCCCCATTCCATAGATAGCACCAACCGCAACGGCTGTAAATCCGATAGCTCCTTGACGTTGTTCAAAAAGCAAAAGGAAAAGATAATCTTTTGCATTCGTCAACTTTTCCTTTGGCGATGCATCCAAAGCTGCATCAAGCATTGTTAGTTGTTCGTCTTGTGTCATAGCCGTTTTACTGCTCGGAGCTTTAAGTCCAAAAAAGGGCAATACCCAATTGACAATCCAGCGGGCTTGCATAGGAAACAGCATTTCAATTCCGTGAAGTGTTACAGGAATAATGGACAATACCATTGCTAAGGTTGAAATTTGTATTTCGCTCATTTTAGTAAGTTTTTAGGGTTAATTAAAATCCAAACATACCGTTATTGTGTGCCAAACCTTCTGTCGGTATTTCTTGAATCACATCCCAATGTTCTACGATTTTACCGTCTTTCATTCTGAATAAGTCGTAAAACACGTGTTTCTTGCCACCATTCCACTCACCTTCGCTTACGGTAAGGACGAAATTACCTTCACCCAACACTTTATGAATTTTGGTGTATTTGAACATATTGTTTTGAGAAGTGAGATACTGCACTGCTTCTACTATGCCTGTCAATCCATCTTTAATTTGAGGGTTGTGCTGATGATATTCTTCAGAACTGATGTAGTCGCCAATCTTACTTGGATTTTTACCCATTAAAACGTCTTCAATAAGAGAAACTGCCAAGGTTTTGTTTGCCTCAGTTTTATCTAAATCTTCAACAATTGTTGGTCCATCGGTTTGGCTTCTACCACTTGCGGTTTCTTTCAATAGAACGGTCATTGCATCCCAATGCTCGGCTACTTTTCCGTTTTCATCTACACGGATAATGTCAAATGCTACCATTTCATCTGCCCCAAAAGGTTTGGCGTTTTTCCAAATGTTGTGCATAAACACAAAATCGCCATCTTGAAACATTCTTACGTTTTCGGCATAGGTTTCGTGTTCTTTTAGTATGGGTAATAAACCAATAAAAGGTTCTAAACCAGTTGGCACAAAGGGATTATGCTGAATGTAATCGGCATTAGCTACCTGTCGCATAGTTGCGGTGTCCTGTTTCATTACCGCACCTAAGAAAGTGCCTACGATTTCTTTGTTTGTCATTTTTGATGTTTTTGTTTGATTATTCTCGCTTGTTGATTTAGTTTGATTAACAACACAGGAAGCGAGAATACCTGTTAGAGTCAATACTGTGAATACTTTTCTCATTGTCTTGGTCATTTGATAAATAATTATTACTTTTGTTTCGCAAGCAAAAATACAAAATAACTTTCAATGTGCAAGTAATAATGAAAATAAATTTCATTTTGCAAGTAAAATTTAATATTGACTTAACAGATGCGACAAGATTTCAGATGTAATTGCCCGTTTACATCAGCTTTAGATGTTTTAGGTGACAAGTGGATATTGGTCATCGTAAAGCAAATGCTCATTGAAGGCAAGGAGACCTTTAAGGACTTTACAGAAAGTGAAGAAGCTATTGCGACCAATATTCTTTCTGCCAAACTCAAATTTTTGGAAGAAGTGGGACTTATCATAAAAACCCAAAGACCAGACAATAAAAAGACTAACCTCTACCTCTTGACCGAAAAAAGTTTGGCTTTGACACCTGTTTTAATTGAACTGGCTTTGTGGAGTGATAAAAATCTCAGAGACATACATCCGACCATTGTGAATGGAGAAGCAATGGAATTCCTAAGGAATGATAAAACGGCTTTTGCGAATGAAATCGAGAAAAAGTATAGAGAAAAACTGGCTACAACAATGTATATACCATAATGCTCCCTATCGGTCGCACTACGCATATACTCACCGACGTCGCTGAACATCCGCTCCACTTATAACATACTCTTAATCAGGATATTATAATGTTTTAATTCTATCTTTGTGTCGTATTTTTCATAACAAAAATCGATACAAATGATAGACATTAACCAAGAAGTTACTCAATTTAGAGCTTACCTGACTTTGGCAAATTTTAAGCAGTCCACAGTCAGTACATACTGCCGAACATTGGAGAAATTTTATCACTTTCACTATTCTATGCATGGGGAAGTAATACACTCACAATCTCACGTACAACATTACTTGCTCAAGCGCCGAGACTCAGGAAAGTCATGGTCGAGCATCAACTGTGACTATTCTTCTTTGAGGAAGTATTTCAAACAGCTTAAAGACTATGAGTGGAGCCTGAAGAAAATGCCTCGCCCAAAGCGGGACAAAATTCTTCCAAAAATCATTTCAAAAGAACAGGTAGCTCATCTTATCTCCAGTGCACCCACACTAAAATACCAGACTTTCCTCACGCTATTGTATGCCAATACAAAAACATCGAACCACTCGTATTTATCCATCAATACCTGCAACACGTTCCGCCACCATATTTTCAAAAAGTAAGGTACTATGGGATACATTCCAGTGCAAGTCAAGCCAAAATACGAAAGGAAATCCCACAAATGATGAGAAATCACGGAAGCACCATCCGTACAGTGATGGAAATAATTACCCAATTATTGAAAATACCAAAACTGCAATGCGACCGATGTGGTCATGATCAGTTTGAAATAGAAGACCTACGACCCTATAAAGAGTACATTAAAAAATATATCAGTGTTCCAGATAACCGCAGCCCATGACGACAAAACCAAAATATCAACAAACCCAAGCCTGCTTAATTGCCAATGCAATGATAGAATTACTGTGTCCAATCCCACCAAATTCACCAAAAACACCTACTATCGTTTTCAAATTAAGTATCTCAAAATCAAAAACCACCAATCAAATCCAAAAAAACTCTCAAATACCTCTCAACCTTCTCACAAAACCCCTACCTTAGACAAAAAATAACAAGACACCTCAAAAAGGAATACCATATTGACCGCAGCTGTCCAACTGAAATACAAACACCGACATATTTAGTCACGTGTTTCAGCTTGATGTTTCGGGTGGCGATGTTTGTATTCCTTTGAGTTGTGCACAATACCAAAAAAAACCGAAGTTAAAAAACAAACTTCGGTTCTCTGTTCTTGTTGATTACGATTTATTTAGTAGCAAAAGTCGCAAAGTAAGATTTTACATCTAAGTCTGCTGCAAACTCTTGATACTCTTTAGTTCCAAAAATAGGTGTTGCAGCTGCCTGAAATTTCTCTGAATTTTCCCATACAATAATTACTGCCTGTGTGTTTTCCGCTAATTTTGGCATTCCTTGCTCGTCTAATTCATAAAACTTGAATTCTCGGGCAAATTTGTAACCATCATAGTTTTCAAGCGACTTGAAAAATGCTTCTCTTTTTGCACCAAATGCATCGTCAGTTTTTCCTTTTCTGATTGCAAATTCAATAACGTTTCCTTCTTTCTTAATCGTTTCCATATCAAAAGGTTTTCCGTCAACGGTTTCCAATAAACCATAAGCCAAAGGATTAAAACTTGCAAAATAGTTTTTAGTTACCTCTTGTGGCATTAGCTTCATAGCAGTTTCGCCAAAACCTTGCATTGAATTCCAATGCGTCATACCTATTAGAATTTCATCTAATTTCATACTTTGATCAACCGTGAAAAAAGGTTTCCATTTACCTTCGTTTAAGGTGTTATCTTCTTTACCTAGAACTTTTACAAATTCTGCTCTGGTATCTAAAAAGTTTTGAACATTTCCGTTTTTTGCCTGATTAATGGCGATTTCATATACTGCTGTCATTTTTTTATTATTTAGTGTTTGATTGACTTTTTTGTTTGTTCCACAACTTGTGATTAAAGCCACACAAGCAATGGCTATAATTAATTGTTTCATTTTTGCTTTATTTGAGTACGTTATTTATGGTTGCTACTGTATTTGGTGGATAAGTTCCTAAAAAGTCAGTTACGGCTGAGCTTCCTGTAAAAGTTGTGTCAGTCAAAATGGTTACAGCTGCCATTTGACTTTGATAAACAGTCATTCCTACTACAACATTTGAATTCGTTACTGATTGCCATTGTACTTCTCGTACAAAACCATTTTGCTGTTCCAAAGCTGCTAAAAATGCATCCCTTTTAGCTTCATAATCGGCTTGATTGAAGTTTGGATATGCAGATAAGTCTCTTACTGCAATTTCCAATACATTACCGCTTCCTAAAGGGGCTAATTCTGACAAGTTAACCGGCTTGTATTCTTCTAAGGGTTGTAGAGCTTCAAAAGCCAATGGGGTAAAGGAACTTAAAAATGGAGCTGCTTCTTGCCAATTTTGAGCTTCAGTACCTAAAGCAGTATAGGTGTTAATATCTTCATATTGTGTCATACCAATATAAATACTATCTAACGGAAGACTGTTTGAGAAGTCAAAAAAGGGTTGAACTTCTCTATCATTAGAAGTTCCATCTTGTGCCATTAATCTGGCAACAAATGCATCTCTTGCGGTAGTAAAGTCATTAATCGAAACACCTGAATTGACTTTTCTTACTGCTAATTCAAAAACATCATCGTTTTTGTTTACTGTTACATTGTCATCATCATCCTTATCACAACTTTGTAAGGTTAATCCGATTGCTAATAGAGCAAATGTTATTGTTTTTAATTTCATTTCTTATTACTTTTTTAATAATGAATTGCAAATGTCAGTGCAATATGCTACTTTTGCAAGTAGTTACATTTATATTATATAGTATTTAAAATGTAACTATTGTTGTAAATCAACAACTTAGCAAATGAAAAAAGTTGAAATAAATTCTGTGCGGTTCGACAATATGGTCGAAAATATCAAAGAGTATGGTGGATGTCCTGTAAGTGCTACACTAAAAATCATTGGTGGGAAATGGAAACCTTTGATTTTATACTTCATATCTGTGGACGTTAATCGTTTTGGACAACTACAACGAATGATTCCCGATTGTAGTAAACGAATGATGACTACTCAATTGCGAGAATTAGAAAGTGACGGATTAATTAACCGAAAGGTTTTTGCAGAAGTGCCGCCAAAGGTTATTTACACGCTGACAGAAAAAGGAGAAAGTTTAAGACCTTTATTTAGTGAATTGAGCAAATGGGGAATTGAGAATGTTTTAGAACCAAAATTGAAAGAGAAAAAAATAAGGACTGTGCACAATAAATAAGGCTTCGTGTGGTCGGCAAGACCCAGCATGAAGCCTGTGTCAAAGATCCTCGAGTTCAATTCGGGATCGCCTAGCTTATCAGTTTTTAATGAATTCCAATTTTTACTAAACCCAAAATTCTTCTTAAAAAGCACTCATACTTCTCAAAAAATCCCTACCTTAGACAGAAAATAACAAGACACACTCAAATAGGAATACCTTAAGCACCGCAAATATTACGCTGACATAAAATCATCGACATAATTTGGCAAGTAGGACAACTTGAAGTTTGTGAGGGAGGTGAATGTATTTCTTTGAGTTTTCCATCTAATAAAAAATAAGTTCCATATAAAGAAACTATTGTATATTTGTAAATGCAAAAGTTCTCTAAACCAATAAAAGTGCAATTGCTTGATGAAGCGACCAACTATTTTGATGAAATCAATGATAGAGTAAAAGCTAAGTTTTTTAAGTCCTTCGAAAAGGTTGAAACTGGACTTAAAGGAGATTGGTTTAAACATTTGGAAGATGGTATTTGGGAGTTCAAAGAGCGAGACAGTCAAAAGTTTTACAGAATTTTTGCATTTTGGGATTCAACACAAGAGAAACAGACCTTGATAGTGGGAACACATGGATATAATAAGAAATCTAACAAAACCCCTCGGAAGGAAATAAATATGGCAAAGCAATTAAGAGCCAAATATTATGACAATTAAAATGATGAAGATGAAACTAACAAGCGTAGAAGAGCTGAAAGATAAACACTTAGGGAAGATTGGAACACCAAAACGTGACAAATATGAACAAGAACTGAAAATTGAACTACTTGCAGAAGAAATAAAGGCTCTACGAATAGCAAACAACCTAACTCAAGATCAATTAGGTGAACTTGTTGGTGTTCAAAGAGCTCAAATTTCAAAACTTGAGAATGGCAAATCGAATATAACAATAGGAACATTATTAAAAGTTATGAATGCATTAAAAGCGAAAATAAGTTTTAATGTCGAACAATACGGAGATATACAAACAGTGTAAAAATTTAATAACTAAATGAAAAAATATACAGCTTCGTGTGGTCTACAAGACCCAGCATGAAGCCTATGTCATAGATCCCCGAGTTATACTAGGAATTGTAGTGAGTCCTGAGTAGAACTCAAGGGCAGTTTTTTGTCGACTTACTTTTCAGTTCTAAGTGAATTCACAGTTTCTCTCTTGATTCCCACATCGGTATTTTATCTATTAAAAAGAGATAGCCAAGAGCAATTATCACTCATCATTGCACTTAGTGATTACATACGAATAATTCTCCTTCTTGGCTTTAATTGACCAATGTTATGTTAGTAAACCCTTTCAATTATTCGTACATTTGTGATAGATAAACGACATAATAAAATGGCAAATACACGTAAAGAAAAGGATTCATTGGGTTATGTGGATGTACCTGCAGATGCTTACTGGGGGGCTCAAACTCAACGGTCAAAAGAGAACTTTAAAATAGGAGGTCAAAAAATGCCCATCGAGATTATCAGGGCATTCGCCATCCTAAAAAAAGCAGCAGCACAGACCAATGTCGAACTTGGCGTGCTGGACAAAAAGAAATCTCAACTTATCGGAAAGGTTTGTGATGAGATATCTGCGGGTAAATTGGACGATCAGTTTCCCTTAGTAGTATGGCAGACAGGTTCAGGGACACAAAGCAATATGAATGTGAATGAAGTCATTGCTAACCGTGCCAATGTCCTAAACGGTGGCTCACTGACTGACGAGAAAAAATTCATTCACCCCAATGATGATGTCAACAAATCCCAATCTTCGAATGATACTTTCCCCACAGCCATGCATATTGCGGCATATCAAAAAATAATGAGTGAGGTAATTCCAGCATTGGAACAATTGAAAAACACTCTGTCTGACAAGTCCAAAAAATTTAATAAAATCGTCAAAATCGGTCGAACTCACTTTATGGATGCGACTCCTTTGACATTAGGGCAAGAATTTAGCGGCTATGCAAGTCAGCTCGAACATGGCATCACGGCTGTTAAAAACACCTTGAAACACTTGAGTGAATTGGCTCTTGGCGGCACAGCCGTAGGCACCGGTCTTAATACACCTAAAGGGTACGCCAAGCTCGTAGCTGAAAAAATAAGCGAACTCAGTGGATACCCTTTCGTGACCGCTAAAAACAAGTTTGAAGCACTAGCGACTCACGATGCTTTAGTGGAGGCTCACGGAGCTTTAAAAACCGTGGCTGTATCATTGATGAAAATCGGGAATGACATCAGAATGCTCGCTTCAGGGCCACGATGTGGCATAGGTGAAATTACGATTCCATCTAATGAACCGGGGTCATCCATAATGCCAGGAAAGGTCAATCCTACTCAAAGTGAAGCTCTGACGATGGCTATGGCACAAGTCATAGGTAACGATGTCGCCATCAATGTAGGCGGCATGACCGGGCAATTTGAACTCAATGTTTTCAAACCCATGATTATTTATAATTTTTTGGTTTCGTGCCAATTAATTGCGGATGCCAGCAAGAGTTTTGACGAACATTGTGCCAGTGGCATAGAGCCTAATCTCCCTCGCATCAAGCATAATCTCAACAATTCGCTTATGCTCGTCACGGCACTTAATACAAAAATAGGCTATGACAAAGCTGCCGAAATCGCTAAGAAAGCACATAAAGAAGGTTTGACATTGAAGGAAGCCGCCGTTAAACTTAACTATCTGACGGCCAAAGAATTTGACGAATGGGTCAAGCCCGAAAAAATGATTTAATTCAAAAAAGAAGGGGGATTTAATTAAATTCCCCTTCTTTTCATCTCTTTATCTATGAGCGATAGTTCTCGTGACATGTCCCCTGTAATGCTTGTATTTTCCTGAGCTCTCCTAATCAAATATGGCATCACTTCTCTCACAGAACCATAAGGTACATACTTTGCCACATTGTAGCCTGCATCCGCTAGATTGAAAGTAATATAGTCACTCATTCCATACAATTGACTAAAGTTAAGATGAGGATGGGTTTTGTCTAAATTTTTATCATTTATCAACTCTGCTTGATATCTGTTACTTTCAAGATTATGACTGGCACAACAAGAGCTGATGGTCTGATAATTTTCTATACAATATTTCAAAGCTGCATTAAAATCTCGGTCAGTACTCGCCTTGTCTGGTTGAATGGGTGACTTATACCCAAGCTCTACTGCTCTTTCATTTTCTTTTTCAAGATAAGCCCCTCTTACCATTTTAGCCCCGAAAACTACATTTTCACCCATTGCCCACACATGATCTTGCATCAGCTGAGCCAATTTATCATGTCTGTACATTTGGTATGTATTATACACCACACAAAAATCTTTGTTGTATTCCTTCATCAACTCCAAAGCTAAAGTATCTATCGGCTTCTGAATCCAGCTTTCCTCAGCATCGATAAATATACCTACACGAAGCTCGTTTGCCTTTTCACAAAGTGCATACATTCTTTCCAGTAATCTATCATATTTAACCTGATCAGGGGTAGATAATGAACCATTTTTTTGCAAATTTTCGAGTACTTCATTATCTACTAATCCGGTAATTTTCACACTGACAATTGGTACTGAATTATTAGACGCCGCCATTTCTAATGCTCTCATATTCTCTTCAAGGACAGCATCTAAATCTTCTTCATCGGACTTCCCTTCTGCCCCATAATCTAAAATGGTGAGGGTATTGTAGTCGTATAAGCGATCTATGGTCGTCTGACAATCCAAGAGGTTTTCGCCTCCACAGAACTGACTAAAAATTGTTTTTTTGATTAAATAATTGATAAATGGAATCCTCAATTTGACTGCCCATAAAGTCAATACACTACCGATACTTACAAGCCTTGAATTATTCATCAATTTAAATAATCGATAAGTATTTTTGAGTTCAGAGTTAGATTTAGAAGAAAAGGCAATTTCTGTATTCGTAAAACTAAGATCTAGAGGACTCGGTTCGGGTTCTGACCCTAATCCCGATTCCGTCATTATTGATTCCATATTTCCCAAGATTTTTCAGCTTGATAAATCAACATATCATATCCATTTTTAATGTTGCAATTCGCAATCATTCCCGATTTCAAAAATAATGTAATTTTCGGATTATATATCATATCGAATAGAAAATGTTCTTTTGTAAGTGCCTTATAAGGTATCTCCGGTCTGACGTCAATATCAGGAAACGTACCCACAGGCGTAGTGTTAATGATCAATTTAGAATTTCTTACTATTTTTTCGGTGAGTTCAGAATAAAGTACACAATCTGGCTTATTTCTAGAAACTAATTGAAAATCAATATTCATACTATTCAATACATATTGAGCAGCATTGGATGCACCACCAGTACCTAGTATGAGAGCTTGATTAATAGATATATTCCCAAGAAATTCGATGAGGGATCGGTGGAATCCGTACACATCGGTGTTGTATCCTATCGCGATACCATTTACGATTTTGACCACATTCACCGCATTGGCATAAAGTGCCACATCATCCAGCCCATCCAGATACGGAATTATCGCGGTCTTGTAGGGAATGGTTACATTAAAACCTGTGAAGTCAGATGCAAGAATTTCATTGATTTCGTCAATATCTTGGATTTCTATTGTGTCATATTTCGCATCAGGAATATGTTCATTTAAAAACTTATTTTTGAAGTATTCCGATGAAAAACTATGAGACAATTTCTTGCCAATCAGAGCAAATTTTCTCGTTTTCATTATTTTCCTTTTCCCTGGAATAAGACCAACAGAGTATAGAACAATATTTTCACATCGAGACTCAATGACATATTTTCTATATAAAGAATGTCGAATTTCAACCTTTGAATCATTTGATCTACATTCGATGCATAACCATATTTCACTTGCCCCCAAGAGGTTATTCCGGGTTTAACTTTGAGTAGATGCTTATAATGTGGGGCCCTCTCCATGATTTTTTCGATGTAATATTTTCTTTCAGGTCGTGGTCCTACGATACTCATATCACCCTTTAGTACATTAAAAAATTGAGGTATTTCATCAATTCTCCATTTTCGCATAAACCTGCCCCAAGGTGTCACACGATCATCAAAATCTGAGGACAATTGTGGTCCATTTTTTTCAGCATCAACATACATCGACCGGAATTTCAGAATATCAAAATCCTCCCCATTCAACCCAATTCTCGATTGCTTATAAAATATCGGCCCTTCAGAGGATAATCTAGTTCGAAGGATGGAATACAAATACAAAGGTGACAGTATGATAATGGCAATGGCACTGATGCCAATATCCATGATTCGCTTGATCACTACCTGCCAGTGAGGCATGAGCTCATGTTCTATTTCAATTAATACAGCACCATATACGTGATTCATTTTCACCACGCCAAGCATGATGTCATACATATCTGGAATTACCTTGATAAGCAATTGATCGCGATAATCAAATAAAGTGTCAAAAATCCCCTTCAGCTTTGAGTGTTCCGAGGTTTCAATAGCCACGATGACTTCTTCGATGTTCTGAGATTCGACGACTTGTCCGATATCGCTGAGTCCTCCTAATTTGGGTAGATGGCTTTCAAGATGATTGACACTATTACCATTGGAATCAATGAATCCTACAAAATGATGACCGAGACTTTGTGGTCGGTTAGATATTTCTTCAAAGAGTTCCATGGCATTGGTGTCCCCGCCTATTATTAATGTGTTGTATTTTACCAAGCCTTTCTTGAGTCGTTTGCTGGCCATGGTCAGTATTACCATTCGTGTCAGGGCAGTAATAGTGAAATGGTAAAAAAACAGATGTGCAAATAAATTTAAAAATGAGGTGTACATCAGTACACTATCGTCAATGATGACCGTAAAAAGCAAAAATAACGATCCTAAAAAACTCAAATAGAACGTTCTTTTGAGTGTATCTAACCTCGAGTAGCGATAAATATCCTTGTATTTATCAAAAACGGAATATATAACAAACCAAAATATACTGATTGAAATAAGGCCAAAGTACAATTTTTGGTCGTCGAGAATGGTTTTAAACTTTATACCTGGGGATTCAAGGTTTTTCCTGTAAATAAAAAAACAAAACCACGCTAGATTGGCAGCTACAATATCTGCAACCCTATATACTATCGTGCCCAATCTTCCCCTCGCCTGCATCCTCTAGAAATGTATGAGCTTAATATTGTCAAGAAAAACCTTTCTCGTCACCTCATCATCGGAATAGGCTCTTACCCCAAAAAACACCGAATAACTTTCTATGGTTGAAGAACTAATCCAATTAGTCAAATCGAGATAAAAGTGATTCCAGTCTTCCGAAGGTACAAATAAATATACTTGCTCTTTAATCAATCGAGTTCCCTCCACATACCGGACACCAACATAATAATCGATGTCATTTTTATAATCAAATTCTAAATAGGTATAACTACCCAGATTATTAGATCTCAGAAATAAATTTTCGGTACCGACTTCATTTATATAATTGAATTCATCAACACTGAGGACTCCTGAATGATTACTCAAAACACCCTCTGATGCAATTTCCATTTTTGTGCTACCAAGCGTATCTAAATCATTGATAAAGAATGAACCATTTTCGAAACTTTCTATAAAATCAAATTTCGCCTCGTTCAAATATTTAAAAGTGACATCAATTGGATAATCCTTTCCCGATTCTAAATCAAGATTGTAGCTTTCCCTACCGTAAAAAGGGTATTCGACTGTACTATTTTTATAGCCTGAAGGATGGATAGAGGCCCCAACCACGATATTCATCTGTGTTCCCGATACGATAACGGGTATACGAGCTGGCAATGGATACACCCCCAGTGAAACCCCATCAGCGAAAACAAAGACTTCATTGATCTCTTCTGATGCTACCCCTTGTAAATCTATATTGGTAGAAAGCTTTACATCATCAATGATAAGATATGCCGGAACGATACTCTCATTGTCGGTCAGACTACAGCCTGAAAATGTAAATATGGCCACCCCTAAGCTAAGGCTCACCAAAATTGATAAAAAATATTTTCGTTTGCTCATGTTTATTTTAATTGTATTTATCTAGAAATGCTTGATTTATTTTCTCTATTTGCTCTGCTAACCGAAGTGCTTCATAACCGTTTCTTCCACTCACTTTAGTGGGTTTATCATTAATTATTGATTCGTAAAAATCAGATAATTCTTCTACGATGGCGTTATTTTGAGTGACTTTAGGACTTTCCAGTAGCAATTTTTTCTTTCCTTTAGGAGAATCAATTATTAAGCCCTCTTCACCATCTGCGGCATTTTCCATTTTGATAATTTGCGACTCTTTTTCTAAAAAATCAATACTCACATAGGAATCTTCACTAAAAACTCGGAGTTTTCTCATGTTTTTCATACTCATCCGAGAGGCCGTCAGATTGGCGACACATCCATTTTCGAATGTAATGCGGGCATTACAAATATCCGGTGTATTGCTTAGTATTGATACGGCATTGGAGTGTACCTCAGCGACTGGACTTCTTACGAGTGACAATACCAGATCAAGGTCATGAATCATCAAATCTAATACCACAGACACGTCGGTTCCTCTGGGGTTATAAATTGCGAGTCGGTGACCTTCTATAAATTTTGGATTGGCAAATCTGTCTTGAGTCGCCAGAAAGGCCGGATTGTATCTTTCTACGTGACCAACTTGAATTTTCAGACCTTTAGATTCGGCATTGATGCAGAGTGATAATGCTTCATGTGTATTATTGGTTATTGGTTTTTCAATGAATACATGCTTACCTGCCGCTATGGCTTCTGATGCTAGAGAGGCATGAGTATTCGTAGGCGTCACAATATCTATGGCATCGACTAGGGAGAGCAGTTCCTCGTAACTTTCAAAAAATTGAACCTCATTCTCTTGGGCTATTTTTTTGCCATTCACCACATCAAGGTCAGATATACCCACTATTTCGAATTCCGTATTTTTGAGACATTTTAAGTGAATTTTTCCCAAATGTCCCAGTCCTACCAATCCAATTTTAATCATTTGTTCAGCTTAACGTGTTATAGGCAAGCCCGAGAATAGTAATAATAACTATTAAGACAACTGCCATTAATAAAGAAAAACGAATAGACTTAACAAATGTGTAAATTTCATCCTTATATTTTGGATAACGAGGAATTATTTCTGATTCCAGCTTTTCGGTAGATATAATATGTTGTAGTTGAAACTCGACATTGGCATTGACTAATTTTTTATAGACTTTAATGATTTTAATTCTGAAATAAAAATTCATAAAAATCAATGCTGCAACCAACCCAATAACCAGCGAACTGATAAGCTTCATTTATTATAATAAGTATTCGTTTCTAAAATCTTTAATACACGGCAAAAATAATAATTTAAAGTGTGACCCTAGTTGATTTAGCCGACTAATGGAGCAATTCATTTTGGGTTCTTTTGGTAAATATGATGATTCGTTCACACTTCATGGGATGATATCATTGTCACTAAGCCTATGTATATTCCTTAAATTATTAAATATCACATGATAATGATATGCTTCATAAGATAGAATTGACTATCTTGTCACCTTAATCACGCTGTAATCACTAATATCAAAACTATTAACGTGACGGACTACTTAAATAATGAAAGACTAGAATTATTTCGGACCTATACAGACGAACGACTACACAATATTCTAAATCAAAGCAATTTCTATGATAAATTTGACCAACAAATCGCTCAACGAATCTTAAGTGAGCGGTCAGGTGAAGTATTTACTGAAGTGGATAGCCGGGTAGATCAGGTTATTAACTTAAATACGGTTGACCAAAATAAAATTAATCAACTAGCTCTAGCTGAACTGCGTCGGGGCATCAACCCGAAGACAATTTTAGACAGTTTTTTAAATAAAGGAGTTGAAGAATCAGAAGCTTTAAGCATTATCTATAATAATAGTTTGAAGCTTGATTTTAGCAATGAGTATGATTCTAAAAACACAAAGTATTGGTCTTGGGCTTCATTTTTCATAGTCATAAGTTTACTTTTTGTTCTATTCTCTTTAAAATAACAACTATATGAACGAAATACTCGATGATCAATTAACCTTTCGTGGGACCCCTACATTAAATGATATTGATAACGTAGTCTCGCTAAAAAAATCCATAGCACTTGATAATTTTCAAATAAAATGGGCATTCAATACAATGGTCATTGTAACGATATTAAAGGGAATCGCTTCTATTGTTGAAATAGCGTCAATAAAGAAAGAAGAAATGGAATTTTTCTATGATATGTCATGGATATACTATACTATTGGCATCATATTAACACTTTATATTGCTGGTATTCTGTTGTATTTTTACGACCAGTTGGCCGGAATTATTTTCTATCTTACAGTTTTCGTTTTAGTGGAATTAATTATCATCTATGGTGACCCCACATTAATATTGAGAGGTATGCTGACCAGAGTGATTGTCATCATATTTTTGGCTAGAGGAATATCATCTGCCTATAGTATGAAGAAAAATATATCTTTAATGAATTTTTACCAAATAAGAAATTAGTACTGTGATTGAAGCGACTTGAAGAATTAGATTTTTAAAAATTATATCATATTCTTCCAAAAAAATAATTGTGATCATTAAAAAACTACATTTAGCTTCTCCAAGTTACTTCAACCTTACAAAATTGTGTATGAAATCATAAAAACTAATATTGCTGCACCTAACGTAATGCCTTTAATGAGGTCTAAAAAGTGATTTCAAGTTCTGCATATTATTATGCATCTTAATTTTGTATATTGCAAATATAAACAATTAAATTTATCGATAAAATAGAAATTAATAATAGGTTAATCGATTTTACCAATGAACATTCAACAACTCGAGTATATCATCGCCATCGCAAAGCTTAGAAATTTCGGTCAAGCCGCCGAAACCTGCTTCGTAACACAATCGACACTGAGTACAATGGTTGCAAAATTTGAGCAAGAAATAGGCATTCAAATTTTTGACCGAAAGACTAAACCTGTCTCAATTACTTTTGAAGGCGAAAGTATAATCTCCTTTCTTGAGGTCATTCTTAAGGATATTGACAATCTAAATCATCATGTATCCTATCTCAAAGGGGAATATCAGGGCAATTTTAAAATTGCAGTAATACCTACCATATCAGGGTATCTCTTTCCACTAATTATAGACGAATTTATAAAGAAATTCCCCTCCATTCAAATTGAAATTAGTGAATTGACCACGGAAAAAATCATTGAAAAACTAGAAGATAGAACTCTAGATGTTGGCATCTTGTCATTACCGATAAACAACGAACTATTCTTAGAATATCCTATCTATACAGAACAATTTGTACTTTACGACATGCAAAAAGACAACAAAAATGGTAAAATAAAAATCGATGATATTAAAACCTCCAATATATGGCTTCTAGAGGAAGGTCACTGTCTTCGAAATCAATTTATTAATCTATGCGATCTTGATACTATAAACTGTGGTGGATATAAAAACCTCGAGTACAAGGCTGGCTCACTTGAAACACTTATAAAAATGGTAAAAACTAATAGGGGTTCTACCCTACTCCCTTACCTTGCCAAATACGATTTGTCAGAAACCGACCAATCGAGAATCAATTTATTCGAAGAGCCTGTGCCTGTAAGAAAAATTGGATGTGTCGTACACCGACATTTTTCTAAAAACACGATTCTCAGCAAACTGATAAAAATTATTGAGAAGAAGGTTTCCCCATTATTGGGAAATATTCCCGAGCAACTACTTGAGCTACCTCCGAATAATGTGTTTGATAAAAATTGATCACCCATAATATTTATTACATCAGAATAGAAAGCATTATTTTTGTCTCCTTAAATTATAAGAAGATACCTTAATTTACCTGTCACGACGAGAGGATGAGTTTTGGTAAAATCGGAGATATGATAAAATCTTTTTTTAGAAAAAACAGACCATTTCTCATTGCCGGGCCATGCAGTGTGGAAAACCGAGATCAACTAATCAGTACAGCACAACTGTTGAAGGATTTCGGAAAAGTAGACCTATTGAGAGGCGGTATATGGAAGCCGAGAACCCGACCTGGTGCTTTTGAGGGTATTGGTGAAGTAGGACTAGATTGGATGATTGAAGCTCGGCAGCTCACCGGCTTGCCACTCGCGGTTGAAGTTGCTAAAACTGAACACGTCGAAATTAGTCTAAAAAAAGGCATTGATGTTCTTTGGATTGGAGCTAGGACAACCGTAAATCCTTTTGCGGTTCAAGAAATTGCAGAATCATTAATCGGTGTTGACATTCCCGTCATGGTAAAAAATCCAGTCAATCCAGATATAGCGCTTTGGTTTGGAGCAGTAGAAAGATTACAAAAAGTCGGGATTAAAGACATTGCGGCTATTCACCGCGGATTTTATTTTTATGGTGAGAAAATCTACCGCAATCGACCGCAATGGCAGATTGCACTAGATTTTAAAGAAGCGATGCCAGATATTCCTTTGATTACCGACCCTTCGCATATATGTGGCAAAAGAAGCAATTTAAAAAATGTCGCTCAAAAAGCTCTAGATTTAAATTTTGATGGATTGATGATTGAGTCTCACTACCAACCAGATATAGCCTTAAGTGATGCTGCTCAGCAAGTAACACCAGCTGACTATTCTCAATTAATTGAATCATTGACCATTAGAAATAATCCGGTAGATGCGGAGAACATCTCTCCTGAGCTTGATAAACTGCGTGATCAGATAGACATTCTTGATGACGAGATCATCAACCTCTTGTCCTCTAGGATGGACATAGCACGTTCCATTGGCAAAGTTAAAAACCATAAAAATCTGACCATCCTCCAACGTGAAAGGTGGGCGGAAATATATAATAAGTACTTAAGGAGAGCAACGGAACTCGGCATTTCTGAAGACTTTATCAATCAAATAATTAAAGCGATTCACTTAGAGAGTATCGAACAACAAGAGAAAATCATGTCGGAAAATAAATTGGATACTCGCTATCCAGAATAGAAGCACGTCAATCTCTAAACATATATTTCTTAATTTTGTATAGAATATGATGAAGACACCGGAAAACATATTAAAATCAACTGGAATAAAATCAACGATAGTTCGGAAGAAAATACTAGACTCCTTTATATCTAATGGCGTTGCCATTTCTAATCAGGATCTGGAGAATAATTTACCGGATTTAGACAGAGTAACCGTATACAGGACATTGCTGACATTTGAGGAAAAAGGTATAATTCATAAGGTCAATGACGGTACAGGTAGCGTGAAGTATGCCATGTGTCATTCCGACTGTTCTGAGCATCATCATCAGGACGAGCACATACATTTTCACTGTACGCAATGCGACCATACCATTTGTCTCGACGATACCGAAGTTCCTTCTATTTCTCTACCTGATGGGTATAAAATGGAATCTTGTGATATAATCATAAAAGGAATATGCAAGAATTGTCATTAATGGATATAAAGTCAATATTAGAGCAGGTCAAAGACCCTGAAATACCCGTTCTTTCTATTATTGACATGGGTGTGGTAAGACATATTAATATCATTGATAGTAACAATATTGAGATAACGATTACCCCAACCTATACCGGATGTCCGGCGATGGACATGATATCAGTAGCAATAAAATCGGTACTTATTGATCATGGTTTTCGAAATGTTGAAGTCAAACAAATATTACAACCTGCATGGACGACAGATTGGATTACTGAAAAAGGAAGGTCAGCATTGAAAGAATACGGGATTGCTCCACCTGTAACAGCTGCCAGCAAATGGGAATTGATGGGAGATGAACAAATCGCCATCCCCTGCCCTCGGTGCAACTCAGAAAATACCGAAATGATTTCATTTCACGGGAGTACAGCCTGCAAATCTATGTATCGATGCAAGGACTGTCTCGAACCCTTTGATTATTTTAAATGTCACTAAAAAGCAGATATGGAAGAATTAATTTTTGAAGTTAACGAAAACGTCGCCACTATCACTCTTAATCGACCAGACAAATACAACAGTATCAATAAAAACCTAGCTTTCGGCATTCAATCTTCGCTCGATCAATGCGAGAATGACGAAAACATCAGATGTATTGTGATTACTGGAAAGGGTAAAGCTTTCTGTGCAGGTCAGGATCTTGCCGAGGTTGTAGCTGCTGATTCTCTATCACTATCTTCGATTGTAGAGACCTATTACAATCCCATTATTACTAAAATAAGAAACATCAAAAAACCGGTCATCGCAGCGGTGAATGGTGTGGCAGCCGGAGCAGGTGCCAATATTGCCTTGGCATGTGACATAGTGATTGCCCATGAAAATGCAAGTTTTATACAAGCCTTCAGTAAAATTGGATTGATTCCAGATAGTGCAGGCACTTACATTCTTCCTCGACTTATCGGATTCCAAAGAGCTTCCGCACTCATTATGACAGGTGATAAAGTCAGTGCCGCAGAAGCTTTTCAAATGGGAATGATATATAAAATGTATGACGAAAATACATTTGAAAATAGTTATAAATCTTTAGCTCTCACTCTTTCTAAAATGCCTACTTATGCCTTGGGATTGAGCAAAATGGCGCTTAACAAAAGTATGAATAATACTCTTGAAAGTCAATTGTCACTAGAGCATGAATATCAAACCTTAGCTGGCAATTCTTATGATTACAATGAAGGAGTACAAGCTTTTATAGAAAAAAGGAAAGCCGAATTTAAAGGGAAATAAAAAGGGGATCAATGACCCCCTTTTTCAATATTTCTTGATAAAAGTTTATCTATTTATTATATATCTGACTGACAAAGCACCGTAATCCGCACCAAATCGATCTCCAAATCCATCTCCGCCAGTAATTCTAAAGGTAGGTACCCAATCTGCTGAAATACTGACTGGTGCATCAGCAAACGTATATTCTAATCCAAGGTAACCCGAAGCAACTATAGTTGTAGAACCACCATCTGTAAGGTCATGTCCAGTGTCAAAAGAGTAAAAGTTAACACCTGCGCCTACTCCATAATACCATTTCAATCCAGATGTACTACCCAGCTGATTATGAATCTGATATGCAGCATTGATACCAAAATAAGAAGAATAGACATAACTTCTAAAGGCTCCATAAAGTTCAATGGCATTCCTTTCATTCTGAAAAAATTTGTAAGACAATGCCCATGGACTACCCAATCTAAGACCTACGGCCGATTTATAATCTTGTGCATTAACGGAAGTACTCATTGCAAATGCAAAAAGAAGAAAAGAAATTGTAATTAATTTTTTCATGTTTCGAATTTTTTGATAAAAATAAAATTTATTTTTTATTTTTCACCACTTCATTAAAATTTTCCAAAACTTTATTTCCAATCTTCTGAGCCATTGCAAGTTTATCATCTTCCGACTTGTCGAGATTAAATGCCAATAAAAACAAATAATTATTGCCAAGTCTCCAGTGATATTTTGATAATTCAGAGCTATAAGCACCACCATCGCCCAATGCTTTCCAAGGCTTGTATTTGTAAAGTTCATTGGTGGTTGTGTAGTCCTGTTCGCCATCGGTGATTTTAGCATTGACAAATTGAGAGACCCATTCTGGAAATTCATCATGAACAGGATTGGTCATGACTTGCAATAAAATACCAGCGTTGCCAAGATCCTCATCATCATACTTGAAAAAGCAGGCTTTAGCATTGGGCATGTGACTATCAGAACCATCTTTTACTTGAATCTGACTCTCATTAACACCTAACACACCTGCTAACCAGCTAGTATTCAATAAAGAGCAAGCATCAGGTACAAATAATCCTTGTCCGTCCATGTATCCACCATTAACCGCATATCCACCAACCTCAAGAGGAGCCTTACTTGGCTGATTTTTAGTTTGTGATTCCATCTTACTGGATGTTTCGACATTGGGAGAAATCAAAGAAGCGTCCCTTTCTTCCCTAGAAGACGATGGCATTGTTTCTCTATCTTTCATCGATTCAGATTGTGTTTGATTCGACATACTTGTTTCACTTGTCATATTATCCTGAGCAACTTCCGTGTTTTCCACAGGTTTTTCAGATGTGGCAACAGAATCATTTTTACAAGAATAGACAAATACAACACTGAATAAGATGACTAAAGTACTTAGAGCTTTCATTAATAATTTATTTAAAGAGATTTCAATTAAAGTATAAATTTCGAATTGGCTGTCAAAGGTAAATATTAATTAAATGGTACAAAAAACTCCGCCTTTGATTTATATTATCATTAACAAGGCAAAATTTTCCTATTCACTTAATCCTTTTAAAATATCGTTGATAATGATATATCCGTGATCCCTTGTATTTTCTATAAATAATTTGCTAGTGTGCATGCCTGCCAATATCACTCCACAGAGGTACATTCCGCTTCGACTGCATTCCATGCTATCGATATTGTAAAAAGGAGTATGATATTCATCATTTCCAATGGAAATCCCTAATTTTTCAAAAAATTGATAATCTGGCTTATAGCCTGTCATCGCAAGGACATAATCATTGTCAAGTTCGACAATTCTCTCTGGAGTCTTAATCACGACCTTCGCAGGATTGATTTCAATCAACTCACTGTTAAAAAACACCTTGATACTGCCCTCTGATATACGGTTTTCAATATTCGGAAGAATCCAATATTTCACTTTTTGATATAGTTCTGATTCTCGTATAACCATGGTCACTTTTGCCCCTTTTTGATAACATTCTAGAGCCACATCACATGCACTATTAGCACTGCCGACGACGATTACATTTTTATTGATATAATGATGTGCCTCGTCGTAATAATGCTTGACTTTAGGAAGATTTTCGCCGGGAATATTCAATGCATTGTAGTGGTCATAAAAACCTGTTGCGACGATTACCTTCTTAGTACGATATTCGTTTTTTTCAGTTTTAACACAAAAATCCAGATTGTTTCCTTCGACTGAAAGGACTTTTTCATTGGTGTGAATATTCAAATTCAGGTCTAACCAAAGTCGCCGATAGTACTCGAGAGCCTCTGCACGAGTCGGTTTGTCTTGATGAGAAATAAACGGAACTTGGCCTATCTCAAGTTTTTGAGATGTAGAAAAAAAAATCATATTGACCGGGAAGTTGTAAATGGAATTTACCAAAACTCCCTTTTCCAATACCAAATAATCCAGACCCGCCTTCTGAGCGGCAATAGCACAGCTGATGCCGGATGGACCAGCACCAATGATGATCACATCAACCATTACCTAAAAATAATGACACTCCCCTGATCTGACTGTTCTCCATCACCAAAATTATAAACCGCATGATAGATGTAACTATCTACGGGTGCATCGTCACCATTTTTTAGCTTGCCATCCCATCGCTGATTGATATCATTGGTCATGAAAATCTCTTGTCCCCATCGATTGTAAATGCGTAGTGTATAGCTCTCCGGATTACCTGTACATGGAAGGAATGGTCCAAAAGTCTTATTATCTTCGAAAAGTATCTCTGCATTTTGAACGGGCATAAATAAATTGGGCCATTGCATCGCTTCTAATGTATAGCTAGCCGTTGCCGTGTCTTCGCATTCGTCTGTAACGGTAACACTGAAATTCGTTTCTCCCATTATATTTATAATTGGAGTATTATCTCCTGTATTCCATAGGTGACTTTTAAAATTGCTAGGACTTGTACTAAGTTTACAATCTTCAAGAACAACAATTGCTACTCCATCACTCGCAAAAGATTTTGTCGTAGTCATTTCAGTTGCCATATCTCCACAAGCATCAGTAACTTCTATAGAAAACTCTTCATTTCCCCCTTTCATTATAGTATTACCCGTGGTTTGGTCACTCCACAAATGTTGATATGGAGGTCTACCATCCTCAATCTTAAAGGAGTATGTATATAATTTATTTACACAGTCAATAGGGCCAGGAATTAAGTCTACTCTAACTTGACTGATCCTTTCCACAGGCGTTGTATCTGAGAGATTGTAACAATAATCCTTGCCAAATGACACCACTCTTACATACTTACCTACTTCCATCACTCGGATGGTATCCGTGGTTTCTCCAGTCGTAACCCAATTATAATGAACGGCATCCTCATAAAATTCTCCGATGAGTGTATCAATCTTTTCATTTGGACAAAACTCATAACTTGAAGCAATAAGCGAGGTCGCTGAAATATTGAATGGGCTTGTTGATACCTCTACGGGAGTAATAGATTTTCCCTCTGACACGGTTACCAAAAGGGTATCTGTCGCCATCGATAAATCCTCAAGTGGGTCAACGGTCACTATTTCATCACAGAAAGAGGCGTGACCATCTTGTGTCATCTGCATTAGACCCAACCTCATAAGTGTTCCTTGATTAAATGCTGACGAATAGAGGACTCCATTGTCCCCATTTTCTGATAATTGGGAAAATGACCTCGACGGATTAGTTTCGTTCAAAAGGCTTATTTGAGTTATTGTACCATTGCTTGCATCTACTTTAGAAATGTATAAAGTTGTATCTGAGCTTCCCGTATCGATTATCAATCCCGCCAAAAATAAATCTCCATCCGCATTGGTCGCTTGCCCTGTGATAGTTGTATTGCTTTGGGGATGGCTGGTGGTATTCAACTTCCATTTTTTAACCCAAATAGGTTGACCCAATGTATCAATCTTCGCTACAAAAGCACCATTATCTAATTCTCCGGAAATGGCAAATTCGTCACCAATCCTATCAATATAATTAATTCTAGTAAAAGCACCTGTTGTATTGATAGATCTCGACGCCAGAGGATTTAAATCCTTGTCAAAGGCGATAAAATACCCCACCGTTCGGAAATTGGCAAAATTTTCGGCTGCACCGACCAAATATATTTTAGTTGAATCTTCAGCCACGACTTCAGTGGGATAAACCGTATAATCGAATCCAAAGGTATCAGCCAGTGTTCCATTAACAGTACTACCCACCAGAGCATTGTTATATTCTACCGTCATGAGATTCAAATTATTAGCATCCAAATCATCAAAAGAAAGCACAAATCCGTTGGTATCAAAATTATCTAGGTCGCATATACTACTTTTCACATCGATCATATAGCTCCAGTTTACCGTATCTTTACTTGACGTCAGGAGTAGTGCCGCTTTATTATCAAAGTCCACCATCGTACCAGAGTAAATGTTCTTGTCAAGACCATACATCACATCTCCATCAAAGTATCGAGGCATAATCTCACTGCCATTGATACTATCTATTTTCATCTTTATACTATTGTCACCCAGACTACCATACTCGTCAAAAGAAGTGATAGTCAAGCGAGATTTTAATTCATTATTCTCTATAACGGTGTAGTAATCCAGACTGATGTAATTTTTGCCGGTACTTGTATTTGAGATGTTGAGCATGTTCTCGGTATTGTCCAAATCATACAAGCGCTGGAATCCCTTTTCTGAGTAATCTTGAGCCGGAAGCACTTGAACACAAATCAAAAATGTCAATACGACTATTAAATATTTATTCAACATGGTAACTATTATCGTTTAGAATTCACAAATTTAATATCTAAATCAATGTTTCACAAAATATACACAATATATTCCAACTTCATAAGCAAAATCTATTTTAAAAATCGTCTCGATTATTATTCTCAAACAACTTCTCGCCACTTTTACCTTTGCCACCCTTGCCTTTTTTACTCAAATTGTTGAATTGATAGTTTAAATTAAAAATAAAAGAATTGGCTCTCCATTGAAATTCGCCATACTCAGTATAATTTTCTCCGATGAGAGAGTAGACTCGTTTTCTTTGGTTAAAAATATCTCTTCCACTAAATGAAAGGGTCAGCTTATCCTTAATCAATTCTTTTGAAATTGCGACATCCACCATATTCATGGCCTCACGAGTTCCTTGAGGAATGGTGCTTGGGCCTCTCAATTGATACCTTATTTGAAAATCTATATCCTTAATTCCTGTCCACTTCATATTCAATCTGGCCGTATAGGATTCATTGGTTAATTTTCCGACTTCCGGGATATTTTCACCATTGATTTTCCCATTGAAAAAGTTAAAATTACCATCCAATTTCAATCTTTTGATACCATCATACCCAAATAGAAATTCGATACCATAGCTATCTTCAGTGGCAATATTTTCAGGTTTTCTAATAGACGTTCCATCCTCATTATATTCAGTCAATCTGAATATGACATCATCAGTTTGTCGATAATACACAGTAGCACCGATATTGGCCTGGTCCCAATATTTGAGATACCCTAATTCATAGGAATCGGTATATTCCGGTTTTAATTCAGGATTGCCACTGAAGAAATTTCGTGGGTCGCTAAATGTAAAAAACGGGTTTAAGTGAAAAAATGAGGGTCGCTGAATTCTGCTGCTATAAGATAACTGTACCTTATCCGATGGTGTAATTTCGTAGTTCAAAAAAGCACTTGGAAAAAGATCATTATACTGGTTGTCATGTTCTTCTTCAGTCTGTTGTAGCAAGGTATAAATATGTGAATATTCATTTCTCACTCCGAACTGATAAGAGAATCGATTCAATTTTTGACCAACAATAAGATAAGCGGCATACACATCTTCATTGTACGTAAAATCATTGCTGTAATTGTCTAATCTAAACCAATTTTCAAAATCATCTTGCTCCTCTACCAGAAAGCTATTTTTAATTTGACGAATGGACATCCTGCCTCCTGCCTCAATTTTTAGCTCTTTATTAAGTGGATGAACATAATCTATCTGCCCTACCCAACTATTTTCTCCTTCCGAATTATTGGATCTTTGCTTTGCTCGATTCTCAATAATTGTTTGATTATCAAATAGATTTTCATTTAGATCTGACCCTTCCGTTTCTTTATTGTCGCGATATTGTAAGAGCATTTTCAATTCACGGTCTTTTTGGTCAAAATGTTTGACATAATTAAGGGCATATTCTAGACTTGGTGAATGTTCAAATTCATCATCCGTTCTCAAACTGTAAATATTGCGAGGCAACTCCTCGACATTGAAAGCTTCTGTGAGTGTATAATCCCAATACCGCACTTCCATGTGATTGTCATCATTGTCATATTTATAGGTAATAGAGCCAGTAAGAGTGGATTTATCGGTCAAAAACCAATCGATACCGCCAGTAAAAGTTTGAGACACACCCCCTCTCTTGCCCATTCTTTCGTTAAAGGTTACAAAAGTCGTATCCGAAGAGAAACGTCGCAGATCAAACATACCACGAACTGGTGCTTTTCCGTATCGAATGGCATAATTTGCAAAGAAATTAACGGATTTGCTCCTATAATTTGAGTTAATGCCAAGACCATATTCGGCGGGAGTCCCCGCCTTCAAATCTACGGAACCGTTGAACCCTTGATTTCTTTCCTTTTTAAGAATGATATTGATTATACCCGCCATACCTTCTGCCTCATATCTTGCGGAGGGATTGGTGATTATTTCCACCTTCTCAATAGAAGATGCAGGTATGGATTTTAATGCCGTATTACCAGATAGTCCCGTCAATCCCGATACTTTACCATCAATCAGTACTTTTACATTTTCACTTCCACGCATACTCAATTCTCCTTCCACACCTACGGTCACAGAAGGGATATTGTTTAAGACATCCTCTGCCGATCCCGATCGGGAAGAAATATCCTGCCCAACATTGAATATTTTTTTATCAAGATTAAACTGTAGAGAACTTTTTTCGGCAATCAGCTCTACCCCATCCAAAACTTCGGCATCCGAAGAAAGTCCAATGCTTCCTAGATCATGAGATTCATCTTTAGTAAATGAGGTAATATTCACGGATTTAGAATGATATGATATATATTCAATAAGAAGTGAATCTGCGCCATCAGGTGCCGAAACTTTAAACATTCCATTTTCGTCTGTCACGACCCCATCATAGATTTTCCCTGATTTGAAAACCGAAACCGTTGCATATTCAAGCGGAGTCTTACTATTTTGGTCAATAATCTTACCATTGAATGAGATTTTTTGACTATTCAAAGCAGGAAAGTAAATCAGTACAGTGAGTCCCATACACAATATAGCTTTGAGCTTAACTCTAGTTTTGATATTTGACATTAAAAAAATATTTAATAAGTCGGAAAAATAGTAATTATATTTAAAACCAAAGATAAACATCAGATATAAGGATTTGTTAAAATATTGAAGTGACAATGAGGGATAAATTCTAAAGCGACTGTTATAATAAATCCATTTTGACGTAGTAATTTCAAATTATTATTTGGTAGTGACCTTTATATCTTTCGCCTTTCAGATTATAATTTAGTAAATCTTGAATTATTTGAACATAAAATTTACAAAATAAAAAATACCCTTGTGACTTTCTCTTCTTATACTAGTCTTAAACAACGTAAAACTTAGTTTTATAAAAACATTGAAATACTTTTTTATTAAAATCAAAACAAATTATTAAAAGATGTCAGTAAATATCTTAGACTTATTAAAAGACCAAGTAACCGGAACACTTGCCAAGAATGCGAGTTCATTTTTAGGCGAATCTGAAAGTAATGTAACCAACGCTTTAGGATCATCTTTTCCGGCACTTTTAGGCTCTGTCA
Organism: Lewinellaceae bacterium; assembly: GCA_020636155.1. GTDB lineage: Bacteria > Bacteroidota > Bacteroidia > Chitinophagales > Saprospiraceae > JACJYM01. The sequence continues at coordinate 114,850 of JACJYM010000003.1, read as the reverse complement.
TTGATACGGTAGGTAAAGGTGAGAGTGGTGCTAATTCGATTATGAAAATGATTGGTGGCGTAGATGGTAACATATTAAATAACATAGGAGGTATATTCTCTGGTGGGGCTAGTAGTGTAAATGGTCTTTTGAATTCTGGTGGAGGAATAATTGACTCTTTATTAGGAAATAAAATGGGTGGACTTGTTGATTTCATCACTAAAAGTTCAGGATTAAAATCAGGTAGTACCAGTTCTTTGTTAAAAATGGCTGCTCCATTCTTGATGGGAATGATAGGAAAACAAGTTGGGAATAGCGGTGTATCAGGGTTGACTGATCTTATTATGGGACAGAAAAAATTTGTTTCTAACGCAATGCCTTCAGGACTTGGAAGCATTCTTGGTTTTGCGACCAACCTATTCAGTGATGGAAAAGAAATGGTTGGAAATGCAGCTAGTGCAACTTATGATGCAGGTAAGAAAGTAGTAGGCGCAACGGCTGACGTAGCGGGTGATGTTGCAAAAGGTACAGTAAAAACTGGAAAAAGCGTATTGAGATGGTTGTTACCATTATTATTGATATTAATGCTATTAAGTTGGTTTGGATTCAGAACAGGATGCAATGCTGTTGACAACACCGTAGATACTGCAAAAGACGCAACAGAAAACGTTGTTGGCGGTGCGGCTGACATGGCAAAATCTGCTTCTGACGCAGTAGGAGATGCAGCTGCTGGTGCCTTAAACTGGACGAGTGATGCTCTAAAAAGCGTTTTCTCAGTAGTGGACGAGACAGCTAAAGCGGCATTAGATAAAATTACTTTTGCCGCCGGTTCTGCTGGTGATAGTATGATGAATTTTATCAAAGGTGGTTTTGAAGGAAATCCAGTATTTAGATTCAACAACCTTAACTTTAAAACAGGTTCAGCGGAAATAGAAGATGCTGCAGAAGTCGATAACATTGCCGCTATATTGAAAGCTTATCCAAATGTAAAGATTGAAATAAGAGGTTATACTGATAACGTAGGTGACCCAGCTGCTAATGTGACACTTTCTAGTGCAAGAGCCATGGCAGTAAAAGCAAGATTGATGGGTGATGGTATCGCGGATGGCAGAATCGGTACAAAAGGATTCGGTGAAGCAAATCCAGTAGCATCGAACGACACGGAAGAAGGAAAAGCTCAGAATAGAAGAATCGAGGTTGTGGTTGTAAAATAAGATTGAAAGTAAGTTTTTTTGATTAATAAAAAGGAGTGGAAATGTCAATTTCTGCTCCTTTTCTATTATTGGCTAATGTGTACTCTTAGAACCACAACACTCTGAATTTTCGATACAAAATGAGTGTTTAGATATATTTTATTTTTCAAGCTGAATAAAAACACTTAATTTTATTGCAAAATACAATCGTCGTATGAAACCATTAAAAACTTCAGTCATATTACTAATGGTCATTCTATTGGTACAATGTTCAAAAGAGCCTGACCCAATCACTAATAATCCAACCATAACAAGAAACTGTAAATTATCAGTCATCGTGCAAGAATGCTTAGACCCATATTGCGATGCATACCTCGGACTTGCCGGAGAGACGGTTGCTTTGTTTAGAAATCAGGAAGATGCCATACTTAATAACGATCGCATTACTAGCGGAACGACTAACAATGAAGGGGTTTGTCTTTTTAGCAACTTGGAATTTGACAATTATTATATCCGCATCAACCTTAAGGATGGCAACTATATCAGCGAGGAAAATACGCCAAATAACAGCCATTCCTACCATTATGTACCTACCTTAGATTCCTGCTACTATGAAAATAACGATGTGCTGAAATGTAATTAATTGAGACGTCTAAAGTCGTGCTAATCCACTATATTAAAAAACAAGGTACTAGTGGTTATTTTATCCTTGCCGCGAGTCGCAAATCCACTACTGCCCATATCTTCAGAGTCAAAATTAGAAAATAACAGCTGTTCAAATCGGCTTTTGGGTATTATCCCTTTTTTTCTTACTCCTTTAACTCCCAACAATCTAGAAATATTTAAAGGATAAGAGGTTACAACCAATTTAACAGTCTCCTCTCCTAAAGGCTCTGCAACTTCAAGGTCAAAATTGGTAACATAGAATTCACCTGGTTTAAGAAAAAAATCTTCGGCAGTATATTTTTCGATATTGGACGGTATGATTACATTTATTTGATTATCAGGTTGGATATCAATCAATGAAAAATAAGCACCGGCAATGCCTTCATTGACTATTCTGAATTTAATATGCGTACCTCTTTTGATATTTAGTTCTTTATTATCAGTTAGAATTAATTCTTCTCGAGAATGCTTATCTACCTCTATAATTGCTAATGAAAAGTCATATTTTGGGTTTGTCTCATGCAAAGACCTAAGATAATTGCATTGCAAAGTATTGACTAATATCGCTTTAATATCTTGAAAAATGTTGTCGCCATCGACATCAAATGATGATAAATAATACCCATCTTTCCCTACAATGTCCAGCACGTTATTTTGTGCCTCGAGGATAGATATATCTGCATTTGGATTAAGGCTTTTAAGCACAAACCCTATTTTCATGACAGAATCTAAAATATTGCTCCAAGGACTACTGTCCGAAAGTGCATTATAAATTGATAGTTTTTCCTTAGTAAATAAATCATCTGAAACTTTTACAAAATACATTTTTCCATCGTCCAAATTTAATTCGGAAGAAAAATTTACTTTCGAACTGACTAAATCCGCATTTACAACCTCGCCTTTTGCGATAAAATCACCAGTCGATTTATCATAAATTTCAACATTTGTACCTTCCGAAATTCCATTCAAAGAGCCTCCTTCTATTTCAATACGTTGTTTATCTATCATATTTAGAATTGAGTTTTCTTGAATAATTCGCCTTTCTCTATCAAATATCGGGGTATCCGTCATTCCTTCATATTGCGGGTGCTGCCTAGGTGAACTTTTCTTCATTTTTAATTTAACCATATCGTATAATTCTTTCCAAGAATCGAGCTCCTGGCTTTCAACAAGACTACTATATAAAGAAAAAGATAGACTACCGACAGGTTGATTGTTTAAATCCAAAGATTCAAAATTCAGTTCTTTTGCACTAGAACCATAAAACGAAAAATAAGGTGCCAAGTCTTGACCATTTATTGAATTCAATCCAATGGAACTTTCACTACTTGGAGGTTCTATAAAGTTAGAAGGAGCCATAATTACATCTGTTCCTCTGCACTTTCCAAGTCCTCGTACCACCGTCCCAGAATGACAAGAATCGAAAACCAGTATTACTTGACCAGTATTTCCACATAATTGCCTTAACTTGTTTAATTCGACTCCGATAAAATCATCTCTTATTAAGTATTGTCCTTCATTGGATTCTTTCACGTAACGCATTGGCGAATCGTAAGGAACAATGGCCTCATCTAGTCCATCTATTTCATCATTATTATCATCTAATACCTGTTGGCCATGGCCGCTAAAATGTATGAAAACGATGTCACCCTTAGAAACTTTTTCACGAAGAAATAAAAAAGCATCAATGATTTTTTGCTTGGTTGCTTCATTATCTTTAATGACTGTAATATGTGCTTCAGAAAATCCCAAAGAATGTAAAGCGGCTTCCGCATAAGTGACATCATTGAGGCTAGAAATACATTGCCAACCACTGTCAGTGGGGTAATTTCCAATGGCAATTATAAGTCCATATTTTTCTCCATGTAAATGAAACGAACATCCCACTATTAATAAAATGAGTAAGGTTTTAGTCCATCCTATGTATGTATCCAATAACATATACCAATCCTTCATTCTCGAGGTTAAGGTTTATCCTGGCTTGATATGTGGTCGTACATAAAATTTTCAAATAGTGATATTTCATCATCACCCAATTCGCTTTTTAATCTTGCATTTAAACCATATAAAATCGCATCATTTTGTCCGGAATCCTCTTCTAGCCGACTTAGAACATAGACGAATTGAAGCATATTAGATTGAGGTAGAGAAAGATTTTCTAGTTCTGATTTCACACTTTCAATATGGTTATTTAAAACATTTTTGGCGGAAATATGAAATATAGTCACATTATAATCTAAATCTAGTCCCGCCAACTTTACAGACCAATAATAATCATGCTGGTATTGCAAATACTTTTGAGGATTGTAGATCGTCAGCTCTTTACTCTTGAGCATTTGACTATAAACTATTTTTTTACTGTCCAAATCATTGATGGTAAAAAGGTACTCGCAGGTATCACAATTATGAGTCCAGTAAAAACTTAAGCTATTAAAATCCATACTTATAACCCCAGCAAATGGAAAATCCAATTCTGGAATCTGTTCACTACCTCTTGAAATAGCATAAATGTTATTCACATAGTATTTTTTAGACTCCGAAGAACTATGACTTTTAAAGAATGATTTGAAATAAGCACAGCACTTGTTAAAAAGGGTGCCTTCCTCACTTTCTAAGAACTTTAAGTTGGAAACGACATATTCACCGCTTCTCAACCTACATATATAATTGTCCTCATTGACCATAGTCACCTCACTATTTTCTTTCACAATGATTTTTTGAATATTTTCTAGTGGCCCATAAGTTAGATTTGTAAATTTTATTTCACCATTACTTTCTGTCTGTCCATAAACCTTGCCTGTCAATGCAATTACTTCTATGGAAGTGCAATAAACTGAAGTTTGAAAAAGAATGAATGATAAAAATAATATTGATTTCATGAGGATAGTGTTATTATTATTCAAATTTAATCCGACTTGACATCATGCAGAATTAGGTTCTTTAAGCTTCTCAAGGAGAATGTTATAATATTTTTCCACTTTTGGCTTTAGCTTATGGTTAAAAAATTCAAATAATTCTAAAGACAAAACTACAGCTGTAATATTCATTATGAATCCCAACTTAATATTGAAGTGTGCCAGTAATATGATACAGGTCGTAAGCAATAAAATAAATTCAAAAACCTGTACTAATCTTACCGTGAGTGTTGTTAAAAAAAGTTTTTTTTGAGTCAAATAGTCAATGATAAAATAATTGATAAAAAATACAAAAAAAGCGATTAGGTAAAGTATGTTTTCTGGTACATCATCAATAAAATCCCGATTCAATAACATCGAAATAATATTTGCATGGATGACTACTCCATACATATCAGGCAAACTTTTACCGATATTTTGCTCATTCAACGGCGTATAATAACGGTCATTCATCGAAAGAGCCTTTTCATTTTCGCCCATAAATCCAATCAACACGATTTTATTTTCAAAATAATCATCAGGAAATTTTATAGTATCTGCAAGAAATTTATTCGAACTAATTGTGTTATAATGGGTTAGATGTTTACTATTAATGGGATAAATAAAATTAACCCTGCCGGGTTGGAGTCGTCTATAATTGATCCATTCTTTGTCATTATTTCTTGTTTTTATATCTGTTAATACAGTGGAATCATATTTTAAGGCAAGTGACAAGCCAAATGATAAGTAATCTATTGAATCAACATGGATAAGGGGATTAAAAGTTCGTACTGCAAAACCATCGTTACTCCCAAGATTTACGTAGGATTCAGTAGCATTATCAGAAAAAAATGCGTGACTTCTGTGCAGTGTATCAATTCTTTTTTCATCCGAAGAAGGACTAACATCATGATTGTTTCTTTCAAAAGTATATCCCAATATAACTCTATCATCGGCAAATTGTGAGGCTAACAGTGTGTCGATACCTTTATGTTCAAGGCTATCAAAAAGGATGTCAATCCCAATAACCTTGACATGATGTCTCAGAAGGTAATCTGTTATTTTGTAAATTTCGTTCCGATTTGTAATACCAGAGTTTATAATGAACACTCGCTTATCAAAATCTGCCTGTGTCTTTTCTCGAAAATCAGACAAAGCGATATCAGTCACGTCATGATTTTTTATCGCTTCACTAAATGGGTCAATAAAAAGTTGGTTGAATGGTATGTGATGCAATACGAAAAGTATTGCAAGGGAAAAGAACGAAAATAACAAACCTTCTCGTATTCTACTTTGCAATTTTAAAAAGTTAGTATTGCAAAAATACACCATTTAACAGGAAAAGGCAATTAATTTTTTCTAAAAGGAGCTTTTGCAAAATTTCATCCAAATCTCTTTAGATTATTTTCAAATAAATTGGTTAAATTGAACTAAACTTAATTTTGTATTGTTCCAAAAATCATGAGGCTTAAATAATCATTCAAAACGCAAGTTATTTAGATTTATATATCGAGAAAAAAACCTATTGAATGCAATCAAAACTACTTATTGTCAGTGTATTTGTTTTAATACCGCTGATATATATGCAAGCCCAATTCTCTTTAAAACCCAAAAAATTAATTGATGGCAATACCTATGCACTCGTAATAGGAATTTCAGACTATGCCGATAACAAAAACCCTGATTTACAATATGCAGACCGAGATGCAAAGGAATTTTACGATTACCTTCAATCAAAATCGGGAGGTAATGTTCCAGTCGAGAATCTTACTCTATTGACTAACAAAGATGCAACCATTGCAAACATTTATTTTGCGATGAACGAACTTAGTAATAAATCCCAATCCGGTGATCGCATCTATTTTTACTTTTCTGGACATGGGGATGTAGAAAGTAGTTTATATAAATTAGGGTTTTTAATTGCTTATGATACCCCTTTCGGCAACTATCTCAATAATGCCATTCGCATAGAAGACCTAAATATTATGGCAAACACCCTTTCGGTAGAAAAAAATGTGCAGGTCATTCTTATAACCGATGCATGTCACTCCGGAAAATTGGCCGGAACAGATAATCGAGGCAGACAATTAGTCGGTGAACAACTTGCTAAGGTTGAAAAAAATGAAATCAGGCTTGCTTCATGTCAATCTGATCAATTATCACAAGAAGATAAACTTTGGGGAGGAGGTCGAGGAGCTTTTTCGTACTACCTTGTTAATGGCTTGACAGGAATGGCGGATTCAGGTTCCAAAGATGGCATCATTACGCTATTAGAACTGAAGAATTATCTTCAAAATAATGTCCTAAATGATGTTATGAACTTTAAATCAGAAGAGCAGTTGCCCATTGTTGAAGGAAATAATTTTGCAAAAATATCAATGGCTGATACTTCTGCGTTAAACAGTATTATACAAAATTCTACAGATAATTCAAGCATTGCCTCTGGAGGATCACGAGCCCTTGTTGAGGTTGTATCACAAGATTCGAAATTGTTACATAAACTATCTGAAGTGACTCTGAGAGACTTAGACGATATTGAAGATTGGAGAATTATGACCAAATCTCAAGTATTGGATGGCTCTAAAAATCTCTTCGGAGTAAGCGACACCATATACAGATTAGGAGATACTAACCTTGAAAGAAAGACAAAGTACAGTAATTTATTGGCTACTGCATTTCACAATGAAGTCCAGAAAGCCGTCAATGCCTATCTGAGTGGAGATAAAGAAGAATTGGAAAGAAGACAATACTATAATGTCAAAAACAATGAATTCCAAAAGTATATCAATCTACTTGAAATCGCTTTGATTCTAGCTGATTCCTCCTCTAATTTACATCATATTCTCAGAGTTAAAAAACATTATTTTAAAGGTTTAAATGACAGGTTAAATATGGTAATCTCCTCCAATCCTGATAGCCTTGCAAATGAAGCACTACTAGAACAAAATAAGGCTTACAAGTTAGATAGTTTAGCTGCTTATGTTATTAATGAACTGGGAGTTATCCACAACTACTTAAAGGATGGCACAAGTAATAAATACTATGAACGAGCAATTGCCCTGGCTCCTTCCTGGCCTCTACCCTATTCCAATCTCTCTTCATATTATTATCACCAAAAAAATGATACTTTAGGAATCCGATTTGCAAGAAAAGCCATAGAATTGAATCCTGAATTGTTTATGTCTTACATTAATCTAGGTCGAAACTTAACTTTAAAAAATAATTATTTAATAGCTGAAGAAAATTTTTTAAAAGCCTCAAGATTAAACCTGAATCACTACCTCCCTTTTGAAGAATTGGCGAAAATCTATTCACATGAACTTAAATACGAGCTTTCAAACTACTATTATAATGAAAGTGAAAAGAGAAAAGTGGGATTTCTGATATTTGATAAGGACGCCGATGGAGTCCCAGATTCAGATTTTGCTATTCTACCCACTATGTCGGTGCAGGATTATTACTGCGAGTATGATACCACAGCGTTTGGGAAAAACGATGTATTCGCCTATTTCTGCTTAGGGAAACAATATATGGATGTAGGAAAACTTAAGCCAGCCATAAATAATTTTCGTTCTGCATTGAAAAACAATCCTAATGACCCCATTATTTATAAATACCTCGCTGTTTGCTACTTCAATGATAATAAGTTTACTGAAGCAGAGTATTTTTTCAATCTTGCTGAAGAGAATTATCTGGATTATGAAGCATTCATAAATTATGCAAATGAGCTTCAAAAGCATCAAGAATATCTAGAATGTAAGGTATATGACAATTACATTCAATCTTATTTTCAATATAATGAGTTACCCTATTATTTAGCAGAAGTTTATACCCGTACAAAACGTTATGATAATGCTATTGAGATATACAAACAACAATGTGATATCGGTCAAAAAGTGGCATATTTCAAACTGGCAGAATTGTATTCCTCTATATCCAGATTTAGAGATGAAGAATTGACATGGACATCTCTTGAAAAAATAGATTCAATGCAGTCAAAATATCAGCTCAAATACTTCTATGACCAACGCATATCTCAGAAGGACAATGCCGATCTCTACCGATATTATAATGGCATTCTCCTCTACAATATGGCCATGACAGACGACAGTTATTCTGATTTTCAATTTTCTCAATTATCGTCCAATGATATTTCTACGGCTGAGCTGATAGTACCTGGGACGAATGAAATCATCTATCAAGAACTTAAAATATCTAGACCAGCCACGTTGGCGTTAGAATATTTTGATCAAATAGCTCATCTCACAAGTTATCCAGCCGAATTCCAAGCAGAAATATTTCACAGGATGGGTGATCTTTACAGTTATAAAGGCGAATACGAAAAAGCAAAATTAACCTATCAAAAAGCCGTCGTACTTAATCCTAACAATGCATCTTCAAAATACAAGTTTATAGACATTTCCGAAAGGTTTGACGATTATGAAAATATCCTAGAGCAGTTATATGCACTGGATTCGAAAGGTCAATTGGATTTGGATTTATTAAAAACTTATTCAGAATATCTTTGTGAAGCCGGTGATAATAATTTGGCAAAAACAAAAATTGAACATTGTAAATCCATCGAATTATTTCCAGACTTTGATTTTATGATGGCAGAAACTCTCAATGAATATTTTCTTAAAAATTATAATACCTGCCTGCTGCTGTTGAATGAATTAAATGATAGCAATACGATTCCTTCCTACGAAGTAAAATACACTCAAGCTAGAATTTTCGCCCTTAATGACAATCCTAAAGCGGCCTTTGACAGTTTAAATGATGCCCTTACACAGGGATTTAATTATGCATGGGTATTGCATAATGATCCGATTTTCGAATCCTTTAAAAACAACGAAAACTTTCAAAAAATTTTATCCTTATTGCCAACTCATATTATAGAAAACTAAACTATGAGAATTGTCAAATTTATTTTTTTATGTTTTTTTTCTATACATACTGCATACTGCCAGACCACCAAAGGCTTGAAGCCCATAGCTGAACAATATAAAGTTCAAGGAATTAAACGAGCAGTAATAGTCGGAATCAGCGACTATCAAAATCAGGATATACCAGATTTAGAATTTGCTGACCGAGATGCTCAACAGTTTGCGGATTTTATGAAAAACTTAAAAACCGGTAGTGTAGCTGAAGAAAATATTACCCTATTACTAAATGAAAATGCCACCGCAGGTAATTTTATTTCAGCACTGTACGGATTGCTCGAAAATTCTAAAGAAGGAGATGAGGCTATAATCTATTTTTCAGGTCATGGAGATGTCGAAAGTAGAACACTATCACAGCCCGGTTTTTTATTGTGTTGGGACTCCCCTTCCAAAGTTTATATGGGCGGAGGAACTTTAGGCTTGACATACTTAAAGGAGATCATCAATACCCTTTCTACTCAAAATAAGACAAAAACCATCGTTATCACAGATGCATGTCGATCAGGCAAACTGGCAGGAAGTGAAGTAGGAGGAAGCAGTGCCACCGCCTCATATTTATCAAAACAATATGCCAACGAAATAAAAATCATGTCATGTCAGCCAAATGAATTTGCTCTGGAAAGCAAGGCATGGGGAAATGGACGTGGATTGTTTTCATACTTTCTGATCGCTGGATTGGGAGGACTGGCGGATGCTGATAATGATAACCAAGTGAGTCTTAAAGAACTACAGCGATACATTGAGGACAATGTATCAAAATATGCCCAACCTATGGATCAAAACCCAATGTCCATTGGAGACAGAACATTCGTATTATCTGAAGTCGATTCAGAATCCAAACAAAAATATGAGGCATTACTGGTACAAAACCAAAGCTTTGACAACATCAATCATAAAAATATCACCTTGGTAAAGGATAGTATTTTGAGAAACCTTTTAGAAGCTTTTGATACAGCAATAAAAAATAAAGACCTCTTAGGTGAAGACTCCAAATCGGCCTATGAAATCTATATGCAAATGCAAGTTTTTGACGAATTCAAACAATACAGAAATTTATACAAAAGAAATCTTGCAGCTGCTCTACAGGATGGTGCCCAACAAGCAATCAATGATTACTTAAACTCAGATTTGCAAGAACTAATGCATCGGTGGAAATTTGAAAACAAGTATGACAGATATCCTGAATATCTCTTATCTGCCGCTAAATTAATGGGTAAGGATCATTTTTATTTTAATACTTTAATGTCAAGATACTATTACTTCAAAGGCTTACTGATGAGATTGAAAGGAGAAAAGGCAAAAGATTTTGAAATCATTCAACAGTCTATACAATATCAGGACAGTTGTTTGGCAATAGATTCTTTAGCTGTATTTGCGATGAACGAAAAAGGTTTTGCTAATTTTTTATTAGGAAAATATGATATTGCTAATAATTATTTTGAAAAGACACTGAAGTATTCACCTAAATGGCAACTTGTTTGGTCAAATTTATGTGCAAATAATAATGAATACGGAAATTACAGTAAGGCAATTGCCTGTGGAAAAAAAGCAATTGAAATAGACAGCAACTTTATATTGGCTTATGGGAATTTAGCACTCAGTTATCGTGACAGTGGAGATTCAAATGAATCTAAAAAACTTCTTTTTCAAGCGTATCACATTGACAGCACATTTTTATTTACTCTTGAAAAAATTGGAAATTATTACTATCGTGAAAACAATTTTGAACTAGCACAGAAATATTTTTACAAATTCTATGAAATAGACAGTACAGATGTCGATATCAATATAAATTTGATGCATACCTATTTGAATCTTAGTGATGACAAGAATGCATCTTATTTTCTAAAAAACCTAGAGAAAATTGACGGCCAGTCACTCGATTTTCTTCAAGCAAGTATTGAATTTTACTACTTTACACAAGACTATAGCTCATGTTTAACTAAACTTCATGAATATTTAAGGCAGTATCCCACTGATGGGCATGCGTATTATCTAATATCTTCCATTCATGCATCAAGTGGTAATATTGATGAATGTATTGAAAATTTAAGTCAAGCTTTTATTAATGGACTCAACGACAAAGAAATAATCTTAAATGACCCGAACTTTAATCAAATTCTTGACAATCCTAAAATTATTGAGATACTTGAGTCCCAATAATTTTTAAATCTTTGATATTATTTTTTCTACTCTTGCAGTTTGGCCCATTCTAATGCAATAGGCTGAAAACATAATTCTCAAGACATCGTTGTTTTTGTCCTTCGACAATAGTCTTTCATAGGTTTCATTTGCATCAAGATACAAAAGATTTTCTTCAAAAGCTACGGCTTTCATCATACCCTTAAGCGAATTACTCCCCTCTCCATATATTTTGGATTTCTCGTAATGATCTCTTATGGATTGAATATTGGTCACATCTGTAACCTTAAAACTAACAGGAGGTGAAAAGGCATTCTTATCTTCTGAAAATACTTGCCAATAATAGACATCATTAGATTTTAATGTACCGAAATCAAAATCAACTTCTGCTTTTTGAACAATGGTCGTAAAAACAGGATTCACATTTTCATCAAAAATAGAAAACATATAGCGTCCATATTGCTTGTCACCTAACCATGCAATGTGATGTGCATGTGGACTGTACAAACCACCAGGAGAAATTGGTATTAATGTCATTTGAGCTTCGTCCAAAATCAGTTCCTCTCCTGAAGAAGCATTGCCCCAACCTCCATTATTCTTCGAATCTTTTGGGCCCCAACCACCGTTGTTTTTTGAGTCTTTTGGACCCCAACCTCCATTATTTTTTGAATCCTTAGCACCCCAGCCTGAAACCAACAAAGGATGCTTCAATCCCCAATCTTCTTTTTTATCTTGATTGGAAACTCCCCATCCTCCATTATTCTTTGAGTCTTTAGCTCCCCAGCCACCGTTGTTCTTTGAGTCTTTAGCTCCCCAACCACCATTGTTCTTTGAGTCTTTAGGCCCCCAACCACCGTTGTTCTTAGAATCCTTAGCTCCCCAGCCTCCGTTATTCTTTGAGTCTTTAGGACCCCAGCCTGAAATGGATTTATCTTCATTCCATGCGTCTCCTCTATCATTCCGATTTTTTACTTTAATATTTGACAAATTAATATTATCCAATATTAAAGAATATGAAGACTTTAAATAATCTGCAAAAATGGGCTCAAAACTTCTTAATGACATTCCCCCAGATCCCGAATGCGGAGAAATGAGATGCTTACCCGGAGTATTCAAACTTTTAAATTGTGTACCTTGAAGTAAAATAACTTCTTCTCGTTCTTTTAAGATTAGTGTGCAATTTTCGTTCAAGAGAGCTCCATTGGAAATCTTCGAATTTTCACCTTTTGCATCAGAATACTCTATCTTCTTAGCACCTTGTATATCGACTACCACCAGCGGAACTTCGGCCTGACCATGAACAGATATGCTAATTGCCAAAAGCATTCCCAACAAACAAAAGCTCTCTATTTTAAGTCTAAGTTTAAAAGGATAAAATCTGTGTTTCATAATATATCCATTGTTTTATTAAATTTCTTTCAATTATTACCAAAAAATTACCGTAATTCCAGTATTGCCCAAGGGTCGTATCTACAATGTTAGCTGGATTGCCATAAAGCATCTTTAATTTTTCTGCGTCATCTCCTACCTTTAGGCCAAGATTGGTTTTGCCAGTGTAATTTTCAGGTGTTATTAAGAAAGCCTTATATTTCTTTTTTGATTTTTGATGTAAAAGCAAAATTTGATACAAATCTGGATGGGAATTATCTTGAAAGATTGTAAAATCCTCATTTAATTCCACCATATTGTCCTCATCAACTATCAATTCTTCGTAAAACTTCTCAAGACTCATTCCATTGACTTTTTCCTTCATATAGGATGGGTTATTCTTGATTGAAATTGCATTTTGAAATAATTCAGGATTATTTAGATAAGTTAAATTTTCCTTTCCCAATTCACTACCTAGCTCAGCTGCTTTTTGAAATGCGTTTCTTGCTTCATCTATTCTCCCTTCTTTTGCATCAATGATTCCTTGTAATATGGAAATATCTAAAACTGTTTTTTGGAACTTATCCTTATTTTTCAATGCGATTGGCAGTGCTTCTTCATTTAGGTAAAATGTGCTTTTTTTATATTCATTTAGCAAAGCATAGGCATTTGCTTTGTTCAAGTAAGCAGGGGCATAATCCGGATCTAAGTTTATTGCTGCGTTGAATTGAGCAATGGCCTGCTCCAACAATTTATTTCTCATTGAGACTGATTTTGCACCATTGTATTTGACATCCAATTCATTGACATATTTAAATTGCAGCTCTGTAGGTGAGAAATAGGACATTGCCGACGAAACCGCCGTCACTCCTAGGTTATTATATAGCTCACGACTCTGATAATAGTTCAATATATTGCGATAACACAGATAAGATTCTTCAAAGTCACCAGTAACGGAAAGGTAATTAGCAAAATCAAATACAACTGCCAATGACTTCACCATTGCGGCACTTCTTTTGAGCAATTCCTTTCTTTCATTTTTGCTTGGATATCCATATAAGGAATCAGGAAGTTCGTATGCTTGATATAAGTCACTAATCAAATTATAGCCATCATCAAAAATGCCAAATCCTGCGGTAAAGCACAAAAATGCACCTAAATAATCCGCCTCTGTTTCATTAATCAATTGGTCGTCAAAATAGAATAGTTTTTCTCCGATTTTAAGGTCTGAATTTTTCTTGGCAAAACTGGCTTTCCAAGCATGTTTTTCGTAGTAGTGTGTAAGTTCGTGAGCAAGTAAAAAAGCGAGGGCTGAATCTCCGTACTTTAGGCAAGTATCGTAAGCTTTTTTTTCAAATATAATATCATTGGTATTATAATCAATAAATGCAACATAACCTTCCATGTCTTTGAGGTATAAGTCTGGAATTCTATATCGAAAATCCCCTCTTGCATTTACCAACTTATTATAGATTTTTAAAATATGGTTGTAGTCAGAAGTCAAGTTTAAATTTTCGGAACTACTTTCTTTTATGTTTTCAGATTGAATTATTGGCAGAGTTAAAAAACTTCGATTTTGTGATTTCAAGGTAATACAATGAAATATTAGGGCTAACAACGCAATGACTTTTATATATAGATAATTTTGACGGTTACGACATTTGTATCCCGAAAATTGCATTTTAAAAGGTATTGTAGTTACAAATATACTTCAATACACTTTATTTTAAAAATATATTTAATGAATTGCACTATTGTTGTCAAATCAAATATGGATATAATTATATTTAAAGAATTGAAAATGGGTAAACAAGACAAGTCATTGAAAAACAATTTCCGATGTTATTCAATATTTAATATCGCTAATAAGCTAAGATTCTTAAGTCTTAAAAGCCAATATTATTAATTTATTTCAATCTAGATTTGAAACAGAAACGATATCGCTATTCTACCAATGACTGGATTTCACTACAGTTCTTAAACCGATCATCTACCTCAATATAGGTTGATTTTATTTTATCCTTGATCCAGTCCATGTAGTATTCTTGCTTTTTATTTTCTTTCGCGGCCATGGTAATCTTGTCATAATCTTGCTCAAGATTGGCCTTGTGTGGTTTATTAAGTGACAATAATTTCACTATTCTAAAATACTTTTCATTGCCAGGCATGGTTATTTCAAGTGGCGAAGTAATACCACCGACTTCCATCTCATCTATTGCAAAATAAGTATCAGGGTCTAAATCCGCAGATTCAAAAAAGTTATTACCCGTCTTTTGGTTTTTTATACGTCCATTATTGGTATAACTAGGCATATCCTTCAATCCAAATTTCTTAACAGCCAATTCGAAAGTGAGAGAATCATTCACAATAAGTGTCCGGATAGAATCTAATTTTTCCTTACATAAAGTCACATCCTCGGCTGTTATCACAGGTTTGATGAGTATGTGTCTCACTCGCACAGTATTCCCTCGTCGTTCGATGAGTTGCAATACATGAAAACCAAATTCTGTCTCTACGATATCACTTATCTCACCTTCCTTCATTGTAAAAGCGACAGCCTCAAACTCAGGCACAAAAGTTCCTCTCTTTGCAAAACCTAGGTCTCCACCTCGCTGACCCGAACCGAAATCATCGGAATATTTTATCGCCAGTTCGGAAAATCCTTCACCACCGTTGATGATTCGATTTCTAATGTCCGTAATCTTGTCATGAGCAATCTTCTTTTGCTCAGCATTCACTTCAGGTTTTAAAACCAACTCACCCAGCTCTACCTCGGCATTGAGATAAGGGATACTATCATAAGGAATGGCTGCATAAAATTGCTTCACTTCATCCGGAGTGATTTTCACCTCGCTTAAGATGTTGTTTTGCATTTTTTCAGCTAAGATTTGTTCTTTCTGGTCTTCTCGATATCGTTCCTTCATTTCATCCACCGTCGCCCCGTAGTACTCCTGAAAAAAAGATTCATCGCCATTCATTTGCGAAAGCACCACATCAAATCTATAATTCAATCTGGCCTCTACTTCCTCATTAGTCACAGGAATACTATCAAGTCGGGCTTGATAAACCAATACTTTTTGAGAAATAATGTCATTTAGAATTGCACATTTTATTTCATCCGTAATGCTTGGGTCTAGGCTTTTACGATAAGAAAAGTCACCTTCCAAGTCACTGAGAAGAATATTCTCGCTACCAACTTTGGCAATGACTTCATCTATCACCACTTGCGAGTGTACAGAGGTCACCAAACCGGCACATATAACAAAAACACACAAAAAATTAATTGCGATATATTTTGACTTTGTTAGCATTCAACTGTTTTTTATATAAATTATCTTTTAAATTTTGAAGTATTTCCTTCTTTCTATTATTTATTATCACTTTTCGAATTTTGGATTCGATGTATTCCATCGGTGGCACTGAATTTTCAGGTACGAGATCGATAATTTTTAAAAAATATTCGTTGCCATTTTTATTTTTAATCAATGTTGCCCCTTCGACCAATTGACTTGATTTAAAAACATCCTGATCTACTAACGAAAGCAAAGCCCTTTCCGTGTCCCATTCCACATCTTCAAATAGACAAGTGAGCTTTTTTTCTTCACAGAATTTTTCAACCTTTGCTCTATTACCCTTTTTCCAATCTACATAAAACTGGTCTATCTTTTTAGTTTTTTCAGGTGCTTTTGCAAACCAAAACTTAATGAGCTTAGTACCTATGAGATATTGATCTCCATATTTGTCATACACTTCTTTAATCTGTGCCTGTGTGACTATGGTATCTAATCGTTCTTCAATCACTTTTCCTTCATAATCGTATATCATTAAAGAATTTCGATATTCTCTGACAAGTTTATCCAAATTTTCATTGTCCGAATAGCTTCTTTCCGCTTCTATCAGAATGGCATTATTTCGCAGCCAATTGTCGATATACGCTTCTACCAACTGCACACTATCTTGACCCTCGGCGGTAGGCTTGATATCCCCTAAATCAGATAAGTACAAATTTTTATCACCGATACTGGCAATGACCTTACCGGATTCTTTGAATTCCATCGAATCTTTCTTTTTGCAGGCGACCAATGCCAATACCGAAAACAATAAATACTTGTACAGCAAAATTATTTTTTTATTAATTGCTTGAGCACCTTGTCATTCACCTCAACATTGAAATCATTTTTGAGTTGTCTCACCCACTTATCTTCAAGGTAACTTTGATAATCGGCAATGACATAACCGCGAGATTCTTCTAATGTTTTTCTTCGTGCCGGAAGTATTTCCTCAATTTTTTTAAACATCATAAGACCCGATGGCTTGTCCACTTTAAGATTTGAAACTGCATTTTTTTCCTTGACAACACCATAAAGTTCGTTGCTACTTAAGTCATATTCTACCGGAATCACCTCTATAAATTCCTTTCCAAATTCTTTGACTACAGATTCCGGGTCTGATTTTTCAGCGTATTTAACTACTTCTTCTCCTTTTTCCTGATCCGTGCCGTGCAGGATGTATTTAGAAACTTTGGCTCTCTTGTTCCAAGTGTAATTATTCTTATTATTTTCATAATATTGATAAAGCCCTAAAGTGTCTTGATTGGCTTTGTCCCAAACCTCCATTTTTGTCGCTTCGAATAATAATATGCCCTCCTCGTATTCTCTCATCAAAGACTTAAAATCAGGATATTTGGCCTCGAGGTTTTGTTGTTCATAATTAAGCGCTTCCTCTTTTGAAAATTGGTTCAACAATTCATTTACGACTTCAGTTGTAGGAACATTATCTTCATATTTGAGTCTAATTCTTGTGTTTTTCTTACAAAATTCTGCAAAATCCGATAAGCTTTTCGTGTAGCCTCCATCAAAATTGATTAATGGTTTTTGCATATAAGGAGCCTCACTGGGCTTCCATTTGAAGGTATAAAAATCCGCATCCAAAGAATCTATGAATTCATTGAGAACCATAGTATTCAAGGTATAGTGTGCATCTTTTTTTATCCCCTCGATGAGTTCGTTCTGAGCTATTTCGTACCGCTCGTCTTTTTTAAGCTTAGGCT
This sequence comes from Lewinellaceae bacterium, assembly GCA_020636155.1. Lineage (GTDB taxonomy): Bacteria > Bacteroidota > Bacteroidia > Chitinophagales > Saprospiraceae > JACJYM01. Next base: position 96,615 of record JACJYM010000003.1, on the reverse strand, counting down.
CAATTTTTCTTTTGAAAATATCAAAATTATCCTTTTTTACATCCTTCACTTTTTTCAAAATATGCCATCCTACATTCGTTTCAAACGGCTTCGTGTAATCACCTACATTTTTCAATCCAAATGCCTCTTCTTCAAATTCTTTGCTGTATTGGTTTATCCCAAATTCAGGCAAAACTCCCCCTTTTGTTTTGGTCTGTTTATCATCAGAAAACTGTGCCACCATCTCATCAAAATCGGCTCCATTATTGAGCATTGTATAAACCTCATTTATTTTTGTTTTGGCTTCATCTCCGGTTTTGTCTGTAGCTTCTTTTCTAATGAGAATCTGTGCTACCTCTACCCGGCCTTTTGCGGGTCTGATACCGTTAACTTTGATTATATGATATCCAAGTTTTGAAGTAAAAGGCTCAGAGTATTGTCCCGCAGGTAAACTATACATGGCATTTTCAAATTCGTAAAAACCATTGGGCATCATGGCCGTAAAAAATCCTATGCGACCACCCGTACTTGCTGACAATTTATCATCGCTATATTCCGCTGCCAATTTCTCAAATCTCTCTCCACTTTTCAGTTTGGCATAGACTTCATTGATCTTATCTTCTGCTGCTTTTCGCTGGCTGTCATTTGGATTTTTTGGGAGGGTGACGACGATATGGCTCACATCAATATCATGATCCATACGATCGTACAATTCTTTATAAAGATTGTTCATCACTTCCTTGTCCATGAGATAACTATTAGCCAACTGAGTTCTATATCCCGCCAATTCGTCGTTCAATGCTTGAATGGTATCCAATTTCATATCCTTAGCCTTGGCAACTTTGAGTTTGAATTTTTTGTACAAATCCAAATACTCAGTGATACTAGCCTCTGAGTAGTCGGCTTTATCACCGTTATTTTTTTCGTAGATGTACTTAAACTCTCCAACAGTCACGGGATTCCCACCGATGGTCATCAACACATCGGTATTCTTTTGGGCTTTTAAGGAGAAAAAACTTGCAAGGAATAAAATTATTAAAAAATTCTTCAATTTCATTTTTATTAATTTGTTTATTGAATGAATAGCTTTTATTCTTCTGAATTTTAACTAATTAGACTTTCGCCAATTCTGATTTTAAGAAATCAATCACCTTGACTTCAATAGCATCGACATGGTGCAATACTGATAAATACCAGCTCACCCAATCTCCCAAATGGACAAAATAAATGGACTTTTCAATGAGAGATTGTCCTTTAGAGTAAACTTCAATAATTGTGTTGGTATATTGTCCAATGATTTCCTTATTGATGTCTATTCTTATGGCATTTCTCTTATAATCGTCTCTATTTCTAAAATAGATTACGGCCAAATTGTCATTTTTATCTCTCCAGCCCACGAGTTCATTGTGATTCATCTCAGGTACGACATGGTGCCAGCAAAGCATTTTTGAATTTTCATTGATTTGCTGTCTGAATCTTACCGCTACGGCTTCCATCCTATCGGTAGTGTAGATTACCGGGATTTTCCCATTGAGAAGTTCTGCTATTTTTTCTGCTTTGACCTTGATATCATCCATATTAAATTTTACCAAGTCAACCGAAGATTTCAGCTGATTGATTTTTTCTTTTCCGATGAGTCCAAGTTTATACACCATGTACATTTGCTGCACTAAGGAATAACCAAGACAAGCACGTGGCGACGGCCAATTGTCTGGTACTTTTACATAATCATAGCCTTCATTTTTAGCTATGTCTATTAATTTACCTCCCGAAGAGATAATGAATATTTTAGCACCGGCAGCTTTTACCTTTTCATAAGCCGAAAGAGTTTCTTCAGTATTACCACTGTAAGAACTCAATACGGCCAATGTTTTATCATTAACATAATTCGGAACATCGTACGATTTACCGACTAAGTACGGTATAGGACATTCATCTGCAATAAATTCTGCAACAAAATCGGCTCCAATTCCTGAACCACCAAGACCCGCAACATAAATTTTGTCAATTTGATTCTTTGTAGTACGAATTTCGAGGGACTCCCCTATTTCTATCGCTTCTAATAACTGAGCTGGAAATCGCTCAATCAATTGATCCATCATGATATGAGATGCTTTATTAATTTTATACAAACTACAAATGTACGGAGTTTTGCATTTCAAGTTAATAATATTTGCTTTATTTATATTTTATTAACTTTAAACCAAACTTCCATAAATGAACATAAAAAATCCAAGAAACAACCACTTAATTACTGGAGAGAAAGGCGAAAAATTAGCCGTTGAGTATCTCCTCAAAAAGGGATATGAAATCATGGAAGTGAATTGGCGATATAGCCGAGCAGAAATTGACATCATTGCAAAAGATAACTCAACATTGGTCTTTGTCGAAGTCAAATCAGGGCAAGAAAATGTATTCACCACTCCGGAAATAGCAGTCAATGAAAAGAAAAAAATGTTGATTCTCGACGCGGCTTCACAATACATGAAATCAATAAATTACGAATGGGAAATTAGATTTGACATCGTTTCGGTGATTTTTTACAACAAAAATCAATATGAAATCATTCATTATGAGGATGCATTTTTTAACTAAAAAATTATCAATCAAATGGTCACATCTTATGTCAATTTATTCAAGTATTACAAAAATCTTGCGGATAAATCGATGAGTCATTTAAGTTTTAAAGAATTGCAACGTCAACCCAATGAGCAAAGCAATTCCATCAGTATCATCATGAAACATATCGCTGGCAATATGATTTCAAGATGGACAGATATTTTTACTACTGATGGTGAAAAATCTTGGAGAAACCGAGATGGTGAATTCATTGATGATTTTACCTCAAAAGATGAATTATTAAACTACTGGGAAAAGGGCTGGAAGGTGTTGTTCGATACTCTAAATTCATTAAAAGACTCTGATTTAAATTCCATCATTTACATAAGAAATGAAGGGCATAAAATCAGTGAAGCCATCGAAAGACAGCTGGCTCACTATTCATATCATATTGGTCAGATAGTTTATGTGGCTAAGATGTATGATACTGCATGGGAGAGCCTGACAATACCTCTAGGTAAATCTGAAACATTTAATAGTGAAAAATTCAATAAAGAAAAATCCGTTCGGCATTTTACCGATAACGAGGATAAGTAAAGATAATGTTTGACTTAAATCAAATCTGTTCATTAAAAGAGTTTTTCACTCTTATTCCAAAAACATATTTTATCGTGACTCTTTAAGCGCCTTATGATTATATCTTTTAATATCTTTGTGCCAAAGCGTCGATTGAATGAACATAGATAAGCTACTAACCAGAGCCATAAATCTTGAATTTCTCAACAAGGACGAGGGTCTTTTCCTTTTTAGAAATGCTCCGACTGCGTCCCTCATGTATGCAGGCAATGCGGTAAGAAAAAAACTAAATCCTAATAATTACGTCAGCTGGATAATTGATAGAAACAGCAACACTACCAATGTTTGTATAGCCAATTGCAAATTTTGTAACTTCTATCGACGACCGGGTCATGACGAATCTTATGTCACCTCAATAGAAGAATACAAGCAAAAAATTGAGGAAACTTTCGAATTCGGTGGTGACCAATTACTCCTACAAGGTGGGCATCATCCCGACTTAGGATTGGACTATTATGTGGATTTATTTAAGACATTAAAAAACCTATACCCTAATCTAAAACTCCATGCATTGGGCCCACCTGAAGTGGCACATATCTGTAAATTAGAAAACAAAAGTCATCACGAAGTACTCAAGGCATTGAGAGATTCAGGCTTGGATTCGCTGCCGGGTGCCGGTGCTGAGATATTGGATGACCGAGTGAGAAGGCTTATTAGTAAAGGAAAATGCGGCGCAGAGGAGTGGCTACAAATCATGCACGAAGCTCATAAACTGCACATAACGACTTCCGCCACGATGATGTTTGGCCATATAGAGACTGACGAAGAAAGAGTTCAACATCTCATCGATATCCGTAACATTCAATCTCAAAAACCGGATGATGCCGTAGGATTTATTGCCTTCATTCCTTGGCCATTTATGGATGAGCATACCATACTCAAAAAGCTCAAAAGAGCGAGAAACACCTGCTCAGGTGACGAATATCTGAGAATGATTTCCCTGAGTCGCCTCATGCTCCCCAATATTCAAAATATACAAGCCAGTTGGTTGACCGTAGGTAAGCAAATAGCCCAAATCTGCCTACATGCCGGAGCCAATGATTTTGGCAGCATTATGATAGAAGAAAATGTGGTTTCTGCGGCAGGTGCAGCCTTTCGATTTACCGCCAATGGAATACAGGAAGCCATCAAAGAAGCCGGGTTTATTCCTAAGTTGAGAAACCAACAATACGAGTATCGAGAGGTGCCGGAAAACATAAAACAACAAGCGCTTAACAAGCAAGAAATGATTGTCGATTAGACAATTATTCTGAACATTAAAATAGAAAGAATGACATTACATGATAAGGTACAAGGTGCCACCAAATTCCTAAAAAAAGAATACCATGGCCATGCTAAAATCGCCATTGTGCTGGGTACAGGGCTGACCTCGTTGCGGAATGACATTGAAGTTTATGGAATCCTCAATTACTTTGACATCCCTCATTTTCCTGTCAGTACGTCAGAGGGACACGAAGGCGAGTTGATCTGGGGAAAGCTGAATGGTATCGAGGTGATCATGCTCAGTGGTAGATTTCACTATTATGAGGGATATTCGACCAAAAAAATCACCCTACCCATCAGAGTTTTAAAAGAATTGGGCATTGAAAATATTATCTTGACCAATGCGACAGGCGCCGTAAATCCTCATTATGAGAAAGGTGATATTGTCTTGATAACGGATCACATCAACTTTACCCCAGAGAATCCCTTGAGAGGCACCAACGACGAAAAATTGGGTTTGAGATTTCCAGATATGCTAGAGGCCTATTCCCACAGATTGCAAAACCTCACCAAAGAATGTGCTTCTAAACTCAATATATCATTGCAAGAAGGTGTTTATTTTGGATTGCAAGGGCCTAATCTTGAGACGCCTGCGGAATATCGAATGGCACGCATACTCGGTGGTGACATGATAGGGATGAGCACCGTACCTGAGGTCATCGTGGCAGTGCATTCCGGCATCCAGGTACTTGCCTTATCCATCGTTTCTAATGTGTGCTTTCCAAAAGCCAGACTAGAGAAAACGACCGTTCAGGATGTCATCATGCAAGTCAATAAAAGCAGTGGACCGCTGGCATTATTGGTGCAAAAAGTCGTGGCGGAGATATGAGGAAATAAATTGGCTAGGCATTTATTTCACTACGATCAGCTTTTTCTCTTTCATGATTTTAAGTCATGTCACATCTTGATAATACTGTCTTGCCACTTCTTACCACTCGCATCTATGAGTATCAATTGGTAAAAGCTCGGTCTTAAGGCGCTGATATCTATTCTATACTCTTCTACACTGTGGATGTCAATATCTTTTATCCTTCTTCCTGCTATATCATTTATTAGTACCTTGGATAGATTATCGATACCTGATATGGTCACATGGTCAGTTGCCGGTATAGGATAGATTTTGTAGGGTTTAGGCTCGACATCGTCTATTACTGGAGAACCCTCGTCGGGATGTAGGGGTACATTTTCTCCACATCCGGGCAGGATGCAACCATCAGAATCCATCTTTACTATCAGTAATTCTTCTTCGCTGCCATTCCAAAAATCATCATATATGTCGCCACCTGCCACTATAGACCCATCTGGTAACTCTTTCACATCATAGAAGGCACTGTATGGTCGATTTTTGTCGTTGTCCTCTTCATTGAGAGGTCTTGTGTAACGTCGCTTCCACAGCAAAGTCCCATCTGATGCCAATCTAAAGATAAAAGCTGAGGTAAAGTACTTTCCCTCTTGTGTAAACTCCTCATAGCTCACACTCGGATACTCAAAGCCACATACCAGCACCCCGCCGTCCATGGTGGCAGAGATGTTTGTCACATCCATAGACCCATGGCTCTCCCCCGCAGGGAGTACCGTGGTCTGCCAGAGTATGCCCGCTTCCTTCCGTATTTTGGCAATGCTTGGTACAATGGAAGGTCTGAAAAGTATTAGAGTATCGGCAGGATGTAGCTGGATAAAAAAATCCTCATCGGCATTCATCGCCATCTGTCCTCTTAAATCAAAATTTTCCACTCTATAATGCTCGTAGATGGTGTCTAGCACGCCGGGGGATATCTCCCGCAATATGTTATGAAACTCTTGTCCTCCAAGGCTATCGTACCCGCAATCTAAAAATGCCAGTGACCCATCACGCATACCGACTGCATCGTATAGCTCCTCATACCAATGGGTATTGTAGGCATATAGGCTATCAATCACCTCACCATCAGTATCGAGTCGCATAAATAAGGATCTCAATTGATAAGAACTACTATTTGCTAATTTTGACTGACTAATAATTACAATCTTATCGTCCTGTATAGCTGTCGCAAAGGGATAGGCTCCTATGTAAATATCTGTAGGTATGGGGTATATTTTTGTCCATATCTGCTCTCCTGTCGATACTTTAGCCTTAGAGAGAGTGAGCTTAGTATAAGGCAAGGTGTCATTACCAATACCGGAGCAATATATAAAGCCCTCATGCTCTACGCAGGGATCAAAATTTGTTGTTTGTACAATTTCAGATTCCCATATTATATTTCCATCATTGTCCATCCTGAATAGCTTTGTACAAGCTGAATCATCATCACAGCGTTCTTTTCTAACAATAACCGGATAGGTAGAATTGGAAATAGTGATAATCTGTTTCGCGTGTTGGGTGCGGGGATTATCCGTAAAATAAGATCGTGAGAAATATTGTGATGAGCCACTATGGCTCATCACAATACTTAATATTACTATAAGGATATAGTGCCTCATCGTATTATAATTTTATAAACTTAATACTTTCAACTTGTAGACAATTCAAATATTTGGATGATTCTGCTAATTTCATGAGCCTTAATTTATAAGTAAACAATGACACTAATAAGAAAAATTAATTTGGATTACTAAAATATCAAAAGCCAAGATAATATAACTTCTGTAACTTACAAAATTTTTAAAAATCACTGGTGGTTAAATGTCTTAGATGAAAAAAGACTAACAATATGAATTTTCTCAGATTATGCTTTTTGGTATTCCAATATCTTAGCTTATTTTTGATTACATAATTAGAATTAGTTATAAATGAAAACATTCCAAACCGTAGCGGAATTACAAAATCACCTCGACCAACTAAAATCTCAGGGGAAAAGCATCGGATTCGTACCGACGATGGGAGCATTGCATTCTGGTCATATCTCCTTAGTCAAAGCATGCCAGAGATATTGTGACATCACGGTCGTCAGCATTTTTGTAAATCCCACCCAATTTAATAATTCACATGACCTAGAGACCTACCCCCGAATACCAAAAGAAGATGCTGAACTCCTGGCGCAAAACGGCGTCGATGTTCTGTTTTTGCCTTCAGAACAGGAAATCTATCCCAAAGATTTGGAGACGGTAGTCAATCTGGATCTTGGCAACTTAGAAACAGTCATGGAAGGGGAATTCAGACCAGGTCATTTTCAGGGAGTCATGCAAGTGGTGAAGCGCTTACTCGACATTGTCAGGCCTGACCAACTGTTCATGGGTCAAAAAGATTTCCAGCAATTTACGATTATTCATTTCATGATCGAAAAATTACAATTGCCCGTCAAGCTCAGAGTTGTAAAAACGAAGCGAGAAGAGGATGGATTAGCCATGAGTTCTCGAAACCGCCGCCTCACCCCCGAAAACAGAAAAATAGCTCCTGAAATCTATAAGTGCCTCAAATATGCGAAGCGAAATCTCAAACAAAAATCGATTCACGAGTTAGAAAACTATTGCATCGAAAGGTTGAGAAAAAAAGGCTTTGAACCGGAATATTTTACCATTTTTGACGGCAACACCTTGATGCCCATAACCACCCCAAACGACGCATATATCGCAGCGGCCACCGCGGCTTGGGCTGGCGACGTAAGACTCATTGACAATATGATTTTAAAATCACCGAGAGGGTTAAATTTGTTTGTATGAGAAATTCAAAGAAACTTAAAAGCAGATTATATCAAGATTGGAAACAACTCGTGCTATTGCCTTTGCTCACCTTTGTAATTAACAATCCCAAGCTAAATGCTCAGAATTTAAATCAAGTATTAAAAAAATTTGAAAATCAAGTACCTGACAGTATTTCACATACGTTAAATGTTTTTCAAATCAGAAATTTGCAGCCTACATCTCAGCCTATTTTCTGTAAGTGGGAGGAGTTGTGGACGAGGTCGGCAGGATTAAATGTAAGATTTAGGTTAGGAAATCTGGAAACTGTCGATAATCTGGAAGGAAAATAATATTTTTGCAAAGAGCAAGAGCTCACCTTTATAGTTTCTAATATTGATAATTAAACTCAAACCAAATGATTATGAAATCAACGAAATTTTCTCTCATTCTTCTACTTGCTTTTTTTGCAGCTATTTTTTCAATAACAAGTTGTGGTGATGATGATGCGGAAGTGAAGGGATGTACTGATGAACAATCAGAAAACTACAATGCCTCTGCCAACACAGATGATGGGTCGTGTGTGTATGCCAGAGACAAGTTTATAGGAGATTTTGTGGGTTCATTTAATTGCCCGGGAGCATTGGCAGGAGTCATTAAATCAGATTCCTCTTATACTTTTACTATTTTAGAAGATGTGGATACCGAAGCTGGCCCTAATGATATCGTGGTAAAATTTGCAGTAAAATTGGAACTGATTCCAAATGCAGTACCTGTTGAACTTAAAGGAACAGTCTCAGGAAATGTCTTGACGATAGATAATTATTCCTATACCATTGCTGGATTTATTCCTGCGACTTTCGATGCAACCATCGTTTACAATGATGCGAATGATACGATCTCAGGAGATATTGCATTGATGTCAGATGCCTATGGGAATGACGTGTGCAGTATGAATGCGAAAAAGCAATAGAAAGAAATTCAAACTAAAAATATAGTGGGTGAAAAGCCCATGTCAGAGATAATTATAACACTCAAAGTGGGGTGATTAATAATACTTGGCTGATTTTTGATAAATAAACAAATAAAATAAAGATGAAATATGTGATGATGGCACTCAGTTCTGCAGTGCTAGTGGTTTTATTATTTTCTTGTAATTCTTCCAAAAAAATGGATTCAGCAGATAGCTACTTGAAGTATCAACTATCAAAAGGGGCTTGTTTTGGTAGTTGTCCAGTCATGGATTTAGAAATTTATTCTGATGGAAAAGCCATCTTATACTCCAAGGCACATTACCGCATCTTAGGAAAGTATGAAACCATGCTTAGCGGCGATAAAATGAATGAATTGTCTGCACTTTTTACAAAAAATGATGTATTTCAATTTCCAGATAACTACGAATCGCAAATCCCTGATTTACCACAAATAAGCATTTTTTACAGTGAAGGAACTAAAGACAAAACCATTACCGGAAAAGAAGATAGACCAACAAAAGTTATGGAGCTCCAATTTGCATTGGAAGAAGTGGTAGATAGAAGCGATTGGAAACTATTAGAAGCAATAGCTAATGACAATACCCAAGTCAAAGAAGAAAAACCGGAAATCATCCCTGACGAAATCCTTGTCACCTACAAAGAAGGGACGGTACTGCCTCGATGGTTTAAAAAACATACAGATAACGGTATCAAATTAATCAAACCAATCTCACAAGAGAACAGAATTTGGCTGATTACATACGACACAAATAAGCTAGAGCCAAACCAAGCACTCATCCTCATTCAAAACGACGAAGAGGTAGAAAATGCCGAATTTAACAAGGTCATTTCATCGAGAGGCGGCAATCGATAATCTAATAAAATTTAGTCTTTATGTTTCGCATTATCATATTCATTGCAGTGTCTCTACCCCATTTCCTCTTCTCTCAGGATGATAAAAAATGGGATGTTAACAATCCTCCAGGAAAATTTAAGGAGGTAGATTTTACCGTCAATGAAGGTACTTGGATGAATATAGACGTCAGCCCAGATGGTCAAAAAATTGTATTTGACTTGCTCGGTGATATTTATGTCATACCCATCAAAGGTGGAAATGCGACTTGTCTTCGAGAGGGATTGGCATGGGAAGTTCAGCCGAGATGGAGCCCAGATGGTAATAGCATACTCTTTACTTCAGATGCAGGAGGAGGAGACAATATATGGGTAATGGATGCCGATGGCACCAATCCCAAAGAAGTCACTTGTGAAAAATTTAGACTCCTTAACAATGCGACATGGATGCCGGATGGAAATTATTTCATTGCAAGAAAACATTTTACAAGCACTCGTTCATTAGGGGCTGGAGAGATGTGGATGTATCACATCAGCGGGGGCGAAGGATTACAAATTACGAAACGCAAAAACGACCAACAAGACGTCAATGAGCCGACCGTTTCCACTGATGGACGGTACTTATATTACAGTGAAGATGTGTACCCGGGTGGTTATTTTCAATACAATAAAGACCCAAACAGTGAAATATTTGCCGTATTTCGTTACGATTTTACAACTGGCGAAACAAAAAAAATCATAGGTGGTCCTGGTGGGGCTTGTCGACCTCAGATTTCTCACGATGGAAAAAAACTAGCCTATGTGCGACGAGTCAGGACCAAGTCGGTACTCTTTGTCATGGATCTGGAGAAAGGCTTAGAATTTCCTGTTTTTACAGAATTGAGCAAAGATCAGCAGGAAGCATGGACGACATTTGGAGTCTATCCCGGATTCTCTTGGATGCCTGATGATGCTTCCATAGTCATTTGGAATCATGGTAAAATAAATCGAATCAATCTAGATACCAAAACGGCGACCGAAATTCCATTCCAAGTCAATGCACATAAAAAACTCATGGAAACCATTCATTTTCACAATAAGGCTTATGAAGATGAAATGGAGTTAAAAGTATTAAGAGATGTGACCAAGTCTCCGGTTGATGAGAAGGTGGCATTCACTGCCCTAGGGCATATTTATCTATGTGACAAATTGAAAAATCCTAAAAGAATAAGTAAAGCCCATTATTTTGAGGCAGAACCCGCATTTTCACCCGATGGAAAAAAGTTGGCTTATGTGAGCTGGGATGATGAAAAATTTGGAAAACTCATGGTCTATGACCTCAATACAGGGCAGCATGACACTATCTTATCAGAACCCGCAATATATAGAACTCCTAGCTTTTCACCAGATGGCAATATAATATGCTATCGGAAAGAAGGGGGGAATGCCAATCAAGGGTATTCGTACAATATCAATCCTGGAATCTACACTGTGAATCTCGATGGAAATAACAACACATTCGTAACAGCAGAAGGCGAAAAACCTCAATTTTCAGCAGATGGAACGTCCATATTTTATACATCTGGCGGCTTTTTGTTCGGATCTATAAAGAAGTCCTTTAAGAAATTTGACTTAAAAAAGCAAAAATCTGAAATCGTCTTCAATACGAGTTACACGACCAACTTTGTACCAAGTCCCGATAATAATTGGGTGGCTTTCACGGAGTTATTTAAGGTGTATGTGGCGCCAATGCCTCATACCGGAAGTGAAATAGGCCTTTCAGCCAGTACTAAAGCCATTCCTGTAGCCCAAATTGCCCGAGATGCCGGGTATAATTTACATTGGTCAGGAGACAGTAAAAGTGTTCATTGGACCTTAGGCAATGAGTATTTCACGAGTGAACTGACTGATAGATTTTTGTTTTTAAACCATAAATTGGACAGTATTCCACCCATTGACACGTTAGGGACAAAAATCATCGTTAAGGCAAAAATGGATAAACCTAAAGGCAAAATTGCCCTGAAAGGAGGAAATATCTTGACTATGGAAAACGATTCCATCATTGAAAATGGAGTCGTCATCGTTGAAGACAACCTCATTAAATATGTTGGAAGTGCAGATAATATTCGCTTGTCAAGTGACACTAAAATCATTGATGTCACAGGGAGAACGATCATGCCCGGATTGGTAGATGTACATGCACATTTAGGGGCTTTTAGAGACGGTATAAGTCCTCAAAAACATTGGCAATATTACGCCAATCTGGCATTTGGAATTACGACCACCCACGACCCTTCTGTGAATACCGAAATTACATTCGCACAATCAGAAATGGTCAAAGCTGGCACGATGGTCGGCCCACGGATTTTCTCGACAGGCACTATACTATATGGTGCCGACGGTGATTTTAAAGCTGTCATCAACAATCTCGAGGATGCAAAATCTGCCATCAGACGTACAAAAGCTTTCGGAGCATTTTCTGTCAAATCTTACAATCAACCTCGTCGAGAGCAGAGACAACAGGTCATAGAAGCTGCCCGAGAACTAAATATTAACGTCGTACCTGAAGGCGGTTCCTTCTTTTTTCACAATATGACGATGGTGGCCGATGGACATAGCAGCATTGAACACAATATACCCATAGCACCACTCTATGATGATGTAATTAAATTTTGGTCGCATACTAATACGAGCAACACCCCAACCCTCATTGTGAACTACGGATCGGTCAATGGAGAATATTATTGGTATCAGCACACGGATGTTTGGAAGAATGAAAAATTATTAAAATACACTCCGCGAGCCATTGTGGATTCTCGAGCCAGACATCGTACCATGATTCCGGAAGAGGAATATGAAAATGGATATATATTGACCTCTCAGTCTCTTAAAAAACTGACCGATGCAGGGGTTCGTATCAATCTAGGAGGTCACGGACAATTGCAAGGATTGGGACCTCACTGGGAACTGTGGATGCTTCATCAGGGAGGCATGACGAATTACGAGGCCTTAAGATCTGCGACCATGAATGGGGCTTACTTATTGGGCATGGATGACCAAATAGGCTCCTTGAAGGCCGGAAAATTGGCAGATATCATCGTCGTCGATGGCAATCCGATGGAAAATATCTATGATTCCGAAAAAGTCATTTACACAATGATCAATGGAAGACTCTATGACACGAACACTATGAATGAAGTAGGACAGGAAAATAAAGAAAGGTCAAAATTTTTCTGGGAACTCAATGGAAGTGGGAACGCCTATCCACTCTACGAATCGACGGGGACTTTTATGCAACCTAAATGTAGTTGCGGATTATAAGATATTAGTTGGGTATTTGATTTTTTCAACATTATTAGTGTCCTTATTTCTCAGTGAGCTGTCACTGAATTGGGATAAATTAATTGGTGAAGAAATGATTTGTGTTAATTGATACCTTCGTACGCATATTTTATAGTACGGAGATTGACCAAGTCGTAGAGAGGACTGACGTCACCACTCATTTGTTCGATGATGACAGGATGTGATTTATCATTAAAAGCAAATGCTTCCGATCTGTAATGATTATAAAAAGTATAAAGATAGGCAGAGCTAAAAACGATGGCCAAGATACTTGCCGCTAAGGCAATTCTTTGATACCTGACTAATTTTCTCTCAGTCTTTACCCCATCTAATTTATCTTCAATTCGAAGCCATAATTTAGCGTCAGGCTGGATGCCGCGATGGTCGATTTCTTTATAATTTTGATTGCTCATGACTTTGAATTAAAAAGTTTTATGGTCTGTTTTTTTTTAATAATTTCTCTCAATCTCTTTTTGGCAAGAATCAATTGAGATTTAGAAGTATTGATACTGATTCCCAATTCGTCTGCGATTTCGCGATGTTTAAAACCATCGATTTCGTACATATTAAAAATCGTTCTATAGCCCGGCGGCAACTCCTCTATGGCATGGGCTAAATCCTCCATATTTAATATTTCCAAAGCAACCGGAGATTCAGAAACTTGCCAATCCGCAAGTTCAACGGCAAGTCTGAGGTTGTTCTTTTTTCGGAGGCTCATCAGGCATTCGTTCACAGTGATTTTTTTCATCCATCCTTCAAAGCTGCCAGCCCCTTGATAATCATTGATTTTATCGAAAATCTTAAAAAATGCTTCCACAAATGCATCTTCAGCACTCATTTTGTCACCCATATACCTCAAACTTATGGAATACAGAATGCCCTTATAATGCTCATAGAGCTGGTTCTGCGCCAAGCGGTCATTGGCTTGACATTTTTTAATAATATTTTCTAAATCAAAGTTCAAAAATCAGCATATTATAAATTCTAGATTCAAGAGTGCCTCACTTTGGTGTGTTAACAAAATATTTTTTAAAACAATTTCCCTAACAGCCTTGAAATCATTTATCTATAATTGAGACGAAAGAATTTACTTCACTACGATCAGCTTTTTTCTCTTCATGATTCCATTTGAGTTTGTTAATTTCGAAAAGACTTATTTTTATTTATTTTAGAGTTTGAATAATACCTAGATACTCCAATTTATTTTCTTCCATTTGGCTGATATGTCTTTCGGCATGCTTACTTAAAAAATAAATATACTCATAGACATTTATTTTACCTAGGTTATTAACGGTCATAGTTGTCCTGTAAAGTAATCCTTCGCCGTTTTGAAGTTTCTCCAATTGTTGGAGACATCTTGTTAATTGATTTACCATTTCTTGTTTGATCTCAAATTCTGATTTCTCTCCTTTAGGCTCCATGTGCTCAGGTCTGACCCAATCAAAAGACTTATGAATTCCGATTTCATCAATTTTATTCAATTTATCATCAAAATCATTTATAAGCTCATTTAAGGATAAATTATTTACATTTTTTAGTGCTTTATCCGTCCCTTTATCTATAAGAATCATTAAAAAGTGACTCGTAAGTGCAATATGCTCTAATATTTCAGAAATAGTCCAACCCTTATCCATTGGCTGATAGTGTTTTATTTCCTGATTCTCATTAAACCAACCAAAAATATTTGAATGGGTTCTTATCAGGTGGATTTGAATATCCTGGATATATTTATCAATGTTCTTTTGATTTTTCAATTCGATTGTCTGATTATGGTTGTCCTATTAATAAATTATTTTATAAAATTATTGCATTCAAATCTTGTTTTCAAATTCTAAATATAATATCTCCATACATATTTATAACGGTTTCTTCAGATCAAATTGATATTCGTATTATTTTATCCTCGTAAACTCTTTCATCTCTTCTCCTTGTCGGAATCGTGACATTATAAGATTAAGTGACATCCTTATCAATTTTTAGGTGTTATCACTGATTTAATCTTTTTTATTAATATTTTTGCAAACCAAATATAAACTAAGAAATATGGATAAGGTAATTCACAATTGTATCATAATAGGTTCAGGTCCCTCGGGTTATACGGCAGCTATTTACGCAGCCAGAGCAGGGATGAATCCAGTATTATTTACGGGTCAAGAACCCGGTGGTCAATTAATGATTACGACAGACGTTGAAAATTATCCCGGATATCCGGACGGAGTAATGGGACCACAAATGATGGAAGATTTCAGAAAACAAGCCGAGAGATTTGGTACTGATATTCGATATGAGCTAATCACAAAAGTGGATTTTAGCGAGCACAAGCACAAGATTTACACAGAATCAGGTGAAGAATTAATGGCTCATGCCGTGATAATCAGCACCGGTGCCAGTGCCAAGTGGTTGGGATTGGAATCGGAGCAAAGATTAATGAATAAGGGTGTATCTGCCTGTGCTGTTTGTGACGGATTCTTTTTTCGAGGATTGGAAGTGGCCATCGTAGGTGCAGGAGATACAGCAGCAGAAGAAGCGATTTACTTGTCCAAAATTTGCAAAAAAGTACACATGCTTGTACGAAGAGACGAAATGAGAGCCTCTAAAATCATGCAAGAACGTGTCAACAATGCACCAAATATTCAAATTTATTGGAATTCAGAAACTGACGAAGTTCTCGGCACCGAGGAAGTCACCGGAGTAAGAATTAGAAACACAAAAACCAATGAGCTTTCAGAAATCGCTGTAAGTGCCTTTTTCGTGGCCATTGGTCATAAACCAAATACGGATATTTTTAAGGGCTGGATAAAAATGGATGCCAGTGGTTACATTGAGGCGGTACCAGGAAGAACCCATACCAATATTGAAGGGGTGTTTGCGGCAGGAGATGCCCAAGATAATAGATATCGACAAGCGGTCACGGCAGCAGGAACTGGATGTATGGCAGCACTTGATGCAGAACGATATTTAGTAGAAAGAGAAATTATTTAAAAAACTATAAAAACTTATCGGAATGGCTACGAAATTTAGAACAGGTGTTTTGTATGGCGATGAAGTGACAGAATTGCTGAATTATGCAAATGAAAATGATTTTGCAATTCCTGCGGTTAACGTCGTTGGTAGCAATACCATCAATGCTTCATTGGAAACTGCAAAAAAAGTAAATTCTCCCATAATCATACAATTTAGTAATGGTGGTGGAGTTTTTAACGCTGGAAAATCTCTAAGCAATGAAGGACAAAATGCGGCCATTCTGGGTAGTATTGCCGGGGCTCAGCACATCCATCAACTCGCAAAAGCGTATGGTGTCAGTGTCATTGTGCATACAGATCACTGTGCCAAAAATTTACTTCCATGGATCGATGGATTGGTAGAAGCCAGTGAAGAACACTTTGCCAAACACGGTCATCCCTTGTACAGTAGCCACATGCTCGACTTAAGCGAAGAACCAATTCAAGAGAATTTGGATATCAGTTGTAAGTATTTTGAAAGAATGGCGAAAATCGGAATTACCCTTGAGATTGAACTTGGAGTGACCGGCGGCGAGGAAGATGGGGTTGACAATACGGATGTGGACAGTTCGAGATTATACACCCAACCTGAAGAGGTCGCTTATGCCTACGAGAGATTGAGAGCTATTAGCGATAAGTTTACCATTGCCGCGGCATTCGGCAATGTCCACGGGGTGTACAAACCGGGCAATGTGAGTTTAAAACCTATCATTCTAAAAAATAGCCAAGATTATGTTCAAAAGAAATTCAATACAGGTCACAATCCCGTAAATTTTGTTTTTCATGGTGGTTCAGGCTCATCAAGAGAAGAGATAAGAGAAGCCATCAGCTACGGAGCCGTAAAAATGAACATTGATACGGATCAGCAGTGGGCATTTTGGGATGGTGTGAAAGATTATTACAAAGCGAATGAAGCCTACTTGCAAAGTCAGATTGGAAATCCTGAAGGAGAGGATAAGCCCAATAAGAAAAAATATGACCCTCGAGTATGGTTGCGTCAGGCAGAGCAGTATTTTGTCACAAGATTGACTCAGGCATTTGAGGATTTAAACTGCATCGATCGAAATGCATAAAGAAAGTAAATTGAAAACCATAGAAAAGGCTGACAATTATGGTCGGCCTTTTGTTTTGGGTGATATTATTTAAAGGGGCAAAAATGTTCGATAGGCAAAAGTAATTAATCAACTAACAATAGCAATTTATATAGATCAACACTTGATTCATTAATCACCTAGCGAAAAAGTTAACAATCATTTCTTAAGTGCCTTAGGTTACCTAAGCACATTAATATACATTTTGAAAATAATTAATTATCATTAATTACATCTATCTCATTGATTTTCAGCTGAATATCGCCAAATATCTCATTGTAATAGCCAAGACATTTTAGCTCAACTTGAGTTCCACATGCATAAATTCTAATTTGTTCTGTCATATCAGTTACACTGTCAGCTCACTCCTACCAATACTTTTGCCCCCGAAAAAAAGATTTATGAAAATAAAATTTCTAATTGCTATAATCGTGCTGGTTATTTCCAACAAAGATTTGGAGGCACAGCAAAAATTAACTAAAAAAGAAGTCCTCGATCAAGTAGCTTCAAATAATTTAAATTTAGACATCATCGATCAGGAGTATAACATTGCTTTGGCTGATTACAACCAGTCATCGGCAATGTTCCTGCCTGATATTTCTGCTTCTTATACGGGAATCTACACCGACAGTCCGTTAAATGTATTTGGTTCAAAATTGAATCAAGCCATTGTTGGACAACAAGATTTTAATCCCGTATTGCTGAATGATCCCGATGGATATCATGATTTTTCTGCAAAACTTGAGCTCAAGCAACCTATTTTAAATTTCGATAAAAAGTATGAACGAGAAGCCGCTAAAGTGAAATTGGATGCCATAAAATATCAAAAAGTAAGAGCTAAGGAACAGCTGCAATTCGAAGCAGAAAAGATGTATATGCAATTACAACTGACTCACAAGATGGTCACGGTTCTTGAACAAGCAGTAAAAACTGCAGAAGTGAATCGATCTAATGCGGTCAATTTCTTTGATCAGGGCTATATCCAAAAATCCGATGTATTATCCGCTGACATTCGAGTGAATGACGTAAAAAACCAACTTTTCGTCGCAAAAATCAATGTAAACAACCTTTCTGATGGGCTAAAATTACTGATGAATTCTCGATCGCAAGAGACCATCGTTCCGAAAGACTCGCTCATTACTGAGGATTTGGCATTGCCAGATAGTATTTCACACAATCGGGCAGACATCATGGCTATGAACAGCGTGACACAAGCTTATGACAATCTAAAAACATCCGCAAAGAAAACCTTGTTACCCCGATTAAATGCTTTTGCCAGCTATGAAACTCATGACAAACATGTATTAGCAGTAGATGGTGGAGGATACCTATTGGGCATGCAGCTTCACTGGAATATTTTCGATGGAAACCAGAGAAAGGCCAAAATTCAAAGGCATCAAGCCCAAGTAAACAAAACACTGCTTGAAACCCAAAACACCATAGATATGGCCAATACTGAGCTGTCACATGCAATCAGAATGCGAGAAGAAGCGAATGAAAAACTCAATCTCTATGCTCTTGCAGTTAAGCAATCGGAAGAATATTTGAGAATCAAAATGGATCGATTCCAACAGGGATTAGAAAAATATGCAGACGTTCTGATTGCAGAAACCTCTTTCTCTCAAAAGCAATTGGCCTACTATCAAGCCATTTTTGAATTAAATTATGCACAAGCCTACATTAAATACTTAGCAAACTAATCTTAATATTTTAGATAAATCAACCAATAATGAAAACAATAAAAATTGACATATTAAAATACTTCAAAGTTATGAATATACGAAAATTTGGTCTCGCAAGCATCGTCATCGTCACCATGTTTACCGCTTGTAACGATGTTAAAGAACATCAATTACATGAACTACCCCCCGTCACTGTCCATGTGAGCCAAGTGAACAGCCAAAATGTAAGCGACCAACTCAAAGTGAGCGGTCAAGTACAAGCTCATAATTCCGTCAATATCAGTACCCGCAATATGGGCTATGTCGAAATGGTAAATGTTGAAGTCGGCTCAAAAGTCACTAAAGGACAACAACTTATCAAAATAAATAGCAATGACCTACAGGCTAAATTAGCACAGGTCAATGCCAATATAAAACAAGCTGAAATTGGACTTGCCAATGCAGAAAAAGATTATAATAGATTCAAAGCATTGTATGCAAAACAAAGTGTCTCTCAAAAAGAAATGGATGACATGGAAGCCCATTACAACATGTCAAAAGCTGGATTGGATGCTGCCACTCAAATGAAAAATGAAGTCAATGCACAGTTCAGTTATTCTAGCATCGTTTCTCCGATTTCGGGAACAATTACACAGAAAATGATCGAAGTGGGTGACCTAGCCAATCCCGGTATGCCCCTATTGACGATTGAGTCAGGCAATGAATTTGAAGTGATGGCCATGGTGCCAGAATCGGCAATTGGTACTATTAAAAAAGGTGAAAATTGTGACGTTTACATTGGAGCCATTAATAAAACGATCAAAGCCAAAGTAAGTGAAATCAGCACTTCTTCTAAAATGACCGGTTCGCAGTATATGGTAAAAATTGACCTAGGAAAGGAGAATAATGGCTTATTTTCAGGCATGTATGCCAATGTCACTTTTACACAGCCCAATCCAAATTCCAATACAATGAATGTTACGATGATTCCCACGAGTAGCTTGATAACTCAGGGTGATTTAAGAGGAGTTTATACGATCAGTGACGAAAACACCGCGGTCTTAAGATGGTTACGACTAGGAAAAATAATGGGAGATCAGGTCGAGGTATTGTCTGGATTAAAACCAAACGAAAAGTATATTATTAGCGCTGAATCAAGGCTTTACAATGGCGCAAGTGTGAGTATTAAATAATTTAGATTTTAATTAAAAGAAGAAATATAAAATAATGAAGGAAGGATTATCAGGCAGGATTGCCGGAGTATTCATGCAATCAAAGCTTACGATTCTGCTGATGATTGCCATGATGGCAATTGGTGCTTATAGCGTCTATTTGATACCTCGAGAAGAAGAACCACAAATCAATGTGCCTATGGCCGATGTGATGGTTGCGTATCCAGGCGCTAGCCCAACAGAAATAGAATCAAAAGTGATCAAACCCCTTGAGAAAATCATCTCAAACATCAAAGGGGTAGAACACATCCATTCCATGTCAATGAATGGACAAGCAATGATGGTCGTGCAATTCTATGTAGGTGAAGACACGGAAAGATCTTATGTCAATCTCTACAATGAATTGATGAAAAACAAGATGATGTTTACCAATGGCATTTATGAACCTCTCGTAAAAACCAGAACCATCGATGACGTTCCTATGATGACCCTGACACTTTGGAGTGAAAATTATGATGACTTTCAGTTAAAAAATATTGCAAAGGAGGTTCAGCAAGAACTTAAGAAAATCAAAGATGTCTCGATAACCAAAATTATAGGAGGTAGAACTCGGGAACTAAAAGTCATACTTGATAAAAATTTGATGGCACAAAACGGCATCGATCTTTTTACCATCATGCAGATTATCAATGCCAACAACCAACAAGCACAGTCAGGAACAATCGTTAATGCAGATACTGAATATTTACTCACGACGGGTAGTTTTTTGAAAACTCAAGAAGACGTTGAAAATCTTGTCGTGGGTACTAATGGCCGCATGCCCGTTTATCTAAAACAAGTGGCAAAAGTGGTGGATGGACCCGAAATCCCTAAAAACTATGTCTCTTTCGGCTATGGAAAGGCTCAAAATGAATATGAAATCCATCCATCAGATTACAGTGCAGTCAGCATTTCGATATCAAAGTTAAAAGGCTCTGATGCGATGTCAATTGCCAGTAATGTGGAACAGCTCATCAATCAATGGAAAACCAACATTATTCCTCAGGACGTGTTTGTCAGTGTTACTCGAAATTATGGCGAGACCGCATCACATAAAGTATCAGAATTACTCATGCACCTTGCCGTAGCCATAATTGCGGTCACGCTTCTCGTGATATTTGCCATGGGCTGGCGAGGTGGATTAGTGGTATTCATCTCCGTTCCCTTAACTTTTGCATTGACTTTATTCAGTTATTACTTGCTGGATTACACACTGAATAGGATTACTTTATTTGCCTTAGTATTCGTAGTAGGTATCGTAGTAGATGATAGTATCATCATCGCAGAAAATATGCACCGACACTTTAAGATGCGGCGATTACCATTTAAACAAGCGGCAATATTTGCCATCAATGAAGTGGGTAATCCAACGATATTAGCCACGTTTACAGTGATTGCAGCTATACTTCCGATGGCATTCGTGTCTGGAATGATGGGTCCCTATATGAGTCCGATGCCCATTGGAGCATCTATTGCCATGATGTTATCCCTTTTCGTAGCACTGACCATAACACCATATCTAGGATACCATTTCCTAAAGGAAAAAGAAAAAATCTCTAAGGAAGAAATCGAAGAAGACCACGAATTGAGCCGTGGATTGATATATCGTATTTACAATAAAATCGAAAAACCACTCTTGAATAGTTCTGCAAAAAGATGGTTGTTCATCATAATTACCTTTATTCTGATGATCGTTTCGGTTTTACTATTTTTCACAAAGTCTGTGGCGGTCAAAATGCTGCCTTTTGATAATAAAAATGAATTTCAAATTGTAATTGATTTACCTGAAGGCACGACTCTTGAGAGGACTGCAGCAGTGACTAAGGAAATTTCACAATATTTGGTTACAATACCCGAGGTGGTTGATTATCAAAATTATATAGGCACCTCTGCTCCTATTACCTTCAATGGTTTGGTAAGGCATTACGATATGAGAGGTGGCAGTAATATGGCAGACATTCAGGTCAACCTCTTACACAAAGAAGAAAGGACACTTCAAAGTCACGACATTGCCAAGCAAGTAAGGCCTAAAGTACAAGAAATCGGAAAAAAATATGGTGCCAATGTAAAAGTTGTGGAAGTACCACCAGGGCCACCCGTTTTGTCAACCATTGTGGCTGAGGTATATGGTCCAGAATTTGAAGAACAAATTCGCATCGCAAATGAAGTCAAAAACATCTTAGAAAATACGAATGACGTAGTCGATGTCGATTGGATGGTAGAGTCTGACCAACAAGAATATTTTATTGATGTGGATCGAGAAAAATCCATGCTGTACGGCGTGGCTCCACAACAAATTGTTCAAAGTATCTCTTTGTTATACAATGAATATCCAATATCGACACTTTACAGCCCGACTTCTAATGAACCCGTGAGTATTGTGCTCGGGTTAAGTGATGATGCTAAAAATTCCTTAGATGAGCTCATGGCCATAGAAGTAAATTCCAAAATGGGTACGACTATTCCTCTCGGAGAACTGGTAAAGGTACACAACAAGACCTTGGATAAAACCATATATCGCAAAGATCAGAAACGTGTTGTTTATGTACTCGCTGATATGGCAGGACAGTTGGAAAGTCCCGCTTATGCTATTCTTGGAATGGGTGAAAAACTCAATGAAATCAACTTAAAACCGGGCTATAGCCTAGGAGAACTCTACGTAAACACCCCTACTGATAGTGAAAACTATTTTGTAAAATGGGATGGTGAATGGCAGATTACATTGGAAGTATTCCGCGACTTAGGAATTGCATTTTTGGTTGTAATCTTGATTATCTATATGCTTATCGTCGGTTGGTTTCAAAACTTTAAAACGCCGATTGTTATGATGCTTGCAATTCCACTTTCACTCATTGGAATCGTCGGTGGTCACTGGATATTTGGTGCCTATTTCACGGCTACTTCATTTATCGGAATGATAGCCTTGGCAGGAGTTATGGTTAGAAATTCTGTCTTACTCATAGATTTCATAGAGATACGACTAGAGCAAGGCATACCACTCAAAGAAGCTATCATAGACGCAGGTGCCGTCAGGACAACTCCTATCCTACTGACTACAGGTGCCGTCGTCATCGGTGCATCGATCATACTTTTTGACCCGATATTTCAGGGGTTAGCCATATCATTGGTGGCAGGTGCCATTGTCTCTACTCTATTGACTTTGGTAGTCGTTCCATTGATCTACTATATTGTAGAACATAAGAAATACGCTTATCTCGAAAAAAACAACAATTAAAATCATCCTTAAATAAAAATATTATGAGCTTAAAATTGATTTTACTGACTGGTGTCGAGGAATATAAAAATGAAATAAAACGAGTTTTGATTAAGTCATCGGTCAAGTCCTTCAGTTACAATGAAGTGACCGGTCACGAACCCGATGTCGATGTTGCGACACACAGCAACTGGTTTGTTGGGGATAGATTCGAGACCAATTCATTGCTTTTTTTCGCCTTTATAGAAGAGCAACACGTTGAAAGTTTATTTAATAATGTAAAAGAGTTCAACGATTCATTGGAATCTGTTTCACATTTGCATTTGATTTCATTACATGTAGAAAAATCCATATAGTCATGATTGAACGATATATCAGAGGAATTGCGGGGCTTTTCATTCTCATCAGTTTACTCCTCGCTGTTTATGTTAATATAAACTGGCTATGGTTTACAGCATTTGTTGGATTAAACCTTTTGCAATCGGCATTCACACAATGGTGCTTGATGGAAAATATATTGAAGAAATTGGGAGTAAAGTAGTTTAATATCATAGAGCAGTCCATGGTCCCGGGCTGCTCTTTTTTACTAAAATTATTATTCTTCAACAATTGAGATAGATAGTTTTTATCAGTATTGTACTTAAAATATTCAAAATTAAATACATTTTATTGTGCCAATATTAATTTTTTGTTTTATTTAGCCCAAAAAAATTAATATGAAATCAGTTATTGGGGCATTTGTCGCGGCACTTATCTTTTTTGTTTGGCAGTTTTTATCTTGGGCCGCAATTAATTTACATAGTTCATATACTGGATATACAGAAAATCAAGAGGAAATTCTTGCTTGTTTAGAAGGAAAATTACAAGAGGGCAGCTATATGTTACCTAATCTACCTGAAGGTGCCAGTGAAGCCGATTACAAAGCTTATCAACTAGAACGAGGAGGAAAACCATGGGCTATTGTACAATATCATAACTCCATGTCCGTAGGAATGGGAATGAACCTATTCAGAGGATTTACCACCGATTTATTCGCCATGGGATTGCTTGTCTGGCTTTTTACCTTTTTTAGAGAAACTAACTTAAAAACAGGGTTGATTGCTGGGCTTACTATTGGATTTATGGGATTTCTTTTGACTTACTATACGCAGTCTATATGGTTTAAAACCAATGTAATGGGTGACTTAATTGATGCCGTAGTTCCTTGGAGTCTCTCTGGAATTTGGCTCGATTGGTGGCTGGGTAGGAAATAGTGCTGTTCCTTGGAGAAAAATTATAACAATTAGGAAAAAATGAAAATCATTCTTACAAAAATCACACTCTTCATTTGCACCATTGGAATATGTCAAGAGGTTCCTAAAGAAAGATATTTGGAAAAATATTTTACGGACGAAGTTAAGGGAATTGTTAGGATTTTAATTGATTCAGAAAATGGAGATACAATAACTTATATTTCTAGATCAGGACGTTATTTAAAAAAGTCAATTGAAGGAGTTATTTTAATTGATGGACATAAAATGGGGGGAATGGGATCAGCATGTGGATGCGAACCAACACCTCATGGGTATTGGATTGAGAGATATAGAAACGACAAATTAAAAGAGCAAGGAAGATATTTTTGTAATCGGAAAATCGGAACTTGGATATATTATCACGAAAATGGAAAAATATCTAAGGTTGAAAATTTTGCGAAACCCTATATTGAAATGCTAACAAGCTTTGAATACAATTGGGATACCTTATTAAAAAGATACTATTTGCTTGAAGGTCCTTATCTTGAATATTATCCAAATGGACAATTAAAAGTTGAAGGAACATATGAAATAATTGAGGAATACTCTAAGGCTGACACTATTTTTCGCTTCGATCTAGACAAATATGAAGAAAAAATTGAGTTAGTTGAAGGAGATTTTTGGATTCCGAGAAGTAAAAGGTCTAATAATTGGTATACATATTCTCAAAATGGTGAGGTTTTATCACATGAATTTTATGATTTGAAAACTTTTGAGGATAAAAACATTAGACCGATTGAATCAAGGTATTGGGAAATATTCGAAAAGATATTTGCGAATAAAAAAAAATGACTAAAAATTTTCACATAGACAGCAAACTAGCATCTACAATAATAATTTAATAACTTCAAGATTTCAAGCTAATTGACATAACTTAAAGAATTTAATACATTGTTAAAGCTCAGGTTATTTCTTGGTCGATGAAATCGTTTTTCTCATCATTGCGTTATCTATGCATGAGATAGAAAATTGCAGATAAGAATTACAGTAATATGAGATTAAAAAATATCCAATTGAAAAGTTTGTTTTCGGTTTTTATTTTCCTCGTCGTGTCAGGTCAATCGTTTTCCCAGCATAACATCAAATTTAATATCAATCATTATGACAATGATACCTTATTGGTAGGATACTATTATGGGGACCGCCAACTAAGCAAAGACACCGTCATAAGAAATGACAAGGGAAAATTCGTATTTGAAGGGAAAGATACTCTCGACAAAGGGGTTTATATACTTCTATTAAAGCCCAATTACCAATACGTCCAATTTCTAATCGACGATGAGCCGGCTGAGTTTGAGATGAAGTTTGATACCAGTGACCTTTCTGACATTCAATTTAAAGGTTCAAAATATAATAAGGAATTCTACTCTTATCTGGATTTCTTAACGGAACAAAGAACGAAAGCAGATAAAATACGAGGCGAGATCAAAGCCATGGAGGCCAATGGCAGATTGGACAATGAAGTGCTTAATCTTCAATTAACAGCCATCGACAAAGAAGTGAAGGAAAGACAGCATAAAATCGTCGACGAAAACCCACATTCAGTATTGGCAATGCTAATTAGAGCCAATTTTGAAAACCCGCTACCCGATTTTGAAGGCACTGAAGAGGAAGTGCAAATGAAGCGGTATTTATATTATAAAGAACATTATTTTGACCATATTGATTTTAAAAATCAGGCACTTATAAGAACCCCATTCATTAATGACCGAATCCAGTATTATCTCGATAAGTTAACGGTACAAATAGCTGATAGTTTGATCATCTCTATTGATACGATTATGAACAGACTCGAGCCCAATCCTGAAGCCTATCGATTTTATCTTTCTGAGATTTTTAATAAATATATCAAATTGAAACATGTGGGTATGGATGCCATCTACGTGTACATGGTGGATCACTATTATGCCCAGGGTAAGGCCCCATGGGTAGATGAGGTCAATCTGAATAAAATGAAAACGAATGCCAATAATTTTAGGGATATTCTAATAGGAAAGACCATGCCAAATTTCACAACATTCGACGAAAAAGGTGATAGCGTGACTCTGAACAAAATCAATACGGACTATACCATCTTGTTATTTTGGTCTCCCACCTGCCCTCATTGTAAAAAATCAATGCCCGATGTCATCAAGTTTTACGAAGATTTTAAGGCAAAAACAGACCTGACATTAATGTCTATCTGTACACCAAATGGTGACAAGGAAAAAGAATGCTGGGAGTTTATCAAGGAAAAAGGTATGGAAAATTTCCTTAACACTTCAGACCCGTACCAGAGGTATCGAAGAAAAATTTATATTCCTTCAACGCCAAAAATCTTTATTTTGGACAAGGACAAAAAGATACTGATTAAAGACATTCCAGCCGAAGAATTGGAAAGAATTATGGACGAAATTATTAAGGCCAAAGACGAAGAAATGAAGTTGGAAAAAGGCTAGCCGATTCCGCTTACGTTTCATTTTTATTGGTTAGTCGTATTTTTGAAGATTAAGGGAATCTCAAGCCCTATTTTACTTCTCTTCGTGATATTCTTGCTCAGTGTTAACATTCCAGATATTTTCTTTTGATGAAATATCAGAGACGATATTATCGACAGATCTGATGGCGGTCAGCATCGAATGGTCTTGATTGTTGTACTTATGCATGCCATTCCTACCTATCAAAAAGAGATTGTCAATCTCCATTGTGTACTTTTTGATTTGGTCGAATTCCGAATAAGAACCAAAGTATGATGGATAGGCCTTGGGCATTCTGATAATGGTACTATCTACAACCTCTTCCTTTTTAATAATTCCGATTTTATCGAGTTCATCTATGGCCATGCGTATAAAATCGGCATCATCCATATTCCACAAATGATCCCCTTCATTACAAAAGTACTCCAAGCCCAGCCAAACCTTATCATCACTGGCCACCATATAAGGTGACCAATTATTAAAGATTTGCAGGCGACCGAGATAGACATCTTTCTCTTGTATGTAAATCCAATTATCCGGAATGAGCTCATCTTGAGATTTAGAATTGCTCAACTCAAGTTTATTGACCAAAAGTCCAACTGTGATAAAATCTCTGTACTTGAGTCCTTCGCTGATTTTTACAATTTGAGCTGGCACTTCCTTCCCCATACTTCTGATTAGCTCCTGCACGGGCATCGTCGAGAAAAAGTATTCACCTTCAATAATGTGAGGATTGGGATCACCTGATTTTTGGTAGGAAACACTTTTTATTTGATTTCCATTTTTATGTAGTCCGATGACTTTGGCATTCATGATGATCTCTCCCCCTTTCTGTTCGATTATTTTGGCAACTGTTTCCCACATCTGTCCAGGGCCAAGTTTAGGATAAAGAAATCTCTCGATGAGGCTGGTTTCGACGTCTTTTTGAGAAACTGAATTGTCTTTTTTTGATTTTATTTTAAAATTGTGCAAAATCGCTTTCCATACGGAGAGTTCCTTGATTCTCTGTGCTCCCCACTCTGCAGATATCTCGCTGCAAGGCACTCCCCACACCTTTTCCGTATAATCCTTAAAGAAAGTCTGATACAATTCATTTCCGAATCTGGAAATGAAAAAATCTTCCAGTGAGTTGATTTCTTTTTTTGGTGTCAATTGACTTTTTGAATAAGAAATACCGATTTTAAAGACCTTAACTAGTCCGAGGTTGGACAGTGTTTTTTTTGATAATTGGATTGGGTAATCAAAAAACTTTCGCAGATAATAAATCCTCGACACTCGGTTTCTGACCATCATTTTTTGGTCATCTTTATTACTCCGCTTATAGGATTTTTCGGGCATTTCCCCTTGATTTTCCTCTACAGGCATGATATTCGTCCACCAATCCATCACGGTTTGGGATTTGGAATAAAATCTATGGCCACCTATATCGATCCTATTGCCTTTGTAATTCACGGTCTTAGAAATACCTCCAATATCACCGGACTGTTCCAACACAATGGGCTTTATATCTGATTTGATGAGTAATTCATACGCAGCAGTTAAACCCGCAGGCCCAGCACCTACAATTATCGCTTTTTTCATGCTTCAAAAATATAAATTATTATGATGGTGCCTCGAATATGAATGAATTTTATTGACTGGATTCTTACTATAACTTATTACTAAAACAAACAGGAGAATCTCAAATCGACTCTCCTGTTCTATGATCTACTTAACCCTCGTCATCATTTTACTTGTCTTAAATATTCCGTCAGAATTTTCGGCAATAATCTCATAGACATAACTTCCATTACTAATGTCAAATATTTCTTTATTCATGTCAAAAATATAATTACCAACTTGGTATAGTTTTTTGTCAATAAGTATCGCCACCTTTCTACCAGATAAATCCCATAATTGCAAAGTAATTTTAGAAGATTTTAAAACTGAAAATGGAATTGTACACTGATCCATGTATGGATTAGGAAAGTTCTGTTCGAGTACTATGTTTTTAGCCGTTTGTTTCTCTACATGACTCACACCAAGTACCCCTTCACCCTTTATCGTGACTTCTAAATAGGCATCATACCCATTACCATTTTCATTTGGTGTGAGTGTAGAAAGTTGGTATTCATAACCATCCGAAAATATATTGTCTTGGGAGAAACTCAAAGGATCTGCACCTTTTGTATATAGTGAAGAGTTGTTGGTAAATATTTGGTTTTTGATATCTAATGGAAAAGTCAATTGAGATATAGCGGCATAACTCGAACTCACATAAACCTGAAAATGAATGTGACATATACGACCATTATACCACCCAGGAAGAATCGTCACAAAGTCCACTTCACCATTGGCATCAGTGTATTGATAACCTCTCAAATACGTCTTGCCAGTTTGACCCTGATTATTTGATTGACTATATCCACTATATAGACCATCCTTATTACAATGCCAGATATTGACCCTCAAATTTGGCATGGGAGCACAATTTTCTAAGCCCTTAATTTTTAGCTTTAGGTTTAATTGAACGCCTGCTTGGTCCTCTCGTATATCTTGACGAAAATAAGCACTATTTTCTGTTAGATCCAGCGGAAATGGCCCTGCAGTTTCTGTAGGAATCAATACACATGCAGGAGGTGTGCAAGATCCACTATTAAGCGACCCAGAGCTTGCTTTAATGGGAACAGTTAAGCCTATACCCGCTACACCCATTGCTTTTAGAAAATCTTTTCGTTTCATATTGACTATTATTTTATTTTCATCTTAAAGTGAATTTTACAAACATTGTACTCATTAAATGCGATTAATTTCTCATTCTTTGCGATTTTTTAGTAGAAGTTTTACAATATCAATTTCTATCACCAAAAGATACTGCCTATATTTAAGACCAAAAAACCAAGTCAAATTACTAAACGTCATCATTAAAACGGATTACTCCACTTCTCATTTGTACTCACACTGTCATCTGTCAGTGTCTTGAGAAAAGCAACCAATGCAGCTTTTTCAGCATCTGTAAAATTGAGACGAACGGGATTACCATTGGGATCGGTCAATGCAGGCGCTAATGTCGGATGAGCTTTTATCCCTGTGCTGTAATGCTCAACTACCTCCTCTAGCGTAGAAAAACGACCATCGTGCATGTAAGGTGCAGTCAACTCAATATTACGCAAGCTGGTGGTTTTGAATCGGCCGTTAAAAATTGGATTTGGAAATACTTCTCCTGCTCCTCGGTCGGTACTTGACACCTCATCAAGACCATTGTTCTGGGGTCCAGGATTGGCACTGACAAAGGCCTCGGTAGTGTGACAGCCTACACAACTTCCTCCACCATTTGGTATCGGAAGTAAGAACAAGTTTTTTCCAAGGTTTTCTTCTGCAGTGAAATTCGGAAAATTGGCTCCCGGTGCATTTACCATCGCCCTACCCTCATCATATTTACTCGAATAGCTAACAATACTTCTTACAAATTGTGCCAGTGCTTTGGCAATTAAATCAGAAGTAACCTCTGAAGTTCCAAATGCCTTTTCGAACAATTCAGGATAGTAGGATTGCTCTTTCACTGCATTGACCAATTGTTCTAGCGTCATTCCCATTTCGACGGGATCTTGAAAAGGCATCAAGACTTGCTCTTCTAATGTTGCTGCTCGTTCATCCCAAAAGAAACGTCCTCTTTGGTAGTACCTTGCATTAATAAGGGTCATGGCATGCCGGCGGGTTGTCCCTCCATCAAAACCAAGGCTCAAGACCTCATCATCAGAAAATCCCTTATCTTGCTTATGGCAAGAGGCACAAGAAATAGTTCCGCTTGCACTTAATTTTTTATCATAAAACAATACTCTTCCTAAAGTGGCACCATCATTTGTAATCGGGTTATCTGCGGGAGTATTATCAATTCCGTTTATCGAAGTAGGTAATGGTGAACCAGCCGAGTTCACAGTAAAATGAGTGGGTAGATTAATGTTCTCATAATCAAATGGAGTGGAAGGCAAATTAAGCACACTATCATTATTTTCTTGAATAATTTCTTCTTTACCACAAGAAGTCAGACTCAAAACCAGAGCACATACACTGAATATCAAAATGGAATTTCTAGATTTCATACCCACGACTATTTTGAAATTAAAAAAACTTAAGGCTACCATGTTGCTGCCAATTGAATTGTAATACATTTTTTCCAAATCCAACGCTATCGCAACCGCCTTTTCAATAACAAGTTCTAATTTCTTGATTTGTACCCAAAACTTCCTTACTTTTTCTTCAATCTGTCGATTTCGTCTTCGAGAATTCTTATCCTTTCTTGACCGTCGGCCAGTTTTTTGCGTTCATTTTCTACGACCGCTGGTGGAGCATTGTTGACAAATTTCTCATTACCCAATTTTGATTCTACGGACTTTACAAAACCCTTTTGATAATCAAGCTCTTTTTGTTTTGATTCAATTTCAGCTTCGACATCAATTTCTTGCTCAAACATGACAAAATATTTGTCCTTTCCCAATATAAACACCACGCCATCTGAATGAGTGTCGCCTACGGTACCATAAGTTTTAAGGTATGCCATTTTTTTCAATAATTCTACCAAAGGTGCATTGTCTAAGAGCTGTGAAGTAACCGCTGACTGTACCGCATATAAATCCAATTCTTCTCGCATTTTTAGATTGTACTTAGATCGTACTTCTCTTATTTTCGAGATTATTTCTTTTACATTTTCAACTGATTTTACCAGTGATTCATTGACCTCTTTTGGATGAGGATAAGCCTGCATCATGCAATCTTCATTTGGCTTTCTCTCTCGCAATTGATGCCAAATTTCTTCTGTAACAAAGGGCATGAAGGGATGCAATGCTCGTAAGCAATTTTCAAATACCTCGACACAGGTGTTTAAGGTATTTGGATGTATCTTATTTTCATTGGGTTTGATCATTTCCAGATACCATGAACAGAAGTCATTCCAAATGAAAGAATAGAGATTCGTGATAGCTTCTGACAACCTAAATTCTTCGAAATTCTTTACTACCTCTTTCATCGCCATATTGAATTTTTCATTAATCCACTGGCTTGCCAATTTATCAGATTCGTACTCTACCATATTATTATCAGCTTCCCACCCAGTGACCAATCTCATGGCATTCCAAATTTTATTGGAAAAATTTCGACCGTTTTCACACAGTTTTTCATCAAAAAGTAGATCTCCACCAGCAGGACTACAGCTCATCATGCCATATCTTACCCCGTCGGCACCGTATGTTTCGATTAATCCTAGAGCATCTGGGCTATTACCGAGTTGCTTACTCATTTTTCGACCCTGACTGTCCCTTACCATTCCTGTAAAATACACCTTATCAAATGGCTTTTCTTGAGCCCACTCATATCCGGCCATAATCATCCGAGCCACCCATAAGTAGATAATATCCCAACCCGTCACTAACACAGCCGTTGGATAATAATACTTAAACTCATCACTATCATTAAACCCATCGAATAAGCTTATTGGCCATAGCCAAGAAGAAAACCAAGTATCTAGAGCATCTTGGTCTTGGGTGAGGTGCTCCATGGTGAGACCTACATCGGGATACTTCGCAAAAGCCAATTGAAATGCTTCCTCCTTGTTTTCTGCAACGAAGACTTCATCATTATAATACCATGCCGGAATCTGATGTCCCCACCATAATTGCCTACTTATACACCAGTCTCGCACATTCTCTAACCAATGGCGGTAGAGGTTTTTTTGGTTTTTTGGAAAAAACTGAATGTTGTCATTCATAACATTTTCTAGTGCCGGTTTCGCCAGTTTTTCCATCGATACATACCATTGTAATGACAACCTTGGTTCTACCACAGAGTTCGTCCTTTCTGATCGTCCCACACTGTTTCTATACGGTTCGACTTTCACTAAAGAACCTAAATTTTCCAATTCTTTCTCTATCAGTTTTCTTACATCAAACCTATCTTTACCTATAAAGAACTGAGCCGCCTCACTCATCGTGCCATCGGCATTGAATACATCGACGATTTCTAGATTGTGCCTCATCCCAATCTCGTAGTCATTGACATCGTGAGCTGGTGTTACTTTCAAAGCTCCCGTACCGAAACTTTTGTCCACATAATCGTCAAAAATAATCGGAATTACACGGCCTACCAGCGGCACTTCAACTGATTTACCCTTCATGGAAGAGTATCGTTCATCTTCAGGATGTACGGCAATAGCGGTATCTCCCAGAATCGTCTCGGGACGAGTGGTCGCAATGGTGATATAAGAATCTTCCCCACTTACTTTGTATCTTACATGAAATAGTTTGGAATTTTCCTCCTTGTATAAAACCTCTTCGTTAGAGAGAACAGTTTGTGCCACAGGATCCCAATTAACCATGCGATTTCCGCGGTACAATTTTCCTTTATGGTATAAATCAACAAATGATTTTATTACGGCTTTTGAACGGGTCTCATCCATGGTGAATGCAGTACGATCCCAATCACATGAAGCACCCAGTTTTCGCAACTGTTGCAAGATGATGCCACCATATTTTTCCTTCCATTCCCATGCATATTTTAAAAATTCATCCCTTGTCAGATCCGACTTTTTAATGCCCTTTTCTCGCAACATCTGTACAACCTTGGCTTCTGTGGCAATGCTGGCATGATCTGTACCCGGCACCCAACAAGCATTTTTGCCTTCCATCCTTGCTTTTCGAATCAGTACGTCTTGAATCGTATTATTCAACATGTGTCCCATGTGCAATACTCCTGTGACATTGGGCGGTGGAATCACAATGGTGTAAGCTTCTCGATCGTCTATTTCTGATTTAAAATAACCCTTTTTCTCCCAGTGGTTATACCATTTTTCTTCTACTTCTGTTGGATTAAATTTCGTATCTATCATGTCAATTTTAGTATTTCAATTTATAAATGGTCTTGCTAGGCTCCGTGCTTTGTTCTGTAATCAGTATGAAATTGTCATAATCATTATCATCAAAAGCCTTACTAAATTCATTATTTTCCAAGATTATATTGGCCATTGCAGGCACCGTATTTGAATGCCCTACAATGAGAATGTATTTGGAATTCTTGTCATTCTCTAAACTATCAATGAGTGGTTTAAATTTTGCGGGTTGATAGATGTTCGTGGGTAGAGCCTTTGATTGAGCAGTCGGTGCCGCTGTATTCAAACACCTCTGATAAAGTGTGCTATAAATCACATCAATTTGGGTACCTTTCAAAATATTTTCTAGTCGATTTGCCCTATTTTCTCCTATTTCTGTCAAAGGCGGATTATTGACTTCCGTCGTGTCCTTTTCGGCATGTCTTAACAATATCCAAACCTTCGAAGCCTTCGAATAGTCAATTTTTCCACCATTATCATTAAGAGACACCACATCTCTTTCGATTTTATCAATAGTATGTCCACGCTTTTCTTCGTTGCTTTTACAGCTAAAAAGAAAAATTAAAAATAGAAAATAATATTTTATTGAAAGCTTCATCATCCCGATATTAAAGGTTAATTTCAACTTGATTTCTAATCAAATCACTGAATTCTTCTCTTTTTCTTATCAAGTAATCTTCTCCATTATGAATCAAAACTTCGGCCGGCCGATAGCGACTATTGTAATTTGATGACATCATGTAGCAGTAAGCGCCTGCATTCTGAAATGCCAAAATATCCCCTTCGCTGACTTCATGTAATTTGCGATTCACCCCAAAGGTGTCGGTTTCGCAGATGTATCCTACCACGGTGTATATCCGGTAGCGACCATCAGGATTAGATACATTCACGATTTCATGATGGGCATCATAGAGCATAGGCCTTATCAAATGATTTAATCCTGAATCGACTCCCGCAAATACCGTCGAAGTGGTTTGCTTTATGACATTCACTCTGACCAAAAAAACTCCGGCTTCACTCACTAAAAATTTTCCCGGCTCAAACATCAGGTCAATTTCCTTTCCGTAGGTCTTGCAAAATTCTTTGAATCGTTTGGTCATTTTTAAACCCAAATCCTCAACGTCGGTTTCGATGCCGTCGTGATAATAAGAAACTTTAAATCCACTTCCAAAATCAATGTAATCCAAGTCTCTGAATTCATTTGCAACATTAAATATGATTTCTGCTCCTTGGAGGAATACTTCCGAGTCAAGAATATCACTACCCGTGTGCATGTGCAAGCCTTCAACTTTAATACCAAAAGTATCGACTACCCGCTTAAGCAGTGGCAGTTGATGAAAAGATATTCCAAATTTAGAATCTATATGTCCAGTTGATATCTTTGAATTGCCCCCGGCTAAAATGTGGGGATTTATTCGGATACCCACGGGATAATGAGGGTGTTTAGCACCGAATTGTTCTAGTATGGATATATTGTCAATATTGATTCTCACGCCTAATTCTACGGCTTTGTCGATTTCATCAATGGCAACGCAATTGGGTGTATAAAGTATATCTTTGGGTGCAAATCCTGCCAATAATCCCAATCTCACTTCCTGTATTGATACCGTATCGAGACCAGAGCCGAGTTCCCTCAAATACCGCAATATATTGATATTGGTCAGAGCCTTGCAGGCATAGTTTATTTTCAGCCTGTCATAATCAAAGGATGATTTAAGGCGATGATATTGATCACTAATAATATCGGATCTATAAACGTACACCGGACAATCGTATTTTGCCGCAACTTTAAGCAGTAATTCCCTATCCCATTTTTCAAAAAAAATTGCTGTATCCATCCTTCAATACTTAGATAAAATTTTAAAAAAAATCTATTGAATTTTCACAAAGTCAACGCATCAAATTTTTCAATTAATACTAGTCTATCATTCCAATTTGTAAGCCTTAAACCAAATAAAATGTAAAAATACCAACTTGTAATTCAGTTTTTTAAAATTTAGATGAATAAATGATGCATTTTTCTAACAAAAGAGTGTTTTTCTATGTTTATGCTAAACTTACATACTATCTTCGCATTTTTAGATGAATAGTATTTTTTTATTCAAAACAATAATTAACCAAACTTAAATGGGTAAATTTTTAATAATTCTTCAGGGTCAAGGCGGTGCAAGTCCTTTTGGAAGTTTGATGCCGATGGTCATTGTTTTATTCATTGTATACTTCTTTTTCATCAGGCCACAAGCGAAAAAACAAAAATCTCAAAATGCCTTTTTAGACAATTTGAAAAAAGGAGATGAAGTCGTGACCTCTAGTGGTATGATTGGGAAAATCAGTAAAATAGAAGGCAATATTGTGACGCTTCATGTCAATGAAAAAGTGTTTATTGACTTCGTAAAGCAAGCAATCTCAAAAGACATGACGGAATCACTCAATGCCACTCCCGAATCTAAATGAGTTTACCACACCGATCCGGTTTTGTCAATATCATAGGAAATCCTAATGTGGGTAAATCTACTTTGCTCAATGCATTGGTAGGTGAAAAAATGAGTATTATCACGAGTAAACCTCAAACCACCCGACATAGGATTTTCGGCATATTGAATGGGGAGGATTTTCAGATTGTGTATTCTGACAGCCCTGGTATTATTGACTGTCCGGCCTACGGAATGCAAAGTGCCATGAATGTATTTGCATATTCGAGTTTTGAAGATGCTGATGTTCTTCTTTTTGTGATCGACCCATTTGAAAATTATAATGGCACAGAAAAGGTTTTCGAATTTATTGAAAAATTGGAAGAACCTAAAATCCTTGTCATTAATAAGATTGATCTTTGTGATGAGCAAAAACGAGAAGCTTTTAAAGTGAAATGGGCTGAATTGGCAAAATTTGATTATGTTTTTGAGATTTCGGCATTAGAAAAAATAAATCTCGAGCCACTTTTTGATACGATTTTAAATTTACTGCCTGAAGGACCTGCCTACTATCCTAAAGATATATTGTCTGACAAAAGTGAACGATTTTTTGTATCAGAAATCATCCGTGAAAAAATACTCGAACAGTATCGGCAAGAAGTTCCATATTCGTGCGAAGTGGTCGTAGAAAGATTTAAAGAAAGAGAAAAAAATGGTAAACCGCTCACCGAAATATATGCCAACATCTATGTTTCTCGTAAAACTCAAAAAGGCATACTAATCGGTAAAAATGCCGAAGCCATTAAAAAATTGGGAATTGAAGCCCGGAAGGGAATTGAGGAATTTTTAGGCAATCAAGTGTTCCTAGAGCTCAATGTACGATTGAAAGAAAACTGGAGAGACGACGACAAAATGCTAAAACATTTTGGCTATCAAGCATAAGCCCTTACCTTTACAATTCATTTAGTCAAAAAAAATTTATGTCTAATATAGTAGCTATCGTAGGGAGACCTAATGTAGGAAAATCTACCTTGTTTAACAGGTTGATCGGTGAACGCAAGGCCATCATTGATGATTTTAGCGGGGTGACTCGCGATCGAATGTATGGATTCAGTGATTGGAATGGAAAGCAATTTACTGTAGTTGATACTGGTGGTTTTGTAAAAAATTCAGATGATGTATTTGAAGCCGCAATAAGAAGTCAGGTCACTATTGCCATAGACGAAGCTGAAGTCATTATATTCCTCGTCGATGTGACAACAGGGATTACAGATCTCGATGACGAAATCGCGGCCATGCTCCGCAGGGCAGACAAGCCTGTGATGTGTGTCGTTAATAAAGTTGACAATGGCGAACGCATGCTTCAAGCCAATGAATTCTGGAGTCTCGGATTTGAGAATACGATATTCATCTCATCCATAAGCGGCAGTGGAACCGGGGAATTATTAGATCAACTCACAGATTTACTACCTGATAATGACGAAGAAGAAAATACTCCAGAATTTCCTAGATTGGCGATTGTAGGACAACCAAATGTGGGGAAATCATCACTGACCAATGCCCTTCTTGGTGAAGAAAGAAACATTGTCACGGATATTCCCGGTACTACTAGAGACTCCATTCATACGAAATATAATAAGTTCGGTCATGAGTTTTTTCTTATTGACACCGCCGGAATTAGGAAAAAGAACAAAGTTCACGAAGATTTAGAATTTTACTCTGTTATCAGAGCAGTAAAAGCCATCGAAGAAGCAGATGTATGTATCTTAATGATTGATGCCCAGACTGGCATTGAATCGCAAGATATGAGTATCATCAAACTCATCGTAAACCGTAAAAAAGGTCTCGTAATTCTTGTCAACAAATGGGATTTGGTAGAAAAGGAGACCAATACCGCTAAGGAATATGAGGAACAAATAAAATATAAAATCGCCCCATTCAATGATGTTCCTATTTTGTTTACGAGTGTACTCGAAAAACAAAGAATCTACAAAGCCGTGGAGGTCGCCATGGAGGTGTACAATAATAGAACCAAAAAAATCAAAACCTCGGTACTCAATGATGTCATGCTCGATGCCATTGCTAAGTTTCCACCACCAGCCTATCGAGGGCTATTTATTAAAATTAAATACGTCACACAATTGCCGGTTCATTATCCAGCGTTTGCTTTTTTCTGTAATCATCCGAGTCATGTCAGGGCTGATTACAAAAACTTCCTCGAAAATCAATTGAGGAAAAATTTCGACTTTTCAGGAGTTCCGATTGCGATATTTTTTAGAGAGAAGTAATGGAGATAATAGAAACCGGACTGGAAGGGCTGCTGGTATTAAAACCAAAAATTTTCCCTGACAAAAGAGGCTACTTTGTGGAGACCTACAATCAGAGTAAATTACCTGACTTTATTACAAAACGACCATTCGTTCAAGACAATGAATCTAAAAGCACTTATGGAGTATTGCGAGGTCTGCATTATCAGACAGGCGATGCAGCACAGTCTAAACTAGTGAGGGTCATACTCGGCGAGGTCATGGACGTGGTTTTGGACTTAAGAGAGCATTCAAGAACTTATGGTTCGATTTTCACTATCATCCTTAATGACAAAGAAAAAGAAATGCTTTATGTACCACGAGGCTTTGCACATGGCTATATTACGTTGAGTCCCGAAGCGATATTTGCATACAAATGCGACAATTATTATTCGCCGCAGCACGAGGGCGGAATCCATGTTTTGGATCCAAATTTAGGCATTGATTGGCGGATTGACCGGGATAAAATCATTATTTCTGATAAAGACATGAGGCTTAAAAACTTCAATGAACAAAAACTTTAAGCCATGATGAATGTAATTGTTTTCGGAGCAAATGGACAATTGGGGCGAACTTTTCAGTATTTAGAAAATGACTATCGAGATGAATTTCAGTTTCATTTTTATTCTAGCAATGTAGCCGATATTTCTAATGTAGAAAGGCTCAAACAATTAAAATCGGATATCGTTCCAGATGTGGTTATTAACTGTGCTGCTTACACAAAAGTAGATCTCGCAGAAACGGAAGTGGATCTAGCCTATTTGGTCAATGTGGATGGTGTGAGAAATCTTGCTCAAGTGTTTCAAGAGAGTATGATAGTACATTACTCAACCGATTATGTCTATCACAATGAATGTGCAATGCCATTAAAAGAATCCGACCCCCTTGACCCTAAGGGCATCTATGCCAAAAGCAAACTACTGGGTGAAATTGAATTGGCGAAATATGCTGACAACTATCTGATAATGAGGACTTCATGGGTTTACAGTCCTTTTGGTCAAAACTTCGTCAAAACCATGCTCCGACTTGGCAAGGATAATACCGAACTTAAAATCGTAAACGATCAAATTGGCTGCCCCACCTATACTTTTGACATAGTGAAAGCAAGTATGGAGTTGATAAAATATCATTATAATCGAGAGGAAAAACGGACAACGGAGGTTTACAATTTTGCCAATGAAGGCACCATCAGTTGGTATGATTTTGCAAAAGTAATCTTTCGATTTGCGGATGTGAACATTAAGTTGATTCCCATAAGTAGCGCCGAATTTAACTTGATAGCACCAAGGCCTGAATGGAGTAAATTGAACCTACAGAAAGTTAAAAATGTGCTAGATACAAAAATTCCACATTGGTTGGAATCCATAAATCATTGCTTGAGCCATATCAAAGCTAACGCATAAAATAGACCCTGAAATCACATGATTTCACGGCAAAAAGTATTGACCCGACCCACTAAATCGGGAAAAAATTCATTGAATAATTCGTTTAGTTGTTCTTCATTTTCAATAAGTTGCAAAGTGGCCAAGTGAAAGAAATTGTCAAATTTTGCACGATTCGCTACGATATGAAAAGTACGTCCAAGGTTATAATAATTGGTACAAGATTTTAAAAATTGCCCCTGAATCATTCTCTCAGTTTTAGGTCTGACACGAGTGGGCATGGTGTCTATTTGAGAATTGAGAATGGAATAGCATCTGGATTCGAAGTTTTCGATAGGTTCGTCACTATACTTATTCCAGTTTTTGCTCAAAAAATAATCAAAATAAATATCTACGGTGACCGCGGCATATTTTCCCTGAATCGACGCAACCATCTTTTTTGCCTTTTTTACTAGGGGATGCTCATCCGTATAATTGTCAATAATTCGATGGAGCTTGATGCCATCCATGACCCCTGCTGGAAGAAGATCTTGCTCCTTCCTAGTAAGCATATCACACAAAAAATTACCACACATAACCTCGTTGCGATTACAGGATAAAAATAAGTGTGCCAAATAATTCATGAATTAATACCGGTTACCCATGACATCCAGTTCTAATTTTTCGCTTTCCTCTACCCTTCCAATGATGAAGGCATCAATGTTAAAGGATTTCGAAATTTGCATTATTTCTTCCACGACTGAGCTGTTTTCGACATAAAACTCTAACCTAATACCACAGTTAAATACTTGATACATTTCTCGCATGTCAACACCCGATTCCTCCTTTATGAGCCTAAATAATGGAGGCAACTCAGGCATGCTATCTTTGATAATTTTGACTGGATTTTTACAAAACTTCAAGACCTTCGTGTGAGCTCCTCCCGTGTTGTGTATCATGCCCTGAATAGAGTCCCCATGCTTAGCCAATACTCCTTTAATCACTGGAAGGTAGGTCCGAGTCGGTGACAAAACCAATTTTCCAATCGGCATTTCTTCTCCATCAATCATAATGGTATCTGTCAATTTCTTAGAACCACAGAAAATGTAATTTCTATCCGTACTAGGGTCATAACATTCGGGATATTTATCACGGTAAATGGGTGCAAATACATCGTGTCTCGCCGAGGTCAATCCATTGCTACCCATCCCACCATTATATGATGTCTCGTAGCTGGCTTGTCCATAAGAAGCCAAACCGACAATCACGGCACCGGCCTTTATATCTGGGTCGATGACATCCTCTCTTTTCATTCTTGCAAAAGCCGTGTAGCCGACATCCGCAGTACGGACGATATCCCCCACATCAGCGGTTTCACCTCCGGAAAGATGAATGTTGACACCCAAAGTTTTTAACTTATCTGCGAAGTGGTTGGCATGATTGATTAAAGTCGAAATCACCTCGCCACTCACCAAATGTCTATTCCTACCGATGGTACTCGAGAAAATGATGTTATCTATACAACCCACACATGCCATATCATCGAGATTCATCACGATGGCATCTTCTACGATACCTTTCCATACCGATATGTCGCCCGTTTCCTTCCAATACATATAGGCCAGACTGGTTTTGGTACCCGCAGTATCGGCATGCATGATATTGCAATATTGGGTATCTCCACCTACAAAGTCTGGAATAATTTTACAAAATGCACTAGGAAACAAGCCTTTATCCATGTTTTGGATGGCTTGGTGTACCTCGCTTTTTGAGGCGGACACTCCCCTCTTATCGTAAGTTAAATCTTTTGATTTGATGCCAAAATATTTTTATAGTGGCAAAAATAACAATTTGTCTATCAGAAAGTCTAAAAGTACAGGGTTGAATTCGAGTTATTAATTTTTATGCAAAATCTTCCTTCGACTTGAAAGCCGGAATCTAGATTGATATCCATTTTATAGGAAGCTTTTATTATTCAATTTTTATTTTCTTGAGATTTAGGTAGCAAATATTTCATATTAAATATTTTGATATATATGAAAAAGTTTTATATTTGCCATCGTTATAATGATATGCAATGGTCAACCCTATAACCAAAAATTTTATCGAATGTCATAATGCCTTGATTGACAGGGGCATTGTGAAATCAAGCAGGCAATTTGCATTGTCATTAGACTCTCATGCCCAAGCCATCAGCGAAATCGTAAATCACAAAAGAAATGTTTCAATTGAACTATTGCGAAAGCTGGCAGACACTTACCCTATCAATTCTGATTTCTTGCTCCTAGGTGTAGGAAATCCCTTGCTAGACACGGGAAAAAGGAATCCAAATCATGAAACTACAGGCTTATCAAACATTTTATTTGTTCCAGCCAAGGCTCATGCTCACTACCTTGACTTTGTAGCGAAAGGTAATCACGACGAGCATTTTTTAAAGTTTTCACTTCCAGACATCAAATATCAATCTGGAGAATACCGATGTTTCGAAGCTCAAGGAGACTCTATGGAGCCCTTGATATATTCTGGAGATAAACTGGTGTGTAGTAAAATAATCCATGACGGTCAATTCCAATCTATTAGGAATAATTTCGTGTATGTCATCGTAACAAAAAGTGAAATCCTGATAAAACGAGTGATCAACAATCCAAGTGAAAGCCATCACCTCGTGCTCTACTCCGAAAATGATTTTTATGAGGAAATAAGCATACCCAGTCACGAAATCTTAGAAATATGGAGGCTGGATTCAAAAATCAGCACATTCTTGCATAGCCCAAGCAATAGCCGTAATTCCAAAGAAAACGAATTAGATGATATCAAATCGGTGATTAACCTCCAAAATCAAGATTTAAAACAAATGAATGCCACTCTTGAGCGACTGCTTAAGTCGAGTAGGAAGTATTGAGGATTTGTAAGACTACAGTAATCTTCACCTGCGTAAATGATAGATGAAAGATGATACAATTTCACCACTAAATAATTTGGATTTATCAAATAGGTAGGATAGATTTGTATGCAATATATACGCAATTTGGCGTATATACAAACGTTGGCGGTCATTACAAAAAATGATAAATGGAAATAAAATTACAATCAATAGCAACAGTTAAGAACTCACGGACGGAACCAACTGATGATGATTGGGAAACAGTTATTGCTGAAATTGAACTTTCAAGTCATATTGGACATTAACATGGCGATTTTAAAAATGCACAGAAAAGTTTTAGTTATTATATCTGTTTCAATATGATAGAAACTTCAGCTTTAATCAGGAATCAAAAGGGACATCTTATGAAATTGAAATTGGATTAGATTTTTAAGACCAAAGACAATTGAAAATTTAGAAATTCAATATAAACTTATAGCATTCATTACTGCCACATCATGTGGTAATGACAATTCAAATTTGAAGGACTTGCTGATGC
The DNA here is from genome assembly GCA_020636155.1 of Lewinellaceae bacterium. GTDB lineage: Bacteria > Bacteroidota > Bacteroidia > Chitinophagales > Saprospiraceae > JACJYM01. Next base: position 53,148 of record JACJYM010000003.1, on the reverse strand, counting down.
CCGTTTGAATTCAATTCTATTACAATCGAAAGAAAAGGTTATGTCACCAAGTAATTTAAAGGAGATAAATAAATTATTTGAAATTAGTAAAGATACTGCTTGACCTAATGAAAATCAACAATCGGCCATCCAAATGTATGAAGCCAGAGGTGCAGAAGTATTGACTGAAATTGTATAAATTACTTGAACATAAATCTTTATTAACGACCTCTCAATCGAATAAATTTCGATACTGATTCAATCTATTATGTAAAAATTGGTAACACGGGTTTTGCGTCAGGCGGGCTGACGTGCTAACTTGTAGCATTGTGCTACTATCAAACTTTAGTAATAAATTGAAACTTTGTGCTCCGAAACCCGCCCGAACGCAAAGCCCGAAAACGTTAGTACCTATTAAGTAAAAATAAATGGACAAGAAAATTCTTACTTTGTTTCTTTTAAATTTTAACCTTTGTTTTTCATTAGGTCAAGAAATTAATGGAATAGATAGTTTAGAATGGAAAGTTTTTGAAAATGTAAAAAATTTACATACCGAATCAATTAATAGAATTGCTGAACAAAGTAACAAAATCACGGATTTATTTTGGTTTGATGATGAATCTATCGGAAAATGTGTTGTAAGTTTTAAACCAGGTGAATTTAACCGAAAACTTAATCTAGCATTTAACATTGAAGATTCAACATCAACTCCATTTAAAATAAATTTTAGATGGTTTCATTATGACAAACCTGAAGATGGTTCAAACTTTGAAAAGAGCTATTTTATTTCAGATTCTTTAGCAAATTCAGAAATAGACCTTCATACTTTAACAATTAACAATGTTATTCCTTTAGGATTTCAAATATACTTCGAAAATAATTATTTTTCATCACGTATGTTTACAGATGACGAAAATGAAATACCACAATATTTTTATCCAGTAAATCAAACTCTTATGCAAGAAACAACAGAATTCAATGTCAAAGGAATTTTAATGGCCGAATATAATTTTTCTGGAAATGAATTTTGGCAAAACCATGATCTCCATCAATTTGGCGAATTGTTTAAAGTTCAAATTCAATATCAATTTAAAATGAAAAATGAATAAACAGGTACTAATAAATAGGTCTTCATGTGGTCGGCAAGACCCCACATGAAGCCAGTGAGAATAATCCCGCTTATTCGTTGAGGACAGATTTCTGTCGCTTGCACAGAGGTTTCATAGTGGATTCCAATTTTTATTAAATCCAAAAAAGCATTAAAATTCACGAAACCCATTCAAAAAAATCACTACCTTAGACGAAAGTTAACAAGACATACAAAAAGTAATACCCATATCACCGCAGCTGTCCTGCTGAAATACAATTACTGATATATTTTAGCTTGAAATTTGTGATGGAGACGATTTTTTGGCTTTGAGTTACCAAACATAAAAAAGTACAGACGTAACATTCAAATCATCAGTGATTTCGTTATCTTTGTATAATAGCGTAGATTATGAAAGGTATGATAAACATAGAATATCCAGAATCATTGGCTAATACATTAAGACTTAGCGGAAAAGATTTTGAATCTGAGATAAAAACGAGTTCTTTGGTAAAGCTATATGAACTTGGAAAGGTTTCGTCAGGAGTTGCTGCTAGTGTTTTAGGACTTTCAAGGCTTGATTTTCTTGAACTGCTTGCGAAATATAATGTTTCTGTTTTGTGTGCATACGATACAAATGATTTAGAAGAGGATATTGCAAATGCTTAAAATTGTATCAAATACGACACCGATTATTTCTCTTTTAAAGTTAAATAGACTTGATTTACTTCAGAAACTATATAAGCAGGTTTATATCCCGACGGCTGTATTTATTGAGATTGAAGCAGGAAAGGCAAAAGGGTATTACAAGGATTTATCAAAAATTGATTGGATATACATTTCAAATATCCAAGATGAAAAAGCAGTTTAATACTTTCTTGATTTAGATAAGGGAGAAGCAGAAGCGATAGTATTGGCGACGGAAATCAATGCAGATTTAATAATTCTTGATGAGAAACTTGGGAGATTTCACGCCAAACATGCTGATTTGAAAGTTACAGGAGCAATTGGAGTTTTGGTAAAAGCAAAAAGAGATGGACTTATTGAGGAATTAAATCCTCTATTGAACGAATTGATTGAGAAGGAGGTTTGGATAAGCGAAAAATTAAGAAAAGAGATTCTTAAAGCGGTTGGGGAGATATGATTACGTTTGGCTTCTAAGGCTTCGTGTGGTCGGCAAGACCCAGCATGAAGCCTGTGTCAAAAATCTCCGAGTTCTACCCGGGATTGTGCGAAGTCCCGGGTAGAACCCGAGGACAGTTTTCTGTCGCCTAGCTTGTCAGTTATAAGTGGATTCCAATGTATACGAAATCAAAAATCCTCTTAAAAATCACTCCTCTTTTTCAAAAATAACTACCTTAGATTCTTAATATGGTATACCCTAATCACCGCAGCTGTTCGAGTAGAAATACAAATACCGCCATATTTGGTCACGTGTTTCAGCTTGATGTTTCGGATGATGTTGTTTGAATTCCTTTGAGTGAACGGTAATATTTTTTTAAAGTTGCATTTGAATCAATTTTGGTGTAATTTTACACCAAAATTTAAATTATGCCAAGGCAAAGTATATCTTTCTCGAAACCAAATGATGAATGGTTAAAAGCTCAAATTGAAAATCAGGAATATTCCAGCAAAAGTGAGCTTGTAAATGATTTGATAAGACAAGCTCGAAAACAGCAAGTTCATGTGGACTGGATTAGGGCAAAATTGGAAAAATCTGAAAAAATGGGATTTACAAATGATTCTAAAGAGCAAATATTAAAACAATCCAAGTCTTTACTTAATGGCTAAATATAGATTAAGTAATGCCGTTAAAGAAGACTTGATTCGTATTCATCATTTTGGTGTTGAAAAGTTTGGAATTACTCAAGCCGACAAATACTTTGATTCATTTTTTGATTATTTTGATATAATTGCACAAAGGCCATTTGCTTTTGAGTCAGTAGATTACATTAAAGAAGGCTATAGAAGATGTGCTTGTGGAACGGACAGTATATATTATAGAATAAATGATGATAAAGTTGAAATAATGGCAATTGTAGGAATGCAGGATTTGAAAAATATTCTTTAATTCTTAAGTTCTATAATAATTAATTGAATAAAAGCATGAAGTCTATGAGTATAAACCCGAGTAGTCGTCGAGGAGTGTTTTCTGTTGCTTGCACAGAGGTTTCTTACTATATTCCAATATTTATTAAATCAAAAAACCGCTCAAAAACTACCTTTTCTTCCCAAAAAATCACTACCTTAGACAAAAAATAACAAGACACTTAAATAGGAATACCCTAATCACAGCAGCTGTCACGCTGAAATACAAACACCGCCATATTTAGTTACATGTTTCAGCTTGAAATTTCGGGTTACAATGTTTGTATTCTATTGAGTTTGCTCTCATTTGTAGCACGTGTTGCAAAATCAATTATAAACACGTATTTTTGTCGAAAGAAAAGCAGCATGAATACAAAATTAACTCTGACAATAGAAAAAGAGGTCATTGAAATTGCAAAGGAATATGCTAAGGAGAAAGGACAAAGTCTATCTGAAATGGTAGAAAATTATTTCAAGTTTGTGACGGTAAAAAGAATCAAAATCAAAGAAAAACAACTCTCACCGAAGGTTAGAAAACTAAGAGGAATTATTAAGGCAGATAAAGACCTTGACTACACTGAAATTTTAACAGAAGAGCTTTCAAAAAAATATGGAATATAAACTTTTTGTGGATTCGGATGTAGTCATTGACTTTTTTACTGATAGATCACCACACGTAAATCCTGCAAGTGAACTTTTTGAACTCAACGAGCAGGGTCATGTAAAGTTATATTTGTCTGCAATAAGTATCAATAACATTTACTATGTTGTGAGAAAGTTTTTAGGACATAAGAAAACGCTTGAAGTAGTTGAACTTCTAGCTGAAATGACAGAAATAATAGGAATAACTAAAATGGAGATAATTCAGGCGTTGAAGAATAATTTTTCAGACTTTGAAGATTCTATTCAATATTCTTCAGCCCTAACCATTAAAGATTTGGATGCAATTATTACTCGAAACATAAAAGATTATAGAAACTCTTCAATTGCCGTTATGACACCTTTGACATTTCTTAAAATGAAAGAGAAAAACGAGTGCTAGTAAATAAGTCTTCCCATTCCCTTATCGATAAAGTATAATTCCTGTGTTATTCACATTCGAGGGCAGTTTTTTATCGCTATATACACTAGACATTAGTGAATTCTAATTAAATCTAAAAAAACCTCTCAAAAACCACTCCTCCAATTCAAAAAATCCATACCTTAGACAAAAAATAAAGAGATATTTAACTCGGAATACCCTAATCACCGCAAATGTCACAATTAAATACCTGCATTGCCTTATTTAGTCCCGTGTTTCAGCTTGATGTTTCGGATGGTGATGTTTGTGTTCCTTTGAGTTGTGAAACCAGATTAATTAGACTAGATAATGAAGATATCTTAGTCGATTAAAATAGCAAAAGGTCTTTTCGACACATTTTTTTAGTCAAAGGATAAACTATAAAATGGAAATAGCAGATATAAAAGAAATATGTCTCACGGGCTCTAGAACTTATTATAATTATCTAGCGGCAAAACCAAATGGTGGTGTCGATGAAGTAGATATTTCCAAAATAGAACAAATAAATCATGAGACATTTAAAGTAGAAGTAACAAGGAAGCTTTTTGATGTTGACTCAGTCTGCTTTTCATACAATGGTAAAATCAGAAAAACCTTCACGACTGAGGATATTCAGATCAAAGTATATGACAACAATAAAAGAACGGTTGTGGTCAAGGTTTCCAAAGCAGTTCAAGAATATATATCATCATTAAATCATAGAGAGTGGAAGTTAATCATTGACTTAAAATTCTTAGTACAAAGAGTAATTGATTGGTATGAGCAAAATGGAAACTATCTCAAACTAAATAGCAATTTAAACAACAAATTTGCCTTTGATGAATCAGTAATTTTTGATGAGCATAAGTTCAAGCCTTCAAAAGAACAACACAATGCTTTAAAAATGATTTTCTCAAAGCCAGTTTCTTATGTTTGGGGAGCACCTGGTACGGGTAAAACTAGATTTGTACTCAGTTACTCGATTTTGAGTTATATAAAGAAGAAGGAAAAAGTATTGGTTCTAGCACCTACTAATGTCGCTCTTGAGCAAGTGTTATCAGGCGTATTAGAGATGACTGATAAATCAGGATTAGACCGAAAACAAATTATAAGGTTAGGATTTCCGTCGCAAGAATTCGTAAATGAATATGGAGAAATTTGTGAGATTCAAGGATTAGAAAAGGAATTAAAAAGGGTAAATGATCAAATCAAGATATTGAGTTCAATTCTTGGAATTGAGAATGACAAAGAAACTGAACTAAAAGATCAGATTAGTAAAATCAATCAAATAATCGATAAAAGAACAAAAGCGGATACAAGCAAGGATTTGTTAAAAGATCTTGAATCTAAAAGTTCTGAATCCCTCAATACAATTAAAAGAACTGAAAATCAAATTTCTATTTTAGACAAAGAAGAAAATCATCTAATTGAGAAGAAAAATTCGATTGTCGGAAAAGTATTTAGATTTCTATCTAAACAAGTAGATTATGACAAGGAATTAGAAAGAATTTCTACAAAGAAAGTTGATCTAAAAGATCAATTGGATAAACAGAAAACGACATCTGAATATTTTACTACTCAGGTACGCGAACTAAAAATAGACATACAAAAACTGAATATCGAGATAAGTGATGATCTCGAGTTGTTGGAAGAAATAGGATTGGTTGAAGGGACCTTGAACTCGGACTTAAACAATGCCTTAGCAAATCTGAAGTCGCAACTTTCAAAAGAAATTGAAGATAATCAAATTTACAAGTCTTTATCTAAAGACTACGAAAATTTTTCCAAACCCCAATTAAGTCTACTTCTAAAACAGTTTCAGGTTGAAAGAAAGCGACTTGAAGATTATTCCCTAGATTCTCGAATTGAAAATGCTTTAGTAATTGGATCTACAATTGACACATACTTACATCGTTTCAAAGAAAAGAGACCTGATTTTGCACATATATTTCTTGATGAAGCTGGATATGCAAGTGTCATAAAAGCAATGACAATATTCAACACAAATAGCCCGGTTACCTTTCTAGGAGATCACAAACAATTACCACCGGTCTGTGAAGTATCTAAATCGGATATTCAAAAAAATGAGAAATATAGGGAGATATTAACTTGGGATCAATCTGCAATATTCATTATAGACTTTTGGAATTCACAAAATATCAACTCAGCATTGAACATTTATCTAAATCAAACAACACCTTCTAAGCAAAATCTACCTACATCTTCTTTAACAGAGTCCTTCAGATTTGGACCTAATTTAGCATCGGTACTTGATCACTATGTATACGAGGAGGGATTTAAATCAAAGAAGCCTGAGGATACAGAAATCATTATTTGTAATGTTGCCAATCCCCAATCATCAAGAGGTCGTGGCAGATTAAATGAGGCAGAAGCAATAACAATTCAAAAATTAGTAGATCAAAACTTTAAGGATAGTGACAGTGTTGCAGTCTTAGCCCCATATAGGGATCAAATTAAAGAACTCAATAAAAGACTTCCTGAATTTAAAGATGAAAACAAGATTTTGACTGTTCATAAATCACAAGGTAGAGAATGGGATACAGTTATTTATTCAGTTTGTGATATTGGAAATGGAAGGTCTCCTTGGTTCACCGATTCAACAAATACGTTATCAAATGGCCTTAATAATGTCAACACTGCGGTAAGTAGAGCAAAAAAAAGACTAATCATTTGTTGCAATAAAAATGAATGGTTGAATAGAAATGATCAGCTTATAAAAGGCTTATTAGATGCGGCTACAAGAGAAATTAATTTCGATTCATCTCAATTTACCTTTACTTCAACAAATAGAAATAATGCTCCAAGTACAAATTCAGGGAGCTATGATAATTCCACTATCACTACCGGAACATCGAATATTAGTAAAATAAAAGGAAAGGATTATGTTGCGCAAAAGGTCGACGAAGAATGGGAAAGTAAAACATTATATTGGTCTAAGTTAGAGAAAAGTGGATATATATATTCTAAGAAAAAAGACGCATGGTGGAAGAAAAAATAGATTAATAGCTAATATTTACAGCTTTCTGCCATCCTCGTTCCTCCTGTTGGTTGAACGCTGTAAACCAATCTAAAAAAAAATTATATTGAAACAATGAATCCAGAAAAAGCCAGTACCCAATATATAATCCTCCATGTGACCAACACAACTCAGCATAAAACCTGTTTCACCCCTCCCCCGAGTTTATCACTGTATTCATCTATACCTCCAAATAACATAACCTACAATTCACTCTTCTACCTCACCAGTGAATTATACACCTTGGTCGTCTACGAGATATCAGTAGATGAAGATTCAATTGAAAAATATTTATTGACGACCACAGTCGGGACAAACTAGTATCTAAAAATCCTCACTCTTATTTCACCATATTCCACTTCCTCAACTGGTTCAGAATAGCATTCATGTCCTTGGGCAATTCCGCTTCAAAACTCATTTTCTCCCCCGTAACTGGGTGAGTGATTGATAAACGATAAGCATGTAGGGTCAATCTGTCCACCATCGGTTTTTCATCCTGATACTTGCCGGGGTTGTATTTTCTTCCTTTGATTTCAGAAACATAAAATTCTGACCTTTTGCCATACAAAGAGTCTATCATCAAGGGATGACCAACGGATGCCATGTGTACTCTTACTTGGTGCAATCTCCCGGTAAATATTCTGACTTTTACCAGACTGAAATCTCTGAATGATTCGACTATCTCGTATTTGGACTTAGCGTCCTTACCACGCTTATGGATCAACATTTTTCCTCGTGTTACGGTGGATTCTGCGAGTGGAGCATCAATCTCTCCCTCAGCGGGAGATGGGTTACCGTCCACGATGGCAAGATAGTATTTCTCTACTTCTCGATGTTCAAATTGCATGGATAGATCTCGATGCGATTCTGCGTCTTTGGCAAAAATCACCAGTCCCGATGTGTCCTTGTCAATGCGGTGAACCACAAATAGTTTACCATATTTCGGCTCTAGAATGGATTTTAAGTTTTCTCCCGTAGGATTAAATCTCTCACCGATGGTGAATATTCCCGCAGGTTTATTGACCACTATGATATGGTCGTCTTCATAGATTATTTCCGGCCTATTCATCACAGATCACTAAATTTCTTCTTTGACAATATATAATATTTCCATACGATAGAATAAGGTTTTGTCAACACTTTGCCCGGATAGTTCACTCTATTTTCGTTGATTAATACTTTCTCTTTTCTACCTCTTTTGAGTATGCTAAAAAAATGATAATATGTTGAAAAATGAGCCTTCACAACGGCTTTCAGTTTTTCAAATCCTTGCTCCTCCAACAACATTTTGATACCAGCTACTCCATCTAAAATCAAGCGGAGCGGAAGCAAAAATATCAACTTAAATCCCGAAGTATTTTTAATGATGGTCTTCAGCGAATTTCTGAAATTCAAATACAGTTTTTGAATAGACATATAGTCAAGGGTACCTCCACCCAAATGATATACTCGAGACTCAGGCAAGCACATTAGACTGTAACCTGCCCTCTGCATTCTAATACTCAAATCGATTTCCTCAAAATGTGCAAAATAAGTATCATCGAATCCTCCGAGTTTATTAAATAATTTTGTCCTCACGACCATAGCCGCCCCACTCACCCAACTTACAGGAATTTCATCGTGATATTTTTCATTGACTTCTTCAATAGTATCAAATATGCGACCCCTACAAAAGGCATAATACAGTGGATCCAAAAAACCTCCTGCGGCACCAGCATATTCATAGTATTCCTCATCTTCCATAGATATGATGGCTGGCTGTACGGCGCCGATATCTTTGTTAGATTCTAGCTTATCGACCAATATATCAAGCCATCCCGGCTCCACTCTCACATCAGAATTGACCAGTGCGGTGTACTTCGTTTGTATACTTTTGAGGGCTTTGGTATATCCTCCAGCAAAACCATAATTCCTTGAAAGTTCCAAAATCTTAATCTCGGGATACCACTCCTTAACAAATTCAACCGAATCATCGGTAGAGCCATTATCGATGACTACAATATCGAATTGATTGACACTGCTATCCGATATCGAAGGCAAGTAAGATTCTAAAAAATCGAGTCCGTTGTAATTTAATATGGCAACTGTACAATCAATATTCTTTATCGGATTCTGTCCCTTCCTCTCTTCAAAATATTGTAAAGTTTTTTCTTTGTCCTTTTTAATTTGAGTTTTTAATTCCTCGAGATTTTCAAATTTCATGTCACCTCTCAAAAACTCAAGTAATTCCACCGAAATTTCGTACCCGTAGATATCCTGATTAAAATTGAAAATATTGACTTCAATATTGCGAGTTGACCCTTTTAATGTAGGTCTCGACCCTATGTAAAGCATGCCCTCATACTGCTCATCCAATATATTGACCAATACGGCATAGACACCATCAGCAGGTATCAGTTTATCCTTTCCATTGACCTTGAGATTGGCCGTTGGGTAACCCAATGTTTTCCCTATTCCGTCACCTTTGACAACTTGCCCGGTGATGAGGTAATTGTTTTGCAATAACGAGTTAGCGGATTGAACATCACCTTCCAACAATGCATTTCTGATGGTCGTCGAACTGATAATTTTATCATCAATCTCTTGCTTTGAAATCTCAATAACTTTAAATCCGTGGGTTTTTTCGTACTGCTTTAGGAAATAAATGTCCCCTGATCGGTTGAGTCCGAATCTATGATCATACCCGATGACCACATATTTGGGTTTAAAATACTTGACGATTAAATTCTCGATGTACTCCCGCGGATGCATCTGCGAAAATTCGACAGAAAAAGGCAGAACCACAACATTGTCAATATTGAGACTACTTAGTACCTTCAGTTTTTCTTCCAACGTCTGTAACATTGGAAAATCGTTTTCATTAGGGAATAGAATTTTCCGCGGGTGTGGTTCAAAGGTAATCACCACACTTTCGCCATCAATTTCTTTGGCAAGACTTTTTACTCTTTCAAGTATTTTACGATGACCAAAATGGACTCCATCAAAAGCACCGATTGTTATGACTGCATTATTAAAATTAGGAATGTCGCTAGTAGATCGAAAAATTCTCATACATTGAATAAAAACCTTAAATAGGACTAAAATAATGCACAAAGATACTAAACCTCTCCCAATTTAATTTGTTTACAACCAAAGTATATCTCTTTCCTAACAAATAATATTTTGTAAGAAGAAATACTTATTATTGTGCAACAGAATTGGAATAAATGGATAATAATAAAATCGTAGAAGCTCTAAGGAATGTAAAAGATCCTTCCAGCGGCTTAGACATCATTCAAAGTAAGCTTGTTCACGATTTCAAAATTGACGGAAATAATGTGGTGTTTTCTCTGCTTATCCGTGAGCAAAATAGTGAAACAAAATCTGAACTAAATTTTGCCTGCATTGAGGCCATTAATCGAGTTTATCCTGATGCCAATGTCCATGTCCACCTTAAGATGGATCAAAACATAGGAGATTCCAAAAATGTCCTACCACAAGTTAAAAATATCATTGCCGTTGCTTCAGGCAAAGGCGGTGTCGGAAAATCTACGGTTTCGGTAAATCTTGCGCTGTCACTTCAGCGATCAGGAGCCAGGGTTGGTATTCTCGATGCGGATTTATACGGTCCATCCATCCCGACAATGCTTGGATTGGCAGGACAGCGACCAACAGTGGAGTTGATATATGGAAAACATAAGCTGGTTCCGCTAGAAGCTCATGGGCTCAAGGTGATGAGCATTGGATTTATCGTCGAGCCGGAGCAAGCCGTGGTCATGAGAGGTCCTAGATTAGGGGGTATCATCAAGCAGTTTATCCACGATTGTATATGGCCGGAATTGGATTACCTAGTCATAGACTTACCTCCGGGCACGGGTGACATTCAGCTGACCCTAGTACAGACTGTACCAATCACAGGAGCGGTCATGGTGACGACACCTCAAGACATCGCGGTACTTGATGCCGTCAAGGCGTTGAATATGTTTCTACTTCCTAATATCAACATACCCATCTTGGGTATCGTCGAAAACATGGCTTGGTTTACACCAAAGGAATTACCCAATAATAAATATTATATTTTTGGAAAAGGCGGCGGTGAGAAATTGGCTAAAATGGCAGACACCTCTGTATTGGCGCAGATACCTCTCGTGCAAGGAATCAGAGAAAGTGGTGACACCGGTCATCAAGAAGGTGTAGATACTTCTACGCTTCCAATATTTGATAAAATGGGCCAAGAACTCATAAAATCCGTCGAATGGAGAAATAAACATAAAGAGGCGACGAAAATAGTAGAGGTACAATAATTATACTAAATTTGTAGGATGAATGCTACTGAAAAAGAAACACTTATTACCAATCTCAATTCTGCATTAGATGAATTGAGACCCCATCTCAACGTTGATGGTGGTGACGTAAACATCGAATCAGTGACGGATGATGGCGAAGTATTAATTCGATGGTTGGGAAATTGTGAGTATTGTAATATGTCACGGATGACACTAAAAGCCGGAATAGAACAAACCCTAAAAAATAAATTTCCGGAAATAAAATCAGTGACGGCAATTAACGGAATGCATGCATGAAAAGAGAAAAACTAGTTCAGCACATAAATGAAAAAAAGTCACTTCTGTGTGTAGGACTTGACTCAGACATTCAAAAAATTCCAACACATCTGCTCGATTACGAAGATCCTATCTTTGAGTTTAACAAAATAATCATTGACAATACGCAAGATTTGGCCATTGCCTATAAGCCCAATATTGCTTTTTATGAATCTATGGGTAGCAAAGGGTGGGATTCATTAAAAAGAACAGTAGATTACATTCCTGATAATATTTTTAAAATCGCAGATGCCAAACGAGGAGACATAGGTAATACCGCCTCTCTCTATGCCAAAACATTTTTTAAAACCTTGAATTTTGATGCAGTTACGGTATCGCCATATATGGGAGAAGATAGTGTATCGCCGTTCCTTGCCTTTGAAGACAAATGGGTCATACTGCTCGCCTATACCTCGAATCCCGGTAGTCAAGATTTTCAAAATCAGACACTAAAATCAGGAACTAAACTTTATGAAGAAGTATTAATTAAATCACAAACTTATTCTGATTCTGATAGACTGATGTATGTCGTAGGTGCAACACATCCCAATGACATCATGAACATAAGAAAACTAGTACCCAATGCGTTTTTTTTGGTGCCGGGAATTGGTGCCCAAGGTGGCAACTTGACCGAGGTTATTGAAAATGGAAAGACAAAAGAGCATGGATTATTAATCAATTCATCGAGAGGAATTATTTATAGCTCTTCTGACAAAGATTTTGGTAAAAATGCAAGAAAGGAAGCTCAAAAATTAGTAATTCAAATGGAACCATATTTTACTTAACATTAAAATCGAACGGAACGCAAGAAGTTTATTTTAATCTAAAGGAAGAAAATTAGAAATAAAAATATCATTATTTACGAAACAAAATAAAAAGAATATGAAGAAAAAAATCCACATTGACGATTTACATTTTGAGCATGTAGCTTGGAAAAATGAATTGGCGTACCAAAGAGATGAATTGAAAAGTTTTGAGCATAGGTTGGAAGAAGTAGCACCACGTTATACTGACAAAGAAGTCCTTAAAAAAGTAGAACACTTCCAGAATCAATTTATCAGACATTTTGAGGTGTTGGACATCTTGGATCATGATATCAATGTACACGAAGATGAATTGTCAAGTTTTGCAAAAGAACATCCGGTAGCAGTCGATCACGTCCAGTTTCATGACCATAAAGATGTAAGAGAGAAAGTAGAAACTCAACGAGAAATATATCAGGAATTAAAGGATGAATTCCTTAGATTTCTTACAGAAACTATGTAATCAACCAATAGCAAAATTTAAGTAAGGACATATTCATAAAAGTATGTCCTTACAATTTTCTTCCGTATTAATATTTAAGCTTTCGAAATCTTATTGCCTACGATATAATAATTGTCGACGTCATTAACATCAGATTTTAGTTTGATAATTCTTTCAATAATTAAATACCAATCATAATTTTTCACCAAAAAACTACTCTGATTTAAAAACACATTTCAAAATAAATTCATGAATTTTCAAGTTTTAATCTAGAATTTCATTATTCATTAAAGTTGATTATCAATTTTTTATCAATCAAGACCAAAATATGGAGATAACAATTGCCATCATAATTTCAGTAATCGCCGATTTGTTTATCCTTTTCAACTTCATATTTTTTGCCTTAAAAGGTCGAATTTACACCAATAAAATACTTTGGAATTTAATACAAATTTGCGCAGTATTGATTAATCCCATTATTTTTCTCGATCTGCTTGACTTATCATTTACAAACGATTGCTGCGGTATGTCTGCTATTTTTTCTCCCACTCACCGACCAGGCATATACATTTTAATTTTTGCTTGCATTCTGGCATTCATTGCCAATATGATAAGAACAGAAATTCTCCCTCCTATTCCGGAGCTTATAATAAATGTATTTCTAATACTCGGGCTTGGATTGAACATACTTTTCTTTTTTCATTTTGGTACCACAGAAGATGGATATATTTTTCCATTAATTGGTAATATTCCCATCATCTTGATTTTTCTTATGACCCTCTATACCAATCAAAAGAATCTTAGTAATTATATTTCAGAAAACAAGTACTCATCGGACACTACTTTTGGTCGATTATGTTTAGGAATTTTAAAATTGAAACCCATCACAAAATACCCATTGTTATTGTTGTTAACTGTCCCCATAATGTTATTATTAACTCTATTTCTAATGCTTTTCGGACAAAAGCCGGATACTTTAATCAGAGCATTTACTGATACGTACAAACACGGATTTTCACAACTCGACTATCAATGCGACAATGTACGATGCGGCGGGCATTTTCTCTGTTCGGTAGGTGCCAATGGACATCAAAAAATCGTCAAACCGATTCGATATGGCATTCGAAATGGTGCCAAAATCATCTGTATTAGACAACTTTTGATTTGCAATGCATTTGAAGAATTAGTCGAAGAATACTTTCCTCGAGGTCATCATCAAATCAGAAAAACATACAATAAAGTAGGTGATGCTATACACCGCCACTATCACCCCTTTAACAATAAGTATCTCGCAGATGCCATTTATATAGTGATGAAACCATTAGAACTATTTTTTCTTATCATTCTTTATTCCGTAGATAAAAAACCGGAAAACCGCATAGCTCGGCAATATATCTCGAGAAGAGAAAGAAAAATGATAAGTAGTAATAAATAATTACTCGCGGGTTACAAATTTTCCTAATGCAATTTTTGGTATAATACTCAAATAAAAAGACCCAACTGATAATCAATCAATTAGGCCTTCATTGTAGCGGGGGCAGGACTTGAACCTACGACCTTCGGGTTATGAGCCCGACGAGCTACCAACTGCTCCACCCCGCGATATTAGTGTTCCCCTCTTTAAGGGATTGCAAAGGTACAATAATATTTGAAGTATCAAAATTTATCTAATTTATTTTGAAGGGCAATAAAAGTTCAGGGCAATAAACATTCAATCTCTGTTTAAATATTCAGATTTCCTAAAAGGAACCGTATTTATTGTTCTTAAAATCTTCATTTAATTGTCTAAAATCCAAGGCTCCCTCCCTCATTTTTAGGTGCTGCGCAATGACCAACGCCTTGTGCAATTTGATATCCGGATTTTTTACTTTTCCAATAATGTACAATAAATTCCTTTGCTTGCCAGGCGTTAAATCATGAAAATACCGGTCTAACTCAGGATCTTGATGCATGAGTTCGAGAAATTCCGGTGGCATCTCCATGCCATACTTACTCTCATCATGCCATATATTTAACAGTATATCGTCCCCTTCATTTATCTTCAGAATTGAACGTTTTTCTTTATTGAACATAATGAAATACTGACCATCACCAGCGGGCATCATTGCGGATTGAAATTGATGATCGTTGATACTCACCATCACTCGTCTATCCGTACCTGCATCATCTAATTTTTCAAAAATATCTTTTGGAATAATGACATGATAGCTCCACAACCGTCCGTGAAATACCTCAACTTTGGCACGAAAACTATATTTCTCTGCCATTAAAAATCGACTTTTATCTTAAGGTTTAATCTCCTAGATGTCAAGGTATTAGGTATGGCATAATAGTAATTATTGAGTGTTTTAATCCATGTATTCGAAGCTTCGTTAGCCACTTGTAGTAGATTAAACACTTCAAAGCTCAACCAAACTGATTTTGTCTTTCTAAATGGATTTCGAGGCCTTTCGTTTTTCCATTTTTGATCCCACAGTAAGTAGGAAAACCCGGCATCTACCCGATGGTATGGATTAAATCTAAATGAATTTCGGAAGACGACATTATTCCCAATATATCCAAATGGATATCCAGAACCCGCAGTCAAAGCCAGATTCATCTTGAAGTTTTTATTGCGAGGTAAGTAGTCTTGAAAAAACATACTTATAGTAAAAAATTTATCTGTCGGTCTCGGTACATTTTCTACCGTCACTTCTTTTCCATCAACGTATCTTTTATGTTCTACTCCTTCTAGCTTTTCGCGAGTTTTAAGGAAAGAAATATTCACCCAACTTTCAGCATCAGGGACAAATTCTCCATTGACCCGTAAATCAAGTCCGTATGCATAGCCCTCCGAATCATTGATACCGGAATATCTAATTCTCACATTGTCCACATCATAAGATATCAAATCACTCAATGATTTATAATACACTTCAGATATAAGTCTAAATGGTTTTTTGGAGAATTTATTAATATGGAAATCATAAGATATCCCACCGACCAAGTGTATCGATTTCTGTGACTTAATGTCAAAGTTTAAGATACCATCTCTCCTCCTGAGTTCTCTGTAAAATGGAGTTTGGTAGTAAATGCCTCCAGCCAATTTAAAACTGATATTGGGATTCCATGAAATAGGTCTGAAGAGAAATTGAGCCCTCGGACTCACGATAAATTCATGATTGAGGCTCGTATGACCGACTCTTACACCGATGGTTGCTTTGATTTCTCGTTCGCCGTCTATCCAATTGGAATAGCTATTCTGCAGGAAAGCAGTTATTTTATCATTGCGAAGGGTATTTGCAGTAGCAAGACGATAATTTAATTCCAAAGAATTCTCTTCATAAGGAATGGAATAATCAGCAGAATCTATTCTCTCCCACTCGTTGATTTCGTCCTCATAATATTCTCGCTGAAACTTCATTCCCCATTGTAAAAAATTGGACTTTTTACGTTCTGAGGTGTTTTCAGAAACGAATTCTATTCCTCCTTTATGCTCAATATTTTGAATGGTATTAAAAAGAAAATTCCTGGCATAAGTATGTTGTGTTCCAGCTCCAAGTACTGATACTTCTTTGATCGCTTCTCCATTTCCACTCAAGTCTATTTCCACTTCTGACAATCTATAATAGCCCAATATATCGTAAGCTTCATCCTCAGCACTCCGATACGCCGAGGCCAAAAACTTAAAATAGGTAGGATTTTTAAAATTGGATGGTATATATGTCAGTGCAAGCCCTGTCATTCCATTCTGAAACCGATCCACTTCTCCTCCTTCATAATAAGTCGCCAATCTCAACAATTGACCAAATCCGCCTTTCGAAGTTTCTCGTTCTTTAGGTGTAAAATCATATTTACTTCCATTGAAGTTTCCTATCCAGGCGACTTGTAAATCTTTGGTAATCTCGTAAGTAATATAGGACTGGATATCCACGAAATCGGGTACATATTCTCCTTTCACATCTAAGGAACCTAAGATATATCGTGTCGTTTTGTACCTCGCACCTACGAGATAACGCAACTTATTGTATGCATTGGCGCCAATTTTTTTTGAGCCTTCTAGATGTGCCGCTGCACCAAGCAAGCTCCCGGTAATGCTGGCCGCAAATTGATCTGGCCGCTTATACCTTACGTCTAGTACGGAGCTCATTTTATCACCATATTTGCTTTCATAGCCTCCCGAAGAAAAACTGATATCACGTATCAAGTCGATGTTAGGGAAACTTAAGCCTTCTTGATTTCCAGAACGTATCAGTTGAGGTCTAAAAATTTCAAAATCATTGACATAAATTAGATTTTCGTCATAATTACCCCCTCTTACATTGTATTGACTACTCAACTCACCACCTTGCGAAGCACTGACTCCGAGTGCTATGGATGGCAGTACACTCTCAAAATTTCCAGATGCCGTAGGTAATAGTTTAAATTCTGTGACTTCCTCTCGTACCATACCCACGTCCTCAATGCGTGAAGCCCTCACTTCCACCTCCATCCCGGTGATGGTGCTTGCCATTTTTAAATTGATGTTGCGCTTTCCGCCAATGGGCATCCCCGGAACATACACTTTCTGCTCATCAAATCCAATCCTCGTAAAAATCAAGTAACAAGGTTGCTCCGCTTTCAATTCAATACGATAATATCCATTCACGTCAGAGTCAACGGCATTGGAAGACCCTTCTTGAATGATGGTGGCAAAATCAACCGGTGTTCCATCATCAACATTGTGCAAATAACCAAACACAATCGGATTTTGACCTCTCAGGTAGCCTGCATTCAGGGCTAAAGTGATTAATATTATGGCAAGTTTACTATTTTTTAATCTCATTTTGATCGTTTGAATAATTTGTGATGTACCTTAAAATTGCATATTACCAACGCCGGCCTCTTTGAGCATACTAATGGTTGCAATTGGATTTTCGGACTTAAAAACAGCATTGCCAGCTACCAAAATATCCACCCCTGAAGCCTTGATTATTTCAGCATTTTGCAATCCTACCCCACCATCAATTTCTATCATGGTCTCCAAGTTCCTCTCCACAATCTCATCCTTGATTCTTCTACATTTTGACAATGAATTGTATATAAATTTTTGACCACCAAAACCAGGATTTACAGACATGACTAGTATCAAATCGGCATCATCGAGCACCTCAAAAACCATTTCTGCCGGAGTATGCGGATTAATGGCAACGCCGGCCTTCACACCTTTGTTTTTAATGTATTGTATCAAACGATGCACATGGTTCGTGGCCTCGAGATGAAAGCTGATGATGGATGCTCCTGCATCACAGAAATCGTCGATGTACTTTTCAGGATTCACTATCATCAGGTGGACATCCAACGGCTTAGTTGACAACTTATGCATGGTTTTCACAATTCCCTGACCAAACGAAATATTAGGTACAAAATTGCCATCCATGACATCTACATGCAATAAATCTGCATTGGAATTATTGATTATCTCAATATCTGACTTCAAATCACTGAAATCAGAGGACAGAATTGATGGCGCTATCCAATTTTTTGACATCGACACAAATTATAATTTTTCGTGATGTAAAAATAAAACAATAATGCTGTAATCAAACCATTTAGACATAAGAGTATGAAAATGGGTCAATAAAACATTATGAGAAACTCTTATTCTTTCATGGTTGCCGATACGACGTTTTCATAAGAAATCGTATCAGCACCATCCATACTCAAAAGAACGTTGGCTACGGTTACGACGTCTTTTTCACAGTAAGTAACGATTCTTTCGAGGTCATTTTCTTCATAGTAAACATCCCTTACCATGCTTCCGTCGATGTCGTCTTTGGGTGACGGGATATTGAAAATCGCGGCGAGCAAATTGAGAGAAGTGTAATGCTTAAAGTCTCCAAATTTCCATAATTCTAAAGTATCCAATAAATATTTTACTTCCCAAGGCTTTTTTCCTGAAATATTCAATAACGAAGGTATCGCAAGTCTATGAATTAACATTCTTCGGCAGATGTAGGGTATGTCAAATTCCTTGATATTATGCCCACAGATAAAACATTGGCTGGGATTATTATAGTGTTTTGTTATGAGGTTTGAGAAATCTTGAAGTACTTCCTTTTCGTCATCTCCGTAAAAACTTTTCAATCTCATCCCCTTCTCCCCAGAATCTAACTGTGAGATGTAACCCACTGAAATACAGATTATTTTGCCAAATTCTGCATATATTCCGGCTCGGTCGCTATAATGATTGTCTTCTTCATTTTCCTTGGTAAGATATTTTGATTTTTGCAACCATAGGGCTTGTAACTCTTCTGGTAGTGATTCGAATGCGTCACACCCAGGAACGGTTTCGATATCGATAAATAAGATGTTTTTGTGGTCAACATTTTCTAGAATCATGATTTCTGTTTTTAAATAAGGTCTAAAAATTTCGTTTCTGCATATTCTTTGAAATAATCAAAGTTCAAATACTCCCCTGTAATGTTTTTACACAATTCATCGGCCTCGACGGTTCTCCCTTTACTGTGAATATTCTCTCTTAACCACGAAAGCAATTGAGAGGAGTCGCCATTTTTGATTTGTGATTGTAATTTCGGAATATCTTTTTGGGCTTGAGCATAAAATTGAGCCGCATAAAAGCTTCCTAGACTGTAGGTCGGAAAATAACCAAAACTGCCATGAGCCCAGTGGACATCTTGCAGTACCCCATTTTTGTCATCACTTACCGACAAGCCAAGATATTCTCGATATTTCTCATTCCAAAGGCGACGTATATCTTGGGCATTGATATTTTCTTCAAAAATGGTTTTCTCTATTTGATATCTAATCAATACATGTAAGTGATAATGTAGTTCATCGGCTTCAGTTCTGATGAGGTTAGGTTGAACTTTATTGATGGCCTTGTAAAATTTCTTAAGAGACGTATTTTGCAATTGTTTTCTGAATTTCTTTTGCAATATTGGATAAAAGTATATCCAAAAATCTTTGCTCCTACCCACATGGTTCTCCCATAATCTGGATTGTGACTCGTGGATTGCCAGACTTATAGGAGATCCTGATGGAAGTCCATATTCGGAGGCATCCAGACCTTGTTCATATAAGGCATGCCCACCTTCATGAATCGTACTCCATGTCATGTTCTTAAAGTCATTTTCGTCAATTCTCGTGGTCACTCTCACATCTTCTGGACCAAAGGACGTCGTAAATGGGTGCGGCGAAATATCTTGTCTTCCATAATTAAAATCATAACCCATGGACTTTAAGATTTCAATTCCAAAATCCCATTGTTTTGATTTACTAAATTTCTGAAATAAAAACCCATCCTTTGGCGTTTTTGCCTTACTTAAAGTTTTCAACAGTGGCGGTAAAAACTCGGCCACTTCTTCGAATATCTTATCAACCTTCGCAACTGTGAGATTGGGTTCATATCGATCAAGGTGAGAATCATAAGGATGCTCTCCCCGATTGAGCAATCGACTTTCTTCTCTTACGATGTCGAGCATTTTGTCGAGGGGCTCGGCATAGATTTCGAAATCATCCTTTTCTCGAGCCTCAATCCATGCGGCATACAGATTGGAAATGGCAATGGATTTCTTAATTACAAATTCTTCTGAAAACAAAGTGGCCTTCTCATACTCATCTTTCGTTATTTCAACATTCCGTCTCTCCTTTTTGGATAGATTCTTCGTTTTTGACAGTTGGTCTATGAGAGAGCCAAATTCTGGATCGACAAATTTTCCATGAACAAGAGCTGATAAAGTGGCCATTTGCTGACCTCGACGCTGAGAAGACCCTTTCGGTAAATTCACTTCCTTATCCCATCCCAATACAGCCATGGCCTGACCAAGGTCTGCCATATTTTGCATTTTCTGAACGAATTCTGCATATTTTTTACTTGCCATTAATTCATTTTTTCCTTTCTACAATACCTTAGATATTCTTGTATCTTTTCGATATCAGGAATATTTTTGGAATACTCATAATCCAATAACTTCGATATTCCACTAGGCATATAGGTGCGATATATTTCTAATTCTTTTCTGCCATTCATAGGGTTAACATTCATGACTGTGTCCATGACCATAATCGTATCTTTTAAGAATTTCTCTTGCAAAAAATAGTCCGGATTAAAAACCTCAGACTTCACCACAATCATGGTTTCTTCATAGGTTTCTGGGTCAAAAACAATGGTCGTATCGATCTGTTCCACAATCATTGGAATCGTATCCAAAACAACTAAATTTGCTTTAGTATAATTCATAAATCCAACTAACAAAACACAGCTAAACAATAGAGTTTTCATTCCAGAAAATTTAATTATTAAATAAAATAGCCCTTTTTCCAATACCAATTTCCATTCATAGACCATTCAAAAATAGCACTTTATTTTTATTCAGAAAATTAAATGTCATGAATTCACATTCAGAAAACGATTCTCCACTTCATGATAATTCTTCGTCACGGGCAAGAACATTGCAAAGCAAATTTCACAAGACCTAATTTTTTCAAAAACGAGGAAGAAAGAGGGTAAAATAATTATGGTAAGGAGGATTTTTTGTTATTCAATAATCCCAAAAACAATACAGCAGTGGCCAGAATTAGTATCAATAATGGTCCATAAAGCTGATTGCTCTCACCAAAATGAATATGGGTATAAATGGCTCCGGTCATCAATATGATGGCACCAATGGAGGCAAATGACCTAAATTTTTTAATAAAAAAACCAACAAATAGTAACATCTCAAATGCTCCTACTATATACATAAAATGCGATGGATAATTCCATACTAAAAAGGCATTTTCGACCTGTGGCATTCCTACCAACTTTATCATGCCTGCTCCTAAAAAGCCCACACTCAAAATAATCGAAAGTATATTCTCAATAGCTCCCTTGATATTATTCATTACTCGTCTTTATAAAAGTAAAATTAAATCAAAAACATGAATTCATGTAACCAATGACATAAATCATCACTGGATTTTTAACAACAATGATGTCTTAATAACAAATGAACAATTAAAAGTAATAAAACAGAACATTCTGATAAACATTTTTGCTTTAAATTGCTTTAACCATAGAAATCTATTTTAAAACATAAAAAACAAGTTCTTATGTCTTTTAAACTTCCAGAACTTCCATATGCATACGATGCATTGGAACCTATGATTGATGCTAAAACTGTGGAAATTCACTATACGAAACACCACGCAGGTTATACCAATAATCTGAATAATGCTACTGAAAACACTCAATATGCAGATATGAGCATTGAAGAGTTGCTCAAAAACTTGCCAATGGACAATGCGGCCATTAGAAATAATGCGGGTGGATATTATAATCACAACCTCTATTGGGAAGTGATGAATCCTGAAAACAAAGGTAGATTGTCCGGTAAATTATTGGATGCAATCAACGAAGCTTTTGGATCAAATGAAGGGTTCGAAGAAGCTTTTGCTAAAGCGGCAGCCACGAGATTTGGCTCAGGCTGGGCATGGTTGTGTGTGCATTCTGATGGAAAATTGGATATTTGCTCATCAGCAAACCAAGATAATCCACTTATGCCAGGTATCGGCTGTGGCGGTGTTCCAATTTTAGGAATTGACGTATGGGAGCATGCGTATTATCTTAATTATCAAAACAGAAGACCGGATTATATCAAAGCATTTATGAGTTTGATTAATTGGAATATTGTTGAAAAAAAATATGAATCTCTTCTTTAGAAGAAAGAGTTAAGTAGTTCATTTTTTCTCTGTCACATAGACCCTTTTGTAATTACAGTGTACGCAAATGAGAGGAAATTTTACGAACGAAATAATGTAATGACCTAAAAAGATTAATTCTCGGTTTTTAAATTTTATGGTGGATATTCTCAAGAGTATCCACTTTTTTTATCCTCCAAAATAACTGCTAGAGGAACGGTCACCATACTCGTACTTCAAGAAATTGAGAGCTCCTGAAGTCACCCCAATGAAAAATGAATAAGTCTTAATCGAAGGATTCCAATGCACAGACATCTCCCAACAATGCAAATTCCGATGAATCCCAAAATCTGGATATGGAAAAGTCTTGGAAGTAAAATTATATGAAATATTTCCCAAACTCACAGACCAATTATCTGTCAATGGGATTTTGCCACGTAGCTGAATCGAATGAGTTCTGATAAATGAGGTGTCTCTTCCGTCATTCATTCTTTGTTTGGTCCACTGAAGTGTGTGGGTAAACGAAAAGTTATCGATGAGGCTATAAAACGACCGTTCTTTGTAGGTTGTTTTGGATTGTCGAGGTCTGATGAAGCCATCTTCTTTGTCAACTTCTGCTTTTTTAGTTTCTTCTTCCTTCTTTTTGTTTTTACTGTCATCCTTAGATTTTGTACCAGTAATCCAGTCTGCCAGCTGTTTGATAGTAAACCGAGTGTCAATATTTAGAGTCAGATTGCGGAATTCCGCCAATTTTCCTTTACTATCCCATATCGTCTTATTTACAATTTTTCCATCCGTATTGGTGACATAAGGCCGATAGGATGCCGTAAATCGAATAGTGGATAACCCTTTGAAAATAGTGGTATTTCCAGAAATTGATATATCACTCCATTTTAAGGAGTCAGCAGCAAAATTGTAATTCCCATTGAGATCCAAGCTATTGAGAAGTTTAAATTTCCTCTCGGAGGAATCCTTTTTTGAAAAATATTTGGCTTCAATAATATTGCCTAACCGATAGCTCACGGTCATCTGCTTATTTGTTAAACCAGGAGAAAAAGGATTGTTTCGATAAGGATTATAAAACGATCTTTGATTAAACTCGTCTCGAGAATCAGAGTCAACATACAATTCGTACCGATCCTTAGTGTCCGGAGCATAGGTAAACGAAATTGAAGGTTTCATGACGTGTCTTATGCCTCGTAACCAACCCTTACTAAAAGTTTTGGTTCCGAATACATTGGTGCTTAAGCTGACGTTAAAATTATAATCTCTGAAGGTATAAAAACCCTTCAATTTTTCGACATCCACTGCACCATAAATGGTATCGTAGCGATATATAATTTGACCTTCAGGGTCAATATCGATGCTATCTTTGTTAATGATAAGTGTAGGGTCAAAGTTCCTTTCTTCCTTATTCAAATACCAATTTTCGGTATAATTGATACTTGGTGATATTTGAAAATATTTCGCTGCTGTTATACTTGTATTAACTGAGGCTTTCTGTTGAAGACCCGTTCTGATATTATCTAAGGTTTCTTTAGAAAATATAGTCGTGTCTGTAGTTGTAGTCATATTTTGCAAGGAAGCATTATAGGATAAAGCTATCTTTTCATACCAGCGTTCACCTCCTGCCTGCACACTTCGCTTCAGAGGGTAGATTGTATTCATATTCAATGAGGCACTTGGTAGAGTAATATCAACCTTTCTGGTTAAAGTGTTTTGAGAATGTGACAATCCTGCTCTAAAACTAAATGGAGTTCCCGGAAGGCTATTGCTATAATTAAAATTTGAAGTATAAATATTGTTTAGACGATTCAATGAACTATTCGTTTTTCTTTGATCGTACCTATTACCAGAAATATTAATACTTCCACCAATGCTACGGTATGGATGAGCCTTGGCATCTTGATTATGTGTTATATTTATATTAAACGATTTTGCGCTTTCTACTTCTCCTGTCTGATCATTATCACGAATGGTATTAGCATAACCCAAATCAATCTTCCCCTTAAAGGCATAGCGTTTATAATAGTTTGACTCTAATCTTGCGGCCCAACTCCCACGAGTATAATAGTCACCGGTCATTTTCAAGTCAATATATTCATTGATGGGCCAGTAATATCCAAAATCTTTAAAACTGAATCCTAAATCGGGATTATAATCAAAATCGGTAGGAATAATCAATCCCGATGAAGCCCCCTTAGAAAGTGGAAAAAATCCAAAGGGTAAAAAGAGAGGCGTAGGCACTCCTGCCAGCTCTAATTGTGAAGGGCCTACTACCGCCAATTTATTGGGAATCACCTTAAGTTTGTGTGCCCTTATTCCGAAATGCGGCTCCTTGTGGTTACAGGTCGTAACCAATGCTTTTTCGTTGTAAATCACTTGCGATTCATCTGCTAAACTATCTTCTTTAGTTGTGATGAATTTGGTTTTCGTCCCTAACAAGTAAAATTCACCTTCCTTAGTGACCGCACCGAGCACTATCCCTTTCTTTGTTTTAAAATTGAATTTCAATTGGTCATACTCAAATTTCGTATTGCCATCATCAAAAATGGGTACCACTTTATTTTCACCCGTACTGTCATACACTGCAAAAGCTGAAGCAATATTTGTACTAAAATTAAATACGATATAATCCGCTTTGATACTATAATTCTGATACCTTACATGGGCATCACCGAATAGATGAACTTCATTTAAATCCACATCATTCAATTCCTCATCCCTTGCTCCATAATCAATCTCAGAGTCGATGGCACCATCTGCCATAACAAAATCCAACTGTACGGTATCCCGTTTCTCTATATTCAATGAATCTCCACCCTGCGATAATACCAATACAGAATCTACCATACTTTCTTCGCTCGCCTGTATAACAGATTGATTCTCAGGTATGGTATCAATGGCAATAGTATCAGATTGACCGTAAAGACAATTACATATTAAATTAAAAAACACTATGTAATAAACAGATTTCAAATGTTTTTTATATTATAAAAAAATATTATTTATATATTTGTATTTCAAATGCAAAATTAACAAAGGTCTTTAATCAATATACTTTAGATGAAAACTATTTTCCTTTTTATAACGATGCTTTTTTCTATTCATGTCGTGTCACATACCCAATCGGATGTTAAAAAAGCCTTAAATTCTAAGGATAACAGCCTAAGTATCATGATAGATGCAGGGCATGGGGGCAAAGACAGCGGATGTTTAGGAATACATCATAAAGAAAAAGATATTGCATTGAGCATTGCTCTGAAACTGGGAAAAAAGGTGGAAGACCGACTACAAAATGCCACAGTTCACTATACTCGAAAAGATGACACTTTTATTCCTTTATTTGAAAGAATCAATGCCGCCAATGATAAAAAAGTCGATTTATTTCTTTCTGTTCATTGCAATTATGCGAAAAATAAATCCGTGAATGGTACCGAAACTTTTGTCATGGGATTGCACAGAGCGGAGGAAAACCTAGAAGTTGCAAAGAGAGAAAATGAAGTCATTTTGTTGGAAAATGACCATGAGGTGACTTACGATGGATTTGACCCGAGTTCTACCGAGGGACACATCATATTATCCATGTACCAAAACCTTTATCTAGACCAAAGCATCGACTTTGCCTCTAAGGTCGAAAACTCTCTCCAAAGCAAGAGGTTGGCCGTCAGTAGAGGTGTAAAACAAGCAGGATTTGTGGTATTGCGAAGAGCCACGATGCCTGCGGTATTGATAGAAACGGGCTTTTTGTCAAATACTGAAGAGGAAGCCTATCTGGGCAGTGATAAGGGACAGGAAGAAATTGCGGAATCAATTTTTAAAGCGATGGTCGATTTTTTAGATGCCACTGCGATACCTGAAAAGGCAGAACCAGAACTTACCGTCGTAACCAATCATGAAGTAAAAACGAATATGGAGTATAAAAAATCCGAAGACATAAAACCAAAAGATGTAAAGGAAAAATCATCAAGTCCAAAAGTACAAACCACACCTACCGCTGTTTCACCACCAAAAGTGTACAGGCTGCAGCTTGCCGCATTAAAAAATGAAACCGAAGCTTATGACCACCTAGAAAAAAAGTTGGGCTATCCACTCAATGTCCTTCATCAAAATGGATATGTCAAGTACCAAATCGGCAATTTCCTAAGCCGTGAGGATGCCGAGAAAGCAAAAAAAAGGCTTGCAGAGCTCGGTATCAGTCAAGGATTTATAGTCACATATAGTTCGGAGAAGTAATATTTAAACCCTACGAATTCAAAATGGATTCGATATCAGCGGGATGATAATTGATTGATTTTAACACCTTTTTATCATAACTTCTATAGACGAGATACACCCCATCCTTCTCGACTATTTCAGAATCCGTTTCTTTCGATTCCTTATAATATCTCTGTGTAGCCAGTGCCTCTTCTTTAGACTTGCAGGTTTTACTCATGTTAGAACCATGAACCTCATTAAAAATTTCTTTAAATTTTCTTCCTAATCCAAATTCAAGTACTGCACCACTTAAAACATACTGTAAGTCTGCCAAAGCATCGGCGATTTCAACCAGATTATTGTCTTCAATCGCTTCCTTGAGCTCTGCCAATTCCTCTTTCAACAGATTAATTCTTAGTTCACACCGACGCTTATCGGGAATCGTAGGTGCTGAGAGTACAGGTAAAGAGAATGTATTATGAAATTCTGCCACATCGGTCAACGCTTGTGGTTCGTCAAATTTTTCCACTTGATATTAAATTAAATTTAAAAGCTGCAAAGTAAATGCAATTCAGATGAATTCCCAATTATAGAATCGATAGTTACTAAAAATAAAAAGGGATCATTTAAAATAATCCCTTTTTTATTTTATCGATTTACCAAGCAGCCAGTAAGCCACCCATCAACGTGCAACACACTATCCAGAACCCCGCGTTAATCAATATGTACTTCCAACTTTTTCTTTCAAATAAGGCATTAATTGCCAACACTGGAAGAGAAATAAAAAAACCACCAAACATAAATCCATGAAATGCCCCATGCTTAAATGTATGATTGTCCGCAGCAAGGTTATTCAAATAATAAGACCACCACGTCTCAGCCTCACTACCAGCTGCTGGGACCTCACCACCTGTCACATAGTATAGGGCACCTTGAACGAAACCATCGTGTGTAGCTAATCCACCAATACCCATCGCCAATAAAAGACCTAAAACAAAAGTACTTCCAAAAATTACGGCCATATTTGCCCCTTTCATGGACTCTTCCGTCATACCGGCTGATTTCATCCATGCAGTACCGAAAGTCTTCGGATTATACCATACGAACCCAACCAGTAGCGGAATTAACGCTGCAACAATAATAGATAACCAATTAATTTCCATAGTTTAAGATTTTAAATAATTATTAATAGCTCAAATATAATTTTTTATTCTACATTGTAACCATAATTTAAATCAATAGTTAATTAATTTCAGCAGTCTCATTGTAATTTATCATAATATCTTCTTGAATGACTTATCTTTACACAATTATTGAATAAAAAAATATGTATCAAATTTTTGCAATTTTCATACTCGTTATCGGCTTGCAAATTTCCTGCAAGAACAATACGGAAAAGGCAACCTACGATATTGAGAAAATAAACAAGTCTCCCGAAATGACTTACGATTCCTTACTTGCCCGACAATTGGGTGTAGATGATTACGGAATGAAACCGTATGTCATGGCCTTTCTTCTCGCTGGACCCAATAGAAACCAAGATTCATTGGAAATTCAAAAAATTCAGAGAGCACATCTTGACAATATCAATCGTATGGCGGAAGAAGGAAAATTAGTCTTGGCAGGTCCATTTTTGGATGAGGGAGAGGTGAAAGGGATTTATATTTTTAACGTATCTACGATCGAGGAGGCAGAACAATTGACGAAGACCGATCCTGCCATTATTTCTGGAAGATTAAAAATGAATCTCAAGCCTTGGTATGGCTCAGGTGCCATTATAGAATTGAACAAATTACACCATAAAATAGCTAAAAATGAAATTTAAACTAAGCTTTTTAATGCTCATCAGCTTTTCCCTTTTTTCTAATATCAATGCTCAAAATGAAAACTGTAATTGTTGCACTCCTGAGTACGATCAATTCGATTTTTGGCTTGGCAGTTGGATGGTTTTTGATACTTTAGGAAATGCCGTCGGTAGCAATTACATAGAAAAAGTGGAAGGAAATTGTGCTTTGCAGGAACACTGGCATTCGTCAGGAAGTACAGGAACTTCACTGAATTTTTTTGATAAAAAAGACGGAAAATGGCACCAGACATGGATTGACAGCAAGGGGATTACCTTGTATTTGAGCGGTATCAAAGTCGGCGAATCGATGGTATTGAGAAGTGACTTAATCACGGGTCGCAATGGTGATTTTTACCATCGTATTACCTGGACACCTCAAGGTGAAGATGTGGTTCAACGTTGGGAAATCGTCGATGTAAATAATAAACCTATGAGGGTTTTATTTGAAGGAATCTACAAACGTGACACTGAATAATCAAGATTACTATTAAATTGAAAAACTCGGCATTCATAATTGGATTTATCATATTCCTATGTTTTCAAGGAATAGGTCAGAAGTACCGATTGTATATTACCTTATTAGAAGATTGTCCTATATGTGTACAGTATACTGATGAACTCAATGTTCTCTATTCACAATATGGTGATTTGGTAGATTTTGAAGGAATTTTTCCAAATTTTATCAGTAAAAAGGAAAATATAGCAAATTTTAAAAATCAATACAACATTGGATTTCCATTGAAAACGGATTATTTTAAGACCATAACCAATAAATACAATTGCAAAGTCACCCCAGAGGTGGTACTCATCGATGCAAACAATGAACAAATAATTTATAAAGGTGCTATTGACAATTCATATTTGATGCCAGGTAAACAAAGAAAATCAGGCATTATTCATTATCTTGCCGATGTCTTGGAAGATATTAGGAATAAAAAAGCACCTCGACATAATCATACGCAAGCTGTGGGTTGTTTTATAAATTTTAGTGATAAGTTATCTAAAAATTGAACATTATGAAAATTCTAAAACAAGTGGCCTTAGTGGCTGTAATAGCATTGCAATATCAAATTTCAATTGCACAGTCACCAAGTTTCACAAAGGATGTTGCACCCATCATATATAATAAATGCACTGGTTGTCATCGACCCGGCGAGATTGGACCATTCTCATTGACTAATTACGATGAAGTCAGCGGTCGTTCTTACCAAATAAGATATGTAGTAGAAGAAAGAATTATGCCCCCCTGGAAAGCAGACCCGGAATACTCCCATTTTTTGGATGAAAATTACTTGACCGATGATGAAATCAATACGATTATAGATTGGGTTGACCATGGTTCACCCAAAGGCAATCTAAA
This sequence comes from Lewinellaceae bacterium, assembly GCA_020636155.1. Taxonomy (GTDB): domain Bacteria; phylum Bacteroidota; class Bacteroidia; order Chitinophagales; family Saprospiraceae; genus JACJYM01. Next base: position 23,030 of record JACJYM010000003.1, on the reverse strand, counting down.
TGACGAACCTCCACTACCCCAATTTCCCGACGGTTCGGCTCTCGGAGAACCAGATTTGGTGCTTGAGTTCGCTGAGACCCACCTACACAAAGGAAACAATAATGACGAATACCGATACTTTGTCATTCCGACCGGACTGGTGGAAGACAAAGTGATAAAAGCCATAGAATTAAGACCAGGAAATACGAAAATTGTACATCATGCCTTGTTTTTTCAAGATACTACTGGTAAGGCTGCCTCTTATGATGCACAGACAGCGGAATACGGATTTGAAGGCACGGATGGTTTTAATGACGATGCCGTATTGGATTATGACCAATATCCAGGTTATGTGCCAGGACAAAAACCAAGATATTATCCTGAAGGACTGGGTCAGAAACTAAATGCCGGGAGTGATTTAGTGATTCAGGTGCATTATGCTCCCTACCCCATCGACCAAACAGACAAAAGCAAAGTGAACATATTTTTCGCTCAAGAAAATGAAACCATTAAAAGGTATGTGGATGACTACATCATGCTTCCTTTTAATTTGACCGGTGGTTTTTTCAGTTTCTATTTATTGCCGGGAGACGTTAAAACATTTCACGGAAAGTGGACTCTTACAGAAGATAGAAGTTTAGTGGGTATTTTCCCACACATGCATTACTTAGGTCGCAATTGGGAGGTGTATCTCCAACACAAGGATGGCAGTATTACCAATCTCATCTCAATTCCTGATTGGGATTTCAACTGGCAAGGAGGCTATTATTTTAACAAATTCATAAAAGCAGAAAAAGGCTCAGTGATTCATGCCTTTGCAAAATATGACAATAGTACAGCCAATCCATACAACCCAAACAATCCTCCGGTATTCGTCACGTGGGGTGAAGGCACCGAGGATGAAATGTATTATTTACCAATATTAAGTGTGGATTACAAGGAAGGTGATGAAGATATTGTATTCGACGAACTCACCGATTTAGAAGATCAAGAAATCTATGTCAATGAATCGAGAGTCATCGAAATATTTCCAAATCCTATAGGAAATGATTTGGTTAATGTAAAATTTGTCTTAAGCCAAGGTAATGTCATCAACAGCGATATCTTAGATAATCAAGGAAAAGTAGTAAAATCGGTCAGAACAAATGAATATTACGGTATTGGCACCCATTTCCAGCATTTTGATGCATCGACATTACCGTCGGGTCAATATTATTTTAGAATAAAAAATGACAAATTTAATTCTGTTTTACCTTTTATAAAACCCTAGTTTTCAGTATATTTGCGCTATATTTTTTAATTACTACAAATAATAATTTAAAATGAGTCAACAAAGAATTGCGATCAATGGATTCGGTCGAATTGGACGTTTGGTTTTCAGACAAATATATGATATGGAAGGAATAGACGTCGTGGCAATTAACGACCTTACTAACCCGGACATGTTAGCATACTTACTAAAATATGATACTGCTCAAGGTCGATTTGATCAAAAGGTCGAAGCCACTGAAAACAGCATCATCGTTAATGGTGAAGAGATCAGAATTTACAACCAGAAAGATCCCGCATTAATACCATGGAAAGACCACGATGTTGATGTAGTGTTAGAATGTACCGGATTTTTTGCGGATAAGGATAAAGCATCTGCTCATATCGAAGCGGGTGCAAGAAAAGTCGTAATTTCAGCACCAGCCACTGGAGACCTTAAAACCATCGTTTTCAATGTCAATCAAGACATTTTGGATGGCAGCGAAACCATCATCAGTTGTGCGAGTTGTACGACGAATTGCTTGGCACCGATGGCTCAAGTATTGGATGAGCAATTCGGATTGGTAACAGGATTAATGTCTACAATACATGCTTATACCAACGACCAAAACACTCAAGATTCCCCTCATAAAAAAGATTTTAGAAGAGCAAGAGCAGCGGCTGAAAATATAGTACCAAATACGACTGGTGCGGCAAAAGCAATTGGTTTAGTTCTCCCGAACTTGAAAGGGAAACTTGATGGAAATGCTCAGAGAGTACCCACCATTACTGGGTCATTGACAGAATTGGTATCCGTTTTAAATAAGAAAGTCACAGTCGAAGAGATTAACAATGCAATGAAAGCAGCAGCCAACGAAAGTTTTGGATACAACGTTGATCCTATCGTGAGTAGTGACGTCATAGGAACAACTTTTGGAAGTATCTTTGATGCGACTCAGACTAAGGTCATCAACAATGGTGACACACAATTGGTCAAGACCGTAAGTTGGTACGACAATGAAATGAGCTATGTCTCTCAGTTGGTCAGAACTTTGAGGTATTTTGCCGCATTAATTGGAGATTAATCTAAATGATAATAAAAGATAAGGGCTTGGTTTTCGAATCAGGCCTTTTATTTTTCTACAAAAAAATTAATATTATGGCCAGTATAGATAAAATCAATTTCCAGAACAAAAAAGTAATCGTTAGGGTCGACTTTAATGTCCCTTTGGATGAGAATGGAAACATCACGGATGACACCAGAATGAGAGCCTCCATACCGACAATTAAAAAAATTTTGAATGATGGTGGAGCAGTGATATTGATGAGTCACCTCGGAAGACCCAAGAGTGGCCCGGAAGCAAAATTTTCACTCAACCACTTGGTCAAGCACTTGAGTGAATTATTGGGTGGCGTGAAGGTTCACTTTGCCGATGATTGCATTGGAAATTCCGCAATTATGGCAGCTCAGTCGCTGCAACCAGGAGAGGTTTTACTTTTAGAAAATTTAAGATTTTATAAAGAAGAAACCGCTGGTGATGTTGATTTTGCTCAAAAACTAGCAAATTATGCTGATATTTATGTCAACGATGCATTCGGGACAGCCCACCGAGCTCATGCAAGTACAGCGACCATTGCACAATTCTTTGACAAGGAGCATAAGGCATTTGGATATCTCATGGAATCAGAAATCAAGAATGCCAACAAAGTTATTCAAAATCCAGAAAGACCAGTAACGGCAATCATTGGTGGAGCAAAGGTTTCTGACAAAATTCAGTTATTAGAAAACCTCTTGCCTCTCTGTGACAATATCATCATAGGCGGAGGCATGGCCTACACCTTTATCAAAGCCAAAGGCGGCCATGTGGGCAATAGCTTATGCGAAGAGGATTACTTATCGCTGGCAACCAAAATATTAGATAAAGCCATCATAGACCACACGCAAATTTTCTTGCCGGAAGATTCCATAGTTGCGGATGCATTTAGTGCTGATGCCAATACTAAAAAGGTATCCAGTGATAGCATTGATGAAGGTTGGATGGGTTTGGATATCGGCCCCAAAGCTATATCGAAATATCAAGACGTTATTGCTCAATCAAAGACCATTTTGTGGAATGGACCCATGGGGGTTTTTGAAATGGAAGCTTTTTCAAAAGGAACTTATGCCATTGCGGAGGCGGTTGCAGATGCCACTAGTAATGGCGCTTTTTCCTTAATCGGTGGTGGCGACAGTGTTGCCGCAATCAATAAAAGTGGATTAAGCGAAAAAGTAAGTTACGTCTCAACTGGTGGTGGCGCCATGCTAGAATTTCTAGAAGGAAAATCTCTTCCTGGAATCATCGCAATAAACGAATAAAATTAGGTGATGGAAAATAAACTTCCTAGAAGTTTATTTTCCTCATTCTTAAGCTCTTAGGTGTAATTTCGAGATACTCATCTTCTTTGATATACTCCATAGATTCCTCGAGAGAGAAATTTATTTTTGGGGCAATTTTAGTTCCTTCGTCAGAACCCGAAGCTCTCATGTTGGTCAGTTTCTTACCCTTGATTACATTCACTTCCAGATCATTGTCTCTTGAGTGCTCGCCGATGACCTGACCTTTGTAAACCTGATCTCCCGGATCGATAAAAAATCGGCCTCTATCCTGTAGTCTATCGATAGCATAAGCGAGAGATTGACCTTGTTCCATAGACACTAAGCTCCCTTTATTTCGCTCTGTAATCTCACCTTTGAAGGGTTGATATGATAAAAATCGATGGGTCATCACGGCTTCACCTGCCGTATTAGTCAAAATATTATTTCTCAATCCTATCAATCCCCTTGAAGGAATGTCAAACTCTAAATGTTGCAAATCACCACGAGTTTCCATTACGGTCATGTTCCCTTTTCGCTGTGTGACAAGCTCAATCGCCTTACCGGCAAATGTCTCTGGTACATCTATGACCAAGGTCTCAAAAGGCTCATGTTTCTGGCCATCTATCTCTTTAAAAATGACTTTGGGTTTTCCGACTTGCAATTCGTATCCCTCTCGTCGCATGGTTTCTATTAGCACTGATAGGTGTAAAATACCTCTACCATAAACATTGAATTTATCTTCTCTATCCGTTTCTTCCACCCTCAACGCTAGGTTTTTCTCAGTCTCTTTAATCAAGCGATCTCTTAGATGCCTAGAGGTTACAAACTTACCTTCCTTACCAAAGAATGGCGAGTTATTTATAGTAAATAGCATACTCATGGTCGGTTCATCCACTTCGATACGTGGGAGTGCCTCAGGGTTTTCGAGGTCAGCGATTGTGTCACCGATATCGAAATCTTCAATTCCAGTGACGGCACAAATATCCCCTGATCTCACACTGGCTACCTTAACTCTACCAAGACCTTCGAATACGTATAATTCCTTAGCCCTCATTTTCTTAGTCTTACCCTCACTCATCATCAGCATCACATCTTCTCCCTCATGTATATCTCCTCTGGATACCCTACCTATAGCGATTCTACCTTGAAACGGCGTATAATCCAATGAAGTGATTTGCATCTGCAATGGCCCTTCTACATAAGGTGCCGATGGTATATTTTCGATAATAGCATGTAGCAATGGCTCTACACTATTCGTAATTTCCTTGTGATCATAACTCATCCAACCATTTTTACTTGAACCAAATAAGGTAACAAAATCAAGTTGTTCTTCCGTAGCCTCAAGGTTAAACATCAGGTCAAATACATCACCTTGAACTTCCTCAGGTCGGCAGTTTTCTTTATCCACTTTATTCACAACCACAATCGGTTTAAGTCCTAGATTGATGGCTTTTCCCAATACAAATCTGGTTTGCGGCATCGGCCCTTCAAAAGCATCCACAAGCAATAGCACTCCATCTGCCATATTTAAAACTCTCTCTACCTCTCCACCGAAATCGGCGTGACCCGGAGTGTCAAGTATGTTGATTTTAGTGCCTTTATAATTGACAGATACATTTTTTGCGAGAATGGTGATTCCCCTTTCTCTTTCTAATTCATTGTTATCCAAAATCAATTCTCCAGTTTCCTTTCTTGTGTCGATGGCTTGGCAGTAATGAATAATTTTATCGACTAGAGTTGTTTTTCCGTGGTCAACGTGGGCTATGATAGCAATGTTTCTAATGTCTTGCATGTGCTTTTTTTTAATTGAAGCCGCAAAAGTAAACCTAATTCTCTTATGTAGTATGAAAATCTTTAATATTGACACAAGAATGGATATTGACTTACAATATTGATAACCGCTTCAGAATAATAATTTTCAAATTGCCATCAATTTGTCAATTCCTTAAAACCATGTTTAATTCACTGTAATTCACGCCTTATTTATCTAACTTTGCCACGCTTTATACAAAATCTGTTATGTCAAATCAGTTAGATAGATCTAAATCGGAACTCCTTTTTAATGATGCAAAAATGATGTTTCCCGGTGGAGTGAATTCACCCGTGAGAGCATTCAAATCTGTTTCAGGACCGCCCGTATTTATAAAAAAAGCAGAAGGCTGTTACATGACAGACGTGGATGACAATCGATATTTAGATTTTTGCGGTTCCTGGGGGCCACTCATATTAGGTCACAACAATGCTGCGGTAAGAGATTCTATCATAGAAACCGTTGCCCATGGCACTTCATTTGGAACACCTACTCCTCATGGCAATGAAATAGGACATACGATTCTCGACAATCACAGTCGACTAGAAAAAATTCGATTTGTATCTTCCGGCACAGAAGCCGTCATGTCGGCACTGAGACTGGCAAGAGGATATACAGGTAAAAATAAAATCGTAAAGTTTGAAGGGTGTTATCATGGCCATGTCGATTCCATGTTGGTTAAGGCCGGCAGTGGCTTAATCACTTTTGGCGAATCTTCCTCAGCAGGGGTTCCAGAGAGTTTTGCGAAGGAAACCATAGTAGCCAAGCTAAATGATTGTGAGGGTTTGAGGAAAATTGTCCAACAAGAAGGACATGACATTGCGGCCATTATCATAGAACCAATTCCTGCAAATAATGGGTTAATCCTTCAAGATCTGGAATTTCTTAAGTTGATTATTGATCTATGTAGAGAAAATCAAATAGTTTCCATTTTTGACGAGGTCATTTCGGGATTTAGAGTACACTTTGAAGGCGCTAGTGGATTGTACAATTTGTCACCGGATTTGATGACATTTGGTAAAATTATTGGTGGAGGCATGCCAGTCGGCATGTATGGAGGAAAAGCGGAAATTATGTCTATGATTTCTCCTGATGGCCCGGTATATCAGGCCGGAACTCTTTCAGCCAATCCTGTTACTCTCGCGGCCGGTAATGCTACATTAAAACAATTGCTGCATCCTGATTTTTACAAAAAAATAGAGTTGAAAACAGAGACATTTGTATCTCAAATCAATGACCATATTTTAGAAAGAGAATATGACGCAGAGATGATTCACATTGGAGGTATATTTTGGTTAAAATTTACATCGAAAACGATAAAAAGTGCAGACCAAATCGATCCGCTTAGTATGGAATATTTTAAAAAGTTACATCATCACCTGTTACAAGACGGTGTTTACTTTGGGCCTTCCGGGTATGAGGTAGGCTTCATATCATCTGCTCATACTGAAAACGACTTAAATCTGGCGGTTGAAAAAATCAGAATAGCACTTGACAAAACATTTGAATATTAATCATGAGACTACTTTCCTACGGCATAATGTTATACATGTTGATAGCCCTGGTGTGGTGGTCAATATTATTGAGTGAAAAAAATGAAGAGGTTTATAATGCCAAATTTGCTCTACTCGATACTAAATTAAAACATGAAGAAATAAGTGGTGAAGTTTTCCAATCCTCTATTTTAGAGTTGCAAAATACTTATGAAGCACAGCGAAAAATGATTATGGGTGAAGCCATAGTTTTTGGTCTTCTATTATTCATTGGATTAAACTTACTTCACAATGCATTCGGCAAGGAACTAGAGGCTAATAATAAGGTTAAGAATTTCCTACTATCCATAACTCATGAACTCAAATCACCACTTTCCACCATAAATCTAGTCCTCGAAACCTTCAAAAAGAGAAAACTTGAACACGAAAAAGTGATTGAATTGAGTGATATGGCACTCTCTGAAAGCCATCGATTGGAAAAATTGATTAACGACATTTTAATGTCTTTTAAGCTCAACAAAAGCTATACTTACAATTATGAAGATACAAACCTCGTTGAATTCGTAAATAATATTGTACAAAAATTCGTCAAGGCAAATCCGGGAATCGAATTCAATGAAGATTATTCATCACCTAATATTACTTTATCCATAGACCGAGAAGCCTTTTATTCCTTGGTGAATAATCTTCTTGAAAATGCGGTTAAATACGGGGAAAAAAGTCCGATTGAAATCAGCTTAGAAGAAAGTTCTGGACAGGTACAAATCCAAATTGCAGACGGAGGTATCGGAATTTCGGATGTCGATAAGGAGAATATTTTTGACCAATTTTATCGTGTCGGCAATGAAGAAACCAGACGTACCAAAGGGACTGGGTTGGGCTTATTTATTGTCAAGCGAATCGTAGAATCTCACAACGGAAGCATAAGAGTCGAGAACAATCAGCCCAAAGGAACTGTTTTTATAGTAACTTTGAAAAAATGATGAGAAAATGCGAATTTTTTTAGTTGAAGACGAAGAACAGATTCGAAAAATGATGAAGTTTAACCTCGAAGCCGAGGGCTATGAAGTGGTCACAGCTTCTGACGGAAAGGAGGCATTGGGCATTATAGATGGTCAGCATTTTGACCTCATCATACTCGATATCATGTTGCCGGGATTGAATGGATATCAGATATGTGAGAATATACGGCTAAGAAACGAGAAAGTTGGAATCTTGATGGTTTCTGCTAAAGACAGCTCACAAGACAGAATCATGGGATTAAAGCTCGGTGCGGATGACTATCTTGTAAAACCATTTAACTTAGAAGAATTCCTATTGAGGGTTAATAACCTTATTAAAAGGAGTACAGAAGAGGCAAAAGTGCAGCTCAATGAGTTTCAATTTGGCAATAACAACATTAATTTTGTAACTTTTGAAGCGACTCACGGAAACAAAAAAATCGACTTAACGAATAAAGAAGCTTTACTCTTAAAAATGTTAATTGAGAGAAAAAATGAGGTTGTGAGTCGGCAGCATATTCTGCAGAATGTATGGGGATACGACATTTATCCTAGCACAAGGACGATTGACAACTTTATACTTTCATTCAGAAAATATTTTGAAGACGACCCTCGAAATCCAAAATATTTCCATTCAATACGAGGGGTTGGCTATAAATTTACTTCTGAAAACTAAAATTCTAATTCACTGGTATTTCCACCTTTTTTACATTTACATTTTTTTCGTCGAGTTCGATAAGACCATCTCTAAGTCTTATAATACGGTGAGCATGTTCAGAAATATCAGGTTCATGTGTTACTAACAATATTGTATTTCCATTCTCGTGTAATTTCTCAAAAATACTCATGATTTCATAACTTGTCTTGGTGTCGAGATTCCCTGTGGGTTCATCTGCGAGTATCATAGCAGGATTATTGACCAATGCTCGAGCAATAGCAACCCGTTGTCGTTGACCCCCAGAGAGCTCATTGGGCTTATGATCCATTCTTTCCTGAAGGCCTACAAGAGAAAGTGCATACTCCGCTTTTTCCAATCTTTCTCTTTTTGACAAGCCGGCATAAACGAGAGGAAGAGCTACATTTTCAAGTGAGCTAATTCGCGGTAATAGGTTGAATGTCTGGAATACAAACCCTATTTGCTTATTTCTCACTTCAGCCAATTCACTGTCCTGCATTCGACTTACGTCTATCCCATTCAACCAATATGAACCACTACTTGGTGTATCGAGACATCCTAAAATATTCATCAAAGTAGATTTCCCCGACCCTGATGGCCCCATTAATGCGACATATTCATTTCTAAAAATCTCTATACTGATGCTTTTTAATGCATGAATTTTTTCACCACCCATGACATAGGTTTTAGAAATCTCCATCGTTTTGATAATCGAATTCAATTTAACATATTCTTTAAAACCAAATATATCTTAAATAATAGAATATCGATAAATTTTTAGACATATGTATATTAAAATCACATAAATTTCAGATAATTAGATATAAAATGAAACCAAAAACAAAAATATAAGATTGGCTCTATTCTCTAATTACAATCTACCTATGCAAAACAGATATATAAATAATAAAAAAGTGGCTGCTCAATAAGAATCAAGCAGCCACCTCTAATTCTATAACTCTATAACTAAAAGTTATATCTTCCGCCAGCCAAAAATATTGCTTGATCAGCATCTTTTACGATTGAATACTTTCCTTCTAAGAAAATATCGAAAGCGTCAGACATAGCTATATTATAACCTGCTCCAACATTAAATCCAATCTGAGAGTCACTTTCTGACTGTCCTGCAGCTGTAGCCTTTGCCATTACAATAGAAAGTCCACCTAATACATACAGATGACTAGGTTGCTCTCCTAATGCATAGTTTGCTTCTAAGTCAATGGAACTTGATTTAGCACTTATTTCAACTCCAAACAATTCAATAGACTCACTATGAAGTAAAGAATAAGTCGCATTAAAGCTCAACTTCGAGTCCAACTTATAAGATAATCGACCAAAATATCCAAAGTCAGAATCAGTGCCGTATAGCAATCCTGCACCTACACCGAATTGTGCATTCGCAGAAAAAAATGCACCCAAAAGAAGAAAAGTAAATAATAATTTTTTCATAAAAATTAAATTTTAGTTATTAATGGTTTAATATCGAGCCAAATATATAAAAATTTTAAATAACAAAAATTTTAATTAGATTTTTCTTAAATAATTTTTTCTCGCATCTTTACGGTGTTTAACAAATCTGAAAAAGAATGTTGTGTTCATTAATCTTATTTTTAATGGGCAAAATCATTGAATAAAAGATTCCCATTTTCCAAGAATTATCTAATATTGTGTGCAAGAATATTTCAAATGAATCAAAATAATAGTTCCTCTATAGATCGAAATCCAGAAATTTCGCTCAATACGGTATGGCTTAAGGCGGCCATCATAGGAACATTATGGGCATCATCAGAAATCGTGCTGGGCAGTTTTCTTCATAATCTTAAATTACCATTTGCATCGAATCTTCTTACTTCCATCGGCATAATTATCATGATAGCATCGTATAAATTTTGGAAAGATGATGGATTAATATGGCGAAGTGGAGTAATATGTGCATTACTAAAAACAATCTCTCCAAGTGCCGTTATTTTTGGCCCTATGATTGCCATATTTATGCAATCAGCATTGATGAATACAAGCATTTTTCTCCTTCGAGGAACCAATATTGGATACTATCTCGGCGCCATTTTAGCCATGAGCTGGAATTTAGTTCATAAGCTTATCAACCTAGTTATCCTATTTGGAAACAACGGAATAGACATTTATAAAAACCTCATTTTTTTCGTTAATAAACAACTAAGCTTTCCAATTGAGAATGAACTATGGCCTATATTTATACTACTAATTGGCTATACATTGGTGGGCATATTGTCGGCCTATCTCGGTATTGGTGTAGGAAATAAACTCATAAAAGAGCCTTTTTCAACTCAGAAATTTAAAAATAATTCCTTTAAGCTCTCGTTACCAAAGAAGATCGATTATAAGTACTCATTGGTTTTTTTATGTGTAGATGTTTTACTTTTAATTATCAATTTACTGATCATAGGATCCAAGGACTTTCCATATTGGTTTTTGATTCCGGTATTAACCTTAATTTTTTGGACTAAGCGCTATCAAACCATTGTTAAAAGAGTCGGTAATATAAAGTTTTGGGTTGGATTTATCTTAATCACAATGCTCAGCATGTACGTTTTTGGATATTTAAAATCTATGAATACTCTTGATGCTTTGATGATAGGTATAGAAATGAATGTGAGAGCCATCGTCGTCGTTTTTGGATTTGGGGTCATAGGTATTGAGCTTTACAACCCTAAAATACGGCATTATTTATCTAACACCTATTTCAATCAGGTACCTATGGCCATGGAACTTTCCCTAGAAACTCTACCGATGATGATTTCTAACTTCCCAACTGCAAAGTATTTTATTAAAAACCCTTTAGATACCATCTATTATATGCTCAGCAGTGCCAATGTCAGACTTAACGAAGTGATGGCACATAAGGACAGGTATTTTTATATCATTTCGGGAAATATAGAACAAGGAAAAACAAGTCTGGCGGAACACCTTGTCGATACTCTCAAGGGAGTCGGCATTGATATTCAGGGTTTTCTTGCACCACGAATATTACAAAATGGTCGTACCGTAGGTTACAACATTATGGATGTCAGCAGTGGCAAAATGACCAATTTTTTGAGTACAACACCAAATAATGAAAATGTGCGAACGATAGGCAAGTATTTTATTAATCAAAAGGGACTGGATTTTGGATTTAAGCTCATAGCTCTTGCTTGTAAAAATCAAGCTCGACTTGTCGTCATGGATGAAATCGGAAAATTGGAATTGCAGGATAAAGGATGGAGCAAAGCGCTGAACCAAGTATTGATCTCTACAGATGCCAAACTGATATTAACAGTAAGAGATACTTTTGTAAGCGATATAATTGCACACTTTGACCTCACTAAATATGGGCATGTCATCACCCTCAACACTTCTTCAGTAAGTAAAGATAAAGCAGAAGAACTGGTATTGAAAAATGTGCCTGTAAATAAAAATTGAGATACATATTAGCATTATATTCTTAAACAAAATCTTATCTATTCTAAAAAAATTAACTGACAACTACATCCATCGCATCAAAACATTCGCTTCAAATGAATATTAAATTTTGAAATTTTATCTTTGAACCTAAAATTGAATAAAATGACATTAAAACAATTAATCAAACTTGAAGATAAGGCCAAGGAAGTATGGGTGGTAAGCCCTGAATTGCATTACGACATTGAAAACAAAGATTTTACGGAATTAGTAAGTGTCAATCTTGGTCAAAAAACAAAGTATAGATACATCGTTCCTGCAACCAAAGAGATTGAAAAAAATATCAAATCTTATCAGAAAAAATACAAGCTTACCGACGAGGAAGTTCACAATAATTTCTTACTGTTACCTGAAAATGAGTTTTTACCATTCGTGATGGAAACGGCTATTTATGATGCCTCTACCGACTGCATCGCTTGTGCCGCACCTGCCATGGAAGACACAGATGATGTCATCAAGTTATCGTCAGAAACGGCAAAAATGATGGCCAAGAAATTTTCTCAGCTTTGGAAAACTTACAAACGAGTAAAACCATAATCAAGAAACATTTTTCTATATTTCCCCAATGTAAAAACCTCCGAATTTAAAAAATCCGGAGGTCCTTGTTTGAAAAAGTCCTTTAATGAAAAGGATTCTCTTTTATATCCTATAGTGAAGCTGAAAATCCAAGGGAGAAGGAACTTCCCGGATTATAGTTAGCCCAATAGTAATCTCCTGTATTTATCGCCCCACCATCGTATGCAAATCTTTTCTTGGAGTTTAAAAGATTATTGGCACTTAAACTTACTTTATATTTTTTACTACCAAAACTCTTTGAAATCTTTGCGTCCAATGCATCAAATGGCAATTCGTAAACATCTGGATTGACTCCTATTCCTACGATACTCAATCGTTTGCCCTGAACATTATATCCTACGGTCGCATCAAAGCCATTGTCTTCGCCACTATAAGAAAGACTCGCATTGATTAAGTAAGGTGACTGACCTGCCATCGGTCTTGTGGACTCAGTATAAACGTAAACTTCATTATCTCTGGTCAACTCACTTTTAATCACAGATGCATTGGCCGAAACTCTTAGGTTGCGTAAAGCGTGGCTGATGAAATCCATATTTTTACTGATTTCAAATTCAACACCATAGACTTGTGCTTTCCCTTCGAAATTTCTTGGGGTATAATTATCAGGTGATTCATTGCTGTAAGAAACTAACTCAATGGGGTTTTTAAAATTTTTGTAGAATCCACTGATTGAAATTAGATTGCCACCATCAAAATAGTTTTCCCATCGTAGGTCATAATTTTGAATTTGAGAAGATTCCAAGTCAATATTTCCTATGAATGTCCTCTCAGAAACAAAATCCTGAATCTGAGCAATTGATTTTTCCTTGAAACTGGGTCTCACCACTGTGGAATTGTATGATAATCTCAGATTGGCATTATCTGACAAACTGTACACCATGTTCACGGAAGGTAAGACATCTAGATCATCTAGAACCTTCTGATTATTATAAATCTTGGTTTGCTGATTATTGATACCAGTATAATAATTATCCGTCTTTTCTACCCTTGCCCCAAGGGTCGTCTTTAATTTTTTACTGAAAGCCAATTCCGACATTAGGTATCCTGCAAGGATGTCTTGTTTCGCATTAAATGTATTGGCAGGAACATAATTACCTACGACATATAATCCATTTTGATTTTCTGGAGTCCAGATATTTTCATCGATGAATAGCCTATCCGGATCCCCGTTAAGTTGCAGACTACTCTGTCCATTGGTTCTAAACGTATAAGCTTGAATCCCGAAATCTCTTTCTTTTTTTAGAATATTAAATCCCAATTTCAATTTCGAATCCAGACCAGACCATTGTTTGAAATCCATACTGAAATCAATTTTTCCATTGTAGGATTTTTCTTTCAAATTTCTAAAAGACCGACTGATATCCGCACCAACTGATGGTTGCAGTAAAAATTCTCCATCTCTGAGTTCGAATCCAGTAGAACGTATATCTGGTTCGTCCACTTCGACCCAAGTCGGAGACAATTTCCATTCAATTTTATATTTTGACTTAGAAAAAGTACTTATTCCCTCAAGATTTACATTGGTCACAAATCGTTGGGCATACTCCAATATGTCTTTATAAATGATCGAAGGGTTGTCCTCACCACCATTGGCAATAAGCTTGGCAACTCTATCCTCTCCCTTTTGAATATGTAGGGTACTTAGAGAAAAACTATGAACTTTGGTTTTGAAGGAAAGTCCTAATAGTCCACTCAAGAGGGCTTCCTTTTCGCTTACGGCACCTTTTGAGCTTCTATCAAGGTACATTTCCAATTCATTGACAGGCTCTGCGACATAAGATTTGTACTCGGCATTGTCATAAAATTTGTAGCCTTGATTCCAATTTATTGCACCTATCCAGCCTATGGTTTTATTGAGAGAAACATTATATTGATTTCCTAATGAAAGACCAAAGGATTTATTCAATCCGCTTTTGATTTCTCTTGCGGCCATGGTTTTAGAGAAGGTCTCTGTATAACTGGTGAGTGCCGGATTATTTAATGATTCATCGGGAATAATCGTGGTCGGTAATAGTTTCAAGGCTCTAGTTCCATCATCATAGCCCAACCAATCTGTCTTACCCCCGGAATAAGATAAAAATTGATTATTCAAATTGGCCTGAGGGTTATATCCAAGTGATCCTGAGATATTAAATGTAAATGCTTCCGGAAAATCCTGTAATATAATATCCACCAATCCTCCACTAAAGTCTCCCGGTATATCCGGTGAGAAAGTTTTGTACACTAAGATATTGTCAATTACGTTCGTCGGAAATACATCTAGCTGAACTGTATTTCTATCAGGATCCAATCCCGGCATATTCATACCATTAAGCATTGTTTTTGTATATCTATCGCCTAGACCCCTTACATAAACATGTTTTCCACCTTCAACAGATACACCTGTCACCCTCTTGATGGCTTCACCGGCATCCCCATCACCAATTGACTTGAAGGTCTGTGATGAGACTCCGTCAAGCAAATTAGGCGATTTTTTCTTAATCGTGGCTAGGGCCGCCGTGGTATTTCGGGCTTGTTTAGCAGATACAACCAATTCTTCCATCAATTCTCCTTCTACACTCAACGCCACATTAATTAATTGGACTTTCTTAGAGATTTCGACATCATTGACTATAAAGTCAGCATACCCTAGATAGCTAAACTGCAAGCTATAAGTTCCATAAGGCAATTCTAAAGCATAAGCACCGTCAAGATCCGTGGTTGTACCATCCGTACTATTCACTTTATAGACATCAACAAAAGCAAGATTTTCTCCAGTTTGTTTATCAGTAACAACTCCTCGTACAATGCCGGTCTGTGAATAAGAATGTGAAAAAACACATAGAATGAGTGTAAAAAATGCAAAAACACTTTTCATTTTTACTAAAAGTTTACAATAAATTAAGGACAAATTTCAAACAAAAAAAAAGGGATGACATCACTGCCATCCCACTATTAAATATCTAATTACTCTACCATACCTTTAATGTCAGTCCAAGTCCAGTTTCTAAACTGTGACAAGTCAGCACCGAATGAGATAGAACTAACTACTTTACAATTATTAGTAGCAAAAATATCGTCAATGATGGTTTGTAATTCTGTTGCTCTAGTCTCGAAGCAAGCCTCTTCACCTTCTCCTGTATCAGAATAAGCCGATGCCATTTCCGCTTGACTGATTGTACCTACATAGTTACAATCGTGAATTGACAATCTTCCAGACACTGCATAGCTGTATGCATCAGATTTATCATTGCAAGTGGTTGGGTCAAATGAAGCTCTGAATTTTACCGGGCCTGAATAGTTTACCCAGCTTACATTTTCGACCATTCCTTGAGCTTTAGACTTGAAGTCTGCAGGAGATGCTTTACCTCCTTTACTTACGATGGTTCCATTCTTCAATGTGAAAAATCCATCTACATAAGTACTTCCTTCAGGTCCATCTATTTCTAATCCTTCATCGGTACCGTCGCCACCATGGATCACATAAAAATTAGTAATCGTTCCACTGTAGTTTTGGTCAATATCGATTCCATCATCATCTTGATAAGTAATCATTAAGTTATCTACATTCACGGTACCACCAAAAAACTCAACACCGTCATCCAAATTTCCAACTATTTCAACATGATTTATAGTTGTACCATTTCCTACACCACCAAGAGTCAACCCGTTAATTTCGTTTCCTTCTGCGATTTTTGCACCACCATGTCGGATAGAAACATAGCACAATGAACCAGAATTATCATTTGGGTTATTACCACCATAAGTACCATAAGTTTCATCCGCAGGAATACCTTCTATCTGTCCTTCTATATCGCCATCACCTGTCGAAACCGGAGCATAACCTAACATAATCACTCCACCCCATTTACCTAAATCTGTCTGTGACAAGGTAGTACCGGTTTTTTGTCCAGGCACGATATTGTCCAGTTCTGAAGTAAATATAATTGGTTTATCCTCAGTACCACAGGCCTGTAATTTTCCTCCTCTTGCGACAATCAATGTCGTTGCAAGAGCTTCAGTACCCTGCTTACCTTTAATGATAGTTCCCGGCTCAATAGTTAAAGTTGCCCCTTCGTTTACCACTACTTTGGAAGTTAATAAATATATATTTTCAGAAGACCAAGTTGAATTAGAGTCTATATTTCCAGAAACTTCAATCGTTTCGTATGAGTCTATACAATTACAATTACTATCCGTAACTTGGCCAACTGGACATGTTACGTTTTCGCATGGGTTCGTTGAAACACAGTTGCAGTCAGCTGTTAAAACTTGATTTGCAGGACAAGTGACGTCACATGTATCTTCACTTCCGCATGAAGAAATGAAAAGTCCTAAGCCTAAGAAAAAGATTAGTGTGAATAAATTTTTCATAAAATTTTAAAATTAAGTTTAGTGTTAAGATTTCTATTATCAATAATTTGATGAGGCAAAAGTAGAATGGCAATGTTTCGTGGATTTTAATTCAATATTAAATTAATGTTAAGAATATAATTTTGTGTATGATTTGAATCAACCCAAAACTGCACTATTCTGAAACACTTCCTCAACCTCTGCTTGTACATAAAGTGCGGCAATGCTTTTGTAATATTCCTCCAGTATACAATCCCAGCTAAAGTGTAGACTTGATGAAAGTGCATTTTTAGAAAATAGTGTTGTTAATTTTTGGTCATTTAAAAGAATTTCTATTGTCTCTAAATAATGTATTGCCTGATTATCTCGCAGTACGATGCCATTGTAATTATTTTTTACAAATGATAAGTGTCCCCCTTTAGGAGCAACTATTACCGGAACTCCCGATGCCATAGCTTCCAATACTATATTTCCGAACGTTTCTGTTTCTGAAGGAAATATAAATACATCAGAAGACGCAAGAATTACAGAAAGCTCATTGTGCGATAAATTGCCTGTGAAAATTGCCTGCGGACATTCCTTTTCCAATCGTGGCTTCACAGGGCCATCTCCAACTATTACAAGATTGAAAGGCATATTTCTTTCTACTAGTAAAAGGTAAAATGATATAATAAGTTGTAGGTTTTTTTCCCAGACTAACCTCGAAGCAAACACAATGTTTTTTTTAGCGTTTCCGGTCAATTTAAGCATATAGGTATCGTCTTTTTTATTGGCATTAAACATGGAGTTGTCTATACCTCTTACCCATAACTGCAGTTTTTCTGATTGAATACCAATCTGTCGTAACTCTGCCTTAATCTGCTGTGAAGGCACCAAAATCAAATCACACGAATTATAAAATGACCTATAAATGTGTTTTACCCATTTGTTTGAGAATTTCTGTAACCATCGCGATTTTGAAAAGTAATACTGCATATAAGATTGAAAATGAGTATGATAAATGGTAACAATCGGCAATTTTTTTGATTGGGCCCATTTTACTCCTTGACCTCCCAAAACAGAGGGCGATGAAATGTGAACAATATCCGGATCAAATGCCACAATGGCACTATTTATAGCTTTATTTGAAAATGGAGAAAAGAGACCGATTCGGTATTTAGCATTAAATGGTATTCGCATGGTCTTAATTCGAATTCCTGCAAAATTTGGCGGGATTTCAGATCCTGAAAGGATAAAGAATTCTACCTGATGAAAACTACTCGCATCTAATACTTTAAACATCGTACGACAGGCACCGTCAAGATCTCTTATCAGCACATCACTTATAAAAAGCACCCTGAGTTTAGCCTGCATGGCGAAATATAATTTTAAAAGTTTCTATAAAGTCAATTAATTCACAAAAATGAAGAATTCGGATTATTTTAAGATTAATCAAAGGTTAAGAAATAATTAATTCAAAGGGTTTAAAATTATTTAATATATAAGTAATCTTAATTTATAATTGACTTAATGATAGCTTAATATAAGGATATGACCTTTGCAGTATAAAATTTAAGCAACATGAAGTGGCTACTGATGATGGTTTTTATTTTTTGTCTTCAAAATGATATTTTGACTAACGCCAATTTAAGCCCTATTCCGAAATTTTATAAAAACTACCAAGACCCTAATTCGACTATTACTTTACTGAGTTTAAATACTTGGGGTCTTCCGATTCCACATAATGATGATGATGAACGGTTTGAAAACATTAGGAACATCATAAAGGATTCATTGTATTCAATTGTCTGTCTACAAGAAACATTTAATTCAAAACTGAGACACATTTTACTTGAGTCATCGTTTGATTTTTACAACATTTATTCAGACCATACTAAAAATAGAAGCTGTTTTATGGGATTGATAAAAATGGATGAATATGGTGGCCTCTTCACATTGTCTAAATTTCCCATTTTAGATGAACAGTTCTTTCAATTTCCTATTGCAAAAAATTCAAGCCTAGTAGAAAAAGTTGCACATAAAGGCTTATTAATCTCAACTTTAATAATTGGTGAAATAGTAATCAATGTGGTCAATACCCACTTATATGCCGAAGAAAACCAAACCGCTGGAGAAATCCGAAATTCTCAATTAAATTATTTGATTGATCGAGTTGCCCTTTATCAGAGTACCCATCCATACCCAACACTTTTGATTGGTGATCTAAACATCAATGGTATAAGAACCCCAGACGATACAGATAATAGCTATAAGGAGATCAACCTTAATATTTTGTCCGGTTGTACTAATTTGGAAATATCTGAACCTATGAAAACGAGTCATAACCATCCATCCAATTCATACTACAATAAACACGAACCACAGCAAAGATTGGATTATACCTTGATGTTTAATTACAATACCTCAGATATTAAAACTAATATACTAATGGATCAGCAAATCATAACGTTTGATGGAAGCAAGGTGTCAGACCATAGTGGGCTTCTTACGCAACTTACATTTAATAAACCGAATACAACCACAGAGCATGTATCAATCAGTGAAAATGATGCACTGGTTTTTCCCAATATACAAAAATCAATTTTTCACTAACACACTAACTAATAAATATGAAAATTCTGTATGCACTACAGGCCACTGGAAACGGACACATTGCAAGAGCTGAGGAATTATTACCTTATCTGCAAAAAAAAGCAGAAATAGATGTATTGTTAAGTGGTAACAATTACAGCTTGTCCCCATCATTTGAGTATAAATATTCTAAAAAAGGCATTAGTTTATTATACAAACCATGTGGTAAGCTAGATTTTCTCAAAACTTATAAAGAACTCAACCCTATAAAAATATTGAGAGAATTGAATAGTCTAAATCTAGAAAAGTATGATTTAATTATCAATGATTTTGAGCCCTTGACTTCTCATCTAGCGAAAAAATATCATAAACCTATACTACAAATAGGTCACCAAGCTTCATTTCAAAGCAAAAAAACTCCCAGACCCGATAAAAAAAGTGTCCTCGGAGAACTTATTTTAAAGAAATACGCTACCGGTGACAAATACTTGGGCTTTCACTTTGAAAAATACGATGAGGGTATTCTCTACCCCATTATAAAAAAGGAAATATTAGATGCATCGCCAATTAATAATGGTCATATTACGATTTATCTGCCTTCTGTGGATATACATTGCATGTATAATGCACTTAAAAAATTCGCCAACCAAGAGTTTCATGTATTTACCAACCAAGTGGACAAGGTCATTTCATGTAATAATATCAAGTACTATCCTGTAAGCAACATGGAATTTACTAAAAGCATGATCGAGGCTCATGGTATTATTACCGGAGGCGGCTTTGAAACACCAAGTGAGGCAATGTATCTAAAGAAAAGACTCCTCTGCATTCCCATTGACAAACAATATGAACAACAATGCAATGCTCAGGCAAGTAAATTGAAAGGAGCATATGTAATACCCAAGTTTGAAGTACAAAAATTTAGCCATCACATCAATACATGGTTAGAAGAAGATTATAATGATTTCAATCAATCTTACACTCATCCTTCACAAGTCGTTGATTACATTTTTTCTATCTACTAAAAAGGAGCTACAGCTTCACCGCACGTTCGATGGGATTTTCGAGTACGATAAAAGTTTCAGTACGTAATATTCCTTGAATTTTTTGGATTCGATTACTCAATACTTCCATGAGATGTTGGTTATCATTGCAGAGTATTTTTACGAGTAACGAATAATTCCCCGTAGTAAAATGGCATTCTAGTACCTCCGGAATGGCTTTTAGGGCACCTACTACGCCGTGATAAATACCGGCCTTCTCGAGAAAAACACCAATAAATGCCATCGTTCGTAATTCTAACTTTTCATAATCCAAAATTATACGACTTCCTTTGACAAATCCTTGGTCTTCAAGTTTTTTAATCCGCTGATGAATGCCCGCTGCACTTAACGAAATTTGCTCAGAAATTTCATGCATGGACATCTTAGCATTTTGCGATAATAAATTTAATATTTTTCGATCAATATCGTCTATCATTATATTTTTTATAGTTTTATACAAATTTAACTATATTTTTTATAGCATTATTTGTTTTTATGTAAATTTTTTACATATCTTTGTTGTGCAATTATTAAAAAATTAAAGTCATGTGTGGATTATTTGGATATTTCGGCAGTAAAGTTAGTAAATCAGATTTAAATTACTATTTCGAAAAGATAAGGCATCGCGGCCCTGATACTTCTATTTTTAAAGTGATCCATGATTCGGCGGTCTTAGGCTTTCATAGGTTAGCGATTAATGGAACCTCTCCTGAATCCAATCAACCCATGTACAAAGATGGAGTCTATCTCATCGCCAATGCCGAGATTTTCAACTATAAACAACTCGCCACCAAATATAATATTCAACTCGTATCAGGAAGTGATTGTGAGATTATTCTCCAACTTTATTTTCAGCTCCCAATCAATGAATTAGTCAAAGAGTTGGATGGTGAATTTGCATTCGTCATCTATGATTCAGTAAAGGATGAGGTGTTCAGCGCCAGAGACCATCTAGGAATTAGAGGTCTTTATATGGGTCGCTATCAAGGGGATATTGCCTTCGCCTCAGAAGCCAAGGCATTGACATTTTGTGATCAATTGTCACAATTTCCTCCCGCTTGTTACTGGCATTCAAAACATAAAGAAACGTATGTCAACTATTACGACCATGAATATGAGCTACATGAGGAACAAGACGAAGCGGCTCATCTAGAAAACGTTCATGATATTTTATCTGAATCCGTCAGAAAAAGATTGATGTCAGAGAGGCCTGTGGGCTGTCTATTGAGTGGTGGGTTGGACTCTAGTTTGGTTGCAGCGCTTGCCTGTAAATTCAATGAGTCTCATGAAAGAATTAAAACTTTTTCCATTGGAATGCCAGGAAGCCCAGACCTCATCGCCGCACTTGAAGTATCTCGGCACATCCATTCAGACCATCACCATGTCGAGCTGAGCAAAGAACAATTTATTAGTGCCCTGGAGGACACGATTTACACTTTAGGGAGTTACGATGTGACGACCATTAGAGCTTCTGTGGGTCACAAACTCATTTCTGATTATGTATCTCAAAATACGGATGTCAAAGTTCTTTTTTCTGGAGAAACGGCTGACGAATTTGGATCCTACCTATACTTTCAGAATGCCCCTACATCTCACGATTTTCAAAATGAAGCCATTAGACTTTTGAGTGATATTCATTTTTTTGACATGAAAAGAGGCGACCGCAGCATCTCATCCGCAGGATTGGAGGCTCGAGTGCCTTTTGCCGATAAGGCATTTGTAAAGTATATCATGGGTATCGACGCCAATCACCGTATGTTTGGTCATGAAAAAATAGAAAAATATCTAATAAGAAAAGCTTTTGAAAAAGAGGAATTATTACCACAATCGGTACTATGGAGAAGAAAAAACGGCTTTTCTGACTCTGTAAGTTCGAAGGCGGAAAGTTGGAGTGTCACGCTGCAAAAACACATAGATACTTTAGTAACCGATCAAGAATATCTGGCACAAAGAGAACAATTTAGCAACAATCCACCTCAGACTAAGGAAGCATATTATTATAGAAAAATATTTACCCAAAATTACGGAAAACACCAGAATCTCACACCTTATCAATGGCTACCAAAATGGTGTGGTGATGTGATTGATCCTTCTGCTCGAGCATTGGAAATTTATCAAGCGGACTAGTACAATCCTATATATTGTCGCACACAAGCGTTCGCATAATCAATTCTCTCTTGAGAGTTTCCCTCTATAATGTAAAATGGAATGTCTCGACTCTCCAAATACTCACGATATATCTCAAAAAGTCGATCCCTGTCATGGGGATTGGCTCTTTGGGGATCATATTCCCACGGGATATCAGGTCTACAGAGCAGGTACAAATCCGGTTTCCTCCTTTCGAAATCAAGCATAA
Organism: Lewinellaceae bacterium; assembly: GCA_020636155.1. Lineage (GTDB taxonomy): Bacteria > Bacteroidota > Bacteroidia > Chitinophagales > Saprospiraceae > JACJYM01. The sequence continues at coordinate 112 of JACJYM010000003.1, read as the reverse complement.
TCTCTTTGGGAAATTCCTGAAACACCTCCCGACACCAAATCATTAAAGTTAACACATCGGTATCCATCAAGACATGTTTATGATGTGCTATCAGTTTGTCTTGAATGTGATT
>JACJYM010000024.1 GCA_020636155.1 Lewinellaceae bacterium | reverse complement strand
TTATTCCGTCATTATTTTCAACCACAACAGAATTTGCCATGATGTCCTCATTTTCACTTGGTATTTGATCAGTGACCACTTCCATGTTTTCAGGAACTATATCCGTCGATGGTTTTGTATAGATTTCTGTTGTCAATATTTGTTTTTGCGTATCATTCAATTCCTGATTGTACTCTTTTTCATTGTTTTCAGGTCTATCTTTTGCCGTACTATTTTTGACATAATCCTCTATAGTCTCTCCTTCTTTAAGTTTAATTTGACCTTGATTTTCAATCTCTTTGAGCAATAATTCCATTTGTTCTTCACGCTTCATCTCAACCAAAGGCTTGAACTCGGTAAGTACTTCGATTCCAATGATTTTGATTTCAGTCCTTCTATTCATTTGATGCTCTTCTTCCGTGCATTGTACTCCATTCGAACACCGGTTAAGGAGCTGTGTTTCTCCATATCCTTTGGCTTGAATTCGTCGTCTTTCGATGCCACCATTATAGATGATATAATTTACGGCCGCCTTTGCTCTTTCTTCAGATAATTTCTGATTATAAGTATCATCGCCTCTGGAGTCTGTATGAGAACTCAATTCCACGGACATATTGGGGTTGTATTTTAATAATCTTACTACCTTATCGAGTTCAATTTTTGCCTCTGGCCTCAAATTATATTTTCCTACGTCGTAGTATAAGTTATTAATAACCAACTTTTTGCCTTCAAAAAGTCTATCCATTTCTACGTTTGCTAGTAGAACTCCATACTCACCACCGTCCGTGAGATTGTCAGAAACACCGGGAGTTACTTTTCCCACTCCATCAATGCACACAATACAACCCTCGACGTCGACGTAAGCCTCCATTCTTTTGGCCAAAAATCCTTCTTTTCTAACCAGTATGGTATAATGATTGCCTTTCTCAAGATTCACCTTAAACTCTGGTGCTTGATAGTCTTTAAGTTCTAGAATCAGATTACCCGTCGTATTATTATAAACTTCGATCAAAGCACCACTTATTGCATCCACAACTTGTTCAGGAAATTCCTTTTTTTCAGCTAATGTGACTTCAAAAAGATAGCCTGGTTTGTGCTGCATTTCTATTTTAAGAAACTGTTTCTCCGTGCTATTGACATAAATATTTCTTTCAATGGGATAAAATGCTTCTCGCGAAAATAACAACTTGTAGTTACCCTTATCAAATTTCAAACTAAAATATCCATCATTATCGGTGTGTGTTTCAGCCAATAGTTCATCCGTGTTAAGGTCAAAGATTTCTAATTTTACTTGTCCAAGATAACCTCGATTGCCACTCTGATAAGTGTAACCCTCTACCGATACTTTTTGTGCGGATGAATCCGTGATTGCAAATATTGACAGCGCTATAACTGATAGAAGAAGATTAGAAAATTTTACAATATTAAACTTCATTTTCAAGATTATTTAAATAGGTATGAACTATGCGACAATTTTAAAATTTAAATATACGGAATTTATTTATTGAGAGTATGAGAATGTAAATTTGTCACACTTTTTTGAGAACAATACCTAGTAAAGTGAAGAATAATAACAAGATAATAGAAAAGAAATTACGGGTAGTATTTATGGGAACGCCAGACTTTGCAGTTCCTTCCTTAGATATCTTATGCAAAAATGGAATTGATATCGTCGGAGTAGTTACTTCGACAGACAAATTCGGTGGTAGAGGTGGAAAGCAATTAATAAAATCCGCAGTTAAAAAGTATGCATTAGAACACGGATTAAAAATATTACAACCCACGAACCTAAAATCACCCGCATTTATCGAGGAACTTCAATCCTTGAAAGCTGATTTACAAATCGTCGTTGCATTTAGAATGTTACCCGAAGTTGTTTGGAATATGCCTCCACTAGGTACTTATAATCTACATGGATCATTATTGCCAAAATATCGTGGTGCAGCTCCAATAAATTGGGCTATAATAAACGGTGACTCAACTACTGGAGTTACTTCATTCAAGTTAAAACATGAAATTGACACAGGAGATATTGTATTACAAGATTCAATAGAAATAGGTCGCGACGAAAATGCAGGTGATATACACGACAGACTCATGCAGCTCGGCGCTGAAGTGGTATTGAGGACAGTGCATATAATTCAAGAGGAAAAGGTCGAGTTTAAAAAACAAGATAACTCGTTGGTTTCAAAAGCCCCTAAACTAACTCCCGAAAACACAATAATTGATTTTAATAACGAAGCCGAATCGGTACACAATTTTATTAGAGGGCTTTCTCCTTATCCTGGGGCTTACACTTATATAGACCATAAACTGACTAAAATATTTACCTCTAAGCCAATTCCAGAAAATGGAAAGCCCGGAAAATTAAAAGTTGACAACAAATCTCTCATCATTTACTGTGGGTCAGGCGCTATCAGTGTATTGGAAATACAGATGGCAGGTAAGAGAAAAATGCCTATTGGAGAATTTTTAAATGGATATAGGATTGAAAACGAATATATTACTGATAATCAAGAGTAAAGATTTCATAAATTTTTTCTTTTTGGAATTGCTCCTAAAATAGCCCGAAGGGGTGATATATCCTTAGCCCCGAACAAGGTGCGGGGCTATACCATAGTACCTAACCCGTTTTGGCGTTATTTTTGCCTCCTTCGCAAAAATTATGACAAAACTATTTGTTGCGAAATACGTCTTTTTATTCCTTTCTTTTGGCTTGATCCAAAAGAAGCAAAAAATCAAGGCTGTATACTTTTTTTAACGCCAAAACTCTCCTAAAATCCTAAACAGCCTGAAACTCCTCCTTCGTCGT
>JACJYM010000023.1 GCA_020636155.1 Lewinellaceae bacterium | reverse complement strand
CTTTTTGTCATTAAATTGCCTAGAAGCTGGTACTACATACTATATTCAATGGGATGATATTTGGGACGATGTTTCCTTCGACTTTACAATAACAATGTTGCCAAGCGTTGTTGATCAGACAGGTGGCAGTACATGCCAATTTAGTATTGACGACCCTAACTTCGTCGACAATGGGGCAATATGTAGTGATTTTACATTTCCGGCATCAACCGGCTCCACTGATGCTGAAGATATCGATCCCGATATTGATTATGGTTGCTTAGGAACTACTCCTAATCCTGCATGGTATTATATTGAAATGTCTAGTGATGGAGATTTTGAATTTGAAATCACAGCAGATCCTGCGGTGGACGTAGATTACGCTATTTGGGGGCCATTTTCTGATCTAAACGCTGCAATATCAAGTTGCAATTGGGGTACTCCTATTGTATGTGATTATTCAACAAATCCTGGAGGTAGCGGCTCAATCCCATGTGCTATGACTGGAAATGTTTATCTTGTTTTGATAACAAATTATTCAAGTGATCCTACAGATATTTCTATGAACCAAACCGGTGGAACTGCCGTACCAGATTGTTCTATTGTTATGCCAGTGATAATAAAATCATTTAATGCAGTGAATAAAGGCAACTATAACGAAGTTACCTGGGAAAGTTCTTCTGAATTTAACAGTCATCTTTATGTCCTAGAAAAGAAAGTTAAGGATCAATGGATTTCTATTAATGAAGTTGAATCTAAAAATAGACCCTATGGAGCTAATTACTCAATAAAAGATCCTGATGTTTTAAAAGAGAATTATTATAGATTAAAAATGATTGATTATGATGGCTCTACAGAATACTCCACTGTGATATATGTTCGCGGGTATGTGCATGATAATTTAGTATTATTTCCAAATCCAGTAATGGAAAAAATCAATTTTTCCATTGAAGGCACCGAGATATACGGTGATATAGAAATAAAAATATTTAATTCTACTGGTGAGCTTGTCAAGAACTTGAAAATGTCCTTAGACTCCGAAAGGAATACGATCGACTCCAAGGACCTAAAAAACGGAGTTTATTATATCGAAATAACAAGTAGTTTAGATACTTGGAAAACCAAATTTGTTAAAAATTAGTGGTTCAAAGTTGGTAGAGAGTTGAAATTCAATTCTCTACCAACTTCACTATTAGTATATCCATCAGCACTAAATTGCATTCCTAAAATAGAAGATTTGAAAATTTTTAAAAAAAATGTAAAATTTTTTACAATTTTTTCATAGAAATTGGATAACCTAAATTTTCATGTAATCAATACATAACATATAGTAATATAAATTATGTTATTCAATTAAGTTAAAATACAAAATATTATATTGAATTATAATTATTTATTTTTACTTAAATAATGTGTGTGAAATATTTTGTTTCGTCATAGTTTTAGATTACCCTAAAAAGCCAAAGTAGTAAATTAGAAAGTTGTAATAACCTTAGAGACAACGGTTTATAATTTTGGTATTGAACAACAGTTTCTAAATTGACTGCATTCAATTAAAACTTTTCGAGATTCATTAACAAAAATAAAATATTATATCAATTCAATTCCAATAGGTCAGATACTAACTGATCTATTTGGTTGACTGAGAATAAATCATTTACAATTAATAACTAATATTACGAAAAAAACTAACTTTACTTTTCTGCTTTTTCTATTATTCGGGTTTTTTCAAAGCATTTATGGTCAGAATTTGACAATAGATATGGAAAATATATTCGAAAACAATCCTGACTATACTAAAATCCCCAAAATTAAAGAAGTGAAATTTGATACTAATCAAACTTATTATTCTGAAAATTCTATTTTTATTCAAGAAACAAAACTTCCCAATGGGGAAGTTGTAAAAGTTTATTCAGAACCACTTCGCCCTAAAAGAGATATTAAAAACATTCAACACTAAAATTCTATAGATATGAAAAATATTTTTACCCTTTTAATATTGTTGATCTCATCAAACATAGTTTTAGGGCAAGGTGAATCCTGCTCAAACCCGATAATTTTTGATTGTTCTGTAGAAGGTGTTGAAAGCTCTGGTCTCACTGGAACAGGGTCAACTACCGGATGTGCAGAATCTTCAGCCGGGACTTGGTTTCAAATTGATTTACAGACTGACCAGACTTCTATTAATTTTCAATTCAATTCATTTTCCTGCTCTGGAGGCGGTTGTAAACCAAACTATGCTCTTTATAATGCCTGTGGCGGAGCTATTGTCGCCAGCGGATGTGCCGTAAATACAGGTTTTAGTAATACAATCTCTGGCTTAACAGCTGGTGGTACTTACTATTTATTGATTAATGGAAGTAAAAATGCTTTTACAAGTGCGACTATTCAATTAAATGCTCCTTCAGGATATTCTCCTCCTGGCAGTACTTTCACCAACTCCATTTCCTTAACCAGTGGATCAACTATAACCAACAATCTATGTCAAAACGATGGATCCAATGCTTTTAGTTCGAATGCTTGTGGAACCTCTTATGATGCCGATAAAATATTTAAAATGACCATCCCATCTGGAAATTGTTCAAGTGTAGATATAACATTATCAAACTATACCGGATCAGGTAACGTTGCCATGGATATAGTAAATTACTGTGCATCTGATTTTGCATACTATGGTATTGATGAAATATGTGGAACTGGTACGATTACTCTGAGTAGTTTATATAATAGTACAACTGCGATTGATTATTATGTCATTATTTCTTCAAGCACAAATGATGGAAGTTTTGATTTGTCGTATCTTGAGACTACTTCGTCAATTAATGGAGCTGATGGATCTACTTGTTCTTCGCCCTACAATCTAACAGTAGGTGATGGAATCGGGTCAGCCTTCTCAGAAGCTTTGACAACAAGTAACGAATGTGCAGGTGTTGGTTCTGAAGACGGAACAGCCTCAACCTACTGT
>JACJYM010000022.1 GCA_020636155.1 Lewinellaceae bacterium | reverse complement strand
ATGGTGTCTCCATCTTCGATGAATGTTCTAGATTCTCCATTAGCAAGATTTATTGGATTTGATCCCGACCATGATAACTCAAGCATGCTACCGAAAGAATCCTCACTAGGTCCACTGATGGTTCCTGATGCCATCATATCTCCTACCCTCACATTACAGCCATTCACCGTATGATGTGCCAGTTGCTGATTCATATTCCAGTACATGTATTTAAAATTGGAACGGCAAATGACATTTTCAGAACCTCCATCCGGCGTCAATCCCACCTCTAGCTTGATATCATAATTTTTGTCCCCTTCATATTTGAGATAGTCCAAAACTTCCGGTTCTTGTTTCGGGCCGCTCACACTGAAATCTTGTAAGGCCTCCATCGTCACAATCCACGGGGAAATGGAAGACGCAAAGTTTTTAGCCAAAAATGGTCCGAGAGGAACATACTCCCATTTTTGGATGTCTCTGGCTGACCAATCATTAAAGACGACCATTCCAAATATATACTCGTCCGTATCTTTTATCGCAATAGGGTCACCCAATATATTTTCTTTCCCTATGATGAACGCCATCTCCAACTCAAAGTCTAATCTTTTAGTGACGGCAAAGACCGGAGGTCCATCTTGAGGTTTCAATTGCCCAAAAGGCCGCCTGATATCCGTACCTGAAACCACAATAGAAGATGACCTTCCATGATAACCTACAGGTAAGTGTTTCCAATTAGGAAGTAAAGCATTTTCTGGGTCTCTAAACATCTTGCCGACATTGGTGGCATGCTCTATGCTGCTATAAAAGTCGGTATAATCTCCAATTCTTACCGGCAGGTGCATTTCCACTTCAGAAATGGGTATGAACACATGAGAAGCCTTTTTCAACATTGAATTTTCATCACATAGTGCTTCCTGAATCTTGCTTCTCACGGCACGGGTTGTCGCTTTTCCGAGTTCAATGAATTCATTCAAATAACCCGTTCTCCATATCCTATCAGGCAATTCAACTCCAGGGAAAATATTCAATTTTACACAGGATTCTAAATCAATCACCATATCACCTATGCGAGACCCTATTCGTTTTTCACCGGCTTTTGAATAAATCCCAAAGGGTATATTGTAAATAGAAAAATCACTACCCGAGGGTACATCCATCCATGTATTCATGTCGTCTTTAAATTTTTATTTATTAATCAGCTATCCTATTCCAACCAAGATTTATAATACTTTTTATCATCCACATCAAGAGCCTGACGAGTCAATTTTAAAGGTTTAAAAGTATCAATCATCACTGCCAGTTCGTGTGTTTCCTTCTGTCCGATACTTCGTTCATAAGCACCAGGATGTGGCCCATGAGGAATTCCTGCGGGGTGCAGACTGATATGACCAGGTCCTACGTCGTTCCGACTCATAAATTCACCATCTACATAGTACAGCACTTCGTCAGAATCAATATTTGAATGGTTATAAGGTGCAGGAATAGCCAATGGATGATAATCATACAGCCTTGGACAGAAACTGCAAATCACAAAAGTTGAAGTTTCAAATGTTTGATGAACCGGTGGTGGCTGATGTACTCGGCCTGTGATCGGCTCAAAATTATGAATTGAAAATCCATAGGGATAATTATATCCATCCCACCCGACCACATCAAATGGATGCGTTAAGTAAGTTAATTCGTGTAAAAACCCTTCTTTTTTAACTTTGATTAGAAATTCTCCTTTTTCGTCATGAGTCTCTAATTCATAAGGCAGTTTATAGTCTCGCTCACAAAACGGCGAATGCTCAAGCATCTGACCAAACCAATTGCGGTATCTCTTCGGGGTATAAATAGGCTGAAAAGATTCAGAATACAAGATTCGATTTTCTGTACTATCAAATTCTATTTGGTAAATCATGCCCCGCGGGATGATGAGGTAATCACCGTATTCAAAATCAATATTACCAAGAAAAGTTCTCAACTTTCCGCTGCCCTTGTGTATAAACAACATTTCGTCGGCATCGGCATTTTTATAAAAATAGGATTTCAGCGTCTCCGTAGGTGCTGCCACCCCAATTATTATGTCGCTGTTAAACATCAATGGAGTCCTACTTTCTAAATAGTCACTTTTGGCCGGTACGTCAAAACTTATTAACTTACGAGAAGTCATGTTATGTTCGACCGCTGCTTTGGGTCTCACATCGACTGGCTCACCGATTTTTGACACCATAGTCGGTCTGTAAATTTCGTAGATGAGGGAAGACATCCCATCAAAGCCGATGGTACCAAACAATTGTTCGTAATATATTCCACCATCGGGATTAAAGAACTGTGTATGCCGCTTGGGCGGTATCTTTCCTAATTTGTGATATATGGGCATTTTTAAACTTATTATAATTGTAAAAAAGCAAATTTATCCTTCATATATGTCTTGCACTTGCAAGGAAGAATAATTCGTAAAATTAGCAAATATTGATGAATTAAAAGTTTCGTATAGCCAATAAAGAATTTCTCTAAATAGAAAAATAATGATACATTTAACCATTGGTTTGAAAACGTCGTAAAAAGATTCTATCATACAAATAAAATTCGCATGACTTACAAGGAGAAAATAAAATACGCTGAGGAAATCACCAAAGAAGTGATCAATAACCAACTCAAGGAATCTGAGATTTCAGACCAGCTCGTAAAGAAAGGATTATACAAGTCTGACATTCAAAATATTATGTCTAGCGTTAAGAACATGTTGGCTGACCAATATAGACCCTTGATAAGAGAAAAATTCAGTAATGGAGAAGATTTAAGCCGTTTACCTGAGCTCGAACAGTTAGATCCAGACATATTAAAAAAGGTAGTAGAACAAGAGGCAAAGAGCTTATTAGCCGAACAAAAGAAATTAGTGAACTCATTGCTTAGGAAAAAAGTAAGTGAGAGCGAAATCATGAATAAGGTCAATCTCAATATATATCCTGAATCGTATGTACGGCAGCAAATTCTTGTTTTCAACCAGGTAAAGGATAAAAATAGTTTTAGTACTAGATTTGTAAGTATCGCATTAGGCATTATGATTATATTGGGAGGGGTGTTGGTTGCGATAAGCACCGGAAGAATATTTTATGTGATTATCATATTGGGCTTCCTCACCTTGGGAAAAGGCTTGATGACACAGGAAAACCCGTATGATTAGGCAGCAGATATGGCTATTACAATGGTAGATATCTTGAATATCAATCATTGGTAATGTCAGCCGATTATCTATAAAAGTAATGAAAATTTTAATACAATTACTGGCAATATTCTTTTTCTATGGATGCTCGACAAGCGATAACTTTGAAAAATCATATTACCTTATTGAGTCATCGGGTACGAAAATTAAATACACTGAAATCTATGTATTATCTAATGGAGATATCTTAGTCTTTTTTGAACCAATGGGACTATTAGGCATAAGAGCGAATATTCAATATAGTGATGGAGGTGATTCTGCAAAAGTAAAAAATTACTACGAAGATAAAATTGACATCCTCGTTAAAATCGAGAATACCGAAAATTATTTAATTGTATCTACTTTAGACACTTTGATAAGAATGAATGAAATAATTAGTAACAAACTTTCAATAGAAAACCCACAGGAATTTGAAAATCAAGCTTTTGAAAGAATGAAAAAAAATTGCAGAAAATGCCGTATATAAGCATTACTTATATATGAAAAATTGTTTTGAAATAATACCATATCAAGACGCAATAATTGAATTAAATAATTATGAGAAAGGATTATTTGACTGTGACTATCAATTAAAAAATGTCAATTTCGGCTTCATATTCGAATTAGAAAAAGATAAAATTCTATTTCTGCCATCCAAGAGAATAGACGTGCCACTGTCACAACTGAAAGGAATTATTTTCTCTTCAGTTGAGTGCTTGGATAATTGTATCAAGAATAAATCTTTTCCTATCGATAATCCAAATATGATCGTGTACGAGAGTTACCAAGACAGCCTTTTCAATCTAAAAAATAATAGTCAACTCTATATTAAAAGTTTAGTCGAAAAAGAGCTCGGATATAAAATTGATCAGTTTAACTTTGACGAACTAAATGGTCTACGGAATTTCATTAAAGGAAGAAAAACTTCGAAATTAACGGCAATTGATTATTTTATCTTTTATTTGTGTTTAGGCGAAACTTTGAAGTCATTTTACAATGGTCAGTGGGTATTGGAGGAGGATTATGGAGTCTATAATCCTTATTATGTTCCTATAGTATTGGTAGATGATGCCAAACTTATATTAGATATAAAATCAGAATTAATGCTCGATTTACCATCAATAAATATGAGTGAATACTTTCAGAAAAATAATAATATCGTAAAGATGAAAGGATATCGCAATTACTTCTATACAAATGACAATTTTTTATATTTCAAGAAAAACCTTCCAATCGATTTGAAAGATGGCCATTTGGAATGGTAAATATTATATCATCTCAGTTATTTTCGAATTCGGTTATTTTCAAAATTACGATGGCAAGATAGAGGTCACTAAAAACATCCCTGAAACCAACGAACTCACGGGCAGCTACCATTATTATCCGTTCGGAATGAAGATGGAAGATGAAGACCGTAAAATTGATCGCAAATCAATTTAGGTCTGAACTGCAAACTACGGCTTGCAGCATGCAGAAATTGATTATATTTGCAATAGTCAGTACAATGATGACTGACTGATATACTGACCATAAAGATGGTCAGTATCAAAGGTCTGGGAGACCTTTGAAGGAAGGAACCCTCGATGATTTCGGGGATGGGTGGCTTTTCGGGCATCATAGGCAGTGGGATAGGTCTTACGACCTATCGAGTACATGATCCCGCATTAGGCAGGTGGTGAACGAGGTTGTTCGAGACATATTATGTCTCGTGACCGAAGTGAAACGAAACCATCGCCCCGCATCTCGACGAAGGAGAGAAAGGAGCGATAGGTGTAGTCAGCACATATCCCTCAGGATATGCTGCTGCGGAATCAGGTTGATCCTAAAGCGGAATCCCTCTATGGCCTATCTCCTTACAACGCCATGGGCAATAATCCTATTACTGCTTCTGACCCTGAAGGAGACTTCTTTATTTTGCCATATATAAGTTTTGATGGTGGATTTAGCATTGGAGTGACGGTGGGGGTTGGCCCTGTTAGTGCTACGGTAGGTTATAATTTTGGTTCGGAAAAAGTTTTTGCATCGGTAGGCGTTGGATATGGTCCGCTATCTGTAAGTTATGGAACAGATGGCTTTAATGCTGGAGCCAGTATAAATAGAAATTTGTCAGGCGTTGGATTGTCTGTTGGAAGTGTTAATTATAATGCTGCTAATCAACAATTCTTTTACGGTGGACCTAGTGTCTCTTATGCACAAAGATGGGATATTGAATTAGTAAAAGCCAATCAATCTCACTCTCGAGTAGCATCAAGTCAAGCGGGAAGAGATTTTCAACCTTTCAACTTGGGGGCAGATAATATTGTCGAGGAAGCTGCAAGATTTTTGAGAGAATTGAAAAAGTATGAACAAAGATTAAATTATGTGAAGGCTGCTGAGGATAGAGGGGCGGTAATTTTGGACGAGAATTATATTGTAAAGGATAAATATTCAAATCTTGAACTATTTAACTTTGAAGATTATCTCAAAAATTTTACTTATTTGGAATCTAAATGGGGAGCAAACTGGGCTCCAATATATAAATATAATAAAGGTGGGATACAAATTTTAATTCCGAAACCAGTGCCTGATAATGGTAATTATTTCTCACAAGTATTATCTCATAAGAGACGTCCACTTAGATATGAGGTGGAAATGATGGAACCAACAGGGTCTACTAGCGAAAGGCCATATATTGCTATGATTATTAATTTTAGCAAGCCTGAGCTTATGATTAAATTTTCTAAAATGATAACTAATAGATAAATGAATCTAAAAAATTTCACACTTTTAGTAGTAATACTTTCGTTTTTTGATTGTCAATGGAAAAATAATAGAAAATTTGACGAGCAATTAAATTATTATAGCTATTCAAAAATCGAAGACTTATATACAGAACTTTATATTTTGCCGGATAATGAGATTATTGTGTGGAATGACTTAATAAGATTTGTGCCTTATGATATAATAATGAAAAACTTTGATACAGATAGTTTGACATTTACTATAAAGAATGATGGGGAAATCTTAGGAGTAAAAAGATTTATTCGAAAAGACCAAAATCTTTACAGTCCTAAGGATACTTTTATTAGATTTTATCAAAACGTTGATTATAAAAAACTTCAAGAAAATCCTATTTTATTTGAGCAAAAGATATATTATAGAAGAGATAGCATATTAAAGCATATTGACAATTAGATCCTGGATATGTAAGGTTTTATCAAATTGATGACTAAACAAAATTAGACCAATGAAAATTATAGTCTTATTGATTTCAATATTTTGTACTATTACTTGTTCTACGAGCGATGACTTTGATAAATCTTTTTACTTGGTTGAGTCAACTGGTAATAAGTTTAGATATATTGAATTATATATTTTGTCTAATGGAGATATCTTATTTTTTACCGAACCAACAGGACTTATTGGAATACGGTCGAATATTCAGTTTAGTGACGACGGTGATTCTGCGATAGTGAAGAGTTATTATGACAATAAAGTAGATACACTTATAAGAATTAAGAATACTGAAAATTATTTAAATGTAAATACTCAAGATACTTTAACAAATATTAACTCTAGAATAAGCAATAAAATGTCAATAGAAAACCCATCAGAATTTGAGAATCAAGCTTTTGAAAGAATGAAAAAAAATTGTAGAAAATGTAAATAACCATCCATCCTCAATGGAAACGTTTTTGAGAAAATATTCTTCCAACGAAGAAGAATAAAAATAAGCCTCGGGGATAGTCTCGGGGCTTTTATTGTAGTATAGTTTGAGAAAGATTTTGTTTTATAAAAGCATCGAGCATGGAATATAGAAAATGTCCATGAGACCAACGAGCTCACTGGCAGTTACCGCTATTATGCTTTCGGGATGAAGATGGAGGGAACTTTTAGTGAGCAACAAGGCGTTAATGAAAAATATCAGTACAACGGTATTGAGTTTTCAGGCATCATAGGCAGTGGGATAGGTCTTACGACCTATCGGGTACATGATTCCGCATTAGGAAGATGGTGGCAGGTAGATCCTAAAGCGGAAATGGTTGTTGAGCTTTAACCATATTCGGCTGTAGCAAATAATCCAATAATTTATGCAGATCCACATGGTGATTTACCATTTCTAGTGTTTGCAGTGGCCGCTCTGATAAATGGCGGAATGAATCTTTACAGTAATTGGGGAAATGTTAATGGATTCTGGGACGGCTTAGGTTATTTTGGGTCCGGTGCAGTAGGTGGTGCAGTAGGTGTTGTTAACCCTACTTTAGGAATGGCAATAACAAGTGGAGGCAATTTAGCAACTGATTTGGCAAATGGTACCTTGTCTAATCTAAATGGCGTTGGTGATTGGGCGATGCATCTAGGTTTCACAGCTTTGGAAGGATTGGGAGCAGGAGCTGCAGGGAAATTGGCTAAGGCAGGATTTAACCAATTGCAAAAATGGGGTTGGGTTGAATTTAATCAAATAGTTAATGTAAGTGCTAAGGAGATGGCTGCAGAAGGAATAGAAACTACCTTTTCATCAACTGTAGAGGCAGTAGCCCTTAAGGTTACCAAAGATGAGGTAGTAAAAAGTGCAGTAACGGTTTCTGCAAATACTG
>JACJYM010000021.1 GCA_020636155.1 Lewinellaceae bacterium | reverse complement strand
TAGCTACGAGGTGGACTATATCATCAATCCTAATTGCATCCTGAATCTCGGCACAGTGACCATAGATTTAGTGCCGATTCAGAACTTCCAGTTGGTACCCACAAGCCAAGAAGTGGATAAAGGAACATTGGTGACGTTAAGTATAGAAAGCAACGGTCTCAGTCAGGTAGCAGACATATCTTGGCAATCAAACAACACTTGGGAATGCCTCGACCAACCATGTACCAATATCAATATTACAGCGAATGCAGACGACACCGTCCAAGCTCAAATCATCGACACCGATGGCTGCGAATATTATCTAACCGCACAAATTAAAGTCAAAGAGACCACGACGACGACGATCACAATCCCTAACATCTTCAGTCCGAATCAGGATGGACAAAACGACGTACTAGAATTTGAGCTCGACCCCGAAAATCAAACCCTCATTTCTGCACAGGTATTTGACCGATGGGGCAACTTGGTCTATGATTATCCAAATTCCACGAAAAGTTCGATTTGGGATGGCACTAAACACCACAAATCCCTCAACCCCGGGGTCTATGTGTATGTAGCCCGCTACAAAAACGGCACTGAAACAACCACCCTTTATGGGGATGTGACTTTGGTGAGGTAGGGAAGAGGGTGAATAGAAGATGAATATGAGAAATTGTTAAATCCATTCCAAAATTGCTATAGTTTTAAAATTTAAAAAGAAGGTTGAAGCTGTATTTAAATGAATTTAATTTTAATATTGAACAATAAGAAGCTGACCAGTTCTGAGATAATTATAATACTCAGGTGGGTGGATTAATCTAGAAGTTTGATTTTTGAGAAACAAACAATATTTAATAATTGAACCCATAGTTATCTTTCATATATGTTTTTATTTTCATGTGTCTGATAAATGTTATACTTTTATCCCTCGACTAAAACTAGAAAGTCTTTAGAATGTCAAAAAAAACGGCAAGATCGTCTAATTTGGGTTATGCTACCTTTTCGATAAGCATTGTGTTGTTGCTATGTAGTTTGTTTTTATTGCTTTATTTGCATTCAAGTAATATTTCGAATATTCTCAAAGAGAAATTGAATATACTCGTGGAGTTGACCCCAAATTCGACCGTTGAGGACTCAGAAAAATTGATTTTTATACTTAAATCTCAACAAGAAATCGTACCCGAATCCATAACGGAGATACCCGCAGAAGAGGCCATAAAGCTCATGGAAATGAGTGAAAATGTCATTAATAATATTGGTAATCCATTCAATGATGTCATATCCTTTAATGTTAAAAGTAGTTTTTATACTGAAGAATATTTACAAGAGATATCTGGAATTTTAAAGAAGTATGACTTCGTAAGTGCCGTTTTTTATGAAAATGACACAATAAAAAACCTTAAAGGGAATATTAAATTTGTGTCCTATTTTATTTTCTTCCTCGCGGTACTTTTTTTAATATTGGCCATTATCATCATTTACAATACGATAAGTATGAAACTGTATGCCGATCGGTGGGAAATCAAAACCATGCAAATGGTCGGAGCTAAGGATAGTTTTATCAGAATGCCTTATCTCCACAAAGCCCGAATGATAGCATGGAAGTCTTTTCTTGTTTCCTTATTTGGAATGTTTTTGGTGATAGGTATGATTGCCTATTCTGCCTCAGAAGCCCTCGAATTACTGCGATGGGAATATGTACTGCTAACGGTAATATGCATTTTGTTGCTATCTTTTCTCATTTCAGGAATATCGACCTTTAATGCAGTGAATAAATATTTGAACAAAAGCGTTTCCGATTTATATGAATAAAAATGTACCTTTACCTCTTTAAAATTTGAATATAACATGGCAAAAAAGATTGTAATCTCAAATTCCAGCACACTTTCAGATTCTAAATATGACGATATAAAGTCAGGAGATGATTTGCTTTACGGCAAGAGAAATTATATTTTTTTCGGAATTGGAACCTTGTTGATCATCATTGGTTTGGTGTTGATGTCGGGAGGTCACATGCCGTCAAAAGATGTCTGGGATGAGAGTTTGATTTATTCTTTTAGAAGGATTACGCTGGCTCCCATTGTCATTCTCACGGGTTTGGGTTTTTTAATTTATTCTGTCTTTACCCGAAAATAATCTAATACTTTACATGGTCTGGTGGAAGGCGATTTTGTTGGGAATTATTCAAGGTCTTACGGAGTTTTTGCCCGTGAGCAGCAGTGGTCATATCGAAATTGCGAATTATTTCATTGGAAACGACGGACAATTTTCTGAAAATCTTTTGATGACCGTAGTTCTACATTTCGGGACTGCGCTTTCTACGATTGTTGTTTTTAGAAAAGATATTTTGGCAATAATAAAAGGATTGTTCGATAAGGATGATGATACTCAGAGGTCATTTGTCATTAAAATCATCATATCCATGATTCCGGCAGTAGTGGTCGGCCTCTTATTTGAAAAGCAGATTGAGGCATTATTTAATGGAAAAATTCTGTTCGTATTCTGGGCATTAATTGCGACGGGGTTTTTGCTCATTTTGGCAGATCGTGCCAAAGCCACGCATAAAGGTGTAAGTTACGTGGATTCACTCATTATCGGTATTTCACAAGCGATTGCGATTTTGCCGGGTATCAGTCGTTCAGGTGCCACAATTTCTACTTCTGTGTTACTGGGTATTGACCGCGAAAAGGCGGCTCGATTTTCATTTTTAATGGTTGTTCCTCTCATCTTGGGAAAGATAGCAAAAGATATATTATCGGGCGACATTGATTTTAGTTCTTCTCGAATCTACACTTTGGGCTTGGGCTTCATAGCGGCATTCGTTACAGGCATCTTTGCATGTTCGCTGATGATAAATCTTGTAAAAAAGGCTCAACTAAGGTATTTTTCATATTACTGTTTTACCATAGCCATTATTGGTCTCATTTATTATTATTGGAATGCTTAATTACTTATCGAAAGAAAAACCTCTTACTCCAGAAATTGATTTTAGTGAAGGTCAGTTGATTCCTATTGACAAACCATTGGAGTGGACTTCATTTGATGTGGTCAATAAGCTCAGAAATAAGATAAAATATACAGCGAATATCCCAAGAATTAAGGTAGGCCATGCAGGGACTCTTGATCCGTTGGCTACAGGACTGCTCTTGATTTGTTCTGGAAAATACACCAAACGCATTGACGAATTTCAGGGTTTGGATAAAGTATATATAGGAAAAATTAGGCTCGGAGCTCAGACACCGAGTTATGATGCAGAGACGGATGAAGAAAACATCAAGCCATTTGACCACTTGACCCCACAAATTATCCAGGAGAATGTCGGACAATTTATAGGTGAGATAGATCAATTTCCACCCCGATTCAGTGCCTTAAAAATTAAAGGCAGACCAGCTTACAAACTGGCAAGAGAAGGCAAAGAGTTTCAACCTGAATCTCGAAAAATCAGTATATTCGATTTTAAAATTACAAACATCCAGCTGCCATTTATTGACTTTGAGGTGCATTGTAGTAAGGGAACATATATTAGATCCTTGGCACATGATTTTGGAAATGCATTGGGGGTAGGGGGGTATTTGCTATATTTGAGAAGAACGAAAATTGGCGATTTTAATGTTGCCGATGCTTGGGATTTGAAGGATTTTAATATCGCCATGGATGCGATTCGACCGAATACAATACAATAGTCAATTGAGATTCTCTTATTTGGTTTTAGTATAAATTTCTCTGTGTCGTACTTGATTAACCTATTAAAATCAATTATAAATCAATGTTCCTTTACCTATTGATCATCCTAGTATCAGAAATTTATATTACCAATGTTCTAGCTTGTATTTTATCGGAATGGTGTACGAAACCTTTACTTTTTTTCCATTTTGAGTTCCAGCTTCCCACTTTGGCATATTGGAGAGTATTTTTAAATTCATGTCTTTAAAGTCTTGACAAATTCCAATGATTACTTCAATATCACTAATACTTCCATCTTTATCAATTGTAAATTGGTTAATAGTCGTACCTTCGATTCCATAATTTTTTGCATTTTTCGGATATTTTAGATTTTCGGAAATATACTGGAGTAAGGCATTTTGAGTGCTTTTATGCCTTAGTTTAGCATCTTCAATATTTTTGAATTCAGATAAATAAGGCATTTCATAGACATCTTGATTGAGGGTATCGACTTTGGATTGTTGAAAAATAGTATCAGACTTATAAATTCCTTCATTAACGATGACTTGCAAAGAATCATATTCCTGAAAACCACCGTCTTTCTTATCTGCTATATAATTAATTGTCTTTTTCAATCGTCCTTTTGAATCGTAGAATTCCCAAATTCCATTTCGAAGTCCATTTTCATATATACCCTTAGCTGATAAGGTGCCAGAATCTCGGTCATATACTTTCCAAAGTCCGATAGCTTTTGAGTTACTATAAACACCTTCTTTACTTAAGTTTCCATTTTCATGCCAATATTTTGCGATTCCTTCCGCTATTTTAGTGGATTTATCTTTATAAATTACTTCAGAAGTAATCTGTTTTGTCTCAGGAAAAAATGTCCTCACAATGTACGTATTGTCAGTGGTTTTGGTCTTTACATAATGATACCAGCTTGCAATTGGAATTTCATCATTCCCAATAAACTCTATGTATTTGTTTTTAAATTTTTCTGAATTTGCACTAAATAGTGGTGGCTTCGTAGTGCCACAGCAATATAGAAAAAGTGTAGAAAGAACAATAAAGTAGTATTTCATCTCGTGAGTAATGTTAGTAGTTTAAAAGTAATAATATTCTTGAGATTTGAAAAAATAATATCTGTGAATTATTTTTTCAACTATTGAAAATAAATCAACGAGGTACAATGGACAGTTGATCCTCTTGGCATAGGCCATTCTCACATCCTCGTGTAATCAATTTTTTAATTTGGTTTAAAAGTAATGTTGCAACCTATAGATTTTCTACATTTATTTCTAATAAACTTTCCAATCCCTTATTATGGCATTGACTGCTATTCATCCAATCTTCTGCATTCTTTATCCACACACTTTAAGCAGGATATTGGTATATAATAGTAGAATTCCATATTTTCACAGATTGGATATCACGTACTCATAGTGCATAAAATTATATAATTTCAGTCAGTTATCCAAATTTTATATCAAATCTGTCGGGTAGGTAACGACCTAGGTGAAACCAACGACGGACAGGTATCTTATAGATACTCCGTAAGACTTTTCTTAATAATGAAGTGTAATAAACAAAAGCTTCGATTGAGGGCTTTTGTTTATTTTTCCTGTTCTTCTATCCAGCTTACTAAATCTTCGAACCTTTTATCTAAAGATTTAAGATTAGTAAGTATATGAAAAGCTTCAATCTCTTTCTTATTCGTCCAAAACGTAATTGTTCTATTACAATCAGGACACTTCCAATGTTCATGAGATGATTTTGTCCTTTCATAGTGGCATCCTAGAAAAGTAAGATATGCTATCCAATGTTTTCTCTTGATGGGTCTGAACGGCATGAAGAACCTACAATGCTAGTTCTTTAGAAATAATATCTTCTGTTTCAGGTATGAAATTGCGAAGATTGCCTGCACAATCTACGTAAGCACATTCAAACACTTCATCAGATACAATTTTCCATCCCAATTTCTTAAGTTCAGCATCACGCTGTATATCACTCCATTCTTCCCAGTCGTTTTTAAAGGCATCGAGAGAGACGTGTAAGCTTTCTTCGGCTTCCTTTTCAGATTCACCATATCCACTAATATTGAGAGAAGGAATAAATGCTATATAGAAATATTCAGACTTACCAGTCAGTAAAGTAAAATTACCCTTAAAACTGTCATCACAGACTATTAGATTATCATGGATTTTAGGCATCATTACTGCATTCATCTTTTACGTTAAAGTAAAATTATATATTTTTAGTTTATAATTATAGAATTTTTGTTGCATTTGTTCATACATTGACGCTTTTATCGCATATTAGTGACAATTTTAGACCTTTTTACTTCCCATTATCTCTCGACCAAAAAATAAAGCCTTAATTTCCGTGAGTTCAGCCCGTTCGACGTAGAACGTTCCCGTGGCGGACGTAGGTGTTTAGGGCAGTTTCTTAACAAGTTGATTATATCTATTTTTAGAATAGTTTCTAACTTTCTTCAAGCTACTTTCTTGCAATATCTTCATAATTTCAATTGAATCATTAAACTTATGCATCGCAAAGGCATCATAAATACCTGGATTTGCTTTGATTAATTCAATCATTTTTTTAACATTAAAATCATTCCTGTCTATTGATCTCGCTAATTCAATTAGATGTATTTTTTTCGTGCTTCCACCAATTTTCAATATTAACTTTTTTAACCTTTGCCACTGTATATCATTTAATTTTTTCTTATTTTCTAAATAATAACAAACAGATAATGACATAGCAGTATCCTCATCCAATTTAATAATTGATAGAAGCACATCAAATGTTTCTTCCGATAATATAGATATGGAATTAATGTAGTTAATTAAAACCTCATATCTAAAATGTTCTGTATTCGTTTCTTTGCCTTCTATATAGTCTTCATATTGCTTTTGCAATAATGTCATTGATATTATTCCATGAGTTAAATATAACTCAGAATACCCTAGTTTTTTTAATAATTTTTTAGAATACTTACCTAATTGAATCTCAGCCATTTTCCTATTTTTCTTAATTTCCTATTTATTTTACTTCTATTACTCTTATATACTTTTCTTTGAGCTTTAGACATTGGTAAATCTGTATTATCTATAGGATTTCCTAACCTATCTATTCTTGTATTTGGACCATTTCCCTTTACGTGTGCATGTGCCGGAGCATGGTCATTAGATCTGTAATTATGTTCAAATGTTACTCCATCCTGATTAACTATAGTTTTATCAGGATTCTTCTGAAAAAACCTTAGACTTAAGCACTCCAATCGTAAATTGCACTCCTTCGTCGTGAAATATCCAAATTGTCTCTACCACAGTTTTCGATGCCATTTCATGATTTTTTTCATTGATTTTCTAATTTTTCTTCGATTGACAGGTTTCATAATTACTTTTCGTTGTTGAGGTGTCAATTCTGGATGACCCTTTATAGGATTTCCATTTTGACCAATTTCAGTTACCGTTTTACCTTCTTCTTAGACATAAGTTGTACAAGGGCTTTTTATTCTTATTCTTCTTCATCCGATAAACTGTCATCGATTAACTCTTTCAACCATTCAATAAATGAATCGTTAACTTTTTCGTACCTCTCAGGACTCGAATAATTCCACTGCCAATAAATTATGGGACATAATCCATCTCCATCTAATCCTTCTTTTAGATCAAAGCAATAAAAATCTCCATTACCCACTGGTGAAAACGGAATTATGTGAGACGGCATTAGATTATTTGATTCATTTTGCTCCCATTTAGTTGTTTTAATTAGGTCATACTGTACATTTCCAATGCCTAAAATTTCGCTTCCAAAAAGTGAAAAACCATTTGACCAATTTAAAAAATACTTGTAATCTTCAGGCAACCTATAGTGATTGATCTTTGGTACAGTCTTTAAAGGAATATACTTACCAACGAACTCCGCTTCCAATGAATCAATAAACTCAATCAATAAGTCACTATTATCTTTCGTATTACTATCCATTTATTTCCATTTTTTAAATACTTTTTTCCAATAACTCTTTATTTGTGAATTAAATTTGCTTCGTTGTGATTTTGTTAATGGTTGATGCTGACCTGGTGGATGATTTTTATTGAAATTTCCTTTCCCTCTATGAGCATCTCTATGCATTTCCTTAAGGCCCTACCGGGCCTTCATAATGTACCTTAGTATTCAGGCATTACTTTTCCTCAAATCCTTATATTTTAATAAGTAATCCAAATTGGACGCATACGATAATATTTTCCTTATATTGTCATTCATTTCTTTGTACCATATACCTACAGCACATGAATAATGAAGATAAAAACAGTATTGCGCCTTACGATTATAAAAAAACATAGATTCGGATCCTCCGACATTTAATATGACATCAATAATAAGTTCTAGCAGTTTATTCCAATCTAAAATTTCACAATATCCTGTATAATCATTTTCAATTTTATTTTCAGCCATCATGGTTATAAATGCAGCTTCATATTTATTATCACATTCTGTGTCTAAAAAAGGTGGAATTGTAAAATTTTCTATATCTTGACATACATCAGCAAAATCGCTCCATGGCATTCCAATGCCAGTTGGGCCTATCAGTATTTGCTTAAGATCGTCCTTGAAGATTTCAAAAATAAATTTTTTAAAATCATCATTATCAAATTCAATTAAAGTCGATGTGATTTCAAATTTTTCACAATCTGGGTCATCATCAATAATAGTCAACCACTCAAA